>NZ_MDHN01000038.1:0-830 GCF_001757105.1 Alteromonas confluentis
TGACGCTGCCCATGCGTTAGCGTCCCAGCGAGCTTGCGAGCGATTTAATGCGATTGTTATGTGTGTTTGTCTATAACAAAAGCAATAAAATCAGCGAAATGAGCGCAAGGGTATATAACAATTTTGCTAAAGACTGGTGTTGCCCTGAGCTTACTCTATTTGGTTTTCCCTTCCATTCAATGAACACTACTAGTCCTACAATTGGAGCAAAGAGGTAGCTTAACCCAATCAAAGGATTGTTAGACGAAATATTTCTAGCAAGTTCCTGGCATTCTGAATTGCAGCCTGACGCTGTACCATAAGAATAAGCGGGCATTACAACTAAGAAAAAAATAACTGTTAAAAAAATCCGTTTAATTATTTGTCTACCTCAAAACACATAACACCCGCATAAAGGGCGATAACACGTGGGCTAAAATTAGGAACGAAGTGACGCAGCCCACGTGTTAGCGTCCCAGCGAGCCTGCGAGCGATTTAATGCGATTGTTAGATACCGCAGAGATGAACGACCTCAGCTTTGCTGCCACCGCCAGTTTGCAAATGCGGCCAGCTCAAAACATAAACTGACTTTAAAACAACCTAGTACGAAAAGCCAGATGTGAAAAATTTGCCGGAGAAATGGCGATACTGATACAACTGAAAACCCATGGCTGTTACTTCTACAACAGCTGTTAAACAGTGCAACGCTTGTAAAGCCTGAATCCAAAAGAGCGATGATGTTCGTGCCGAAACAACACGGCGATGTTCTGCAAAACGGTGATTTCTGGTTGCTGGCTTTGCGATTCTGGAGACAACCTGCGTTGACTTGTCGGTTGTAAATCAGCCCTCGC
>NZ_MDHN01000038.1:1013-15562 GCF_001757105.1 Alteromonas confluentis
TTAATGCGATTGTTAGATACCGCAGAGACCAACGTTCGCAGCTTTGCTGCCACCGCTAGTTTAAAAATGCGGCAAGCTCAAAACATAAACTGACTTTAAAACAACCTAATACGAAAAGCCAGATGTGAAAAGCTGCCGGAGAAAAGGCGATTTCCAAACAACCACCATTGATATGCTGTTACTTTTACAATTGCCGCTGAACAGTACAACGCTTCTAAAGCCTGATACCAAAAGAGCGCTGATGTTCGTGCCAAAACAACACGGCGATGTTCTGAAACCCCTTTTGTTTTGGCTGCCGGCTTTGCGATTTTGAAAACAACGTTCGTTAACTTGCCGTGGATGAATCCGCCGTCGTCTGACTATCAATTAGCCCCAGAAGAAACAACCTTGCGCGGCTAGGCGCACAAAGAAACAAAGAGAGAAATGGAAGAACTAAACAGAATCTAACACCCCGCTTAGGGGCAATAACACGTGGGCTAAAATTTGGAGCGAAGCGACTGAGCCCACGTGTTATTGTCCCAGGGAGCTTGCGACCGACTACAGCGGTTTGTTATGCGTTTTTAGCGATGTCCATATAGCCTATACCCCTGCGGTGTATCTTCAAGTGGCCATTGCCCAAATTTAGTAAGGTATTCTACTACTCCATTTACATCCTGTTCGAAGTGGGTTGCGGGAATATTTTCTTGACCGAGAGGCTTACCTAAACGAGGAAATTCTAACCATTCAATTTCTTTGTAATAGGCCGGTCCAAACCAAAAGCGATTATTAAGAAAGGTTTGCTCCAGAGAACCCTCTGTTGGAAGAGAATAACGCACACCGTCGTTTGCTTCCGGCGAACTTCCAAATAACCTGCAAATCTGGGTAAGCCTGATTTAAAAGTGAAAAGCACTTTCGCCATTTTGCATCCGATAAGTAAGACACGGTAAAAAGGTTTTTTATAAGTTTGTCTATTTTGATTTCATGTTCTACGAAATCAAAGACTTTGTTATTCATTTTACCGATGTCTCCCTGACGCATAACACCCGCATAAAGGGCGATAACGCATGGGCTATAATAGGAACGAAGTGACGCTGCCCATGCGTTAGCGTCCCAGCGAGCCTGCGAGCGTTTTAATGCGATTGTTAGATACCGCAGAGATAAACGACCGCAGCTTTGCTGCCACCGCTAGTTTGTAACTGTGGCAAAACCAAACCAATAAACTGACTTTTAAACAACCTAATACGAAAAGCCAGATGTGAAAAAGCTGCCGGAGAAAAGGCGGTGTTGATAATGCCGCAAACTGTTACCTGTTACTTTTTTAACTGCCGCTGAACAGTGCAACGCTTGTAAAGCCTGAAACCAAAAAAGCGCTGATGTTCGTGCCAAAACAACACGGCGATCTTCAGAAAACCCTTTAATTTTGGCTGCTGGCTTTGCGATTCTGGAGACAACCTGCGTTGAGTTGTCGGTTGTAAATCAGCCCTCGCCTGACACTGAATTAGCCCCAGAAGAAACAACCTTGCGCGGCTAGGCGCACAAAGAACCAAAGAGAGAAATGAAAGAACTAAACAGAATCTAACACCCGCATAAAGGGCGATAACGCATGGGCTAAAATAGGAACGAAGTGACGCTGCCCATGCGTTAGCGTCCCAGCGAGCCTGCGAGCGTTTTAATGCGATTGTTAGATACCGCAGAGAACAACGTTCGCAGCTTTGCTGCCACCGCTAGCTTGTAACTGTGGCAAAACCAAACCAATAAAATGACTTTAAAACAACCTAGTACGAAAAGCCAGATGTGAAAAAGTGGCCGGAGAAAAGGCGGTGTTGATACTGCCGCAAACCATTGCCTGTTACTTTTTAAATGCTGCTGAACAGTACAACGCTTCTAAAGTCTGAAACCAAAAGAGCACTGAAGCTCGCGCCAAAACAACACGGCGATGTTTTGAAAACCCGTTCGTTAAGGCTGCTGGCTTTGCGATGTATGTAACGATTTACGTTAACTTGCTGCAAATACAACCGCCCTCGCCTGACACTGAATTAGCCCTAGAAGAAACAACCTTGCGCGGCTAGGCGCACCAAGAAACAAAGAGAGAAACGAAAGAACTAAACAGAATCTAACACCCGCATAAAGGGCGATAACGCATGGGCTATAATAGGAACGAAGTGACGCTGCCCATGCGTTAGCGTCCCAGCGAGCCTGCGAGCGCTTTAATGCGATTGTTAGATACCGCAGGGATAAACGACCGCAGCTTTGCTGCCACCACTAGTTTGTAACTGTGGCAAAAACAAAACCAATAAACTGACTTTAAAACAACCTAATACGAAAAGCCAGATGTGAAAAAGTGGCCAGAGAAAAGGCGTTGCTGATACACCTGAAAACCGATGGCTGTTACTTCTCCATCTGCCGTTAAACAGTGCAACGCTTGTAAAGCCTGAAACCAAAAGAGCGCTGATGTTCGTGCTAAAACAACATGGCGATGTTCTGCAAAGCGGTGATTTCTGGTTGCTGGCTTTGCGATGCCGGAGGCAACTTCCGTTGACTTGCCGCTTGTACAACTGCCCTTACCTGATTCTCAATCAGCCCCAGAAGAAACAACCTTGCGCGGCTAGGCGCACAAAGAAACAAAGAGAGAAATGAAAGAACTAAACAGAATCTAACACCCGCATAAAGGGCGATAACGCATGGGCTAAAATTAGGAACGAAGTGACGCTGCCCATGCGTTAGCGTCCCAGCGAGCTTGCGAGCGATTTAATGCGATTGTTATGTACGCCTACGCCAAGACACCGTTTAATACCATGCTAGGCATAAAGAAAGTGATAGCTAATACACCTGAGCCAGTAATTACAAAGGCAATCGCACAAAATGAAGCCTGCAATGCAAAAACTGACGGTTTGGCCGATGCACTTTGCTGATACGCAAAATATGCTAAAACGGCAGCACGTTTTATTGAAGCTAATTTGCTAGACGCCCAAGCAATGAAAGGCGTAAAGCTAGCGAAGATAAGCGCAAACGCTACTTCCATACCGCCAAGATTAACGAGAAAAGCGATCTCTGGCAGAATTGCTGCGCTGATGACAAGTGATATGCCGATAACTGCACGCTGAAGATTTGTTAATTCATTCCATGACTTCATAATTATCCTTAAAGTACATAACGCCGTTTTAATCCGGCGAGTGACAGTTTGCTAAAATGTGAAGCGAAGCGGAACCGAGCAAACTGTTACGAGTCCGACTTTAAAACCTTGTTATGCCTTTGGTAGCGCTTTTAGTGTTGATGGCACTATTAACTTATGCATTGGTGTCACAAAAAGCATGTATATTTTTCCAAGCGTATTTTTTACGTGGACTACAGTGCTAGCATAAATCCTAGCCGTATTACCATTTGGCTCAATGTAAAATGACACCTTAACGTTTAAATGCTTATCACGGTCTTCAAGTATCACTTCGTTGTGTGAATTAAAGTGCAGCGTGAAAATACCAACCCTATCACCAACCTTATAATCTATCGCTGACTTATATTGCTCAATATCTGATAACGACCCAAGATTTTTAAGGCCAAACTTTGAAACAATGTTATTTCGTAGTGACATCAAAAAATTGATCCAGTTAGGCGATTTTCTAGCGATTGACAAGAATATATCTAACGCAGACTGGTTTTCATAACGAGTTACGGAGGTGAAGCAATCAGAAAAATAGGCATTTGTGGCATATGAACTTATTTTCGATTCATCAGGAATGCATTCCATAGAGGCTCCCACATAAAGGCATAACGCCAATTATAACCGGACATCAAAAAGCTGCGCAGCAGCTTTTGAAACCCGAGTTTAAGCGCTTGTTATGCAACATTTTTTATGATCAATTTGTATCATGTTTTTATAACTAGCGTTTTACTTCATACCAGTTCTTGTCGAGATACTCTCGATCATTTCCGGTAATAGCCTGTCGAACTCGAAAAGGATTACCGAATATCCGAACAAAATGCCAGTCTCCAAATTCATCGAACTTTCTGCAAGATGTTGTTATATATTTAAGCGAGATCATTTTGTGTCGTCTACCTGTTTTCTTCCCATGTAACTTGAGTCTTGTAAGAAAGTCTACATCCTCCGCAATATGGCGTTTTTCATCAAAGCCACCGATAGCATCAAAATCTGACTTTCTGAACCAGTACATGCCAAAAGAAAGTCCAAGGAAAAAAGCAGGAATCAGCATCATCCCGTACCCAACCGCTATTCCTGGGGAAATTCTTTCAGGTTTAATTCGTATGCCACCACCGAGAGAGCCTGGTGACTTTGCATGTTGGTATATTTCCGTTAAAACCCCTTCAGACATCCAGCTATCTGCATCGATTGTGATTACCCATTCAGTTTTTGCGTTAGCTACGCCCGTATTTTTGATACTCGAAAGGTTCTTTGAATCATTTGAAAAAACGGTAGCTCCGTGAGCCTTTGCGATTTCTTCAGTTTTGTCCGAGCATCTGTTTAGCACGACAATCTTATCCACCTGCATGTCGTGTGGAATCGACTGATCATTTATTGATGACAAACATCGACCGAGATATTTTTCTTCATTATGTGCTGGTATTACTACTGTGATTTTCATTGAAACCTACTTGCTATGGGCAGTCGCTTAGAGTGCATAACACCCCACTAAGGGGCAGTAATACATGGGCTAAAATCCGAGCGAAGCGACAGAGCCCATGTGTTACTGTCCCAGCGAGCCTGCGAGCGACTTGAGTGGTTTGTTATGCGTCACCTGCTATGCATTCCGCAACTTTCATTACTGGGGTGGTACTGAAATCAAGCTGCAAAGTTGTAATTGCTGGCTGGCGTTCATCGTTTGATTTCGTTGGCTGCCATCTGAATTTTTTAAGTGATTTTGTCGCTGAACTGATAAAAGTAGAGTCAGGAATAGCCTTAATAACTTGGATGTTTTGTGCTTTCCCTTCACTGTCGATCACAAATGAAAAATCGACACAACCGCTTATACCTCTCCTAGCTGCATCTGTAGGGTATATTGGGTAATCGTTTTTCGAAACTATCCACATTTTCTCAAGGGCATTTTTGTCACCCACAAAATCAATTGGTTGTATTCCGCTATCCTGAACGACAGAAGTCGAATTACATGCTGATAGTGCTAAAGCACTTGTCAAAAATAGAATCCTTCTCATTTATCCTCCATTATGTCTCGTGACGCATAACACCCGCATAAAGGGCGATAACACATGGGCTAAAATAGGAACGAAGTGACGCTGCCCATGTGTTAGCGTCCCAGCGAGCTTGCGAGCGATTTAATGCGATTGTTAGATACCGCAGAGACCAACGTTCGCAGCTTTGCTGCCACCGCTAGTTTGTAACTGTGGCAAAACCAAACCAATAAACTGACTTTAAAACAACCTAATACGAAAAGCCAGATGTGAAAAAGTGGCCAGAGAAAAGGCGATGTTGATACTGCCGCAAACCATTGCCTGTTACTTTTTAAATGCTGCTGAACAGAACAACGCTTATAAAGCCTGAAACCAAAAAAGCGCCGATGTTCGTGCCAAAACAACACGGCGATCTTCAGAAAACCCTTTAGTTTTGGCTGCTGGCTTTGCGATTCTGGAGACAACCTGCGTTGACTTGTCGGTTGTAAATCAGCCCTCGCCTGACAGTGAATTAGCACCAGAAGAAACAACCTTGCGCGGCTAGGCGCACAAAGAACCAAAGAGAGAAATGAAAGAACTAAACAGAATCTAACACCCGCATAAAGGGCGATAACGCATGGGCTATAATAGGAACGAAGTGACGCTGCCCATGCGTTAACGTCCCAGCGAGCCTGCGAGCGATTTAATGCGATTGTTAGATACCGCAGAGATAAACGACCGCAGCTTTGCTGCCACCGCTAGTTTGTAACTGTGGCAAAACCAAACCAATAAACTGACTTTAAAACAACCTAATACGAAAAGCCAGATGTGAAAAAGCTGCCGGAGAAAAGGCGATTTCAAAATAACTGCCAGTGAATTACTGATACTTTTATCAGCCGCTAAACAGAGAAACGCTTGTAAAGCCTGATACCAAAAGAGCGATTATGTTCGTGCCGAAACAACATGGCGATGTTCTGCAAAGCGGCAATTTCTCGTTGCTGGCTTTGCGATTCCGGAGACAACTTCCGTTGACTTGCCGCTAGCGAAACCGCTGCAGCCAAACTCTCGATGAGCCCCAGAAGAAACAACCCAGCGCGGCTAGGCGCATAAAGAAACAAAGAGAGAAATGAAAGAACAAAACAGAATCTAACACCCGCATAAAGGGCGATAATACATGGGCTAAAATTAGGAACGAAGTGACGCAGCCCATGTGTTAGCGTCCCAGCGAGCCTGCGAGCGATTTAATGCGTTTGTTAGTTGACAAGTTTAGACAACCTAGCAACAGAAGCAGATTAATATAAAAAAGCTCAACTTCCTTGGCTTTTAGTAAATAATTTTTTAAACAGCTCTTCGGACTTTGCTAAACCTTCATCAGTTAAAACAACTGACTTGGATTTGCCAACAGGATCGAGGATGTAGCCTTTTTCATAAAGTCGATCCGTAATACTCCAGTCTATTTGTTTCCACGCCGACCCAAAATTATCGTGCAGAGTGAGATAAAATAAAGCTAGTGCGGCATCATCAATTTTGTCTTCATCAATTTCCACAGCAGTCTCCGTTTTAGACTGGCAACTAACGCCCCACTAAGGGGCAGTAATACGTAGGCTAAAATTTGGAGCGAAGCGACAGAGCCTACGTGTTACTGTCCCAGCGAGCGAAGCGAGTGACTTTAGTGGTTTGTTAGGTGCGTGCAGATACGTCCTAGCCTTCCCTGCGAATCTTTCTGAAATAGACAGTTAAGCCACAATAAACAATTAAGTAGCTTGGCAGATAAACCAGACTTCCGATGACAACTCCCTGCATCGGGTTATAACCATCCAGATAAGGCAATAGAGTGAAATAACCAAAAAAGCAAAACGTTGCCGCGAGTAAGATGCTGTGTTTCAACCTGTTTTTATTTCTTACTATCTTGATGCTAGCAATTGCAGCAATAAATATGGGCACAAAAATAAAAATTGAAAATATCTCGGTTCCCATAAGTACCTAACACCCGCATAAAGGGCGATAACGTATGGGCTATAATAGGAACGAAGTGACGCTGCCCATGCGTTAGCGTCCCAGCGAGCCTGCGAGCGTTTTAATGCGATTGTTAGATACCGCAGAGACCAACGTTCGCAGCTTTGCTGCCACCACTAGTTAGGAAATGCGGCAAGCTCAAAACATAAACTGACTTTAAAACAACCCAATACGAAAAGCCAGATGTGGAAAAGTTGCCGGAGAAATGGCGATACTGATACAACTGAAAACCCATGGCTGTTACTTCTCCAACTGCCGTTAAACAGTACAACGCTTGTAAAGCCTGAAACCAAAAGAGCGCCGATGTTTGTACCAAAACAACATGGCGATGTTCTGCAAAACGGTGATTTCTGGTTGCTGGCTTTGCGATGCCGGAGGCAACTTCCGTTGACTTGCCGCTTGTACAACTGCCCTTACCTGATTCTCAATCAGCCCCAGAAGAAACATCCTTGCGCGGCTAGGCGCTCAAAGAAACAAAGTGAGAAATGAAAGAACTAAACAGAATCTAACACCCACATAAGGGGCAGTAACACGTGGGCTAAAATCCGAGCGAAGCGACAGAGCCCACGTGTTACTGTCCCAGCGAGCCTGCGAGCGACTTAATGTGATTGTTAGATACCGCAGAGACCAACGTTCGCAGCTTTGCTGCCACCGCTAGTTTGAAAATGCTGCAAACTCAAAACATAAACTGACTTTAAAACAACCTAATACGAAAAGCCAGATGTGAAAAAGTGGCCAGAGAAAAGGCGATTTCCAAACAACCACCATTGATATGCTGTTACTTTTGCAAATGCGCTGAACAGTACAACGCTTCTAAAGCCTGATACCAAAAGAGCGATGATGTTCGTGCCGAAACAACACGGCGATGTTCTGCAAAACGGTGATTTCTGGTTGCTGGCTTTGCGGTGCCGGAGACAACTTCCGTTGACTTGCCCCAGATAAAACCGCTGATGCCAGACACTCAATTACTCCCTGAAGAAACAACCTAGCGCGGCTAGGCACACAAAGAACCAAAGAGAGAAATGATAGAACTAAACAGAATCTAACACCCAAATAAGGGGCGCAAGCATGGCGGCTATAATCGGAGCGAAGCGACACAGCCGCCATGTTTGTGTCCCAGCGAGCCTGCGAGCGACTTAATTTGATTGTTATGTTGCGCTCTATCCTTGAGTGTACTTTTGTTCGCACGAAACAACAGCTGCACATAATCCGCTAACAACTAGAAAGCAAATAGTGGCGGACAATGTACCTAAGCTAAAAAATAAATAAGTTGCTCTGATACTGGGGCCGACAACAAAAGCGGCGCCCCATAGGAGAACAGTAAGAAGTGAAGATATATAAGAAAAAATACCAAGAGCTCTCGCTGCGAATAAAAGAGTTGGTAAATTTACAGTTTCTATCGTTTGATAAGGGTAAAGTTTCATTAAAAAATCCTTTTTATTTACCTTGGAACATCATAGCTACATAACACCCGCATAAAGGGCGATAACACATGGGCTAAAATAGGAACGAAGTGACGCTGCCCATGTGTTAGCGTCCCAGCGAGCTTGCGAGCGATTTAATGCGATTGTTAGATACCGCAGAGACCAACGTTCGCAGCTTTGCTGCCACCGCTAGTTTGTAACTGTGGCAAAACCAAACCAATAAACTGACTTTAAAACAACCTAATACGAAAAGCCAGATGTGAAAAAGCTGCCGGAGAAAAGGCGATGATGATACTGCTGCAAACCATTGCCTGTTACTTTTTAAATGCTGCTGAACAGAATAACGCTTATAAAGCCTGAAACCAAAAAAGCGCCGATGTTCGTGCCAAAACAACACGGCGAACTTCAGAAAACCCTTTAGTTTTGGCTGCTGGCTTTGCGATTCTGGAGACAACCTGCGTTGACTTGTCGGTTGTAAATCAGCCCTCGCCTGACACTGAATTAGCACCAGAAGAAACAACCTTGCGCGGCTAGGCGCACAAAGAACCAAAGAGAGAAATGAAAGAACTAAACAGAATCTAACACCCGCATAAAGGGCGATAACGCATGGGCTAAAATTAGGAACGAAGTGACGCTGCCCATGCGTTAGCGTCCCAGCGAGCCTGCGAGCGTTTTAATGCGATTGTTAGATACCGCAGAGATAAACGTTCGCAGCTTTGCTGCCACCGCTAGTTTGAAAATGCGGCAAACCTAAATCAATAAACTGACTTTAAAACAACCCAATACGAAAAGCCAGATGTGAAAAAGCTGCTGGAGAAATGGCGATACTGATACAACTGAAAACCCATTGCTGTTACTTCTCCAACCGCCGTTAAACAGTGCAACGCTTGTAAAGCCTGATACCAAAAGAGCGATGATGTTCGTGCCGAAACAACATGACGATGTTCTGCAAAGCGGTGATTTCTGGTTGCTGGCTTTGCGATGCCGGAGACAACTTCCGTTGACTTGCCGTTGGTAAAACCGCTGTCGCCTGACACGAATTTAGTCCCAGAAGAAACTACCTTGCGCAGCTAGGCGGACAAAGAAACAAAGAGAGAAATGAAAGAACTAAACAGAATCTAACACCCGCATAAAGGGCGATAACACATGGGCTAAAATTAGGAACGAAGTGACGCAGCCCATGTGTTAGCGTCCCAGCGAGCCTGCGAGCGATTTAATGCGATTGTTATAAGCCGCCCCGCTTCCAAGCTAATACTGATTTCGCTACAGGTTTAAAACCCGCACGACAATAAAACTGCGAAGCTGAGTCTGTACTTAAAGTAAACTTGTTAACTGCAGCTAACTCAGGCGCATCAAGTAATGCCGTTAACAATGAACTACCAATTCCCGTATTCCGCAAACCATCTGAGGTAAAGAAGTCCATGATGTATGCATGAGTACAATAGTCTGTTACTACCCTTGCAAATGCAACCTGACGTCCCTTTGAATAGGCTGCAATACAAAAGGAGTTTTGGATAGTGTTAACCACTGTTTCTAGGGAACGGCCTTTCGCCCAATATGACTCTTGAGACAAGAAACGAAGAATTAACTCAACGTCGAGCTTCGTTTTATCAGAAGAGATTTCAATTTCCATAGCTCAGCTCAAGTTAAGGCTTATAACGCCCGCATAAAGGGCGATAACACATGGGCTAAAATTAGGAACGAAGTGACGCTGCCCATGCGTTAGCGTCCCAGCGAGCCTGCGAGCGTTTTAATGCGTTTGTTAGTTGACAAGTTTAGACAACCTAGCAACAGAAGCAGATTAATATAAAAAAGCTCAACTTCCTTGGCTTTTAGTAAATAATTTTTTAAACAGCTCTTCGGACTTTGCTAAACCTTCATCAGTTAAAACAACTGACTTGGATTTGCCAACAGGATCGAGGATGTAGCCTTTTTCATAAAGTCGATCCGTAATACTCCAGTCTATTTGTTTCCACGCCGACCCAAAATTATCGTGCAGAGTGAGATAAAATAAAGCTAGTGCGGCATCATCAATTTTGTCTTCATCAATTTCCACAGCAGTCTCCGTTTTAGACTGGCAACTAACACCCACATAAGGGGCAGTAACACGTGGGCTAAAATCCGAGCGAAGCGACAGAGCCCACGTGTTACTGTCCCAGCGAAGCGCCTTAATGTGTTTGTTATATTTTTAGTTAAAAATAACCGGCACTGTTACCGAAATACCACAGCCTCCGCCGTATGAAAAAACAAAAAAGTGTTTTCGAACCAACTCATTTCCAACGGTATACCAAACTACTTTTCCTTCATCACGCTCGAAAGCTTCTGCTGGCATAAACAGTGATGGTTCCTCAAGACTATCGATGAATAGTGCCGAATTTTTATATTCTCGATCTTCGATTTTGTTGGGTATTAAGATTTCTACTGAATAACTGCCATCAAAATAATCAGTATTAACTGTAAAAAGTGACTGATATTTTTCATTCCAAAGAAACGCTTGTTCCTCAGTAACAATACAAGTTGATGCGTTCGAAGCGCCGCAAAATAATAAACTTAATAAAATCCATCTCAATTTGAACTTACTCCGAAAATATAACTTTTAAATAAGGGGCGCAGACATGTGGGCTAAAATCCGAACGAAGTGAGCAGCCCATATGTTTGCGTCCCAGCCTGCGCAGCGGGCGAACTTAATTTTTTTGTTATGCGTTGCCATTAATACGCCCTTGTTCATACTGAGCTTTGCGTTTTTGAAATGCCAAAAATGGCTGCACTTTAATATTGTGCTGCCTAACACATATTACGCCTACCAACATTGAGAATGGCCATCCGAAAAATAAGCCAAAACCAAACGCCAAAATAGATGGAATAATAAATATTGAAAGAAAAACAGCAATAATCTTGTTTGAGTAAAACAAGCCAAGAGGACCGAACAAAGTGGTAAACATTAGCTGCTTGAGCTGGCTTTTCTCTTTTGCTTTTTCAACGTCCACTGTTTGACTTTCCTCGCAGCGTATAACACCCCACTAAGGGGCAGTAACACATGGGCTAAAATCCGAGCGAAGCGACAGAGCCCATGTGTTACTGTCCCAGCGAGCCTGCGAGCGACTTGAGTGGTTTGTTATGCGACCGTATAAGCCTCCATAGCCTCATATAGCTTGGTTACACTTTGCCCCTCTTCGATTTCATTTAATGTCCATTTTTGCTGAAAAAAATGAGAGCCTATCGCGTTCAAAATGTAACCTGATGATTGAATGAACTTGTTGATATCGTGAGGTGTTATTGCCGCTGCATTGAAACTCTCCTCTGGAGTTCTCTTCATGGTACTGTGTGCTTCTACCTCATTTCTGAGAATAAAAATTGCTTTAGAAGTTAATTTGATTTTATCAAGGTAGTCATTACATTCTTCCACGAGATTTAAACTGGCATCAGGATCTATTTTGGCATTTTCAATAAATGAGGTTAGGTTGTAAGTATCCTTTCTTTTTTCAACTAACTTGTGCAACTCTACAATAAGACTTTTAAAATGGGCTTGTATTGTATAAATAATAAAAGTTGAAAACCCAGCATTAATAACATTTACATGCTTTTCAGTTCTTCTTTTTTGCAATTCTTCCCACAATCGAAAATGAACTTTTGCATTAAAAAGAATATTCTGCAACTTCACTGTAACCGTCCGGTAATCCCCACATTCAAAAACTGATGTCGCTACTGCATCGTGTTCTTTTGCTAAGGAGAACACCATGCGATACCAACGACGAGACGTTAATACCTGGCTGGCGCTTTTCGAACGTCAGGAACAAAGTGGATTATCAGCGGTGGCGTTCTGCCGTCAGCATCAGATAAACATTCAGACGTTTTATGCCAGACGCAGTGACATCCGGCTTCAGCGAACCAGCAATAAGTTTGTTCACGTTAAGCGCGAAGTCACCACGTTCGAATCCCGTATTGAAGATGACCCGCAGACCCTTTCGCTTGAATGCGCTGCTTCGACATTGCGCATACCCGCCAATGTCAGCCCACAGTGGTTAGCCGACCTGATGAAGGCGCTGAACGAATGAAGATGTTCGTCGAGCCTTCTGACATTTATCTTTATCTGGATAATGTCGACTTCCGTAAATCCATCAACGGCCTGATTGTCGTGGTGGAACAGCAGATGGAATTGAATCCGTTCCGGGATGCGTTGTTTGTGTTCTGCAATAAAAAGCGGGATAAACTGAAGGTGTTGTACTGGGATAAAACTGGCTTTGCCCTGTGGTATAAGCGCCTGGAGAAGCATCGCTTCAAATGGCCATCAGACACTGAATTACAGCACATGCACCTGAGTGAGCAGCAGTTGCAGTGGCTATTGTCGGGCTTTGATGTGATAGGCCATTCGCCATTGAACTACACGGCTTCCGGCTTATAACCGGTGATCATAAGTAGCATTTATCGATCACGAAATAGTCTGAATAACATCAGGTAATCAGTACCTTAATCGGCGATAATAGTCTTATGAACGAAGAAGATTATCAACGCCGCATCGCTGAACTGGAGCAGCAGCTCCGGGAATTGAATAACCGGTATCAATACCTGGAAGAGCAGTTCCGTATCGCACAGCAAAAACAGTTTGGCAAAAGTACTGAAGGCCACCCTGGTCAGGGTGAGCTGTTTAATGAGGCGGAAGAACTGACTGCCGATGTTGAAACGCCAGAGCAGGAAACCATCAGCTATACACGCAATAAACCTAAGCGTAAACCACTGCCTGAGGACTTGCCGCGTGAAGTCATCGTTCACGATATCCCTGATGAAGATAAAGTCTGTGGTTGCTGCGCTGGCACACTGCACTGCATCGGTGAAGATAAGTCTGAGAAACTTCAGTTCATTCCTGCTCAGGTGAAAGTGATTGAGCATGTACGTCCGAAATATGCGTGCCGTACCTGCGAAAAAGAGGGTATCAGCAATACGGTTAAACAAGCGCCGGTACCTCACAGCGTTATCCCTAAAGGCTATGCAACACCCAGCTTGTTAAGCCAGATAATCACCAGCAAATATCAGTATGGTCTGCCACTTTACCGGCAGGAAGCCATGTTCAAACAGCATGGCATCGAACTCAGCCGTAAAACCATGGCAGACTGGATAATCCGTTGCGCTGAGTTATTTAAACCGCTTTATGACCAGCTTCATCAACATCTGCTAAAGCAACCGGTTATCCAGGCGGATGAAACCACGCTGAAGGTTGTCGATTCTGACAAAGCGACCAGTTACATGTGGCTGTATGCCACCGGTGCAGATTCACCGCAAGCGACCATTACCGGCTCGTCAACACCCAATATCGTACTGTACGATTATCACAATAGTCGTGCGGGGCGATGTGCCGTGGACTTCCTTGATGGTTATAGCGGCTATCTGCAAGTGGATGGCTATCAGGGCTACGAACAAACGCAGGCCACCTTAGTCGGCTGCTGGGCCCATGCGAGACGCAAGTTCATGGAAGCGAAAAAAGGCGCTGGCAGTAAAGGCAGTGGCAAAGCCGACTGGGCACTGAACCACATACAGAAGCTCTACCGTGTCGAGACGCAGTTAAAAGAAGAAACCGCAGCAACCCGCTATGCACAACGACAAGAAAAAAGCCTGCCGTTGCTTAATCAGTTTGAAGCCTGGCTGATAAAATCAGCCCAACAGGTATTACCGAAAACAAAACTCGGCGAGGCAATACAGTATTGCCTTAATCAATGGCATAAACTGGTTCGTTACACACTCGATGGCCAGCTCACCATCGACAATAACCGCGCAGAGCGAGCCATTAAACCGTTCGTCATCGGCAGAAAAAACTGGCTGTTCAGCCAGACCGCAACCGGTGCCAATGCCAGCGCCATCCTCTACAGCATCATTGAAACAGCGAAGGCTAACGACCTCAATGCGTTCGATTATGTCATGGCCTGCCTGGAGCAGCTCAGCAAACCCGAAACCGGTATCGAGCAACATCTACCATGGCAGTTTGCAAAACGATAGGTGGGATTAGCGGACGCTTAC
>NZ_MDHN01000039.1:0-20969 GCF_001757105.1 Alteromonas confluentis
ATCATAGAAAGCATTAAACGGCGGGTGCGTGATGGTAGCGTGCTGCGCTTAATCAGCCAGTTCTTAACAAGTGGGGTGATGGTTGAAGGCCATTGGCAGCAGACAGACACAGGGAGTCCGCAAGGTGGGGTAATCAGCCCCTTGATAGCGAACATCTATCTGGATGCGTTTGATAAGGAGATGATGCAACGTGGCCACCGCATAGTGCGCTACGCTGATGATATTCTTATCTTGTGTCGCAGTCGTTCAGCGGCAGAGAATGCGCAACGACAAGCGACCCAAATCCTTGAAGGTAAACTGAAGCTGACCGTGAACACAGAGAAAACCCACATCACACACAGTGATGCGGGTGTCAGGTTCCTTGGTGTGGAAATCGGGACGAAATATACCCGAATCCAAGCGAAGAAACTGGCATTGTTCAAAATGAAGCTAAAGGAGATGACAAAACGCAACGGGGGAAAACCGTTGTCACATGTCATCAACAGACTGAATCCACTGCTAAGAGGGTTCAGCCAGTACTTCAGGATTGCCAATGCCAGCAGGGCATTCAAGCAAATCGCGAGTTGGCTGAGACGCAGACTGCGCAGTGTTCAACTGAAGTTATGGAAAAAGGCGAGCCGCCTGCATCGCTGGCTACGACAGCGGGGCTACAAAGGCAAGTTCGCGTCCATGAGCATGACGAGTTGGCGCAGCGCAAGAAGCCCACTGGCAAGCTACGCGATGCCAAACAGCTGGTTTAACGAACTTGGACTGGTGAATCTGGAAGACGTTAGAACGGGAAATGTGCCCAGCAATTACGCTGGATAAACTGTACAGGAGCCGTATACGAGGCCCGTACGTACGGTTCTGTGAGAGGGATGAGGCGGTGATGCCTCACCCTACTCGATGTTTTTGCCGTAATGTGTTGTTTGTCATGATTGTTAAACCGCTAACAACCAACCTAAATGGCACTCACCACAATAGGGCTAGGCTAAGCCCAAGTTATCAAGTAAGACTGCTAGCGCCTCTTTCTCCTTTCCTGCTAATGCGCTCAGAGGCCTTGGTAAGCAGGGAGAATCAGCCAAACCCTGGATTTCAGCTGCTGTAGCTACCACACGAAGGCTGCCTCCATGGCGAGCAAAGAGTTCCCACATTGGCGTTAATTGCTGTGATAGGCGTAAAGCTTCTTGGGGCTCCCTATTCAAAGCCGCCGTTGTAATGGATTGGGCAATTTCTGGATACAGGCCACCAATGACGGAATACCAAACTTCACAGCCCGCATTTAATCCGTGGGCAGCACAAGCATCACCACTTACACCAATCGATACATGGTCAGGAATTAATGCGCGGAGGCGGTCGACCCGTTCCACTGCAGCTTGAGGATCTTTAGGCACGCCAGGAATTTTTATCGACCTTACTTGAGGTAACTGGGCGATACGTCCGTGAAGTTCATCACTGAAAGTAAAGTGGGTTGTACCCGGATTGTCATACACGCAAAGCGGCACAGAGAGTGTAGCAGTGACCGCCTCGTATAATTTAAAGACTTCATTTTCTGTCAATGGTTGGTAAGACATGGGCGCTAAAAGTACTGCGCTTGCACCTGCCGCCTGAGCATCTTGAGCATTAACAAGCACATCTCTTAAATTTAAGGCGCTAATACCTACCATAACCGGGGTCGTATTGGCGTGTTGAACCGCAATTTCAGCGACCCTTTTACGCTCTTCTCTAGACAGGTAAGCGTAATTTCCCGTTGAACCGAGTACGCCGATAGCGTTTACCTTGGCTTCAACTAAGCGCTTGAGAAGACCAATAAATGCATGCTCATCGACTTCATCATTCTTCAAAGGGGTTAATGGAAACGCAGCAAGCCCAGAGAACATAAATTTTAACCCTTTTAAATAACAGTCCATCGTTGGATGTTTACTATAAGCGTTAACGAGATGCATTGGTAAAACTATTTATCTGGTATCTAAAATAAAAACCCAATTGCTGTAGTCGCATCTGCAAGTTAAAAAAATAGCCAGTCAGTAAAAGTACTGACTGGCTATTATATTTTATGGTTTATTTAGATACTTGGCGCAATTTTATCGCGTAGTTAATTATACGCTCAGGCTAGCCATATCAATAACATAACGGTGCGCAACGTCGCCCTTTGCCAGGCTTGCAAACGCGTCGTTTACTTCATCAGCTTTAATCATCTTACATTCAGGATGAATGTCGTGCTCAGCACAGAAATCCAGTACTTCCTGAGTTTCCTTGATACCGCCAATCAGTGAGCCTGCTACGCGGCGTCGACCCATCACTAACGGCACAGTCATAAAATCTTCCATAGGGCCAACCTGGCCGACAATCGCCAATGTGCCGTCGATATCGAGAAGCGGCATGTAAACATCTACGTCATGTTTAACCGGAACAGTGTCGATAATTAAATCAAAGGAAGATCCTGCTTGCTTCATCGCATTTTCATCGGTAGAAGCTAATATTCTCTTTGCTCCTAACGCTTTAGCTGTCTCTTCTTTTGAGTTGGAACGGCTAAGTACAGTGACTTCTGCACCCATGGCAACGGCTAATTTAACGGCCATGTGACCTAAACCGCCCAGACCGATGACGCCCACGCGACTGCCTGCTTTAACGCCCCAGGTGCGCAGGGGAGAAAACGTAGTGATACCCGCACAAAGGATGGGTGCCGTGCGCGCTAAATCCAATGATTCTGGTACCTGTAAAACGAATTCTTCACGAACTACAATGTGTTTTGAGTAGCCGCCTTGGGTAATTTCACCGCTGATACGGTCTGGTGCGCCGTAAGTGGGAGTCATACCGTTACGGCAATATTGCTCTTCGCCATGATCACATTGATCACATGACTGACAGCTGTCAACCATACAGCCAACCGCTACATGCTGGCCTACTTCATAATTTTTTACGTCAGCGCCCACTTCTATAACTTTACCGACGATTTCGTGTCCGGGTACCAGAGGATAAGGCTGATCGCCCCAATCGCCGTTCACAGTGTGAAGATCTGAGTGGCAAACGCCGCTATATAGAATTTCGATGGCCACGTCATTGTCGCGCAGGTTCCGTCTTTCAAAGTGATAAGGAACCATATGGGCGTCTGACGAGTGAGCCGCATAACCAATTGTTTTCATAACTATAGCCTCATTTGTCGTTACATGCTCAGGCATATCCTGATGCTAAAAATTTTAAAGAAAAACCCTGCAATTGTGCATGCCTGATGCTCTTTAATGATTGCCTGATTGTGTCGTTTGTTGGAGGTATTACGGCGTGTGTTGCTGACAGGTTCAGTGATAACTGAGTAGAAATGAAAATGCCCCCTAAACAGGGGGCATGGTTTTACGAGGTATGAGAGGGGGAGGAATTAGCCGCGTTTTAAGTCAAAACGATCGTTGCGCATAACCTTTACCCAGGCATCAACAAAGTCGGTAACGAATTTGTCTTTCGCATCTTCAGAGCCATAAACCTCAGCGATGGCACGCAACTCGGTGTTAGAGCCGAAAATCAAATCTACCGGTGTAGCAGTCCATTTCTGTTCACCTGAAGCTCGGTCTACACCCACATAAACGGCAGTGCTGTCTTCAGATTTCTTCCATTCGGTGGACATATCCAGCAGATTGACGAAGAAGTCGTTAGTCAATTGGCCCGGATTGTCCGTCAGTACACCATGGGCAGAACTGTCGCCGTTTGCGTTCATTGCGCGCATGCCGCCTAACAAAACCGTCATTTCAGGTACGCTGAGAGATAACATGTCTGCTTTATCGACCATCATGACAGCCGGTGAGCGGTAGTTACTTTCAGCCCAGTAGTTACGGAATGCGTCGGCCGTAGGCTCCAGAACGGCGAAAGAGGCAACATCAGTCATTTCCTGTGTGGCGTCCATACGACCTGGAATGAACGGTACGGTTACATCAACACCGGCATCTTTCGCCGCTTGTTCAACACCTGCAGCGCCTGCCAGTACAATCATGTCAGCCAGAGAAACTTTGACCCTTTTCGACTTCTTGTTGAAAGCTGTCTGAATTTCTTTTAGCTCGCCCAGCACTTTTTGTACCTCTGCCGGATTATTAATTGCCCAGTCCTTTTGCGGAGCAAGCGCGATACGAGCACCGTTTACGCCACCGCGCATGTCGGTATCACGGTAGCTTGCCGCTGCTGCCCAGGCCACACGCACCAGTTCCTGAACCGATAAGCCTGACTTCAGAATGTTTTTCTTCAGTTGCTTCGCTTGTTTGTCTGATACCAACTTGTGGTCGACTTCGGGAATTGGGTCTTGCCAAATAAGGTCGTCAGCCGGGATTTCTGCGCCCAGGTAGCGTGCCTTAGGCCCCAGATCACGGTGATTCAGTTTAAACCACGCTTTACCGAAAGCCAGTTCGAAGTCTGCCGGGTTCTGTTGGAAGCGCTTAGCGATTTTACGGAACTCAGGATCTTCTTTCAGCGCAAGGTCAGTTGTAAACATGATTGGCGCATGACGTTTACCTTTCACGTGTGCGTCTGGCACCATAGATGCTGCCGACTCTGAGGTTGGGATCCATTGAATAGCGCCAGCTGGGCTTTTGGTTTGTTTCCATTCGAAACCAAACAGGTTATCCAGGTAGTTAGTGGTCCATTGCGTCGGCGTTACCGTCCACGCACCTTCCAGACCACTGGTCATGGTGTCTTCTGCGTTACCTTTGCCACAGCTGTTTTTCCAGCCAAAGCCCTGGTCTTCTAAGTCGCCGGCGGCCGGCTCTTTACCCAGACAATCTGCTTTTTTGGCACCGTGGGCTTTACCGAAGGTGTGACCACCGGCAATAAGGGCAACGATTTCTTCATCATTCATCGCCATACGCCCGAAAGACATACGGATGTCGTGAGCTGCAGCAATGGGGTCTGGTTTACCATGCGGTCCTACAGGGTTAACGTAAATCAATCCCATTTCAACCGCTGCCAGAGGGCCTTTCAAGTTGCCTTTTTCATCGCGGCGTTGGTCGGTAAGCATTTCTTCTTCCGGGCCCCAGTAAACGTGATCCGGTTCCCAGTCATCCACACGTCCGCCAGCAAAACCGTAAGTTTTGAAACCCATGTCTTCTAACGCTACGTTACCCGTGAGGGCCATCAGATCACCCCAGGAAATATTACGGCCATATTTTTGTTTAATGGGCCACAGTAATCGACGGGCTTTATCCAGGTTGGCGTTATCAGGCCAGCTATTTAGTGGATCGAAGCGTTGCTGACCACCACCGGCACCGCCGCGTCCGTCAACTGTCCGGTAAGTACCGGCGGCGTGCCACGCCATACGGATAAAGAACGGACCATAATGGCCGTAGTCTGCCGGCCACCAAGGCTGGGAAGAAGTAAGTACTTCGCGGATATCGGTTTTAACCGCATTGAGATCCAGCGATTCAAACGCTTTGGCGTAGTTAAAGTTTTCGCCATAAGGGTTTGACGCCACACCGTGGGTACGTAATTGAGACAGGTCCAGTTGTTCAGGCCACCAGAATTTATTGCCTTTAGGGGCTTCGCCCACCACTTTTGCATTTTGCTCCATAGTGGCAGAGTGCGCAGTCGGCGATAACGCCATAGCGATAGCTGCAACAACGGGTAAGAGTTTCATTTTCATGTGTATGTCCTTTAAACAGTTATTAATAGTGCTTAACCAGTACAACTATGATTGAGTTTTCCGATGGCGGAAAATTAGATTTAGCGATTAACGTAATCTGTTTTTATAACTTGCCAGTTAACATTCTATTAACCTAGTTTAGTCGGTTATCGTGGGTATCGTTAACTGCAGCGTTTTTGATCTGGCAAAGGCATGAGACGTAACGGTAAGGTAACCTATATCTGCAATCTGAATTTAAACGCTAAGGAACGAATCATGCGCGCATATGGCTATAAACAAGCTACAGAAACATTGACAGAGAATGCGCTTCAGGCGGTCAATATCGCTAAACCTGTTCCGGCAGGACGGGATTTGTTGGTAAAAATTGAGGCCGTGTCGGTAAATCCGGTAGATACAAAAATTCGTCGCACGGTATCCGCGTCTGCCGAAGAGATAAAAGTGCTTGGGTGGGATGCGGTGGGTACCGTCGTAGAAACAGGCAAAGACGCGCAGTTATTTAAGGCAGGCGACAGGGTGTTTTATGCAGGTGATATTTCTCGCCCTGGCACCAATACGGAGTATCAACTGGTCGATGAGCGCATTGTCGGTAAAGCCCCGGTAAATTTGAATGATTGTGAAGCAGCAGCCATGCCGCTGACATCCATCACGGCTTACGAACTGTTATTCGACCGTTTACAGGTTGCCAAGGGAACCGACAGTAAAGGACAAGTGTTATTAATCACAGGGGCTGCCGGTGGCGTGGGCTCGATTCTTATTCAGTTGGCCAGAAAGCTTACGTCTCTAACCATTGTTGCTACAGCGTCTCGTGACGAAACGCAGGCGTGGGTGAAAAAGATGGGCGCCCATCACGTTATCGACCATAGCAAAGATCTTGCGCCGCAATACCAGGCGCTGGGGCTAGATGGTGTAGATTTTGTCGCCAGTCTTACTCACACGCAGGTACACATTGCAGCGCTGGTGGATTTGATGAAGCCACAAAGCCGCTTTGGACTGATTGATGATCCGGGAGCTCTGGAGGTGGGCTTGCTGAAACGTAAGAGCATTTCGTTACACTGGGAATTTATGTACACGCGGCCGTTGTTCAACACTCAAGATGTGTTGCGTCAGCATGAGATCCTTAATGAAGTCAGTTCCCTGCTCGACAAGGGTGAGTTAACCACGACGTTTAATACCCATCTTGGACCCGTGAATGCGCAAAATTTGGTTGAAGCACATCGCATTTTGGAGAGTGGTTCTGCCATTGGTAAAATTGTTCTGGCGCCTTTTGAAGCTGAATAGTTACCATGTTCCGTGCCGGCGCAACACGACTGCGCCGGTCATTTATACCTGATGCCCTCGTCTCATACTTAATAGGCTAACGGTTTCCGTGCTCTGTCACATCTCTGTCATATTTCTGTCTTCTAATACAAAAGTCTATACCACATTCTAAATCTTGTATTATTAGGTTCCCATGTTGAAATACGCCAGTATCAGCCGACTGGTCATGACGCCCGTTATGGCCGCACTCATTATTCTCGTCTTGTTAAACGTCGCTTCGTTATATAAGTCCTTCGCGGTGCTTAATCAGTTCGACGAGATGGAAAACAGTCTGGTGCAATCTGAACGCGATGTGACTGCCATTCTCAACACCTTTAAAACGCAGGTACAAGAATGGAAGAACACGTTGCTTCGTGGCTATGATGACGAGAGCCGGGAGAAATACTGGAAGCGTTTTCAGCAGCGTGAACAGGAAGTGCAGAGCGGGTTTAAGTTACTCCTCAACAATACCTCTATTCATCCGTCGACAAAAACCAATATTCGCGCGTTTCTGGTTGCGCATGACAAAATGGCGGCCAAATATCGCGAAGGGTATCAGGCATTTGTCGATGCCGGCTTTAACGCAAAGGTGGGGGATGCCTATGTAAAAGGTATCGACCGAGAGCCAGCTCAATTACTGGAAACGGTGGCCAAGGACATTGCGAATCAATCCTTTGATGCCTTTGCATCTATGCGTACGGATACCCGTCGCACGTTGTGGATTATCCTTTTCGCTGCACTCGCACTATCGGCGTTAACGGCCGTGTATGTGATTAATCGCCTGCGTAATCAGCTTATTAAACCGATTAAAAATATTGCAGGGTTCATCTCTGGGCTGGCGCACAGTCGCTATGATAATGCACTTAACTATCAGAGCGATCATGAACTCGGTGTACTGGCCAATTCAGCCCGTGCACTTCAGGAAAAATTAAAAACGTCGGTGCATGAACTTCGCCAAGCCGAGTCTCAAGTGGGCATTGCTGTGGCAACGTTACGGGATGTCAGTGCGGCCATTCTTAACGGCGCGGAAGATCAACACCACAATAGTCAGTCACTGAATACCAGTACTGAAAAGCTCGGAGAAATTGTACAGAGTTTGGTGGCCATTACCGACCAGGTTGCTGCGGCAACGAAGCAGTCTGAAGACAATGTGGGAGAGTGTTTCACAACATTCAGTAAGGCAAATGAAGGCTTTAGCCAATTAGCCAGAACCGTTAACGAGTCCAGTGATATTGTTGATGCCCTGCAATCGAGAAGTAACAATATTCTTAAAGTCGTGAATGTGATTAATGAAATTGCTGATCAGACAAACCTGTTGGCACTCAATGCGGCCATTGAAGCTGCCCGTGCAGGCGAACATGGTAGAGGCTTTGCGGTTGTTGCCGACGAGGTGCGTGCACTGGCTGCAAAAACGCAGCAGTCTACCCGTGAAATTAATGACATTTTATCAAGTTTTGAATCGGAAGCCCGCGGTGCGGTGACCGCAATGCAAGCTGGAAAATCACTGGCAGATATCAACGCGAAAGAAGCCTCAGTTGCACTAGAGACGCTGCACCTGGTTGTGCAAAGCATAAAAGAAACGGCCAGTGTGGTCGATGCGCTTAATGCGGCAGCCGATGAACAAGAAGTAGTGCTTGGTAGAGTAGAAGAGGTCATTAATTCATCCATTTCCTCGTCAGAGCGCTACCATGAGTTGTCTCGTCGCAACGATATTTCCGACGCTGTGCGAGAAATGGAGACCAATGTGCAGCGAGTCGTTTCATCGCTCACCAGCTAAGTAGTATACTTTTCCCGGTTATCTCGTGATAAGGTAACCGGGTATGCACAATCAATCGTTACCACCACTCGTTTTTCATCCCATATATAGCCAGCTTGATTTGCCTGTGCGGCATCGCTTTCCCATAGAGAAGTATCAGGGTATTTTCGATGCGCTGACAGCGAAGGGCGTCCCTGCAGAGCACTTCACTCAGCCAAAACCCATATCGCGAGAGATCCTCAAAGCGCATTATTTGCCAGATTATATTGATGCGCTATGCGATGGTAATCTGGACCCCAAAGCGATGCGGCGCATTGGCTTTCCCTGGTCTGAGCAATTGATCCAGCGTTCACTTACTGCCGTTGGTGGCACCTGTCGTACGGCTGAACTTGCCATCGAGCAGGGAATAGCATTAAACCTCACTGGCGGTTATCACCACGCTTTCGACGATTTTGGTTCGGGCTTTTGTCTTTTTAATGACTTATATCTTGCGGCTCGGCAAACGCTTCAACGAAGCGATATCGATTCGGTCATGATTTTTGACTGCGATGTGCATCAGGGCGATGGTACGGCGAAACTGGCGGAAAACGACCGCGATATTTTTACTGTGTCTATCCACGGTGAGAAAAACTTTCCCCATCGAAAGCAAGTCTCAGATATTGATATGGGGCTAGAAAAAGGTGCTGGCGACGACACCTATTTGAATGTACTGGATGAAACCTTGCACCTGGCTTTTCGTCAGTGTTCACCGGATTTCGTGATTTATGATGCTGGCGTAGATATCCACATTGATGACGATTTAGGTTTGCTGCATGTGACAACCGAAGGGGTTTATGCCCGCGACTGTATGGTGCTGGACACGTGTCGGCGACACAACATTCCGGTGGCGTGCGTGATCGGCGGTGGTTACCAGCGTGACATTGCAGCATTGGTGGAGGTACACCTGCAACTTTACCGGGCTGCAGGTGTGATTGCCTGAATCAAACTTGCTTATAAAAAGGTAAGCTGAAAGCCAAGACCGATGCGTTCCTGGCTGCGGTTATAGTCGATAAGCGAGTCACCATAGCCATTGAAATACTGCAGTAGAATTTCATAGCGGTCTGAAAGCGGGTAAGTTAAATCAAGCTGAATACTGCCGCGGTTATGGCCAAAATTAAGGTTGTTTCTGAGCAGCGCGAGCAATTTTAAATTGCCAAAGCGGGTTCCGTAACCAAATTCAGCCCGGCCATAATAATCACTGATGTCCGGGTTATCGTCTCCCGCGGGATCAAATTCATCTTCTTTGGTGTCTTCGGGAATGCGATACCAGGCTTTCAGGTAATAAAGGTCATCATAGTCACTGAACAACACTGAGGCGTACAAACGGTTCCAGCTTCTTGAACGTTCGCCGCTTTGGCCGTTGGACATGTGGTTAAAGCCAAACTGCAGCGCATTAAAGTCGTAGCCAAGAATATTGATAGTGGCTTCGCGTTGATAAAAAATTTCAGGCTGATAATTGGTTTCGCGAAAAGGCTTGGAAACCTCGCTGTTATACACCTGCCAGAATGAAGTCACGGTAAAACCAAGATACATACCGTCTGCTGTATCTTCCTGCAGATACAAAGGCAGCTTTACACTAAGCTGAAACTTGGCTTCTTTGCTATCTACATTCTCTGGTGTCAAATCCTGATTACCCGCAGAATTTGGATTGGTAACGTAGGTGATAGGGAGAATATAATTCTGGCGGTGTTGGGTAATCGCGAAGTAATTATCCAGGGCTCTGTGGTCAGCTTCAAACCGTGAGCTTAAAATGCCCGGGGCTTTTTTCTGAGCATCAGAATTGGATTGTTCGTTTTCGCTTTCCTGCGCAAAAACGGTGGTGGCAGACAAATATGCAATACAAAGCGCGGCAGTGAAAACGCGTGCTTTCATCAGCAATTTCCTTTTTAAAGATTCAGCGTTTGTCCTTCAAAAGCGGCAAACAATTCCAGTTCCGATTCTGCAATGGCAATATAATCTTTGCAGTGCTCTACAACTTTATCGATATCATCATCGGTTCGGTCAGGATCGTGGCTATACAGCGCAATCCGTTTCGCATTTGACCCCATGGCGAGTTTAACCGCTTCTTCTGCGACTGAGTGTCCCCAACCGGATTTTGCCGGCATGTCTGAGAGCATGTATTGGGCGTCGTGCACAATCACCTCAGCATCGCGGGTGAATTCTACAAACGTTAAAAAGTCGGTTTCTTTCTTATACGGGGGATACAATTCGTTGTCGGTCATGTAAACGAATTTCTTGCCATTCTCGGTTATCGCGTAAGCGCTACCTCTTCCCGGGTGATTCATCGGCAGTCGTGATACTTGTGCACTGCCAATACGCCAGCTGGTGGTGCTGTCTGGTAGTGGCGTAACGGTTATTTTCGACTTCAGTGCGCTGGCCGGAACCGGGAAAACTGACCCCTGCATTTGCTGTAGAATCTGGTCGTATTCAGGAAGGCTGGTAAGGCCGGGCGTAATATTGATTTCCCGATCTTCTTGGTAAATGGGCGTGAAGAATGGAAACCCTTGAATATGGTCCCAGTGATTATGGGAAAGCAGAAGATGAATGGGCGTACTTTTTTGAATTAATTTGTTACCTAAGCGACGGATACCGGTACCTGCGTCAAGAATGATATCGGTACCATCGTCTAGCTCGACATGCACGCAAGCTGTGTTTCCGCCGTAGCGCACGTATTCAGGACCTGGTGTAGGAATTGACCCTCTAACACCATAAAAGGTTATCTGCATGCGTTCTCCTGGTGCATTCGAAAGCCGGGCAGACCTTGCCCGGCGGCGTGACTGACCGTTTACAGAGCAGCGATAAATTCCGCAACCTGACTCAGGTCAAGTAATTCGGTTTCACCGGTTCTGCGATTTTTATACTCAACCTGCTGGTTATCGAGATTACGCTCACCAACCACGATACTGTGCGGCACACCAATGAGTTCCATGTCATTAAACATAACACCCGGACGCTCTTTGCGGTCGTCAAACAATACATTTATACCCTGAGCGGTAAGTGTAGAGTATAACGCCTCGGCTGCATCTTTGATGCGTTGAGATTTATGCATATTCATCGGGATCAGTGCCAGAGTGAACGGTGCAATAGGCTCTGGCCAGATGATGCCGTTTTTGTCGTGGTTTTGCTCAATGGCGGCGGCCACGATACGAGATACACCAATACCATAACAGCCCATGGTCAGGATTTGGTGTTTGCCGGTTTCACTCAGTACGCCACAGTTCATGGCTTTAGAGTACTTGTCGCCCAGTTGGAAAATATGGCCAACTTCAATACCACGTTTGATTTCCAGCGTGCCTTGACCGCAAGGTGATGGATCGCCCGCAACCACGTCACGAATATCCGCCACTTCAATGTCACCGTTCCAGTTTGCATTGACAATGAACTTCGCATTTTCACCCGCACCACAAACAAAATCTGCGGCGGCAGCAGCACTGCGATCAACCACTACGTCAAGGTTAAGGTTTGTCGGGTTGGCAAACAATGGGAAGCAGCCGAACACTTCTTTGGCTGTTTCGTCACTGGCCACCACTAAAGGTGATTCTACCTGAGGAAGCTTTTCAGCTTTCACATCGTTCAGGTTGTGCTCTTGACGCAGTACTAACGCAACCCATTTATCCGCCGTATCTTCTTCGCTTTGCGCTTTAACCAATACCACTTTTAATGCGGTATCCTGCTTAGCCAGGAAGTTTTCTACGCTGATACCAGAAGGTTTATCAATCACTTCTGCTGGTGCGCCAGACGGTGTCGCTTTTGCTGGCGCAACGGCTTCTGCCATTTCAACGTTGGCGGCGTAGTTAGACTCGGTAGAGAAGGCAATATCGTCTTCACCGGAATCAGCCAGAACATGGAATTCGTGAGAAACTGCGCCACCGATAGAGCCCGAGTCTGCAATAACAGCACGGAAATCCAGGCCTAAGCGGCTGAAGATATTGCTGTATGCCTGATACATTTTATCGTAGGTTTCTTGCAATGACGCTTCGTCCATATGGAAGCTGTAAGCGTCTTTCATGGTGAACTCGCGGCCACGCATAATACCGAAGCGCGGGCGAACTTCGTCACGAAATTTAGTCTGAATTTGATACAGATTGAGCGGCAACTGTTTGTAGCTGCTGATTTCATTGCGTACCAGGGCTGTGATCACTTCTTCATGCGTTGGGCCTAAAACGAAATCACGCTGATTACGATCTTTAATCCGTAACAGCTCCGGGCCATATTCTTCCCAACGTCCGGATTCTTCCCATAAATCGGCAGGCTGAACCACAGGCATGAGTACTTCAACAGCACCGGCCTTGTTCATTTCGTCACGTACCACATCAGCAATTTTGTTCAGTACACGCAGACCGCTAGGCAACCAGGTGTAGAGACCAGCAGCTAGTTTGCGGATCATGCCTGCTCTGATCATCAGCTGGTGGCTGATAACCTCAGCGTCTGCAGGCGTCTCTTTTTGCGTAGACAGCAAATATTGGCTCGTGCGCATTACGGTGGTTCATCCTATACAGAAATAAAAAATCGGCGCCATTCTAGCAGTATAAAAATGTCCGAAAAAGTCGTTTTTCCGGTTTAGTGATTAACGCCGGTTATGCCGTGCCATCAATAGCTTCAACCACCACGCCATCGTTTGTTACACGCCAGCTAATATCAAAATTATAGAGCATGACTTTGTAGGTTTTTGGGTCGCATTGTAACTTTTGTTTGTACGCGGGGCGGGGGTCTTGTGCCAGTACCGCGCGAATCAGTGATTCCAGGTCAGGAAAGTCGTTGTGCAACTGCTGGCAGCACTGTTGTGCCTGAGAAGATAAGGTCACCGTGAGTGCGGGAATAGGGGCAACGGCCGTAATGCTGTCGGTGGCTGAAGAAATAGCATCCGCGTAAGCAATGTAGGGCTTAATATCCAGAATTGGCGTGCCGCTTACTAAATCAACACCGGAAACACGCAGTATTGCTTTGCCATTTTTTACTGTTACGCCGTTATTCTTCACCACTGACATACCAATGCTGTTAGGCCGGTGCGTACTGCGAGATGCAAAAACGCCCGTGGTGGCATTTCCGCCCAAGCGGGGGGCTTTCACTGCGGGCTTCCAACCTCGCTCTGCGGTTTCATGGAAATAAAATAACAGCCACAGGTGGCTGTAGTTTTCGATGTCTTCGAAGGCGCGGGGATCGGCGAATTCATCGCCAAACGTAATAATGCCTCGGGCGTCGGCAAGATTGGGCTGTCTGGGAATTGCAAATTTCTGTTTGAACGGGGTTTCAATGGTACCGATTGGCAGAATATTTGTCGGTAGCGCCATGGCCAGAGCATCTCATTATTGAAAATTGTCAGTTGTCATAATTATCTCACAATTTGACGGTAACGTGTGCCTGGTTATTTCCCCGAGGGCCTTTCTGGGTTGGTTCTCGGTCTCCCTGGAACCCAGACACTCTGCCTTACCGGTTTTCCGGTGAGGCTTTTTTTATTTCTGAATTCCTATTCCGGTCGTGTCAGACGCGCACAGATATGGCAAACTGATGGCCCGATTGTGCGCAGAGCATAAAAGTTGCAGCTCAAACGACATCAAACATCATCTGTTTCCTACAGATGTCAGAACAAATATGCAGTAGCAGACGGAAAGCTATGATAGTTGTAGACAATCTATCCCGACATTTTCATCGCCTCAAAGCGGTTGATGAATTGTCTTTCACCATAAAGCCCGGTGAAATTGTAGGATTTCTAGGACCCAACGGTGCCGGTAAATCCACAACCATGAAAATGCTGACAGGTTTCCTCGAACCCACTTCTGGCTCCATCGAAATAAACGGGCAGAATATGCCGGGTGATGCGAAAGCATTGCAGGAAGTGATCGGGTATTTGCCTGAAGGCGCGCCGTTATACGGTGATATGACGGTGTTTCAGTTCCTGTGTTTTATCGCTGGCGTACGGGGCCTTAAAGGCAAACGTCGCAAAGCGCGATTACAGAATGTGATTGAGCAGGTTGAGTTGCACGATGTATTGAATCGCCAGATAGATAAATTATCTAAAGGCTTTCGTCATCGCATTGGTCTTGCTCAGGCCATTATTCATGATCCCGATATACTCATCCTTGATGAACCCACTGATGGCCTCGACCCAAATCAAAAGCATGAAGTGCGCGAGTTAATTAAGAAACTATCAAAAGAAAAAATTGTGATTATCTCAACACACATTCTCGAAGAAGTCAGTGCGGTATGTAACCGGGCATTGATCATTCACGAGGGGAAAAAATTGTTCGACGGTACGCCCTACGAGCTGCAGTGTCGCTCAAGATATCATCAGGCAATCACGCTCCATTTCAGTTATGCCGCAGATATATCAGGGTTAGCCGAAATAGATGGCGTGGAAGAAATGGAAATCGACCGCGAAACCGGTGATATCACCTTGTTCCCTGAGCCTGGCAAACTCATTATGGCGCCGGTGACCGAACACGTTAGCCATTTCCGCCTGCCGGTTGATAAGTTCACTATTGAAACCGGTCGCCTGGACGACGTATTCCGCGAAATCACCATCGGCAAGGGGGCTTAGTAATGCGCAGTCTGACTATTGCACGGCGGGAATTCGGTAGCTTTTTTGCAACTCCTATTGCCTATGTGTATATCGCTATCTTTCTTGTGTTAAGCGGTGTCTGTACATTTTTTATGGGCGATTTTTATGCCCGTGGACAGGCAGACTTATTGCCGTTTTTTGAATTCCATCCCTGGCTATATTTGTTTCTGGTGCCTGCTATCGCCATGCGTAGTTGGGCAGAAGAAAAGAAATCCGGCACCATTGAATTGCTCATGACTCTACCGGTTTCTACTACACAAACGGTTATCGGTAAATTTTTAGCTTGCTGGACGATTCTTGGTCTGGCCTTACTCATGACAACCCCACTGTGGTTAACCGTGAATTACCTCGGCTCACCGGACAACGGTATTATTGTTGCGGCTTACATTGGCACTTGGTTGATGTCTGGCGCTTTTCTGGCGATCAGTCAATGTTTGTCTGCAGTAAGTCGTAGTCAGGTCGTGGCGTTTGTGCTGTCTGTCGTAGTGTGTTTTATCTTTGTGGTGAGTGGGTCAGACATTGTCATCGATGCGTTTAAAAACTGGGCCAACAATCTGGTAGTGGATACGGTGGCTTCGTTTAGTTTTCTTACCCACTTTGATGCTATGGCGAAGGGCGTCCTCGCTGCTTCTGATGTGGCTTACTTCGTTCTTGTAACCGCATCGTGGCTGTTTGCCAGTGTTATTATCATTGACGAGAATAAGGCGGACTAACCATGACGATGAAAAAGATTTCTGCCTTAATCAGCCTATTTCTGTTGGCCGTGCTGTTTGTCATGTTGGTTTATTTGAACAACCAGCTGCTGAGTCGACATCGCGTTGATTTAACCGAGGATTCGGTGTTTTCCCTGTCTCAGGGAACGCGAAATGTACTTGAGGGGCTAAACGAGCCGGTCACACTGTACTTTTTCTTTTCAGACACGACCACTACCGGGAAAACTCGCCTTCGTAACTATGCAAACCGGGTGCAGAGTTTGTTACGGGAATACGCTCAGGCGTCTGATGGTAAAGTGAAATTACAGGTGGTTGACCCCATCCCGTTTTCTGAAAACGAAGACCGCGCTAACCAGTTCGGGCTTACCAGTGCTGCCGTTGGGAATGCCGGTGAATCCGTTTATTTCGGGCTGGCCGGTACTAATTTACTTGATGACCAGTTCGCAATTCCTTTTTTTGATGAAAAAAATGCCCAGTTTCTCGAATACGAAATTAGTAAGCTCATTTATCAACTTAGCCAGCCTGACGAGATTCGTTTAGCGCTGGTAACAGACTTGCCCGTCGCGGGCGGGCAGGACCCTTTGAGCGGGCGATTTGCCGCGCCAACAGTGTTTTATCAGCAACTCTCTCAGCTTTACGATGTACAGTTGGTCAGTAGCAAGAACAGGCAATTGCCGGAAGACACTGACGTTGTCATGCTTATGCACCCACAGGCATTATCGGATGAGTTACTGTATGCCATCGATCAGTTTGCCATGCACAACGGGCGGGTTGTGGCTTTCGTTGACCCTCATTATGAAACCGGCGCACTAGCTGCATTGCGGGAAGTGGGGGCAAATCGCTCTTCATTGCCATTACTGCGAGGGTGGGGCGTAAAAGTCGACCTCACGAATGTTGTGCTCGACGCGCAACTCGCGTTCGATTTGCAGGAAGAAAATGGTGCAATGGTAAAGCACTTTGGGATCCTTGGATTAACGGCTAATCAGCTCGATCGACAAGATGTAGTAACCGCAAACCTTGATTCCTTAAATGGTGCTTCGTTTGGTGCGTTAGAGTCAGTTCGCGGCGGTGCGCTGAAAATGCAACCTTTAATGCGCTCGACGTTGAATGCAGGCCTCACTAATGCCGACAATTATGCGCAAACTGCCAACCCTGCGGCATTACACCGGGGTTTTGGCGGTAATACGAAAACCTACACGTTAGCAGCCCGATACCAAGGCAAAGCAAAGTCGTTTTATCAGCGCCCGCAAAATCCACAACGCGCGGCAAACTATGTTGCAGAGACCGAGAATCTGAACCTCATTGTTGTTGCAGATGCCGATATGTTGGCTGACCGTTTCTGGGTGCAGCAATCGGCGTTTTACGGTGATACCGTGTTTACGCCGTTTGCGAATAACGGGGATTTTGTGGTTAACGCTATCGAAAATCTGGCAGGCAGTGATGCATTAATCAGTATTCGTTCCCGCGGAACTTTTGCACGCCCGTTCAGCCGGGTGGATAGTTTGGAAACCGCGGCGCAGGCTTCTTATCGCGAAGAAGAAGAAAGGCTACAGGCAGAGCTGGCCAAAACAGAACAGCGGCTGCGTGAGATGCAAGGGCAACAAGGTATGAGCGGAGCTATTGTTTATACCGAACAGCAGCAGGCCTCCATCGACGAGCATTTAGCTAAGCGACTTGAGATCCGTCAGGCGTTGAGGGAAGTGCGTTTTCAGTTAGACCGCGAAATCGACAAACTCGGCGACAAATTGAAGTTGTTCAACATTGTCGTGGCTCCCGCCATATTGATAATCCTGATCTGGCTGCTGGCATTTTTATTTAAACGCCGTGCTGGTAAGGCCTACATGAAAGGAGCAAGCTCATGAATCTACGTATTATCATTTTATTGCTTCTGGTGATAGTCAGCACCGGTGCGTCAGTGTGGCTTTATTTGCAAAGTGGCAATAACGAAGTGATGGCGTTTGAAGGTCACAAGCTGGAGTTGGAGCTGGAAAATGCAGCGAAAGATTTTCAAAGGATAAAAATTGAGAATCACCAAGGCGTGCTTTTTTCCGCGGTTAAAGACACTGATCGCTGGATAGCGACTCACCTAGATACCGTGATGACTTTTCCCGTCGACACCAAAAAACTGGCAAGGCTGGTTATCGACTTGTCGCAAACCCGTGTGGTGGAATTAAAAACCTCTCAACCTGATTTCTATCATCGCCTGGGGGTTGAAAGTGTGCGCGACGAAGACGCGCAATCTGTGTTGATTGAAACCGGTGGTGCCAATGATGCCACATCGCTGTTAGTGGGACGTCAGGCGGCGGGGGGGCGAGGTACCTATGTTCGCCAACCGGAGAGCCAGACCAGTGTGCTGGTGGATAAAAACTATCGATTGCCTGAAAATCGCAGCAGTTGGTTAACCAGAGACATACTGCCATTCACCAGTACGGCAATTCGTGACATCGTTATCGCGCTGAATGGTGCGCCGCTGCTTAATCTTGATCGCCATGGGGAAAGTGTGGACGGTTGGCAGATATCTGATCTTGCACCAACTGAAACGCTACGCTACCCCACTGTGATTGGTCAGGCCGTTGATAAAATGCTGGCTTTTAACTTTGAGGCCGTTTCGCCATATGTCCCTGCGCAATGGGAGCAACAAGCACAGCTAAGCCAACTTGTATTTACCCTTGAGGATGGCACTGAGGTGATGGCTTACATCGCGTCAGCCAAACAAGCCGGTTACGAACTTCGTTTTGAGGTGCCAGGTGCGAAGCCTTGGTTTACGGAATGGAAATTCGTTTTAACAGAAAGTCAGGCGCGGCCGTTTTTACTTAGCCGCGACATGATGGTTCAAGGCTAATTCGATACATCGATAGAAAGCGTTAACGTACGGAATATCAGTACTAACGCTTTCTTAAGTCATCAAGTATGCTGGCAAAATGTTCGCAGCCGAAGGATTCGGCTTTACGCATGTTGCGTTCGTAGATCGCTGATGAATCTTCTTTACCCCGCATAGCCTGTTCAATATCGTGTTCACGAATGATGTGCAGAGTGGGGTAAGGGCTCCGGTTAGTGAAATTTCCCGGAGACGATTCATCCTCACCATCAAACTGGTAGTCAGGATGAAAACTGGCCAGTTGAAACTCACCACTAAAACCGCTTTGCTCCATGAGTCGTTCTGCCATGGCCAGCACATCGAGGTAGTCGTCAAAGTTCTGGGCGCAGTTGTCGAAGATGACCAGCGTGGTAGCGATGTTGTCATTCTCACGCAATTCGAGACAGCCTTGGTAGAGGGTTTCCAATACATCCGCAACGTTATCGCTATGATCTACGGCGTATTTTATCCGGTCAGGTTCAAAAACGGGGCGGGCGAAAGGACAAAAATTATAACCAATAACGACGTTGGCCACCCATTCGCGGGTGGCAATGGCCACCCGGTCTTCAAGTTTCATGAATGGTACTTAACGTAAGCTTCTAAAGTGTTCTCGATCAGGCTTGCAACCGTCATTGGGCCTACGCCGCCAGGGACAGGGGTAATATAACCTGCGCGATTTCTGGCGTTTTCGAAATCGACGTCACCGACCAGAGAGCCATCAGCAACACGATTAATGCCCACATCAATCACAATGGCACCTGGTTTAATCCAGTCGCCAGGGATAAAGTTAGGCTTACCCACTGCAACCACCAATAAATCTGCACGACTCACATGGGATTTCAGATCCTGAGTAAACTTATGGCACGTTGTCACCGTGCAGCCTGCAAGCAGTAATTCAAGGGCCATCGGACGACCAACGATATTACTGGCACCCACAATAACCGCGTCTAATCCCTTCACAGGACGTTTTGTGGCTTCAATCATGGTCATGATGCCTTTTGGCGTACAAGGGCGCAGGGCGGGGATACGCTGTGCTAAACGACCAATATTGTAAGGATGGAAGCCGTCTACGTCTTTGTGCGGTTCAATACGTTCCAGCACACGCTCAGCATTCAAACCGGCAGGTAATGGAAGCTGTACTAAGATACCGTCGATTTCAGGATCGTCATTCAGCTTATCGACGACAGATAACAATTCTTCTTCTGAAGTATCTGCTGGTAAATCGAATGAGCGTGAAACAAAGCCTACTTCTTCACAAGCTTTACGTTTATTCGATACATAAACTTGAGAAGCAGCATCGCTTCCTACTAATACAACCGCCAGACCCGGACATCGCTTTCCGGCTTCTTTCAGTGATTCAACATAAGTCGCTACGTCCTGGCGAACTTGTTTGGCAATGACCTTGCCATCAATAAGGTGGGCACTCATGAATGTATTCTTCTCATATCATAACGTTACTCTCTATATTGTTTCACATGTTGCGACACCTTGCCAAAGTGAATATGTGCATAAAAGAGCAGCAGATTGGTCAAAAAAAAAGAGGATTGCGCGGTTTGTGAGCGGTCAGTAATTTTATTGAAAAAAGTGTTTGACGAGTTGGGATGTTGGCTATAGTATTCGCACCCCGTAACGGCAGGGAACATTACTGCCTTACACAGTCGGTGAGTGGCGCAGTTTGGTAGCGCACTTGGTTTGGGTCCAAGGGGTCGCAGGTTCAAATCCTGTCTCACCGACCACTTTTACAAACGTCGATTCGTCGGGCGTCCGTAGCTCAGCTGGATAGAGCAACGGCCTTCTAAGCCGTGGGTCGCAGGTTCGAATCCTGCCGGACGCGCCATAGCGAGCTGGCAGGAAAAAATGACTGACAAACAGTTATTTATGTCGTAGACTAGCGATGTTTGTAAATGCACTATCCTGTGGTGGGCGTAGCTCAGTTGGTAGAGCCCCGGATTGTGATTCCGGTTGTCGTGGGTTCAAGTCCCATCGTCCACCCCACTCTTCCTCTATAAAGGAAGAATAGTGCAAATCACCTTTTGCCAATATCAGTTGGCTTTCTTTGACGCATTCCTTACGTCTTCGAAAAAATTCTGCTCGGTGAGTGGCGCAGTTTGGTAGCGCACTTGGTTTGGGTCCAAGGGGTCGCAGGTTCAAAT
>NZ_MDHN01000039.1:21019-127271 GCF_001757105.1 Alteromonas confluentis
TTTGGTAGCGCACTTGGTTTGGGTCCAAGGGGTCGCAGGTTCAAATCCTGTCTCACCGACCATTTATTTCCCAATTTTTCCTGTATTTTCTACATCTTCGCAGAAATCTTGCGTCAACAGACTAATTTCCTGTGATTTGTTGCCAAACCCTCTCGACTCTGCAAAAAGCTGCTTGTATACTACCGCGTCTTTTTTTAACCAATGTGATTAAACAACGGTTTAACACTGTTGAATAACAGTCCCTCTAACCCCGGTGTTACGCGCCGAATCAGGCAAGGACGGGAAGGGGATTCAAACAAAGCGTCACTTTAAGACGCACAGTTGAGGTAACAAAATGCAAGTTTCAGTCGAGACGACCCAGGGTTTAGAACGCCGTCTTACTATTACCGTTCCAGCAGATTCTGTTGATTCTGCGGTTAAAGCGCGTCTTCAACAACTATCAAAAACGCAACGCATCAACGGTTTCCGTCCTGGTAAAGTACCAGTAAGCGTGATCCAGAAGCGTTTCGGCGCTGCTGTTCGTCAGGAAGTTGCTGGCGATGTAATGCAACAAAACTTCTATCAGGCAATTGTTCAGGAAAAAATTAATCCTGCAGGCATGCCTTCTTTTGAACTGGTTAAAGATGAAAATGGCCAGGATTTAGAGTTCGTTGCAGCATTTGAAGTGTATCCTGAAGTTGAAGTTCAGGGCGTAGCAGACATCGAAATTGAGAAGCCAGTGGTTGAAATTTCCGACGCTGACCTCGATAACATGATGGAGACACTGCAAAAGCAACACGCAACCTGGAAAGAAGTTAAGCGTAAAGCGAAAAAAGATGACCGTGTTGTTATCGACTTCGTTGGTAAAGTTGACGGTGAAGAATTTGAAGGTGGCAAAGCAGAAGGCTTTACACTGGAACTGGGCCAGAACCGCATGATCCCAGGCTTTGAAGAGCCACTGGTAGGCGCGAAAACAGGTGAAGACGTTGTTGTTGAAGTGACTTTCCCTGAAGATTACCATGCTGAAAACCTGAAAGGTAAAGCTGCAACTTTCGATGTAAAAGTACAGAAAGTTGAAGGTAAGCAATTACCTGACGTTGATGAAGAATTTGCTAAACTCTTCGGTGTAGAAGAAGGTGGTGTTGAGGCATTAAAAGCGGAAGTGCGTAAAAACATGGAACGCGAACTGACTCAAACACTGAAAACTACCGTAAAAGAAGATGTTATTACTAAACTTCTTGAAAAGAACGAATTTGACGTGCCTAAAGCACTGATCGATCAAGAAGTAAATGCACTGCGTGAACAGGCTAAACAACGTTTCAGCCAACAGGGCGGCGGCGCTAACATGCCAGAACTGCCAGCTGAACTGTTCACTGACAATGCAACACGTCGTGTTCGCATTGGTCTGCTGTTAGGTGAAGTGATCAAGCAGAACGAACTGAAAGCAGATGACGAAAAAGTAATGGCTTTAATTGAGTCTGCAGCGTCAGCTTATGAAGATCCTCAGGAAGTTGTGGACTATTATAAAGCTAACGAAGAACTGATGAACCAGATGCGCAACGTCGCACTGGAAGAGCAGGCGATTGATTGGGTGCTGGAAAATGCCAAAACTCAGGATGTCACCAAAGCTTTTGACGAGGTTATGAACAAACAGGCGTAATTTATTACCCTCTGATTGACTTAACCTGTCTGCAACTGCTTAAATGCTCGGAACCTTCCGGGCATTTTTGTTTTTAACGCTAAGAAATCAAGGTAGATATGATAAACCCATTTGAACCACAAGATGCATTGGTGCCGATGGTCGTCGAGCAGACGTCTAAAGGTGAACGTTCCTACGATATTTATTCCCGTCTACTGAAAGAAAATGTGATTTTCTTAGTGGGCCAGGTCGAAGACCACATGGCGAATCTGATTGTCGCCCAAATGTTATTCCTTGAAGCCGAGAATCCAGAGAAAGATATCTTCTTGTATATCAACTCTCCAGGCGGTTCAGTGACTGCCGGTATGGCAATCTACGACACCATGAATTTTATTAAGCCAGACGTAAGTACTGTATGTATTGGTCAGGCTGCGAGTATGGGCGCGTTCCTGTTGTCAGGTGGTGCGAAGGGCAAGCGTTTCTGTCTGCCTAATTCTCGCGTGATGATTCACCAGCCGCTAGGTGGTTTCCAGGGGCAGGCGTCGGATTTTGAAATCCACGCGAAAGAAATTCTGTCTATTAAAGAAAAAATGAACCGTCTGATGGCGGAGCATACTGGTCAGGATTATGAAAAAGTTGCACGCGATACGGATCGGGATAACTTCCTTAGTGCAGCAGAAGCCAAGGAATATGGCCTGATCGATCAGATTTTAACAAATCGATCTGACGCAGCCGCCACTAAGTAGTATAGTTATAGATAGCCTGAACTCGTGTACCCGCACGAAATCTATTTGTTCAGGAAAGGCAGAGGCAAAGTGTAATGAGTGACAAGCAGAACGGCGACGGTGATAACAAGCTTTTGTACTGCTCTTTTTGTGGCAAAAGCCAGCATGAAGTACGTAAGCTGATAGCAGGACCGTCCGTTTTTATTTGTGACGAGTGTGTCGAGTTATGTAACGACATCATTCGTGAGGAAATTAAGGAAATTGCACCTAAGCAAAAACAGGATGCGCTTCCAAAACCTCAGGAAATTCATACTCATCTCGATGATTATGTTATTGGTCAGGAACATGCCAAAAAGGTATTGTCTGTAGCGGTATATAACCACTACAAACGCCTGCGTAATGGTGATGTTCATGAAGGCGTGGAGTTAGGTAAAAGTAACATCCTGCTGATTGGTCCTACAGGTAGTGGTAAAACTCTGCTCGCAGAAACCTTAGCAAGATTGCTGGATGTGCCTTTCACTATGGCCGATGCAACAACGCTGACCGAAGCGGGTTATGTAGGTGAAGACGTAGAGAATATTATTCAGAAGCTGCTTCAGAAGTGCGATTACGACGTAGAAAAAGCCCAGCGCGGTATAGTTTATATCGATGAAATCGACAAGATTTCCCGCAAGTCTGACAACCCATCAATCACCCGCGATGTTTCTGGTGAAGGTGTTCAGCAGGCGCTACTGAAACTGATTGAAGGTACTGTCGCTTCGGTTCCTCCTCAGGGCGGCCGTAAACACCCGCAGCAGGAATTCCTGCAGGTTGATACGTCGAAGATCTTGTTTATCTGTGGCGGCGCATTCGCGGGCCTCGATAAAGTGATTGAACAACGTGCCAACAAAGATACCGGTATTGGTTTCGGTGCGTCAGTGAAGTCTAAAGAAAGCCAGCGTGAACTGAGCGATTTGTTTAAACGTGTTGAGCCGGAAGATTTGGTGAAATACGGGCTTATTCCAGAATTTATTGGTCGTTTGCCAGTGGTAACCAGTCTGGAAGAACTGAACGAAGAAGCGTTAATTCAAATTCTCCGTGAGCCTAAAAATGCGATTACTAAGCAGTATGCTGCATTGTTTGCCATGGAAGAAACAGAGCTTGAGTTCCGTGACGATGCGCTTAATGCTATCGCGCGTAAAGCGATGCAGCGGAAAACCGGTGCTCGTGGCTTGCGTTCAATCGTAGAAGCGGTACTTCTTGATACCATGTACGAACTGCCTTCTATGGAAAATGTTTGTAAGGTAGTCATCGACGAGTCTGTTATTAAAGGCGAGTCGAAGCCTATTTTGATGTACAAGAGCGAAGAGAAGAAAGCAGCATCAGAATGATGCGATGTACACGAACATGAAAAAAGGCCCTACGGGGCCTTTTTTGATCCAATACCACCGCTGTGAAGTGGCAAGGTAATAAGAATAGTTGTGTTTACAAGGTGTCATCTATGACGATTTCACCCGTCAGTGAACTGTAATAAATAGAAAAAGCAGGTTGTGCCTGAAGCACGTAGGTACAGGTATTGTTTTCGTACGTCGCTTGATAATCTGCTGAGTTGTCTTCCGCTACGGTAGGGCTGCCGTTTGTTAGTAGTGCGTTCCATAGTGACGCACAGTCCCATGCGTTATCCGTCATCGGGCTGGCCTCATAGGGCGTGTAACTCTGCGCCGGCCACCCATACTGATTAAAATCAATCACATTCTGTCCATTGCCAAATACATCCAAATTATCCACCGGTCCTGAATGCCCTCCTGCTCGCCATTTTAAATGCGCTAACTTTATGGCAGAACCAAAGGCAGAACCAACGCCCTGCACACTTGCTGCATTTGCATCATCCTGAAGATCGATAAAGCGGGGGGCGGCTGTTACCGCTAGCGTACCGAGAATGACAATTACGATAATTAATTCAATGAGGGTAAACCCAGAATGTCGGGAAGATGTATTCATAACAAGTTTCACTGCAATCTTGATATCTATGGAGTATAGGTTTTTAACGGTAATTTATTCAATTTCTTGAGAATAACAAGTTTGCCATATCAAGAATAGTTATCATTTCTAATAAGCCATAACCAGGTTCTGCCGCATATTTGAACAGTCACTCCGTTTAGCGGTATTCAGCGGGACAAAAAAGGTTGCACCGTCATTAAAAATCGATAATGGTTAAAGTAACAAGGTTTAACACAGGATTGATTGAACTTTGCCTGTGCATCCCCATATCAATTCACATTATGAACAATACAGAGAACACGTATGACAGTAGAGCGTGAAGATCGCATTGAGATCCCCGTACTTGCCTTACGGGACGTAGTCGTTTATCCCCACATGGTCATACCGCTATTTGTTGGTAGGGAAAAATCCATTCGTTGCCTTGAAGCGGCAATGGAAAATGATAAACAAATTTTTCTAGTCGCTCAGAAGGACGCCAGTGTTGATGAGCCTGAGGCGGATGATATCTTTGAAGTAGGTACGCTGGCGACAATTTTACAATTGCTCAAGTTACCCGACGGTACCGTTAAAGTATTGGTTGAAGGTAACGTGCGTGGAGAAATTCACAGCTATGAGCAAGCTGAGCCATTCTTTGTTGCCCAGGTAAACCGTGTTGAAGACGAACTGCTACCTGAGAACGAGCAGGAAGTGCTTATTCGTTCGGCAGTGTCGCAGTTTGAGGGTTACGTCAAACTGAACAAGAAAATCCCACCTGAAGTGCTCACTTCTCTAAATGGTATCGAAGATGCGGCCCGCCTGGCAGACACCATGGCGGCGCATATGCCGTTGAAGCTCGCTGAAAAACAAAAGGTGTTAGAGATGAAGGGCGTGAATGAACGTCTGGAATATCTGATGGCACTGATGGAAGGTGAAATTGATTTGCTACAGGTCGAAAAGAAAATTCGTACCCGTGTGAAAAAGCAAATGGAGAAAAGCCAGCGTGAGTACTATCTGAATGAGCAGATGAAAGCTATTCAGAAAGAACTGGGTGAACTCGACGACGCCCCTGACGAATTTGAAGCACTGAGCAAAAAGATCGAAGAGGCGAAGATGCCTCAGGAAGCTGAAGACAAGGCGAGAGCTGAGTTGCAAAAGCTGAAGATGATGTCACCTATGTCGGCGGAAGCCACAGTGGTACGTAGCTATATTGAATGGCTAACGAATGTTCCTTGGCATAAACGCAGTGCAGTAAAGAAAGATTTGTCACTGGCTGAAAAAGTACTGAATGCAGACCACTACGGTTTGGAGAAAGTCAAAGAGCGCATTGTTGAGTATCTGGCCGTTCAAAAACGTGTCAGAAAACTTAAAGGCCCAATTCTTTGTTTGGTTGGTCCTCCTGGTGTGGGCAAAACCTCATTAGGTCAATCTATTGCCAAAGCGACCGGTCGCAAATATGTGCGCATGGCACTTGGTGGTGTGCGTGACGAAGCGGAAATTCGTGGACATCGTCGTACTTACATTGGTTCTTTACCCGGTAAGCTGATTCAGAAAATGGCGAAAGTGGGGGTTAAAAACCCGCTGTTCCTTTTAGATGAAATCGACAAGATGTCTTCTGACATGCGAGGAGACCCATCGTCTGCGTTATTAGAAGTGCTCGACCCTGAACAGAACAGTAGCTTTAGTGATCATTATCTGGAAGTCGACTACGACCTTTCTGATGTCATGTTCGTGGCAACTTCAAATAGTATGAATATTCCAGGTCCGTTATTAGACCGTATGGAAGTAATTCGTTTATCGGGTTACACCGAAGATGAAAAGCTGAATATTGCTACCCGTCACCTGATTTCAAAACAGGTGGAAAGAAACGGCCTTAAAGCGAAAGAACTAGATATCACTGAGTCTGCCATTATTGGCATGATTCGCTACTATACCCGTGAAGCGGGTGTGCGTAGCCTTGAGCGTGAGATCTCGAAAGTCTGCCGTAAAGCCGTGAAAGACATTCTGCTGAGCAAGACTAAAGATAAAGTGGTGGTGACACAGGATAACCTGAAAGACTACCTCGGTGTTCAGCGGTTTGATTACGGTAAAGCAGACAAAGATAATCAGATTGGTCAAGTAACTGGTCTTGCATGGACTCAGGTTGGCGGTGACTTGCTGACTATTGAAACCACCGCAGTTCCAGGCAAAGGAAAAATGACATCTACCGGTTCACTGGGCGATGTGATGCAGGAATCTATTCAGGCAGCTATGACGGTAGTAAGAAGCCGTGCAGAAAAACTGCGAATCAATGCGGATTTCTATGAAAAACGTGACATTCACGTACACGTTCCTGAAGGTGCGACACCAAAAGATGGGCCTAGTGCGGGTATTGCCATGTGTACGGCGCTGGTATCAACGCTTACGGGGAATCCGGTGAAGTGCGAAGTGGCCATGACAGGTGAAATTACGCTGCGCGGGGAAGTATTGGCCATCGGTGGTTTGAAAGAGAAGTTACTGGCAGCTCACCGTGGTGGTATTAAAACAGTTGTTATTCCTAAAGACAATGAGCGTGATTTGGAAGAAATTCCAGACAACGTGAAAGCGGATTTGTCGATACATCCGGTTCAATGGATTGACGAGGTGCTCGATATTGCGCTTCAAGAACCTGTTGACTCGTTTAAGGTTGTCACTGAAAAGTGACAGCTTGAGAAAGCTGGATCGCAGTAAACACGCGGGATCCAGCGTCATTTTTTGTTTTTGCTCAAAAAATAAACGTTGAAGCCCTAAATTCGATGATTTTTTCAAATTTAGGGCTTTCAACTCTCAGAAGTTGTGTTACCTTTACAACGTACTCGCTTGAAGCCTTGTCTCTAAAGGGATTGCAGCGAATCATTAAACGTTAAATAATTGTAACACTGTACTTGAATCTATTAATCAAGCTTGTTATAACGTTCGAAAAGACAATCACTGTTTTCGGACAAACAGTATAATAACAATCGAAGGGGATCATAATTGTGAACAAGTCTCAACTAATCGACCAAATCGCTGCTGGTGCAGATATCTCTAAAGCTGCTGCAGGCCGTGCATTAGATGCATTCACTGATGCAGTTACCGCAGCGCTTAAAGAAGGTGATCAGGTTGCACTGGTAGGTTTCGGTACGTTTGCGGTTCGTGAGCGCTCTGCGCGCACTGGCCGTAACCCGCAGACTGGTGACACAATCCAAATCGCTGCTGCTAAAGTACCTTCTTTCAAAGCTGGTAAAGCTCTGAAAGATGCTTGTAACTAAGCAAACAAGATTTGACAAAAGGCGATGGTCAGAACCATCGCCTTTTTTATTTGTCCTACCCCTAAGCTCCCGCAGTCCATCCCGGCAAATTGACTGGATTAATCGATGATTCCTGCAAATAGACTGATGGTAATGTCGCGTTTGGCGGGGGGAATCGATATAATCTGGCATATTTTGTCCACACCGCATCGTACGGACCGTGGGCTTTGAGAAGTAAGCAACGGAGTTGAATGTAAGTCATGTTAGAAAGAATCCGAGAAGGTTCGCAGGGCCCCTGGGCGATGATCATCATTGGTCTGGTCGTGCTGAGCTTTGTGTTCGCGGGCGTTGGCAGCTACCTGAATAGCTCAGGCGAGACAGTTGCCGCAACCGTAAATGGCGAAGAAATCAGTCTGAATGAATTAGAGCGAGCTTATCAGTCTCAGCGTAGTCGCATGGAATCGCAGTACGGTGAGAGCGTATCAGAACTGTTTGCTGACGAAGGTTATCTTCAGCAATTTCGTGGCGGCGTGTTAGACAGCCTGATTGACGAGAAGCTGGTTTTACAAAAAGCGGAAGAGCTGGGTTTGAGAGTGGGAGACGAGCAAATTCGTAACACCATTCGTAATATGCCTGAGTTTCAAAGCGGCGGCGAATTTAACAACGATCGTTATCTGATGCTGCTGCGTCAAAACGGCTATCAGCCGAGTGATTTTAGAGATTTGCTGCGCACTCAGTTAACCCGTGAGCAACTGACCCGCGCGTTGGGTGTATCTGATTTTGCTCTACCGGGCGAAGCCAAGCGTGTTTATGCGCTTCAGGCACAAACACGTGATGCCCGATATCTTGTTATCGATTCAGCGCCGTTTGCTGATGAAGTAGACATTACTGATGCCGATATTCAAAGTTACTATGATGCCAATATCACCGCATTTGATACCGAAGAGAAAGTCGCTGTTTCTTATGTGAAGCTGTCTGTTGACGATCTTAAAGGCGATGTATCGGTTTCTGATGAAGACATTGCTGCCTGGTATGAAGAGAATAAAGATCAGTATCGTACCGAAGAGCGTCGTCGCGTTTCGCACATTTTAATTGCGTCAGAAGAAGACAGCGAAGAAGCCCAGCAAAAAGCAGAATCTCTGCTTGCTGAGTTGAAAGACGGCGCTGACTTTGCAACGTTAGCTGAAGAAAATTCTGATGACTTTGGCTCTGCAGAAGAAGGCGGTGATCTAGACTTTATCATGCCGGGTCAGATGGATGATGCATTTGATGACGCAGCATTCGCTCTCGAATCCGTTGGTGATATTACTGACGTGGTTCGCACAGAGTATGGTTACCACATTATCAAGTTGACTGAGCTTCAGCCGGAAACCGTGAAAACGCTGGCGGAAGTGAAAGATAGCATTAAAGAAAGCCTGACCACCGAACGTGCGACAGACAAGTTCTACGAACTACAGTCTCGTATGGCCGAGGTTGCTTTCGAAGTGCCTGACACACTTGAAGAAGTGGCCGCCGTGGCGAATAAATCAATTGAAACCACAGAGCAATTCAGTCGTAATCAAGTACCAGCCGCTATTGATAACCCACAGGTTGTGAGTGACGTATTTTCTCCCGAGTTGATTGAAGAGCAGGTTAACAGCGATTTGATTGAAATGGATGCGAATACCGTTGTGGTTGTGCGTGTGAGCGAGCATGAGCCACAGCGTACCAAGACGCTTGAAGAAGTGCGCGACGCCATCACAGCCTCATTACGTGCTGAAAAGTCTCAGCAGGCTGCTGAGAGTTGGGCCGAATCGCAGCTTGCTGAACTGGATGCAGGTAATGCGATTGATGACGCATTAGCAAGCCGTTCGCTGAGTTGGGAAACTGCGGAAAACGTGAATCGCGCTAATCAGCAGCTTCCTGCCAATGTGGTAAGCACGCTGTTTACGCTTGCGCCAGCAGAAGGTAAATCTCGTCGCGTCGCACGTCTTGGCAGTGGTGATGTTGCGTTGATTGAACTGCTCGACGTGAAAGCGCCAGAAGCCGCAGACGATGCAACAGTCGCGGCTATCCAACAACGCCTTGCCGGTGCAAATAGTCAAACGGCTTATGCTGCGTTTGTAAAATCTTTGCGTGAAGGTGCTGATATTGAGACGGCGGCCACTCGTTAAACACCAGCGGTACGAGGTGCTTTGCTAAGAAACATAGCATTGCCGCGAACAAATAAATAAGGGTGCGATATTCGCACCCTTTTTTTTCGCCTGTAGAAAACGCAATTGCCCGTTACTGGCATCGCTAGTGGGTAAGAATCATCATCACTGTGTAGAACGCAGCAATTGCCGCTGAGAGGACAAGAATATACAGGAATCCCTGTTTGCCCTGAGAGAGTGACCACTTATTTGCTCTTAAATAAGCAAACCACAGCAAACTCAGCAGTAGAGGAACAAGTACAATAATTTTTATCACGGTAAAATTTTCCCTGAGGTGTTGCAAATATGATGCAAAAATACGGTAAAAAATACCATAGTGCTAACCTGATTTTCACCAGCCATTGATCTTAAAGGCTTTTTCCGATTGGAATAGTTCTTGCTGAACATGTATCAAGCAAAGCGTGTTATACGAAAGTTGTAGAGGCGCTTAAACGGTATCTAAAGGAGAACGACCAGATGAAGAAAGCGTACACAGGAATCGTTGCTGCAAGCCTGGCATTTCTCCCGCTGTTAGCCCATGCCGCTGACCGACCACAAAATATAGGCATCGACGACTACAGTATGCCACTGACGCAGATTGCTCAGGACACGTCCACCAATATCGACTTAGCCATGCTGTTAAAGCCTGGCAGTATTCTTGGTTACGATACCTACCGCAAAAGTACGGTAATTGAGCGGGACCCAACGACAGGAAACGTACAGTTGGATGTGTCGGGCCACCGCGTAGAAATACGGCCTGATACCCGGGAAATCGTGGATTATGCTGAGTAATAAAGTTCTTTATAAACAAAAGGGGCATGAAGCCCCTTTATCAATGCTTCTTAATTTTAGTCTTACTTAGGCATTACCCGGACAATTTCAGGCTCTTGCTCAAGTCTAAACTCCAGCTTCACCAGTAAATCTTTTTGAACCATGGCTTTTCCTCCTTGAATACGGGGTTTGTACTGCCACTGCGCCAAAGCTGTTTTAGCACTCTCATCAAACAGGCCTGCGGGCGAAGCACTGACAATCGCAATATTGTCTGTTTTGCCTGTGGCGCTAATATCAAATTTAAGGACGACTTCACCCTCGATATTCTCACTGAGGGCTTGCTGAGGATACACTGGGTCGATCCGAATAACCGGCGTAGCCATGTTAATTTTATCGTCATGTTCTGACGGTGATGGCATATTCGCTAATGCAGTATTTCCAAGCAGCACTAGCGCCGCGAGCATGGTCACTACTGTGATGCGTTTATTTGTTTTTATCGGTGTCGATATCATTTCTAGTCGTTTCATCATGGTCTTTTTATCTCCGAGAGTAGGGTACAGCGAGCTGCTGTAAGCATTGTTGCCCGCGCACTGAACCAGTGCTTTGGCATAATCGACTTTTACTTCCTTGGTCGAATTTGTTAGAACGGTTTCGTCACACGCTAATTCCTGGCTCATTCGGAATGCTCTCACGGCCAGCCAAATGAGGGGATTAAACCAGAACAGGCAAAGGGTGAGTAAAGCCAATGCGTTCCATAGGCTGTCACCCCGACGCAGGTGAACCGTTTCGTGTTTAATGATCAACCGCTGCTGCGAGGTACTGAACTGCGCAGCAAAATCGGCAGGTAGAATGATCGTTGGATACACGATGCCGAACAGCAGAGGAGAGCTGACTTTTTCAGACGTTTTTATCTTTGTTCCGAACACCGTCATGTCGCGTTCACTCATGGAACGGGATAGTCGCCAGTACTGAATAATTACCGAACCTAATATTAGTGACGCTACCGAACCCCACATAGTCAGAAAGGGAAATGACGTTGGCACAGTCGTCGTGGGCGTCATGCCAACCACATAGTTTGTTATACCGCTTGTACTGTGAGGCATGAAATCGAGCGGTAGGTTGTTTGCCAGGAGCATGGCGGGAAACAACCACCACAGTTGGTAAGTGCGCAGCGCACCGATTTTCCCGGGCAGCCATTTCTCTATCGCAATCAAAAGTAATGCCGCTACTGAAATAATGTACTGCTGGGCGATCAACCATTCAGTCATTGTCTTTTTCCCATTTTGCTATGAGTGCTTTGAGTTCATCCACATCCTGTTTGGACAGATTTTTCTGGTTCGCAAAACCCGCGACCAGTGGGGCGACTTTGCCTTTGAACAGGCGGCTGACAAAGGTTTCGGTTTCGCTTTCCCGGTATGTTTGTCGTGCTATTAACGGGGTATAGAGGTATTGGCGCTGTTGCTTCTCGAAACTGAGAACGTCTTTTTTCACCAGCCGTCCCAGCAAGGTTTTAACGGTTTTTTCATGCCACGCTTTGCGTTCGTTTAAACGACTAATGATCTCGCTGGCTGAGGCGGGGTAACCTTCCCAAAGCACGTCAAGTACGTCATATTCTGCATTGGAAATATCTGGCTTATTACGCTTTTCACTCATGTTTGTTTACCGATTACGTCTGTAGTCTTAATTAAGATTACACGTGTAATAGTAAACTGCAAGTTTATTTTTTGTTCACTGAAATGGCGTGGATAAAACGTCGAACGCAGGTCTACCCAAATAGAATAGTTAAGCGTGATCTTGAGAGGTTTACAGTGGTAAAAGCACAGCGCCCTGCAGAGCAGGGCGCGTGATCAAAATAGCAGTCAAGTTAGGCGGTTTTTGAAAGCCCGGTGTATTGTAAATAGCGCTTGCGCTTCTTATCGGTGAGCATATCCATATCCACTACAACAAGCCCGTCAATACAATCGTTAAAATCCGGATCTACGTTGAAGTCGAGAAACGCGACACCACCATCGTGAGCTACTTCAGAGTATTGTTTGTAGAGGGTTGGCACGTTCACGCCCATGTTGGCGAGTAAGTGTTTCAACAAGGTAAACTCTTTTTTATAGTCTTCACCGCTAAACGTTTCAATCACGTCTGCAGATACCTGGTAAGGCAGCCGGGATGTCGCTTCGCCGAATTTGGCCGGAAAATGCTGACGATAAAACTGTACCAGTAAATCTTTAGCGGGTTGGGGGTAGGCGTTGCTGATAGACACAGCACCAAACAGATATCGGTATTGTGAGTAGCGGCTCAGAAATGCGCCTATTCCCATCCACAGGTAGTCAAGGCTACGCTTTCCCCAGTAACGGGGCTGTACAAAGCTGCGTCCCAGTTCTAAGCCCTGAGTAAAAAGCTTTTCGTTATCGCCGCTGTAGTTAAACAGGGTCGCGGAATAAAGCCCGGTAGGATGGCCTTCAGCGCTCAATAATTTAGCGTCGCCAAATCGATAAGCCCCGACAATTTCTAAATCACTCTCGTCCCACAAGACCAGGTGATAGTAGTGAGAATCATATTGGTCTATGTCGCGGCGACGGTTAGTGCCTTCACCTACAGCACGAAAGGCGATTTCTCTTAATCGACCAATCTCGCGCATGATGGGCGAGTAACCCTGATGCTGATAGAGATAAATGTGTTTTCCGTCTGCCGTGTGGCCAAGGTGTTCACATTGCTTAATGGCTCTGGAAAGCTCTTTGCGATCTTCCGGCATAGCAATCGGCGCTTGTGTCGCCAAAACACCTTTACGGTTAGATCCAATGCGATAGAGGTGTCGCTTAAACAGTTGCACTTGCTCTTTCAACGGCAGCGTAAGCTGGCTGTAAGCTTCGTAAGGGATCACTTCACCAATGCGCATAGGCAGGTGCTTCTTACGCTGCTTGAACATTTCCTTCACCAGTAGCGCTGTAGCCAGGGGTTTGTACACCATAGAGACGCTGTAAAAAAGCGGCGAATTTTTCGCATCGATATACACCGGTAACACGGGTGATTTGGTTTGTTTTGCTATTCGCAGAAACCCGGTGTGCCAGCGTGTATCACGCACACCTTGAGGGCGTAATCGCGACACTTCCCCGGCAGGAAATATCAGAACAGCACCTTCACCGGCAAGGTGATTATGAATGGCTTCGAGATGCTGTTTGGGCGTGCCGCCTTGCATATTGTTTACCGGTAGCAGCATGTTGTGCAGAGGCTCTATTGCCATCAACATTTGGTTGGCAACAACTTTCAGATCGTGGCGCACTTCACTTACCAGCTTAATTAAGGCCAGGCCGTCGAGGGAGCCAATCGGGTGGTTCGCGATAATAACTACACGACCGTCGCTGGGGATCCGTTCTTTTTCAACGTCACGGGTTGAATAGCTAACATTAAAGTATTCAAGCACCTGTTCAACAAAATCGATGTCTTCGTAGTGAGGGTAGGTTTCGCCGAATTCAGTGATCTCCCGCTCGTGCAAAAGATGGCGCAAAACGAATGAGAGCGACTTGAATAACCAGGGCTTATCCACCACCTGCGGATAATGCTGGGTGAGTACATCATCGACAGTAAACATAATTCTATTCCTATATTTTTAACCGTACGTTAGCAATCGACTGTGACGTTTTTTGAGCACTTTCGTGTCACTTCGGTGACAAGCGCATCATTTTGTCGAAGCCGCGTGCCTGATCTGGCTCAGGCTGCTTTAGTGGATTTCGTCTGTGGTTTGAATTCGGTTACTGTACTTTGTGCTTGCATCTGCTCTATCCAACTGATGAGTTTAAGATTGCCGCTCATGTCTTCACCCAAGGCTGAGCAGTTTTCAATCCAGTCCCCATCGTTAATATAGTGAATACCGTCTTCCATGGTACTTTCGGGATGGTGAATATGGCCGCAAATCACGCCATCAAGCTGTAATTTTCGGGCCCGGTTGCAACACGCTTCACGGTAACGGGCAATGGCAGTATTCGCCCCTTTAATATGTTTTTTGATGTAGCCTGCCAACGACCAGTAGTCGTTATTACGCCACTGGCGAAACCGGTTGTACCAGCGGTTTAGAAACAGCAACAAGTCATAGCCCTTATCCCCAATCCAGGCGTGAAACTTTCCAATGGTGACATCGGCGTCAAATTGGTCGCCATGAAGAATAAGGTACTGCTTTCCTTGCGCTGTGGTGTGTACATACTCGCGACGAATTTCAATTTCGCCAAAGTCCATGCCAGAGTATGACTGCAAGGGCTCATCATGATTACCCGGCAGGTATACCACGTTGGTGCCTTCACGACTCATTTTCATAAAAGTATGTAGCACCTGATTATGCGCTTCTGGCCAGCGGAACTGACGACGCATTTCCCACATATCAACAATATCGCCAACCAGATAGAGCGTATCGACGGTGACGTTATTGAGGAAGTTGAGAAGATACTCGGCTTTGCAATCTTTATTGCCAAGATGGATGTCAGACAACCAGAGGGTGCGGTAGTGGGTAGGTTTCATCATCATTTCCAAAGCAGTAACTTTGGAAGGATATCTTAGGTTGGTTAATTTACAGTCAGGTGACTGTTCGTTGACAACAAGGTGAAGGTTGAATGACGGATTAATGACAACAGCAAAGAGCGTTATTATTTCTGATTTTCAAATAATTCTTATTTAATTTTTTATTTGTATTTTAGCTTTAATAGTTGTTCTAAATTTAATCTTTTAATTTTTTCTATATATTTATTTTAAATTTTGTTTAAACTTGTTTTTTATATTTTTTCGCATTTTATTAAAGTCTACAAACTTTACGTAAAGTTTTCACTTTATTGATTTTAAATGATTTTTTCGTTTGATGTGGTTTCATTTCAATCGTTTAAAAAATGCACTTTGTTTTTATTTATAGTTATTTTATAAATTATTAATAGTGAATTAGTTTTTTATTTCAAGCTGTTTTCTTGTTGTTTTGTCGATTATGTTAATTCAAAAATTGAACTTATTTGGATTGCTGTGTTAATTATTCTCCCGTTTTAGTTGAGTTGAAATTTAGCTTAATTAATAAACCAGGGGTACGCAGTTACTGTGTAAGAAATAACAACGAACAAACAATAAAGTTTCACAGGGAAACAATAATGAAAAAAAGCTTTTCCAATTCATTTAAGGGGTCATTTAAAGGTTCATTGACCGCCGTTGCCGTTGCGATGACCTTAAGTGCTTCTATGCCTGCCATGGCAGATAACGTTGACGGTGCTATCAAAGGTAGTGTTGTCTCAGCATCTGGCGGCTCGCTGGCAGGCGCAACCATTACCATTGCGGATCCATCAAAGGGTTATTCAAGAATCCTCGAAGCTGATGAAAACGGAGAGTTCAACCTCAATACCGTTCCCGTTGGTAAATATACCATCACCGTGTCAAAGCCAGGCTTCCAGCAAGCGCAAATCAACGACGTGATTATCGGTGTTGGTAAAACCGCTCAGCTTTCTGTTCCTATGACAGAAGGTGATGTTGAGCACATTGGTGTGGTGGGTACGGCAATTCGTGCCGTCGATGTATCTTCTACTGAGTCATCGTTAAATATCAGTTCCGAAGAACTTGATCTTCTTCCTATTGCTCGCTCAGTGACGTCTGTGGCGCTGCTTGCACCAGGGGCGACTGAAGGCGACAGCCGTTTCGGCGATCAAGCATCCTTTGGTGGTGCCTCTGTTGCAGAAAACGCGTATTACGTGAATGGTCTTAATTTGACCAACTTCCGAAATGGTCTGGGTGGTGCAACGATTCCGTTTACTGCTTATGATGGTTTCCAGGTTAAGACCGGTGGTTATTCGTCTGAGTTTGGTCGTTCAACAGGTGGCCTGATCTCTGCGGTAACCAAATCAGGTACTAACGACTTCCACTTCGGCGTTCAAACCATTTATTCTCCAGCGTCACTCACTGAGCAGGCGCCAAACTCGGTTTACCGTCAGAACGATCGTTGTGGTGATGCTGATGGCCAGTGTATTGGCGATCTGTACGTAAACAATGGTGGTGATTATTCCCGTTCACTGGAAACGAATATTTATGCTTCTGGTGCACTGATTGAAGACAAACTCTTCTTCTATGGTATCTACACAGCCCGTGATAACGATACTCGTAACGATGATTCAGTGAGCACGCTGAGCGTAGAGAAAGATGATGACCCGTATTATCTGGCGAGAATCGACTGGAATATCAACGATGACCACCAGTTGATGTTATGGGGTTTCAGCGATAAACGTACGTATTCAGAAACCATTTACAACGATAGCAACGACGACGGCAACTTTGATGAACAAGGCGGTGTTGCTTATCATACTCGTGGTGGCGAAAGTTATGCGTTGCGCTATACCGGTAACCTGACTGATGATTTCAGCATGTCTGCCATGTACGGTGTGGTGAAGTTCTCAGAAACGGATTACTCAGATTTTGATGATTGTCCGGTGGGCTACGACGCAGATACTGCTTCTCGTACAACCTGTTACGTAACCACTACCGTTGGCGCAAATGAAGATAAACGTGAACAAATGCGTTTAGATTTCAATTGGTACGTGGGCGACAATCACACGTTGAAGTTTGGTTACGACTCTGAAACCAACACGGCAAATGCCGCAACGCTCAACTCGGGTGGCATCTACTACTACTACCGTACGTATGAAGCTGGTTCACAACTGCCTAACGGCTATGTGTTGCCTGAAACCATGAAGACAACCCGCGTTCGTAACTATGAAAATATCGGCGAGTTTGAAGTAGAAAACTGGGCTATTTACATTGAAGATGAGTGGGCTGTTACTGATACCGTCACGCTGAACCTGGGTCTGCGTAACGACAGCTTCACTAACTATAATGCGGAAGGCGACGAGTTCGTATCTATCGATAACCAGATTGCACCACGTCTTGGCGCGTCTTGGGATATTAATGGCGACGGCGAAAGCAAATTATATATGACGGCAGGTCGTTACTATCTGCCTGTTGCTGCCAATACCAATATTCGTTTGGCAGGTGCAGAAACCTATATTCAAACTTGGTACGAGTATGAAGGTTTAAATGCAGACGGCACGCCAGTAGGATTAAGCAATCAGTTGGGTGATCCTGCTATCTCTAACGGCGGTGACGGTACAGCAAAAGCGTCTAACACCCTGGCGGATAAGAACCTGGACCCAATGTACAACGATGAAGTAATTGTTGGCTACCAGGCTCAAATTAATGATGACTGGTCATGGGGCATCAAGGCGACTTATCGCGATCTGGGCAACCAGATTGACGATGGCTCTTATATCTTTACTGATGAAGACGGAAACTACCTGGGTGAAAACTGGTTCCTGTTTAACCCGGGCAGTGGTGCCACTTTCAACTTCGACCTCGATGGCGATGGTGTTACTGAAGAGTATAGCTTTACGGCTGAAGAACTGGGTTACCCAGATGCTAAACGTCGTTACACCGCAGTTGATTTAACCATCGAAAAAACATGGGACAAAGTGTGGTCGCTGAAAGCCTTGTATACCTGGTCGCACAACTACGGTAACACCGAAGGTTTTGTTAAATCTGATAATGGTCAGGACGATGCAGGCTTAACGCAGGATTGGGATTACCCATACCTGATGGATGGTGCGTACGGTAACCTGCCTGCGGATCGTCGTCACAACATCAAGGTTTACGGTGCTTTCGCCGTAACGGAAGACTTCCTGATTGGTGCTAACCTGAACATTGCTTCTGGTCGTCCTTGGACTGCGCTGGGTGCAGGATACACGCCAGACTCAGATCTTTACCAATACGGTGATACTTACTGGGTGGGTGACAGATACTTCCCACGTGGCAGCATGGGTACAACGCCATGGACTGCACGTTTAGACTTAAACTTCACTTACAACCTGCATATCCAGGATCAGAAAATCCGCTTTGCTGTAGACGTATTCAATGTCTTCAACGCATCCACAGCAACACGTTACAACGAAGTGGCTGAGATTGCGGCTAACGATGATAGTGCATCATTTGGCTTAGCGCAGACGTACCAAACACCGCGTCGCGTGCAGTTCACTGCATCTTACGATTTCTAATCTGACTTCGTAATTCGCTATAGCGATAAATAGAAAGCCTCTGCATTTTGCAGAGGCTTTTTTTTACATGTAGAAAACCATGAGGATATTTAACTAGCGATGACACACGCTGGCATCCATTGGCAATCATTGCACTCAATGAACAGAGTAGAAGAAGGGAAGGGCTTTCTGATGCTGAATTTCAGACATAAAAAAAGCGCCTGCGGCGCTTTTTTTCTTCTCGTCAGATGTCTTACAGCGCTTTAATTTGCGCAGCCAGACGGCTCTTATGACGAGCAGCTTTGTTCTTGTGAATCAAACCTTTGGTTGCCATTCTGTCAAGAATCGGAGTAGCAGCTGCCAGTGCAGTTTGTGCACCTTCTTTATCGCCAGCAGCGATAGCAGCAACAACTTTCTTGATGCTTGTACGAGTCATGGAGCGACGGCTGGCATTATGCTGACGACGCTTTTCGGCTTGAATTGCACGTTTCTTAGCAGACTTAATGTTAGCCAAGGTGTAACTCCCAAAATAAATACATGTCTAAAAAATAGGGTGCGGATTATGCTCATCCGGCGACCAAATGTCAAACTATTTTGCCCGACACCGCAGGAAAAATAGTTATTAAGATTGCGCAATAAAGGCATCCCCCGTGAGATGCGCGGATTATAGCAGGGCAAATGGGGGAATTCATCTGTATGTCATGTTTTTTTCATGTTTAATTTAACACGCTGTTTCAACGTAGATTATTTAATCGTGGAGATTTCGCCTGACCCTTGCTTCCGTTATAGTGGCGGTCTGAATTTTTGCAGGTAAAAGCAGGGCGAGTGTGTCAGGGAAATTATTAAAATCAGGAATTATTGTGAGTGTCATGACATTCCTGTCACGTATTCTGGGATTGGTCCGAGACGTGGTGGTGGCCAGGCTCATGGGAGATGGTGCAGCGGCCGACGTGTTTTTTTTCGCCAATAAAATACCCAACTTCTTGCGTCGCCTCTTTGCCGAAGGGGCCTTCGCCCAAGCCTTTATTCCTGTATTAACCGAAGTTCACCATGACGAAGACAAAGCGCAAATGCGTGCTTTTATTGCCCGGGTGAGCGGAACGCTAGGTGCGATTGTCTTTGTGGTAGCTATTGTCGGTGTTATCGCCTCGCCAGTGTTAACGGCGCTGTTTGGTACCGGCTGGTTCATTGCCTGGATGGAAGGCGAGGAGGCCGGGGATAAATTTGAGTTGGCATCGGTGATGCTGAAAATTACGTTTCCTTATCTGGCCTTTATTACGCTGACCGGATTGTCCGGCGCCATCTTGAATACCATGAACCGGTTTGCGGTGGCGGCATTTACGCCGGTGTTGCTGAACGTGTGTATTATTGCCTGTGCCTGGTTTCTTGCGCCGGTATTTTCCCAGCCTGCATTTGCCCTCGCATGGGGGGTATTCATTGGTGGTATTGTGCAACTGGCGTTTCAAATTCCATTCCTTTACCGGGCAGGGTTGCTGGTTAAGCCCAAGTGGGGCTGGCATGACCCTCAGGTGGTGAAAGTACGCACGCTGATGATACCTGCCTTATTCGGTGTGTCGGTGGGGCAGATCAACCTGCTGTTCGACACCTTAATAGCCAGTTTCCTGGTAACCGGTTCTATCAGCTGGCTATATTACTCAGACCGTTTGCTGGAATTCCCACTGGGCTTATTTGGTATTGCCATCGCCACTGTCATTTTGCCCACGTTGTCGCGCAATCATGTAGCAAAAGATCCTGCGGCTTTTAGTGGCAACATGGACTGGGGCGTTCGTATGGTGTCGCTACTGGGCATTCCTGCCGCTGTAGGGCTTGCCTTTATGGCAGAACCCTTGATGACGGTGATATTCCAGCGCGGCGAATTCAGCGTGGAAACCGCGAAAATGGCATCTTACTCATTGATTGCCTATGCCTGCGGCCTGATTAGTTTCATGTGGGTGAAAGTATTAGCGCCCGGGTTTTATTCCCGACAGGATACCAAAACGCCGGTGAAATTCGGCATCTGGTGCATGATTGCCAATATGGTGTTTAACCTGATTTTCGCCATTCCGTATGGTTATATCGGTCTGGCCATTGCCACCTCACTTTCCGCTACGCTAAACGCTGGTTTGCTTTACGTTACCTTACATAAAATGGGCGTGTATCAGGCGTCGAAGGAAACCGTATTATTCCTGGTAAAGGTGATACTGGCGAGTGTGGCGCTGGCGGCGGTGATTTTGTACTTCGATGTGGGCGATGCCTTTTATGACTTTGCGCTCACCGAACAGATTTTTCACGTGGCACTAACAATTGGCTGTGCCGCTGCTGTATTTTTCACCATTTTGCTGATTCTGGGCGTTCGAATTCGCCACTTTAAGGCAATTGGCGGATAAACAGTGCGCAACGATTGGTATTACGTGGCGGGTCGTTTATAATCGCGAGCTTTGTAAATTAGCCTTCGGTGAACAGGAAACCTGCAGCAAGTGGAATTAATTCGCGGTCTTCATAATCTGCGCCCCGAACATAGTGGGTGTGTTCTCACCATTGGTAAATTTGATGGCGTACACCGCGGGCACCAGGCTGTGCTGGCGAATGTACATGAAAAAGCCCGACGTTTAGGGCTACCATCCACTGTGATGGTTTTTGAGCCACAACCAGAAGAACTGTTCAGCCCGGACACGGCACCGGCGAGACTGAGCACCTTACGGGAAAAATACCAGTTACTCAAAGAACAGTCGGTAGACCGTTTGCTGTGCGTGCGCTTTGATGAATATTTTGCCAGCCAAACAGCGGATACCTTCATTGAAGAACTGTTGGTTGAGCGTCTTGGCGTGAAATTTCTCGTTGTGGGAGATGATTTTCGCTTCGGCCGTGGTCGTCGCGGCGATTTCTCCATGCTGGAACGTGCTGGTGAAGCCATGGGCTTTGATGTGGTCAGTACGCAGAGCTTTATGGTGGATGATTGCCGCATAAGCTCTACCGCAGTGCGTGAAGTGCTCGCCAAAGGTGAATTTGAAAAAGCCGGTAACATGTTGGGACGACCTTTTGTTATCGATGGCCGGGTTGTGCACGGTGACAAGAAAGGCCGCACTATTGGCTTTCCTACTGCAAACGTATTATTGAAGCGGTCCCGCCCGGCCATTAACGGCGTATTTGCCGTTACTGTAGATGTGCAGGGCGAGCGTTTTTACGGCGTTGCTAATGTGGGTGCCAGACCAACGGTGCAGGGCAAGCGCACCCAGTTAGAAGTGCATATTTTCAACTATACAGGCACCCTGTATGGTGAACAGATCAAGGTTTATCCGGTGAAAAAACTCCGTGATGAACAAAAGTTCGACTCTTTCGACGAACTGAAACAACAGATACAGCGTGATGCGGAAGCGGCAAAAGCCCTTTTCGGTATCGCCTGAGTTTTAAATCAAATTGTTGCGGGCAACTCGCAACGGCAGGTGGACGGAAATAACGAGTTTATGAGCGATTACAAACCGACATTGAATTTACCGGAAACGCCATTCCCTATGCGCGGTAACTTGGCGCAAAGAGAACCGGCGATGCTTAAAAGCTGGCAGGAAAAAGGCCTGTATAAGCAAATTCGCGAAGCAAAGGCAGGTAAGAAACCTTTTATTCTGCACGATGGCCCTCCTTATGCGAACGGTGATATTCACATTGGTCACGCGGTAAACAAGATTCTTAAGGACATTATCGTTAAAGCCAAAGGCATGTCTGATTTCGACGCCCCTTACGTGCCGGGTTGGGACTGTCACGGTCTGCCTATTGAACTGATGGTAGAAAAGAAAGTCGGTAAGCCTGGCGTAAAAGTGTCTGCCGCCGAGTTCCGTCAGAAGTGCCGTGAGTATGCGCAAAAGCAAATCGATGGTCAGATGGCAGATTTTATCCGTTTAGGCGTGTTTGGCGACTGGGATAAGCCCTATAAAACCATGGATTTCCAGTCTGAAGCCGATATCATTCGCGCGCTGGGCAAAATCGTAGACTCGGGCCACCTGGAAAAAGGCTTCAAGCCAGTTCACTGGTGTACAGACTGTGGTTCTGCATTGGCAGAAGCGGAAGTTGAATATAAAGATAAAGTGTCTCCTGCTATCGACGTAAAATTCCCGCTAGCTGATGTGGATGCGATTGGTGCGGCGTTTGGTGTATCTGCCGATGACCTGGAAGCGCACAATGCTTCCGCCGTTATCTGGACCACCACACCCTGGACACTGCCTGCTAACCGCGCTATCAGCCTGCACCCTGAACTGACTTACTCGCTGGTTGAGCTCAACGGCGGCGACTGGATCATCCTGGCGGAAGATCTGGTTGAAAGCTGTATGTCTCGCTACAGCGTGGAAAACTACAAAACTGTTGCGACTTGTGTTGGTCAGGCGCTGGAAAAACTTACCGTTAACCATCCGTTCCTGGATATCACCGTGCCGTTTATTCTTGGCGACCATGTGACCACCGACTCGGGTACCGGCTTGGTGCATACTGCGCCTGCACACGGTGTAGACGACTTTAATGTGGGTAAACAATACGGCATCGAAGTGTATAACCCGGTAGCCAATAACGGGGTGTATAACGATGAAACGCCGCTGTTTGCCGGTCAGTTCGTGTTTAAAGCCAATAAGCCAATCATTGAGAAGCTGGAAGAAAACGGCAACCTGCTACTGAACATCAATTACGAGCACAGCTATCCACATTGCTGGCGCCACAAAACACCTATCATTTTCCGTGCAACCCCGCAGTGGTTCATCAGCATGGACAAGAAAGGTCTGCGCAAAGCTTCACTGGAACAAATTGAAAAGACCGAGTGGATACCAGAATGGGGTCAGAACCGCATTGAAAAAATGGTAGAGGGTCGTCCTGACTGGTGTATTTCCCGCCAGCGCACCTGGGGCGTGCCTATTCCCTTGTATGTACATGGCGTTTCCGGCGAATTGCACCCACAAACTGATTCCATCATCGAAACTGTAGCAAAAGCGGTGGAAGAGAAGGGCATTCAGGCCTGGTGGGATCTGGACGATGCAGAACTGCTCGGTGCCGATGCAGACCAGTATGAAAAAGTACTGGATACCCTGGATGTATGGTTCGATTCAGGTGTAACCCACTATTTTGTGGTTGAGCGTCGTGATGACATTCCGGCCAGCGCAGATTTATATCTCGAAGGTTCTGACCAACACCGTGGTTGGTTTATGTCTTCACTGATGACTTCAACTGCCATGTACGGCCACGCGCCCTATAAAGAAGTGCTGACTCATGGCTTTACCGTAGACGCGCAGGGCCGCAAGATGTCCAAGTCTATCGGTAACGTGATTGCACCGCAGCAGGTGACCAACAAGCTGGGCGCTGACATTCTGCGTCTGTGGGTGGCATCTACAGATTATCGTGGTGAGATTGCGGTATCTGACGAAATTCTTAAGCGTGCTGCTGATGCCTATCGTCGTCTACGCAATACTGCCCGATTCCTGTTGTCGAACCTCAACGGTTTCGACCCGAAAGCACACGCGGTTGCGGCTGAAGATATGGTGGCATTAGATCGTTGGATTGTTGCCCGTACCGAAAAACTACAGCAGGAACTGATTGAAGCTTATAGCAACTACGACATGCTGGTGGTATCTCAGAAGCTGATGCACTTCTGCTCTATTGAACTGGGCAGTTTCTATCTGGATATCATTAAAGACCGTCAGTACACCGCCAAAGGCGACAGCAACGCCCGTCGTTCATGTCAGACGGCGCTGTACCACATCATTGAAGCTCTGGTTCGCTGGATGGCGCCAATCACCAGCTTTACTGCACAGGAAATCTGGGAAGCCCTGCCGGGTGAGCGCAGTGAATTTATTTTCACTGAAGCCTGGTATGAAGGCCTGAGCGGTTTCGCCACTGACGGTGGTTTTGACGACGCTTATTGGCATAAAGTCATGACAGTGAAAGATGCGGCTAACCAGGCCATGGAGCAGGCTCGTAAAGACGGCAAGCTGGGTGGTTCACTGGAAGCCAACATCAGACTGTATGCCGATGAAGCCCTGTTTGATGTGCTCGCTAAGCTTGAAGACGAATTGCGCTTCGTACTCATCACCTCCGGTGTTGAGCTTGCGCCGCTTGCGGATAAGCCAGATTCAGCGTTGGCGACTGAGTTATTAGGCCTGTTCATCGAAGTTGAAAAGAGCGCGGGCGAGAAGTGCGTACGCTGCTGGCATCACCGCGAAGACGTGGGTAGCCACGATGCACATCCTGAACTGTGTGGTCGTTGTGTGACCAACGTAGACGGCGAAGGGGAAACGCGTCAGTATGCCTAAATTACTCACCGATACCGGGCTGCGCTTTTTATGGATTAGCGCAGTGGTTATCGCGCTGGATTTGTGGAGCAAGTACGAAATTATCGGCAACATGGCATTGTCTGAATCTGTTGAGATCATGCCATTTTTTAACTTCACCTATGTGCGTAACTACGGTGCGGCGTTCAGCTTTCTTCATGACGCCTCAGGTTGGCAACGCTGGTTTTTCACCGGTATTGCTGTTGTGGTTAGCACAATTATCCTGTGGTGGCTGAAGCAGTCAGACAAACAGCAGCGTTTGCTGCCCGTGGCATTCTGCTTCATTCTGGGCGGTGCTATCGGCAACGTCTACGACAGGCTGGTACATGGTTTTGTAATTGATTTTCTTGATTTTTACGTGGGTTCCTGGAGCTGGCCCGCGTTTAATCTGGCTGACAGTGCGATTTTTATCGGTGCGGCCTTGCTGGTTTGGGACATGCTGACCAACAAAGACAGCAATAAATCGTCCGAACAAACCCGCGCAAAATAAGTGGTAGGAGCTTGTAATGACAGATAACGTGATCAATGAAAAATCTGAAGTGATTATGCACTTCGATCTTAAGCTAGAAGATGGTTCTGCCGCTGACAGCACGCGTCTGGCCAATAAGCCTGCAAAACTGGTTATGGGCGACGGTAGCTTAACGCCAAATTTCGAAGCCTGTTTGCTAGGTTTGACCAAGGGCGACAAAAAAGCATTCACGCTGGCCCCTGAAGACGCGTTTGGTCATTCAAATCCAGACAGTATTCATCATATGGAACGCAGCCGTTTTAGCAGCGAACTCAAGCTGGAAGAAGGCATGATTGTGGCGTTTGCACAACCAAATGGTGCGGAAGTCCCAGGCATTGTGCGCAGCATTGCGGGAGATTCCGTTACGGTAGACTTCAACCACCCGCTTGCAGGGCAAACTGTTATTTTTGATGTTGAAATTGTTGATGTGATCAACAGCGCTGAACAGGCGTAAACGGAGTCAGTAATGCAAATTCATCTTGCTAATCCCCGTGGTTTTTGTGCTGGTGTCGACCGGGCTATTACCATTGTAGAGCGTGCGCTGGAAATGTTTAGTCCGCCTATCTATGTACGCCACGAAGTTGTGCATAATAAATTCGTGGTTGATGGCTTAAAAGACCGTGGTGCGCTGTTCGTCGATGAGCTCAATGAGGTGCCTGATGACAGTATCGTGATCTTTTCTGCTCACGGTGTGTCTCAAGCAGTGCGACAGGAAGCAGAATCTCGCGGCCTGAAAGTGTTCGATGCCACGTGCCCATTGGTAACTAAAGTGCATATGGAAGTGACTCGCGCCAGTAAAACAGGCACAGAATGTATTCTTATCGGTCACGCTGGTCATCCCGAAGTGGAAGGCACCATGGGGCAATACGATAATCCGGAAGGCGGCATTTATCTGGTGGAGTCTTCTGACGATGTGGCAAAACTGGAAGTCAAAGACCCAGAGCATCTTTATTTTTGCAGTCAAACTACGCTATCGGTAGACGACACGGCAGACGTGATTGATGCGCTACGTGACAAGTTTCCAGCTATCTCTGGCCCCCGTAAAGATGATATTTGCTATGCCACTCAGAATCGTCAGGATGCCGTTCGTGAACTTGCCGGTGATTGTGAAGTCCTGTTGGTCGTAGGGGCCACAAACAGCTCAAACTCTAATCGTCTGCGCGAGTTGGCGGAAAAGATTGGTGCAAAGGCCTATCTGATTGCGGATGAAACCTGTATTCAAAAAGCATGGCTGGAAGGTGTGCAGCATATTGGTGTAACGGCCGGTGCGTCGGCGCCTGAAGTATTGGTTCAGCGCGTGGTTTCGCAACTCAAAGCATGGGGCGCAGAAACTGCATCAGAGCGTCCTGGACGCGAAGAAAACGTAGAATTTGCAGTACCTAAAGAGCTACGCGTCAAACAAGTTAGCTAAATTATTCCTCAGTCTTTCCCCTCTAACGGGGCGAATTTCGCCCCGTGAATTATACTATTCAATACCCATTACCCCCTGCTGATACTTATCTAACACCGCCCTTAATGTAGGATTATTGCGGGAAAGGTTTATTTTTCGGCAACTTCGACATAGGTATTCAGGTTATGCGTCAGCATACGTTGCAACAGCGTCAGTCTGGTGTGGGCTTCATTGAAGTCCTCATTACCCTGTTCGTGCTCGCTATTGGCCTGCTCGGCGTTGCTTCATTGCAGTTTGTTGGTTCATTTGCTAATCGCGATGCAATTAGTCGAACACAGTCTGAACTGGTTGCCGAACAGGTAGCCGAACGCCTTCGGGCAGCCACACGCCCAGCAGTCGCAGGCGATGGTCTGGTGGTTAACAACGAATATTTTGTTGCCAACAATTATAATTTTGCAGAGCTTTCCTGCGGCTCTGATGATCCCTACGCCTGTCATTGTTTAGCGCGCCCTTCTGCCATACCAGACTGTGAAGGCGGAACATGCAGTGAAGCGCAAATGGCCCAGTACGACGCGTGGTCATTGTCTTGCTCTGCAGTGCAGACCAACAAAACGATTACGCTTAATGTGAATTGTACCGACAGCAACGGCGGCGATACGGATACCTGCTCAGCCGGATCGCGCATTCACATCATACTCACCTGGCCAGTAACAAATTCTGCCAATCAGAAATACTCTCTGAATAATCGATGCAACGATACAAATACCAGTAATGCCTGCGTGGTTAAGGATGTCACCCTATGAACCAGCGCGGCTTTTCACTTGTTGAGTTGATGATCGCTTTAGTTTTAGGGCTAGTGATAAGTGGTGCGGTAATTCAAACCATGATCAGCTCCAGAGTCACCAACTCTCTTAATCAATCGGTGGGACAGGTGCAAGAGTCTGGACGTTTCATCATGGCACGTTTCGGCCGCGAGCTGATGGAAGTCGGGCGATATGATTCTATTGTAACGACGGTCGACGGCACTGTGGATTCTGCGATTGAAGCCGCATTTGTCCAAAATCGCCCCATCGGCCTGTCGGGAGACTATCTGTCTGATATCAACTTAGGGGCCAAACAAGGTGCATCAGGCGTCAGTGACGAACTGGTAGTCAATCAACTGGGCAGCGAAGACTGCACAGGCAATCGCTTTGGTTATCCTGATGGTACGCAATTTCATGTTGTTAACCGCTATTACGTTAATGACAACAAACTGTATTGCACCGGTTATGACGGCCGAGTATTGAGAGGCCTCCGTGCTTCCGCTATTGCAAGTCGTTCGGTGATCCTGATGGATAACGTGGAAAGTTTTCAGGTGCAGTATGGGGTGACCGATTCGGTGACCACTTCACAAGGGCAAGCGGTGCGCTATGTGACTGCAAGCCAGTTACCCGCATTGCGAACAGCCGGGCGTCAGGCAGTCGCGATCAGGCTTGGAATTTTATTGATGAGCGACCGCTCTGAAGTCAGTCAGATTGCACCTCGCGACATTGCTGTATTGAATGAAGCCGCCATTAAAACCGATAACGACCGGTACTATCAGGTGTTTACCCAAACCCTGGCACTGCGCAATATGAAAAATTTTGTGAGGAGTTTGTGATGCACGTTAATAGTCGCCAGCAGGGAATGGTGCTTATTCTGGCATTGCTGGTGTTGATTTCTCTTACCATCTTAGGGGTCAGCGCCGTGTCATCCAGTCTTGGCCAAAATAAAATGGCCGTGACGATGCAGCGTTCAGGTATGGCCTTTGACGCCGCCGAAGCGGCGTTGGCCGGGGTGTTTTTCGAAGCTGAAGATGAAATTTTGCTGGTTGACCCGGCCAGAACCGACCCGCTTTCTGAGGCTCGACAAGCTGCAGTTTTCGACCCTGAAAACGATACCCTCATGTGCAATGACGCGCGCTGGACAACCCGCCGGGTAACCGCCGCAGGTTTGTCTGTTGGCGCAGAGCATACCAATACCGGCAACTATCAAAATGACATGCGCACTGACAGTTGGTCGCGCACTGCGTTTGTCCGTGAACAAGCTTGTCGCGGTTCGAGCAATGTCATTGGTGGCAGCAATGTAAACTGTCACGTTTTCGTGATTAAAGGATGTGGCGCAGTTGCTGAGCGAAACAGTGTCGTAGCCAATACGGTCACGGCTGCCGTTGTAGCCCCCGCATCGCAGTAGGAGTGATGACCATGAAAAACATTTATCGCTTTTTTGTTTCGTTTCTGATGTGGTCATGCATTGGCTTTGCTGCGTGGGGAGACGACTTAGACATTTATCTGGGCACAGCGAATTCAGCGAAAACGTATCAGCCTAACGTGATGTTCATCATGGATACGTCGGGCAGTATGCAAGCGTATGACAATACCAGTCAGACCCGCATGCTCAGAGTGCAAAATGCGCTTAAAGACGCACTGCGCGAATCTACGAATATCAACGCTGGCTTAATGCGTTTTTCTGATTATGGTGGCCCCGTTCTTTATCCACTTCAGGCCATCGACTCTTCTGTTAATCCTGAACTGATAACATCGACAGCCGACAGTGGCGATGATGCTTCAGAGCGCTCAGGCTCTGTAGATACCACTGCCAACTCCTTAAGACTAACCTACGGTACCTCGACCGTGACGTCGGGCTTGCGGTTTACTGATTTGAATATTCCTCAGGGAGCGACCATCACCAGCGCCTTTTTGCGTTTGACCTCCAGCCAACTGAATTCCGCTGCATCAGTGATCACCATTCGGGGTGAAAAGGTTGCAAATAGCCAGCCGTTCACAGCGTCAAGTGGCAACATTACGGCTCGCCCTACAACAGCAGCAGAGGTGATCTGGGATCAAGACAATGCCTTTCCAGTAACGGACGAGATGGTGATTACGCCAGATTTTTCTCCGGTCATTCAGGAAATTGTCGGGCAGGCCGCATGGTGCGGTGGGCAAGCGTTAAGCTTAATTATTGAAGGCACGAGCTCAGATCCTTCCAGTGAACGTCGTGCCCGGGCCGCTGATTATGGCACGACTGATGCGCCTCAGTTAGTGGTGACTTATGATGAGTCTACTGCCACTGGTTGTATTTCGGGGGAGGGGCTCTATCAGGTTTCATCAACTAAGGATAACGCCGAAGAGAAGAATAATGGCCGCCAGTCTACGGGCACAGAGTTGACGATGAATGCCAACTACAACAGCTACATCGGCATGCGTTTCACCAACATCAATGTGCCTAAAGATGCTGTGATCAGCCGCGCTTACATGTTGTTCACCGGCTATAGCTATCATGGCGGTAACGCTTCATTGAAGATCTCTGGTGCCGCAGTCAATGACGCCGATGATTTCAGCCCTTACAGCCGATACATGCTGCGCAATATGCCTAAAACGGGTAGCGTGAACTGGACGATGCCTCGATTCTATGAGAATTGGACATACCAGACTCCCGACATTACCTCGATTGTTCAATCTATTGTTAACCGTGGCGGCTGGAGCGCGGGTAACGATATGATGATGATACTCAGCGATTTCTATGGCGACCGCGGTGCCTATTCAGTTAACGGCAGTGCGTCCAGAGCGCCGCAGTTGTATATTGAGTTCAATGGTAATGCGACACCGGGCGTTTCTGCCACCGTTCGTGAGCACTTGATTGGTAAAGTCGACGAGTTATCAGCCAGTGGTTACACACCCATCGTCGATACCTTGTACGAAGCTACCCGTTACTACGGTGGACTTTCTGTAGACTATGGTCTGACCCGGGGTAATTACTCAGTGAGTGGTACCGTGCGACGCAATACCCGCGTTAGCCACCGCTCTTCCTATACCGGTGCTGATCCCGTGCGACCTAACGGCTGTGATGAAGAGAACCTAAGCGATTCAGACTGTATCAATGAATACATTCCAGCGGGTGCCACCTATATTTCACCGGTGGTGGATTTACAATGCCAAACCAACAACCACATCGTTTTACTTTCAGATGGCGAGGCTAACAGCAATCACAGTGTTAGCAAAATTCAGTCAATGCTAGGCAAAAGCTGCACTGGGAGTGGTGGAGAGAAATGCGGCCTTGATTTAGTCAACAATATCAGCAAATCGGAAACCTCGGTAATTGACCGTCGGGTTATCACCCACACCATTGGGTTTGCGGCAAACACACAGGCGAATAACTTCCTAAATCAGTTAGCGCTGCAAAGTGGTGGTGGTTTTTATCAGGTGGACAACAGTGCCGACCTGCTCACCGCGTTTCAAACCATTCTACGTTCGGTGAAAGACATTAATGCCACGTTCGTATCGCCAGGTGTTGCTGTTAACCAACTCAATCGTCTTACCCACAAAGATGAGCTGTACTTTGCCTTGTTCAAACCCTCTGAAGGCACTATCTGGCCGGGCAACCTGAAGAAATATAAAATTAGCGGTGAAACGGTGTTAGATAAAAACAATGCCAATGCCGTTGATTCTGTAACGGGATTCTTCTCGGATGCTTCTCACAGTTACTGGTCGACGTTGAAAGATGGAAACGACGTGCGCCAGGGCGGTGCAGCCAGTCAGATGAATATCAGTCGAAATCTGTATGTATTTGATACACCAGGAACCATCGCTTCCACACTGAATGAATTGAGTGAAAATAACGCCTTAATCACCACCAGTGATTTGGCCATTGATGCGCAGCCAGACCCCTTGTCTCTGCGGCACGAACTGCTGAAATGGTCGCGTGGAGTGGACGTAAAGGACTCTGATGGCGACGGCGATTCAACCGATGTACGTTTACAAATGGGCGATCCTATTCACTCGCAACCGGTAATTGTGAACTACTCGGCCACAGATTCAGCTATTTTTGTTGCCACAAACCAAGGTTTTCTTCACTCTTTTGATACAGAAACCGGGGAAGAGAATTTTGCAATCATTCCGCGGGATCTGCTTTCTAACCTGCACGACTTCTATGTTAATTCCTCCAGTTTTAATCATATCTATGGTTTAGATGGTGACATGGTTCTGCGCACCGTAGGCAACAGTACCTATTTGTATGTTGGCATGCGTCGAGGCGGGAATAATTACTACGCATTTGATGTAACCAGTAAGTACTCGCCTAAATTGTTGTTCAAGATTGAAGGGGGCTCCCCCGGTCTTGAGAAACTTGGCCAAACCTGGTCGCGCCCCACGATTACAAAGGTTCGATACGGTAGTACCGAAAAGAACGTGATGATTATCGGTGGTGGTTATGAAGAAGGTCATGACACAAAAGACGAGCGTGATGGCGATGCACTCGGTAACGCGGTGTACATTTTCGACGCCGATACGGGCGCATTGCTGTGGGAAGTGAGCAATGAAGATGCGAATCTTAATATTGCGGAAATGCAATACAGCATTCCCAGCCGTATTTCAGTGATTGACCGCGACAACGACGGGTTTGCGGATCATATGTATGTCTCTGATATGGGCGGGCAACTGTTCCGTATGGATATTTACAATGGTCAAACGGGTTCTGACTTTATGAAAGGGGCCCGGATTGCTGATTTTGGCGGCACCCTCAAGCCTGAAAATCGTCGCTTCTATTATGGTGCCGATGTGTCTGAAGTCGCCCTGGGTGATGAGTTATTTTACGGTGTTGCAATTGGTTCAGGCTGGCGAGCTGCGCCGCTGGACACCGATGTGAATGACAAATTTTATTTCCTCAAAGACAAAGGTGTCTTTAAGCATGATGCAGACGGACACTATGTGTTCGATACGCTGGCAACAGAAAGTACCTTGTACGATGGTACGGAGTCATTACTTAGCAGCAGTGATACCAATACGCAGGCGGCGGCCATCGCTGAATTGGCCAGTAAAGATGGATGGTTTATCCGTTTAACAACGGCGGGCGAGAAAGTACTTTCGTCCCCGTTGATCATTGATTACAAGATTTTCTTCACAACCTATGTGCCCGCGGTAAGTTCAGAAAGTGCTTGTGCGCCGCCAACCGGGAATAGTCGAGCGTACCTTGTGGATATGCTAACCGGAAGTGCGGTGGATGATCTGAATAACAATGGTGACATTGATAAAAGCGATCGCTATGCCGAACTTAAACAAACGGGTATTGCGCCGGAAACGAAAATACTGATAGAAGAAATTGTTCAACCGGTGGTGTGCTTGGGTACGGAATGTGTTTCGGCGGTCATTGATGTCGATAGCGATGGTAATGAACAACCCTGTACTTCAGCGTTCGCCTGTTTGGCGCAAAACATTTTCGGCCGATTCGAACGGGTACAACAAAATAGCTGGACGACAGAGAAAGAAAGGCAGTAGAAATGGCAGTTAAAGGCAGTAAAAATAAGGGCTTCACGCTAATCGAGCTAATGATTGCCGTGGCGATTGCGGGTATCTTAGTGGGAGTAGGGTATCCGGCGTACCAAAACGTCATTAAAGAGAGTTACAGAAAATCGGCGCAGGCAGACTTGATGGCCTTTGCTGCAGCAATGGAACGGCATCACACCGGAAACTTCAGTTATGCCGGAGCGGCTGCCAGTGGTTCTGACACGGGAAGTCCTGAGGTGTTTTCATCCTGGTCTCCGGCTTCGGAAGATGCAGCCAATAAGCGCTATAATCTCACCATTGAAGCAGCTAATGGCGTAGCTTACGAACTCAGAGCGACACCCGTATCCGGCTCTAGCCAGGCGTCCGACGGTATCCTGGTTTATTTCAGCGATGGCCGAAAAGGATGGGACGAAAATAATAGCGGTAGCGTTGAAAGCAGCGAATTCTGTTGGTCTTGCTAACGATTCAAATACTTTGACGCATTATGGCCTGATAGTATTTAGCCGCGATATCTTATCAACCAGCGCGTTAGTTAATGGATGCCGTCGGTTGAAAGGCGTGCTGATTGTCTTTGGTGTTCCATCATGATCTTTCCATGCAATGGTAACGTTTCCTGATTTTAGTAAGGGAAATGGTGGCGCATTGGTTTGTCTGGTGGTGGCCAGGGAAATGCCGTCGGAGAAAATATCTGTGGTTGTCCAGTTAAGTGAATAATGCGTTTTGCCTGATGCCGAGCCCGGATCGATACGCCGTGTGGTCGCACTCAATCTTGCATCCTGATTTGTTGTGAAAGCGCTGAATTCAGCCACATCTCGCATACCGTTGCCTGTCGATGATTGCAGTATTACCCGTGCGTTTTCAGCACGTGAAGTCATTTCAGCGGCCACAGGCAGTGCCTGCGATGTCAACTGTAGCTGGTAAAGCAATGACACTGTGCTGCATACCGCACTGCTCGATATTAAAAGGGTGAGCACCAGTTCAAACATCGAAAAACCGGTCTGATAACCTATTAGTGGTACAGTTCGCATGTGCATGAGTACGTTTTTCACCTTCTTTGTTTATGGTAAATGAGCTGTGTTTACTTCACTGTGTTTATTTCACTGTATTTATTTCACTGTATTTATTTCACTGTGCCGGGCTTCTCTGTCCCAGGTATAACCGCAAGTTGCTGTAGAGCGGGACTGCGCTGCAGTTGCCTGAGCAGTGCATGGTCGTAAACCACGTTGAAGTGGCTGTCAGATGAGGTAGGGTGATTAACCAGCAGACTTCCGATTATCTTTGTATTTTCTGCCATTTTCACTTTCCAACTAAATTGGTTGTTCACCCGCAGGCTCACTACCATACCGAAAATCGACGCCTGATCTTCCAGTTCCAGGTGACCATTTTCAATCACCAGTAGCACTGGCGCGGCGCTACTGCCTACCATTTGTTTTGCCCTGATTCGACAATGCCCGGTGATCCAGATAAAGCTTGCTGGCGATGGGAGCGAGTCACAACTGGTGGCTTTTACCCATGCGAGTTTCTGATAATCATCCGTGCTACTCCCATCGAGATCAGAAGCAAAAAGGTAATGTGCTATAGGAATGTTGAGCTGGGTGTCATTTTCGACAATATCTGATGCTCGATGATTGTTCGAACTCAGTGGCGAGGATTTGCAGTGTACAAGGTTAATCACTTCAGTTTCACAAGTAAGTCGGTTAGACGCACTTAACACGGGTGCCGAAGACCACAATGAATAACGATAAGCCGGGTTTTGCTTTGATGGCTGTAGGTAAAGGGTGAAGCCACTTTGGTGATGAAGGTGAGAAAACACGACAAGTGGGGCGGCGGGCACATTCATGATCAGCGGAAAACGAACAATGTCCATCTCGCGGCTCTGCGTGAACGGGCCTGCCGAGCGCTGAACCGACAGGTGCGCAGAGAGTATGTCGGCATCATTAAAGCGGGTTTCCTGAACATGGCTGACATGTTTCGTTATGGCTGGTGGTAAGTTTGCAGGCCACTTTTCAGGTAAATACATTTGCGTGATAACGTTGTTAATCGCTACGTCTCTTTTAGCTTGAACTGCCAAAAATTGCTGTCGCCAGAGGAGCTGTTCTGTCGTGCCGGTTAAGGTCATGGTTAACGTCATGCCGGTGGCGGCGACGAGCAGCAAAAGTAATAAAGCGGCGCTTAACCAAATGCCTCCGCGTTGATAATGTTTTATGGCAGAACGCATTCCGTTAGTTTCCATGTTGCAACACTACCGTAAATTGCGTTTCCCTGAATATCGTCGAAGCGCCTTTCAATGCGAGTTTCAGTTCAATGTGCAGCACATTTTGTTGTTGTGATGGAATTAGATTAATTGAAAAGTGTTCAACTGTGACAAAGCGAGGGTCGGTGATATCGTGCCATCCGGTTTGGCCGCAACGTCTACCCGCGGTGCGCGACTCCAGTGCACTGTCTTTTAGCCGGAATCCTTTATGTTCGTTTACTGGTGCATTATCTGCAGTGCCATTGGTATTGAGGTCGACGGCAAAAAGTACACAACTTTTCGCACTTTCGCCTGAATAGGCACCTAATTCCACTGCTTGCTGGAATGCAACAACATTGGTTCCTGTTGCCAGCACATGTTGGCGATTCGTGCCTGTATAACCGCTTTGACGCAGTTCTGTGGTGAGCGTGGCCACAATGCGCATCATTTCGTGCTGCAGCAATAATTCGTCTAACAGTTGTTGCTGACTAGTTCGCATGGTGGCAATGAGACTGGTCAGGCTTACGATAAACGAGAGGCCGCACGCCAACGTGATAAGCATGGTGAGTAAGGTGTAGCCCCGTTGAGTCAGCATTTAGCATAGCCACCAAAACGGCGTTGCAACAAGCACACCCTAATCCGCCCCTGATTACTCACAATGACTTTTCCACTTAAGTTATTAATGCTGAAAGTGAGGCTACCAGCTTGGCCCGACACGCCACCGGAAGAGGCGGAGAAAGTGGGGTGGGTTGCGGCTTTATAGGTTGATTTTTCAAGCGTGACATCAGCGTGGGTGCGAATGTTAACCGGCGGGATGCCGCCTACGGCCTTGCAACCGCCAGCCACTTTGCAATCACACGCATTAAGCGCAATAACCATACACCAGTTGTTGCCGCCGGCATGTGAAACAGTGACATTCGTGGATGATGCAATAGCCAGGTTTTGCGCCCTTCGTAATTGCAGTGCGGCATTGTCGAGCACCCGTGTCAATTTAAGTAACGATAATTGCTCGCTGAATGCCGGCACCGCGAGTGTAGCCAGAATCGCTGTGATTGAAAGACTGACGAGTAATTCAGTAAAAGTAAGTCCGTGTTGTCGCACCAGAACTGTCCTTGTGTTCTGCAGAGAGCTGCGTAGTTAACCTGATAAAGTGAATTGCAGTTTAGTGACTACAAGGAAGGAAGTATGCTGTACCAAAGGAAGGATTCCACGGCTCAACAGGGCGTTAGCCTGGTTTCACTATTGATCTCGATGACAATTGTGGCGGTGTTAAGTGCACTGTCGGTGCCGTCTTATATGGATTATTTACAACGAAAGGACATTCAACAAGTGCGTCACAAGCTGATGACATGGCAGGCAGAGCAAATTCGATACCGGCTGGGAAACGACAAATATGCCAGCACGGCAGAGTTGTCTTCGGTGTCGGTGGCAGATTATGTGTTTAGTGTTGTCGCTGTTACTGCAACAGACTATACGTTGCAAGCTAAGCGCACACGGGCGTTAAACGATGGTTGCGACACACTTACTGTTACCGGGTCGGGGAGCTATTTGCCGGCAAAGTGTTGGCGTTAACTGCAAGTAAGATCAGCGCCCGCTAAATCTTCTTTAATGCCGTTGCCGCTATTATCCACGGCCACCGCCACCCGTCCGTACAAGCTAATTAACACCGCTGAGGCAGATTTCGCATCACCAGAAGCAGGGCAGAGCTTGATGGTTACTGCATTACTAACGCTGCCATCAGGAGAAAATACCAAAGCACCAGTGTGCCCTGAAATATTCACACCAGAAGATACGGGGTCGGATGAACTGATTAAGGGCTCTGCATCATCACGGCTGCCGTTACCGTTACTGTCAACAAAGACGATTTTAGCCTGACGCCAATCGCCCGAGCAGCTTTTATAATCGGCCGATGGGCATACCAGTGTGGTTTCTTCAGTATCAATTGCCGTGAAGCGCGCTGTGCGGGCTGCATTACTGATATCGTTAACCGTGGCAATAACCTTGTTTTGTTCAAGCACGCTTTGAATGGCCGGTGCACCGACGGTAAGCAAAATCGCCACAATGGCAACGCCTATCATTAATTCAATTAGTGTTAAACCGGTTTGCCTGCTCATGGAATATTAGTCAGAATGCTTTGTACTCTTTTATCAGAGTAACCGAATTAGGCGGTTGTTGCGTATATAAAATACAGCATACAGCTATACGCCTATACCCAAACTAATATCAACGACTGATGAGGGGTTTCGATTTTAAACACCTTTTTTGTTTCAGGCGTATATAATTAAGAAATAGGATTTAAGTCGAAATAGGGACGATGGTACGGCCCTTTACACCTTTCGTCTGTGTGTGAAAGCAAGTTTTTGTTATACAATGATTTTGCGACGCAGATGGATGTCGTATCAGTTCACTTAACAATGAGTAGCAAGTTATGAAAAAAATTGAAGCGATAATCAAACCGTTCAAAATGGATGATGTTCGTGAGGCGCTGGCCGAGGTAGGTATCGCGGGTATGACCGTCACTGAAGTTAAAGGTTTTGGCCGTCAAAAAGGACATACAGAACTTTACCGTGGTGCTGAATATCAGGTCGACTTTCTGCCAAAAATCAAAGTTGAACTGGTACTGGCTGACGATCAAGTACAGCAGGCAATCGAAGCGATTGAGGCGTCAGCAAAAACCGGCAAGATTGGTGATGGGAAGATCTTTGTAACTTCTGTAGAAACCGCCATCCGTATTCGTACCGGCGAACAAAACGAAGAAGCGATTTAAAACAAAAAAGCCGGAGAAGGCAGGGCCTTCTCCGGCTTTTTGTACATAATCGGGCTTAGTGGTGGTGACCACCTTCGCCGTGTACGTGACCATGATCTAGTTCTTCCGGCGTGGCTTCTCTTACCTCTACCACTTCAACGTCGAATTGTAAGGTAATGCCTGCCAGCGGGTGATTGCCATCTACAACCACATGATCATCGTTTACTTCAATAACGATTACAGACTGCTCACCACCTTCCGACGACGCACGGAATGACATGCCGGGTTCTACTTCCATCCCTTCAAACATATTTTTAGGCACGCTTTGTACCAGCTCATCCATACGCTGACCGTATGCTTTTTCGGGTTCTACTGTGGTGCTGAATTTGTCGCCGGCCGTTTTACCAACCAACTCGTCTTCCAAGCCTTCAATCAGAAAACGTCTGCCCATCAATACTACCAGCGGGTTCTTACCCACAGATGAATCGAGTTCGGTACCGTCTGTCGAGACAGTGTAGTGTAGCGTTACCACACTATCTGTTGTAATAGTCATAGTTATTCCTGTGATGGATTGTGTCTCACGACACGTGAATGTGTGTTATCGAGCAATCAGTGTGGTGATAGTCAGATAACGACGATTATTCTAAATTATAAGGCAATGCTGTAAAACATGACTGTAGTTCAGGGCTACTTGCCAACCTGTGCTGCGTGCTACTTTCGGTATCATTAGGTAACACAGCCATAAACCAGGTCTGTTCTTTAAGTTGCGCTTTACGAATAACGGTGCCGCCGCGGCGCCAACCATTTTCCAGTTCTTTTTCTACGGTATCACCTACGTTAACATCAACAGCCTGTGGGATACAAAAAACGTAACCTGCGCGTTTGTTTTTACCCAGATAGCGAGTGCGAGCCACCACTTCCTGCCCCATGTAACAGCCTTTGTTGAAATCAATACCGTTCAAGGCTTGCACGTTCATCATTTGCGGCACGAATTCGTTCACTACAGCGCCTGATACATCGGCAATGCCATGCTTTATCGCTAATGCTTCATACACGTCAGGGGCATATTCTGTCACCGAGTTATCTGACATCCATTGCTGAAATTGGGCTGCAGCGTCGGTATGAAGTGCCAGGAGCAACTGATCAGAGGGAAAATCTTGTCTTACCACCACACCCGCGTCATTTTGCAGTGTACTGAGTCCAGCATCGGGAAGGGCACCGAAAACGTCAATTACCCATTGAGCTGTTTTGTCGCCAGAAACCGCAAACAGCGTGACGTCATCAGCTCTGTCGTTAATTTCCACTTTGGAAAAAACACCATATTTTTTCAGTTGCCCCAGCGAGGATTCGGCACAGCCTTTTGGCATTGTTAACCAAATTTCATCATGCCATCTGTAAACGCTACTGAGTGACCATGTTTTTCCTTTAAAGTCGCAATGGGCCGCGTGTCTGGCGGTTTGCTCATCTAACTTCTTAACATTTACAGTCAGTTGGCCTTGCAAGTAATCGTCACGTTGCTCACCGGCAATCGACAGCACCGTGTAGTGAGTCAGTGGAATGACATAATCAGCAGCAAGGCTATCAAGTGTTTCAGGCGTAACCATTGGAAATCCGTAGTAAACTGGTTTATCTCCTATCAATGGGGGAGGATTTTCTATTCTCAACCACCGAAACGGGTAAAAAGGACGGTGAGAGTAGGTCGGGCTTCTGGTATAGTGCGGCGGATAAGTAATGAGGTAGATAGATAAATGTTCACAGAGAAAAGATACAACCGCTTAAAATGGGCCTGTCGACGCGGCATGCTTGAATTAGATGTACTGTTTCTGCCTTTTGTTGAAGAAGCATTTAGTGATTTAGACGCAGAGAAACAGGAAACGTTTGAACGACTGTTGACGTGTGATGATCCTGATCTTTTTGCCTGGTTTATGGGCCACCAGAAATGTGATGATCCTGAACTTGCCGAAATGGTGAAAATCATCCTGGATCGTGTCAAAGTATAATTTCACTCTGAAATGCTGGGCGTTCCGTCGATTGGCATTCTTAATGCCACTGTCGGCGGCGTCTATCGTTTTGTTGTGCCTTCCTCCTACAGCGAAAAGCTGGCTACCGGGAAACCTACCTGAACTGCTCATCATTTTTCTCGTAGTAATAACGTCAGTATGGCAATTTAGAACTAACATTCTGTGTGTTTTCTGCGCGTTGTTGAAGAGGCCTGTTCACGATTCAGTGAGAGATATTGCCCGCCCAACTATATGCGTTGAAGTCGAAGGCGACATTTGGACCGAGCAGGAATCAGGTGCAATACGACGCAGACAAATAGATATAAACCACAGCCGACTGTTTCCCGGTGCAATGTTTCTGCAATTCAGAACTGAAAACGGTGATGCGAGCTATCGCTGGGTATTCAGAGGGGAATGCGATGAGTTGTATTTTCGTCGATTGAGCCGGCTTATCGTTACATGAAGCTTTTTTGGAGATGCGTGTATGTTTGGTTTAATGTTCAAGGCGCTGACACACCGGCCTGACAAAAATTTACTGCGGCAATTTAAGCCACCCGTGGTACCCGCAATTACACGGGAAAAGAATATCATTATTGATGATAAGCATTTGGCCCGGTATGCATCGCTAACCGGTTGGGAGCATGCCGTATTGCACCCGTGTTATCTTCAGGTGCTGTCATTGCCGCTGCAGTTACAATGTTTGGCACATAAACGTAGCCCTTTTCCCCTTTTAGGCCTTGTTCATCGGGAAAACAAGATTCGTCAGTTAAATCACCTCGATAAAGCAAAGCCTTTTGAGATGCGTGTAGGATTTTCCGATATTAGTGCCTACAAGAGAGGGTGGGACGTGAAAATGTACGCCCGCGCGCTGCAAGACAATCAGTTGGTTTATGAAGCGCAAGCGACGTATCTTGTGAAAGCAAAAGCGCCCCATGTGTCAACGGAAAACAATGCTGGCACCGGAACGGTCCATATCAAGCCGCAGATAGAATATGCTGACGCAACCACGCATATCGAAGCGCCAGGGAATATAGGCAGGCGCTATGCGAAACTGTCTGGTGATGCGAATCCTATACATTTGAATGCGTTAACGGCCAAACCATTCGGTTTCCCCCGCGCCATCGCTCATGGTATGTGGACACTCGCCATGTCGGTAAGTCATCTCTATCCGGCGGCACCGGTTACGGAAATCACCATTGATAATCAATTTAAGAAACCGCTGCTATTGCCTGGCCAGGCGCAGTTAAAAACGGCGCAGAGTAACGGCGATACTCGCTTCTTGCTGGAAAATGCAGACAACAATGAGCCGGTGATAACCGGCGTTATGGCGAACTACTTTGCCCTGTAACCGATGCTTTTAGCCCAATAAAAAGCCCAGGTTAATTAACGTGGGCTTTTTGTTTGGTGACAAGATTACTACCGGTAAACCCTTAGTGGTCTTTTACCGTCGCCATAGAGCCGGGTTCGGGTTGCCATTTCGCAGGAAGCGGTTTCAACACCGTAGGCTTTGCGTCTGGAAGCAAGTCGGGATAATCAAGATTATAATGTAGCCCGCGACTTTCTTTACGCTCCATGGCACAGCGAACAATCAGCTCAGCCACAGTGACCAGGTTGCGCAACTCTAATAAATTGTTGGAGACACGGAAATTGGCGTAATACTCCTGAATCTCCTGGCTCAGTAGCTGTATTCGTCGCAGCGCTCTTTCCAGGCGTTTATTGGTGCGCACAATGCCTACGTAATCCCACATGAAGAACCGCAGTTCATGCCAATTGTGCTGAATGATGACCTCTTCATCAGAGTTGGTCACCTGAGATTCATCCCACGGCGCTATCGGTTCTTCTACGTAATTGTCTTGCAGGTGACTGAGAATGTCTTTTGCTGCTGCTGCGGCGTACACCACGCATTCTAACAGCGAATTTGACGCCATTCGGTTAGCACCGTGCAATCCGGTATAAGCTACTTCGCCCACAGCGTAAACGTTGTCCAGATCCGTTTTAGCGTTGAAATCTGTCATCACGCCCCCGCAACTGTAATGCGCTGCGGGCACCACGGGAATGGGCTGTGTGGTGATATCAATGCCCAGCGACAAGCACTTACGATAGATATTCGGGAAATGTTTTACCACGAATTCCGCCGGCTTGTGGCTGATGTCGAGATACATACACTCTGCACCCAAACGTTTCATTTCATAATCGATGGCCCGGGCGACGATATCGCGGGGAGCCAGATCACCGCGGTCATCAAACCGTTTCATAAAAGGTGTGCCGTCAGCATGACAGAGGCGGGCACCTTCACCGCGTAATGCTTCGGTGATCAGAAAATTCCGGGCCTGGGGATGATATAAACAGGTTGGATGGAACTGATTAAATTCCATATTGGCAACACGGCAACCTGCGCGCCATGCCATAGCAATACCGTCACCGCTTGAAACATCTGGGTTCGACGTATATTGATATACTTTACTGGCGCCACCTGTGGCAAGCACGATGAATCTGCTACGAATAACTTCAACGTGAGCGCGCTGTAGGTTCCATACATACGCACCAGTACAATTCTGGCTATTTTGCTTTGAACGGATAAGGTCAATCGCATTATAGCGTTCAAGGAATTCAATGTTTGGATGGGCTGAAACCACGTCATTTAACGTAATTTGCAATGCTTCGCCGGTGGCATCTGCAGCATGCAGAATGCGGCGATGACTGTGTCCACCTTCACGGGTAAGGTGAAAACGTTCTTCACCTTTTTCATCGGTTTCCGTGTCGAAAGGTACGCCATGATTAATAAGCCAGGTGAGCGCTTCTTTAGCATTCTCGGCGGTAAATCTAACCGCCGCTTCCTCGCAAAGTCCGGCGCCCGCATTGAGTGTGTCGGCTACATGTGCGTCAATTGAATCCTGCTCATCGAATACGGCAGCAATGCCACCCTGAGCGTATCGGGTAGAGCCTTCATTACGATCACTTTTACTCAGTACGATAACCCGGCAATGGTCGGCGAGTTTAAGCGCAAGACTAAGACCCGCAGCGCCACTGCCTATTACAAGTACGTCGCACTGGTGTTCAATACTTTGATGTTCCGCTGAAGGTAGTGATGAAGCCACTGATTTCATGGTATTTTAGCGGTTTATAACTAGGATAAGGTTCGGCAAGTCTAAATGAAGCGTGGAAAAAGGCAAATCGCTAATATCCCGTTATGGTAAATTTTCTTATATCTTTTATTGATAATTTAAAGTTTGACCGCATTTTCTTCGAACTTTCTGAAAAATATGCAGTCTACCTGATGCTTGCATGAGCTGTTTATGTGGTAGATGTTAAGGAGAAATGGCTCGGATGAGCGAGCAGATAACCGATCAACAGATTGTTGAAAAGGTACAGAACGGTGATAAAAATGCATTTAACCTGCTGGTAACCCGTTATCAGCATAAAGTCATGCATCTGGTGTCGAGGTATGTGAAAAATACCGGTGATGTAGCAGATGTCACGCAAGATGCGTTTATAAAAGCTTACCGTGCTTTGCCCAATTTTCGTGGAGACAGTGCGTTTTATACCTGGCTCTACCGTATCGCTGTTAACAGTGCAAAAAATTATCTCGTTGCTCAGGGGAGAAAACCGCCTGCCAACGATGTAGATGCAGAAGAGGCAGATTATTACGACGGCAGTGACGCACTCAGAGAGCAGTCTACCCCCGAACGCAGTTTGCTTTCTGATGAAATCGAGGCGACGTTGTTCCGTGTGGTAGAAAAACTGCCTGACGATTTGCGTATGGCTATTACGCTTCGTGAGATCGAAGGACTAAGTTACGAAGAGATCGCCAGTGTAATGGGTTGTCCGGTAGGCACTGTACGTTCTCGGATCTTCCGGGCACGTGAAGCCATCGACAAAGTCATTCAGCCACTTTTGGAAAATTAATTTAGTTTTTTTCGCGATGAAGTTGAACTTTCTCGGGATGAAGTGAACTAAATAGCTGTGTTATGGTAGCAAGCGATCATTTGGATCAGGATTTTATAGTATGACGCAACAGCAAGAAAAATTGTCAGCCTTTATGGATGGTGAGACAGATAGCGCTGAAATTATGGAAGCTATCCTCAATGATGAAGAGCTGAAAGCAAAATGGCAGCGTTACCATGTTATCCGTAGTGGTTTACGCAAAGAAGCAACGGTGGCACCAGAGATGGACATCACCGCAGCAGTGGCTGCAGCCTTAGACAGCGAGCCAACAGTCATGGCGCCTAAGCGCTCAGGCTGGAAATCACTGCCACTTATTGGCAACGTGGTTCCATTTGCAAAGCAAAGTGGCCAGTTTGCGGTTGCGGCTTCCGTTGCCGTTGCCGTCATCTTAGGCGTGCAGCAGATGAATCAGCCAGAGCCAACTGAACCGTTTTCGACATTCGAAACGCCGGGACGCATTGGTGGTTTGTCACCAGTTAGTCTTGAGCAAACTCGTACGTTGCCTCGCAACGACATGAGCGTGGTTCTGGAAAAGAAACGTAAGATTAATGCTATCATTGCAGACCACGAGCAGCAGATTCAGCTGAAACAAGCTGAAGATCAGAGCAACGAGGTAGATCAGGAAGCGCGGTCAAACGTTAATCCAGACTAAGAGTTTCGATGACAAAAGCATTTTTTAATAACGTACCAGCTCCCTCGGAGCTGGTACGTTTGTTTTCACCGCGGAATTTTTGCATTTATAGCCTGGCGTCTGTTGGGCTCGCATTTTCTGTTCATGCTCAACAGCCCCCATCCCCGCAAATAAAGAGCCAATCCCAGCCAGATGCTATTGTATCTGAGCAAAACTCCATGCTGGCCGACGACGACAATAATGCATTGGCTGATGTTTATCCCTATGCACTTACGGAAAAACCGCAATCTGCCACAGATTGGATGCTGAAAATGTCTGCGGCGGTGAGAACGCTGAATTTTGAAGTGTCATTTGTTGTAAGCAGGCTGAATCAGGAAACGGTACCGTTCTTGTGGCGTCATGGTGTGCTTAACGATGGCACTTCTGTTGAACAGCTGAACTTACAAAATGGACCTGGACGGGAACTGATTCGATTTGGTGATGTAGTCAGTATTTTTGAACCTGATGCACCGCCTTATAGTTTGCAGTCTAAATACATCAATGGTCCGATCCCCAGCGAGTTACTTTATGATCCGATGTCGCTGGTGAAGGGTTACGATTTTGTTTCTGTCGGCCGTGCGCGCGTAGCCGGCAGACCTGCTCAGCAGCTCCGGGTTGTTAGTCGTGATAATACGCGTTTCAGTTATCAACTATGGCTTGATCAGCAATCAGGTATGCTGTTGAAAATGAATACCCTGGATTTACAGGGAAATGTGCTCGAACAAATCCAGGTGAGTTCGTTTGAGATTCATCAACAGGCGCCGGAATATTTTGCAAAAGTAAACAGAGATTCATTACCTGCCGCCCTGGCACTACATTCGGCAGCAAATCGGGCGCAAAACTGGGAAGTGGATTACCTCCCCAGTGGCATGGTTGAGGTAAAACAGGATATCAGGCGACTGGCAGTAACCGGTCAGGTTGTTGAATACAAATTATTTTCTGATGGACTGGTCGATGTGTCAGTTTATGTACAGCCCGCAGCCGATGCCATTGGTTCTGACCTGGTGTTGCGCCATGAACTGAGTACATTCTTGAGCCTGACTGATGGTAAAGCCCAGGTTACGGTGATCGGAGAAATTCCTTTGCAAACGGCGAATGCCATCGCAACTTCGTTGAAATTAAAGGACGACAACGGTGATTAAAGAAACGGCGACAGTGGTGGCCGTAGACGGCGATTTCATCACCGTGGAAGCAGCCATTAAAACCACCTGCTCAAGCTGTCAGGCGCAAAGCGATTGTGGTTCAGGGGTCATTTCCCGGGCATTGTCACCGCGCACGCAACAGCTTTCTTTGCGTTCGCCGGTTCCCTGTAAAGTGGGCGATACTGTGCGTATCGGTGTACCTGAAGCCGGGGTAGTGGCAGCGTCTTTATGGCTCTATGTTGTGCCTCTCATCGTATTGGTGATATCGGCTATCGGCGCAGGGCAGGGTTTGCCCCGCCTGGGTTTGCACAGCGAACTATGGGCACTGGCAACCAGCCTACTGTTAACCTTTGGCTCGTTCATCCTGATCTCAGGCCATCTGAAGAAAATTGACCAGACCCGCTTTCAACCGGTTATTTTGAGCGCTACTGTTTCCACTTCAGAGATTTACACGCCACAAAAATAGCGAAGAGGTGACGCCAAGCCCCGGTATCACCCCTCAATTTCTGCAATAATTCGTATTATTATCGCAGACTATCCTAAATGGTGAAGCTTATTCGCTTTTCGCCGAATAAATAGGTAAAATCCGCACGCTTTGCACCAGCGTATTTTTATACACGCATGTGGTGTCGTGAAACAGTAAGTCATAAACTTACTTTCCGGTTTGTTTAATTCTATCTCGCAGGACATTTTCCAGCATTATGCAACAGTCGCACATTCGTAATTTCTCTATCATTGCCCATATTGACCATGGGAAATCCACGTTATCAGACCGTCTTATCCAACATTGCGGAGGATTGACTGACAGGGAAATGGCTGCGCAGGTTCTTGATTCAATGGATCTGGAGCGTGAGCGCGGTATCACCATTAAGGCCCAGAGCGTAACGTTGAATTACAAAGCCAACGACGGCGAAACGTATCAGCTCAATTTCATCGATACCCCAGGTCACGTAGATTTCACCTACGAAGTTTCTCGTTCATTGGCAGCCTGTGAAGGCGCACTGCTGGTGGTTGATGCCGGTCAGGGCGTAGAAGCGCAAACACTTGCCAACTGCTACACCGCCATTGACTTAGATATGGAAGTGGTGCCAATCCTGAATAAAATAGACCTGCCTCAGGCTGAGCCTGAGCGTGTAGCAGAAGAAATTGAAGATATCGTGGGTATTGATGCCATTGACGCGGTACGTTGTTCTGCCAAAACCGGTATTGGTATTGAAGATGTACTGGAAGTGATTGTTAAGCGTGTACCGCCACCTTTGGGTGAGCGTGAGGCACCGCTAAAGGCATTGATTGTTGACTCCTGGTTTGATAACTATCAGGGCGTTGTATCTTTGGTTCGTATTGTTGAAGGCGAACTGAATGCAAAAGACAAAATTAAGATCATGTCGAACGGCCAGGTGCACCAGGCAGATAAAGTGGGTATCTTTACGCCGAAGCAAACCGAAACCGGTACCCTTAAAGCCGGTGAAGTAGGTTTCATTATTGCGGGTATTAAAGAAATTCACGGTGCACCGGTGGGTGATACCATTACGCTGGCACGAGCACCTGCTGAAAAAGCCTTGCCTGGCTTTAAGAAAATCAAGCCACAAGTTTATGCCGGTGTGTTCCCGGTCAGTTCAGACGACTACGAAGATTTCCGTGATGCGCTGGATAAGCTCAGCCTGAATGATGCCTCTTTGTTCTTCGAACCAGAGAGTTCTGCCGCACTGGGCTTCGGTTTCCGTATTGGTTTCCTGGGCATGCTGCACATGGAGATTATTCAGGAGCGTCTTGAGCGCGAATACGATCTGGATCTAATCACTACCGCACCCACAGTAATCTACGAAGTGGTTACCACCAAAGGTGAAACGATGCAGGTAGACAACCCGTCTAAGCTGCCAGCAGTGAATGAAATTGCTGAAATTCACGAACCGGTTGTTGAGGCCAACATTCTGGTTCCGCAGGAATACCTGGGTAATGTCATCACACTTTGCGTTGAGAAGCGTGGTGTGCAGACCAACATGGCTTATCACGGTAAGCAGGTCGCGGTAACCTATGAACTGCCGATGGCTGAAGTGGTGATGGATTTCTTCGACCGTCTTAAGTCAACCAGCCGGGGCTTTGCTTCACTGGATTACAACTTCAAGAAGTTCCAGGAATCCGACATGGTGCGGGTAGATGTATTGATTAACGGTGAGCGTGTTGATGCGCTGGCGATGATCACGCACCGCGAAAACAGTCAGGGCCGTGGCCGTGAACTGGTGGAAAAGCTGCGTGAACTCATTCCTCGCCAGATGTTTGATATCGCCATTCAGGCGGCGATCGGCAACCACATTATTGCACGAAGCACAGTAAAACAATTGCGTAAGAACGTTATCGCCAAGTGTTACGGTGGTGACGTGAGCCGTAAGAAAAAACTGCTGCAAAAACAAAAAGAAGGGAAGAAGCGCATGAAGCAAGTCGGTAACGTTGAGTTACCACAGGATGCGTTCCTCGCTGTTCTCAAGGTAGGTAAGTAATGGCAAATTATTTTTCGATTTTGTTGGTTATCCTGACGGTAGCCACTGGTCTCATTTGGCTACTCGATAGCCTGTTATGGGCACCGGCAAGGAAGCAAAAGTCTGTACAAGGTACAGAAGCTGCATCGTCTGCGACAGGCCAGCAAGCCGAATTGCCGTGGTTAGTTGATACATCACAACAGATTTTTCCGGTTATCGCCTTTGTATTGGTGCTGCGCTCGTTTTTGTATGAGCCGTTTCAAATACCGTCGGGCTCAATGATGCCAACCCTGTTGGTGGGCGATTTCATTCTGGTAGAAAAGTTTGCCTACGGTTTGAAAGATCCGGTGCTGCGAAGCAAATTTATCGAAACCGGCGAGCCTGAGCGGGGCGATGTGGTGGTGTTTAAATATCCTGAAGACACCAACGTCGATTACATCAAGCGTGTGATTGGTCTGCCGGGCGACACTATTGTCTATCAGAACAAACAAATTTTTATCAAGCCCTATTGCGAAAGCGGTACGGATTGCCCTGAAATGAAGCCCGTGCCACTGGAATTCCAGGAGCGTGGTGAATTTGTGCAGGATATGGTGCCACTGCTGCGTTACACCGAGCAACTTGGCGATGTTACCCACGATATTTTGCGTAATCCGGGCCGCAGTATTCCTGCTTCAAATTTCTATACACAACCAGGTACTCGCAGTAACGAATGGATTGTGCCTCAGGGCGAATATTTCGTGATGGGTGACAACCGTGAAAACAGCCGTGACAGCCGTTTTTGGGGGTTCGTACCCGACGAGAACTTAGTGGGTAAGGCGGTGGCTATCTGGATCAGCTTCGAATTTGAGCGTTCCGCAGACAGTTTCCTGCCTGGTTGGGTTCCTACCGGCGTTCGATTTAATCGTGTTGGTGGCATTGAGTAATGCAGGGTATCGACCGATACGCACGGTTATCGAAACTACTCGATTACCGTTTTAAAGACGAAGGTTTATTAGAGCAGGCGCTCACTCACCGCAGTGCGGCAAAAAAGCACAACGAGCGCCTGGAGTTTTTAGGTGATGCAGTATTGGGCATGGTTGTCGCTGACGCCTTATTTGCTCGCTTCCCCACGGTGCCAGAAGGCAAGCTCACTCGCATGCGTTCCACACTGGTAAAAGGCGACACCCTGGCAGAAATGGCAAAAGAAGCCGGGGTCGGCGAACTACTTAAATTGGGCCAGGGTGAGCTGAAGAGTGGCGGTCACCGTCGAAGCTCTATTCTTGCCGATGCCGTAGAAGCCATTCTCGGCGCGATTTATTTAGATGACGGTATCGACACCGTACGCGGTGTTATTCTGCGTTTATGGTCAGACCGTATCGATCGCCTTGATCCGAACGAACACCCTAAGGACAGCAAAACCCGGTTACAGGAGTACCTCCAGTCCCGCCGTGAGCCGTTACCGGTTTACGAGGTGGTGACCATTAGCGGTAAAGACCACGCACAAACCTTTGAAGTCAGTTGCACCGTAGCGCGACTCGATGCACCGGTTTTTGGTGTGGGAAATAGCCGCCGCAAAGCAGAACAACAAGCTGCTAAAGAGACATTGGAGAAGCTTGAACATGCATCTGAATGATGATGTCGAAACCTATTGCGGACTGGTTGCCATTGTCGGCCGTCCAAATGTGGGTAAATCCACGCTACTGAATCGTATTTTGGGTCAAAAGGTCAGTATTACCTCGCGTAAACCGCAAACGACCCGTCACCGTATTTTGGGTATTGATAGCGAAGAAGCTTATCAGACCATTTACGTTGATACGCCAGGGCTTCACCAAGACGAGAAAAAAGCCATCAACCGTTACATGAACCGTGCCGCTTCCAGTTCATTGGCTGAGGTGGGGTTGGTGCTGTTTGTGGTGGAAGGAACTCGCTGGACTGAAGACGACGAGATGGTGCTGACGAAAGTGAAAAACAGTCGCCTGCCTTGTTACCTCGTTATCAATAAAGTAGATAAAGTCGAAGACAAAGCGTCGTTGATTGATCACATCCAAATGCTGTCTGAAAAACATGAGTTCGACCATATTTTTCCGGTAAGTGCAAAAAACGGCAAACAAGTGGATGCACTGCGTGAAATGGTGCAGAAATCCTTGCCGCCGAGCGAGTTCTATTATCCAGAGGATTATATTACTGATCGCTCCAGCCGCTTTATGGCAGCGGAAATTATCCGCGAAAAACTGATGCGATTTACAGGAGATGAGCTGCCTTATTCCACCACGGTTGAGATAGAGCAATTCAAACTCATGGAAAATGGTGTATACCGAATTAATGGTCTTATTCTGGTAGAACGCGATAGCCAAAAACGTATGGTTATTGGTAAAGCCGGCAACCATATTAAAACCATTGGCGAGCAGGCCCGTAAAGATATGGAGAACCTGTTTGATAATAAGGTTTTTCTTGAGCTGTGGGTGAAAGTGAAACAGGGCTGGGCTGATGATGATCGCGCCTTACGTTCACTGGGCTACGGCGACGACTAAGTGATCCGTCTTACGACGTTGTGGAGGTAATATGTCTCTTTCTGATATTCGTCGGCAATATTCAAATGCGCATTTAACTGAGCAGGAGCTCACAGGGCATCCTATTGCGTTGTTTCGTAAATGGTTAGATGACGCCATCCAGTCAGACAGCCCGGACCCCACTGCAATGACAGTGGCCACGGTAGACCCATCAGGCCAGCCATCGCAGCGCATTGTATTGCTAAAAGATGTTAGCGAGGACGGATTCCTGTTTTACACCAACCTTGGTAGTCGCAAGGCGCAAGAGTTGTCGCAAAACAATAAAATCTCTCTGCATTTTCCTTGGTTTTTTATGGAACGCCAGGTACGGGTTTGTGGCACCGCGCATAAACTGCCTACCACTGAGAATGCAAAGTACTTCTTCTCTCGTCCTAAAGACAGTCAGCTCGCGGCTTATGCCTCTCGTCAGAGTCAGCCTATTGCAACCCGCGAGCTGCTTATGACGCAGTTTAAGCAGCTTAAAGATAAGTTCGCTAACAAAGCACTGCCGGTACCGGATTTCTGGGGTGGCTTCCGTGTTGAGCCGCACCAGATAGAGTTCTGGCAGGGTGGGGAAGACCGTCTGCACGATCGTTTTGAATACAATAAAACCGCAGACGGCAACTGGACCACGCAGCGCTTAATGCCGTAGCTTCTACTTATGATAGACAGCCACTGTCACCTGGATTTACCCGCCTTTGATGACGATCTTGATGATGTACTTCAACGGGCGAAAGAAGCGGGCGTCAGTGGTTTTTTAATTGCGGGTACCACGCCCGCGGGCTGGCAAAAACAGCTCGATATTCAGGCTAATCACACCAATATTCATCTTGCCTTTGGAATTCATCCTTGGTTTATTCGTAGCGCGCTGGATGATGCTCTCTCCGATTTGCAGCAAATGGTCGCAACACACCGTGACAGGGTATGCGCCATTGGTGAAATCGGCCTTGATGCCACCATCGAATTACCTCTTGCAGAACAGGAAACCTGGCTACTGGCACAAATAGAAGTCGCGAAACAAAGTAAACTTCCGGTAATCCTTCATCACCTTAAAACCCATCACCGTCTACCTGCACTCATCAAACAGTCTGGCTTTACCTATGGTGGTGTCGTCCACGCTTTCTCTGGTAACGCGCAAGTGGCTAAGCAGTATATTGATCTAGGGTTTAAACTTGGGGTTGGTGGCACTGTCACTTATCCAAGAGGGCAAAAGACGTTAAACGCGGTGGTGGAAGTAGGGTTAGATAATATTCTGCTTGAGACCGATTCCCCTGATATGCCCGTTTATGGCTACCAGGGGCAGCGCAACGAGCCAGCTAGGCTGGTAAATGTGGTAGGCATATTAGCCGAAGCCTTTTGTACCTCACCGGAAATTATCAGCGCCCGCACAAACACGCATTTCAGGCAGTTGTTTATTCAGCCCTGACCAGAAGGTTTTATATCCATGCTGGTGAGATATTCATCGGCATCAATAACCCCTTCGAGACTGGCTTTTTTCAGCCAGGCAATGCCCTGTAGACGATCGGCCACTACGCCTCGGCCCTCAATCAGCGCGACACCATAGTGATATTTCGCCAAACTGGAATAGCCCGCGGCGTCATTGGTGTTGGCGCCGCGCTTCATCAGTGCCGTGGCTTTCGCAAGATCCTTTTCCACCGCCACACCGGTTTCATACATCTGTGCAAGCCAAATCATGGCGTAAACGCTGTCGAAACGTTCGATGCAGTCATTAAAAATTGCCAGTGCTGCAGCGTGATCGCCGGTTTTCTCTGCTGCATAACCGTAAAGACACTTAAGCTGATTATGGCTGCTTATCATGCTGTCGTAGCTGAGTTCATTACCGGTGACTTCACGGGCGACGTTGGTTGAATCATTGTCGGCACTGCTGTCGGCCACAGCCTCGAATGCGCTAAAAGTAAACAGCAAGGGCGTAAGTATGTAGCTAACGTGTGATAACTTCATGGGCTTTCCTGAGAACATTATTGTTGATGGTTTATTAACCACATTAGCAAAGGAAGCGGGGCGGGGCCAGTTCAGTAATCGGCAGTTAACATCGGCATATTGCTTAGCTGAATATACGGCGCTATTGCCATGATCTCAGTGTATGTGAATTCCTGGGGGGAACATTCAACCAAACTGATTTAGCGGTTACTGTTCTGCAGCAGATAACGGTAACGCCACCCAAGCAGGGTTATGATTACACCGCTGATGATACCTATGATCAACAAGGCGGCTTGTAACATAAAATCAGCGCTAATAAGTTGTCTTCGCTCTTCAAGCAAAGCGTCATCATCAAAAACGATTTGCAGCACACCGGTCTGAATATGGTCTGGATTCATTATAGGCTGCATTTTTACGGGGAAGGGCGTATTAGAATCTAAAGTGGCTGGCGCTGTTTCACTGATGGCAGAGCTTAATTCTCTACCGCTCACATCAAAAACGGCCGCTTTACGTATTACAGGGGAGCTTACCAGTCGGGTTAAGTGCGCATCGATGGCATCGGCATGCTTTTGTGCCACCGCGTCTGCGAGTAACATACTGTATTGCTCAGCTAAAACATCAACAGGCAGCGCGGCGGCCTTTTCCAGTGATTGCTGGGCATAATGACGTTGTGTCAAAGCCAAAAAGATACTCGCGATCACAAGTAAGGAAACGGCAAGCAGATGAACGTTTCGCTTTTGCAGCCATGCAAACCAATGTGTTTTCTCTGGGGCAGGCGTTTTCCATGCCGCGTATTTATCAGTCATATTTAGAAAGCTTAACGGTTTGTATTCATGATACCGGTTTTCGATTCCTGGGCATAATCTATTCATAAAAGGCTGTTTTACCTTGTCGATGAATTCGCTAGGATACGCATTCTTTTATTGGCAGGATTTTATTTTGAGCGTGTTAACGGTTTCTTCATTACATAGTCAGCAAGGCTTGCTGGCGTTATTCGGCGCACAACCAGATGGCGTGGTGTTTAAAGATGCGCAATGGCAGGCTGCAAGTGGCAGTGAAGCAGCAACAGACGCAGTGTTAACCGTGTACGCCCCGGCGCTTACCCTTAGCCAACTAGCAGGTATCACTCAGGCGTTGGAAGGAACTTGTGATCTACACGGTTTTACCCTGCATCCGCTTAGCGGTAAGTTTCATGAAGTGGTGGTGAAAGCACCGGTAACGGTGTTGGATGAATCTGCATTGAAGCCGCAGCTAGAAGCTATTGCCGCCCAGTATTATGTCGACATTGTTGTACAGCATAATCAACCAGAACTTGCTCGTCCGGGTTTGTTGGTGATGGACATGGACAGCACTATTATCCAAATTGAATGTATCGATGAAATCGCCAAACTAGCGGGGCTGGGTGAAAAAGTCGCAGAAGTGACGGCACGTGCCATGCGTGGTGAACTGGCATTCAGTGAAAGTCTGATCTCTAGGGTGGCGTGCCTAAAAGGCGTGCCAGTGGCACAGCTTGCACAAATTCGTGACAGCATTCCATTGATGCCTGGCGTTGTACCGCTCATTGCAGAACTAAAAGCCCACGGTTGGAAAATTGCTATTGCCTCTGGTGGCTTTACTTACTTCGCTGCCTATGTGAAGGAGCGCCTTGGTTTAGATGCGGCTTACTCGAATACGTTAAAAGTCGACGGCGACGTGTTGGCTGGAGAAGTGGTGGGTGAAATCGTAGACGCCGACGTTAAAGCGCGCAGAGTGGCGTCGCTGGCAGATGAATGGCAAATTCCCATGTCGCAAACGGTAGCGATGGGCGACGGTGCTAACGATTTAGTGATGATGGCTAAAGCCGCATTGGGTGTTGCTTGTCATGCTAAGCCGTTGGTACGTGAAAAAGCCGACACTGCTATTCGTTATAGTGGCTTACAAGGCATGCTTTATTTACTCAAATGATAGGTTCTTAGCCCAGGCACGCGTTGCATAATTGCGCTTTGCAGGGGCGATTCGCAGTACGATAAGTCGTAGAAGAATTATTGGAAAGTACGGAAGGTGACAGCGCTAATGCGAGTCACCCTGTTCGCTGTGTCAATTTAACATTTTTTGAATGCGGTTTGTTGCTTCGTTGGCTTTTACAACCTGGCTATTACGCGCAATCGTGGCTTGGTCATACCCGAAACGCATGAGTACTTCCTGGGTCATGTCGATTAAATGCACTGACGCACCTATAGACCAGATTTTTTCTTCCAACTCTTTTGCGCGGTGCAAAGCATAGGTGCTGACATAATTTAATTCAGCTTGCAGCATGGCCAAATCGGGCTTACCTGTAAGCGTAATTAACACCTGAAACGCAACAAAATGCCCTTTTGAAATCGCCTCTGAAATAAAGGTCTTTTTACTCTCATCGTTAGCAAACTGCTTATCAAGCTTAGGTATTATTGCCTGGCCAATCTCTTTCGCTGTAGGCTCGTACGCAACCAATAACTCTTCTCTTACTAACTGATGGTCGATTTTCAACGTCTTTATGCTGCTCGTTATAAGCGGCGATTCTTGTTGTCTGTCCCGGTATAGAAACTCAATATTAACGCGGTTTTGCGAAGCAGCATGAGAGAGTAAGTGACAAGGCACGGTCCCCTTGTTTTGATAGACTGCCGTATCAGGCTCATACCTCACACCGGTTTTAGCCAGCAGGAAAGCAAAGTTAGGCGTGTGGCGCGCGTTAATACAGCGCAGCGCATGACCAATCCCCGGGGTTTCCTCTTCTTCAGGATAGGTTTTCAATGACTGCTTGTTTTGTTTGATGAGTGTATTGAAGAATTGCCGTGCCGCTGCGCCGGCTTCGCCTTCTACGGCTTTCAAATGCAGAATATTGCGGTCGGCATTATGATGAATCACTTCATAGTTCATACTGATCGTGGCTGACTTCGAGGTCAGGCGAGGAAATTGAATTTTCACCACGCTCCCTGTATCGCCCGCAAACTCAGGTGAAATTTCAAGGCGTAAGCCAGATATTGAAATGTCTTCAGAAATGCCTGTGCTATGGAAGCTGTCATCGAAGCCCGTTAATTCGATAGGGGTGCGCAGAATGTAGCGCGTCTCCATTCGCTGTTCGGAAAAACGATAGCGGTAAGGTTTAATCGCTATAGGCGCTTTGTTTCTGGGGTGACCAAAAACGCGTAAGTGTCCCAGGTTCTTTCTGTCGAATCTGCGTGAGGCATATTGCCGTTGGCCAGAAAGGGAGGTCACATCGGTGATATGAACAATATACTTAAGGTTTTTGAGTCTTGCCATCAGTCGAGCCGATGGTGGAGAATTTTGTTTTTTCGCTGCGTTGGCGGCACTATCGGGTATGGATAACGGGGCGTAGGCCTCGTCGGGTGTCATCGATGATAAGGTGAGTTTGAACACCCGCCAACTAACTTTCCGAGAGCCAAAACCAATATACAGGGCCTTGAGTTTATCATTCTGTTCAAGCTCCAAATTGGAAGCCGAATAGAAATATACCGCGCCGTCTTTTACGTGGGTAAAGCAGTAAATGTACATTTCCGCCCGGGTTGTCGACTGCTTCTGCAACCAGGCCAGACGGGAGGGTTTGAGCATATAGCCCAATTTCACGTCATCGTTCTCATCTTTCCAGTAGTCCAAGATTTCCTTGTTTGTACTGTTGAGCATGGCGTACCGGGGAAGCAGATGATTGTCTTGTTCATCAATAAAAATAGGTAAAGAAGGACTACAAGGCGAAATATATTGCTCAGCCGTTTTATTGATTATCGCTTCAACGGTGTTGTTTAGATTTACTTTATACCGCCGCTTATTTCCGTGAATAAAGTTGTTCAGGAATTTATCAAATGACGGTGCCGGGAAATCTGTGTTTCTTTTTAAAATTAAATAGAAATTACCGCGCTCAAATTTGGTCGTGATGACGTGATAATGAATGCCACTTCTATTGTCCATGGCAAATTCATCTTCAAATCCGCGGAAATGGATTTGCAATGGCTGACCAGCATTAAATGCATATTCGTTGGGGAGCTTAAGTCGTAGCCCTTCTATAGAAATGTCTACACTCGTGCCTTTGAAGAAATTGTGATGTTCATCTTCAATGTCTAACGCAACCGCAAAGTTCATCCTCTCATGATTACGATGATGGTACGCCAACAGATTTACTACGGGAATAATGTGGTTTGGTAGATTTTCTTGGTTAGATTCAGGGGGGCTTTTTTCTTCAGAACGGGCTGCTTCGGCCCGGTCGCGCATAACCCGAAAATTGTTTTCGGTTTTCATCACCGCTTCGTAAACGCCAAACGTGTAGTTGCCGTATACTTTGACCTGACGTTTAAACACGTCAATGGCTACGTCGTCCAGATAGTGTTTTCGATCGCGAAATTCGAACAGTCGGCAATCGCCATCCACTTGACCTCGTAAGTCAATGGCGCGCAGGCAGGGCTTGGCCAACCGTTTGAGCTCCATCTTTATCAAGAAGCGCTTTTCTGAAGGAAGCTCATGGGTGAGTTGGATCAGAACCTGATTAAATTCCGGACGCCCGACAGACGGTTTCAATTGCTCAATGACATCTGCAAATTGCTGAAGTTCTTTTTCCATTTCACCGACTAATCTTATCTGGCTGCCAACATCATCTGTCTTTATCGGCAGCATTGCAGGTAACTACAACCCAAATTAAGACCGGAAGCTTATCCTTTATTATTTTTCCGGTGTGCGGACCACAGATATTAACGGTAGAATAGCGGCAAATACCACTGTTTTGTTACATCTTTACTCAACTATCACTATGGCTAAACGAAAAACCGCATACGTATGTTCCGATTGTGGCGCTGAATTTCCGCGCTGGCAGGGGCAGTGCAGTGACTGTAAATCCTGGAACACCATTTCTGAATTTGTCGTCTCTCCAGCAAAAACGCCCAAAGCCGGATTCAGTGGCTATGCAGGACAAACCAACGCGCGAATTGAGCCCCTCAATGCCATTAATTTAGAGGCATTGCCGCGATTTACTTCAGGTTTCAAAGAACTGGACCGGGTGCTCGGGGGCGGTATCGTTCCTGGCGCGGCCATGTTGATTGGTGGTTCCCCAGGGGCGGGTAAAAGTACCTTGTTGCTTCAGGTTATGTGTGAACTGGCAAAAGAGAAAAGCGCCTTGTATGTCACCGGTGAGGAATCGCTACAGCAGGTTGCGCTGCGAGCCCAGCGTCTGAATCTGCCTACTGACAAGTTGATGATGCTGGCAGAAACTAATGTGGAAACCATCTGCGAGCTGGCACTCACTCAGCAACCGAAGATCATGGTTATCGATTCCATTCAAGTAATGAATGTGTCGGATGTGCAGTCTGCGCCGGGTAGCGTGTCGCAAGTGCGGGAAAGCGCCGCCTACCTGACCCGCTTTGCCAAGCAAAACCACATCGCTATGTTTATCGTTGGGCATGTAACGAAAGACGGTAACCTGGCTGGCCCCAAGGTGTTAGAACACTGTATCGACTGTTCTATGATGTTGGAAGGGGAAAGTGATGGGCGTTTTCGTACCCTGCGTAGCCATAAAAATCGCTTTGGTGCGGTGAACGAACTGGGCGTGTTCGGCATGACCGAGCGGGGTTTAAGAGAAGTGAATAATCCTTCAGCGATTTTCCTCAGCCGCGGTGAAAATCAGGCCCCAGGTTCCAGCGTAATGGTGGTGTGGGAAGGAACACGGCCGCTACTGGTAGAAATTCAGGCGCTGGTGGATTATTCCCAGATGGCAAATCCCCGGCGAATTGCCGTGGGTTTGGAACAGAACCGTCTGGCCATGCTACTGGCAGTGCTGCATCGCCACGGCAATGTGCAGATGAACGACCAGGATGTGTTCGTGAACGTGGTGGGCGGCGTGAAGATTGGTGAAACTGGCGCAGATTTAGCCCTACTGCTGGCCATGGTGAGCAGTTTCCGCAACCGCTCACTACCGCGGGATTTGATTGTGTTTGGTGAAGTTGGCCTGGCTGGAGAAATTCGCCCGGTGCCCAATGGAACTGAGCGTATTACTGAAGCGGCTAAACATGGCTTTAAGCGGGCGATTGTGCCTAAAGCCAACGCGCCGAAGCAACCTATCCCGGGATTGACCGTAGTACCGGTGAGTCAACTCTCAGATGCATTAGAAGCCGTTAGCGAACAGTAGTGCTACGCGTCTTTTTTATACACAGCATCAATAAGCGCATTCAGATCCTGTTCGCTTAGACCAGGATCGCCACTGTTTAAATTAATCAGTGTGCGCAATTCAGCCAGACATTCCACCTCGACATGATCGACCTTACAGCCGATAAATATCAAGTCAGAATTGCCCTGAGACTGGCGATAAAGCTGCTGCAGATAAAGCGTAATTAACGGACTGTCGGGGTTGGCTTTGAACATGACTGTGTATGGGTCATAGCTGTCAAAGGGCAACATTTCCAGCATAGCTTCGGCCGCGCTTAGCCGCAACCCTTGCAGGGAAACATCTTCAATTGTGACGGGTATGCTATTACCGTGAAGGCTTAATTCTCCCGGTACTTTCAAATCAACTCGCTGGAACTGGCGTTTATCCACGTTATCCTTCCCACATGCTTACCCCTAATTATTAGTATAAACAAAAGGGTAAGGTCAACCTGATGGGTAAAATTTATCAAACCCAATGGGTAAAAGCACGAAATAGATACTAAAAACCCCGCGTGAAGCGGGGTTTTGTCAGCTATTTCTTCGCCATACGCTTGTATTTCAGGCGGTGTGGCTCTACCACGTCGTGGCCAAAATTCTCTTTCAGCCAGGTTTCGTAATCGGTGTAGTTCCCTTCAAAGAAGTTAACTTTACCTTCATCACGATAGTCGATGATGTGGGTAGCTACGCGGTCGAGGAACCAACGATCGTGCGAGATAACCATGGCACAGCCAGGGAATTCCAATAACGCATTTTCCAGTGCTCGCAGGGTTTCCACGTCAAGATCGTTGGTCGGTTCATCGAGCAGTAGCACGTTGCCACCGGCTTTCAGTAGTTTGGCTAAGTGAACACGGTTGCGCTCACCACCTGACAGATCGCCAATGAATTTTTGCTGATCGCTACCACGGAAGTTAAAGCGGCTGCAGTAAGCGCGGCTATTAATTTCAAAGTTACCGATGCGGATAATGTCCGAATCGTCAGAAATTTCCTTCCACACGGTGTTTTTGTCGTTCATGTGGTCACGGAACTGTTCCACGCTGGCAAGATGAACGGTATCACCAATTACGACTTCACCTTCGTCAGGTTGTTCCTGACCTGAAATCATTTTAAACAGGGTCGATTTACCCGCACCGTTCGGTCCGATAATACCCACGATAGCGCCTTTGGGTACCACGAAGTCCATATCATCGATAAGTATGCGGTCACCGTAAGCTTTCTTCAGGTGCTTCACTTCGATGACTTTATCGCCCAGACGTTCGCCTGGCGGAATAAACAGCTCGTTGGTTTCATTACGCTTCTGATAATCAGAGGTGGACATTTCTTCAAAACGGGCCATACGGGCTTTCGATTTAGCATGACGGCCTTTCGGGTTCGAGCGTACCCATTCCAGTTCCTGCTTCATCGATTTCACGCGGGCATTTTCAGTGCGTTCTTCCTGGGCAAGGCGGGCTTCTTTCTGTTCCAGCCAGGAAGAATAGTTACCTTCCCAAGGAATACCGTGACCACGGTCGAGTTCCAAAATCCAGCCTGCCACGTTATCAAGGAAATAACGGTCGTGGGTAATGGCTACCACGGTACCTTCGTAGTCGTGAAGGAAGCGTTCCAGCCAGGCAACAGATTCGGCGTCTAAGTGGTTAGTCGGTTCGTCAAGCAGCAGCATGTCTGGCTTTTCAAGCAACAGACGACACAGGGCAACACGGCGACGCTCACCACCTGATAATTTAGACACATCGGCATCCCACGGTGGCAGACGCAGGGCGTCGGCGGCACGTTCTAATGCGTTATCCAGGTTGTGACCGTCTTTAGCCTGAATGATGGCTTCCAGTTCACCTTGCTCTTTAGCCAACGCATCGAAATCGGCATCAGCTTCGGCATAGGCGGCATACACTTCGTCAAGACGGGTAAGGGCGTGTTTTACGTCAGCAACCGCTTCTTCGATGTTGCCGCGTACGTCTTTAGTTTCGTCCAGCTTCGGTTCCTGAGGCAGGTAACCGATATTAATACCTGGCTGTGGGCGGGCTTCGCCTTCAATTTCGGTGTCCACACCAGCCATGATGCGCAGCAGGGTGGATTTACCCGCGCCATTCAGACCAAGTACGCCGATTTTAGCGCCAGGGAAAAAGCTTAGAGAGATATCTTTTAAGATATGACGGTTGGGTGGCACAATTTTGCCAACCCGATGCATAGAATATACGTATTGAGACATACTCGTAACAGTGTCCTTAAATGAATTAACCGTATTGTACTCGTTTTCCCGTGGATCTGACCAGTGAAGCCGGTAACGATTTCTATAATTGGCGGAAAATTATCCGCATAGTTGTTAAACCAACGGATTTTAGTGATAAGGGTCAGGACGAGAGTGACATTTTACAGTAGCATACACACAAAATTTCCGAACAGGATTTGCGCATGACAGCACAGAAAAAGCACACATATACTCTTGCCGAACTGGCTGAGCACGTAGGTGGTCAGGCGGGCGGTCAGGGAAATGCCGCAGAAGTGAAAATCAGTGGTGTTGGTACACTGGCTGGCTCAGAAAGCCATCAAATTTCTTTTCTCACCAACGTAAAATACAAGTCTCAGTTGGCCGAAACCAAGGCCGGTGCGGTAATCATTCACGATAAAGCCGCAGACGAATGCCCGGTACCGGCACTCATTCATGGTAATCCGCACGCTGCCTTTGCGCGCATCGCGCAGTTGTTCGATACCACGCCAGTTGTCGCTTCGGGTATCGCCGCCTCGGCGGTAGTGGCGTCGTCAGCCACCTTGGGCACCAACGTATCGTTGGGTCACAATGTGATTATTGAAGACAACGTGGTGCTGGGCGACAACGTCACTATTGGCGCAAATACCGTTATCGGTAAAGGTGCGAAAATTGGTGAAGACACCACAATTTATCCGAATGTCACCATTTATCATGAAGTTAATATTGGTAAGCGCGTTACCATTCACAGCCAAACGGTTATCGGCGCATCAGGATTCGGTTATGCCAACGATAAAGGCACCTGGATCCCGATTCCACAAACTGGCAGTGTCCGCATTGGCGACGATGCGCAAATTGGTGCTTCCAGCAGTATCGACCGTGGCGCCATGGAAGACACCATTATTGGTAAGAATGTAATTATCGACAACCAGGTTCAGGTGGGTCATAACTGTATCATTGACGACCATTCTTGCATCTGCGGTGCTACCGGCATCGCCGGAAGTTGTCATATCGGTAAATACGTGATCATCGGCGGTGGTGTAGGCATCAACGGCCATATCTCTATCTGCGATAATGTGCAGGTTACCGGCTACACCATGATCGTGCAGGACATCACAGAACCCGGCGTGTATTCTTCGGGTCAGCCAGCCATGAAGAACCGCGATTGGCGCAAGGTTACAGTGCGAGGTCGACAGATAGACGATCTGTTTAACCGGGTTAAAGCACTGGAAAAAAGGGGCCAGTAAGGTCTACCTTATACTGAACAGGCTCATAGGAGCCTGTTTTTGTATCTGCAGTTCGGTTTTTCTAAAGGGGCAATTATGAAGACGATCGGGTTACTCGGCGGCATGAGCTGGGAAAGTACCGTTGGCTATTACCGAGCAATAAATCAAGGCGTGAAGCAGACGTTGGGCGGATTACATTCTGCGAAAATAGTGCTGGTGAGCGTCGATTTTGCCGAAATCGAAGCGTGCCAATCCCGTGGTGACTGGGAAACCGCCGGGGCCTTACTGGCTGCCGGTGCTCGTCAGTTAAAGTCTGCTGGCGCTGAGTGCTTACTTATTTGTACTAACACCATGCACAAGGTGGCAGATGCCGTAAATGCCGCAACGAATTTGCCACTTATTCATATTGCCGATGCGACGGCGGAACAGCTGGTGGCAGACAAGGTTGCTAAAGTCGGTTTGCTCGGCACGGCCTTTACCATGGAGCAAGATTTTTACACGGGGCGTCTGCGGACTCATGGACTGGATGTTATCGTACCTGAAGAGGTCGATCGCCACATTGTGCATCGCGTTATATATGAGGAATTGTGCCTTGGACACACCTCTGCATCGTCTAAAGCAGAGTATTTACGTATTATCGATTTACTCCGCGCTAACGGCGCAGAGGCTGTTATTCTTGGTTGTACAGAAATCGGCTTGTTAGTCACGAGTGCCGATACGGCGGTGCCACTTTTAGATACCACCGCCATTCACGCGCAAAAGGCAGTGGAATTTGCCTTACAAAATAACTGAGTTAACCGCTTATTCCACTTTCATATCAGTTAAATAAATAACTGCTAAAGCCCACCGGTTGTATGCCGCATGCCGATGTGAAACTTTCTTCACATCGGATCTTATGATTAATGCTAACAAAGCAGTATACATAGCGTCTAAAATGACTAAAATATGCCCCTCATTTTATAGCAGTCCAAAAATACGCAGAGTAAGGAGCCTTCATGTTACCTCGCGATATGACTATTGCGGATTACGATCCGGAACTGGCAGATGCCATGGCGAAAGAAGCTGAGCGTCAAGAGCACCACATCGAGCTCATCGCATCAGAGAACTATTGTAGCCCCCGAGTCATGGAAGCACAGGGTTCACAGCTGACTAATAAATATGCTGAAGGTTATCCTGGTAAGCGTTATTACGGTGGTTGTGAGCATGTAGACGTGGTTGAGCAATTAGCTATCGACCGTGCGAAGCAGCTGTTTGGTGCTGAATACGCGAACGTACAACCGCACGCAGGATCACAGGCCAATGCGGCAGCGTTCATGGCGCTGATCAACGCTGGCGATACCGTATTAGGTATGAGCCTGTCTGAAGGTGGTCACCTTACTCACGGTTCACACGTGAACTTCTCTGGTAAGACGTACAATGCAGTACAGTATGGTCTGAATCAGGAAACCGGCGAAATTGATTACGAGCAGGTTGAAGCACTGGCCCTTGAGCACAAGCCTAAGCTGATCATCGGTGGTTTCTCTGCTTACTCTAAAGTGGTTGATTGGGCCCGTTTCCGTGAAATAGCAGACAAAGTGGGTGCGTACCTGTTAGTCGACATGGCCCACGTTGCCGGTCTGATTGCTGCTGGCGTTTACCCAAGCCCACTGCCTCACGCACACGTGGTAACGACAACCACGCACAAAACACTGGCTGGCCCGCGTAGTGGTCTTATTCTGTCTGCCTGTGGCGACGAAGACATCTACAAGAAGCTGAATAGCTCGGTATTCCCGGGTAACCAGGGTGGTCCTCTGTGTCATGTTATCGCTGCAAAAGCGGTAGCTTTCAAAGAAGCCCTGCAGCCTGAATTCAAAGAGTATCAGCAACAGGTTGTTACGAACGCCAAGGCGATGGTTGAAGTGATGCTTGAGCGCGGTTTCGACATCGTTTCCGGCGGTACTGAAAACCACCTGTTCTTGCTTGACCTGATCAAGAAAGACATCACTGGTAAAGATGCCGACGCTGCCCTTGGCCGCGCGAACATCACTGTGAACAAAAACTCGGTGCCAAATGACCCGCGTTCTCCGTTCGTAACCAGTGGTCTGCGTATCGGCAGCCCGGCAATTACCCGTCGTGGTTTCAAAGAGCAGGAAGCAAAACAGGTTGCTACCTGGATTTGTGACATTCTTGACAACATGGGTGATGAAAGTGTTGTTGAGCGTGTTAAAGGCGAAGCCATCAAACTGTGTGAAGCATTCCCTGTTTACGGTTAATAGCCCCTCGCGTTAAACTATGAACCGCCGGACAACCCTGTCCGGCGGTTTTGTTGTTTTAAGGACTCCCCATGTTTTGCCCGTTTTGTTCGGCTCAGGAAACCAAAGTTATCGATTCCCGTCTGGTGGCAGAAGGGCATCAGGTGCGCCGTCGCCGGGAATGCGTGATCTGTCACGAACGTTTTACTACGTTTGAGAGCGCAGAATTGGTGATGCCCCGTGTGATTAAACGTGACGGTTCGCGGGAACCGTTTAACGAAGACAAACTCCGTGCAGGCCTGCAGCGTGCACTGGAAAAACGTCCGGTGAGTACAGAGCGTATTGAGGAAGTGATTTTGTCACTGAAATCCGCCCTGCGTGCTACTGGAGAGCGTGAAGTCTCTAGTGAATATCTGGGTAATCTGATTATGGATGCCCTTAAAGAACTGGATAAAGTGGCTTATGTACGCTTTGCCTCTGTCTACCGTTCGTTCGAAGATATTCGCGAGTTCGGTGAGGAAATTGCCCGCCTGGGAGACTAATCCGCTGTCATGACATGCTCATTATCTGCGTCAGTAAATGACGATTACACCTGGATGGCTAAGGCCATTAAACTGGCCCGAAAAGGCCGCTTCACCACCTCACCGAACCCTCGAGTGGGATGTATCGTTCTCGATGCAAAAGGAGAGTTAGCCGGGCAGGGCTTTCACGTTCAGGCGGGGACGCCACACGCTGAAGTGCATGCGCTACGTGAAGCCGGTGAAAAAGCCCGTGGTGGCACCGCGTATGTCACATTGGAGCCATGTAGCCATTTCGGTCGCACGCCACCTTGTGCCAATGCCCTCATCGATGCCGGCGTGAGCCGGGTGGTGGTGGCGATGACCGACCCAAACCCGCAAGTGAGTGGTAACGGTATACGTCGCTTGCAGGATGCCGGCATCGAAGTGGTTACCGACGTACTGGCCGCTGAGTCTGCTGCGCTTAATCCGGGATTCATTAAGCGAATGGTTACCGGTAAGCCAAGAGTGACCGTAAAAATGGGCATTAGCCTCGACGGTAAAATTGCCTTATCCAATGGGGTGAGTCAGTGGATCACTGGTTCTGAAGCCCGCCGCGATGTGCAATTACAGCGCGCGCAGAGTTGTGCAGTGCTTACCGGCTCTGGTACTGCACTGGCTGATAACCCCAGCTTGCTGGTAAGAAAAGCCGAAGCCGATTTGTCCGACTATCCTGCATTGCCACTACGCCAGCCACTACGCGTTGTCATCGATTCTCATAATGCTTTACCGGGCAATTTACAGTTGTTTACCGACGGTCATAAAACACTGCGCATTACTGGACAGCCCATAGCGCCAGAGACTGACGTGCCGGCCCAGGCAATATCAATGAAAGGCGATCACATCGATTTACATGAATTGATGATGAAATTGGGTGAGCGCCAGCTAAACGATGTTTGGGTAGAAGCCGGCCCCGGACTCGCAGGTGCACTGTTAGCTGCCGGAGAGGTCGATCAGCTTGTAGTATATCAGGCCCCCAAAATACTCGGTGACAAAGGTAAGAGCATGATGACATTGCAGGATTTCACCGCGCTGGAGCAAACGCCGACACTTTCTTTGACCGATGTCAGGCAAATTGGCCCGGATATCCGCCTGACCTACGATATAATTAGTTAAATTCAGCCAGGAGGCTAACCGATATGTTTACCGGTATTATCCAGGCTCTGGGAACCATTCGTTCACTGGACCACCGTGGTGAGGACATCAAACTCACCGTTTCGTCTGAGAAGCTCGATATGTCGGATGTGGCGTTAGGCGATAGCATTGCCACAAATGGTGTTTGCTTAACGGTTACCGAGTTTGGTCATGACTACTACTGCGCCGATGTTTCAGCCGAAACCATTAAGTACACGGGCTTCGCCAATTATAAGCCGGGTAGCACCGTAAACCTTGAGAAGGCCATGCGTCCTACCGATCGTTTCGGTGGTCATATTGTTTCCGGCCACGTAGACGGTGTGGGCGAAGTAAAACGTATTGTTAAGCACGCCACCTATATTGAAATTTGGGTTGCTGCCCCCACTGATCTGGCTAAGTACATCGCCCATAAAGGCAGTATTACTGTCGACGGTGTGAGCCTCACAGTCAATGAGGTAGACGGCAACGAATTTATGCTGTGGATTATTCCCCATACGCTTCAGGAAACGGTGATTGGCAATTATAAAGCCGGTAGCCGGATCAACCTGGAAGTCGACGTGGTAGCACGCTACCTGGAGCGGTTGATGATGGGCGAGAAAGCGGCAGAGAAATCGAGTAAAAAAGACATCAGCATGGCGTTTCTTGCCGAAAATGGCTTTTTGAGAAAATAACCCTACACAAGTGAAATTATGGCACTCAACACATCAGCAGAAATAATTGAAGATATCCGTCAGGGTAAAATGGTCATTCTGATGGATGACGAAGACCGTGAAAACGAAGGCGATATCATCATGGCGGCGGAGCATGTTACGCCGGAAGCGATTAACTTTATGGTTACCCACGCCCGTGGTTTGGTTTGTCTGCCCATGACGCAGGAACGTTGTGCACGTCTAAACCTGCCATTAATGGTCGATAAAAACGGTGCTCAATTCCACACCGCATTTACCGTATCGATTGAAGCCGCACGTGGCGTGACCACCGGAATTTCTGCCGCTGATCGTGCCACAACAGTGCTTGCCGCTGTTGGCAAAGATGCCGTTGCTGCCGATGTGGTTCAACCTGGACATATTTTCCCTTTAATCGCAAAAGACGGTGGTGTACTGAATCGCGCAGGGCACACCGAAGCCAGTGTTGACCTGGCTCGATTAGCAGGTTGCGAACCGGCGGCGGTGATTGTTGAAATTCTGAATGAAGACGGCACCATGGCCCGTCGTCCTGAATTAGAAAAGTTTGCCGAGAAGTACGATATTAAAATTGGCACCATTGCCGACTTGATTGAATACCGTAATCTTAACGAAACCACCATCGAAAAAGTTGCGCAGTGTCATTTGCCGACGGAGTACGGTGATTTCGAATTGCATACATTTAAAGATGTGATTGATAACCAAATCCATTTCGCACTGAAAAAAGGGGATATCAATCCAGAAGACCCCACGCTGGTTCGGGTACATCTGCACAATACATTGGGTGATTTGCTGGGCTCAACCCGCAATATTAGCCGCACGATGACGCTGCAGGATGCGATGAAGCGGATTGCCGATGAAGGTGGCGTCCTGGTGCTGCTAGGCAAAGAAGAAGATCTGGAAGGCCAGGTGAGAAAGTTTGCCGCGGAAGACCGCGGTGAACAGCCTGAAGGCAAGACCTGGACAGGCTCGTCGCGCACCGTCGGTGTGGGGAGTCAGATCCTGGCGACATTGGGCGTGAAGAAAATGCGCCTGTTAAGTAAGCCTGTTAAGTATCATGCATTGTCAGGTTTCGGGCTAGACGTCGTCGAATATATTCATTCATAAGTTCGCGTTGCTTTCGTGAACAATCGATTCAGTTTGTGCGCAGTTATGCTATACTGCGCGCCGTTTTTTATAGGGGTGGAATTCCATGCAGGTAATTGAAGGTAACATTCGCGCGACAGGCAAAAAATTCGCTATTGTTGTGTCTCGTTTTAACAGTTTTGTTGTAGAAAGCTTGCTGGAAGGTGCGCTTGATACCTTAGAGCGTCACGGCGAAGTCAGCGACGGCGACATCACGCTTGTTCGTGTTCCTGGCGCTTATGAGTTACCTGTAGCGGCTAAGAAAATCGCGGAAAAAGGCCAGTTCGATGCCATCATCGCATTGGGTGCGGTTATTCGTGGTGGTACGCCGCACTTTGATTTTGTTGCCGGAGAGTGTAACAAAGGTCTGGCGCAAGTTTCTTTAGAATACGGTATTCCGGTCTCTTTCGGTGTAATCACCACAGACTCAATCGAACAGGCAATTGAACGTTCAGGCACTAAAGCCGGCAACAAAGGTGCAGAAGCTGCACTGGGCGCGCTGGAAATGGTGAACGTTGTTTCTGCCCTTAACGATCTTTAATCGGGGGTTACGTGAAAGTATCCGCACGTCATAAAGCCAGAGAACTCGCCCTGCAGGGTATTTACTCGTGGCAGATGAGTAAGAATGACATTGCCCAGGTTGAGCTTGCACTGGCAACCAGCAATGACATGCAAAAGGTTGATATGGTGTATTTTCAGGCCATTCTGCGCGGCGTCGTCGAGAACGTAGAAACACTGGATACGAAAATCAAACCGTATCTTGGCCGCTTGCCGGAAGAGCTTGATCCTATCGAGAAAGCCGTTCTGCGTATTGCTACCTATGAACTGACTGAGCGCATGGACGTGCCTTATCGCGTAATTATCAACGAATCGATTGAACTTGCTAAGTCTTTCGGTGCCGAAGAAAGCCATAAATTCATTAACGGCGCGCTGGATAAAGCAGTAAAAACCCTGCGTCAGCACGAACGTTAATCAGCGATCTATTTACGGGGAAATCCGTAAATATTCGACGACACTGAATCAATCGGTATTACGTGAAAGAATTTGACCTCATTGGCCGCTATTTTGCAGATGGCGGCCATCAACGAAAAGACGTACTGGTCGGCATCGGCGATGACTGTGCGGTAACGTCTGTACCTGCAAATCAGCAATTAGCCATCACCACTGACACATTGGTATCTGGCGTTCATTTCCTTAAAGATGCACCTGCGCGCTCTGTTGCCTATAAAGCGGTGGCGGTGAACTTGAGTGATTTGGCGGCCATGGGTGCCGAGCCCGCGTGGATTTCTCTGTCCTTATCGATGTCACATGTCGATGAAGCCTGGATGGAAGAATTTGCCAATGGCCTCTACGAGCTAACCCGTTACTATTCGGTACAGCTCATTGGCGGCGATACGGTGCGTGGTCCGCTGGCGATGACAATTACGGCGCAGGGCTTTATTCCACCTGAAAACGCGTTAAAGCGCAGTGGCGCAAAACCGGGCGACTGGATTTACGTTACCGGCACTACCGGTGATGCCGGCGCTGGCCTTGAAATTCTGAAAGGCGAGCGTGAGGCAAAATCAGAAGCGGATAAAGACTTTTTGGTTAAGCGCCACTTATATCCCACGCCGAGAGTAGCAGTGGGGACGGCGATTCGTCGCACCGCCACATCCTGTATTGATGTCTCTGACGGCCTGCTGTCTGATTTGGGCCATATTCTTAAAGCGTCGAATTGCGGTGCCCTGGTTCATGTAGACCGTTTGCCGGTTTCATCCCCATTATTTAATTGCCTGGGTGCGCAGGAAGCTTACCGCTACGCGTTAACCGCTGGAGACGACTACGAGTTAGTCTTCACGGTAAATGAAGAGCAGCGGGGTAACTTAGAAACCTCTTTGGCTTCTACTGGTGTAAAAGCGACCTGTATTGGTCAGGTTACTGGACAAAAGGGCAAGGTAGACCTCAAGCTGTACGATGCACCCTATGAACTGCCTGATGCCGTGGGTTACGAGCACGAGTTTTAATGCAACCTGAGTATCGCGCCCGAGTATCGATGAAAAATCCCGTGCATTTCTGTGCACTGGGATTTGGATCGGGCCTTATTCCACTGATGCCTGGTACCTTCGGCTCACTGGCAGCAATCCCGCTAATTCTTCTTCTCGCGCCGTTAGGCGATAGTATTTTCTTAACCGCTACCCTCGTTAGTTGCATCGTTGGAATCTGGTTCTGTGGCCGTACCGCGAGCGATATGGGCGTGCATGACCACGGTTCTATCGTATGGGACGAAGTGGCAGGTATGTTACTTACCTTCATGTTTGTGCCCATCACGGTATGGACGGTATTACTGGGTTTTGTGCTGTTTCGAATTTTCGACATACTCAAACCCTGGCCAATCGGGCCAGTGGATAAAACCGTGCATGGCGGTTTGGGAATAATGTTGGATGATATCCTGGCCGGGCTGATGTCTTTTGCCTGCTTGCAAGGCGGGATCTATTGGTTTCCGGTATTGCTAAAATAACGTTGGAAAACATTATTGATTTTTAGAATTTAGCTTTTGAGCAGCGCTAACTATAGCTTCAAGAGGTACTTCATTTTTTTGATTAAACTCGAACGGTGGAGTTAAGAGACTGATAAACACATTTATATCAATATTTTCAAACGCATTCTGATTAAAGGCTATAACTAGTCTTAGTGTATTAAATCTTCCTTTGTAAAAATCTGACATTTTTTTATTATATCGAAAGGTTCCGACTAAAATCTGAACAATGTATAGCATTGCTGCAAATATACTAAATCTTATAATATGTTTTTCTATTCTTAACCCAGTATCAAGTTCTTCTTTTTGAATTAATAATTCCAATATGTTAGATTTAACCGAAATTCTATCGTTTAAGCTTTCTATTTCTGCTGGTAAATAAGCGAATTCTGAATGGTTTAGAATTTCGACTACTTCATCAAGTTTGTCCTTCTCATTAACAGTGAGTTTTTTCGAGGACATCTTTAATAGTACATTTGTGTCTGGTAAGATTCGTTTGTAGTATAAATATCCCAAAGTATCTATAAATAGAGGTTGCCCTTCTAACGTCTTACCTACACTAAACTTTGGGATGCCTAAAAGAATAGAGCTGGATTCCCAACTTTTAAAATCTTTATCGGTTTCTATAATTTTATTGTTTCTAGCTAGAATAACCACTTTATTTGAGAAATAAGTGGTAAAATCTATGTCGTTATCCATGTTCCACAGGTCTTTTGGTATTTTATTAGCAACTCGTTCAAAACTCCTTCCTTTGTCAAGAGAGATTAATATTGTGCTACCTTTGGTCACTTCAACTAAGTCTTTATCTATTGTTAAAAAAGAGTCGAAAGGTGGAAAAAAGTAGTGCTGAGGACTGGGTTTAATCCAGTCAAGCCCATTAAACGAAAAATTAAACTGTCCTTGAAAAAATGTAAAGAAAACATTTTTTCTGTAATCTATAGGGAGCTCTTTCTCAACACTTGACGAAGCAAATTCAAATTTTTTAACAGCTTCCCATTCAAACTCACTGTTGAAAGTCTTGAGAATGAATTCGTTAGTTATGCCAAACAGCTTTTTATCAAATAAAAAATAATCGATCATTTCTTCTGTCCCTAAATCTTCCAGTTTATTATTTTTTTCTTTAAAGACTCCAGACTGAAAAACAAAATGCTGAGTTTCCCTCTCATCTTGAAATGTAAATTTAAGTTTTTTATGTTTAAGCTCGGGGGGGGTTATTGTTTTGAATGTTTTGCACGCATTGTTCGTATAAATGTAGCCGAAATCAGAACTGGTATTTCTAACGTTCATAAATTCAAAAACGTTACTATAAGGATTTTTTTGATTAAAAAAAATATTGAAATTTTCCCTGCTTAAATTAATATCTAGTGATGAGTGTTCCCATCTATTATCTGTATAATTGAAGTGATAGAAATTGGTTAAAGGTATAGATGGTGAATTATGATTTCTTTCATAAGCGCAAATTCCGCTTGGTGAATCGATAAAGTTCATTCGGCTAAAGTTGTTTTTATTAGGTAAGGATAATTCTATAAATTTATTGAATTCTTGATCGATCAATAGTCCATTTTCATACCCACGGAATGTGAATATATATTTAGATGGTAAGTCAGTTTTTATATCTGCTTCCCAAGAGTGTAAAGGAATTACTTGTTCTATTTTACCGTTTAAAGGCAGCTTTATTTCATGTAAACTTCTGTCTTCTAGAGAAAATTGATAAACTTTATTTTTTGTTCTATTAATTATAATGCTGGTGGTATATTTCCCAAAGTTCCAAATGAAAGAGTAGTCGTTTTTTGAATCCAGGTTTCTTTCGGAGTTTTTATCTTTTTCTATTATTTCTCTTACCCACATACTTTTAGGTACTTTTTTAAGAGATGCATCTCTCTCTTCTCTTAGGTTTTTTATTTCATCTTCAAGCCTCAATCTATTGTTGCTTTTGTAAATATTAGCTTCCAATTTTTTAACTATTAGAGGGACGTATAGTAGAGATAGGCCAGCTATGACTATTGTAATTAAAATTAGCAAGGCGGAAATGTAACTTTTAAATTTATATCTATAAGATGCTCCATTGAAAAGGTCTAGGCGGTTATTAATTAATTTTAATTCTTCGCTAGTATAGTTTTTTCTTCTCAAGTTCTGATCCCATTAAATACCTTCTGGCCCTGACTATTTTTTAATCTACGATAGTGCATGGATTAAAACAAGTCATTTTTTTGACAAATAATGGTGAGTTTTAAACTGGGAGTGCTTAAAAATTATTAATTATTTTTAATTTAGTTAATTAGTTGTATTCTTGTGTAAAATTTATTTTCAATTTGTTTCTAACAAAAGGGCATGAACACTTTCTACCAATAATTTATCGAATAATGACATATGCTGTGTTTAGCCCGAGTTTAAATGCTAATTTCACTAAGGTTGGTTAAATAGAGGGAATGGCCAACTGCCTGTTAGTGGCTTTAATCGAAATAATGCCCCGTTATTACAAGCAGTTGAAGGAGGGCGAGCTATAATGGTTGGAGCTTTTTTCTACAATTATTTTTGTAATGGGGAGCTGACACCCTTGATATTGGCTCATAGCAAAATGATTCAGAACAACTAAACTAAATTAGGTTACTAACAACTCCCTCAGGGGATCCTGTCAAAATCATAAAGCGACTTTGACCGGCTGGAACATTAATTTGCTAGAATGACGAATATGTTTGGTTTTTTCATTATCAGATATCTTTTATCAAAGTCTAACAATTTTAATTTAATATGGTAGTAGTTACCTTTTAATAAACGCCGTGATCTGCGCTTCAATACCCGCGCCATCGATCTGCAGCTCAGCATACATCTGTTGCTGGGTACCTTGCTGAATAAAGCTGTCTGGCAGACCAAGGTGTAATGTGTGGACAAGCAGTTTATTCGCACTTAAGTACTCACTGACTGCCGAGCCTGCACCGCCCATAATGCAGCCGTCCTCAAGCGTCACTAGCAGCTCATGGGAAGAGGCAAGTTCGGTGATCATATCGCCATCGATGGGCTTCACAAAACGCATATCCACCACGGTCGCATCGAGCTTTTCAGCCGCTTCCAGCGCGCCGGGCAGTAATGTACCAAAGTTCAGAATAGCCACTTTTTTGCCTGCACGAAGCGTACGGGCTTTACCTAGCGCCATCGCTGTCATAACGTCATCGGCGGGCTTGCCGTTGCCGCTTCCTCGCGGATAACGGACAGCCGCTGGCATATTTGCCTTATGGCCGGTAAACAGCATTTGACGGCACTCGTTTTCGTCTGAGGGCGTCATGATTATCATGTTTGGAATGCAGCGCAAGAACGCAATATCAAAAGCCCCTTGGTGCGTTGGGCCATCGGCGCCGACCACACCAGCGCGGTCAATAGCGAACAATACTGGTAACTCTTGCAGTGCTACGTCATGAATTAACTGATCGTAACCCCGTTGCAGGAACGACGAATATATTGCCACAACAGCATTGTAACCTTCTTTCGCCAAGCCGGCGCCAAACGTCACCGCGTGCTGTTCGGCTATTGCCACATCAAAGTACTGTTCGGGGAATTGCTGTGAAAACTTCACCATGCCAGAACCTTCACGCATGGCGGGTGTAATCGCCATGAGTTTAGGATCATCCGCAGCCATATCGCACAGCCATTGGCCAAAAATCGCCGAGAAAGTGGGGGCTGATGGCGCAGCTTTAGGTAATGCGTTATCCAGCGGATTGAACTTCGGTACCGCGTGATACTTAATTGGGTCTTGTTCTGCTACCGGGTAGCCTTTCCCCTTACGTGTGACCACGTGAAGAATATGAGGGCCTGAGAATTGGCGCATATTACGCAGGGTATCTACCACGGCGTTTACGTCATGGCCATCAATAGGGCCAATGTAGTTAAAGCCAAGCTCTTCGAAAATTGTGCCCGGTACCACCATGCCTTTAATATGCTCTTCCGCACGGCTGGCGAATTCTTTGATTGGCGGTACATTGCTGAGGAGCTTCTTACCCCCATCGCGAATTTTATTGAAGAAGTTGCCGGTAAGCAGGCGAGCAAGGTGGCTGTTTAGCGCACCCACGTTTTCCGAAATCGACATTTCGTTATCGTTCAGCACGACCACTAAGTCTTTATTGATATCGCCAGCGTGGTTCAGCGCTTCAAACGCCATACCTGCAGTCATCGCACCATCACCAATTACCGCAACGACTTTACGGTTTTGGCCTTCTTTATCGGCAGCCACAGCCATACCCAGCGCTGCACTGATCGACGTTGAAGAATGACCAACGGCAAACGTGTCGTAGTCACTTTCAGGCGGCCAGGGGAAGGGGTGTAACCCGTCTTTCTGACGAATAGTAGACATTCGCTGTGCGCGGCCCGTCAGGATTTTATGTGGATAGGCCTGGTGACCTACATCCCACAGTAGTCTGTCGAAGGGCGTGTTGTATACGTAGTGCAACGCCACGGTTAACTCAACGGTACCCAAGCCAGAGGCAAAGTGGCCACTGGTTTGACTAACCGATGTCAGCAAGAACTGTCGAAGTTCGTCTGCTACGGCCCGCAGTTTTTCCTGCGGCAATTTTCTGAGTTCATCCGGAGTCTGTGCCTGCGCCAGAAGAGGGTAGTGCGATAAATCTAAACTCATTGTTCTTTTTTCATTTTGTTGTTTAGCATGAAAATCAGAATGTCCGCTTTACCATTAAATCGGTAAAAGCAGATAACAGCTCGGTATTGTAGGGCAAACTGTCTAATGCTTGAAGTGCACTATCGTGTAGACGGGCTAATTCCGCCTTTGCTTGTGTCATCCCTAACAATGCCGGGAAGGTATTTTTCCCTGCTTCTATGTCGGAGCCCTGAGGCTTGCCAATCACAGCTGCATCGCCTTCCACGTCTAAAATGTCATCCTGGATCTGAAAGGCAAGACCGATATCGCTGGCGTAACGAACAAGCGCGTTACGGTGCCCGGGGTCGAGTTCTTCAGCCAGTAATGTGATCATTTCGGCACAAGCCTGCAATAACGCCCCCGTTTTTAAACGGTGTAGGCGCGTTAGTGCGTCGATATCTATGGTTTTGCCTGTAGACGCCAAATCAATAGCCTGGCCGCCGCACATGCCCATATAGCCTGAGGTACGGGCAAGGATGCTGACTAATATAGCGCGCTTATCCTGGGCGAACTTACTCATTGGCGCTTCGGCTAAAATACTAAACGCCATCGTTTGTAGTGCATCGCCAGCGAGAATGGCCGTCGCTTCATCAAACTGAATATGACAGGTGGGCTTGCCGCGGCGGAGATCATCATCATCCATGGCGGGTAAGTCATCATGGGCAAGTGAATAAGCATGAATACATTCAATGGCCATGCTAATTGCAGCTTGATCCTGACCAGGAATATCCAGCGTGTTGCCAATAAGGTGAACCAACAGGGGGCGCATGCGCTTACCGCCAGCCAGTAATGAATATTCCATAGCCGCACGGAGTTGCGGGGCGTGGTCAGGTAGTTGTGCTACGTATTGCAGCAGGCTTTCGTCAGTATTTTGTTTAATCTTCTGACGTAAGCTGTCGATATTAATCATGAATTACCTGTAAAACGGGTAGCAGAGGCACCATGGGCGCCGGTAATCAGTCTTCAGATGGGGTGAAGTCAACGAGGCTGTCTTCACCTTGTTCGCGGAGCAGAATTTTGACTTTTTGTTCTGCCTGGGCGAGGGCCTGTTGGCTGAGACGGGATAATTTTACACCACGCTCGAACTTTTCCAATGCTTCATTCAGCGGTAATTCGCCGGATTCCATTTCTGTCACTATGGCTTCAAGTTCCTGCAGCGAAGCTTCGAATGAAGGTTGAGAAGGCGCTTTTTCTTCAGACACGTCAGAGATCCCGTGGGTAACTATTAGTAAACGCGCACATTAACTGAGGGCTTTCGCCGGGTCAATTGGTTTGTCCATTGAGAATGCCGGAAAAAGCGGCTATCCGACTGGTTTCGCTCAGGATACCTGATAATGAGGATTCATCCTGAAAAGTTCATGCTTTGATTATAGAATTCAGAAATCTGGCCGATAGAGTAAAAGTCAGCGATGACAGTTTCCGGCAGGTCCAATAAAACAGGTTATAATAAACAAGGTCGTAAACGACCATTCACATCAACTTGCCAACAGCGCTAGTACGAGTTTTTTGAGGAGCAATAAGTGGATTTAGCAACCGTCATTGGCATGTTAGGTGGTATCGGCTTTATTGTCATGGCCATGATCCTCGGTGGAGATCTGTCCATGTTTGTCGATGTCGCCTCGGTGCTCATCGTTTTCTGTGGTTCTATTTTCGTTGTTATGTCCCAGTTCACCCTTGGCCAGTTTTTCGGTGCCGGCAAGGTGGCGGGTAAAGCGTTCATGTTTAAAATCGATCCGCCAGACGCGCTCATCGAAAAAATCGTTGAAATGGCAGATGCGGCACGAAAAGGTGGCTTCCTGGCGCTTGAAGAAGCAGAAATTGACAACCCCTTTATGCAGAAAGGGGTAGACATGCTGGTGGACGGCCACGACATTGAAGTGGTTCGCGAAACGCTGAAAAAAGATATTCAGATGACCACTGAGCGTCACGAATTCGGTGGTTCTATTTTTAAAGGCCTGGCCGACGTTGCCCCCGCCATGGGAATGATTGGTACCTTGGTTGGTCTGGTAGCCATGCTTTCCAATATGGACGACCCGAAGTCTATCGGCCCTGCGATGGCGGTTGCATTGTTAACCACACTCTACGGCGCATTCTTAGCCAACGTAATTTGTCTGCCGATTGCCGCGAAGCTGGAAAACCGCAAAGAAGAAGAAAAGCTGAATCAGTCGTTGATCCTCGATGGCATTGTGGGCATTGCCGATGGCCAGAACCCGAAAGTCATTGAAGGCATTCTTAAAAACTACATTGCTGCCGGTAAGCGCGGCGGTGATGAGGAGTAGGGGCGATGTCTGACGAATGCCCTAAATGCCCCCCTCCCGGCCTACCGGCATGGATGGGGACATTTGCCGACCTGATGTCACTGTTGATGTGCTTCTTCGTACTGTTGTTGTCCTTTTCGGAAATGGACGTACTGAAGTTTAAACAAATCGCCGGTTCGATGAAGTTTGCCTTTGGTGTGCAAAATAAAATCGAAGTAAAGGATATCCCTAAAGGAACGAGCGTTATTGCTATGGAGTTCCGTCCAGGCCGCCCTGATCCTACCCCCATTGAAACCATTCAGCAGCAAACCATTGATATGACGCAGCCAACCCTGGAGTTTCAGGCCGGTGATGAAGATTCCTCCGGTGGCCGTCAAACGCAACGGGGTGATCAGCGTGGTGGTCAGGCGCAACAAACAGCCTCCGATTCGGCTGCATCCTCGTCGCAAAGTTCTGATAAAGAACAAGATAACGAAATGATGAAAAAGGTGGCTGAACAACTGCAGAAGGAAATTGCAGACGGTTCGATTGAAATGGAATCGTTGGGTCAGCAGATCACGATCAGGATCCGTGAGAATGGTTCTTTCTCTGCCGGTTCTGCATTCTTACAGCCTCAGTTTAAACCGGTGCTCAGAAAAATTGGTACGATGCTGGCAGATATGCCGGGAGAGATTGAGATTTCAGGCCATAGTGATGGTCAGCACATAGCGAATGAGTTATATCGTTCAAATTGGGACTTGTCTGCCCAGCGTGCGGTGGCGGTGGCTGAAGAGTTACGAAACGCGCCAGGCTTTGATGAAAACCGAATGTCGGTAGTAGGGCTTGCGAACACTAAACCGCTGGTGGAAAACGCGGCGACGTCTGACGACAGAGCACGTAATCGCCGGGTAGAGATCAATATCAACCAAGGCAAGCCACTGATTTCAGACCCAATCTCGGTGCTCAACAACAGCGCCAGCGGCGGAGAAGAGTAATAAAAAGGGGCGCTGTTATGCGCCCCGTGTAATTGCCTCGCGGTAATGTGGTTTCGACAGCAGCAATTGCACCGTCGAAATGGTGCGTTCAAGGAATCCACCTTCACAGTACTTTAAGTAGTATGTCCACATACGCATAAAACGTTCATCGTAACCGTCCTGCTTTAGAGGCTCTCTGGCATTGATGAATGCCTCGTACCAGTCATCTAAGGTTTTAGCGTAGTCCAGGCCGATATCTTGCAAATCGCGAATTGAAAGGTCGCTGTGACGTTTCAGGTAATCATTAATAATGAGTTGCGATGGCAAGAACCCGCCCGGGAAAATGTATTTCTGAATGAAGTCGACACTGTTGCTGTAGCTTTCGTAGCGGCGGTCATCAATAGTGATGGATTGCAGCAGCATAAGCCCTTCAGGCTTTAGCAGTGAGGCACATTTATTGAAAAAGTTGCCCAGATAACGTTTGCCAACCGCTTCAATCATTTCAATGGAAACCAGTTTATCGTACTGGCCTTCAAGGGTTCGGTAATCTTGCTTTAACAAGGTTACTTTGTCGCTCAAACGTTCTCTTGTAATCCATTCTTGTGCGTACGCAAACTGCTCTTCAGAAATGGTGGTGGTAGTCACGTGGCAACCGTAATGTTTCGCTGCGTAAACGGCTAGCCCTCCCCAACCCGTACCGATTTCCATTAAATTTTCACCAGGCTTAAGCTGCAGCTTGTCACATATGGTTTTTAATTTATGCGTCTGGGCGTCAGATAGCGATGCGTTGGGATCGGGATAAATTGCCGACGAATACATCATCGACTGGTCGAGAAAGCGGGTATAAAGCTTATTGCCCAAATCGTAATGGGCCTCGATATTCTTTTTCGCCTGAATTTCCGTATTGCGGCGAAGAAAATGCTGAACCTTCTGAAAAGGTAACATGAACAAACGGTATTTCTGTTCCCATTTATCCAGCATTGGCAGGTTACGGGCAAAAATACGGATGACTGACGTAAGATCGCTGCTCGTCCACAAGCCATCGGTGTACGTTTCGCCCGCTGCGACGCTACCGCCAAATAATAATTGTCGGTAAGCTTTCACATTCAAGATGTTTACATCTGCTTTCAAATCGTGTGACGGGTTACCGAATTCACCCACTGTCGTGCCGTTTTCCTGAATGGACATGTGACCTTCAGGTAAAATCGACAGCACTTTTAAAAAAGCTGCGCGACAGGCGCGGTCTATACTGCTGGCTTCCTGCTCAAAAATAAACGCTGATTCACCGTGTGACATTATCTCGGTTCCTGGCTGTTAGGGTGATCGTAAATCGGTGTGCGTTTAATGAATAATTTCAACGCTTGCCAATAAATCCCCACCACTGTTTTTATTGTCATACTAGGTATACGTCTAAGCATAATGCGCAGGTTAGTATTATCTAATGAAATTCTTTTCATATTCAGACCTGCGGTAAAATCCTTTTCTTTTCGGTGGCACGCCATAACCAGGTTGAAATGCGCATCGGGTTGCCTAATTGTCCATTTATAGGTCATGTCCAGTGGGTTAAACGGCGACACATGGAAGGCTTTCTCGGTGTCTTCCTGGGTTTCCATATCAACCAAATAGTAATGACGTTCATTCCACGGCGTATTGCTGACTTCAGCGAGCATATGCGTGAAGCGGTTGTGCTCAGGACTTCTTAAAAAGTAAAAATTTACCGGGCTAAAGTAAATGCCGAAAGTGCGAAGTTGACCGAAAAAGAAAACCTCGCCATCGAGTTTTTCACCCTGATTAAGCGCCGTCATTTTTTGGCGTATCGCTTCATCTAACGGCAGTGATGGCTCACCGTAATAATCATCGCGATGGAAACTGAGCCAACCACGTTTGCCGATAGAGAAATGTCTCAGCGTATGACTCAGTGACTCAATTTCAGACAATTTCAACCAGAACAAATATATATCGTAGTCGAATTTATGCTGAGTGGGGCGAAACCGTTGGTGAAAAACTTTGCCTTGGTAGATGGCACTTTCCATGTCGCCGGTTTGTACGTTCACAATGTGGCCCCAAAACGTTCACAGACATCCAGTGCGCTGCGAACGCCGTCTTCATGAAAGCCGTTGTACCAGTATGCGCCACAAAAATGTAAGCCATCAACGCCACAGATTTCAGCGCGTCGGCGCTGTGCGGCTACCATGCTGCCGCTGAACTGAGGGTGGGAATACGAATATTGTCGTAAGATTTTTGTTTCATCAATGGCATCTGTGTTGTTCAGCGTTACACAGAATGTGACCGGCGCATTGTCAAATCGCTGCAGAATATTCATATCGTAGGTAACTGAGGCCGGCGCATGACGCTCATCCGGTGTTTCTTTTAAGCGGTAATTCCAACTCGCCCAAGCCAGCTTTCTGTCGGGTAATTGTGTGGTATCGAGGTGAAGCACCACATCATTACTGGCATAAGGAATAGCACCAAGAATATCCTGTTGTGCATCGGTAGGCGCATCTAACATGCGTAATGCCTGGTCCGAGTGACACGCAAAAATCACTTCATCAAAAACTTCACTTTCTCGGCCTTCAATGCATACCTCCCAGCCTGCCTCTATTTTTTTCACTTTATAGACCGCCGACGACAGGCGAATTTTATCTTCGTAGCCTTGAGTGATGCCTGAGATATAACTGTGAGAACCGCCAATCAAGGTGTACCACTGAGGGCGATTGTTGACACTGAGTAGGCCGTGGTTATTGAAAAACTGCAAAAAGAAGGCGAGGGGAAACTGTTTGGTTTGCTCTAGGCTGGCAGACCAAATAGCCGCACACATGGGTAATATATAGAGGTTAGCAAACTCGTTACTGAGGCCAAGCGATTGAACGTATTCAAACAATGTGGTGGTAAAATCTTCTTCGCGGGCTTCTTCATGACGTGCCTTACAGGCTTTATTGAACTTAAGAATGTCGCGGACTAAGCGCCAGAAACGGGGACGGAACAGATTACGGCGCTGGGCAAACAGCGTATTCAAATTATTACCGTTGTACTCCAGGCCGGATTTTTCACTATGCACTGAAAAACTCATCTCAGTAGGCTGACGCGACACGCCCAGCTTGTCCATGAGTTTGATGAAATTTGGGTAGGTCCAGTCATTAAAAACGATAAAACCAGTGTCGACCTGGTAGGCACGCCCCTTAACTTTGATTTCTTTAGTGGCGGTATGGCCACCTATATAATCGTTGATATCAAATACGGTTACGTCATGCTGTTCGTGTAGCAGGTGAGCGCAAGTCAGTCCCGAAATGCCGCTGCCAATAATTGCAATTCGCCGTTGCATATTAAAACCCTTATTACTGCTGTTGCCTCATTTTTAATGACAACCATCTTTGAATACCTGTGGGAAGATTGTGCAATGTACGCATGATCCATCCGAATCCCGTTGGGAAAAACAGGCTGTGTTTTTGTTTTTCTATTCCTTCAAGTAATGCCTTGGCCGCTTCGTCAGCGGTTATTTTCATCGGCATATCGAAGTCGTTTTTATCAGTGAGTGGCGTTTCTACAAATCCCGGCGAGACAGATTGCACAAGAATGCCTTTGTGCGCCAAGTCCACTTCCAGGCTTTTAGTAAAGTAATGCACTGCTGCCTTGCTGGCGCCGTAAGCTTCAGTACGTGTAAACGGCACCAACCGCGCCATGCTGTCGACAATGACCAGTTGGTCGCCAGCTTTTAGTTTAGGCAATAAGGCGTCGACGCTGTGAATAATGCCAAAAAAGTTAATTTCGAAAACCCGACGAAACATCTCGGGCTGGAAATCATCTACGTCGACATATTCGCAGTTACCGGCATTGAGCACGGCAATATCAAATGACAGTTCCGAAATGGCCGATTTAGTCGCGGCCAAATCCGTTAAATCAAACTGTGATGTTGTTATCTTACTGTTTTTACTGAGTTCTGCCAGAGCATCTTTATTTCGTCCACACGCGATCACGTGGTAGCCCGCGGACGCCGCATGCAGCGCAAACGCTTTACCTATACCGGATGTGGCACCGGTGACAAGAATAGTTTTCATGAGGCTAACCTTTGTTTAATTTTTTTAATGATCCAACTAAGCACCGGTATATGCTCATACACCATTTCGCCGAGGTCATAATAGTCACGCTGTAAATAGATCTTATTATCAGCAAACTTGATGAGACTGACGCCATCCAGCGTCACTTGCTTCGCGTTTGACTTCAACGTAAGACGCATAGTCCAGGTAATGGTTGCAGAACCCGTGTCAGTGTGACCCTCTGCATGCACATCATGAATATCGAAGAAACAGGTTCTAGCCTGCTCAGTTAACGAGGACAGATAGTCTGTAAGGGCTTGTAATCCGTGGTGGGTGGTAATGGGGTCAATAAATTCTACATGCTCTGTGTAAATCGTTCCCAATGCCGACATATCTGTATCGTGGAGTTTGGCGTACAACTTACAAAATTTATCAATCATGTTCACGGCGCTGATTCTTATGAATGTAAAAGCAGTATGTAAAAACGTCTTACTTGTATACCAAATTTACTGACGACAAGATCAGGAAGCGAGAATCTGCAGTCGAAAAACCTGTCGTTATCTTGCGATCCAAATTTATTTTTTGCCGTAATTATGATGAAGATAACATTAATATAAGTTGTGTATGGAGCTGCAAAACCTTCCTCTTTTTCCGCTTTCTGCCACTCTGCTTCCGCAGGGTCGTATGGCGCTGCGGATCTTTGAACCACGCTACATCCGCATGGTGAAAGAGGTCTGCGCGAGTAACGGAAAATTTGTAATTTGCATGCTAAATCAAGCCGGTGATAAAACGGCAAATACACATGTCTTTCCTATCGGTACGGTTGCCTCTGTGATCGACTTCGACATGCTCGAAGATGGGTTGCTTGGCATAAAGGTTGCTGGTGAGTACTGTGTAGAGGTTACTGACATGTCTACTGAACCCGATGGGTTGCGAGTTGGCAAGTGTCATGCATTACCAGAATGGAAGTGTGACTTAACACCTCAACAGATTTCACCTATGGACGAACGTTTAAAGGAGATCTTCGAGCGCTACACCGAGTTAGGCCAAATGTACGAGAAGCCGGAATTTAACGACCCGCTTTGGATAATGTACCGCTGGCTAGAGTTGCTCCCCGTAGACGCCAAACAGAAACAGTATTTTCTTGCTCAAAGAGATTGCGTCAAATTACAAAATTATTTGTCGGCGCTAGTGCAATAAGTGCCTTGTAATAATTACACGGTCAGTCTGAGCAAATCTTACATTTCTGTCATCTTCTTGAATTGTCTGTTCGTAGCGACTATTAACTTTATAGGATATGGACAATACTTATGTTAGTTGGAATTCCAGTGGAACAAAGTAACAGCGTAATTAAGCCGAAAGATTGTGCGGCAGAAATGTCAGACTACATTGTTAAAGTTGCAGAACAACGATGCAAAGCGTCGTTCGCAAGAGTTTTTGGCTATTTTGCCCCCCGTTTGCGTTCTTATGCGTTAAAGCAAATGGGAAATGAAGCCTTGGCAATGGAGATGGTGCAAGACACCATGTCGAATGTTTGGCAAAAAGCACATCTTTTTAATGCTGAGAAGGGAAGCCCTTCTACCTGGATTTTCACCATTGCACGTAACATTCGATTTGATATGCTCCGCAAGCTGCAGAATCGAAAAGAAGATATTTGTTCCGACGATTTATGGCCAGTACTTTGCGAACAAACGCCTGATGCTAATGAGCAGTCTCTTGACGAGCAGATTACGTTAGAGCAGATTGGATTTATGTTCGAAGACTTACCGCTGAAGCAAAAATCGGTTATTGAAGCTATTTACATCGATGGCAAGTCGCAGCAAGAAGTAGCAGATGAACTTCATATTCCATTAGGCACTGTGAAGTCCCGCACGCGGTTAGCGCTGCAACGCCTTAAAGGCATGTTACAGGATCATGATTAAGTATCACCCAGAACAATCCCAACTAACACAATTTGTTCAAGGAAATATTTCTCCCGCCGAGGCATTAATCGTCTCGGCGCATTGCGATCTGTGTCATAGATGCCGCCAATTCGTACAGCACAAAACCCAACTCATTGCTGCTGAAGTGTTTGATACTCCGCAGCCGAAAGATTCACTGGAAAACTACGGCGCAATGCTCGCCGCAATAACCCAACTTCCAGCATCTGAGACAGCCCCAGCTGCGCCGGATAACAAACTCAATCTGTCGACTCCAGAGCCTATCGCCACTTTTACGTTGGTGAAAACACTTGAGCTCGACGGGCACCAATTTACTTTACCTCCCACGCTTCAGCGAATTGCAGCGAAAACAGGTAACTGGTCGGGACTTGTAGGTCGATTATGGCAAGCCCCTGTAGAGCTAAATTATCCTGGTGTGGCGAATTTTATTTACATGGGGCGGGGCGGCAGTGTTCCTGAGCACACACATCGTGGTGTGGAATATACGCTGGTACTTGATGGTGAATTTAATGACGGGATTAACAACTATCGTACCGGTGATTTCGTCGTAATGACCGACGACAATACCCATGCTCCTCATTCTGAGCATCGAGAGGGATGTTTGGTATTTACGTTACTGGATGAACCCCTTCATTTCACTTCTGGCATTGCACGGCTGCTGAATCCTTTCAGTCATTTGTTCTTTCGATAAACGTTTATTATTCAGCTGAACGGGTAGTCGAACAATAAAAAAGGCCAGCAATATTTGCTGACCCTCTTGATAGTTAAACTTCTTCGCGTTTTCAATTACGCTTTCAATCATTTACTCGACAAGGGTGTCGCAGTGCGCTCTTCGGCTGAAGCTGTTTGGTCGTGCTTATATTCACGTGTTTTGATATCAAATAATCCATAACCGCCAACCACTAAGAAGCACAGTGCCGGCACAATGTATGAAACTACTACACCATTAGCATCGATAAGTGCTGCCTGGAATAATGGCAGAATCGCACCGCCCAGAATTGCCATAACGAGGCCAGCCGCACCTAGTTTCGTGTCGTCTCCCAGTCCGTCCAGGGCAATGCCATAAATGGTTGGAAACATGAGTGACAAACACGCAGAGATAGACACCAAAGCGAGTATGCCAACAAAGCCTGGGGTTTGTGTCATTACAATACATAGCGCCGCAGCAACCAGTGACATGATCATAAGCAGTCTTGCGGGGTAGAGGTACTGCATAACCCAGGTCATTACAAAGCGGGAAATCAGAAATACAATCATGCTGTATTGTAGGATTTGCCCACCATCTACTTCATTACCGCCTGTCGCCGCCATGGCGTATTGAATGGTAAACGTCCAAACACAGGTCTGCGCGCCTACATTGAAAAACTGCGCCAGCACACCGAAGCGGTAGTGACGGTTTGCCAGAAGTCGCTTGAAAGATGCACCCAAGTGAATGTTTTCACTCTTCTGTTCAGTTGATTCATTAACCGGTGTTTTAATGTAAGCTATAGCAATCCACACTATCACTAGTACGCAAGCCATACCCACATACGGCAGCATAACAGCATCAAGCTCGGCACCGATCACCGATTTCAGTTCAGCCGCAGACATTGCCGCGCGCTCTTCTGCGGATGCCTGATTGAGATTCGGCAAAATAAGGGTGGCAGCCAGAAACACGCCAAGGTTGGTGCCTACCGGGTTAAAAGCCTGTGCAAGGTTCAAACGGCGCGTTGCACTTCTTTCACAGCCCATGGCCATGACATAAGGGTTGGCCGAGGTTTCCAGAATCGATAAGCCGCCAGCCAGAACGAACAAAGCGAGCAGGAAAAAGCCATACGTCATGGTTTGACTAGCAGGATAAAACAGAAAAGCACCGGCAGCGGCACAACCCAATCCGGTGAGCACGCCCGTTTTGTAAGAGAATCGTTTGTTAATGAATGCGGCGGGAATGGCCAGGCAGAAGTAAGCACCGTAGTAGGCGAATTGGACCAATGCTGACTGCAAAGACGACATAGTGAAAATTTTACTGAACACCTTTACCAGCGGATCTGTCATGTTCGCAGCAACGCCCCAGGCGGCAAAACAGATGGTAAGCAAAATAAAAGGGAGCAGAGTATCTTTTGAAACCAATGGTGCACGTTTTTGCACTTCATGCCTCTCAATGTAAAATTTTAGTTAAGCGATTTAAACAACAATTTTTTTCAGTGTCAATAAATCAACATAATTTATTTAATCTGTTTTCTTTTGATCTAGGCCGGGTGTTAGCGGTTGTCTAACTAATACTGGGCATCAGGTGTTTGACGGTCTACTATAGGCTGTTGATTTAATGTAAATAAGAGTGTTGTCATGCCGAATTCAGCCCATCAGGAATCCAATGCCACGTCAGCCGTATGGCAGCAAAGCACGAAAGCTAAAGGGCAGTCAGGCCTAAGAGCTTTAAATGAGCGGCGCATTCTTACCCTCATCCGACATCATCAGCAGTTACCGAAAGCGCAAATAGCAAAAGAAACCGGATTATCAGCCCAGGCCGCCACTGTCATTATTAATCGGCTGGAAGAAGATGGCTTGCTACAGCGAGGTGAGCCACACCGGGGCAAGCGCGGCCAGCCTAGCGTGCCGTTTTATTTACGCGCCAATGGGGCCTTTGGTCTAGGGTTGAAAATTGGCCGTCGTAGTATGCAGATTTCACTCATTGATTTTTGTGGCAACGTGCGTGCTTCACTCTGTGAGCATTGGCAATATCCGTGTGTAGAAGCCATGGAACGGTTCGCATCAAGAGGTCTAAAGGCCATTTTGTCTACACTGGACGAAGACGAAGTTGGCCGGGTTAGCGGGGTTGGCATTGCTATGCCCTTTGAAATTTGGCGTTGGAGCGAACAGGCGGGTGCGCCGGCCGATAAGCTCGCGAAGTGGAAAGGGTACGACGTACTGGCGGCAATCCAATCGATTGTCGATTTACCGGTTTATCTTTGCAACGACGATACTGCAGCCTGTGCCGCAGAGCTTTGGTTTGGACAGCACCGGCAGCTCAACGACTACCTTTACTGTTTCGTTGGGACTTTCATTGGTGGCGGCATGGTGCTAAACCGGCAACTGCATGTAGGCCGAAGCGGTAATGGTGGAGCGGTAGGTTCCTTACCTTTTACCTATGCCGGTAACAGCAAGCAGCTACTTGATGTAGCATCGATTTATCTGCTTGAAAAGCAACTCGAAGAAGCCGGTGTGGATACCAGCTTTATGCACGGCCGTCAGCAAAACTGGCCTGAGGACCTTCCCGGTTTAGGTTGTTGGATAGCGTCGGTAGCTGAAGGGATTGTGCATGCAGCCATTAGTGCCCACGCCTTTTTGGATTTAGACGCCGTTGTTATAGAAGGGGCGTTGCCACTCTCCGTTAAGCAACAATTGCTGGCGCGATGTAAACATCACTACCAACAGGCTGACTTACGAGGCTTGTCTTCTCTGACATTCCTTCCCGGTACCGTAGGTGCTGAAGCACGCGCGCTCGGCTGTGCGAACCTGCCCTTACTTGCCCAATTTAGTTTGTAAACAATTAAGTAATAAAAGTTGATTTAATTTTTCACCTGCTTTACATTGCGCTTCCTGAACCTCTGTTAATACGGTGTAATCGAGTTGTGCCTACTGATTACACCCAGTTAGGACGCAATATGAGCAGAAAAAGCATTTCAACGAAGCCACGTCTGTACCAGGCGATGATGAATGTAATGCCAATGATGGGTGTTGTTTCTTCTGGCATTTTGGCATTCAGCCTGGGTCATTCTTCCGTAGCCAAGGCCGCTGAAGACAGCATGGATTATATTCACTGGCAAGCAGCGTACACCGGGGAAGCGGCGGCCAATGTGAAAGGGGGGGAGCAACGCGGAAGTGCCTACGCCGGGCAACTTTTCCTTGGCGCAGATTTCGATATGGAAAAGGCCGTCGACTGGAAAGATACCCAAATCCATGTTGCGCTGACGAATCGTCATGGCCAGAACCTGGCGCAAAACTACATTGGTAATAGTACCTCGGTGCAGGAAATTTACGGTGGACAAAGCTCCCGTTTAGCCCGGTTAACCATTGAAAAGACATTCTTTGATGGTCAGCTTCAGGTAGAAGCGGGCAGGACTGTGGCGAACATCAGTTTCCTTGGCTCATCGTTATGCCAATATTTTCAGACCAACGCAGCCTGCGGTAATCCAACCTTCGTTTTTCGTACCAGTAACTTTACCTGGTGGCCGGTTTCGAGTTGGGGAGGACATGCCCAGTACAACATCAATGACAAGATGTATTTTCATGCTGGTGTGTACGAAGAGAATACCGTACATCAGCGACCAGGCGATCATGGTTTTGACTGGCGCACGTCAGGATCAACCGGGGTAATAGTGCCATTGACGCTGGGTTACAGAACCAGTTGGGAAAATGATAATTATCCACGGCAGTATGAGATAGGTGGTTGGTACGATGGCGCTGACTATACCGATCCTGCTCGCGACAGCAATGGTGATTATGCCGCAGTAACGGCTGAAGACTATGCCACACGAAATGGTCGTTCAGGTGCTTTTATGCGTTTTGAACAAACTGTGTTGCGGCCAAATTTGAATTCTCAACGTAGCGTTACCGTTTTTGGCGCGTTTCTGACTGGGCTTTCCGGTGAGCTAACGCAAGATTACTTTATCAAAGCTGGATTTGTTAAACATGGCACCTTTGCAGGACGGGACGAAGATACCATTGGGTTTGTGGTAACCCGTCAGCAGTACAGTGACGACGCCCTCGAAGATCAGGCGCTGCTAAGGATGTTGAACGGTGGCGTAGGAATGCCCGCGAGCAGTCAGACAATGATGGAGTTGAGCTACGGTATTCAGTTTAATGACCACATTCGAATTCAGCCAAACCTGCATTACATCATTAACCCCGATCAGTTTAATGAGCGGTCACGCGCTAAAGATTTACCTGATGCGTGGGTGGTGGGTTTACGACTGGACGTCGACCTGGCGGGTCTACTTTTTTAATATTAATCAGATGATTGTCTGAAACGTTAACGGGAGAGAGTACATGCAGGTATTGTGTATGGGGGAAGCATTAATCGACATGCTTGCAACCAAAGAGCAAAACGGCAGCGGCATGATTGAAAGTTTCCAAAAATTTGCCGGTGGTGCGCCGGCGAACGTCGCTGTGGCGGTAGCCAAGTTAGGTGGAGACAGCGCGCTTTTTGGAAAGTTAGGTAAAGATCAATTTGGACATTACTTACATCAAACGTTAACTGAACTTGGCGTCGATACCACATTCACGGCTTTTTCTGACAAAGGCAAAACGGCGCTGGCATTCGTAGGTCTTGATGATGAGGGTGAGCGTTCTTTCGATTTTTATATTGATAATGCCGCCCATACCGACTTAACCGAAGCTGATTTGGTATCCACGCTATTTGACCGCCCGCGAATAGTGAGTTTTTGCTCAGGGTCTTTCAGTACCTCTGCGCTACGACAGGTTACCGAAGCCGGACTCAAGCTATTTACTGATGCAGAAAGTGTACTTTGTTTGGATATTAATTACCGTCCGGCATTCTGGGATAACGTGGCATTGGCGCCAGAAGTTATCAGCGATGCGGCAGGCAAAGTAGACATGATAAAGGCGAGCCGGGAAGAACTTGTCGACTTGTATGGTGAAGGTCAGGTAGACAGTAAAATTCAGCAATGGCTAGACAGCGGTGTTTCATTGATTTTATTAACCAATGGCGCAAAACCTGTGTCGTTTTATACCCGGGACACAGATGGCACGTTTCCCGTTCCCGAGGCAGAGGTTGTTGACACTACCGCAGCCGGAGACGCTTTCGTCGGTGGATTCTTGTTTATGATGTCAAACGCTGTGGTAAACCGACATTCATTTGTGCAGTGGGCAGGAAACTTTGAACATATTCTAACAACACTGCGGTTTGCTACCCAATGCGGTGCTGTTGCTGTAGCACGTTATGGTGCGTTCGACGCGCTGCCTGACCAATCGCACATGAATGATTTCGTGCACTGATATTCATGTATAAAAAAAGCCGGATTACTTTAGAAAGTAATCCGGCTTTTTTGTATGTGGGCAGGGTGTTTAGCCAATAAAATCACTGTCTGGGAAATTCAGTTTCAGCGTTTTCATGGCGTTTTCTTTAAGCTCGGTTAGCCCTAACAGGTCGTAGCTGGAAACCATGATTTCAAGTGCTTCTTGCACCTGGTCGGTATTGGAGTAATTTTCCAGTACATAGCGGCCACGATTCGCAGCGGCAACATAAGCTTCACGGCGCATATAAAAACGGGCGATAGCAATTTCATATTTCGCCAAACGTTGTTTAATGAACATCATGCGCTTTTTGGCATCAACGGCGTATTTGCTGTCAGGATATTGCAGAATCAAACGGCGAAAATCTTCAAACGCTTCTCGTGCTTTTGTTGGATCGCGGTCTGAACGGTCGATTTGCATCATCTCTTGAAACAGGTTGGCGTCTGATTCCATGTTGGTTAGCCCACGCATATAGTAGGCGTAGTCAACATCAGAGTGATTAGGGTTCAAACGGATGAAGCGATCGATAGTCGCCAACGTCTCGTCAATTTTTCCTGACTTGTAGTAGCTGTAAATCAGATCAAGTTGCACCTGATTAGACAAAGGACCAAACGGATAACGTGAATCCAGTTCGCTGAGGGTGGTCGCGGCTTGCCCAAAGTTACCTACTGACATGCTGCGTTTCGCATGGTCGTACATTTGCTGAGAGCCCATGTTGGCCAGTCTCGCGCGTTCTTCTGAATCGTCAGATGAGCTACAGCCCGTCACGCTAATCATGACGCCCACTACCAGTGGCATCATTAATCGAATTGGTTTCATATCTGTTGTCTATTCCTGCTTAACCGACTGATACGTCTATTACTGCATTTAGTAAGAGGCATTCTAGCGCACTCGAATACGCAAACTCCACACAAAAACCGGAAACTTTCCGATTTAACCTGCGCAAGAGTTGGTATAATGCGTTTTTTGTAACAGCGAAAGAGTTATATGACCCAGTCTGATAATACCGTCAAACTTGAGGCTAACACTGAATCACGTCATTTTGGTCTGAGGTTAGATCAGGTTTTGGCTGATTTGTTCCCTGAATATTCACGGTCAAAGCTAAAAAATTGGATTCTGGATGGCAATGTCACGGTAGATGGTGACGTTTTAACCACACCACGTCAAAAAATGTGTGGTGATGAATTTATTCAGGTTAAAGCTGAAATGGAAGTGCAGACCGCCAGCCTGCCACAGAAAATAGATTTAAACATTGTTTATGAAGATGATTCGATTTTAATCATTAATAAGCCCGCTGATCTGGTGGTTCACCCTGGTGCGGGCAACCAGGATGGTACTTTGCTGAATGCCTTGTTGGCGCATGTGCCTGGTATCGATGTTGTTCCCCGTGCGGGCATCGTGCATCGTTTGGATAAAGATACCACCGGATTAATGGTGGTGGCGAAGACAGTACCGGCGCAAACGCATTTGGTAAATCAACTTCAAGACCGGGTGATGAGCCGGGAATATGAAGCGTTGGCATACGGCACCATGGTTGCGGGTGGTATTGTTGATCAGCCTATTGGCAGACATGCAACGAAACGAACGTTAATGGCCGTTCGTGAAACCGGTAAGCCGGCAGTAACCCACTATCGTGTAATTGAAAAATTTCGCGCGCACACGCATCTACGCCTGAAACTGGAAACCGGCCGTACGCACCAGATCCGCGTGCACATGGCGCACCTTAAGCATCCGTTGGTAGGCGATACGGCGTATGGTGGCAGAACACGTTTGCCAAAAGGCGCGACAGAAGAGTGCGTTGAAGTATTACGCGCTTTCCCTCGTCAGGCGCTTCACGCAGCACAGTTATCGCTGTTTCATCCTGAGACCGACGAATGGATGACCTGGCAGGCGCCGCTTCCTGATGACATGGTTCAGCTGATTGCCACTGTACGGGAAGACACCAAAATTAAAGGCATGGACGACTATTAATTGTTATCGCTGATTGTTCCAGACTGGCCAGCGCCATCAAATGTCTTTGCCTATACCTCGACCCGACAGGGAGGGGAAAGCACCGGTGTCTACGCTGGATGCAACGTGGGCCTACATGTTGGTGATAATGCCAGCCACGTGCTTGCTAACCGTGCGGGCTTGCCGGAATCTGATAGGTTGGTATGGCTCAATCAAGTACATGGCAACACGGTTGTAGTATTGGATGCCACATCCCTCGCACTTGAGACCGGTGCCACTGAGGCGGATGCGTCACTCAGTCGAACGCCAGATGTTGCCTGTGCAATCATGACTGCTGATTGTGTTCCCGTTTTGCTTACTAACAAAGCGGGAACAGAAGTCGCAGCGGTTCATGCTGGCTGGCAAGGTTTGGACAGTCAGATAATTGCTGAAACCGTTAAACGCTTGCATGCCTGCAGTCAGGATTTACTCGCCTGGATTGGTCCTGCTATCAGTCAGGCGTGTTATGAAGTGCCCGATTCCCTTGCAAGTCGATTTGCCCAATACGACGGTGTAATTAAGCCTGCGGGCGTCGACGGAAAGTCCTTACTTGATTTGGCCGGCATAGCTGCGAAACAATTAGCGGCTTGTGGCGTAGAGCATGTAGTGAACTCAGGTTTATGCACTTATCGCGACGAAACACGGTTTTTTTCTCACCGCCGTGCAACCCATCAACACCATCAAACCACTGGCAGAATGGTCTCTGTTATTGGTATGAGAGCCATAGAACCGAGTTAATTTTCTCGCTTTTTATATAAGGTTGTGCGGGATATTCCCAGTTCACGCGCCGCCGCAGTGAGATTACCATGATGCCGCTGCACCGCCGCCTCAATGGCATTTTTCTCAATATCAGCCAACGTTAGCGGCTCTACTTCCTGAGGCTGGGCGTCGAATTCGACAAAATGCTCAGGTCTTAGCGCTTTCTTACCATCAGCAATTACCGTGGCTAGATGAATGGTTTGTCTCAATTGTCTAATGTTGCCCGGCCAGGGCTGATTGATCAGCCACTGCATGGCATCTTCAGTAATTTCAGTGTGGTTGAACGATGCCACGATGGTCGTGATCAATCGGCGTAAATCCTGACGAAGATGCAGTGGCGGCAACTTTACCTGCATACCTTTCAGGCGATAATACAAGTCTTCGCGGAACATCTGCTTTGCCACCATGGCCGGTAAATCTCTGTGGGTAGCGCAAATAATGCGTATTGATAGCGGACGAATCATTGAGCTGCCGATGCGGGTGATTTGTCGCTCTTGTAAAAACCGGAGTAAGCGGGTTTGTAGTCGAAGTGGCATGTCACCGATTTCATCAAGAAGTAGAGTGCCACCATCCGCGTCTTCCAATTTTCCTCTCGCCCCTCCTTTTTTAGCGCCGGTAAAACTGCCTTCTTCGTAACCGAACAATTCCGATTCAATTAAGTTTTCGGGCATCGCTGAACAGTTAATTGCAATAAAGGGCGAGTCAGCATCAATAGTATCGTGTAGTGCTTTGGCGAAGACTTCTTTACCCGTACCGGTTTCGCCGGTAATCATAATGGGAATATCGGCTTTGCACGCTTTTACCGCAATCCCGAACTGTTTTTCGATGGCTGGTTCGGTACTCACACTTACCGGCACATAGCTTTGTTGCTGGGCATGTCTAAATGTGGTGACACCAGCAGCAAGATTGCGCACATAGATGTAGGTGCCATCGGGTAAAGCGCGCTTTTCGGTTCTGGCACCAAGGTTTTTCAGGCTGCTCTGATTAAACGGTAATGACCGAGAGGAAATGCGCAGTTGTAGCAATTGTCTTGCAGAGTGACTGGCGGCCACAAAATTGCCGTCTGCTGACAAAGCAACTAAACCTTGAAAAGGTGTGTTCAAGAATGTGGGAGAAGACTGAATACTGAAAATATCACAGCCTGCATAGTGATCGGTAAATAACTGGTTTTCTATTGCCATTGCTGATAAGCGCAGCTGTTCGAACACAACCTGGGTATTACGCTCGCCGATCCCCGTCATATCGAGGGCACCGGCAAGTTGATTGTCAGGGCCGAAAACCGGCACCGATACACAGAAAAAACGGTCAAATTCCTTCAGATAATGCTGTGGGCCGGTGAAGACAAAAGCCCTCTTTTCCCGCAAAGTGCATGCTGGCGCCGTGGTACCGATATCCGCTTCCTGTACACGTACACCTGTCTTGAGCATGTTAAGCGGCGGGGTCTCGGCATTGGTTTTGCTCCGCACTATCACCGCGTCACTATTTACACAGAAAAGACACCAATCTTCACCACCGAACACGTCCCATAAACGGTCGATTTCCGGTTGGGCGGTGGCTGCTAAGTGTTCATCGGTTTCTGACAGTGGGTAGTCGTCATTTACCCGGTTTACTAACCGGCTTTCCCAAGGGTGTAAACCCGCATCCCGGGAGCGCTGCCATGAACGGGCTACCGCATCCGGTAACAGATTCTCTGGAAGAGGGTGCCCCAATAATAACTGGCGCCTTGCATCATCCAGCAAATCGGGATTTATCAGAAGTTCTTGATCATTATTATTGAACACGGCAACACCTCTACCACTTTATCTGGTGCCGATGTTATCACAATGTAAAATTGACAGTTGGCTATTGATAGCAGGAAGGAGTGATTTCACCCCTTCCTGTGGCGGCAAGGTTACAGTTCGCCAATTTTGATGATGGGCTTCAAGGTTATGCCTTTTTCGCTATCTTCAGCAGCCTGATTGATATCGCCAAATTCGTAGAATTTAACTAATTTATCGAAGGGAAAGCGGCCTTGATTAAACAATTCTACAAGTTGTGGAATGAAGGTTTTTGGGGTGGAATCACCTTCAACGATACCGCGAATCGATTTACCGCCGAGCAGCACATCATTTACGTCAAAGGTAGCATCGGTTCCTAATGCTGGCGCACCGACTACACCGATAGTGCCCATCAGCCCAAGTGCATCAATCCCTTGTCTTAATACCGCAGGGCGGCCGGTTGACTCAAGGGCAAAGTCGGCGCCACCACCGGTAATTTCTTTTACCCGTTCAACCACGTCTTCGTCTTTGCTGTTAATAACATGGGTTGCACCTAGTTCCTTTGCCAGTTCGAGGCGGGATTCCACCACATCGGTTGCAATAATCGTGGTGGCGCCGGCAACCCGTGCCGTCATCACTGATGATAAGCCTACTGCACCTGAACCATAAGACACAAAACTGCTACCCGGCGTGACTTTCAGTGAATTAATTACCGCACCAGCACCGGTTTGAATACCGCAACCTAGGGGACCTAGCAGCTCCAGCTTGGCATCTTTACTGACCTTGATGGCGTTACTTTCTAAACTCAGTGCATAGGTAGCAAAGGACGACTGGGCAAAGAAATGATCGTGCAGCGGCTTACCATTGGCATCTTGAATAGCGGTTTCGCCATCTGTTCCTACGCCACTGAAGTTGCGAGGATAGAATTCCTGGCAATAGGTGGCATGACCGTGGTTACAGGGTTTACAATGTGTGCAGTAACCGAAAGTGAGTACCACGTGGTCGCCCACCTGAAGGTCTTTAACCAGCGGGCCCACCGCCGTAATCACCCCGGAACCCTCGTGGCCTAAAACCGCAGGAAGAGGGACGGGATAGTATTGATCACGCACAATCATATCAGTGTGGCACATACCGGTTGCCACTATTTTAACCAATACTTCATCGTCTTTCGGTGCACGGATTTGCGCCTCTTCTAATTCAAAAGGGGCGCCTTTGGCGCGAGTCACTGCCGCGCGAATTTGCGTAATTTCAGACATTATCTTGTTCCTTATAATGGATAGCGAGGGGCTTCAGATTGGATAGTCAGCCATTGCCATTGGGTGAATTCTTCCCAATTAGCAGCGCCGCCCACACTGGTGCCGTTGCCGGATGCCCCGGTTCCACCAAATGGATTAACCACCTCGTCATTGACAGTCTGATCATTGATATGAAGCAGACCCGTGTTGAGTTGCTGACTTAAGTCGAGCGCCCGCCCTACGTTGGTCGCGATGATACCCGCTGATAAGCCATACTCGGTTTGATTTGCCAGTTGCGCTGCTTCCTCATCGGTATCGAACGGAATAACAACGGCAACCGGACCAAAAATTTCTTCATTAAATGCCGGACTTTCCAGCGTCACACCGCTGAGCACTGTCGGCTGGTAAAACAAACCGGAATAATCGCCGCCAGCCTCTATTTTGGCGCCACCTTCTACTGCCGCTTTGAGAATTCGGCTAATGTTATCGCGCTGTTGCTCATTAATGATTGGGCCAAGTGCGACCTGCTCGGTGGCAGGGTCTCCCACTGGCAGTTGCTTGGCTTTTTCTGCCAGCTTACTGATAAACGCCTGATAGATTTTACGCTGCACAAGAATGCGGCCGGTAGACATACAAATTTGCCCCTGATGTAACCAGGCGCCCCAGGTCGCGTTCGCGATAGCAAGATCGATTTCGGCATCGTCTAGAATAATCAGAGAGTTCTTTCCACCCAGCTCCAGCGACACTTTTTTGAGATGGCGGCTGGCAGCTTCGCCTACTTTTTTACCCGCGTTGGTCGAGCCGGTAAACTGAATCATCGCTATATCCGGGTGCTCGGTTAATGTGGCACCGGCCGCGCCATCACCCGGCAACATATGCAGTATTCCTTCAGGTAATCCGGCTAATTCGAACACCCGAGCGATGGTAACGCCGCCACACACGGCAGTTCGGGGATCAGGTTTGAGCACAACTGCATTGCCCACTGCAAGCGCCGGAGCAACCGCACGAATGGCCAGATACAGTGGAAAGTTAAATGGCGAGATAACGCCTACCACACCCAAAGGTTTACGACGGGCAATACTAATTTTACCCGGCGCGGCAGGTAATACTTCTCCTTGGCTTTTTGACGGCAAGGCTGCGCTTTCGTTTAGTACTTTTATACTGAGTGAAACTTCAAATTCGGCCTTTGCCCTAATCGAACCGCTTTCGCGGATCAACACATCGGTGATGTCGTTAAAGTGCTCTTGCATCACCTGAGCGGCTTTGCGCAGTACCGCAGCTCGCTCTTCAAAATGGGTGGCAGACCAGACGGGGAACGCTTTTTTCGCTGCAGTACAGCTTTGGCTCACATCTTCTGGACTCGCCATGGCGATTTGTCCAAGTTCTTTTCCAGACGCAGGTTCAGTCACAATAACCGGCTTGGCCGAACCAGATACCCATTTGCCGGTAAAGAGTTTTTCCTGCCAAATCGCATTGGCAATGAATGATTCTGTCATTACAACCTCTTTCGCTTAGGCTCACAGAGCCAGTGAATGATTCATCGGTGTCGATGTACATCTTATTAACAGCATCACCTGTGCCAGCCGCTGTTTTCGGGCAATAGGTATCGAAAATGTCCATATAGTGAACAATATGATTGTCTGGCATGTTCATAACCTGAACGCTGTGCGCGAAACTTGAGAGCCGTTTGTAAATTTTTCGATTGTGGAAAGAAAGATCGAAATGACCCACTAAAAAGATTGACTGACATCAATGAGTGGATAGGTTCATCACTAATTTTTTGCGTAATGAACTTGAATAGCATGTGTGCGATACCTATTTAAATAGCACTACGTTTGCAGGGGGCTTTTCATGCGATTAGATAGATTTACCAGTAAGTTTCAACTAGCGATATCCGACGCACAGTCATTGGCACTGGGTCGCGATCATCAGTTTATTGAGCCCGTGCACCTGATGACAGCCATGCTGAATCAACAGGGCGGCTCTGTGCGCCCGCTTCTCGATCAGGCCCACGTTAATGTGAATGCATTACGTTCTTCTTTGGCCGAAGCTATCGAGCGTCTTCCCCGCGTTGAAGGGATTGGCGGCGATGTGCAGCTAAGCAAAGAAAGCGGCATTTTGCTAAACCTGTGTGACAAAATTGCGCAGCAGAGAAAAGATGAATACATCACGTCAGAAATCTTTGTACTGGCAGCGTTAGACGACAAAGGCAAGCTTGGCGAATTGTTGCGAAGTTTAAACATCACCCGCGACCAGCTGGAAAGCGCCATCGACAAAATGCGTGGCGGTCAGAAAGTGACAGATCCGAATGCCGAAGATGTTCGTCAGGCACTGGAGAAATACACTACCGATCTGACAGAGCGGGCAGAGCAGGGCAAGCTCGACCCGGTAATTGGCCGTGATGATGAAATTCGCCGCACCGTGCAGGTGCTGCAGCGCCGTACCAAAAATAACCCGGTATTGATTGGTGAGCCTGGTGTAGGTAAAACCGCCATTGTTGAAGGCTTAGCACAGCGTATTATTAACGGTGAAGTGCCCGAAGGTCTGAAAGACAAGCGTGTGCTGTCGCTGGATATGGGCGCGCTGGTGGCCGGCGCGAAGTACCGTGGTGAATTTGAAGAACGGTTGAAGGCAGTTCTGAATGAACTGGCCAAAGAAGAGGGCCGTGTCATTTTGTTTATTGATGAGCTCCATACCATGGTCGGCGCCGGTAAAGGCGAGGGCGCAATGGATGCGGGTAACATGCTCAAGCCCGCACTGGCCCGTGGTGAACTTCACTGCGTGGGCGCTACTACGCTGGATGAATACCGCCAGTATATTGAAAAGGATGCCGCTCTTGAGCGCCGTTTCCAAAAGGTGCTGGTGGATGAGCCAAGCGTTGAGGATACCATTGCTATTCTGCGTGGTTTGAAAGAACGCTATGAACTCCATCACTCGGTAGATATTACCGATCCGGCCATTGTCGCGGCGGCTACGTTGTCGCATCGTTACATTAGTGACCGTCAGTTGCCTGACAAAGCTATTGATTTAATTGATGAAGCGGCTTCAAGCATACGTTTGCAAATCGACTCTAAGCCTGAAGAAATGGACAGATTGGAACGTCGTATTATTCAGCTTAAGTTGGAAGAGCAGGCGCTGGCAAAAGAAACCGACGACGCCAGTCATAAACGACTTGAAATGATCGAGTTGGAACGTGAGCAGGCAGAAACTAAATTTGGCGATCTGGATAAAATATGGCGTGAAGAAAAAGACGCCATGCAGGGCACGCAGTCTATCAAGACTGAACTAGAGCAGGCAAAACTGGATTTGGAAATTGCCCGTCGTGCCTCTGATCTAAACCGCATGTCCGAATTGCAATATGGCCGTATTCCCGAGCTTGAAATGAAGCTGGAAAAGGCGGCAGAGAATGAGACGCGCGAAACGCTGTTGCTGAAGAATAAGGTGACCGATGTGGAAATAGCCGATGTGCTTTCACGTTGGACCGGTATTCCGGTAGCCAAAATGCTTGAGGGTGAGCGTGACAAACTGCTGCGTATGGAAGATGTTCTCCATACACGCATTGTGGGCCAGACTGAGGCGGTAAGTGCCGTTTCAAATGCGATCCGCCGGTCTCGGGCCGGTCTTGCCGATCCAAATCGACCCATTGGTTCGTTCCTGTTCCTCGGCCCGACGGGGGTCGGTAAAACAGAGCTTTCTAAAGCGTTGGCCGGCTTCCTGTTCGATACTGAAGAAGCGTTGGTGCGCATTGATATGTCGGAGTTTATGGAGAAGCACTCTGTGTCCCGACTAGTCGGTGCGCCTCCGGGTTATGTGGGATATGAAGAAGGCGGTTATCTGACAGAAGCGGTCAGACGTAAGCCTTACTCTGTGATCCTGCTGGATGAGGTGGAAAAAGCCCATCCGGATGTGTTTAACATTCTGCTTCAGGTACTGGATGATGGCCGCCTTACCGACGGTCAGGGACGTACGGTCGACTTTAAGAACACCGTTGTGATCATGACGTCGAACTTAGGTTCTGATGTTATTCAGGATACCCATGATGACAGTCAATACGACGAAATGAAGCAGCGTGTGATGGGCGTAGTGAGTCAGCATTTCAGACCGGAATTCATTAACCGGGTGGATGATCTCGTCGTGTTCCATCCGCTGGGCAAAGAGCAGATTAAATCGATAGCCAAAATCCAGCTTGCCTCCTTACGTCAGCGCTTAATTGAAAAAGGTTACAAACTGGAATTGTCTGGTGCCGCAATGGACAAATTGGCGGATGCCGGTTTCGACCCGGTATATGGCGCTCGCCCGCTCAAGCGCGCTATTCAGACGCAAATCGAGAACCCTTTAGCGCAACAGTTATTGTCTGGTGTGTTAATGCCTGAGTCGACTATTCGCATCGAGGTGCGGGATGATGAGTTAATTATCGTCTAAGTGTTCTTAGGCTGAGTTAACCAGGCTATTTGGGTTCGCTCAAACGTGGTCAGCGTGTCGCATAAAACAAAAAAAAGCCGTGGTACTGAGAAGTACCACGGCTTTTTATTCATAGCGGTTGTATTTTAGTTTATCGCCAGCATCTTCTTGGCATCAGTTTTACCATTGAAATCGAATTCGGAATTCGCCGCTAACTCAAGGTGTTCGGCAGCTTCCCCTTGTCGACCCATTTTCGTAAGGGTATAGCCAAGGTGATAGCGTAATTTCGGATTCGTTGCATGACGGCTAAACGCGCGGCGAAGCATTTCCAGACTTTCAGCGTATTTTCCTTCTTGCGCGAGTACCCAACCATACGTATCTAAAATCTCGGGGTCGGCAGCGTTTAATTCAAATGCCTCTTTAATCCAGATACTTGCTTGCTGAGTGTTGGTTTCGGCAGTCATCTCAGCAAGGCGGTTCAGTACCTTAGATTTATTAAGCACATTAGGTAACTTGACCAACTGAGCGTAAATCGGTACCGATTTCTCAAACTCACCCGCGTTGTAAAAGTACTGGGCGAGAAGGTTTGCTGGTAACAAATATTGTGGATGCTCTTTCATCAGCTTCGAGGCAATAGGCACGAAACCTTTAGGGTAATCGTTGCGCTCTGCCATTTTGTAAGCGGCGATAAGTGGTTGCGCGTAAACCGGTGCAAGGTCCAGTGAGCGGCCGTATGCTTGCGCTGCTCTATCAAAACTCTGGCGGCTTTCAGCTAACAAACCCGCGACATACCAGAATTCAGGATTATTCTGATTTTGGTCGATTCTAGATGAAATAGTACCCGCGGCATCTGACACTTTACCCATTGCTATTTGCAGCTTTGCAGTATGCAGGGCCAGGCTATTGTCGTAAGGCGAAATTTCACGCGCTTTCAGGAAGCTTTCTAGCGCCTCTCCTGGACGACCAAGCTTAATGAGAATATTGCCGTAACGTTGAAGATACTTCGCACTGTTCTGGATACCGTCGCGGGCTAGCACAATAGCTTGCTCAGCGTCATCGTTGCGGCCCATGCCCGTCAGAATGTCAGCTTTCTGAAGTAGATAGGCAGGGTTATCAAAGTCTTCCTTAAGCAGTTTCTCAAGTTGGTACAGCGCATCATTCATGTTGCCTTTGCCAGCGCTAATTTGAACCAGTTTCACCCGAGCCTCTTCATTACGAGGGTGAAGGGCTAATACGTCGTTGTAAATAGCGATCGCATTTTCCATATCGCCGAGGAGCAGTAAGTTCTGCGCTTTGAGCAATTTTGAAGGAACATGTCGAGGCACTTGGGCGATCAGTTCGTCCAAAGTAGTGAGAGATTCAGCAACACGGCCTGTCTTTGCGTCTACCGATGCAAGGTTGAAGCGAGCAGAGAAGCTACTTTTATTCAGCTCAAGTGCTTTGTTAAGCAGTGCGCGGGCCTTATCGTATTCTTCTTGCTGCATGAACAGACTGGCTTTTAGGTTATAGACATCTGCCTTGTCTGGAAATATATCGATAAGTGCGTCTGCACTCTTGTGGGCGTCATCATAAAAACCATAACGCATCTTCATGGACGTATAGGTAAACAGATAAGTCGGGTTTAGCTGTTGGCTTTCATAGTTTTTCTCAAGCAGTGCCAACGCTTCTTCACGCTGCCCGCGCACAGTCATCAACTTAATTTTGAACAGCTCCAATTGCAGCGTTCGGGGATATTCTTGTTCAAGAAGACGCACTAAACTGTCAGCACGAAAACTCTTATTCTGATCGATGAGCAAGTCACCAAGTAAGAGTGCTGCGTTAAGGTCTTGCATTAGCAGTGTTTGTTTCTTCTCAAGTAAACTCAATGCGAGTTTAGGACGCTGCGTGGCGATATAGGCTTTCGCTAGCAGTTTGATTGCCTGTAAGTCGTCTGGCGTTTTATTCAAATAGCGCTCAAAGTCACCCACTGCTTTTTCAATATTGCCGTTAAAGTAGGCAGTGAGGCCGCTGATATAAATCAGTAGAGGTTGTGACTCAACCACGTCAGGAGACAGTTCTGACAGGGTATTGCTGAGCTTCTGCATTTCTGTGTTACTAGAACGTACCGTTTGCTCCTGAGTCATCAGCCAGTTATTGAGGAGAATGGCAAGTGGGTCATCTGGCGTACGTGACATGATTTCATCAACGTATTTGCGCGCACTTTCGAAGTCGTCACGTGCAATATAAATGTTTACCAGGTTACGTAATGCAATGGGGTCGTCTGCGCTGATATCCAATGCATGTTTAAAGTCTGTAATTGCGCCATCAACATCACCTTTCCGGTAAGTAAGCTGACCCATCAGACGCCACAATATAGCGTTGTCTTCATTAATAGACTTAGATTGGTTTAAGTAGTCTTCAGCTTTTTTCAGATCGTCGGCTCGCATGGCAATGGCGGCCAGGCCGGTAAAGGCATTCTCGTGATTAAACGGCATTGCCAGCATATCTTGATAAGCTTGACCTGCACATTTGTCATCATCTAGTTTGGTACAGGCTGTTGCCCGTATCTGTAGCCATGCAGATTTTTGCTTAGAACCAAGACGCTTGTAGTCTTGAAATTCAATAATGTCGTTGAAACGGTTCATGAATAACCAGGCGGTACCGAGAGGCTCAGCAACCAGGTTGAGGTCTGCCCCCATATCGATGGCTTCCTGAAATTCCAGTTCGGCTGCTCGAACATAGCCGTTTTGCAGTAGCAATCGACCCATCAGGATTTTCGCTGTCAGATTATCAGGGTCTTTTTTCAGGCTATTTTTTAAATGAACAAAGGATTCTTCGTAGCGCTTGTTGTTATAAGCATCCAAAGCCTGCTCGTAGTCTTCAAAAGTTGTTGCCGACGCAGAAGTGAACGTTACCAAACCAATGGCACCGAAGAGCGCGTTTCTTACTAATGAAGTTAAAATCCGTTGTTTATTCATATCACACCTGAATTTGAGTGAATTAAAAAAGGTGGCATACGCCACCTTTCAAATACTAAGCCTGTAGAGCGTAATCGCTGAGATTATGCTTTACGCTTTCTACGCCACATGGCCAGTGCGCCACCCATGAATAACATTGCAAAAGTACCAGGTTCGGTTACTTCTGTTGGTGGGTTAGTTGGAGGAGTGTCTCCGCCTTTCGCATTGAAACCAATAGACGCTAACTTGAAGCCGTCGTTGAACATAGTATGCCCGATATCACCAAATACAGTGTTATACGCACCTATAATCCAGTATTGAGAATAAACACTTTCCATATCAACCATGGCCAGGTTAGTGTCGTCACAGTTCAGTACATCGAACGAGCCAACAGACATCGCGCTACCAGCGATATCTGACCAAGTGTTTGCACCAGACGTCAGCATTGATGTATCGCTAAGAGCCGCTACAGATACCTGAGTTTCAGTGTCTTTCCACAGCCAACTAAAAGTGGCACCTGTTACATTTACTTCTTCATCAAAAGAAATAAGGATGTAATCAAAGTCTGTTTCGTAATTAACGATTTTCTTACCGTCTTTACTAGCCCAGTACGCTTCCCATTCGTTATCTGCAGAGTGTTCAGGCGACTCATGGTAACTTTCATCGGCGTTAACAACGCCGTAGCCAGAACCGTATTGTGCTAAATCAGCCGCTTCTACGATGCCGTCACCATACATTTTGTAATCGCCGTAGTTGCCTTGTCTAACAAAGCCAGCTGTATCTGAATACGCTGATGCGTTAATAGTAACGCCATCTACTACTGCTCCAGAAATACCATCTGATACCAACTCATATTTCAGATCATCATCGAAATAATCAGCTGCATTACAACCTGAGCCGGTATTACCATCACTGCCACAACCACTGTGCCAATTACTGCCTTTACCGCCCCAAGTAGCATGGGCAGGAGCAGATGCAGCTGCAGCGGCAAGGACGAGTGTCGTCACTGACGCAATTTTACTTAATTTCATTTAAAAACCCCTTTTATACCTCGATTTCATACCTCAAAGACAACTCAGCACTAAATATGCCAACTTTTAAAGCTATGAATATATTAGGTTTTTTACGCCAAATTTTTAGGTTTGAAATAGCCTACGTAAAAAATACTGACATTGGCAAGATCTGCTAAAATCAGATTTTTCCCATTAAATACAGCTATTTATTGTAAGATTAAAAAACGTTTTTTAACGTATGCAGTCACATACTAAGTTATTCGGTGTGCTTTTGAATTTGAGCCGTGCGTGCACAATTGATGTATGAAATAATGTGCCAGTCAGCTTTAAACATAAGAGGGTGTATGACAGATACCAAACGGAAGGGCATTTATCTATTGCCTAATCTTCTTACCACAGCCGGATTATTTTCAGGCTTTTATGCAATTGTCGCTTCGATGAACGGTAGTTTCGAAGCCGCAGCGGTTGCAGTTTTTGTTGCTATGATTTTCGATGGCCTGGACGGTAGAGCTGCCAGAATGACGAATACACAAAGTGCCTTCGGCGCCGAGTATGACTCAATGGCTGATATGGTTTCTTTCGGTATAGCACCTGCATTGGTGGCTTATAACTGGGGATTAAGTGAATTAGGTAAATTTGGCTGGTTAGCTGCCTTCATCTATGTAGCAGGTGCAGCGTTACGTTTAGCAAGATTTAATACTCAGGTCGGTATTGCTGATAAACGGTTCTTTCAGGGGCTCGCGAGTCCAGCTGCCGCTGCCGTTGTATCTGGTTTAGTGTGGGTAGGCGTTGAATATGGTGCCAACGGCGATGATTACGGCGTTATCGTTGCCTTGGTAACAGGAGCTGCAGGTTTACTCATGGTAAGTAACTTTAAATACAATTCATTTAAGGAAGTGAATTGGAATGGAAAAGTGCCTTTCGTTGCCTTGCTTATTATTATGCTTATCTTTGTCGTTGTGGCGACCGAGCCTGCACTTGTTTTATTCCTGGTGTTTGCCTTGTACGCATTAGCAGGGCCGATCAATACATTTAGAACGGTAGATAAGATGACGCTTCATGATGTAGTAGGCGACCATGAAGAGAAAGATGCCGACTTTACGACTAATGAAGAATCAGTCTCGTCAGAGCAGGAAAGCGTTAATAGCGACAACAACAATAATAAGAAACCCGAATAGCACTGAAAACAGTACAATTTGATAGTTTATTATGATGATTGAACAAAAAGCGACCGAACAGGTCGCTTTTTTCATTTTTATGACAGAAAGGGGTTGACGAAAAACCTCTGGAGCGTAGAATGCGCACCACTTCGACGGGGAACGTCAAACGGACCGCGAAGAAGTCGTTATAGGAAGTTATCTTAACCTCAAATGACGGTTTTCAGCGAAAACAACTTGCGAAATAAACTTTCAAAAAGATGTTGACACTGAAAACGAAGCGCGTAGAATGCGCGTCCCGCTTCGGGGTAAAGCTTCGAAGCAGCTAAGCAAGGCTTTTAATAAGCACTTAGCATTGTTCTTTAAAAATGTATAACAAGACAATCTGTGTGGGCACTCGTTAAGAGTGTCAACCGACGATTCATAAAAGTTTTTCGATATATTTAATTGAAGAGTTTGATCATGGCTCAGATTGAACGCTGGCGGCAGGCCTAACACATGCAAGTCGAACGGTAGCAGGATGTGCTTGCACATCGCTGACGAGTGGCGGACGGGTGAGTAATGCTTGGGAACTTGCCTTTGCGAGGGGGATAACAGTTGGAAACGACTGCTAATACCGCATAATGT
>NZ_MDHN01000040.1:0-74189 GCF_001757105.1 Alteromonas confluentis
GGCCGGACCTTACTCACTACTACGGCATCATCTGCCACCTCGCACCAACACCTGCCTTGAGTTTCCTCTCGTACAGATGCTTCTGGTTTATCACCAGAGACGGTGTCAGGCTTCCCCAGTTACTGCACTGGCTCCCTGTTAGAAATCCCACCCTCAAGCACAATACAGGACTGACCGAGTATCGGGCTTCACGCTATTTTGCACGCTTACCCTCCTGCATTGCCGAATCAGGTTCACTTTCGTTGTGTACTTCTAACTTCCTATGGCTTGCTTCGGGCCGGCCCCCGGAGACCCTGCCGTTAGCCAGCAACGCCCTTGCCATTCGGATTATCTTCCCCTCAGTCAGGGTGATTCAGGTTTCTTTCAACCTGACGGGTTTGCCAGCTTCGCTGGGCAAACAAAAAACGGTCGCAAATGCGACCGTTTTACTCATCGTTACAAATTGCTTTCTTGCAGCTATACTTGAGCTAATTAATCCGCTTTGTAATCGTCGTGACAACCTTTACATGCGCCACCTACCTGGCCTATCGCAGCGCGATATTTACTTTCATCACCAGCTGCTGCCACACTCGAAAGATTTTCTGCCGCAGATTTCAAATTAGCGACTTTTCCTTCGAAGTCTGACCAATTTTCCCAAATGTCGTCTTTTGCACCCGTATCAACGTCAAATTTGCGGGTATCTACCATCAGGTAATCACTCATCATATCTGCCAGTTGCTCAAGGCGCAGCGCATTGGTTGCAATGACATCTTGATCGAAAGGAATTGCCCCTTTCGCCATGCCGCCTAGCGGCGCCATGTTACTGCGTACAAGTTGAAAAAGGGCTTTGCGGTACTCCGTCGCTGCTGCTGCATGTTTCTCATTCATCGCCGCTTCGCGGGCAACAACGTTCGATGTTGTAAAACACGTTGCCGCGATGGCTGCTATTAGTCCGGTCTTGAGCAGTTTTTTCATTATCTTCTCCATTAAGATGAAAGTGTGGTGATGTAAGTTGCCTTCAACTATTAAAAAGCCCCGCTTATCATAACGTTTGTTTTTGCGTTTGGTGATTATATTTCACACAAAAGAGCGAACAAACCTACCCAGAAACGACAAGCCCTCCAAAAGGAGGGCTGAATTTTTTATCGCTGACCAGATTAACGTCTAAATGGAAAGCTTAGTTTGTCAGGTCGTCGAAGAATTTCTTCACGCCGTCAAAAAAGCCTTTCTCCTTTGGGCGATGCTTACCAGAGTCGCCACCCATGGAATCATCTAATTCCTGAAGCAGATCTTTCTGACGGGTAGACAGATTCACCGGGGTTTCCACCACGACTTTACACATCAGATCACCGGTAACGCCACTGCGAACCGACTTAACACCTTTACCACGCAGACGGAACATACGACCGGTCTGAGTTTCAGCGCTGACCTTCAGTTTAACTTTACCATCAAGTGTAGGTACTTCCAGTTCACCACCTAACGCAGCCGTGGTAAAGCTCAGCGGTACTTCACAATATAGGTTGTTACCGTCGCGTTGGAAGATTTCATGCTCACGCACATGAACCTGGACGTATAAATCACCTGCTGGTGCACCGTTCTCGCCAGCTTCACCCTCGCCGTTAAGACGAATGCGATCACCGGTATCTACACCGGCTGGGATTTTAACTGACAGGGTTTTGGTTTTTTCTTTTCGACCGTGGCCATGACAGGCATTACATGGGTCGGAAATGATTTTGCCGCGACCCGAACAAGTTGGACAGGTTTGCTGTACCGCAAAAAAGCCCTGACGCATCTGCACCTGACCATTACCATGACAGGTTGGGCAGGTAGTTGGAGACGTACCTTTCTTCGCGCCGGAGCCATGACAGACATCACATTCCACCAGCGTAGGTACGCGAATTTCCACTTCTTTACCGCGTACCGCTTCTTCTAATGAAAGCTCGAGATTGTAACGTAAATCGGCTCCCTGACGGGCACGAGACTGACGTCCACCGCGACCACCACCGAATATATCGCCGAATACATCACCAAAAATATCACCAAAGTCTGCGCCACCACCGAAGCCGGCACCACCACGATTCGGATCCACACCGGCATGACCATACTGATCATATGCAGCGCGTTTCTGCGAATCAGTCAGGACTTCATAGGCTTCCTGGATTTCCTTAAATTTTTCTTCCAGCGCTTTATCGCCCTGGGTGCGGTCAGGGTGGTACTTCATTGCCAGCTTTTTATACGCTTTTTTGATATCGCGTTCGCCAGCGCTTTTGTCCACACCAAGCACTTCGTAGTAGTCTCGTTTCGACATATCGCTTACTTTTCCTACTCGTTACTTCAGATGCCCAGCGGCGGTATTTCCGCAACCGTTCATCAAATAATCATCCGGATAATTTTAACCGGCCTTAACACAACAAAAGGCGCAACAAGAATTCCTGCTGCGCCTGCACTGTACAGCACCCCGGCAGAGTGCCGCCGGGGAAGCATTGCTTACAGCTTATTTCTTGTCGTCTTTCACTTCTTCGAATTCAGCGTCAACAACATCATCGTCAGCTTTCTGAGCAGAAGGCTGCTCGGCGCCTGCGTCAGCACCACCGGCTGCTGCCTGTTGTGCCTGTGCCGCTTCCATCAGTTTACCTGATGCTTCAACCAGTGCCTGTGTTTTCGCTTCGATTTCGGCTTTATCTTCACCTTTAACCGCAGTTTCCAGTGCAGAAATAGCCGCTTCGATTGGCGCTTTGTCTTCAGCAGACAGTGCATCACCCACTTCATCAAGTTGCTTACGAGTAGCGTGAATCATGCCGTCACCCTGGTTACGGGCTTGAATCAGTTCTTCGAACTTAGCATCTGATTCTTTATTCGCTTCTGCGTCAGCGACCATTTTTTCGATTTCGTCATCGCTCAGACCAGAAGACGCTTTAATCGTGATCTTCTGCTCTTTGCCAGTATCTTTATCTTTAGCTGATACGTGCAGGATACCGTCGGCGTCCAGATCGAAAGTTACTTCGATTTGTGGGGTACCACGAGAAGCAGGACGAATACCTTCTAAGTTAAACTGACCCAGCGACTTGTTACCAGACGCTTGCTTACGCTCACCCTGCAGTACGTGTACAGTAACTGCAGACTGGTTGTCTTCAGCCGTCGAGAAGGTTTGCGATTTCTTAGTAGGAATCGTAGTGTTCTTCTCAATAAGGTTGGTCATTACACCGCCCATGGTTTCGATACCCAGAGACAGAGGCGTAACGTCCAGCAGCAGTACGTCTTTTACTTCACCAGACAGTACACCGCCTTGAATAGCCGCACCAACGGCAACCGCTTCGTCAGGGTTAACATCTTTACGTGGCTCTTTACCGAAGAACTCAGTGACGTACTTCTGTACCAGAGGCATACGCGTCTGACCACCCACCAGGATGATGTCGTTGATGTCAGAAACTGACAGATCCGCATCTTCCAGTGCTTGTTTAACTGGCTTCAGCGAGTCTTTCACCATGTCTTCAACCAGAGATTCCAGTTTTGCACGGGTTACTTTGATCGCTAAGTGTTTAGGGCCAGTTGCATCTGCAGTGATGTACGGCAAGTTAACTTCAGTCTGCTGAGAAGAAGACAGTTCGATTTTCGCTTTCTCGCCGGCTTCTTTCAGACGTTGCATGGCCAGCGGATCTTTACGCAGGTCGATGCCCTGATCCTTCTTGAATTCGTCTACCAGGTAATTGATTACACGGTTATCGAAGTCTTCACCACCTAAGTGAGTGTCACCATTGGTCGCCAGTACTTCGAAGGTGTGCTCACCATCAACTTCATCGATTTCAATGATAGAGATATCGAACGTACCGCCACCTAAGTCGTAAACGGCAACAACGTTATCGCCTTGCTTTTTGTCCATGCCGTAAGCAAGGGCAGCAGCAGTTGGCTCGTTGATGATACGCTTAACTTCAAGACCAGCGATACGGCCAGCGTCTTTCGTTGCCTGACGCTGTGAATCGTTAAAGTAAGCAGGAACAGTGATTACCGCACCAGTGACTTCTTCGCCCAGGTAATCTTCAGCAGTTTTCTTCATTTTCTTCAGAACTTCTGCAGAGATTTGGGGCGGTGCCATTTTCTCGCCTTTGGTCTCAACCCATGCATCACCGTTGTCAGCTTTAACAATTTTGTAAGGCATGATGTCGAGGTCGCGTTGTACTTCTTTATCTTCGAAGCGACGACCGATCAGACGTTTGATAGCAAATAAAGTATTTGTTGGGTTGGTAACTGCCTGACGCTTCGCAGACTGACCTACCAGAGTTTCACCGTCGTTAGTGTACGCGATGATAGAAGGCGTAGTGCGATCGCCTTCGGCGTTTTCAATTACGCGAGGTTTGTCGCCGTCTAGAACTGCGACACAGGAGTTTGTTGTACCTAAGTCGATACCAATGATTTTACCCATTTCGTGTCTCCAAAATAAGATTCAATAATTTCTGCAATATTAGTGGGGTTATTCCCCCGGTAATTCAAGAGACGCCTGTAAAAATAAGTCTCTTAGGCTGTCGCCTGTTACGCCTGCGTATCAACACCACCGTCTGGTGCACGAGACACCATGACCATAGCCGGACGAAGCAGACGCCCGTTGATTTGGTAACCTTTCTGCATCACTGCCATTACGGTGTTTGGCGCGTGGTCGGCGCTTTCCTGCATGGACATCGCCTGATGCAATTCTGGATTAAAACCTTCACCCTGAGGATCAATAGGTGTTAAACCGAATTTTTCAATAGTGCTAACAAAAGATTTCAGCGTCATATCAACGCCTTCAAGCAGTGGTTTCACCGCCTCGTTTTCAGCATCACCCGCCTGAATAGCACGTTCCAGGTTGTCGAGAACCGGCAGCAGTTCACCAGCAAAACGCTCCAGGGCGAATTTGCGGGCTTTTTCTACTTCGGCGTCAGCACGACGACGGGCATTGTCGCTATCAGCACGTGCACGCAGTACGCTGTCCTGCTGCTCTTTAACCTGCGCCTGGGCGTCTGCCAATGCAGTTTCAAGCTCGTAGATACGCTGTTCCTGTTCAGATACCGGTTGCGCTTCTTCAGCTCCTTCGTTTACTACTTCGCCCTGAATCACTTCTGCGTCTTCAGGCTTCTTTTGATCCTGCACATCGCGCTCTTCGCTCATGCTATCCTCCCAACAATACTCATCTGCGGTGAATTTTTGTGTAGCTGACTGCAAGCAAAAAACCTTGCCACAACCAGCGTGAATACGTTCAGTGGGGCTAATAATGGGGTTAGTTAACCGCCTATCAAGGGTATCCCTGAAAAATTTGTGGCTAATTGCCATATTTTTTGCAGAAAGGTTGCGGTAGAGTTTGTTAACGAATTGTTTTTGTTGGCTATCGCATGTTCAGCATCTATACCATCGGCATGATTACCGTGGTTTATCTCATGTTTCTTTTTATGGTTGCCTTTTGGGGCGATAAAAAGCTGCGCGATAACCAACAACACCCGGTTTTATATAGCTTAGGCCTTGGCATTCACTGCACGTCGTGGGCGTTTTTCGGCACCACCACCCAAGCTTCACAATTCGGTTGGGCGCTGGTGCCCACCTATGCCGGCATTATCTTCGGCATGGCTTTTCTCTACCCTGTATTGATAAAAATTGTTCGGTATTGCCAAAAGCACAATGTCACTTCTTTAGCGGATTTCTTTGCTCTACGTTTTCGCCATAGCCACTTTTTGGCAGCCACGGTAACAGGTTTATGCTTTATTGGCGTTATTCCCTATATTGCGCTGCAATTAGATGCCATTTCTGCTAGTATTCGGCTTATTTCCTACGATGCCGGACAAGGCTCAGATACCGTAGGATTATATGTTGCCGCGCTAATGGCCCTGTTCGCCATTCTGTTTGGTACCCGCACACTCAACCTTACCGACAAACACCCCGGGCTTGTGCTTACCATTGCCGTTGAGTCTGTGGTCAAACTGGTTGGCCTGTGTGTGGTAGGCATATTTGTGTGCTACGGACTGTTCAACGGCCCCTTTGACTTAATTGCACAGGCCGCGGTTCATCCCTCTGCCCGCGAAGTGTTGTATGCCGATTCAGCGCCTCTGGTGTATTTGAGCCATGTGTTACTAGGGGTGTGCTCATTGTTCGTGTTGCCCCGCCAATTTCATATGAATTTTGTTGAATGTAACGGTGAAGGCGAACTGGCTACCGCCCGCTGGCTTTTTCCCGCCTACCTTGTTGGCATGACAACGTTCATTCTGCCCATCGCCATTGCCGGCCACATTCTACTTGATACCAGCGTGGTAAAAACCGACGCTTTCGTATTAGCGCTGCCGTTGAGCACCGGCAATATCGGGGTTTCACTTGCAGCATTAATTGGCGGACTGTCTGCGACCACCAGCATGATAATTGTGGCTACCCTGGCCCTTGGGATCATGATGTCGAATAATCTTATTACCCCCATTTGGCTTAAGATTCGGCTAAAGAATGACCCGCAATTAACCATGCGCCCCGCCACCCTGCTCACCGTGCGGCGACTCACGGTACTGGTCGTACTTAGCGTAGCTTACTGGTACCACGTCAACGTGAGTCAAAGTGCCCCATTGGTAAAAAGCGGGGTGATTGCCATCGCTTTGCTCGGTCAGTTACTTCCCGCCATGCTGTTTTCACTTTACTGGCAGCGTACTGCCAAGTGGGCGGTGCAATCAGCGATTCTGGTTGGCTTTGTCTGTTGGGTAATGTGGTTACTCTACCCGTCAATTCTGTCGAGTTACTATTTCGAAAAAGCGCCATCTGAACTTCAACTGGGTACCAGTTTCTTTGCCTGCCTGGTGATGAATACGCTCACCTTAGTTTTGATTTCGCTCTTATCATCGTCGAAGACAGAGCAGGATAAAAACCTTGGCGGCGACGATAATCATCCTGATCTTGCCATTCGCATACAGGATTTATTTTCACTCACTGAGCGGGTACTTGAGCCCAGTGTTAACCTTACATTGAAAAGCCAGCTTTCAGCCCACGCCAACACAGACGGTTTCGCCAGCATGGCGTTATTGCAACGGGTAGAAAAGTTACTGGCCGTTCAGGTGGGCACACCAAGCGCCCGCATTCTGCTTTCAGCCATTGCCCAATCTAAAGCTGGAGCACTAAGGGAGATTGTAGACTGGGTGGAAGAAGCCTCTCAATCATTCCAGTTTAATCATGAGATTTTGCAATCATCGGTTCAAAACATTGAACAAGGGATCAGTGTGCTCGATCAGCAGCTTTGCATGCTTGCCTGGAATGACCGGTATGTCGAACTGTTTAACTATCCGAAGGGCTATCTGAAGGTGGGTCAGCCAATTCAGGCGTTGCTGCTGTATAACGCTGAGCGAGGCTTGCTGGGTAAAACCGATGACGTGGAAAATGAAATTAGTAAGCGTGTGGACTACATGCAAAAAGGCAGCAGCTATAAATATATTCGTCGCCAGACCGATGGCCGGGTCATCGAACTTAATGGTAGTCCGCTCCCCCACGGCGGTTATGTAACAACGTACAGTGACATCAGCGAATATATCCGCATACAAGAAGAACTGGAACTCGCTAAACGGGATTTGGAAGCCCGGGTACTAAAACGAACTGAACAATTGGAACTGGCCAAACAGGAAGCAGACCGGGCCAATGAAAGTAAATCCCGCTTTCTGGCCGCCGCCGGCCACGACTTAATGCAACCGTTTAATGCCGCTACGCTTTATGCTGGCATGCTGTCACAAAAAACGACTGACTCCGATTTAGCCAGTTTGTCTCATGGGCTAGTCACATCACTCAATAGTGCTGAAGCCTTGCTCTCCACTTTATTAGATATGACCAAACTGGAATCGGGCGTATTGGTACCTCAAATTACTGAGTTTCCACTAGACGATGTGCTCACGCCGCTGGTTAATGAATTTCAGGTTATCGCAGGGCAAAAGCAACTTCTTCTAAAGCAGGTTCACACCTCCGTAGTCGTGCGCTCTGACAAAAAGCTCCTGAAGCGTATCGTGCAGAATTTGATCTCCAATGCCATTCGCTATACCCGCACAGGAACCATTCTAGTGGGCACACGTCGTAAATCATCGGATCGGCTAGCGATCTGGGTGTGCGATACCGGCCCGGGCATACCCGAACATCAGCAACAGATAATTTTTCAAGAGTTTCACCAGCTCGAGAACCGCGAAGCGAGTCAGGGGTTGGGATTAGGACTGACTATTGTGGAGCGCATCAGCCAACTGCTCGACCATGAAATTGGTTTGGCATCGGCTGTAAACAAAGGCACGGTATTTACCGTTACCCTGCCCCGGGCTGTGCGGGCACTTCAGCGCAACGCGATTGCTCCCCAAGAACAGAGTGTTACGTCACAAGCAACCTGGTTACAGGGACAGCATATTCTGCTGCTGGAAAACGACGAGCAAATTACCCAAGCCATGCAGGAACTGTTAAGCGACTGGGGCGCTGAGGTAATCTGTGCTTCTTCATTGTCTTCGGCGCAGGCAGTATGCCCCGCACCGCCAGACATGATGCTGGTTGACTATCACCTGGATTTTGGCGAGAAAGGCACCGATGCGGCAAAGTCATTGAAAGGCTTCTGGCAACAAAATGTTCCTGGCATTCTGGTAACGGCAAACCGCGACGATGGCGTGCGGGATGAAGCCGCCGCAGCCGGCTTGCGATACCTTCCGAAGCCGGTAAAACCACCGGCACTGAAACGTTTGCTTAAAGAACTGCTAAGTGGCCGCTAATTCCAGTGTTTACACTTCTACCCTGTGCTCACCCTCGGTCTGATTTTCATTACTTAGCTTTTGGTATAGCCAGCCGATTCCCACCAGACTGAAACCTAGACCAATGAATGAAATAGCACGATACAGCCCTTCTAGCTGTGCCGTATCAAAAATAAATGCTTTGAGAATAATCACCGCCAGAATACCAAATCCCGCGTTCCGCAGAGTGATTAGCTGAAGATGCTGACCACCAAAGATTATTGCTACCGCGATGAGCAGCCACACGATTGAATACGTGTAAAGTTCTGCCTGTGGCACGTTGTTACTGATGACAATATTCCCAGGATGGAATGCACCGCGGATCACGCCGTTAATATAGAAAAACAACAGCACGCCTCCCACAGCACACGCCGCTTTTGTAATTTGCCCAGGTATTAATCTAGCCATTCCCAACGCAATCCCCATCCCAATAAGCATCAGCGCCGGTAGTAGCCACAACACAATCAGCCAGTTCAGAAACACCCCATCGCCGGTGGCAATGGGTACAAAAAACGGGTTGTTGTATCCCGATAGCCCGATATGTAGGACAGCGGCAGCGGCAACGAGTAATGCGGCGTAACAGTGATAAATCCGGGACAACCTTTGCGCAAACCTAGCCCGCCACAAATATACTGCAGACAAAATCAGCCAGTTACAGGCAAGGAGTGCACTTTCAGTGAATGTCAGATCGGTAAAATCAGGATAATGCCCTACCAGCAAATAACTGGTTTGGGTGGTAATGAACAGCGCGGTGAGATGCAATATCCCGCCATCCAGCCATTGTCGCAGACTGGTGGATGATTGATAAAAGCGACTTAACCCGAACAGTGCTATTACCATAGGAAGAATGATCAGGGTCCAGCGCACTCCAATAACCGTTTCACCGGAGTACGCATCCAGCCAGGGTGCCATTGTTAGTCGTACGCTAACTGCAATAAGCGCCACTTTATACACCCAGTCGGGCAACGAAACGCGGGCTTTCCAGCTCAGATAGCTCATGACGCCAATCTGAATTGCCAGCGCTAAAGTAAGCGTGCCCGCATTCAGCAACATGGTCAGGCAAAGCGTAATGCAGGCATTGCTGAGTAAAGTGAGTGTAAGCTTTAGCAACGGAGCACTAATACGCATGGAAACCAGCGCTGCACCAATAGCCAGCAGTGTTAACTCTGCCGCCCACACGGGGTAGAGCACGGCCGCAGCCTCATCGGGTGCAAGGGCATAACTAACGGCATACAGACTGACAGGCGCAACCACGAGCAACATCAGATAGGCCGGTCTCTGCCACTTTTTCAGCATCAACGTACTGTACCACAGCATTGCCAGCGCGGTTACCTGAACAAACAAGTAATTCTGCGCGAATGGAAACATTATGTCCGAATAGTCGCCGGGGGAAGGCATGCGTACGAAGATAAACAATTGGAACAGTAGCCCCAGAAACGGCCAGGAATCTAGCAGGCTGTAACGGTTCGGCAGATAACATAGCACGACACCAATAATGAGAGCGCTCATGATCAGATAAACCGGTTCGTTGATGGTCGACAGGTAACCACACAACGCTATAAGCGGCAGAATGATCCCGGGCAGCTCCTTACGCGGCATCAACAATGCTTTGACCGGTAATGTCTCGGTCATTACTTTATCTAAAGGCGAGAGTACTAACTCAGAAAGCGCGAACAGATAAATGGTAAAAAGAGTAAAAATAATAACCGCAGTAAAGTTGCTGGTATCAGCTTCCGCGCTGGCCCACAGCATCCATAATGTATGTGCCGCAAAACTGAGCCACCATATTTTGCTCTGACATACTGACTGTGCAATCCATGTGGCCGATGCCGACACTAAAAGGATGTACGCATACAAGACAGCGACATTTGGCGAATCTGTACTCACCAACGCGGGTACAATGTAGGCGCCAATAACACCTATCCACGCCAATACCGGGCCAAAGCGTAGTGCCAGCCAGGTTGCAATAAGCGCGATGGCGGCGAGCAGAGCAAAACCTAATTCTGCACTGATAAAGTGGTAATAGTCGTAAGCCACCAGCGCCATAGCAAAACAGGTGATTATCCCACCGCTGGCAATGGCTGCGCACACGTAAGGCGAATAGATGTGAAACTTCTCACGATAGCGGGATAAGTACTCCGCTGTGCCCACCAGTACTGTACCGAACAGGCCGCCTAATACTACGCGCAAACCCGGCGACAACAACCCGGCTTCAATAGCGTAGCGTGCAAGAAAAATACCGCCAATGGCCAGCACCAGACCGCCCAGCCAAAACAGGCCGTTTCCACGTAGAAATTGCTCAATGTCGAACCCGCTATCCCAGGGAGAGCTTTCTTTACTGTTCTCTGTTGATTTTTCCGACGGTAAAGATGGCGAAGACACGGAAGCAGGAACAGATACCGGGGCGGAAACAGGCGTTGGCGCGTTTAAAACTGTCTTCGGTGTAGTAGTTACCGGTGCATTTTCCTGCGGTTGCGATGTTTCAGTGGTATCGGACTTTTCATCACCCGATCCTACTTGTTTATTCAGGCGGTTAATCTGGCCAGACTGTAAATTCACCAGATTTTTTAGTGTGGCAATTTCGCGGCGTAGTTGGCGAATAGTGGAGAAATTCGAAAAAGACAGGAGTCCGCCAGCAAGCAGAAATAGAACAAATAACACTGCCAGGATCATGAGGCCATCCATGCCGTTTCCTTATTGTTTGAGTAATGATTGCGCGGCAGCACAAACACATGGGTTGAAATTATCAGCGAAACAACACTGCCATGTATTAACGCCCTAAGAAACTGAGAGCGGCTAAAGTTGTTTGTTGTACGTTACGCGAGCCATGACCCAACCGCCCAATAAGGATGCGAAAATAACAAACACATTTAGCCAATATACTTGATACGTAAATGGATATAGAAGCGTAATTTGGCAGGCGACTAAAGTAATCAGCAGGCTGCTAACGTACGAACCTGAAAATAGCCGGGCATGAATGAAGCCAGCTGTTGCTGCCAATAAACCAAAACCCAAAAACTGGATAACCAAGATGTCCCATAGCCACATGACAGAAGCTAGGAATTTTGGCATGGCAAAAGCCGACGTATAACCGACGAGAACAGAGCCTAACTGTGCAACCAGAAAACCCAATATAATTGCGGATAGGATAGAAATTCCATTTTTCATCTCTCAATGTCTCCATGACGCACAACAACTGATGGTAGAGAATTTACTGTAACACGTATTCACAGCGACTTGCAGCCTCTACAGTATTTCGCGCAAATGACGGACGGCAATTGGATAGTGAAGGCAACAGCTCCGCAATTTTCATTCATTCTGCATTAATTGATTAAACAACACACCCGCTTTGGTACGGTTAATCACGCCTAATTTGCGCAATACCGCCGATACATGCTGCTTTACTGTAGATTCTGAAATATCCAGCTCGTAAGCAATCTGCTTATTCAGCAGACCATCGGCAATCATTTTCAGTACTTTAAACTGGTGAGGCGTGAGTTGCGCCAGGCCTTTTGTAAACTGGTTATCAGATGTTGGCACGTTGGTAATAAGCGCATCGTTCCAGCCGGAGGGCAGCCATTGCTCGCCTTCGAGAACGAGTTCAACGGCTTCGGCAATCAATGGTAATGGCGTAGATTTAGGAATGTAACCGCTGGCGCCTAGTGTGACCGAGCGTTCAATTAACACCGGCGACTCTTCTGCCGACACCACAACCACTAATACATCAGGGTGGCGAGAGCGCAGTTCAGCTAAACCGGTAAGGCCCGCGTTACCTGGCATATTAATGTCGAGAAAAACCAAATCGATGGCGCTGTCCTTCTCAAGATGTGCAACAGCTTCATCAAGCGTTGCCACCTCGCTGATTTTTCCCTTTACGATGTCATTCATGGCCTGGCGCATGGCGGCGCGGAACAAAGGATGATCATCGGCAATCAGTACATTGGCTTGCATAGTGTCAAACATTTGTGAAATCCATGTTACTGTGACCCAGAACGCAGAAGTAATCAAGCGATGAAATGAAAAACGGGCGACACTATGCCGCCCGTTTGCCTAAAGCGCTTTAACGCAAATCAAAAACGATAACCCACCGTCAAGTGTACAGTACGCGGGTCACCATAATAGCCGGCCAGCGTAGTGTCGTTCCCTAACCCTACACCGTATGAACCGTCGTCATTACGGGTAACAAAGTCATAACCCCCTACCAAATATTCTTCATCGGTGAGGTTCTTCACGTGCAGGCCGGCATACCAGTCACCTTCCATGCTTTCCCAGGTCACGCTGGCGTTCACCATGCCGTAGGCATCCTGCTTAATCAGATCACTGGCTTCAAATAACAGGTAATCGTCACGGTAGTAATAGTTGGCGTTAAATACAAAATCCCCCATATCGGTCTGTATAAAATACTTAGCAGCAATATTCAGCGTATTTTCCGGCGTGCTTGCCAGGCCAATCAGTGGAGGCACGGCATTGTTTTCTTTAATTTCAAAATCAATGAAACCGTAGGCCACGTCAAAACTCAGGTTCTCAGTAGCAACGTAGGTCATTTCCAGTTCTGCGCCTGTTGCCGATGTTTCTGCAGCATTACGCAGACGCTGAAGCAGCGCCGTTGGATCATCAGAGTTACCTTCAATACCAATGTACTGGCGATCTTTGTGGTCATAGGAGAACAATGTGAGGTTAAAGCGCAGTTGATCGGTCAGGTCACTTTTCATGCCCAGTTCGAAGGAATCCACTACTTCTGGATCGACGCCGGGCTCGTTAAAGGTAGCACGAGGGTTAAAAGTACCTGATTTAAAGCCCTGAGAGTAACTGGCGAAAAACATCATGTCTGGCGACCATTGATATTCCACACCCACACGAGGGGTGAAACGTGACCAGCTATCAACGGCAGGCGCATCGGGTACTCCATCACCGTCAGTGTCGGTGCCCAGCACCTGCGGCATAGACACGCCATCAGGGCGCACATAGCCATCGTACCAGCCACTTTCAGGATACAAATTATACAGTACTGTTCCATTGAAAACGGTTGCTTGTTTCTCTTCATCGGTAAAACGAGCGCCCAAAGAAACAGACAGTTTCTCTGTAATGTCATAGTTCAGCTGGCCATAAGCGGCGGTACTTTCACTGTTGTTACAGCCAGACACTTCACGGGTGAAACCTGTGGTGCCTTCCGGGAAGATCCCAAGCGCTGCGTAGTCACGACCCAGTACGCCTAGCACAGCATCGAATACGCCGCATGATTCGCCGTCGTAATAATACAGGCCCCCTACCAGACTGAAGTGACTACCAGCATAATTGAACTGCAATTCATGGGTATCATTTTCATCTTCATAAATAGCCGGTACATCAAAGATATCCAATGGCGTGTTGTCGAAATCGATATTGGTTGGAGAATAACTTTCACGATGAGAACCGATGTATTTCACTTCAAAGTCTTCAGTAACATCGTAGCGCGCCATCCAGCTATAGCCTTCCAACTCAACCAAATTCCACGTTGGCATACTGGTATATGAGTCGTACACAGAATCTGGCACTGGCGCATCGGTACGTTGACTATCGATAAGGCGATAGCCACCCTTAGCGTTTGATTTGTCTTCGGTTTTATCCCAACCAAAGCGCAGGAATAAATCGTCGGTGGGCTCAATTTCCAACGTCAGTCGGGCTGCCCATAAATCTTTGTTGTAATTTTCACGATCTTGTCCGTCTAACGCACTTTGCAGGAACTCACCATAACCATCACGGTTCAGATTCGCGTACCCAAACCCAAGGTACACTTTGTCTTCCATGATGGGATACTGACCCATCACCTTCACGTCTTTACGGCTGTAGTTACCTACTGTGCCTTCTACTGTCAATTCGGGCGACCCGGACATTTGTTTGGTGACATACTTCACTGCACCACCAATGGTGTTTTTGCCATAAAGCGTACCCTGTGGGCCGCGAAGTACTTCGATGCGCTGCACATCCAGTAAATCCAGCACGGCACCTTGCGGCCGGGCAATGTACATATCATCTACGTAAATTCCGACACCGGGCTCATAACCCCACAGCGGATCTTGCTGCCCCATACCACGAATAAACGCAGTTAACGTAGAGTTAGTTCCCCGACTGGTTTGTAATGTGGTATTAGGCGAGAACTGTTGAATTTCAGTCAATACGCTAATGCCCTTTTCCGCTAACTCAACCGCACCAACGGATGTAATCGCAACCGGGGTTTCTTGTAAAGATTCCACCGTTTTACGGGCTGTGACTTCGATGCGCTCGAGCTTGCCGCGGCTTGCGTCTTCAGTATCCTGAGCCAGCGCACTTTGGCTGCTTAGACAAGCGGTGGTGACGGCAACGGCGCAGAGGGTTCTGGCAAAGATGTAGGGGTTGTGTGTCGTGTTCATGTCATGTCCCTTTTGATTGTTATCTGTTATCAATTCAGTGTCTGAAGCAGCGGTCTTTTTTAAGACTATGTTAATTTTTTGTGTTTGTGAGTAGTACCATCGTACTATGGGCAACACGCTGTTTTACCGACACAATTTAAAACAGTTCCTGAAGCAACTGCGGTCACAGATTGTTTTAAAGGAATCTTCAAATGATAAGTATGATTGGACTCACAGGCGGGCTAGCCCTGCTTATTGTGCTCACCATTCGTGGTATGAATTTATTCATTGCGGCGCCGCTTTGCGCTGTGATTGTTGCCCTCACCAGCGGTATCCCCCTTTTCAGTGGCGAAGAAAATTTCGTTAGCCTGTACATGAGCGGATTTTCTGGTTTTATTGCTGCCTGGTTTTTTATGTTCTTGCTCGGGGCTATTTTCGGAAAGTTCATGGAAGACACCGGTGCAGCAGACTCGGTAGCGCGCTGGATTGTAAACAAACTCGGATTTAAACACGCCGTGCTGGCAATTGTGCTTGCCTGCGCCATTCTGACTTACGGCGGCGTGAGCCTGTTCGTGGTGGCTTTCTCGGTGTACCCCATGGCGTTGAGCCTATTCAAAGATGCCAACCTGCCCCGCCGCTTTATTCCCGCGACATTGGCATTTGGTTCGGTGACCTTCACCATGACGTCCGCCGGTTCACCAGAGATCCAAAACTGGATCCCAATTAAATACCTTGGCACCACACCTTTTGCAGCCTGGGAAGTCAGTTTGTTAGTGGCTATTTTCATGGCCACATTTGGTTACTGGTGGCTTAAACGCATGATTAAAAAAGCCATTGCCAACGGCGAACGTTTCGAAGAGCGAGCAGAAGATCCCAAGATCGAAGCGCGTGACTACCCGAATCCGATTACCGGCGTGCTCCCCCTGTTTGTGGTACTCGGCCTCTCTTTTCTATTGCACGATTCGTTGGCGCAATTAGCATTAATTGTGGCCTTAACCGGTGGCGTATTAACCTTGATGGTGCTCAACTTTAATTACTTCCACAACCTCGGGCGCGCAGTGAATGAAGGCACTACAGGTGCACTGGTGGCCATTGGGAATACAGCTGCAGTGGTAGGTTTTGGCGCTATTGCGAAAAACACCGAAGCCTTCCAGCAAACGGTTGAAATCATGACGCAGATCCCCGGCAACGAACTCATCGGCGCGGCGATTGCGGTAAGTGTTATGGCGGGCCTTACCGGCTCTGCTTCAGGTGGACAGGTCATTGTGCTGCCCCTCGTGGCGCCTCACTATATTGATCAAGGCGTGCCGCCCGAGCAATTACATCGTATTGTTTCTATCTCATCCGGCGCGCTGGATTCCCTGCCCCACAATGGTTACGTGGTGACGACCATACGCGCCATCTGCCGTGAAACTCATAAAGCGGCATACGGCCCAATGGCGGCGCTTACTGTGGTGGTGCCGATGATTGGTCTCGCTATCGCGATTACCATTTTCAGCATTTTCTGAGGCAATTATGACGAAACCGACTCTTAATCTTCATCTGGTGCTGGTATGGTTAATGGCAGTGCTCGCCTCGCTGTCGCAGACAGCCTGTGCAGCCACGCCTTCATCTTCAAAAAAGGCCACACTAATGACCGAAAAACAGGTATTTACCACGACTAACTTTAAAACCTACGGCGGAAAAACCATTCCGGAAGTAAATGTAGGTTGGGAAAGCTATGGTGAACTCAATGCGGCCAAAGATAACGTCATTCTGATCACCCATTATTTCTCTGGTAATTCTCACGCTGCTGGTCGGTATTCTGCCGATGACGCTGAACCTGGCTATTGGGATGCTATCATCGGGCCGGGTAAAGCCATTGATACCAACAAGTATTTTGTGATCAGTGTGGACTCACTGGTGAATCTTTCTGCCTACGACCCGAACGTTGTCACCACTGGCCCCGCTTCTATTAATCCCGAAACCGGCAAACCCTATGGGCTGACTTTTCCCGTCGTGACTATCCGCGATTTTGTTAATGTGCAGAAGTTGGTATTGGAAAGCTTAGGCATTTCAAAACTGCATGCCGTAGTTGGTCCTTCGATGGGTTCTATGCAAGCACAAGATTGGGCGGCGACGTACCCGGAATGGGTGCCGCGAATGGTGGCTGTTATTCCCGCAGCACAGGCCGACGCATGGACGGCCGCGGCATTAGAACAATGGGCTATACCTATTCGTTTGGATAAAAACTGGAATAAGGGTGATTACACCCGCGAAGCGCCACCGAAAGACGGCCTGGTAGCCGCATTGATGAGTATTACCCTACAAGCACTGCACCCGGATTTCTTTAATCAGACCGGTCAGGCACTAGGCTATACGCCGCAAGAGCAAACGCCGCTGAACGATATTCACACCACCCATTCCATAGTGAACTGGTTGCGCGGTCGCGCCGAGGAGCGCGCCGACTTAATGGATGCCAATCACCTGCTTTATTTGGTTCGGGCAAACCAGTTGTTTGTTACCGGGTATGCGGGTTCTTTAGAGGCCGGCTTGAAAAACGTGAAAGCCAAAACCCTGTACCTTCCTGCGAAAACCGACTTGCTGTTGATGCCGTATATGGCTGAAAAGCCGTACAGCATTCTTAAATCTCAGGGCAAAAATACCCAAATTGACTATCTGGAAGGCGCGCTGGGACACCTGGAAGGCGTGGCTGATATCAGCCAAAAGGCTGACCTGCTGCGGGCCTTTTTAAATGATGAGCCCCAATAACCTGAAATAGCTAAAATCGAACACCCAATTAATAAAACGGAAGCCAACTATGCACGGACTGAAAATAAAAGCCTCTGCCGCCCTTCTTACCGCCGCATTCAGTGCAACAGTCGCTGCACAGGTACCGCCATTGCAGCTGGATGTAGAACATATCACTGTGTCGGGCTTATCATCTGGCGGTTATATGGCTAACCAGATGCATATTGCCTATAGCGATTGGATCACTGGCGCCGGTATTCTTGCAGCAGGCCCTTACTACTGCGCTCAGGGCGACATCACGGTAGCACTTAGCCAATGCGTGGACAAAAGTGAACCGGCCATCGATACCGCAGCACTTAACGACAAAGTGAAGACGTTGGCTGCCAATAAGAAAATCGCTGAATTGTCCAACCTGCAGAACGATAAGGTATGGCTGTTTCATGGCACCCGTGACGTAAGAGTGAACAAATCGGTTAGCGATGCACTTACCGCACAATATCAGGCATTGATGCCATCTGAACAAATAAAGTACATTGATAATAAACCGATCGCCCATTTATTCCCTACAAAGGATCGTGGCGGTCAGTGCATGTCATCATCCTCTCCTTTCATCGGCAATTGCGATTACGATGCCGCCGGTGAAATGCTCAACTACTTGATTGATGATTTAAAACCCGCCAGTGATTCCCTCACCGGCAAGGTAGTCAGCTTTAACCAACAGAAACTCGGTGGTAAGAGCGCTGCCACGCTGGCAGAAAAAGGCTATGCTTATATTCCTGCCAGTTGTGCTGAAGGTGAAGACTGTCAGGTACACGTGAGCTTCCACGGCTGTAACCAATTCGCTGACACTGTGGGCATGGCTTATGTAGAACAAACCGGATTGAATCAGTGGGCAGACAGCAACAACATGGTGGTTGTTTACCCGCAGACGACGTCGTCTCTTGTTATGCCGTTGAATCCTCAGGGATGCTGGGACTGGTGGGGTTACACCGGTGAAGATTACGCCACACGCAGCGGAAAGCAGATCACTGCCGTTCGCAACATCGTTTTGGGATTATCATCTAAGTAAGGATTTATCATGGCTTTAAACATTTTTATCACCGGTGGTGCCAGTGGCATTGGCTACGGTATTGCCGAATCCCTTGCCTCTGAGGGTCATCATCTAATTATCGCCGACATTAACCTGGACGCCGCAGAGTCTGCCGCACAGAAGTTAAAAGATGAAGGCCACAGTGCCCAGGCCATTGAAGTCAACGTGTGTGATGCCAAGCAGGTTGCTGCATTGCCTGAAAAACTCGGCGACGTAAAAGTCGACGTATTGATTAATAACGCAGGCATTCAGCACGTTTCCAAAATTGAAGACTTTCCACCCGAAAAGTGGCAGCAGTTAATTAATATCATGTTGGTTGGCCCAGCCCTGCTCACTCAAGCGTTTCTACCAGGCATGCGCGAGAAAGACTTCGGCCGTATCATCAATATAGGCTCTATTCATTCGCTGGTCGCATCGCCGTTTAAGTCAGCTTATGTAGCAGCAAAGCATGGTTTGCTGGGCTTCGCGAAAACGATTGCCCTTGAAACCGGCGACTGTAATGTCACTATCAACACCGTTTGCCCGGCTTACGTGAAAACCCCGTTGGTTGAAAAGCAAATTGCCGATCAAGCGCGAGAAAACGGCATTAGCGAAGAAGAAGTTATCAATGAAATCATGCTGAAGCCGATGCCGAAAAAAGCCTTTATCACGTTTGAAGAGCTCGGTGCTACCACCAAATTTTTGATGAGCGATGGTGCCCGCAACATTACCGGTCAGACCATGGTGCTGGACGGCGGCTGGGTTGCGCGCTAACCCTTTCTTTTTTCATAAAACTTGTGCTAATGTCCGAAAAAATGTAGCGGCAAGCGGGCATTAGCCAGAATATGACTTATCAAACGGTAGCGTTGATCGGAAAACCCGATCATCGTGGCATCCAGGATACTCTCCAACAACTCATTACCTATTTGCGGAAACGTGAATGTCGGGTTTTGGTTGAAGAGTCCATCAAATGCGATCTTGAAACCAATGAATGCGAGCGGGCGAACCTGGTCACCATTGGTAAAGAAGCCGATCTTGCTGTGGTGATTGGTGGCGATGGTAGCATGCTGGGCGCAGCCCGTGTGCTCTCCCGTTTCGATATTCATGTAGTAGGCGTAAACCGCGGCAATTTGGGTTTTCTCACAGACATTCATCCAGACCAAATTGAGCAACAGCTGGATATTATTTTTTCCGGCGAAACCGTGGTGGAAGAACGGTTCCTGCTGGAAGTATGCGTTTACCGTCACGAAAAACTGCGCAGCAATAATGCCGCCATGAACGAAGTGGTATTGCACCACGGTAAAGTGGCGCACATGATGGAATTTGAAATTTACATCGACGGCCAGTTTGTCTTCAGTCAGCGCTCTGATGGTCTGATTGTAGCCACACCAACAGGCTCAACGGCTTATTCACTTTCTGCCGGAGGCCCGATCATCGCCCCTCACCTTGATGCCCTTACGCTGGTACCGATGTTCCCGCATACACTGAGCAGCCGCCCTATTGTGGTGGACTCAAAAAGTATAATTTCCATGCGGGTATCCAAGGTGAATAGCGACAGCCTGCAAATAAGTTGCGATAGCCATATCATTTTGCCTGTTCTACCCGGCGATGAAATACGCGTGCATAAAACTAAGGACACGCTGAAACTGGTACATCCGAAGGGCTACAGCTACTTCAATGTGCTTCGAAATAAGCTTGGCTGGGGCAGTAAGCTGTACTGAGTACGTGCTTTTTATTCATGGCTAAACACAAACCAATTATCGAAATGCTGACCTGCGGCATCCATTCAAAATGGGACGCCGACGATAAAGCCTTGCCGAAAATCAAAACCTTCACCCAGAGTATCCCGCTGGAACTCGACATTGAGTTCGGCTTCATCGTCAACATTAAGCGGGCTAAGAATCAGAAAGTCCGCTTCTGTATTTATCATCCCGATATTCCAGACAAACACGGCGACCCCATGCCTCCCTTCGACGGCGAAGAGTACATTCGTTCTAATGACTGGGATTTCTACCTAGGTGACACATTATGGGAACCACTGGAAAATAAAGTGGGAGACTGGCGCATGACACTGGAACTTGATGGCAAGATCGTTGCTGATAAAACCTTCACCGTAGAAGAAGATTTACCCTACGACGGTGCGCAATTCTGGATGCGCGGGAAACCTAAGTTAAAGCGCTAAAGTACAAGACTACCGAGTTACCCTGTTGGCAACAAGAGATGTTGTAAGTGAAAGAACTGAAAGTGATTTAGAAGACGTAATGCTAAGATGAAATGCCACCGGTAGCATGATAATCTAATAAAATATCAATGCAGCATCAACAGAGGTAATCAATGACATTCAAACGGGACGAGCAACAAGGCAATATTTGGCTTTCCACCAACCACATTAACGGTGATTTTACCGATTTTGGTATTCAGCCTCATATCCTGCCATCTGAAGCCGCCGTGGGTGAAGCCATGTTAGAAGAATTGCTTGTCACCGCTTCTCAAAAAACCGGAGAAATAAATATCGCGTTGCTTGGCGGCCGTGGTGCGCAAGCGTTTCACCGGTTACTCGGTGAAAAGGCGCGTACCCATGAACTTGATCCTGTATTGTCGCGATTGAATGTGTTTACCCAAGATGCGCTAGCACCGATGAGCATGGCGAATAGTCTGAGCTTTGTAAGAGATTTTGAGCGCATTCTGGGCGATGATTTCTTCGCAAAAATTAACAGTTTTACGCCCATGCAAACCGATGTAACCAATCTGGAAGCGGGCCTCAACGCTTACCTCGATAAACTCGAATCGTTAGGTGGATTGGATATTTTCTTTATTGGTCATGGTCCGGAAGACAACGCCGCCTCTCACCTGGCCTACATAAAGCCCGGCTCCGGGGCAAAAGCTGAACATATGGCTGGTCTTATTCCTATTTCCAGCAGCATTTTGGAACACCATATCAGCAAGTTTAAAGCCGGAGGCAGCAACATCAGTGATGCCGATGAACAAGAGTGTCGCGCGGCTGGTTTTATCCTTACCCTGGGCCCCGCAGCAATTCTCTCGGCAAAAAAGGTTGTGCAATCAGTGGTCGATGCGTCTACTGCACCGGCCAAGGTACAAACCTATGCCAATGTCATGAATACACCACTCAGCACCGACAATGAAATGGCAAAACAACAGTTAGATGCAAATCCCGGCCTGTGGATTCGTCTGCATTCAAATAAAAAATCCGTTGTGCTGCCAGATGTTATGAGTGACGTTGTCGCATAACCACGAGGATTATTTTTCACCTTCTCTAAACATCGGGCCGCAATCAGCGTATCTTAAACGCTGAATAGATTTGGAGATTGCTATGTGCGGCTTTATTCAACGAGAACCGAAATCCACGGGTTTGCAGGAGGTGTTATCTGAAGCAGGTTTAACTGAAACCTTGCCTCTTTTCGCTGCAGAAAATGAGAACGTGAATAACTTTTACCCGGCTTTTGGAAAAGATCCTTCACGAAAAATCTCGAATCTCATCGTGAGTCCCCAGACTAGCATTGATGCGACCTGGTGGTTCGATGCCAAACCCCACGGCGACAGCCTGTTATTAGGCGACCGCACAACATTCAACGCAAGAAACCTCGACAGTCTATTTTGGAAACATGCTATACAATCACGCCGCGCCATCGTTGCCGCTACGGCGGTGGGCGAGTCGAACCCGATAGGTAAAGGTAAAGCGCATTACCTGATGAAAGCACGGCGGGGGCTGCTCATCGGCGCCGTTTACCGTATTTTTGACAATGGCTGCGCTGTTTGTTCAGTGATCACCCGCCCGCCCCAGCCTGGGTTCAGTCAGTTCCACGAAAAGTCCATCCCGTGCTTTTTGCCAACAGATCCCCAGGTCATCGATGCCTGGCTAAGCGGCGAACCAAACGACCCTTTGGTTAGTGCGCTCCTAGCAAACCCACGGCTTTACGATGATCTTTGTGTCACTCCAGTGAAAAGCTTCAAAAGTGCAGAGGCTAAAGGCCCTGACATCTGGTTACACGCTAGCGCTCAATAGCTGATATAAACGGAATATTGCTTAGGAGCATATTGCTGCCGACATTTAAATTTACCTGCAAATCAATTGGATAAGCAGCTATCCACCGGCGCTTGCCCACCCTCAATAAAAACTTCACTTTACACTGTCAAAATACTGTATATATTTACACGTACTGTATAAACATACTGCGGTGAAAAAAATGCTGGTCAACTTATCGATTAAAAACTTCGCTGTTGTAAAACAATTATCCGTAAACTTTGAAGCGGGAATGACGGCCGTTACCGGTGAAACTGGTGCCGGTAAATCTATTGCGATAGATGCGCTCAGCCTTTGTTTAGGTGAGCGAGCAGATGCCGGTGCGGTGAGAAAAGAAGCTACAAAGGCTGAAATTGTCGCCCACTTCAATTTAAGTGGCCACAAAGCCGCACTTGCCTGGCTTGACGAGCAAGAGTTAGTCGATGACGAAGACGAGAGCTGTTTCGTGCGTCGCGTTATCTCACGTGAAGGCCGATCTAAAGCGTTCATTAACGGTACCCCAGTTTCACTGCAGCAATTAAAACAGTTTGGTCAGTATCTCATTGCTATTCATGGACAAAATACGCATTTACAGCTGCTTAAAGATGACTATCAGCGCAAACTTGTCGATCAGTATGCCGCACACCCAGCGTTGCTAAATAGCGTAGCGGAACACTACCGTAGCTGGAAGAGCAGACAGGCAGAATTAAAGGCGTTGGAAACACAGGCGCAGCAACGCGCAGACCGTCAGCAACTACTGGCTTATCAGGTTAAAGAACTGGATGAGTTTGCCATTGAAGAAGGCGAGTTTATCGAGCTTGAAACCGAGCATAAGCGCTTAAGCAATGGGCAAACGCTTTTAGAACAAGCTCAAACCAGTTTCTATAACCTGTATGAGAACGATGAAGGCAATGCGTTATCTATCATCCAAAACGGCCTGGAGCGACTCAGTGAGTTAGAAGAGCACGACAGTGCGCTTACCCCCATCATTGCGTTGCTCAACGATGCCTCAATTCAGGTGGAGGAAGCTGCTCGGGAATTGCGCGGCTATTGTGATGATCTGGAAATTGACCCTTTACGTTTGCAACAAGTTGAATCTCGTTACAGTAAGGCGATGGAACTGGCACGGAAACATGCAGTAATGCCAGAAGAACTGTTTGCACATCATCAAAGCTTAGCGGCCGAATTTGCTGAACTGGAAGGCGATGAAAATAGATTAGAAGATCTACAACATGAAGTCGTAGAAGCGAGAAACCAGTATATAAAAGCGTGTGAAGCCTTATCGGCCTCCAGAAAGACGGCTGCATCTAAGCTTGCCACCGCCATTGAAGGTCAAATCCGCCAGATGAATATGCAGCACGCGTGTATGCAAATAGGCGTTGAATACGACGACAACAAAACGCCCACAAGCCATGGGCTGGACGACGTAATTATTCGCGTTTCAACCAACGCCGGGCAGCCCGCCGATAAACTGGAGAAAGTGGTTTCCGGTGGTGAGCTCTCGCGAATTGGGTTAGCGATACAAGTACTCACCAGCGATAAAAACGCAACGCCAACAATGATATTTGACGAAGTTGATACCGGAATCAGTGGGCCGACGGCGGCGATTGTAGGCAGTCTGCTACGCAAACTCGGCAAAGTGAGTCAGGTAATGTGCGTAACACACTTACCTCAAGTTGCCGCGCAAGCCCATAATCAGTTGTTTGTTACCAAGTTCAGCGATGGCACAACCACAGAAACACAAATGTTGCCATTAACCCGTCAAAACCGTATTGATGAGCTGGCAAGATTGCTCGCAGGCGATAAAGTAACAGATTCTGCCTTAGCAAATGCAAAAGAGCTGTTGGAAAGTGCCGAATCGAACTAATAAGCGGTTGATTGGTCATAGGTGATTGGGTAGCATGCTGTCGCACATTATTTTGTGATAGCCTGCACCCGGGCATATCCTGTTAGGAAAATAATGTCCGTCACTATAACCAAAGCATAACTGGACACGCTAACGCATGAAGTTGTATCAAATCGCTATTTTGTTAACCGCTGTATTTTTCTCTACTGCCTGCTCAAACTGGATCTATCGTATCGATGTTCCGCAAGGCAACTTCCTTGATGAAAGAGATGTACAAAAGCTGCGTGTAGGCATGACCAAAGAGCAGGTTATTTATGTACTCGGGCATCCCGTAGTACAGGACTCTTTCAATAAAAGCACCTGGTACTATGTATATGATATGAAGCGTGGCATGGAAAAGCGCGGTGAAGATTTCCAGAAGCAACTTGTGCTTAGCTTCAACGACAACAAGCTAGCCACTGCAGAAGGCGACTTTGAACTATCGGAAGATTTTAATACCCCGCTCGATCAATAAGCATTTTTAGTCCGGAACACTAATAAATAGTATTTCGGACTAACTCCCTCTTCCCTTTACTTTCACAAACATTCCCAACCAATTGATTACATGGTCTTTTTTTAGTTGGCCCCGTAATTGCTCTTATTATTCTGTACGTTAAGATAATTTTACCGTTGCCTTAAAATAGGTTGCCACGGTGTATAACTCGAAAATGGAAGAATAGAATGTTAAACCGGAAATCCTCTTTACTTGCTGTTTCTCTTGTTGGCGCATTAGCCCTGTCAGGTTGTGTTATTAATGTCGGCGGCAACGGCGATTACCACGATGGTGGAGACGTTAGCAGCATAATGGGCTCTGTCACTATCGATCCCGGCCGTCACGCGGGTGATGTTTCCTCGGTAAACGGCGATGTACGGCTAAAAGAATTTGCCGTTGCTGACGATGTGAGTACGGTGAATGGCTCGGTAATACTCGATAACAACGTTGCCGTTAACAGCGCAACAACAGTAAATGGCGATATTACAGCTGGAGAAAATTTGAATGCATTCGGCTCACTGGAAACAGTGAATGGCACAATCACTTTGTCGTCGGGTAGCATGGTTGAAGGCGATATTGAAACCGTTAATGGCGATATTTCACTGCCTGATACAGAAGTGAAAGGTGATTTAACCTCGCTCAACGGCACCATTAAGCTTACTGGCTCCACCCGCGTTTACGGTGATATTGTGTTTGAGGAATCGGAAGACGGTTGGAGCACGTCAGAACGCAACTGGCCAGTACTGATAATTGAAGAAAACGCCACGGTAGATGGCAATATTATTCTTGAACGCGCGGTGAAGCTCGAATTGGCGGATAAGTCTCTGGAAAGTAAAGTTATCCGCCGCAATCGTTCTTAATCACCATTAAGTGTAACATCAAGCCACACCAAACGATGATCGGAGCTCGCTTCTCTGTCTTTAACCAGACGGAATAGCGGGCTTTCTTTTGATGGCCAGAAAACGCCATTGCCTTGCACTGAAAAGCCGAAACGCGACGGTAACACATAGTCTGCTCTGGCTCCCCAATAAGCGGTAAAACGATTACTGAATGCCTCTGGGCTGCTTTCATCACCACCCTGACTCAGCGGGATTAAATCGTTATTGATCAGAGGGTGTTCTGTTAGTTGTTCTATCACACCAGGCCGCCACTTCTCACCTTTGTCAGCCGCGTTAAAGTCGCCCACCAGCACAAAGCGGCTGTTGCCAGCCAACGATACAGCATGGCCATTATCATCATAAATATATTCGCCGCCGTCTGGTGTGAGGTAATCCGCCATCAACCGAATTTCATCATGATTACGCTTGCCGTTGCGATCCTCTGGGCCATCAAAAGTTGGCGGTGTGGGATGCATCGCCAAAACGTGCACTATTTTGCCATCTACGTTTACCGGCACATCCCAATGCGACTTTGAACTCAAGCGCAGCTCGGCCCAGGCTTCAGCGCTATACCAGGTTTCACCGGTCTCGGGAATTACAGGCTGTTGCGCACCAGGCATGTCTTTCCATTTAAACAATTGCAGACTGCGCACCTGATTATCCAGGATGGGGTATTTCGACAAAACGACCATGCCGTATTGACCAGGATATAATCCAAATCCCCAGGCATCTCCCCCTTTACCACTGGCGTGACCATCACGATCGAGATCAAAGGGTGACGGTTCGCCCGTATTGACCGGTGCGAGATACACATAGGGATAATCGATAGCAGCTTGCCCATGCTGACTCACGTTCAGATAATGCGTAATGAACGCATTAACGCCAGCCTGTTTGTCGGCAATGTAATCAAACTCATTTAAAAGCAGAATATCTGGCGCAGTTCGCTGTATGATTTCAGCAATGTTTTTTACTTGCTGATTGTCGCCATTAGCCAGTACTGTCTTCAGTACATTAAGACCCGGCTCCATGCCCAGGTTAGGATAGTTCGTCGACTCCATGCTTACATTAAACGTGGCAACCCTTAGCGTGTGATCACGAGGTTCAGCAGCAGATTTTTTGGTGCTATTCAATAAACTTCTCACTTCATCAACGGGCAATGCTTTAGCCATACCATAGTAGCCATCAACATCTTCCGCCATCAATAAACTGTTGTAAATGGCCTCTTCTGTCGATTCAATGACCGCTTCAAATATGGGGGAAACCGCATTGTTTGCTAACACCTTGTTGGTGTGAAAAGAGGCGGTTTCACTGCGACGATTTTCCTTCGCGGTAGAAAATGCAATAACGTAGTCACCTGAACCGTTAGTTAGACTTGCTCCTGTACGTGCGACACCTGCCATGGCTCGCTTGGCCAAGCGCTTAAGGTTTCTGTCGTCAAGTGGCGCATCGGTGGCAACCACAATCATAATAGACCCATCGGCCGCAGTGTCGTTGTCCAGTTTATCCTGTAAATAAAATTGATTCAGTGCCTGGCCCACTTCTACGCCTTGCACCTGCAAAATGCCGCCAAAGTTACTTTGCACTAACACACCTACCGTGTAACCGCCCAAAGACTTAGGCAATATACGACTACTTGTACCAATTCCGCCCTTCCAACCAAAAGTACGTGTTCCGCTGCCAGCGCCCACATTACCCTCTGCAACCTTACCTGCAGATGCTGACTCAATGGCTTGTTTAACCTGCGCGGCTGTTACTACCCTGCGCCTAATGTCATTTAAATAGCCGTCGTTGGTCTCGCCAACAACCGCATTTACAGAGCCCACGTTTTCATTGCCGGCCTGAGCTAGCGTCCATTCCACTACTCCCGCGATACCTTCAGCCACGCTTAAGGTGTTGGTAAGTACGATAGGCGTCTCAATTTCACCCAACTCACTGATCTGGCTAATACCGGCCATTTTTCCGTAACCGTTGCCAACGTGAACAGCAGCAGGCACCTTGTTTTGCCGAAGATTCCCCTCAGCCGGAATAATTGCCGTAATGCCAGTGTGAATATCCTTGCCGTCATGCAAGGTAACCTGCCCGACACGCACGCCAGTTACGTCTGTGATACTGTTCAATTTGCCAGGATTGAGCACACCGGGATTCAGGCCAATATCTCGAGCCCGTACCTGTTCGGCCGAGGCGGAAGTTACAAAAAGGCTGGTTAAGATGACCAGGGAAGATAAGAGTTTCATGCCGTTTTTATTAATTTGATTTGAGCTGAAAATGAGTGTCACATGGCTGCAGGCAAAAAACAAAAAAACGCGGTGAAAGTAGTGTCAGAACAGACTGATAGCCCGCTCAATGAGAAACAGGCAGGCACCAATTAAACCGCCAACCAGTGTACCGTTTATACGCACTTTCTGCAGATCCTTACCAATATTCAGCTCGATCTGTTCAGCCATTTGCTTGTCGTCCCAGGCCAGAATCGTTTTGCGGATATGTTCAGTAAGAAAGTCTGCCAATTCCGGTGCCATGGCACGGCCGGCTTCAGAAATATGTACATTGACGGCGTCAGCCAGTTTGCTGTCATTTTCAATAGAGCGCCCCACCTCCTGCAACGCATGAGAAACCCGCTTTGCGAATTTGCCTTCTGGCTTAGCAACGTCTTTAATCAACCAGACTTTGACATCCCCCCACACTTGAATCAGATAATCTTGCAGGGCATCGTTTTCTAACAGCCTAGCTTTGATACTCGCCATCTTTTCTGCCATGGCTGGGTCAGATTCCATCCGCTGTGCAAATTCATTAAGCTGACGATCGAAGCTTAACCGCACCGGATGTTCCCGATCTTCAGCTATATCAGCCAGAATGCTAATCAGTGCTTTTGATGCGATGTCAGCCCCCTGTTCACTCAGCCAGGTAGTGGGCAGTATTTTTTCAAGCCGGCGATACTCCAGCTTTAGCCAACTATAAAGTTTGTCGGCAATAAACGCCTGGCTTTCTTCCCGCTGGGCAATATCAGCGATTTTCACCAGCAGTTGATCAAGCACCTCCTGATGACGCTGTTCTTTTGTGAGCACACGCAACGTACCAGCCGCCATAGGCGTAAAATCAATTTTGCCAACGGCTCGCTTTACACCTTTTATTAGCATGTCCTGAATCGGCTTATCGTCCAGTGTGTTCACCACACCAGCGAGACTGCGGCTGAAGAAGCGACTTAGCCTGTCAGCATTGTCAGGCTGCCGGAGCCAGCGTGCCATGCCCTGAGCGGGTTTCGCATCGTTTACCAGCCGGGTAATGGCTTCTTCGTTGAAAAACTTATCCTTAACGAAATGCGACAGATTGTTCGCCACTGCAGATTTGTTGTTTGCAACAATGTTGGTATGAGGAATAGGAAAACGCGCAGGAATTGGCCGGAACAGCGCCGACACCGCAAACCAGTCGGCCAGGCCACCTACCAGCGCGGCCTCGGCTGCCATCTTGATAAGTGCTGCCCAGGCTGGCCAGGGTGTCAGCCATTGGCGATACTCTGCGATGGTGGCAAGTAGAAAAATGCAGGCAGCACCAATAAGCCAGAGCAGCGCAATTTTTTTTGCTCGCTTAAGTTGATGAAATTTACTGTCTATTGGCACAATCATTCCGGAAGGATTAGCTATCTCAATACGCTTCATTTCTATATAGCGACTAAGTCCAAACAATCAATAGACTAGACTAGGATTCGACATCGTAGTTGAGTGACCGACGCCAATTAAAAAGCTAAAGAAAAGTGAGGCCCCATGGCCTCACACTCATCTTAAGAACGATGTCGTTATCAATCCCACTTTGGCCCAAAGTCTGGGCTAACTATACGTTCACCATTGTCTAAATCGTCAATACGCTGAATATCCTCATCAGATAAGCGAACCTGGGTATAATCGAAATTAGCCTGCAAATGGTCCTTGTTAGTAGAAGACGGAATCGCATGAATACCTTTGGCATCCATCCATGCCAGCACTACCTGCGCAGGATTGGCACCATGTGCTGCGGCAATATTGAGTAGTTCGTCATTTTTCATGACCTTGCCAACAGCAAACGGCATGTACGCGGTTACGCTGATGCCCTTCTCTTTACAATGCTCAACCACCTGGCGGTTTTGCATAAACGGATGCAGCTCAATCTGGTTTGTCAGGATTTCCCCCTCACCCAGGATCTCAACGGCTTTATCAATTTGTGCCATGGTGAAGTTAGACACACCAATGTGTCGTGTCAGTCCCTCTTCCTTAGCTTGCTTCAGCGAAGCCAGATAATTCTCCATGGGGATGTGATCGTTAGGTGAAGGCCAGTGAATAAGCAACAGATCAACATACGCCATTTTCAGTTTGTTCAGGCTCTCATGCACGGAGGGGATAAACGAACCTTGATCGAGATGGTCGTGCCATACTTTTGTGGTCACAAACAGCTCTTCGCGGTTTATACCCGCAGTTTGAATAGCATCGCCAATGGCCTCTTCGTTGCCATAAAATTGCGCTGTATCGATATGGCAGAAACCGATAGAAAGTGCATCCGTGACCGTTTTTCTTGCTACATCGTCTTCCAGACGAAACGTGCCAACGCCTAATTGCGGCATCGATTGCATAACATTCTCCTGTTTCGTTTAAATTTATCAACATGGAAACGGCTTGTTTCGGGGATGGTTACGGGATGAAATGCGTTCCGGATTACAACACCGTTGCATTAGGTATTTTTACTCATACGTTGCAGTCAACCTTGTAATCGAAAATAAAATAGCCGATTGCTAGACTTTCATTACGACTAAAGTTGAATACCAACGGAGTTTTCTGATGCGTCGCGCCTTCTCTCTGATTTGTCTGGCGTTTCTCTGCCAGCCCTTACAGGCCGCCAACAAAGACACATTTTTTGTTGGTATTGGTGATGCCAGCAGCGGTCAAACCTATCCCGTAAATGGCAGTAAATATCAGCCATTGCTTGATGCAGTGCTCTCGGCTTTTTCTTTGGAAGAAGGAATTGAAGTTGAATATGTTTCGTTAAATAGCGTTGATTATGATCGTTGGTTTAACGATAGCACCATCGATTTTAGGTTTCCTGACCATCCTCGCTGGACAGCAGCGAAGAGCCCGCTATTTTACAGCCAGCCGGTGGTAGGTGTGTGTGAGACCACACGGTTTTTACCGCAGAATCAATGGATGCGAGTTGAAGACGTTACCCGGTTAGGTGTGATTAAAGATTTACCTGTGTCCCGGGAGTGGTCAGAGCAAGAGATAAAAGGTTACACCAAAATTATTCGATTCGACGACACCGCAAGTATGATCGAGGCGCTTTTATCACATCACGTCGATGGCATATTGACCGATACTGAAGCACTCAGCGAAGCCACAAAACAACTTAATGTGGCGCAAAATCAATTGGTTTCGTCTGCGCATATTCCAGACAAGAAGAGTAGTCTACGGATTTCCAGCGAGCAGTATCCTGCTATGTTGGAGAAATTGGACGAATTTCTTAAGACACATCGCGGCATGATTGCGCAAATTGCTCGCCGCCATGGTTTAGATAACGGACGGGCCTGTGTGATCAGGCCCGCCGCAAAGCATCAGTCGGAATTAGCTGACTGATTGCGTTGATGCGACTGACGTGCACGGTGTTTTTTCACCGAGCGACGCATACGGGTAAGACGGGCATGATCCAGTTTACCCTGGCGAACGTCCACCATAGTCTGGGTTTCTTCGTCGAGTTGCACCAATTTACGCAGTGAATTGAGTTCAGCTAACGGTAACTCTACCCAGGCGCCCTGGGGCAATCGCTTCTGCAGTTCAACCGGCCCGTAACGCACACGCATCAGGCGACTTACCTGCACATCCTGTGATTCCCAAAGTCGACGCACTTCACGATTCTTCCCTTCTGACAAGGTCACGTTGTACCACTTGTTCATGCTGTCTTCGTCGTTCACTGAGTTAGAACGGGGCACGATGGTGGTGAACTTGGCTTTACCATCTTCCAGTTCAACACCGTCAGTGAGCGTTTTCAGCGTTTTACCGGATACTTCACCAAAAACACGTACAGCGTATTCACGTTCAACTTCACATTTCGGGTGCATCAAACGGTTTGCCAATTCACCGTCGTTGGTGAACAGTAAAAGACCGCTGGTGTTGATATCGAGTCGGCCCACGGCAATCCAGCGGCCCACGCGAATAGCCGGGAGACGTTCAAAGACTGTTGCACGGCCTTCTGGATCGTGACGACTACACAATTCGCCCTCAGGCTTGTTATACATGAGTACACGGCATACTGGCTTTTCCGTTTGGCGAGATAACAGATGTCCATCCACACGGATTTGCTGGGTAGGTTCAACGCGGTCACCTAAGGTAGCCACTTTACCGTCTACGGAAACGCGACCGGCGTCTATCCAGCGCTCCATTTCCCGACGTGAACCCAGGCCCTGATTAGCCAATACTTTTTGCAACTTTTCACTCATTTTCTTCTCGCTTTATGTTAGCGGTTTCAATCGCACGGTCTGATTCAGACGGTGCCTCCAGTGTTGCCGTCGACGGTGACGGCTCGTTGTCGTCCAGCGCTTCAAAAACTTCAGAGCTGGGTAAGTCGGCCAACGATTTTAACGAAAAATAATCTAAAAACTGTCGGGTAGTGGCATACAGCGACGGTCTGCCAGGGACCTCTTTATGCCCCACCACTTTTATCCATTCACGCTCAGTAAGCGTGCGGATGATATTACTACTGACAGCCACACCCCGAACGGCTTCAATTTCCCCCCGGGTGATTGGCTGTCGATATGCAATCAAAGCGAGTGTTTCCAGCATGGCCCGGGAATAACGCGGGGCTGATTCCTGCCACATCCGGCTAAGCCAAGGGCTTAAACTATCCAATGACTGAAAGCGGTAACCACTGGCCACTTCTACCAGTTGAATGCCCCGGGGCTGATAATCCAGCACCAGCTCTTTCAGCACTTCGTTTAGGGCCCGCTCGCTCACGGTAAATTCCGCCAATATGGTATCCCGCAATGCCAGCTTCGTCATTGGGCTGTCGGCGACAAATAAGGCCGCTTCCACCAGCTGTTTAAGCTGGTTTTTATTAATCTTCTTCATGACGGCCTAATTTTACATGAATTCTGGCAAACGGTCCTGTCTGAACACACATTAAAAGCTGTTCTTTAACTAATTCAAGAATGGCCAGGAACGAAACCACCACACCGGCACGGCCTTCTTCCAAGGTAAACAAGGCATCCAGAGGCGTGTAAGTTTCACCATTTACCTGCGCCAGGATCTGACTCATCCTCTCCCGGGTGCTTAAAGCTTCACGCTCAATGGTGTGATGCTCAAAAGCCGCCGCCCGTTTCATGGCATGACTAAACGCCAGCACAATTTCCTGCAACGACACATCCGGTTCGATACGCAACGGCTGCACACTCTCAGCCACATCGGCTTTAACGGCGAATATGTCTCGCTCCATGCGTGGCTGCTCATCCAGTGTTTGCGCCGCCTCTTTTACCGCTTCATATTCTTTCAAACGGCGTATGAGTTCGGCCCGGGGATCTTCCTCATCATCCTCTTCGTCACTTCGACGAGGTAATAGTAAACGGGATTTAATTTCCGCCAGAATCGCCGCCATTAGCAGATATTCCGCCGCCAGTTCCAGCTTGAGGGTTTTCATCACCTCAACGTATTCCATGTACTGCACAGTAATAGCAGCCACGGGCAATGTGACAATATCGAATTTCTGCTTACGAATAAGGTACAGGAGTAAGTCCAGCGGCCCCTCAAAGGTTTCCAGGATAACTTCCAGCGCGTCCGGCGGAATGTACAAATCCTCCGGCTTTTCAATTACCGCTTCGCCGTTAATAAACGCCAGCGGTAACGGCTGCTGTATAGGCGTGGAAACCACTGGTTCCTGCTGCTCTTCTGCCATGAGTACTACCGTAAATAGTCCTTTATTTGTCCGTGGTCAGGCTTATAAAAATGGCGAGGTATCACCGCTGCCTTCACGAATGATCTGCGCTTCACCGTCAGAAAAATCAACCACTGTCGTAGGCTGCTCGCCCAGATAACCACCGTGGATAATTAAGCCCACCTGCTTTTCCAGTTTGTCGCGAATTTCGTCCGGGTCGGATTCCGCCATGGTATTGCCGGGCAGGATCAGCGACGTAGACATCAGCGGTTCACCCAGTGTTTCCAGCAGTTTAAGCGCAATAATGTTATCAGGCACTCGAATACCAATGGTTTTACGTTTCGGATTTTGCAAACGCTTTGGCACTTCACTGGTCGCCTTGAACACAAACGTGTAGGGCCCCGGTGTATTGTTTTTGATTTGACGGAACGCCAGGTTGTCTACTTTAGCGTAGTTAGACAGTTCCGACATATCCCGGCACATCAGGGTAAACTGGTGTTCATTTTTTATCTGACGAATTTGACACAGACGCTCCAACGCCTTTTTATCGTCCATCTGACAGCCAATGGCGTAACCGGAATCGGTGGGATAAACAATGACTTCGCCCTGGTGAATGATATCTACCGCCTGATTTAGCAGACGTTGCTGCGGATTTTCAGGATGAATATAAAAAAACTGACTCATGATAATGTCCTGTTAGGGGTGGGCGGCAAAGGACCAGTCGTGCCACACAGGCGTAAGGCTGGATGAAATGCCCAGATTCCTTCCTAGTTCTGTCCACCGTGATGGAAAGTGGAAATCGGAGCCCGCTGACGCCAGCAAATTATGCTCGCTGGCCAGCTCGTTGATGAGTTTTTGCTTGTCAGGATTGATGCCCGGGAAGGCGGTTTCGATGGCGTCGCCACCATAACTGGCAAACTCAGCAACGAGTCGGCGTAGCCATTTTGCTGTAATGTCGTAGTGTGCCGGGTGAGCAAGCACAGCCTGCCCGCCAGCAGCGCGAATGTGTGTTACGGCCTGTTTGATCTCAGGCCAGACAGCTTTGATTGCCGCGCGTTTTCCTTTTCCGAGATACTTCTTAAATGCGGCGTCCATGGTTGCCACACCGTATTCATTCACTAATACGCGGGCGAAGTGTGCACGGGTCACCTGCCCAACACCTGCCATGGCAAAGGCTTTTTCAGTTACGCCATCAAAACCACATTTTTGCAGTTTTTCACCAATTTTAAGCGCCCGTTCACGACGAATATCCGCCTGATTCTGCAGAAAGGCTTTCAGCGCCTCATCATCTACATCAACGTTTAGCCCCACCACATGGATATCAAACCCGTGCCAGGCGGTGGAAATTTCAACACCATTGATGATGGTCAAGGCCCGTTTTTGTTTTGCTTGTGCCGCGTGCGCTTCAGGTAATCCAGCCAGTGTATCGTGGTCAGTGATGGCCAACACATCCACTTGCATGTTGTGCGCGCGCAGAATCAATTCCTCGGGAGTGAGGTGACCGTCTGAATGTTTGGTGTGACTATGTAGATCGATTTTCAATGTCTTATGCAAATTTCCGGTTGACACAACTTCAATTTTGTTTTCTTCTATAGGGCATATTATACGTACTAACGACTTCGATGCCTATCGAAGTTTCAAACAGAGATATCATGCGTAATCAATTATCAATCAGCAAAAAAATCAATGCAGTTTGGTGGTGGCACTCCCTGAATTAACGGGCGGTGTACGCGTGAGTGCGTGAAAGAACACAATAAAGGCCCGTTTTACGGGCCTTTTTTTTTAATCGCAGTTGGAGAATTTGCGACAATGAGTTTAGCGGAACTGGGCACACAACCAGGCAAAGTGGAAACCATCGAGCAGTCAGGGCAATATCTAAACGACCCGCTGGCCGCCTTCACTTTCCTGTGCGCCGACAAATCGAACGCACTGCTGTTGGAATCAGCAGAAATTGAAAGCAAAGACGACCTGCAGAGTCTGTTAATGGTAGACGCCGCCATGCGGCTGGTGTGTCGTGGTAATCAGGTTATTTGCACCGCCCTCACCCCAAACGGTGAATCGGTACTGCCACTGATTGAAGCGCAGCGACCAGAGGGCATGGATGTAGTACGAGACGGCGTTACTGTTACCCTTACCTGCCATGCTGCAGATCCGTCGCTGGATGAAGACTCGCGATTGAAAGCCGCCAGCGTGTTTGATGGCCTGCGAATGCTGGTAAAACAGATTACTCCACTTCGCCAGCATCCCCATGCGGTTTTCTTAGGCGGGGTATTTGCTTACGATCTGCTGGCAACCTTCGAGCAACTACCCGACGTGCCAGACGGCGAGAATGATTGCCCTGACTATGTATTTTATCTGGCAGAAACTTTACTCACTGTAGATCATCAGACAAAAGAAACTCACCTCGTCGGCAGTGTATTCAGTGGCCCCAATGTGGCGCAAAGCTATTTCGACATTGCTCAGCGATTAGAAAAATTGCAGGCTCGATTACAAGACATTCCGGCAGCACCAGAGGCCGACATCCACGCTCAGCCTGATACCACGGATGTTGATGTCGACAAGGACGATGCGGCCTACGCAAAAGATGTGGTTAACCTCAAACAACACATCCTTTCCGGCGACATATTCCAGGTGGTTCCTTCCCGTACGTTTTCGCTTCCCTGCCCCGACCCCATTGCTGCTTACGCCCAACTGAAAATCAGTAACCCTAGTCCTTACATGTTCTACATGAAAGACGAAAACTTCACGATTTTTGGTGCATCGCCCGAGTCAGCCATTAAATATGAAACGCAAACAAACCAGGTAGAAATTTACCCTATCGCGGGCACCCGCCCTCGCGGCAAACGTCCGAATGGCGAAATCGATCCGGATCTGGATAGCCGCATTGAATTAAATCTTCGTGAAGACGACAAAGAAAAAGCGGAACACATCATGCTGGTCGACCTGGCCCGTAACGACGTGGCCAAGGTAAGCCGTCCTGGCACTCGCTATGTCAAAGACTTACTAAAAGTCGATCGCTATTCACACGTGATGCATTTGGTATCCCGCGTGGTTGGCCAACTTCGCGACGACCTTGATGCGCTACATGCTTATCAAGCCTGTATGAACATGGGCACACTGGTAGGCGCACCAAAAGTCAGTGCGGCATCGCTTATTCGTGGCGTAGAGAAAAAACGTCGCGGCAGTTACGGCGGTGCCGTGGGCTATCTGAACGGAAACGGCGATATGGACACCTGTATTGTGATACGCTCCGCCTTCGTAAAAAACGACCGCGCCTATATTCAAGCTGGTGCTGGCGTCGTTTATGACTCCGATCCGCAGTCTGAAGCCGATGAAACCCGAACGAAAGCGCAGGCGGTGATAAATGCCGTTCGCCGCGCACTCAACACAGGAGAGAAATAATGAGCAACAAAATCACTGTTTTTCTTCTCGATAACATAGACTCTTTTACTTATAACCTGGTAGATGAATTGCGGGCGCTGGACTTACACATTATTGTGTATCGCAACACCGTCGATGCAGACATGCTATTCCAGCGCATGCAAAAGGAAGCCGAACAGTCGCCGGTACTGTTATTATTATCACCCGGACCCGGTGCGCCCCATGAAGCGGGTTGTATGCCTGCTTTGCTGAAAAAGGTACAGGGCGTATTCCCGGTTCTAGGTATTTGTCTGGGGCATCAGGCCATTGTGAATCACTACGGCGGCGTGGTAGACCGTGCCCGTGAAGTGATGCATGGTAAATCATCGCCCATTACCCATAGCGGTGAGGCCATGTTTGCAGGATTAGCGCAACCGCTGCACGTAGCGCGCTATCACTCACTGGTTGCCACGTCACTGCCAGATGGCCTTGAAACCATTGCTAGCTTCGGCGATAACACCATGGCGGTGTATCACCCAGAAGATAAAATGCTGGGATTCCAGTTCCATCCTGAGTCCATACTCACAGCCGACGGCAGTAAGCTTTTGTTGCAAAGTATCCACTATTTAACCGACAAGGAAATCGAACATGTATGATGCGTCAGTTGCACTTGAAGCTCTGTTTGCCAAAGAGCACCTGAGTCAGGCTCAATCGTTTTCTTTGTTCAACAGCATTATGCATGGTGAGCAACCTGAAACGATTCTGGCTACTGTCCTCACTGCACTGAAACTAAACGGTGAGTCACCGAACGAAATCGCGGGTGCCGCAAGTGCCATGGTGTCCAACGCTCTGCCGTTTCCAACGCCGGATTATGCCTTCGCTGATATCGTAGGCACCGGTGGTGATGGCCATCACACCATTAATATTTCCAGTGCCGCTGGCGTGGTTGCCGCCAGTTGCGGTGTGAAAGTCGCAAAGCACGGTAATCGCAGTGTGTCGAGTAAATCCGGCTCGGCGGATATTTTCCGCCAGTTCGGTATTAATTTAGAAATTAGTCCGGAAACTGCGCGAAAGTGCCTGGATGATGCCAACTTCTGCTTTCTGTTCGCACCGGTTTATCATTCCGGTATGCGACATGCTGCGCCCGTCCGCGCCGCGCTGAAAACCCGCACTATTTTTAATATTCTTGGCCCACTGGCCAACCCTGCCGGGCCGAGCCATGGCTTGTTTGGTGTGTATTCGCCGGATTTGCTGGAACCTTATGCCCGTACATTAATGTTGTTAGGTCAGCATCGCGCCATGATCGTACACGGCGCCGGTTTAGATGAACTGGCTTTGCATGGTGAATCGCAAATTATTGACCTTGAGCACGGCGACTTACGCTCGCTCACCGTTACCCCAGCAGACTTCGGTTTGCCGACCTATCCCCTTGAAGCCATTGCAGGCGGTGAACCAGAAGATAACCGCAAGATGGTGGAAGCCGCTCTGGCCGGTGAAGGCGAAGAAGCCCACCGCGCCGCTATCGCGATGAACTGTGGTGCCTTGTTGAAATTAACCGACACCGTTGCCAGTTTTAAAGAAGGCGCGGAAATGGCCATGGACGCGATGAGCCAGGGTAAGCCCTTAACCACATTAAATGCAGTAGCTGAAATCAGTCATCAGGAGAGTAGTACCGATGAGTAATGTGTTAGAACGCATTGTTGCCGATAAGCGCGTAGAAATTGATGCCCTTAAGGCGACAAAACCACTGGAATCGTTTAAGGATTCACTGACTCCGTCGAAGAAAAGTTTATTCGACGCCCTGAACCAGCCTAATGCCGGTTTTATTCTTGAGTGCAAAAAAGCGTCCCCTTCAAAAGGCCTCATCCGCCCGGTATTCGATCTGGACGAAATTCTCGCGGCCTATAAACCCCATGCGGCGGGCATATCGGTGCTCACTGACGAAAAGTATTTCCAGGGTAGTTTCGAATATCTTGCCTACGTTACCGAGCGCGTTGAACAACCTGTACTGAACAAAGATTTCTTTGTCGAGGCATATCAGGTTTATTTGGCCCGTCATTACAATGCCGATGCTATTCTACTGATGCTGAGTGTGTTAAGCGATGACGAATACCGCGAGCTGGCAACCCTGGCCGACTCCCTGTCGCTGGATATTCTTACCGAAGTCAGTAACGAGGAAGAAATGGTTCGCGCCATTGCGCTACAAGCCAAAATCATCGGTATCAACAACCGTGATCTCCGAGACCTGTCTACGGACTTGGCGACCACTGAAAAGCTCGTACCCATGCTCGAAAAAGCCACCCACGATTTCGTGGTCATTTCAGAATCCGGTATTTATACCCACGCAGATGTTCGCCGCCTTTCACCGCTTTGTCAGGGCTTCTTGGTCGGTAGCGCATTAATGGCGCAGAAGAACCTGCCTGCCGCGGTGCGCGGTCTGATTTACGGCGACATTAAAGTATGTGGTCTGACGAAAGTTGAAGATGCCAAAACAGTCTTCAGCCTGGGGGCTAACTACGGTGGTTTAATTTTTGCGCCGAAATCTAAACGATGTGTAACGGTGCAACAGGCGAAAACTATCGTAAACTCTGCACCGGGCCGTTATGTGGGTGTGTTTGTCGATCAGCCCATCGCTGACATCGTCGAAACCGCCACCAGCATGCATCTCCATGCGGTGCAACTGCATGGTAACGAAGACCGTGCCTATCGCCTGGCCCTGCGCGCCCAGTTACCGGCCTACTGTCAAATTTGGCAGGCTGCGGGTGTAACCGATTCATTGCCTGACAATGTGGTTGAATTACTGAACGACGATATTACCGCAGACCGCGTGTTGCTGGATTGCCAAATTGGCAATGAAAAAGGCGGTACCGGTAAAACCTTCGACTGGGATCTGTTGAACAACATTAACGATAAAACAAAATTAATCGTTGCCGGTGGTATTAACGCCGACAACCTGGTGGCCGCCCTGCAAACTGGCGCGACCACCGTTGATGTGAACTCGGGCGTGGAAGACGCTCCGGGCGAAAAATCTGCAGAAAAGCTGGCGGCGTTGTTTGCCACAGCCCGCCGCTACTAATTGAAAGTGCTACAGGATTATTCATGAACCAACTTGATTCAAAATTCGGGGAATTCGGCGGCATGTATGTGCCTGAACTGCTGATCCCTGCGCTTGACCAGCTTGAAAAAGCCTTTCTGGACGCAAAAGACGATCCGGCTTTTCAGCAAGAATTCACCTCTTTGCTGAAAGACTACGCAGGTCGCCCTACGGCCATGACGCTAACCCGTAATCTGGTTAGTAACCCGAAAGTAAAACTCTACCTGAAGCGTGAAGACTTGCTTCACGGCGGTGCCCACAAGACCAATCAGGTGTTGGGTCAGGCTCTGCTCACCAAGCGCATGGGCAAAACCGAAGTTATCGCCGAAACCGGCGCCGGTCAGCACGGTACAGCCACAGCCCTCGCTTGTGCCCTGTTGGGCCTGAAATGCCGCATTTATATGGGTGCAAAAGACGTTGAGCGTCAGGCGCCTAACGTGTTTCGTATGCGCTTAATGGGTGCGGAAGTGATTCCGGTTAATGCGGGTTCTGGCACCTTAAAAGATGCAGTTAACGAAGCCCTGCGCGACTGGTCTGCCAATTACGACAAAGCGCATTACCTGCTGGGTACAGCGGCGGGTCCTCATCCGTTCCCACACATTGTACGTGAATTCCACCTCATGATCGGTGAAGAAACCCGCGCACAAATTCTGGAAAAAGAAGGCCGCTTGCCTGACGCGGTCGTTGCCTGTGTTGGTGGTGGTTCGAACGCTATTGGTATGTTTGCTGACTTCATCGACGAACCGTCAGTGCGTTTGATTGGTGTCGAGCCAGGTGGTAAAGGCCTGCACACCGGCGAACACGGTGCCACCATCTGTACAGGTTCGAAAGGTATTCTGCACGGTGCATACACCTATATCATGCAAGATAAAGAAGGCCAGATTGAGGAAAGCTATTCAGTTTCTGCCGGTCTGGATTATCCAGCCGTTGGCCCGCAGCATGCCCATTTGGCGGCAACCGGCCGTGCTGAGTACGTGTCGGTCACTGACGAAGAGGCGCTGAACGCGTTCCAGTTGCTGGCGCGCAAAGAAGGTATCATTCCTGCGCTTGAGTCTTCGCATGCACTGGCTCACGCGCTGAATATGGCAGATGAAGCAGACGAGGAAACCGTGATTGTGGTGAACCTTTCTGGCCGTGGTGACAAAGATTTAGGTCACGTGATTAAGATTCTGGGAGAAGATTTCAATGGATCGCTATGAAGCAATGTTCGCGCGCCTGAACGACAAAAATGAAGGCGCATTTGTTCCATTCGTGATGGTGGGCGACCCGGATATCGAGACGTCGGAAAAAATCATTTGTCAGTTAATCGAAAGCGGTGCCGACGCATTGGAATTGGGTATTCCCTATTCCGATCCTATTGCCGATGGTCCGACGATCCAGGCTGCTGCCATTCGTGCGCTGGAAAACGGCGTAACCCCAGGAAAGTGCTTTGAAATGTTGGCTCGCGTACGCGCGAAATATCCTGACACGCCAATTGGTTTACTGCTGTACAGTAACCTGGTGGTAGTGCACGGCATCGACCATTTCTACGGACTGGCAAAAGACGCGGGGGTAGATTCTATTCTGGTTGCAGATGTACCGCTACGCGAAGCGAAACCTTTCCTGGATGTGGCAAACCAAACGGGTGTAGCGCAAATTTTGATTGCGCCCCCCAATGCCACTGAAGAAACGTTACAACAAATTGGTGAACACTCTCGCGGTTATACTTACCTGCTCGGTCGCGCGGGTGTAACCGGTGTCGAAACGGCTGCTGACGTGCCTGCAGAAGCGCTGATCAGCAAGTTGTCTGACTACCAATGTGCACCACCTATTCTTGGTTTTGGTATTTCAACCCCAGCCCAGGTGACTACCGCCATTCAAGCAGGTGCTGCAGGGGCTATTAGTGGCTCAGCCACGGTGAATATTATTGCTAAACACCTCGACGACTTGCCCGCCATGCTGGAAGCGTTGAATAGTTTTGTCAGCGATATGAAATCAGCCACCGCAAAGTAACGGAAAACAGATAAAGGAATCATTCATGTTTTATATGATTTGTGCCACTGATGTGGAAAACAGCCTGGAAAAACGTCTCGCAGCACGCCCTGATCACCTTTCGCGTTTGAATGCACTGAAAGATGAAGGTCGCTTATTAATCGCAGGGCCCTTCCCGGCCATCGACAGCGACGACCCGGGCCCTGCGGGTTTTACCGGTTCTTTGGTTGTTGCTGAGTTCGACTCGCTGGAAACGGCAAAAGCGTGGGCAGAGGCCGATCCTTACGTAGCAGCTGGGGTTTATGCCGATGTGGTGGTTAAACCTTACAAGAAAGTACTTCCATAAGTACAACAGCCTTTAACAACGGGAGCCAAATGGCTCCCGTTTTTTTTAACAGTATGAATGTTCGTGGTTTAGCTGCCTTCAGGGATGATTCAGGCAATGTTCATTTAACGTGGTTATGCTAGGATACCAACATGAGGAACATTGTTTACCTGTGCTGGTTCACCTGTTGAGGCTGTATGAATATTTTAAAAATCATGACCGTTGCGGTTTTTCTGTTGGCAATGCCATTGTCGCAGCAAGCACACGCGCGTCAGGATAAACAGGCAACCCAGCAGATAGACCGCAGTCAGGCTGCTGCCAAAGCACAGCAACAGGTAAAAGGACGTGTACTCCGCGTGGATCAGACCCGCTTTGCATACCGGGTTAAAATGTTAAAGAAAAATGGCCGGGTGATCTCCGTTGACGTGGATAAGAACACAGGACGGGTTCAGCCGGTAAAAGAAAAGGACTAACGCCAACCATGCGTGTTTTAATTGCCGAAGATGACAGTCGCCTGCTAACCCAACTCGATAGTCTGCTGCAACAACATGGTTACAGTGTAGATTTAGCCGATAACGGCAATAATGCTTTATATCAACTCGTAGAAGTCAGTTACGATGCCGCAATTGTCGATATTGGCTTGCCCGGCATTGATGGTTTTGACGTTATTCGAACCGCCCGTCAAAAAGATATTAAGACCCCTATCCTCATTCTCACAGCCCGTGATCGTTGGCAAGAGAAAGTAGAAGGCCTGGACGCCGGGGCCGATGATTACCTTACGAAACCTTTTCACAACGAAGAACTTCTGGCCCGGGTGAAAGCACTTATCCGACGATCATCTGGTCAGGCGAACCCAACTATTCAGTTTGGTCCGGTTTCGTTAGATACGGTTGCCGAAGAAATCACCTTGCACGAAGAACGCTTAGAATTAACTGCGTACGAATACAAGGTGATGGAATACCTGATGCTGAACCCGCAGAAAATTGTGTCAAAAACCGAACTTACCGAACACATTTACGACCAGGATTTCGACCTCGACAGTAATGTTATTGAAGTGTTTGTTGGCCGTCTGCGTAAAAAACTCGACCCCGATGGTTCACTCAAACCCATCGAAACCCTGCGTGGTCGCGGTTACCGTTTGAATCGGGATCTATGACCAACCTTTCTTTGCGGTTACGTAGCATTTTATTGGCCTTAGTGGCGCTGATTGTGTTCATCCCTGTTACAGTAATTACCCTCGACAAGGCTTATACGGAAAGCCTGACCCAGGCCAAACATAATGAACTGAAACTGATGAATCTGGCGCTGGTTTCTGCCTTCGAATTAGATGGCGACACTCCGTACATGCCAGAAGTGCTGTACGAAGAGCAGCTAAATTTGCCCGATTCAGGCTACATCGGACTTATCATTTTTCGCAACAAAGTGGTTTGGAAGTCTGCATCGGCATTGAACAATGCGGTGATTGCGCAACCACTGTCCCCTGATGTGGGCGATGAACGGTTCGTCACTGAAGACAGCGGCGCACTGTCCAATATCGACAGTTATTTCTCTTACGCCTTTACCGCCGAATTTGCCTCTGATTCAGGTTTTGAAGCCGTCCATTTCTATATTCTAAATAATCGTGCAGAGTTTAATATTGAGCGGGATGCGTACCTGGATACCCTCTGGCAATGGCTGTTATTGCTAAGCGCAGGGCTTCTGATCTTATTGATTGTGGGTATTAATGTGGTATTGGCCCCGGTTCGCGGCCTTATTCGAGAAATACGCTTAACAGCAAGCGGTCATCAACCGGCCCTGGATAACACTTACCCGGTTGAGTTCACCCCGCTTAAAAACAGCATAAATCGCTTGTTGGAGGCCGAAGCCCAACAGCGCAGCCGGTATAAAAATAGTCTTGGCGACCTTGCCCATAGTCTTAAAACCCCGCTAGCAGCAGCAATGGGCACGCCTGCCCTACCTGATGACGCTTATGAATCTTTGGTACAGATTGATCACATCATCCAACGTCAGTTAAAACGTGCGGCAGCCGCAAAGTCTGGCTGGCAAGCCAGCGTCGATGTCGCGCCAGTGGTAGATAAACTATTTAGTGCTATGCTGAAAGTGCATCGCGATGCTGAACTCACACTGACCCGGGAAGGCGACGCCAGTTGCCAGTTCGAAGGCGACGGTACTGATTTAATGGAAATGCTCGGAAATGTTGTTGATAACGCCTGTAAAGCCGCCAGCAGTCGGGTATTAGTTTCATTATCGCGTCAGCAAGGTTGGAGTCATATCACCATTGAAGATGATGGGCCCGGCATACCAGACGATCAGAAAGACGCTTTGCTGGAACGGGGCGAACGTCTCGATACCTATACCGAAGGCCAAGGTATTGGTTTGGCTGTTGTTGCAGATCTTGTTGCCATATACGAAGGACGATTAGATATTGCAGACAGCCATCTCGGCGGTGCAGCAATCACACTGTCTTTTCCGGTATAGCAACCTGCCGTTTCCGTTATAAAGATGTGAAAAATAGCCTTAAATGTTGAGAATTCATACTGGTATAACCATAACCACTATGAATGCTTACCATAAATACAACACTATAATTTATCTTTAAAGGTAAAACCAATCTGCTCAATTCTTATTCGACTGGATTTTGCGATATATGCAAGCCATTGAAATTAATTAAATTAATATAAAAACGAATTTACGGTTATAGGAAAGAAAAATCGACATGCAACATCGCGCTAACATAAGTGGCTTGCATATGCCCAGTGGTTCACTTTCTGACATTACGTAAACACTAAAAATCAGTTAATATGTCCTTCATTTTTATACGCGTATAGCTAAGACCGTCTTAATTTTACGTCCGAAAAACCCAAGACCGAGAGAACACTATGAGTTTGTATTCAGAATATCTGGCAGAGATCGAAACCCGTAAAAAGGAATTAGGTCTTAACCCGAAGCCAATCGACAGTGCTGATCTGCTGTCTGAGATTATTGCTCAAATCAAAGATACTTCTAACGAGCACCGTGAAGACTCTTTAAAATTCTTTATTTACAACACGCTGCCAGGCACCACTAGCGCGGCGGGTGTTAAAGCACAATTCCTGAAAGAAATTGTTCTTGGCGAAGAGAAAGTAGAAGAAATCACGCCAGAGTTTGCACTTGAACTGCTTTCTCACATGAAAGGTGGTCCTTCTGTTGAAGTACTACTGGATCTGGCATTGTCTGATGACGAAGCGGTTGCAAAACCTGCTGCTGAAGTATTGAAAACTCAGGTATATCTGTACGACGCAGATACCGAGCGTCTGGAAGCGGCATTCAAAGCGGGCAACCCAATCGTTAAAGATATTCTGGAAAGCTACGCGAAAGCAGAATTCTTCACCAAGCTTCCTGATGTACCAGAAAAAATTGAAGTGGTTACCTATATCGCGGCTGAAGGTGATATCTCTACTGACCTGCTTTCTCCAGGTAACCAGGCTCACTCTCGTGCCGACCGTGAACTGCACGGCCAATGTATGATCACGCCTGAAGCACAACAAGAAATCGTTGAGCTAGGTAAAAAGCACCCTAACGCTAAAGTCATGCTGATCGCAGAAAAAGGCACCATGGGCGTAGGTTCTTCTCGTATGTCTGGTGTGAACAACGTAGCACTGTGGGCCGGCGAGCCTACCAGCCCGTACATTCCTTTTGTAAACAAAGCCCCTGTAGTTGCTGGTACTAACGGTATCGCTCCTATCTTCCTGACAACCGTTGGCGTAACCGGTGGTATCGGTCTGGACCTGAAAAACTGGGTTAAGAAAACTGACGAAAATGGTGAAGTGGTTCGCGATGCAAATGGCGACCCTGTACTGGAAGAAGCTTACTCTGTTGCTACCGGTACGGTACTGACCATCGATACCAAAGCGAAGAAGCTTTACAACGGTTCTGAAGAACTGGCTGATGTTGCTGACGCGTTTACGCCACAAAAAGTTGAATTCATGAAAGCCGGCGGTTCATACGCTGTAGTTTTCGGTAAGCAACTGCAAACTTTCGCAGCTGAAACTTTGGGTGTAACTGCACCAGACGTTTACGCGCCATCTAAAGAAGTATCACACGAAGGCCAGGGCCTGACTGCTGTTGAGAAAATTTTCAACCGTAACGCAGTCGGTGTGAACTCTGACTCTCCATTACATGCTGGTTCAGACGTACGTGTGAAGGTAAACATTGTAGGTTCTCAGGACACCACAGGCCCAATGACCTGTCAGGAACTGGAATCTATGGCGGCTTCAACCATCTCTCCAATTGTTGATGGTGCCTATCAGTCTGGCTGTCACACTGCATCGGTATGGGATAAGAAAGCCCAGGCTAACATTCCTAAGCTGATGTCTTTCATGAACAACTTTGGTGTTATCACAGCCCGTGACCCGAAAGGCGTTTACCACTCAATGACTGACGTTATTCACAAAGTGCTTAACGACATCACTGTAGATGACCGCGCAATCATCATTGGTGGTGACTCGCACACCCGTATGTCAAAAGGTGTCGCTTTCGGTGCTGACTCCGGTACGGTAGCACTGGCACTGGCAACAGGTGAAGCAGCAATGCCTATTCCTGAGTCTGTGAAAGTGACCTTTAAAGGTAGCATGAAAGAGCACATGGACTTCCGTGATGTTGTTCACGCAACTCAAGCGCAAATGCTGAAGCAATTCGCTGGTGAAAACGTGTTCCAGGGCCGTGTTATCGAAGTTCAAATCGGTACCCTGCTGGCTGACCAAGCATTCACGTTCACCGACTGGACAGCTGAAATGAAGGCGAAAGCCTCAATCTGTATCTCTGATAACGAAACCATGATTGCATCACTGGAGCTGGCGAAGAGCCGTATCCAGATCATGATCAACAAAGGAATGGATAACGACGCTAACATGCTACAAGGCCTTATCGACCTGGCAGACAAGCGTATTGCTGAGATCAAGTCTGGTGAAGAGCCAGCTCTGGCACCTGACGACAACGCGAAATATTTCGCAGAAGTGGTTGTTGACCTCGACCAAATCGACGAGCCAATGATTGCCGACCCAGACGTTAACAACGAAGACGTATCTAAGCGTTATACCCACGATGTTATCCGTCCAGTTTCTTACTACGACGGTAAGCCAGTTGACCTGGGCTTCGTAGGTTCTTGTATGGTTCACAAAGGCGACATGCAAATCATTGCACAAATGCTGCGTAACCTGGAAAAACTGAACGGTTCGGTTAGCTTTAAAGCGCCACTGGTTGTTGCTCCACCTACGTACAACATTGTTGACGAGCTGAAAGCAGAAGGCGACTGGGACATTCTGGCGAAATACGCAGGCTTCCAGTTTGACGATGCGAAACCAAAAGAAGCAGCACGTACTAAGTACGAAAACATTCTGTACCTTGAGCGCCCTGGATGTAACCTGTGTATGGGTAACCAGGAAAAAGCGGAGCCAGGCGATACAGTAATCGCGACTTCAACCCGTTTGTTCCAAGGCCGTGTTGTTGCCGATACAAGCGAGAAGAAAGGTGAATCACTGCTGGGTTCTACGCCGCTGGTAGTACTGTCTACTGTACTAGGTCGCTTCCCAACTGCAGAAGAGTACAAGCAAGCAGTTGCAGGCATCGACCTGACCAAGTTTGCTCCACCCGCTGACGATCTTGCTGTTAAGCCTAAGTTCGAAGCAGATGTTGCGGTGAAGAACGTTTAATAAACGATTGTTAGTACGATATAGAAGGCCCCGACATTGTCGGGGCTTTTTTATGGGCAATTCAACGCTGCAATTTTTCTAAAGTCCTCGAATTCGATGACTATAAATTTACACGCTGAGAATCACTCCCCGTCAATCTCAACACAATGATATTCTTCATCACTGAGGGTGAGCGTCGCTTCTTTCCCCTTACTCCAAAACACCACGTCGCTGCCCGTATATTTAGCACCTGAAGCACTGATACCCGGAGTGAGTACCATGGCAGTTGCTCCAATCTGAAGCATGGCTTTATTGTTGCCGTCTACCTGAAAAATCACTGAACCGGCAACACCACAGTCGTATTGGTAAGGATGTCCGACAATGGCTTCTTTCTCTGCACCGCTGTCACACGCGGTAAGAAAAAGAAGAGCGGCTGACAATGCAATGCCATGAATTAGCACTTTTTGCTTCACGAATTTCTCCTAACGTTAGTTTCCCTGTTTTGACCGCAACAGACTTGAGACGCATTCGGACACTTGTTATTTATGCATAAGCAACAACGAATTACTTATACGTCTGTGCCCGTTCCGTATTTTCATCTAGTATGGCTCATCTTAGCCGTTTGAACATTTTGCATACAACCATGACTAAATCCGATTCATCTTCTTACGACAACAACCGGTTGCCTTTTGACGACTCACTACTGGTTGAAGAAGTGCCGTTGGCGATCTCCGTTAACGATATCAGTCTGGTTGTCATGATGATATCTCCGGATGATATCGAAGACTTCATTACCGGTTACTTTCTTACCGAGCAAATCATTGCCGCCCCCATCGAAATTAAAGATATCCGCATTGAGCGAAATGAAACCGGGATTGAAGCCAACGTCAGCCTTACCGGCCGTCGTGAGCACCTGCTAAAGTCACGGCGTTTTGCACGGGTCAATGCAGGATGCGGTATTTGCAATCACACTGCCCTTGAACAGGCGTTTCCGTCAATTAACACCCATGCAACCTGGCATCACTTGCCAGTCTGTGACTTCAGCACGCTCAGAGACGCGATGGATACACATCAGGAAAAGGCCCGCAAAACGGGGGCGCTGCATGCTGCGCTTTTTGGTGTACACAATGACATCATACTTGGTCGGGAAGATATAGGCCGTCATAACGCGTTAGATAAAGTGATCGGTGCTGTGCGCAAACGCATAGATAACCCTGAGGAAGGCTATCTGGTGGTAACCAGTCGCTGCGGCGTTGAGCTGGTGCAAAAAGCGGTGATAGCCGGGTTTACCACATTGGTCAGCTTTTCCTCGCCCACGTCACTGGCAGTATCGTTTGCCAGGCAGCATAAATTGAATCTGGTGTTTCTACCAAGAAACAACCAGCCGGTAATTTTCTCCCAGAAGGTTCAGCAACATGGCAGTTAAATCGACTAAGGCAGGCGGACTGCCTTCCATCAAGTCCACCGTAAATCAGCTTATCAAGAGTAAGCAGGTGCGCCAAAATATGGTTAATCTGTACCGGGTAAATAAGCACAACGGGTTTGATTGTCCGGGTTGCGCCTGGGGCGATGAAAAAGACGGTACTTTCCGCTTCTGCGAGAATGGCGCTAAAGCCGTGGCCTGGGAGTCTACAGAACTCACTGTGGGCCCTGAATTCTTTGCTCAACATACGGTGAGTGAGTTGAATAAGCAGTCTGATCATTGGCTGGAAGGGCAAGGTCGCCTCACTCACCCTCTTCGCTACAATGCACAATCTGATCGCTACGAGCCTATCAGTTGGGACGATGCCTTTGCATTAGTCGCTGATAAGTTAAAAAGTCTGCACTCCCCTGACGAACTTGAGTTGTATACCTCTGGACGTGCCAGTAATGAAGCGTCGTTTATATACCAGATGTTTGGTCGTGCGTTCGGCAGCAATAACTTTCCCGACTGCTCAAACATGTGCCATGAGGCCAGTGGCATCGCGCTGAACCAATCTATCGGTGTGGGTAAAGGCACCGTAGTGCTCAAAGATTTTACGCTGGCCGACACCATTTTCGTGTATGGGCAGAATCCAGGCACCAACCACCCGCGTATGCTTAACGCCCTGCGCGCGGCAGCGAAACGTGGCGCCACCATTGTGTCGGTGAATAACTTAAAGGAAGTGGGCTTACAGAAATTTGCCAGCCCACAAAAGCCTGCCGAGTTACTTGGTCTGGAAACTGTGCAAATCAGCAGTCGTTATGTGTCTCCCAAATTGGGCGGTGACTATGCCGTTGCCCGCGGTATGGCCAAAGCGATATTCGCCAATCACGCAGATAAAATCGATAGCAGCTTCGTAGACGACCATACCGCTGGCTTCGCGGAATACCAAACCGTGGTAGAAAGCACGAGTTGGGAAGCCATCGAACAACAAAGCGGCCTCGACAAAGCAACACTGGAAGAGTTGGCAATGCTGTTTGTTGCCTCATCAAAAACTATTTCCACGTGGGCCATGGGCATTACCCAGCATTTATATTCGGTAGAGACCATCAAAGAAATCGTCTCTTTGCATCTGCTAACCGGCGCCCTTGGTTTGCCAGGAGCAGGCTTAAGTCCCGTACGCGGCCACAGCAATGTTCAGGGCAACCGCACCATGGGCATTCTGGAATCGCCAAAGCCTGATTTTAATCAGCGCATGAAAGATACCTTTGGGTTTAACCCACCTGAAAAACCCGGGCACCGGGTTTACGACATGTTGGCAGCGCTGCATGCGAAACAGAGTCGCGTGTTAATTTGCCTGGGCGGAAATATTGTTGCCGCAAATGCCGATACACCGTTCACTACAGCCAGCGTAGGCAACGCCGAGTTGCTCGTCAGCATTGCCACCAAACTCAATCGTACACACGTAACTGCGAAGCACGACGCGCTTCTGCTGCCTTGCCTGGGTCGCACAGAGGTCGATATGCAGGCAAGCGGTAATCAGGCAATTACCGTAGAAGATACCTTCAGCATGGTACATGGCTCCACCGGTACTACGGAACCGCAAAGCGATAACATTAAATCAGAAACCGAGATCATTGCCCGCATTGCAGCCCATACTCTGGGTGAAAACACACCGGTAAACTGGCAGGCGCTGATTGATAATTACGACAACATTCGCGATTTAATTGCAAAAGTGATCCCCGGATTTGACGATATGAACGAGAAAATCGCTGAGCCCGGCGGCTTTCATTTATACAATGCGGCGGCCAATCGGGAATGGAAAAATCAGGCTGGAAAAGCGCTGTTTAATACAAACGCCCTGCCCGAGCATTTGTTCAGCGACAACGTGCTAGCACGCATTAAACAGCAGTCGCAGCCGGTATTCACGATGCAAACCCTGCGCTCTCACGATCAATACAACACCACGATTTACGGGATGAACGACCGTTATCGCGGCGTATTTGGCGAGCGTAACATTGTATTCATGAACGCTGAAGATCTCGCGAGACTGAATATTCAGGAAGGCGCACTGGTCGATATTGAAACGGTGTGGAGCGACGATGTTGTACGCAAGGTCACTCGCTTTAAAGCACTGAGCTACGACATCCCTCAGGGCAATGTGGCAAGTTACTACCCAGAAGCGAATCCACTGGTACCGTTTCACAGTGTGGGTAAATTGAGCGCCACCCCCACCTCAAAAGCGGTACCGGTGAAAATTACGCCTGTGGCGGTGATTCACTAGCCTGCGTGGACTTTACTATTCAATCAAAAATGCAGCTCATGTCACGGCAGTTGCAAAACCTTTGCTGCACGGATAACCTTTGATTTGAGGTAGGATTTTCAGTCATATCAAGGATGATTTTATGAAGTACTTTTTAGTCTTCGTTACTTTTGTCGTTTCTCTCAGTGCGAATGCGGCAGTAACAGAATGGGTCGATCTCACATTGGAACGGGGCCACGTTTATTTACCGGTGTCTGTCGAAGGTGTTGAAACGAAAGCAATGCTCGACTCAGGTTCAAGTGTTCATGCCATCAATAAAGCATTCGTAAATAAAAATGAGCTCGATCTTGCCTCGGGAGGCAAGATGCTCATAAAGGGTGTGCACAGCACCGCGAGACGTAGCACCTACAATAACGTGAAGGTGAATCTATTTGGTGCTGATTTCACGTTAAACGATGTTGTCGAATTTAGTATGGGCCATCACTCTCGTGGATTGCTGCTCGGCGCGACTTTCTTTCACCCCTTTGTGATGCAGATAGACTATCCGGCCAATAAAATTCGGCTATTGACCCGCGATAGTGTCGACATGAACAAAGCAGCAAATGTAAATTCCGCCGCGGATAAAGAACACGGCATGCCCATCGCTCAAATTGAAATTAACGGCCAACCGCTCTGGTTTCTGGTTGATACTGGCAACAGCGGCGGCATTTTTATGGAACGACGTTATGCCTCGATGGCGGGCTTATTCGAAAGCGTTGAAGGTGAAGGCTATTCATCTGGGGTAAACAGTTCAGGTATTCAGGAAGTCGCTACGGCGAAAACAGTACAATTTGGCCCTTTTGAGATTTCCGATGTGAAGGTCAGATTTCCTGCCCCAGGAGAAACGACTAATTTGGAAAGTCAGTATTCTACTACCAGCACGCGCATTAAAGGCAAACGAATAGCAGGCATTTTGGGCTACGGCTTGTTCAAAGACTTCCTGTTAACCATTGATTACCAAACGGGTAAAATTCATGTGGCTTTGCCACCCGATGAGTCCTGATTTCCTGAACGCATTTACGCTACAACGTGACAGATAACTAAAAGGTAATCTGTCACGCCTTGATGAGCGGCGCAAGAACGCACGGTTTTACTACTCCAGCCTTTTCGCATCCCGTTCAGCATTACTCGACAACAGAAGCGCCAGCCACTGACTTTCCTCTCGGGATTCCAGCGCGATCTTAACCACCATGGTTAGCGGTACCGAGAGCAACATACCCACACTGCCCAGCAACCAACCCCAGAACACTAATGACAGGAATACCACCAGCGTGGAAAGTCCCATACCCCGTCCCATCAGGCGCGGTTCTACAATATTGCCCATGACGGTATTTACCGCAACGAAGGCCAGAGCCACTAAGCCTGAGGTAGGTAATCCGTATTGCACTAGTGCAATGAGTACTGCTGGAATTGCGGCGATGATAGAGCCGATATTAGGAATATAGTTAAGCAGGAATGCCAACACGCCCCATAACAAGAAATGGTCGACATCGAGCACCCAAAGCCACACGCCGATAATGAAACCGGTTGCCAGGCTCACCACGGTTTTAATGGCCAGATAGCTGTTTACTGACTTAATAAAGCGGTCGACGTGCTTCATTTTCATTTCCGGATCAGCCAGGGCCGTATGCAGGCGCGACGGCATGCTGTCAGCTTCAAACAACATAAAGATAACCGTTAATAAAATCAGGAATAGATTCGACAGCGCCCCGCCCATGCCGGTAAGAAAGTTGGTTGCCACTGACATGGCTGTGCCCGGATCAAAATGCTCAGTAAACAGTTCGCGATTAATATGAATATTGAATGTGGCAAGCCTGTCTATAATCCAGGAAAACTCGCTGTCGAGTTGTTTTCTGTACTCGGGCAAGTTTGCCTTAAAATCTGTTAATGATTGCCCAACAAGGCCTGCTAGCAGGAAACCAAATACGAGAATAAGCAGTATTACTAAAGTAACCGACGCCCATCGCGGAATATTGTGCCGGGAGGCCCAATTGATCACAGGGCTGCAAGCGATTGCGATAAATACCGAAAGGAAAAACGGCACCATGATAGCGCTGGCCGCTTTTATGCCGGCCAAAATGACAACCAGACAGGCTAGCACTATCATTGCCTTGGCTGTGGGAGATTTAAGTTCCATAGTGTACTTGTAAAATGATTTCCTGCGCTAAAATTAACAAATTATCGCGCCCATAGATACAACGAGACCAAAGAGAAAAATAATGACGCTGAACCAGGCTACAATTCGAATTAAAAACTTACGCCTTCGTACCTACATTGGGATCAACGACGACGAAATTGCTAATAAACAAGACGTTGTGGTTAACGCAAAGATTCATTATGACGCAATGAAAGCCACCAATACTGACAATATGCACGACGCGTTAAACTACAAGACGGTAACGAAAGCCATAATCAAATTAGTAGAAGACAACCGCTTTTCTCTTCTCGAAAAACTTACCGCAGATGTCCTTGCCGTAGCGGCAGAACATCCCTGGGTGACCTTTGCTGAAGTAGAAGTCGACAAACCCCATGCGCTTCGTTTCGCTGACTCTGTATCACTCACACTTTCCTGCACCAAAGACTAACGAGGCTGTTTTGAAAATACTGTTCACTGGCGGTACCGGGCTAATTGGCGCGGCGTTTATCAGCAAGTTTGCGCATAAATACGAATTCACAGTTATTAGCCGTCACCCAGAAAAAGCCCGTGAGCAGTTGCCAAAAGGCGTAGACGTTATTGCAGGGCTTCACGATGTCGCCGATCTCTGCCTGTTCGATGCCGTTATCAATCTAGCAGGAGAACCCATTGCCGACAAACGCTGGACAGCACTGCAAAAACAGCGAATTTGTCAGAGCCGATGGGATATTACGCAGCACCTGGTAACAAGACTGAAAGGCTGCACACATCCACCCTCTGTATTTATCTCTGGCTCAGCTATTGGCTTTTACGGCCGTCAGGGCAATAGGCCAATAACGGAAAGCAACTATAACGTGCATGACGAGTTCACCCATCAGGTATGCCACCGTTGGGAACAGATTGCCATGCAAGCAAGTAGTGATGCTACCCGTGTATGTTTACTGCGCACGGGGGTCGTGCTGGACAAAGTCAAAGGCGCGTTACCGAAAATGGCAATGCCGGTTAAATTTGGCGTGGGCGGCAAAATCGGTAGCGGTGAACAGATCCTGTCATGGATCCACATTGACGATATGGTCAATGCCATCGAATACTTGCTTTCAAATAATCGCTGCGAAGGCGCTTATAATCTTACGGCACCAGAGCCCGAAACCAACGCCGCGTTTACGCAAAAACTGGCGAGCACCCTGCACCGCCCCAATATTTTCACTGTTCCTAAGTTTGCGCTGAAAATCATGATGGGTGAAGCGGCAGAAATGGTGACGACCGGCCAGCACGTCATTCCTGAAAAACTCCTGGACAGCGGGTTTAAATTCACATTCCCGACACTAAAACCAGCACTGGAAAACATTTACCAATAAATAAACCAAAGGCCCGGTATTTTTGTATCGGGCCGCTAATTTGCATCGGGCTGCTAATTTGCATCGGGCTGCTAATTTGCATCGGGCTGCTAATTTGCATCGGGCTGCTACTCACTCGCCTGAATACAATCAATTTTCTTCAATGAATTCTTCACATGAATAACCGCTAGTTAATTCAAAATTGAACTAAAGCATGATAAAAATATCCTAATACAATAATAACGAAAGAGATGTCGCTGCCTCTATCCTCTTTCACATTTCAGGAGTTTTCATTTTGTCGGTCGGTGATTTTGGTAAACACATAGCCATGGTTCGTAACCTTATGATGTCCAGACTGGACGAACTGCTGAAAGAATTTGATTTAACAGGCTCACAATATGCAGTAATCAAGCACATCGCCGAAGGCAGAGCAGATACACTGGCCAAACTCTGTGAGCTACTGCAATACGATAAAGGCGCGATGAGCCGTATCCTCAGCCGGATGGAAGATAAGTCACTGATCATTCGTAAACCTTGTCCCGACGATGGACGGGCATTCAGGCTGAAATTAACTCCCCGTGGGAAAGAATTATTTCCGCAAACTACGCCTAAAGTTAACGCGTTATTTGAACAGGCTCTCGCCGAGTTTTCCGCTAAAGAAAAAGAAGCGTTCTTCTCTATGCTAGAACGCTGCCGTTCCAATTTGAGCTAATTAACGCCCGATACAGTTCGACCACCTCAATTTAGTTGCCTAATCAAGCTAATCGCAAGAAAATACTTGCCTAGTCAAGCTAAATCGAGGAAGCAAGTGCAACTCATCTTAAATTCCCTTGCTGCAGCCATTCCAGGACACGTTTTCGAACAGGGCTATCTGCAGATCCTTCATGAAGGGAGATTCGCTAACGCTGTGGTGTATCGCTATAAGGACGAAAAATACAACCTGGTTATAAAAGACTTTTCAAGTCGTCACTATGTAGTTCGCAAAACCATTGGCAGATTGTCGGTACACCAAGAATTTAAGGCCATAAGTGCTCTGCGCCACATTCCTGCTGTAACACCAGAATGTTATCGTCTTTCTGAATGTATGGTTGCCTACCGTCATATTGAAGGTGAAACACTGAGCGCATACGGTGCGAGTGGTCACCAATTAGAACCCGCGTTTTTTTACCAGCTCGAGCAAAGCATTCGCGCCATGCACGACACCGGTCGCGTTCACCTTGACCTGCGCAACATGGGTAATATTCTCATTGATGCTAACGGTGATCCCGCCATTATCGATTTCCAATCCAGTATTGGCTGGGCCCGTTTCCCTAAATGGCTGCAAAAGTTTATGCGCTATGCAGATATTACTGGTGTGTATAAAGCGTGGGAACGCTATGGCGCTACGCCGCTACCTGCTCACAAAAAGCAGTTTTTGACTCGCTATAACGCAACGCGTAAATGGTGGGTATTTCGCGGTTATCCAATTCATAGAATGCAAGTACGTGTGCAGGCCTTTGCTGCACACGTTATGAGCCTTAACATTGTTCAGAACATCCTCGAAAAATTCTGGTAAAGGCGTGGTCTGCTTTAATCCCTGGCTGAGGTCAGGGATTTTATTTTCTCTCCCAACATCAACAGTGCCGGTGTCAGAAGCAGTGTGAGCAAGGTGGCAAATGTCAGACCGCCGGCGATGGTACTCGACAATACTGTCCACCACTGCGCTGACGGCGCTCCCACAGAAATATTCCGGCCGACGATATCGATAGTCAACGCAAACACCATGGGTAATAAACCCAGAATGGTGGTGACAGACGTGAGCAGTACCGGTCTGGCACGCTGCGCTGCCGTGCGCAAAATGGCTTCCTTGGCGTCCATCCCCTCACTTTTAAGGGCGTTATAGGTATCGATTAAAACAATATTATTGTTTACCACTATGCCTGCAAGGGCAATGGTGCCGATACCACTCATCACCACCACGAAGGGTTGCGACGTGACCATTAGGCCAATTAACACGCCTGCTGTTGAAAAGATAATTGCGCTTAATACCACAAAGGCCTGATAGAAGCTGTTGAACTGGGTCACCAGAATGATCAGCATCAGGAAAATCGAGCCAATAAAGGCATTACTCAGGAATGTCATTGACTCCTGGGTATCTTCATCCTCGCCCTTAAACGACAGCATAACGTCAGCAGGTAGAGGCGATTCGATAAGCTTTTCACGCATCTGCTTCAGCTTTTGATCCAGTAATTCACCTTCCGCAATTTCAGCCTTGATGGTATACGTCCGTGCGCCATCAAGTCGGTTTATCCGGCCGGTTTTGGGGGCAGGCTCAATGGTCACGAAGTTACCAATGGGCACAGAGCCGTTGGCAGACGGAATACGAAGTTGATAAAGCTGTTCTATATTACGGAAGGTTTCCGGGAAGCGCAGACGAATTTCGACTTCTTCCTCGGCATCATCCGGGCGGTATTCCGCCAGCATGGCACCATTGGTGATTAACTTCACCACATTCCCCAACAGGGTGACATCAACGTTGTACTGCGCCGCCAGCTCTCTGTCGACGTTTAAACGCCACTCCACACTGGGCAGAGGCCGGGAGTCTTCTACATCAACAAAACCGCCCGTTTCTTCCATTAAAGCAAGAATATGTTCTGTGCCTTCAATGAGACTGTCGTTACTGATCCCACTGAGGACAATTTCCACCGGTTTACCGGAAGATGGCCCCATGTCGGGTAACCGCACCTGCACTTTGATGCCGGGAATGGTTTCAACATATTCACGGATATCAGCCATGATTTCTGACGCCGGCGGCCGGGTTTCCCAGTCACTTAATTCCAGTTGGATAACACCGATAACATCTTCCGGCATCTCCGACTCGTTGCCACCACCGCCACCAATGGTGCGGGCGTAAACTGAGTCGAGATTGTCCTGCTGCAACAAAAACGTCTCGACTTTCTTCACCAGTTTGTCGCGCTCATAAATAGATAAATCACCTCGGGCCTGCACTTGAATTTGCAGATATTCAGGTTCAATGTCTGGGAAGAACAACACGCCACGGCCAAAGAAACCGTAAAGCACAAAGGTCATGAACATAATACCCAGTGCTGCCAATGTGGACTTGCCAGGATGATTTACGATGTTCTTTAAAAATCGCAGATAGCGGCCCAGCCATCCCTGAATATCATCCAGGTTGCCCTTCTCCGCCATGCGGATAAATTTCACCGTATCAGACTGGGTATCAACGCTGACTTTACGTGTAATCACACCGCCCAATACGGGAATAAATATCAGCGCCATAAACAACGAGGCGGTTAAAGTAATGATGACGGTCAGCGGCAGGAAGCTCATAAACTCCCCCACCAATCCAGGCCACACCAGTAGCGGGAAGAATACCGTCAACGTGGTGATGGTTGAAGCGATGATAGGCCAAGCCATACGTTTGGAGGCGGTGGCGAAAGCGGTTTTCGGTGGCTCACCTTCAGCAATTTTCCGGTCTGCCAATTCAATAGTAACAATGGCGCCGTCAACCAGCATACCCACCACCAGAATCAGGCTGAACAGCACAATCATATTCATGGTCATGCCGAAGAAGAATATCACTGTCATGGCCGCTAAAAATGAACCGGGAATAGCCATGCCAACCAGTATGCTTGGGCGTATACCAAGGGCAAACACAATCACTATCATTACCAGAATAATGGCGGTCAGCACGTTGTTTTCGAGATCACCCAGCATGCTTTTAATTTCGCCGGATTTGTCCTGCAGATAGTCTACTTTGATGGTCTCGGGCCATTGGGTTCTTGCCAGTTCCACCAGATTGCGCACGTCTGCGATGGTTTCGATAATGTTCGCGCCACTTCGTTTTGATACTTCAAGGGCAATGGCTTTTTCACCCCGGAGACGGGCAAAACTGGTGGGATCTTTGAAAGTACGGCGAATGGTGGCGACATCATCGAAGGTGACGATGGTATTTCCCACTTTTTTCACCGGCAAGGTAGCCAAATCCTGCATGGTCTCAATCACGCCCGGCACTTTAAACACCATGCGTCCAGCGTTGGCATCAATGGCCCCGGCAGCCACCAGCTGGTTATTCTGACTGACAAAATTCAGCACATCGGGAAAAGACAGGTTGTACGTTTCCAGCGCAACCGGGTCGATAATGACTTCAAGTAATTCTTCCCGATCACCGGCAATGTCTACTTCCAATACCCCGGAAAGCGCTTCAATTTCATCCTGCAGACGGCGGGCAATATTCACCAGCGTACGTTCTGGAATATCACCCGATAACATGACTGTCAGAACCGGGAAAAGTGACAGGTTCACTTCAGTCACTCTTGGCTCCTCACTGCCAGGAGGCAACTCGGCTTTGGCCAGATCGACTTTTTCCCTGACATCAAGTAATGCCTGATCGGCATCAAAGCCGGCTTCAAATTCCATCACCACCGAGGCAAAGCCTTGAATGGCCGTACCTTTCATTTCCTTTAAGCCTTCAATGGATTGAAGCTCTTTCTCCAGCGGCCTTACCAGCAAGCGTTCACTGTCTTCCGGTGCAATACCGTCGTACACCACTGAGACATAGATAAACGGGATCGTGATGTCTGGCTCAGACTCTTTCGGAATAGCAAAATAAGCGCTGGCACCGGCAATGGTGAGCACAAAAAAGACCAACGCTACGGTACGGGTGCGGGCAAATGCCGCATCGATAATCGCATTCATTATCTGGCCGCCTTCTCAACAGGCGTCACCACATTGCCAGCATCCACAAACCCCTGCCCCGTGGTGATAAGTCGTACGGTATCAGGCAAGCCAGTTACCCAGGCACCTTCATTGTCAGATTGCAGCAGTGATACCTGATGAAATTCCACTTTATTGTCACTACCAACTGATTTAACCCCAATTCGCCCATCGGCATCCAGGGTGAAAGTTGCCGGCGATACGTAATGGGCTTTCACTTCATTCACGTGCAGGGTAACCGTGGCACTGGAACCAGACTTCAGTTTGCCATCGGGATTCGGAATGCCTATTTCAGCAAGATAAGTACGCGATTCACTGCTGGCATAAGAAGCAATAAAACGAACCTTGCCAGTGACCTGCTCACCGGTGGCGAGTTGAATATCTGCCTGCAGCCCTTTTTTGACTTCATTTACCCGTTGCTGCGCAATTTGCACCTCAACTACCAGTACGGAGTTATCCACCAGTTCCAGCATAGGGTCGCCCACACTGACGACATCGCCGCTTTCTGCTGTCACTTTTTGAATTTCGCCGTCAAAAGGGGCCGAAGGTTGCACAAATCCAATGTCTGATCGAATGGTCGCAATGGCGGCTTCAGATGCTTTTACATTGGCCAACGCGGTATCGAGTTCTGATTCACTTTGATATTGCTTATCTGCAAGTTGCGACAAACGCTTATAGGTTTTCTTACGGGCTTCGTATAACGCTTCCTGTTGCTCAAGTTGAATAAGCCTGTCTTCCATATCAATGGTCAGCAAGGTATCCCCTTTTTGTACAGTGTCGCCTTCGGTTACCGAAATTTGCTCTATTCGCCCTGCCGTCTGCGCTTTAATTTCCAGTAAGCGTTCCGGCACGGTTTGCCCCTGAACCACCAGGGAAACCGGCGTTACTTGCGCTTCAGACACGGTGACTTCCACAGAAAATGGTTGGGTCGCTTTTTGCGTCTGATTTTGTTCTTCGGGCTCTGATGTAAAAAGGCCAGAGACCATCCATGCACTAATAAGAAGAATAAACAGAAGTGCGAAAACAGATGATTTATTCATTGTCAGATGAAGTCCTTTGTCAGGCTGGGTGTCATTTTTAGCTTGTTGAACGTAATGATTTTGGTTACTGCGAAGCAATTATTTTCTTACCGGAAAACGGGTTGCCAGAACGACCGGCAGTAATATTGCGTAAGGTATCACAGGCAACGTAAAGAGATGTTGTAAATTTTGTAACGAAATAAATAATACTATTAAGAAAAATTGAATGTACCTAGCCCATGCTCAAGCTGGCGTACAATTAGAAGGTGATGGAAAAAACCAGAAAAATAGCCGGTTCAGAGAAGTAAGTCCCTTCTCTGAACCGGCTGTAATTTACGTTGGCTAAACGCTGTGATAAAGCCAAGATGGTTGTACTGTTACACCATCTTGCGAAGCAACGCTGTGGTATTTAATGACAACAAACGCCAGCAGCCAATTGCGCCAAGCAACCCAACAACGGCAGCGCCGACAATGGGGGCAATAATCCAATATTCAGGGTGAAGCACGGCTTCCATTTGGAAAATGCTCGTTTGCAACATGTAAAGACTTAACTCGTTGGTCAGTGCCGCCATGAAACCGGCTACCACACCAATAATGATAAATTCGTACACTACGCTCAACCGTATGAGGCTTCCCTTCGCCCCCAAAGTACGCAAAATTGCCAGTTCCTGTTGACGCTCGTCCATCGACGCCTGCACTTGAGCGATGAGCACCAACGCCCCCGCAGCCAGTACAAGTATCAGAATGAATTCCACGGCCAACGAGACCTGATCAACAATCTCTCTGAGTTGATTTATCCGCGCATCAACATCGAATAACGTGGCTGATGGGAAAGGCTTTAACAGCTCTGTTAGCTCGGGCTTGCGTTCAGTATCCAGGAAAAAACTGGTGATATATGTGGGCGAAAACGACTGCATGGCAGCAGGAGACAGTACAAAGAAGAAATTCGGCTGCATGGTCTGCCAATCTACTTTACGCATACTGGTAACGCGAACTTTTACGTCTTCACTGCCAATATTAAAGGTAAGTACATCACCTAAATTTATATCCATTCGTTCGGCAGATTGTTCTTCAACCGACACCGGATAAATACCATCTGCCGGCTCTGAAGTATCGTCCCCCTGCCAGTTACCGGCAGTAATTTCGTTACCGAATTGCAGGGTATTGCTCCAGGTTAGATTCGCTTCCCGGCCCAAACCATCACGGCCTTCCCGGGGGCCTTCCTCGTCCTCTTTCGACATGCTGGTGTTTACCCGCTCATCATTCACCGCAACAAACCGACCGCGAACCACCGGATAGAAATCAGACATTTCCACATTAGCATTTGCAAAATGTTGCTCTATTTCCGGCTTTTCAGCTTGGGTAATGTTTATCAGGAAGTAGTTCGGCGTACCCTCTGGCAGCTGAGCCCGCCATTGCGCCACCATGTCATTTCGCATCACCAATACCACCAGAAGCAGCAGCAAGGTGACTGAGAAACTAATCAACTGCACACTGTTGTCCATAGAGCGGCGACGAATGCGCGCCCATGCGAGCTGCCACGGCCCCATTTTCCCGGTACCGAGTTTACGCCCAACACGTATTAATCCCATGGTGACCAACAGGAGTCCGGCTACCAGTGCAATACCCGAAACAAATAAAATAGCGCTCAGTTTGATGTCGCGACTGTATGTCCACATCAACAAAAATATTGCGCCACCGGCTGCCAGAAATTGCAGAGTACGTGAACTCATGGTGGCATCTATATCTCGTCGAAGTACCCGAAGTGGTGGCACAGAGAAAAGCCGCAGAAGTGGATAGAGTGAAAATAACAATGCACAGATTACACCGGTAAAAATAGCGATGAGAACCGGCCGCCAGTGCCATACATCTAAAGACACATCCACCTGATCGGCCAATGCTGTGACCACCACCTGCTGAATAGCCACACCGGCGATGAGACCAATGACAATACCAGCGGTGGTAATTAAACATATTTGAATAGTATACACCCGACGAATCATCGACTTACTCGCACCCAAGGTTTTCATGATGGCAACCGGGTCGAAGTGACGCTGACTAAATCGCTGCGCAGCCACGGCTATCGAGACCGCAGCGAGTATGATGGCAAGTAGACTGGCAAGCAGAAAATAGCGTTCAGCACGGGCAACCGAACGGCCCACTGGAGACTGATCTTCTGATACCGAACGCCAACGATGAATTTCTTTATCGATATTTGGTCGCAACCAACGGTAGTAACCTTTCAGCGAGTCTTGATCGCCGGTAAAGAAGGCGGTGTAGTTAACCCGGCTTCCCGGCCCTGTAATATTCGCTGCGGCTAAGTCTGCATCGCGAATAAGTACAATAGGATCGGTGGAAAAAATACTGAATCCGGCGTCGGGAATTTCACCAAGCACACGGGTAACGGTGAACGCCGCATCACCAACATAAATTGTGCCGCCCAACTTCACATCCAACAATTGAAATAGGCGAGAATCAATCCATGCCTCTCCCGGCGAGGGCAAGTCCGTAGCGGCTTTGGTTTGTCCAAAAGGTGTGTCGGCTATGAGCACTTCGCCTTTTAGTGGGTAATTTTCATTCACCGCCCGTAAGTCTACCAGCGACATATTTTCTTCGCCGAATGCCATGGAGCGGGTTGCGACTTGTCTTGCTGTTTTCAGATCGAATTCGCTGGCTTCCTCTACCCAGCTATCATCGATGGGCTGTGATGAGCGAAACTGGCTATCGGCAGCCAGGAAGCTTGCTGAGCGTTCGGTGAGCGCTCCCTGTAATCGTTCGCTGAACAGTGACAACGACAACACGGAGGCCACCGATAAAACGATGGCCAATAAAATAATGGTGAGTTCGCCCCTTCGGGCTTCATGACGGAAAAGCCGCCAGGCAAGATTAAACCCTACTCCCATATCACGCTTCCTCGACAGCAGTAACCGGCGCAGTGGTTTCTGTAAGCACCCCAGCCTGCATGGTCAATTGACGGCTGCAGCGTTTCGCCAATTCGTTGTCGTGGGTCACCAGCACCAGCGTCGTGCCAATATCGCGGTTCATATCAAATAACAGCTGTTCGATTTTTTCACTGTTCGCCGCATCCAGGTTGCCGGTGGGTTCATCAGCGAAGAGGATCTTAGGTTGACCGATAAACGCTCGGGCAATGGCAACTCGCTGCTGTTCACCACCAGACAACTGGTTAGGATAATGGTGCGCTCGATGAGATAGCCCAACTAATTCCAGTATTTCCGTTGCCCGACCTTTTGCATTGTCGAGACCGGAAATTTCCGCCGGTAACATGACATTTTCCAATGCGGTTAAACTTTGCACCAACATAAAACTTTGGAAAATAAAACCAACTTTCTCACCCCGCAAACGCGCGCGGGCTTCTTCATTCATTTTGTGTAGCGGCTCATCATCTAACAATATTTCGCCGCTACTCACTTCATCCAATCCAGCCAGTAAACTGAGCAAGGTAGATTTACCGGAACCAGACGCGCCGACAATGGCAATAGACTCACCTGCCTTGACTTCAAATGAAATTGGTTGAAGGATCTGAAGTTCACCTTCACTCGTAGAGACTGTTTTGGTAATTTTTCGGGTGCTTATCATAGGAGTAGTCACTGTCGTGTTTTCGTTACAACGATTTCGCCAATACAGGCTTGCGCTGGCCTTAGTTTTCTTACAGCTGTGCGTATATTCAGATCATCTGTATGCTGCGACGCAATCGTCGCAAACGCCCCAACAATTCAAGCTGTTAGTCTTAGGTGATAGCCTAAGCGCTGGATACGGGTTAAAGCAACAGCAGGGTTGGGTAAGTTTGTTACAAAATATCTGGAACGACGAACAGCTTCAGATTGATGTAGTAAATGCTGCGATAAGCGGAGAAACCACAGATGGTGGCCTTGCTAGATTGCCACGTTTGTTGGAACAACATGAGCCTTCTCATGTACTTATCGAGCTTGGTGGAAATGACGGATTACAGGGCCACCCGGTAAACAAAACCCGTGCTAACCTAAGTGAAATGGTAAAACTCGCTAAAGACAGCGGCGCTACGGTATTCATTCAGGACATGCAAATTCCCACCAATTACGGTAGCCGTTACACCAAGATGTTCGGTGATGCATTCGACAAAGTCGCCGAAGAAAATGAAATAACTTTAATCCCGTTTTTCCTTCAAGATGTGGCGCTAGACAAATCGTTGATGCAAAACGATGGCATTCATCCCAATGCTAAAGCGCAACCTATGATTGCGCAATTCATGCGTGATGCTTTAACCCCGCTTATCACAAAGTAACATGAGTAATAGCGCTATTAGGTGTGTCTTATCTGTACAAGGTAATAATGTCTACACCACTATTTTTGAGGTGCGAGATCCTTCGATAAATAGACTCTTCATAAGTATCTGAAGATATTATTATTGCCTGCGGATAAGGCGCCGATAGCCGCTCCGTCACTTTTCCGGCGAGGTGTTTCCCCACTTCCTCGTCGTTGTCTGTCAACACCGAACGAATCACCTCTATCCTTTCAATATTTGAGAGTAAATGTGCCGTGTGAGAACCGGTACCATATAAACACACACTGTTTTCAGGATACGCGCTTAATACATCATTCACTTTGGCAATGATGTCTAATTTAGCCTGCCTTTTGGTTTGCTTTAAACTTTCATTCCATGAGGCACGATTAACTTCCAACTGCTGTAAAAATTCAGACACGGGCAAATATTGAGAGCCAGCTTTTTGCACCTCGTCGACATTTTTTATAAAAAGCGCCTGAACACTTTCATTTCCAGCGACCATCGAAAGATTAAAATCGGCAAGCAGATTTTGGAGTAACGATAAATTAAAATGATAGTTGTGCGCGTTTTGCAAGTAGAGCAAGAAATCACATTCGTAACTGTGTTTTAAGTTGAATAAGCCCGGCACCTCTACGTACAAAACACCGTTTTCAGAGAGCAGGTCATAAACCGTATTTAGCTCATCATCCATCGAAACGAAATGCTCGAGAACATGACTTAGAATGATGACGTCGAAGGTATGTCCGGTTTCTGCTTTTAATTGCTGAGACGACTGACAAGCCAAATCTAAACCATGCTGACGACCGATACCGAGGTACTGAGAACCGAGATCGATACCTTTGCACTGATAGCCCGCTTCTTTAAATGGCCACAATAGCCCGCCTGCCCCACAACCAATTTCGAGCACCGTTGACTGTGCCATTATGCCATGGGCCTGCACGAAATCTAAAATGCGAAAACCGTGTCTGACTTGTTTATTAAAAAAGATCTCGTCGGCTTTTTCTAGGCCAACATAAATGGGTCTGTAATGATGCTGATAGAAGTATTCCGTACTGGCTTTGTTCAGCCTAGGATTTGACATAACCTGACCACAAGATCGGCACAAAACCGTTTGAAGCGGTATACCGTAACGATCTTTATTGGCAAACACTTCAAAATTATCTGCACCACAAACGCAGTTTGTATATTCAATCTGCATCCTGCCACTGTCGACTTCCTTCAAGAAGGCCTGAACGGCGTTCGCCTGTTGACCATTAATCGGTAAAGTGGCTTTCCCATCGTTTCCAAATCGTTTCGCGAGCATTGCTTTCCATGTCTGAAGATGTGGTTTACAAAGTATAGAAACAATTTAGATATCTGCCATTTATTGTATTTTCGCATCCTCGGTGTGAAGTATTTTTAGACAAAAAAAACGGGACCAGCATGGTCCCGTTTCATTGCTAATTGCGAACTACGCTGTTAAAACGTGATGCAGAGTGGCTACTGAGGCTTCACATAATGGGACGTTTTGCTCGCAGATACGTCTTTTAACGCCATATAGCGGTCGCGCAGTTTGGTTTGACGGGACGACATATCAATGGCCTCTCCTTCAATATACACTTGCTCTGCAGCTTCGGTGACTTCAAGGGGATCACCACTCCAAATCACAACATCAGCCCGTTTACCCGGCGCTAAAGACCCCACCTGATTGTCAACGCCCAGAATCATTGCTGGCACTGAGGTTAAGCTGGCAATGCCGCCTTCATAAGACAAGCCGTTTGCAACAGCATTACCGGCATGTTGCGCCGCCAGACGAATATTGTGTGTTTCCATGCCAATGGCCACTTTCACACCGGCTTTTTCAAGTCGCTCAGCATTGTGCAGGGTTGCACCAAGCTGCTCGAAGTTGCCCGGCAAGTTAAGTTGCGGGTCGAGAATAACGGGAATGTTCGCTTTGGCCAGTTGGTCAGCAACACGCCACGCCTCAACGCCATGCAGCAATACGATGCTGATGTCCGGATGACGTTTCTTGAAGGCTAAGACTTGACGAATATCAGCGGCCCGGTCTGCTTCAATAAACAGTGGAATATCTCCTTCTAAAACACCCTTCAGCGCTTTAATGTCCGCTCGGGCGTTCATGCCATCCCAGCCCGATGTCAGCGACGGTATTTTCTTGGTGCTTGCCACTTCATCAATCAGTGCTTCCAGCGTTACCCATAATACCGCTCGGGAACCACCATGACTGTCTGCAGACGCGCCATCCATATTCACCACCATAAAGGCTTTGTCTTTAAGAATGTCAGCATCATCATCCAGTCCAATCACCGCGCCCTGCCCATGGAACATGAGATCGGTATTCGCAATGGTAGTAGCCGCTGAGGTTACGCCTTCTATACGGGAAACATCAATCAGTGTGGAATCCGGATTAATAGCGTAAGTCACGTCTAGCGCTGCGCCCGTGGTACTTACTTTTGTACTGCTCGCCGATGAATCCACTTCACCCGCCCAGGACGCCACTTCTACCAAACCAAGCGAGGTAAGCGCGCCTACAAAACCAGGGGTAACCACCTTACCGCTGGCGTCGACCTTGGTATAGCCAGAAGGAACATTAGTGCCCGAGGAGACTTTCTCAATTGCGCCGTCTTTGATAAGCACCGTACCGCTTTCCAGCGTGCCTTGCTTTGTTTGGGTAATCACTTTACCGCCCACAATAGCGATATTTTCTGCCAGTACGCTGGTACTCATTACGGTAGAACTGAGTGCTGTGGCAATAGCCAGAGATAATAAGCGTTTCATTTTACATCTCCTTCGCCGACCTGGCCGACTTCAAAATCACTGAGTGGCCAGCTGTCCGGATTACCTAGCTCATAGGCTTTTCCGCCATCCACAAAAACTTGTTCTGCTTTGGTGTAAGTGGAGAACGGATTCCCCGTCCATAATACCAAGTCAGCATTCTTACCCGCTTCCAGCGAACCGGTTTTATCAAAAATCCCTAATGACTTAGCAGGATTAGCGCTCAGCCATTGCCACGCCTCTTCCATGCTAATATCGATACCGGCACGCTTGCCGTCCGACCAGGCTTTGGCCGCTTCCTGATTCAAGCGCTGAATACCCAATTCGTCATCTGAGTGCACAATTGCGCAGGCGTTGGCGGCATGGACTACCGGAATATTCTCGCGAATGCCGTCATAAGCTTCCAGTTTAAAGCCCCACCAGTCTGCCCACATTGAGGCACACACGTTATTTTCAGCGAGTTTGTCCGCTATCTTGTATCCTTCCACCGCGTGGTGGAATGCGGCAATTTGATAGTCAAACTCTTTCATCATGTCCATCATTACCGTCATTTCATCAGCGCGATAACAATGCATGTGCACCCGTATATCGCCGTTGAGCACGCCGGCCATGGTTTCCAGATCGAGGTTTCGTTTCGGTGCTTTAGGGTTTTTCCCTGCTTCGTAATCAGCCTCGTATTTTTCCCATTCGCGCATATAATTTTGCGCGTCGGACCAGGCTTGGCGGTAACCTTTCACGTTACCCATGCGGGTCATTGGACCGCCCTTCTTTCCGTAAACCCGCTTCGGATTTTCCCCACAGGCCATTTTCATGCCGTAAGGCGCATCAGGAAATTTCATGTCTTGCATGGTGCGGCTAGGCACGTTTTTAAGCACCACGGAGCGTCCACCAAACAAATTTGCCGAACCGGGCAGAATTTGTAGTGATGTCACACCACCTGCCAGTGCCCGGCCAAAGCCAGGATCTTGTGGCCACACAGAGTGCTCCGCCCACACGCCAGGCGTAACCGGTGACGTCATTTCATTACCGTCTGACGTCGAGCCTACGGAGGGCGTTGGATAAACTCCCAAATGACTGTGATTATCGATAATGCCTGGCGTTACCCATTTTCCTTTACCGTCGATGACCACGGCATCATTGGAATAATCTACGGTTTCCCCCACAGCCACAATTTTGCCATCGGCGAAGTAAACCATTCCGTTTTCAATACGACTGCCAACACCATCAAGAATGGTAACGTTGATGATAACTGTCGGTTTGCCCGAAATGGGTGTGTAGGTGCTTGGATACGGGTCGGTGTTAATTGAAACGTGTGGCGCCTGTTCGGTCTGCTCTTCAGCTTGCGCTATCGGTTGCATTGAGACAGTCGAACACAGGCAAGCCAGCGCAATGGCCAGCTTTGATGATGTGTGTTTCATAATTGGTTCCGTTATTATTGTTCAGATTTTCGGTATGAGACTTTCAGCTATGTTTAATAGCTCTCCCCAATCCCAACCTAGACAATTACGGATCTTCACGCAAGTTTTGCTGCGATTAAGCGACGTTAGCCTGCGAAGACTGGAGTTTGCGACGATTGGCGGCGTAAGACTTCAACGATTTCATCCGCTTTTTGCAGTTTGCGGATATCATTAAACAGCACCTCAGCCTGCGGATACTGACGCTTCAGGTAGCCACACCACTGCTTTATTCGATTTGGATAATATCGGCCTTTGTCGCCGTAAATCTCATACCCCGAGTAATGAATCAGCAAATCTGCAACTTCGCTCCAGTCCATGATGTCCTGTTCACCACGGATAGTACGGGCGAGATTAGGCATGGCCAGTGCGCCTCGTCCGAGCATTAAGTCGACGCAGCCAGACTGGGCCTGACATTTCCGGGCATCATCGGCGTTCCATATTTCGCCGTTGGCGACCAGAGGTATGTTTGTGTGCTGGCGAATACGGGCTATCCAGTCCCAATATGCCGGCGGTTTATAACCTTCCGTTTTGGTGCGCGCATGCACCACGAGTTGGTCGGCACCCGCTTCCGTTATCGCTATGGCGTTATCAATCGCCAGAGATTTGTCTTCAAAACCCAATCGGATTTTCGCTGTTACCGGTTGATCCGCCGGCACGGCCTCGCGTACCGTTTTCACGATTTGATACAGGGTTTCGGTTTCTTTTAGCAGTACCGCCCCGCCCTTACTTTTGTTCACCGTTTTTGCCGGACAGCCAAAGTTAAGATCAACACCGGGGGAGCCAAGTTCCACTGCGGTTTGTGCATTTTCGGCTAACCATTGAGGATGCTGACCTAATAATTGCACCCGAACCGGCACGCCGGACGGTGTCACACTACCATGATGCAGCTCAGGACAAAGTTTATAGAATGTTTTGGCTGGTAGTTTTTGTTCTACGACACGTACGAATTCAGTTACACACAAATCAAAACCGCCCACGCGGGTCAGCATGTCTCGCATCAGATGGTCAACAACCCCTTCCATGGGAGCAAGTAAGATTCTCATAGGTTTAACGATCGCATTAGTTAGTGGATATTGTCGGAGGACAAAAATTGGCCGCGAAGTGTAGCAGAGAACCGCCAGCGGGTCATCCGGGCCATGGAGAATTTAACGAGGGCTAATAACGAAGTTTACGACTCAGCTGGCGATATTTTTAACGTCCTGCGCAATCCACAGGCAAACGTAACAGCCAAATTCACTGGTAAGATATTGTTCAAATTCACTTTTAGTATCGCAATGGTGAGAAACGATACGCTGACGATTGCCATCGTAAATCAGAGCGGTGAAGGTATACATAGGGTGCCTCGCAAAATCAGGAAGCACACTATACATTTAGACGTCTATACTTTCAAACGTCCAGAAGTTCAAACGTCGATATTTTATGATCTAACGCAGCTTTTACTACGCCAAAATATATTCCAGACCACCAATAATCGCTGCCACTTGAGCATCATTGCAGATTTCGTCAGACGCTGACGGACTATCTGGATACACTTCAGTTGTCGTGACATAGGGCGCATCAGTCAGACCACCACACAGAAACAATGATTTCTTGTCGTAGCTGATAACACCATCGGAAAGGACATCAGCCCCGATGATTTTGTCATTTTCATCCGCTGGCGCAATATGGGTTACAGCACGTACTTTTTCGATGATGGCTTTCTGGAAATCCAATTCGACTTTCCCGCTGTCGGCCACGAGATAAAAACCATCGGGAATGTCCCAAACATCCTGGGTAATGCCGTCTCTTGCACCGAGTGCAGGACGAAATTCCGAATTATCTGTGTCTGTAGTTTCATGCAAATCAATATGCATATGAATAGGTTCTTCAATGGCGTCTACCATGGCTTTCAACATGGCTGATTCCGGTGCCGGTGAATTCTCGCGGAAACTACGATTGGGGTCGATGGCTAGCGGGTCCCAGCGATTAATCGTTTCATAGCCCCACGGACTCACACAAGGTGCCACAACAAAATTGCACTTGTGTTGCCACGCGGCTAAGTGTTGTGAGACAAATTTAAGTGCACCTTGCACGCCGCTGGTTTCATATCCGTGAACACCGCCCGTTACAAGCACGGTGGGTAACGAAGTGACAAAGGATTTAGGTTTTATAACAAAAAGTGGATAACGGGATTCATCGTACGGTAATGCACCGTATTGGCTAATTTCGTAGTTGTCCGGCAACGCAGGCAACCGGTCGATAACTTCTTCCTTATAGCTGCGTTTTACAGTTTGCGCATTGAGCCACTGCTTTTTTTCAGCCTCTGACCAAGGTGTGCCGGGGGTTCCAATAGGGTAATCTTGCATATCCAACCTTTGTTTCTTTAAAGAATGTATTCTGACAATCACGATATCATGGCAGAGAATACCGCCTGAATCGCGACTCAGATGAACATGCACTTTATCACGTTATGTAACCCAGATATGCATATCCAGGTGGCTTCGTTGTTGCGAGCTGTCAGCCTGAAGTGACAATCAAACTTTTTTCTTTAAGCTTTGAGCAACTTCCCAAACCGCTCATCTTCTTCACCCTCGATGCGCTGTAAAGTCAGTCTCGCTTGGGCTTTATCTTCTGCATTCAAATACAACTCAGCAAGACGTAGGTTTGCCCAATTCAATGTTGGCAGCCCCCTCGTATCAATTGTAGTGTCGAGCAACTGTGTTAAATACGCTTCCAACGCTTTAATGCCAAGTTCTGTATATTCACCTGACTGCACCGCGGCTTGTCCGAGCCGGTAAAAACCATAAAGTTGATCATAACGATTTTCGCTATATGTTTCCCAAGCCAGCTCATCTTGTTCGGACACCACTTCAAGTTCGAGATCCATCAATGGAGACAGTGCTTCAACAGCTTGGGAATAAGCTTCATCACTTATGTAGTGGTCACCCAAAATAAATCTGGCTTCAACCTGGGTTTCAGGTACTGCGGCCAGCGATTGCAAGATTGCAATGCCCTGCGCTTTTTTATCATCCGCGATGAGGTATTTCGCCTCAGCAAATTGCCCCTCGTTTTGGTCAATTGCTGCAATTTTTTCTACCAGGGATTTAGCCGTATCCATGTCTCCGCCAGCAATGGATGGGACAAACAAGTGAAACTGAAATAACGCCTGATAGGTCTGAATTTCATCCGGTGCGACTTCAATAGCTTTTTCCAGGCTCTTCCGGGCTTTTTTGGCATAGCCCAATGCAGAAAAAACACTCTCTCCGGCCTGCGCCCCCATCACACTGGCGTGCATTAGATAAACACGGTACTCATTAGGATAAGCGTTGATAAAATCTTCAGCCGCTTCCTCTGCATCATCAAGATCGGTGCGCATGAGGGCAGAGATATACGTAGAGAAACGTTCTGGCGACTTTGCCTCTTCTCCTTCAAGGGTATCGATAATTTGTTCGTATTTACCGTCTTTGAACCAGGCATCCAGCGCATCATCGGAAATAAGGGTATCGGCTTGGGTGATGGCCGAAAAAGACAACACGCCCAGGCAAAGGGCAATATGAGATAGTCGCTTTATGAAAGGCTTTCCTTGCATCGTGATAATTCCTTTTAGTAATCAATTATCAGACTATCAAGGTTATGGTTTTGATACTAAGTGAAAAGGTAACAATTTGTGAAGGTGACAACTAACCGGGTGACTATTGGTTGATGGGAATTTTTGACCAAAAAAAAGACCAGCAGATGCTGGTCTTTCTTATATGGCGTCCCCTAGGGGATTCGAACCCCTGTTACCGCCGTGAAAGGGCGGTGTCCTAGGCCTCTAGACGAAGGGGACTGAAAATCTTCTTTCGGAAGCAAGCTTCCGAGATTTTCAGTAAGGCGAATCGAGCCCGCGAGATGAGCGACCTTATTCTTCTTACTGAACTTTCAAGTCCTGGAAATGCTTAACTGTAACTCGCTGATGCGAAAAACAACCAACCACTCCGGCCTATCTCACAGTATTAATCGACTGTGAAGCGATATAAATGGCGTCCCCTAGGGGATTCGAACCCCTGTTACCGCCGTGAAAGGGCGGTGTCCTAGGCCTCTAGACGAAGGGGACTGAAATTTTGCTCAGCGAAGCAAGCTTCGCTAAATTTCAGTAAAGGCAAGGTGAGCCTGCGAACCGCGCGGCATTTTTGCTTTACTGATTTTCAAGTCCTGGAAATGCTTAACTGTAACTCACCGATGCAAACTACAACCAACCATTCCGGCCTATCTCACAGTTTTAATCGACTGTGACGCGATATAAATGGCGTCCCCTAGGGGATTCGAACCCCTGTTACCGCCGT
>NZ_MDHN01000040.1:74239-232782 GCF_001757105.1 Alteromonas confluentis
CGAACCCCTGTTACCGCCGTGAAAGGGCGGTGTCCTAGGCCTCTAGACGAAGGGGACTGAAATTTTGCTCAGCGAAGCAAGCTTCGCTAAATTTCAGTAAAGGCAAGGTGAGCCTGCGAACCGCGCGGCATTTTTGCTTTACTGAACTTTCAAGTCCTGGAAATGCTTAACTGTAACTCACTGATGCGAACAACAATCAACCACCCCGGCCTATTTCACAGTATCAATCGACTGTGACGCGATATAAATGGCGTCCCCTAGGGGATTCGAACCCCTGTTACCGCCGTGAAAGGGCGGTGTCCTAGGCCTCTAGACGAAGGGGACTGAAAATCTTCTTTCGGAAGCAAGCTTCCGAGATTTTCAGTAAGGCGAATCGAGCCCGCGAGATGAGCGGCCTTATTCTTTGCCTTACCTAAGAACTTACCGGAAATTACTTTCCGACTACTGTAAATTCTTTAAGAATTTGGTGGAGCCAGGCGGGATCGAACCGCCGACCTCCTGCATGCCATGCAGGCGCTCTCCCAGCTGAGCTATGGCCCCGTACTTGGAATGGTCACTGTGTTTTCGTGTGACTGTTCCGTGACAGCGGGGCGCATTCTAGGCATACCCCACTGCCCTGTCAACGGTTTTTTTAGGAATTTTCTCTGTTTGCTATAAAAGTAAGCGCTTTGTTTATTCTCTCTTCAATTTTGACTTTTGAGAGCAAATTCAACGTTACATCCAGCGATGGAGAGTTGCCACTTCCGGTAGCTGCAACACGTAAAGGCATGCCTACTTTACCCATACCTACACCAAGAGATTCCGCCGCGGCATTAATAGCTGCACCGATATTTTCAGGATTCCACTCTTCTACTGCTAGCAGTTTCTCTTTAACCACCTCTAATGCCTCTTTTGCTACTGGACGAAGATGCTTCTTCGCAGCATTGGCATCGAACTCATCAAAGTCCTGATAAAAATAGGTACTGATTTCCGCCAGCTCTTTTAAGGTTTTTACCCGGTCGGCCTGAATAGCAATCACCGATTCCAACGCAGGCCCCGTTGCTAAATCGATATTCATTTCGTCAAAGTGCCATTTAAGACGTGAGGCAACCTCACTCGCTGGCAATGTTTTCATATAGTGCTGGTTTAGCCACACCAGCTTTTCTGTATTAAAAGCAGAAGCCGATTGACCAATGGCATCAAGATCGAAGTATTCAATCATTTCTTCCAGTGAGAAGATTTCCTGATCACCATGAGACCAACCCAAGCGCACCAGATAGTTCAGTACGGCCTGCGGCAGGTAACCATCATCGCGGTACTGCATCACACTTACAGCGCCATGACGTTTAGACAGCTTCTTACCGTCGTCGCCTAAAATCATCGACACGTGGGCATATTCCGGTACCGGTGCGCCTAGCGCTTCCAGAATATTAATCTGGCGCGGCGTGTTATTAATATGGTCTTCACCACGAACAACGTGGGTGATGCCCATATCCCAGTCATCAACTACAACACAGAAGTTATAAGTAGGAGAGCCGTCGGAGCGCTGAATGATCAAATCATCCAACTCTTTATTACTGATTTCGATATTGCCGCGGATGTGGTCATTAATAACAACCGTGCCTTCCAGCGGGTTTTTGAATCGAATAACGAAAGGCTGACCTTCAGGGTGATCGGTACGGTCACGCCAGGTACCCGGATAACGAGGCTTTTCACCATTCTCTTTTTGCTTTTCACGAATGGCATCCAGTTCTTCTGAACTCATAAAGCATTTATAGGCTTTACCTTCATCCAGCATTTGCTGAATCAGTTCTTTATAACGGTCAAAACGTTGTGTCTGATAATAAGGACCTTTATCCCAGGTCAGACCCAGCCATTGCATACCATTAAGAATGGCTTGCTTGGCTTCTTCTGTTGAACGTTCCAGATCGGTATCTTCTATACGAAGAACAAATTCGCCACCTTTGGCTTTTGCATATAACCAGGAATAAAGTGCAGTACGTGCACCACCAACGTGAAGATAGCCTGTAGGGCTAGGAGCAAATCGCGTAACGACAGACATTATGTTTCTCTATCTATTAATGAATGAAAAAAATTTGGCTGCATTCTACCAGCCAAAGCAGCACTACAAAAGCCAGCCATCGCGTGACAGTGAAATATCAGCGGTTCAATGACTGAATTTACGGTGCCAGACTGATTTTTGATGAATTTTCCGTCAAACGTCGAAGAGATAATCAACGAGGATGGCCGAATTGATCGTAAATCAGGCAAGCAGTCATTTTTCCGTAATTTTGTTGTTGACACCTTCGCATGCAACCCTATAATACCGCCCCACTTGCCCAGCACGGACAAGTAAACAAACAGCGGACGCTTAGCTCAGTTGGGAGAGCATCGCCCTTACAAGGCGAGGGTCACTGGTTCAAGTCCAGTAGCGTCCACCATCTCTTCGGTGGCGCTGTTTGAAAAGAAAGAGGACGCTTAGCTCAGTTGGGAGAGCATCGCCCTTACAAGGCGAGGGTCACTGGTTCAAGTCCAGTAGCGTCCACCAATTCTTTGGAATTGGTACGGCGAGGGTCACTGGTTCAACAACTTCGTTGCGAGACACAGTAGACGTCCACCACTTTCTCACTATCGCTGTGAGCAGTCTCTTTCTTTTAGCAACAAATTATCGGACGCTTAGCTCAGTTGGGAGAGCATCGCCCTTACAAGGCGAGGGTCACTGGTTCAAGTCCAGTAGCGTCCACCATCTCCTTACAGTTTGTTGCAGCAAAAAATTCGGACGCTTAGCTCAGTTGGGAGAGCATCGCCCTTACAAGGCGAGGGTCACTGGTTCAAGTCCAGTAGCGTCCACCACTTCCTTTTCACATTCCTGATTTCATTGCTAACGTAAACCTAATTAAACCGTTCACTGGTTCAACAACTTCGTTGCCTGCTTTTAAAAAGTGCACAGTAGACGTCCACCACTTCCCTACTCTATCCAAACGCTATTTCTTCTCTTTTCGAATAAAACCGTGATATGGTTTGCTCTCACTATTGCAGTTGATTTTCCTAATAGTTTTGCTGGTTTCTGCCGATAAACCGATAGAACATTGCTTTACTGTGGACAGGTAGTAACACCTATAATGAATACCAAACTGGCCCGGGCTATTCGCGTTTTAATCGTCGACGATCAAATTCTTGCGAAAGGCTATCTGAAATACACCATGGAAGAGCTAGGCTTTCAGCAAATTAGCTATATCGATCACGCCGATGAAGCGTTGAAGCTGATTAAAAGCGAGCACTTTGAACTGGTTGTATGCGCCTATGATTTGCGTGAAGAGAAAGAGGGTTACTTCCTTTACGAACAGCTAAAAGCGCATAAAATTCTGCCTTTAACCACCGCTTTCGTATTCATTTCAGCCGACACTACGGCGGAAATTGTCCACTCCATTGTTGAACTGCAGCCCGACGAATTCCTTGCAAAACCTTTTTCTGTTAGCGAACTGGATAAAAGGCTCACGCGCGTATTAACCCGCAAACAGGTGTTAAAAGACATCTACGCGCTGATGGACCAAAGTGACTTTAACGGCGCGCTATCTGAGCTTGAACGTTTCCTCACTGAACCGAAAAACGCGGAGTTTTTTCCTCTAGCGCTTCGCACCAAAGGCGAGCTTTTATTGCTGTGTAACCGCGTTGAAGAGGCTGAAGATTTTTATCAAGCCATTATCAACGTGCAAAATTTTACCTGGGCACAGATAGGTTTAGTGCGCTGCTATTTGCAATTGAATAAAGATGATGAAGCTGAGCGATTGATTCTGCGATTGGCGTTTCAGCCCGACGCCATGCTTAGCGCCTACGACTTACTTACTGCGCTGCAAATCAAGCAGCAGGAATTCGATGATGCACTAGAATCTGTGAACATCGCCGCCCATATATCTCCGAGCAACGTGGGCCGTCATCAACAAGCGGTAGATTTATCAAAAATCACCCGTGACTACCCTGCCCAGTTTGATGCTGCGAAGCGGGTTGTGAGATACGCGAAGCATTCGTTCCATGACAAGCCTGAAAACTACTTGAACGTAGCACGCGCCGGTATTGATTTCGCCATGACGGCAGACGCCAGTGAAACAGCAAAACTGGTGAAGCAAACCCATGATTTTATTCGCCAGATGAAAGAAGCTTTCCCTAAAGCGGCCGTTGATAACGAACTTAAAGTCATCGATGCGCGAATATACTATCTTCAGGATGAAACAGATAAAGCCAGAAACTTGTTGAGCCAGCTCGATGGCAGTGAATGGGAACAGGAAAATATGGATGCGCTCATGGATCGGGCCAAGGCATTTCATGAAGTTGGCTTACAAGATCATGCTTTAGCGATCCTGGACGAAATTGAACGTCGCTGTAATACCAGCGATGAGCAAAGTGAGTTGTTTATGCATTATTTGAAACAACAGAAACAGGAGAAACGGGAAATTGCTGACAGCCCTAAAATGCTCAACAACATTGCTGTCACTCAGTTCCAGCGCGGCGAATTAGACAAAGCGCTCACCACTTTCCGTCAGGCATTCACGGTAATGCCCAAGAACGCAGCAATTGCACTTAACCTGCTGCAAACCACTGCCGCAGAAATTCGAGACAACACTGCCCGCCACACACCAGAAAATAAACAAATCATTTTTAAGTGTATGGAAACCTTAGAAGCGGCGACGTTATCGGAAGAACAGGACAAGCGCTACCAGCGGGTTAAGGCCACCATAAGTAATTTCGATTAATAACGCAGCGCATGCGTTAACTCTGCAAAATGGAACCGGGACTTAATCTATTTGCTGCAGAATTGCTTAGGAAAAGAAGTTAGCACAAAGGTCTGGCAGGCATCATATTCTGCTGATAAACCGCCACGTCTTCGTCGAAAATCGCATCAGTATATCGATGTGTATGAGAATACATCATACCGAGATTTTTCATCACACCAATTGAGCCTGCGTTTTCAGGCATAGCAATCGCACAAAACTGTCGTGTACCGTGTTGATAAAGGCTATCCCTAACCTGTCGCGCAGCTTCAGTGGCGTAACCTTTTCCCCATGCAGCGCGGTGAAAGCGCCAGCCAAGCTCAAGATTATTGTCATCACGTTCGCCGGTAAAAAAACCATAGGGGCGAACGAGTATCCAGCCCAAGTCCGTGCACGGTGACTGTTTCAGTGAAACACGCCACAAGCCCCACCCTCTACTTTCATCAGAAAATTCAGCGATCCGAGGCAGAAATTGCTTTTCCAGGGTTTCCCAACTGGTTTTTGTGCCGCCGTTCAGGTACTTCATTACCGCTTCATCCTGGTCGATTTCCCACAAAAAGCGGGCATCATCAGCCGTTACAAAGTGATAAGACAGCCGTTTGCTGTCGGCAACTCGCATGTTAGCCGCCCAACATGGCGAGGTGAGATGTGGCGCCGGTATTTCCGTCCTGAAGATAGTGTGTAGCGTGTTTCTGCATTAACAACTGCTGTAAATGTGCCATCAGCCCATTTACGTCAGCATTTTGCAGATAGGGGCGAATATCGATACCATGTTCACTGAACAAACAAAGATGCAGTTTTCCGTTAGCGGCTACACGTAAACGGTTACAGGTAGCACAGAAATCTTTGCTGTAAGGCATTATGAGCCCTATCCGCCCGGCGTAATCCGGGTGGTGAAATTCCTGCGCGGGTCCTGCATCTTTACCTCGAATTACCGGCATCCAACCTTCAGCGAGAAGTTGGTTCTTTAATGGTAAACCTGACAAATGCTGATCGGCAAAAAACTGTGGATGATCACCGGTTTCCATTAACTCGATAAAGCGTAATGTAACTGGCATATGTTTAAGCCAATCTTTGAATTCTTGTAGCTGCCTGCCGGCAAAATGCTTCAAATAAATCGCATTCACCTTAACATCCAGACCCACCTCAATGGCTTTGTCTACGCCCTGAAGGATCTGGGTTAATTTGTTCTGGCCAGTAATATCGGCAAACTGACGCGGGTCCAGGCTATCAATACTCACATTGACCTGGTCGAGCCCGGCATCTTTCCATGCTGCAGCGTCGCGGGCCATACGACCGCCATGGGTGGTGGTGGCAACTTTTGTAATACCTTCGGTTTCTCTACACAAGCGAATAACGTCTACAAAATCGCGACGCAGGCTTGGCTCACCGCCTGTAATACGGATTTTAGATGTGCCGAGACCGGCAAACCCTTTTACCAGAGTATCAATCTCGGGCAACGTCAAAAAAGTATCGTCCGATGGGCCATGATAACCGTCCGGGAGGCAATACTGACATTTGAAATTGCATGCTTCTGTAATCGACAGGCGAAGATAATGAAACCGCCGACCAAAGCTATCCTGTAACAAAGAAATCACCTCTGTGGGACAAATAGGTAAGATAAAACTACTATAAATTCACTTTATCATGGATTATGCGTGACTTTATACCCCACTCATGTCAACCAACGTTAAACTTTGAGCGCGCAACGCTTTGAGATACTCTATAGACATGCTGTCGTTCACAAAAATTTCAAGATGAGACCTTCACGTTCCGACGTTTCTCCCGACACACCCGTGCGCTGGCATGTAGTAAAACAACTTTGGCCTTACTTGCTGGAATTCAAAACCCGTGTCTTTATTGCCCTCGCCTGCCTGGTTTTAGCCAAGCTTGCCGGAATTGGCCTACCTTACGTACTTAAATACACCGTCGATGGCCTGAATACTGAAGACACCGCCACGGGTCTTGTTGCAGTACCACTTTCACTGATCATTGCCTACGGCACCCTGCGACTATTGAACACCATCATCGGCGAAGTTCGCGATACCCTGTTTGGCCGGGTGACCGAACGAGCCATGCGCAGAATGGGCTTGAGAGTCTTTGAGCATTTGCATCAGATGGATTTAAATTTTCACTTAAACCGACAGACCGGCGGGTTGTCTCGTGACATCGAGCGAGGCACCAGCGGTATCAGTTTTCTGATGCGTTTTATGGTGTTCAATATTGGCCCCACCCTGCTTGAAATCGCCATTGTGGTTGGCCTGTTGTTCGCACAATATGGCTTCTCTTTCGCCGGGATCATCCTTTCTTCCGTGGTGGCCTACGTGTGGTATTCAATGAAAGCCACCAACTGGCGAACCCGTTACGTGCATGCCATGAACAAAGCCGACTCTACCACCCACACCCGCGCAGTAGACAGCTTGCTGAATTTTGAAACGGTTAAATATTTTAATAATGAAGGTTACGAGGCATCACGCTACGACAGTAATCTTGCCGAATGGGAGGTGGCTCGTCGTAAAAACCGCCTGAGTTTGTTTGCACTGAATGGTGGGCAAGCATTTATTATCGCTGCAGCCATGACCGCCATGCTGGCTAACGCTGCTTATGGTGTGGCGTCGGGTGACATGACCATTGGTGACTTCGTGCTGATAAACGCATTCACCATGCAAATTTTTATGCCATTGAACTTCTTAGGATTTGTTTACCGGGAAATCCGCGGCTCTATGGCCAATATAGATAAGATGTTTTCGCTTTTGGATAAATCATCTTCGGTATCCGATGCGGAAGATGCCCAGGAGTTAACCGTCAGCAAAGGAGAAATTCGCTTCGAGCATGTCAGTTTCAGCTATCGGGAAGACCGTCCTATTCTCAAAAACGTCAGCTTCACCATTTTTCCCGGACAGAAAGTCGCGATTGTGGGGGCCAGCGGTGCGGGAAAATCCACGCTGGTTAAACTGCTGTTCCGTTTTTACGATGTGACCGCAGGTGATATTAGTATTGATGGCCAGAAAATTCGCAGCGTAACGCAACAATCGCTACGCAAACACCTGGGCATTGTGCCCCAGGACACCGTGCTATTTAACGATACGCTGATTGAAAATATCCGCTACGGCGATCCGAGTGCCGATGAATCAGCCATTGAAAGCGCATTAGAAACTGCGCATCTTTCACAATTCATCGAACTGTTACCGGATAAGGGCGATACCCGCGTAGGCGAACGGGGCTTGAAATTATCTGGTGGCGAAAAGCAGCGGGTCGCCATCGCCAGAGCGGTACTGAAAAATCCTCCGATAATGGTGTTTGACGAAGCCACGTCCTCGCTGGATAGCGGCTCCGAACAGGCCATCATGCAGGCCTTATCAGCGCTGGCATCGAATCATACCAGCGTGATGATTGCTCACCGCCTTTCCACCATTACTGATGCAGATAACATCCTGGTACTGAAAAATGGTGAACTGGCTGAGCAAGGGTCGCATCACGCATTGCTCGCGCAGAAAGGCGAATATGCCCGCCTGTGGACACTACAACAAAAACAGGAAGACTAATGGATCCGGCTTTCTTGAAAACCGCCGTAAACGCACAGATGCCCTTCGGAAAATATGCTGGCAGAAAGCTTTTTTATCTGCCGGAACCCTATCTGGTGTGGTTTCATAAACAGGGCTTTCCCAAGGGGAAACTCGGTGAGCAGCTCGCCCTGATGTATGAAATTAAGCTCAATGGATTAGAAGCAGTGGCAGAGCCACTGCTGGAAGACTAATTCTGTTAATCGAGTAAAAACTGAAATTTATTACTCTTGTCGCTGGCTATTCGTATTGTGCCTAAATCGTATTCTACGCCTTTTGCAACAAGCTCTGCTTCATACTCGCCAGTCATGAGTTTCAACTCGATATCAAGACCGTTACGGCCCATACGTTCACGACGTCGAATTGTATCGCCGTTAACCGTTGTTAGCGTGATTTCGACCCGCTGACGATTAAGCTGACTGGTCTTGAACATGAGTGTCACCGGCAACTCTGTATCAATCACTGGCTCTGGCGCGGAGAAGTTCAAGGTATGTCGCTGTTCACCAAGAATACGTACTGACTTTGTTTCCAGTATCTCAACGGTAGCAACCATTTTTGCCGTTACGCGATAATCACCTACGGGTAATTTGAGTGAAGGTGAGTTCTTATACACCTCACCAGACGCGGCAATGATGGTAAAAACAATATCATCACGCTGTGGAGTAATAACCAGTTCTCCGGTTTCAATCTCCACCTCTTTCAAGTTGCCATTCTTAGAACCCGTTACAACGATTTTTTCCACTTCCGGCTGGCCCGTTTGCGGCGTTTCGGATACCTGTCGACGTTTAAGGTTGATTGTTACGGTGGTGAGCTGGTCGTCTTTAATCGTCAGGCTCACCGTCTCGTCTTCATAACCGGGGCTGGTAACTTTAACTGTGTATTTACCTTCGGGCAGCTTAATGCCTTTGTGGTATTTCTCCGGCGTGCCGTAAAGAATGATTCGGGCATCTTTCGGTGTAATGTTAAGCGTTAGCCTACCGCGACCTTTGCTGACATCCGCCTTTAGCGCTTTGGTCAGTTCAAAAAAGTCAAAACGGATGTCTTTGTTCAGCGTAAGCGTTTTCGACGCACTGCCAATGGCGGAGGTAAAAATATAGGTGCCGGGCTTAAGGTAGTTACTAGCAAAAATCCGACGCTTCGCGCCGACGGTGTCTACCGGTTCCGCGTGAATAACCACATTTGACTGCCAGTTAACCAAGGTCAGAGAAACGCCTTTTCCGTTTGTCGCACTATGAACCCGATTTTCCTCCATTTTCGTAACCAGGTAATCGACATCAAGATACTGCAACAACGTGTCCACGCCCCACCCCGTTGCCGTTGCCACACCTTCTTCCTGGGCAATATCCTTCAGTTTGGATACTTTTGAACAAGACATCAGCACCGTTAATACAAGGCAAACTACCGCCCCTTTCATCCAATTATTCACTGGCCGCCTCCGCAAGTCCTTCAAGCAAACCAGCAGCCACTTCTTTTGCGACGATATCGGCAAACAACTCAGCATGGTCAGCAATAAGCTGATGCGTGTCTGCCATCACACTGTCAAACAGCGCCTGGTTGCGCTCTATGGCCTGACTCACCCCTTCGGCTAGTGCCGCACTCTTTACGGTGGATTTGCACTCTTTGATGATGGTATCGAACAGCGATTGCTGAAGCTTCTGCAGCGCTTCCTGCTTTTGCTTAAGCACGGCTTTTGCCTGATCGGTGATTTCACCCACCTGTTTCAAATCGGTGAAGAAAACATTGTTAACCACCGTCTGTGCAAGAAGGTTCACACAGTAAGCCTGACTCTTGTCTTCGTTGTCTGGATAGAGCCTTTGAGGAAACTCAAAATTTTTACTTCCCAGGTGCAGACTCTGGCTATTCGGAGTGAGGTTCTGGTTTGAGTAAATTATTACAAGAGGTATTGTTTTTCCGGAGTCAAACGTAGCGAGTCTATGAAGTAATGCGTTGAGCTGGCAGGACAATTCAGCCGTAGGGGCTGCATTGTCTGTCAAACAGGGCCTGATAAGTTTTTCAGGTATAAACTGATTCAGTGTGCTTATTACGCAGGTTGTCAGCGCCTTTGATAATTTGCTGTTATCAGGCATATAAAAGTCACTTTTTATTTGTGCTGGTCTTTCAAATTTATCTATGGCTTCGGCCGTCGACTTATCATCTACGGATGCCTTCACCATAACGCTGGGAAACGCTTCGCTGGATGCACCTAGTTGCTGATGCAGATAGGTTAAAAATGGTCTGTTATTGTCATTTGCCTGCGTCATCAAATGCAGTAATACACGCTGCAAGGCATGAAGGTACACTTCGCGAATTTTTAGCATGTCGCGCTTAACAATACGTCGCTTTAGCGGCTGAAAAAAGCGGATAGAATGAGATGCGTTCAGATAGCTTTGATAGTGCTCCAGTCGCGAGCCCTTTCTGGCAACCTTGTACAGCTCACTTGCCGCACTGGCATTATGAAATTTATTGAGAAACAGCCACCACAGCACAAAGTAGCCAACAAGCAGCAGTTCATTAAACCAACGTGTCAGCCCCTTCACTGAGGGATATTCTTTCAGCGGCTGAACGCCAAATGCGGAGAAGTACTCGTCACTTGCCTTAAACGTGTCGAGATTTTCACTAATAATACCGTAGTCTTTAAATGACGTGCCCTGAAATAGAAGATGATTCTTTACGGCAGGATAATACACTTCTCCATCCAGGGTTTTCGGTGTCACCTGATCGTAAACGAAGTAGCGAGGTACGCCGTAAGCGTGAACGAGAAAATAGAAAATCAGAAAAAAAGGAGTTCCGATGACAAGCTTGCGCTTCCAGTGTTTAAATCCGACCTCTGAGCCGATAAAACAAAAATAAAACGCTGCGCCCCAGAAAAGAAACAGGCTTAACCAGCCAAACAGAAAGACTTTCATAACTACTACTTCATTCAGTCCATTACATTACGGGCGATTACCTTTAATAAAGCCGGCATCGCCCGACATCCATGAGGAGGAGAGTATAGAAGTTAGCTGATTGATTCAATTATATATTTATAAACTCACGTCTAGAATCCGGGCGTTAGTAGCGTGGGACGTAGTCCAGCTTTTTCCTTTCGTTTATGGAGGAAGTTTTAGGTGATGTTAATATTGATTAACACTAACCTGATTTGGAGTGATTGTGGGATTCAAATTCAACTGGCAAAGAAGAACATAGTGTTCACTTCCGGCAGATAATGGTTATCCTAAATTCGATTACGATTAACTTATCTACTAATGGTTCTGTGATTGACACATGAACGTTTCCCGGGGTCCCGGTAACTGAAAACCTCGCACAAGTAGGCCTCAATCTGGTCTCATTGCCCCACGCTCAACTGCTAGTAACTAATGATAACTACTCATGTTTAGTTGACGATTACAGATTACCACCAACAGGCAGTTGATCTCTAGTCACCGTATAGCCATGAGTGGTGCATTTGTTTGAATTCGGGAGTACCTGAACGAAAATTTGTGTTGACCATTACATCAGCATAATCGAGTGGAGGTTCTCGCATTTGCCGAGTATTCCCCCTCTCGATTTTTATCCCTGATTTGCTGAATCCCCAGGATATGAGCCCCCGTGACATCATCGTTATCTCCACCAAATTCACATCATCCCCACACTGTCATTCCCGGAATATCCCACTCGCTTTTCCGCGAGCTATTTGCAGGAACCTCATATCTGAACAGTTTAAATTTAAAGAATGGAATAAAGTCTTGTTAGACGCCCAAAAAATATGTACATTTTTTATGCTGATAGTAAAAGCTACGATTACACCGCAACACTATCAGAAGCAATAGCTGACTTGTTAGAAGTTACGCGTCGTGAATTATCATTCGCTAACTGCAGTTCTGAATAGCATGTGAGATATGTGTATTTGAATTCGTAGTTTTGTTTTCACTTTTTTGCAAATCAATTCCAATACCCATTCCACGTAGCAGCAATCTTCGAGCTCTATAAATACAGAGACGTATAAATTAATACTCAAGATAAAAACATGGACGTTGAATATGTTGATTTTAGATTCGAACAAATGTTTATTTGCTTTTCTATTTATTCTACTCACAACCACAGGGTGTCAATCGGTAACTAAAGAAGAAGTCTCACATCTGGGGCTAAAAATCTCAGAAATTGACTCAAACAAAAAACATCAGATTTTTGCCAAGGAATTTGAACACACCAATCCAGAGCTGGGGCTAAGCCTTTCAGGAGGCGGAATGCGCTCAGCTAGTTTTAGTATGGGTATTCTGGCCGGGCTTAACCAACAAGATTTATTAAAAAATATTGATTACCTTTCGACGGTATCAGGTGGTGGATATGCCGCATACTGGTATATGAGTGCACTGTATTATTCTCAAAAAGCTTATTTAGAACCCAACAATGTCGGTGATTTAGTGAAGCCAAGAATTTTCTTTAATGACTGCTATCCTGCGAATGACCCGAAATTTAACAGGTACAAAGGAACAACTAACAACGTCTACCCAAGTATTTGTGAAGACACATATGACAGGTGGTCACAGAGATATCGCTTTCAAAATCAGATTGCCGAACAAACCGATCTGTTAAATTACCACATGGATGGGGGGAATAGCATTTTGGGCGTGTCGAAAGGGACTGTCGCTCAAGGTTTTGAATATCTGGGTATTATAACCTCACAGATATTTAGCCTTCCGGTTCATCACCTCGGAAACACACTGTTTGACTGGAACATTCAATTTTCGCCTGTAAAGAGTGCCTATAATCATGGACTAGAAAGAGCATTTGGGCTGTACCCTATAGATGTGAGCCAGCCACATGTTGATGACCGAATATATAGAAATGCAGATTCATTTTTGTGGATGAATAACTACTCCGCTAAAGACTTAACCTTCGAACAAATACAGGATGCTTACCAACAAAATTCTCGCCTCTGCAATGACGCTGATAGCAACGGCGCATGCAACAAAATGCCGTTTTGGATCTTAAATACGGCGGCCAACTATAATCGCAACATCTGTAAAGTTGATAGTCCTACAACCAATACCGACCGAATCTTTGAATTTACCCCCTTATCGTATGGTTCTGAACAAAATGGATTTGTTGATAAACCGTATGGTGAATTAACCCTTTCAGATGTAGTGCAGTTGTCTGGTGCCGCCATGGACAGTCAATACAGTATGTTTGCTCATCCCTTGGGTACCGGATTATTGCATCTATTCAATTTTAATCTGGGCCAAAAGGTAGATAACTATCATCCAAACTCCCCTTCGTCGTCATGGCGAGCAATATTACCAATTCCTTTTTATTGCTTTCCAATTGTTGATTCACCAACAGAAGCCAGCAGTATTTATCTAAGCGATGGCGCCCATGTAGAACATTCCGGCGCTTATTCACTTATTCGACGCGGTGTTAAAAATATCATAATGGCAGATGCCAGCGAAGATGGAAATGGAGAATGGTTGGAACTTAAAAATCTGGCCAGAATGATAAAAAAAGAGCATAACCTCGAATTGTCACTCTTTTCTGAAGACGGCAACCAGATAGCGTTGCTAGATCAAAACGATGAGCCAATCAACGCAAAGGTTGTCGACCCCCTTGATGCTGCTCAAAATATCTATACAGGCACCGTTACCGGGTTTGCCCCAGGTTTTATAACCGAAGATGAGAGCAAAAATTTTATAAAGCTATGGTTTATAAAAACCGGTCTAATAAAACATAGATTAGCTGAAAACTGTGGCGAAGACGAAGCCTACCCTTGCTCTGTGTCAAAGTACTTTCAAAAGCGGCATGACATGCAAAACGGCAAATGTGTCGTCAGCGATTCCTCTATTTTCCCCAACAACAGCACAATCAGCACATCGTACGAGATGAGTGTAGATGTTTATTTTGCCTACAGAGACCTGGGCAAATTTATAGCACAGCGATTCGAGCTTTCTGAAGATGGGGAGATAAGGGTAAATCACCTCACCCTAACAGTAGATAACCTTTTACCTTTTAACGAATGTGGATTGCACAACCAATAGGCAATGGAATATGAAAAAACTATCACTAATCACCATTTTGATCGCTTTATTAACGGCCTGCGCTGCACCACTGGGGACTATTACCGTGCATACCGTTGGCGATGACAATAAACTTATGTCACCGCTAGTTGAGTCTAAACAGCTCATTAATGACCAGAATACTATTTTTAAAACCGAACAAAACGGCAACTCAAATGGTGACGATGTATTTGCGATTTACTTAACCGACACCTATTTACGCTACCTAAAGGATTGGGGAGGTATTAACGAAGTGCTTATCGTGGTGGAGTTTACCGAAGCGGTAACTGGTACAACTCAAGACACCATTACCAAAATTTTAGGCCCGTATAACAATATTGCTGACGCAACCCGCGCGCCTTTGCTAAATAAAGCACTGTATGGCCCTAAGAAAATGGAAAGCGACCTGCTGACCATGAACATTAAGGTTTACGAGTACGATTTAGAAGAAAATGAGAATAATGCCGCCATGTTAGAGTTTATTGCAGGCTCGGCATCTACTTTAGCACTGGCTGATCCGGTTACTCTTGGCGAAATTAAGATTGCCAAAGAAATAGCACAAACTCTAATTCGCACTAACGAAAATGATCTTGTTGTTAATATGGATTTTGATTTCGTTGCAGGTAATAAAAAATATAAAAACTATTCAAAATCCCGTGTACTGCCGCTCAAAGACAGCGAACTGGTGGTAGTAAAACAAGAAGCTTGCCGAATAGGCACCTGTTGGGACTACTTCAGTAATTATACAGACGGTGTACCGGCCAATGGCCCGGGTGTGCTAACTGATATTGTAATGTTAGTACCGACAACAATTGTAAAAGCGACTACCGATGTAGCCGATGCTAAATCACTAGAACCGCTTAAAGCTGAAGAAATTAGCGTAACCGATGATGGCTTAAGTAAAGACGGCGAGGCATTTACTGATAAAACCTGGCTGAGATTCAGTATTGTAAAAGGCGGAGATCCGTCTCAATGGGCAGTACGAAAAGCGCTTTACCCTCAAGAAGAAGAAATCAATAAACTGCTGCGTAACCCCAATGCGTTAACGGTCGAAAATATGAAAGCGATGACTTCGCGAATAGAAAAAATTCAACAAGAAATTGCGCAACTAAATGCCGACATTCAGTTAAAGTCGAAATTAAGTGTAAATGGTACACATTTTATTCCTAAAAATGCAGCAAGCAGTTCGTTATGTTTTGATCATTCAGAAAATGTCGATGTGCTAACAAATCAGGCAGTATTGTTTTTGGATGCACAATCGGACCAAACAGTGACTCTTACTTCTCAATCAAAAAGCTCGACCTGCTACACCTTAGCCAAAAGCTCATTTACCAATGACACAGGTAAATTTCAGGTGAACTACAAAATTGGCAAACAGAATAAAACTGCCAGTTTCCCGGTAATTGTTGCCGACGCTCTGGCTGGGACTCCAGCTGCAACGTGCAGCAAAAACATAGATGACAACAAAAATACTATTACCATTACATTAACCCAAACAGGGGTAAAACAAGTTGAGAGCATTCAGCTTAACGGCCACACAATCCCCTTCTCTATTGAAGGTGACAAAATTAAAGCTACCGTTAGCGATGCAAATCCAACGCTGGCTCTCACCGACGTGTTTGATACAACGGTAAGTACGCTATCACTCACCTGTAACTAATGAAGTCATTTAATTACAGAAAGTAAGTTTACAGAGCGGTTCAACAAGGGGGTCGCCTTATCCTTCATCTGAAAAACCAAACGCAGCCTTAGCTGCGTTTCATCTTATTGAAACAATTTCTCTCAAAGCTCCGTCTATTATGAACAGCTGAAAAGACTTTAGATCAAATCTAATCTGACGCTGGCACCCCCGAATTCAGATAATAAGTGCACCACTCATGGTTAACGGGTGATAGATGATCAACTGCCTGTTGGTGGTATTCTAAAGTCGCCAAACAATTAGAGTATTACCATGAGTTACAAGCAGTTGATCGAGGGACAACGATACCAGATTGAGGCCTACTTACGCGAGGGTTTCAGTTACCGGGAGATCGCAAAACGTCTGAGCGTGAGTCACAGCACAATCAGCCGGGAAGTAAATCGCAATAGAATTCGGGATAACCACTATTTGCCGGAAGTCGCACAGGCAAAGGCACTGAAGCGCCGCAGCCAGGCCGCAAAGTTCAGGATATCTGAACTGACGATTACTTTTGTTGAGTTCGGGCTGAACGAAAAGTGGAGCCCTGAGCAAATTGCTGGTGTAGGTAAAATCATCGGTCATCACGTCAGTCACGAATGGATTTATCGCTACGTCCAGCGTGATAGATTACGTGGCGGTAGGTTGTACAAACAGCTGCGCCAGAGTCACAGAAGGTATCGAAAAGGTGACCGTGCGAAGCGGATAATTATCCCGAATCGCGTTGGCATTGAGCATCGTCCCGCTATCGTGAACAAGAAAAAACGATTCGGTGACTGGGAAGCTGACACGGTTCTGGGTATGCAAGGAACGGGCGCGATAGTTAGCCTAGTCGAGCGCAAAAGTAAACTTTACCTAATACGCAAAGTGCCAGCGAAAAGCGCAGCAGACGTAGCCCGAGCCATGGTTGGGATGCTCTGGAAATATCGAGGTCATGTCCGAACAATCACAGCGGACAACGGCAGCGAATTCTGTGACCACGAGCTGGTCGCTGAGAAGCTTAAAACCAACATCTACTTCGCGAATCCGTATTCATCCTGGGAACGCGGACTGAATGAAAACTTCAACGGTTTGCTGCGTCAGTACATACGGAAAGACACCGATTTACGGACGGTAACAGATAAGCAAATTAGTGAGATTGAACGGGCATTAAATGCCAGACCGAGAAAGTGCCTCGGCTTCAGGCAACCTGTTGCGGTATTCGATGAATTACGCAGGGCTGCCTAATTTAGCGAGTGGTGCACTTCGGAGTTGAATTCGCGCCAGAAAAACTGGGTAAATGTCAGATCAGGTCTGAGTTAGCACACATTATTCACAAAGTTAGTTTGCAAAGAACTTGCAAAGCTTACTCTTATATATTTAACCATTTAAATAATGAGAACTATTGTTAACACTAACTTTTCAAAATTGAATGCGCCTGTACCACCACACATAACAAGTCGCTGAAAGGTAATCTCCTGTTAATTCAAAAGAGCTAAAGAATGCTTGCTAAAATGTGCACAGTCCTAAATTCTGTAAAAATCAAAATTTAACTAAAGTAATGGGGATATTCGGCCTTGACTGTGTCAAAATCCACTGAAACCTTCTGCCTCTCCAGCAGACAAACTTTGCTGTTTTCCGGTTGAGGTAGACAATTCAATATTGTCGCTGCTAATCACCGTAATCTGATCTGCCTTTTCATTGCCGGGCAAGCTCAGGTCACGAAGCTCTATATCGCCGACAGAATCAAATACCAGAACAGAGCGTGTATCAGGTTCAGCCAATCGCATGCTGATATTGTCCAGCGTGATATCGTGGGCATAACGCATATACACACCTGATGCGGGTAATAAACCAAACATGCTGGGTTCAGGATAAGCTTCGCGTCGAACGGGAACATCAAATACTGACTTTCGCGGCGCGTCTTCTTCAAGGGCAAAGAAAGCACTCACAAGATCTGACGTTTGTGTAAGCACATCTTGCTGAGAGAGCCCTCCCCCCATATTCAAATACATATTTTTCAGCGTAACCTGAGCCACCGGCGACTCGGGTAGACCTTGTATAATTACCGGAAAACGTCCGTCAGAATGACTTACCGTAACATCACTGATTAACACCCGGCGAATTGCCCCAACCGGCGTATTTTCAGGCCCACGCATGCGAGCGCCGTTATAGATAAAAATAGGAGAATTGCTGACCTGATTCATCACCAGACCCGTCGCCACCACATCTTCTATAATGCCGCCGTCTACCGTTTCCAGAGCCAGACCACGGCTGTGATCGAATATCACATTATTGATAGTGATGCGTTTAAAGCCGCCGTTAGACTCGGTACCTAGTTTAATACGTCCGGTCGGCCCGTCTTCATCGGGAGCCGAACCGGTCATTGGCTGATAAGTACCATCCAGCATGGTACCCATGGCATAACCACTGACGATACTATTACTTATGGTGACATTTTCTGTAGCAATAGCCTCTCCCATCACGTAGGAGCTTTTCAGCACGATTGCATCGTCATTGGGACTATTTACAACCACATTGGTAATACGCACGTTTTTGCATACATCGATATCGATGCCGTCACGATTAGTATCGATACGCAGATTGTCGATGGTAAGGTTGTTGATGGCCGTTGCGAGGATACCGAAATGACCACCGCGATAAATGCTGAAATCCCGAAACGTGATATTTCTACCACCTTTGATTGCGATAGCTTTATTGCCCGGATTCACCGAAGGCGCAGGACCGAGTGGCGGATAAAGCCCTTTCCACAGACCTTTGCCGTCTATCAGTCCACTACCCGAAATAGTGATATCGTGAATATTATCGCCCCAGAGCAGGCTGTTCCTGAAATGACTGTGCCCGAAATCCTGATATTGATATTTCTCGCCCCAAATATTGGGCTCGGGCTTCGCGTATCCTTCGCTTTCATCCGCAGGCGTCGCGGCAAGCAAAGTTGCGCCGTTGCTGAGATGCAGATCCACCTGGCTTTTCAACTCAATACTAAAACTGGCATAAGTGCCCGGAGGGAAATACACCGTTCCTCCGCCGCTCTCACTAGCAGCAAAAATGGCAGCATTAATGGCATCGGTATCTCTGGTCGCGCCGTCACCCACAGCCCCAAAGTCGCGAACATTGAAGTAACCTGTTATTTCCTGCGCCTGTGCCATAGCCATGAACCCAATCCATAGTAGAGACAACTGAATGAAAAACCTGCCCATATCCTTTACCCTCTGAACCTCTGCCGATGCAAAAGAAAACCGGCTTTTTAAGCATGCTATTAGGGGGATAAAGCTGTCGTCAATTCAAACCGTTAAAGCGCTGCGTACCAACGCATTTAAGTTGAAAAACGTTCAAATATGAATTTATAGACATAGAGCGAACAAAAAATTCAGTTCCGCAAAGTAGTTGCGTTGCTATGACTTAGAATATTTAGTCGGATGTGTTCTGGTTAACGGCAAACGCAGACAATCATTCAGAGTGCATAATTAAACACATAAATGTGCTCACCGCCCTCACGGATAATCTTCATATCACCGGAAAGCCCGGCGAGTTCGTCAGTGCCCGAGTCAGGTACGACTTTCAGAATAAGGCTGTCTTTGCCGTTATTCATTACACCAAAATGCTGAAGCGCAAAGGTGCCGGTTTTTCCGTCCAGTGTACCGCTGACAATTTCCATCGCCACATAACCGGCTGAGCCTGGAACTGCAGTCATTACCGACAACATCTCGCCTTTACTGGTTGCCGATAGCGGCCCGTGAAAGGTTTTATCTATGGTCATCCGCCCTGGCTTTAAGGATTCCGAGGCAGGCATATGCACATCCAGCGGATTAAGATTAACGTCAAATTTGCCTTGTATTTCTTTACCTTGCACTTCATTACCATCTTCTGCCATTGTATTTTCTCCGGATTTGGTTTTAGAATGACACTGTATAACCATACAGCAGATTAAAGAAGTAGCAAGATGTATTCAAGATCCAGAAAACAGCGGGATGCGGATATCGACCAGCGTATACTGCACATACACGGTTTCATCGCCGATAAACTGCTCGCTAATCCGGCACTCATCACGCAGGCAGAATTAACGCTAGAGGCACGCTACGAGCAGAAGTTACTGCGTTATGGTAGCTATTTGCTATGGCACAGTGTGCTTGAATTAAGAGGCCAACCTGAGGCGTTCAAAAAACAATTATTAAGTGATGAACCGCGATGGAATACGTTGCGTCGAACAACGATTTTTACCGGCATTTTGACTGAGGAAGAACGAGAAGAAGCGCTGGCGACGTTTGCCGCCAGCGAAAACTAAATAGGCTTACGCGCCTTTGCGTAAATGGTCTGCGACCAGGAACGCCATTTCCAAAACCTGATCGGCGTTCAAACGCGGATCACACTGGGTTTTGTAAGCTTGTTTCAGATCTTCATCTGAAATCTGATAAGCGCCACCAGTACATTCAGTAACGTGCTGGCCTGTCATCTCCAGGTGAACACCACCAGCGTGGGTACCTTCAGCTTCGTGGGCTGCGAAGAACTGACGAATCTCGCTTAAGATCGCATCGAAGTTACGGGTCTTATAACCGCTTGATGCCGAGAACGTGTTACCGTGCATCGGATCAGAACTCCATACTACTTTACGGCCTTCCGCTTTAACACGACGCAGCAGACGCGGCAGGTTTGCTTCCAGCTTATCAGCGCCCATACGGGTGATCAGTGTCAGACGGCCCGCATCGTTGTTCGGGTTCAGCACATCAATTAATTTGATAAGCTCATCTTCGTCCATCGTAGGACCCACTTTTACACCAATAGGGTTATTGATGCCGCGGAAGAATTCTACGTGTGCGTGGTCAAGCTGACGGGTACGCTCACCAATCCACACCATGTGTGCAGAACAGTTGTATGGCTTGCCTGTCAGGGTATCGATGCGAGTTAGCGCCTGCTCATAGTTCAGCAGCAGTGCTTCGTGAGAAGTAAACAGGCTGGTTTCGTGCAGTGAAGGCGTGTTCAGTGAATTCAGACCAATGGTTTTCATGAATTCAAGAGAATCCTGAATGCGGTCAGCAATGTCCTGATAGCGCTCTTTCAGCGGGTTATTTTCGAGGAACGTCATGTTCCAACGGTTTACTTCGTTAAGATCAGCCAAACCACCTTGCGCAAACGCGCGCAGCAGATTCAGCGTAGATGCACTGCGGTGATAGGCATCTAATAAACGGTTCGGATCAGGGCGACGGGCCGCCTCGGTGAATTCAAAGCTGTTGATGATGTCGCCACGGTAGCTTGGCAACGTAACGCCGTTGATGGTTTCATAATCTGAAGAGCGTGGCTTGGCATACTGGCCAGCCATACGAGCAATTTTGGTGACTGGGCAACGACCGGCAAAAGTCATTACGATAGCCATCTGCAGCATTACCTTAAAGGTATCGCGGATTTTGGGTGCGTTAAATTCATCAAAAGATTCAGCGCAATCACCGCCCTGCAGTAAAAAGCCTTTCCCTTCGCACACTTCGCCCAGCTGACGACGCAGTTCACGTGCTTCAGCGGCAAAAACCAGTGGCGGGTACTTGCTCAGTGTTTGCTCAACTTGATTAACTTGTTCCTGATTATCATATTCAGGTTGCTGCAGAATCGGCTTAGATCTCCAGCTGTCGGGTTGCCAGTTACTCACGCTTTCTCCTCATTAATTGACAGCGATGGCCCGTACAGATTGATGTCCCATGGACGACTTGTTGATATCGATTCCGTGATACCAGAAAAATCACTTTCCGTGTGGGTGTTGCAGGATTTGTGTATTCGGTTCATCAGGAAAGGATGCGAAATGCACTGTTGAACCTGACCGTACTTTATTGCGAAACGCAAGCTTTTGACCACATTTCGGCTTTATAGTGAACACCTGCGCGGAGTCTATCACATTTAAACCGCGACTATAGGCTTCATTATGCAAAAATCGTGGAGTTTTTTCGGGCTGTTCGCTGTCGTTGCTATGCGGTGCCTTCGATATAATCAGAATGGCACCAGCAACAAACCAACGTTATTTTCTGAGGTGAGCAATAAAACCGTCGGAAGCCTTCTCGATAAGATCAAGCACTAACTCAAACCCTTTCTTGCCGCCATAATAAGGATCAGGCACTTCTTTGTCGTCACCCGGCGCAAAGTCGAGGAAATAGTGGATGCGGTCCTGATTAACCCCATTACTAATTTCCATCAGGTTTTCGTAGTTGCTCTCGTCCATGGCCATGATGTAGTCGTATTGTTCGAAATCCGACGCTTCCACTCGACGACACTTTAAACCTTTAAACGAGTAGCCACGTTCTTCTCCCGTCGCGATTGAACGCTTATCCGGCGCCTTACCAATATGGTAACCATGGGTACCGGCAGAATCGATGACCATGTCCAGTCCTGCCAATTTCGCTTTGTGACGGAATACCGCTTCAGCGGTAGGAGATCGACAAATATTGCCCAGACAAACGAACAACACAGAGGGTTTATTGGCTTTATTACTCATTTCACTCTTTCTACTTATCGGGCGCTGCCGCGGACAACTACCGCCACAGACAGGAAAACTATTTCGAACAGCCTATTAGGGTGCCACATTTTAGACGTTGCATAAACGCCGTTTAGCTTTTTTTCGAAATGGCTTTACGATAAATGCCCGCTGCCGGGCATTTCGACTCCAGAGATTTGAATAATCTGAGCGTGCTACCAGTCAAGTCGCTTTTTATCACGGAAGAACTGACCGCTAGGGCCATCATCATCAAGCTGACCAAGCCAGATCGCCGTCTCTGCGCCCTTCTCTGGCGTACGCGGTGCACTACTGCCGCCCATTCGGGTATGCACCCAACCGGGACACATGGCGTTTATTTTTACGTTTTTGTCACTGTCGATTTGATTCGCTAAGTTAAGCGTGAGTGCATTAAGTGCAGCCTTACTCACTGCATAGGCAAGCGGCCCCTGCATGTTTTCAGAGAAAGCGCCGTAACCTGAAGATACGTTAACGATGCGGCCGAAATTGTTTTCTAACATACCTGGCAGCACTTGTTGAATAAGTGCAAACGGGCCATTTACGTGCACCTGCATCGACTGCGCTATCGCCGCAGGGTCAAGCTCCTCCCATGCACCATCTTCCATGATGCCAGCATTATTCACTAATACATCAATGTTGCCATACACCGCCATGGCACGGTTCATATGCTCTTTTACAGAAGCTGTATTGCTTAAATCTAACTCTACAACCTGAATATCCTTGCCCACGATGTCTTTTTTGACGTCTTCGCCATCTTCTTCTCGTCGACAGCCGAGTAGCACCTTATAGCCTTGCTTGGCAAAACCACGAACAATTTCCAAACCAATACCCCGGTTGCCGCCAGTCACCAATACCGTTTTAGTCATAATGCCTCCTGTGATTTCTTGTGTGATAAAGGAAGGTTCAATTTTGGTACGGCATGGCCGTTCCCTGGTTCACCTACTCCCCGACTTCTGTAAGAAAGCATGTACGGTTGATGACAGGAAATTAATGATCATGTCACTCATCCCAAGGGTAGAAACCCCAAAGCTTCAAAGGGTAAGCAAAACAATTTCATTGATAAAGAACCGTAAAGAGGTGATATGAGTCACACATCTAATCAAGACCAATTACTCGAATGGCTGAGCGGCCAATATGCCGAACAAACAGAATATCTACAGGCTGTTGATGAAATCGTGAATGACATCATGCCAGTGGCAAATGTGCACGACGATTATAAAAAGTGCGATGTGGTGAGACGGTTGTGCGTGCCCGAGCGCATCATTCAATTTAGCGTGCAATGGATGAATGATAACAACGAGATTGAGATTCATCGTGGCTGGCGTGTTCAACACAACGGTCTGATTGGTCCATACAAAGGTGGATTACGCTTTCACCCCACTGTGAATGAATCCATTTTAAAGTTCCTTGCCTTCGAGCAAACATTTAAAAACGCCCTCACAGGTCTTCCCATGGGCGGCGCAAAAGGTGGCTCAGACTTTAATCCCAAAGGTCGCAGTAATAACGAGATCATGCGGTTCTGCCAAGCGTTTATGGGCGAGCTACAACGCCACATTGGCTCGCATACCGACGTACCTGCGGGAGACATCAATGTAAGTAGCAGGGAAATCGGCTTCCTTTACGGTGAATATCGGCGTATCCATAATCAGTTTGAAGGCACCCTTACTGGCAAGGACATTTCCTTCGGCGGCAGCCATGTGCGCACTGAAGCGACAGGTTTCGGCCTGATTTACATGCTTGAAGCCGTTTTGGCTGAACACGATGAGCAACTAGAGGGCAAATGTGTTGGTGTTAGTGGTGCGGGTAATGTGGCACTACATGCTGCGCTTAAGGCGGTAACCAAAAATGCGATTGTTGTAAGCTTGTCGAACAGTCGCGGCTGCTTGATTAAAAAGGACGGTTTTAGCGAAAGTGATATTCGCTGGGCAATTGAAAACAACGCTAGCTACAACAATGTGCTTACCGCTCTGGCAGATGAAAGCAGCGCAGACGCTGTTTGGCAGGAGAACAAAAAGCCGTGGGGACAAACTATGGATATCTGTTTACCCTGCGCCACGCAAAATGAACTCGATGAAAATGATGCGACACAACTGAAAGACAACGGTGTTAAATACGTGCTCGAAGGCGCCAATATGCCCTGTACCAGCGAAGCCCAGAGAGTTTTTGCTGACGCCCGCATTCCTTTTGTACCGGGCAAAGCCTCTAACGCTGGCGGGGTGGCACTTTCTGGCCTTGAAATGGCACAAAACGCCACATTCAGTAGAGACTCCTGGGAAGCCTTAGACAACGAATTGCAATCCATCATGCAGCACATCCACCAACAGTGTGTGGAAGAAGGCAAAGACGGCGACTTCATTCATTATGCTAAAGGGGCCAACATTGCTGCTTTTAGACGTCTCGCTGATGCCATGGTGGCACAAGGCGTTTAGGTTGGTTGAAGTTTCGCACCTTTGCTAGTCTAACTTAACTATTCTTGCTCGCGCCGTAACCGAAGACTCAAATAGCAGTTGATTTGCATTCGCATCAATCAACTGCTGTGCGTCATTGGGCAATGTGGCAAGCAGCGTACTCACACGTTGTCCGTCAAAAGCATAAACGCTATCACCCGCCTGATAAATCAATGTATTCCCTGACGGAAAATACCGCCCATGACTTTGGGTAAAAGTAGGATGCTGATAACGGTTTTCTCCCCAATATACGGTGTCATCGACGCTGAAAACCAGAGCATCATTGCGGTCCAGCCTGGCGTAATAATTAACGCCAGTTTCAGTGATACGTTGGGACGTTTGGCTCTGCAAATCGAAAACTTCGAACCAGGACTGATTATCCTTTTTGGTGGCTAACAGTAAGCGTTCGCCGTCTTCATACCAATCAAGTACGGAAGTGAACCAGTCTGGCATCGCTATTGTTTGTAATGCTTGAGTTCGGGTATCAAATACATGCAGGTTCTGCCCTTGTGCAAATGCGAGTCGTCTGCCGCTTTTATCCCATACCGGTGCCCTATTCACCGGCAGGTTTTCCGGATTGGGGAAAACCTGTAAGGTCTTGCCGTCGGCCGCAATCATCACCTGTTGCACACCACTGCGGGCAGATACGTATGCCAGCAGCCTCGCGTTTGCAGAAATACGACCTAAGTGATCCTCGCCCGTTGAATTTATTACCCGCTGCTCACGCTGGCTATCCATATCGATGAGAACCAGGTCGCGGTCCTGTTCAGTCACGGTCATGGCGATATTGCCAGATTGTGGTGCTACTACAGGGTTAAAAATTCGCATAAAGCTGTCGATGGGGAGTTTTGTCAATTCACCATCCAATGAGAGTAAATACAACTTATTGAGATGATGTACCACAAGCTGAGATTCGTCGTACCAGTTGATTTCAGTAAAACCTAATGGTAACGAGGCAAAGGGCTCGCTAAGTTTGCCACTATCAACCTCAAATATCCTAAACTCAATGGTGTTTCTCTCGCTCTCGCCAGCAATTGCAAATCGCTTGTTGACGTTCGTCAGTGCAAAGCGATAAGGGGTAAAACTATCAGAACTTCGCAGTATTGGGGATATCGCCTTCGTCACCAAATCTAGCTCATACAAGGCTGTTTCTGGTGGGCGATTTAATGGCACACTTTCAGCCATAAAATACATCACGTTTCCAGCAGGAAAGATTCGCCACACAGACATCGATTTATTGTGCTGATACAGCGGTATCGCTTGTCCGGTTGTGATGTCCACCTTACCAATTCTGTCCCCCGAATCGTCTCGGGCAAGCTAATACAGTGTTAAGCCATCTGCTGCCCAGGCCAGTCCCTGATAATTGAGGTTTTTGTTCAGCGAAAGCATTTCTTTACCCGTCTGACTATCAATCACCACGATTTGCGAACCATGTTCCGACTGTCTGATAAACGCAAGGGACTTTTCATCTTGGGTATATGCCGGATAGAAATCATAGCTATCGGATGATGTGATGGCCGTGAGTCGGCCAGTAAAAGTGGGCTCTGTAGGCTTTCCCACGAAGCCAATAGTTAACAAAAGTACAGCGACGGTAATAACAAATATCGGCAGCCAGGGCTTGGAGCTAGACGTCATTTTCCGTTCAGGGGTAGCTTCCAGGGAATAACCCCGTTTGGGATGCGTTTTAATGAATACGGGATTTTTGGCATCGTCAGAAAGCGCTTTTCTTAACTGGGCGATACAGCGCTGTAGAACCCCCGGATTGAATATACCACGTGGCCATACCGCATTATACAAAGCCTCTTGCGACACCACGGTATGAGCATGCTCTGCAAGGTAAACCAGTACCGCCATGGCTTTAGGTTCAACCGTACAGACCTCATCGCCAGACGAAATTTCGCCTCGAGTCGGGTCTACGCATACTCCCTGTAAATAAAACCTTTCCACACAACCTCAATAAAATAAACCGTTGATAAATAGGCACATCATAAAAACATCAGAGAAAAAACAGTGTTCCAATATCGCTGTTCATTCACTGTGATGGGATAACCGACGACGTTATTCACCAATAAGGAAAACAAAAATGAGGTTAATGAAATTCATTGTGATTGTCACGGTTGTATTCAGCGCCAAGCTACTCGCATGCACTTTCCCTGGTGTAGAAAAAGCCGCCGCGCAGTATGCAAAACATGACGCTCCTGGGTTTGTGTTTTTAGTAGCGCAAAACAATACCGTAGTTTGTAAAAAAGCGGTTGGCCTAGCCAACATTGAACTTGGTGTGCCAGTTAACGCCAACACGGTTTTCGAAATTGGCTCACTGACCAAGCTGTTTACTGCCACTGCAATTTTACTGCTGGAGCAACAAGAAAAGCTGAACCGAAACGACCTGGTTAGTCGCTATATTCCGGGGATCACATCACAAAAGTCACCAGTAACAATTGCGCATCTGCTTTCCCATACATCGGGCCTTGTCGACCCAATCAATGAACCTGAATTTCTCGCTACGCGAATTAATGATGATACGGATCTCGACAGTCTGATCCAGGAATTTAAAAATGGCCGATGGGCGTACGAACCGGGTCAACACGTTATTTATAGTAATGTTGGTTACAGCATGCTCGCCTCTATCATTGAAAAAGCATCTGAAATGGCATACGAAGAAGCACTTCAGAAAATGATCTTTCGCCCGCTAAACATGCAACACACCCATCAGGCGAGCTTTCAGATTGTCAAAGGAAAGGCCACCGGATATACATTTGATGGCGCCACGCCACGACAACACGATTTTCTAAACTGGCGCTGGGCGTTTGGTGCAGCCGATTTACTCTCGACAGTAGACGACCTGAATACTTTTAATTCTGCATTAATGCAGGGAAAACTTCTTAATGCAGACCAGCTTTCCGCTCTCACCCGTCCTATTGCGCTAAATGACGGTTCCCAGGTTCCTGGTCCATATAATTACTCAATAGAAAAAGTGGGTGGTAAGCGCGCGCTGAGAATGAATGGCTCGACCATGGGCTATTCCAGCCATAGTGCTTATCTGCAAGACAGCAAAACTTTTGTTGTTGTGCTGAGTAACAGCGATGGTATTAACGGCGGTGGTTGGACTGCGCCTGAAGTAATTACCAATAGCATAATAGCCGCTATTGCATTTGATGAAAGCACAAAGCCCGAAAAATAAAGGTGCGTAAAGGTTCTGCAAATCAATAAACCTCCGCTCACGCTATGAGTCGAAACGTTAATTTTATTTTCACGGAATTTCTTATGTTCAGAAAGAAACTGATAGTTAGCGTGCTTCTCGTTACTGCCACAGCGGCCGTACTCGCGCAGGCAGCAGAGAATCGTAAACCACCACAAATCCCGCAGGAAGCTTATGATGCCTGTGCCTCGGCTAGCGAACAGGATAGCTGTGCGATGTCCGGTCGGGAGGGTGAAACCGTAGAAGGCGTGTGCATGGCACCACCGCCCGATGCAGACAGTGATGAACTGGCTTGCCGCCCAAACAACATGGGCGGCGGTGACAGACGTCCACCGCCACGGGATGATGATTAAGCGCTTAACGCAAAAGCCTATTGCTTAACAATCTGCTCCATCACCCGGTTAGTTCGTGCTGCGGACTCGCCGGTTGAATCGCATTCAGTACCGTTAATTAAATTGCCAACAATGGCGGTGATTAGCGGCTGCTGGATGTGCTTAGGAAGTTCGAACTCGAGTACTAATGGTTCACTGCCAGTTTTGTGCAAGGTCACCACGCCTTTTCCAAACACAGGGAATTCAATCATCCCTTCACTGCCGATGATCTGAACGCGATCACACTCGGCACTTTGGGCGGCACTGAAACACCAGTTACCACTGCCGAGCACACCATTATCAAACAGCCAGCAGGCAGTAACGCTGTCTTCCGCGTTATACAACCCGCCCTGATTGGCGTTCAGACCGCTGGCTGTTGCAATGGGGCCAAGCAGAAAATCCAGCAGATCCAGTTGATGAGAAGCTAAATCATAGAAATAGCCGCCGCCCGCCACCTCCGGGTTCACCCGCCAGGGTTTATCGATATTATTGAGAACCTGTGGGCGCACCGACTGCATCAGGCTCACATGTACCTGTCGCACGTCGCCGATTTCGCCATTGTCCAGCCATTGCTTCACCTGCAGGAAATTTGGCAGGTAGCGGCGATAGTAAGCAACGAATAACGGCACCCTCGCCTGTTCACAGGCGGCAATCATTTCCTCACATTCCTGGTAAGTCCGCGCCATGGGCTTTTCTACGTACACCGGCTTTCCTGCTGCCGCGGCTTTAAGTGCGTAAGGAAGGTGGCCATCCGGCGGTGTGGCAATGTAGATAGCATTGATATCGGGGTCGTTAATCAGTGCGTCAGCATCGTCATACCATTTGGGTACGTTGTGACGCTGCGCATAATCCTGCGCGAGCTCGCCGGTGCGTCGCATCACAGCTACCAGTTCACTATTCTCAATAAGCTGCATAGCTGGCGCGCTTTTCACTTCACACACATCGCCTACGCCGATAATGCCCCACTTCACTTTTTCCATTTATTTCAGTCCTTGATAATTTCGCACAATGAATGATTTAGACTGCTAAAAAGCATTTCATGGCGGACAGTTGTTCGCAACCTTTTATACTAAAGGATGAATCAATGGAGGCCATCACGTATGATGTGCGGCCAATAACGACAAGCAAGGAGTAACCATGTCTGCCCATGTATTAATGCTGAGCAGTTCCCGGGTAGGGAATGAAGATTACCTTGAGCACGCCAAACCGTTGATGCTTGAACACTTAGGTGATATCCGCGACGTAGTGTTCGTTCCGTATGCCGGTGTGACCATGAGCTTCGATGAATACACCGATAAGGTGCAAGCCGCATTGCCGGATTTTAACGTAACCGGCCTGCACACCTTTGAACACCCTGAACAGGCGGTGATGGAAGCGCAGAAAAACCGTACGGCAATTCTGGTAGGTGGTGGAAACACCTTCAATCTGCTGAGCTGCCTTTATCGTGACGGCCTGATTGAATCCATCCGTACAGCGATTAATGCGGGCACACCGTATATTGGCTGGAGTGCTGGTTCCAACATCTGTGGAGCCACCATTCGTACCACCAACGATATGCCCATTATTGAACCGCCGTCGTTCAATGCACTAGCATTACTTCCCTGCCAGTTGAATCCGCACTATTCCGATTATCATCCGCCGGGCTTTAACGGTGAAACCCGTGATCAGCGACTGGCTGAATTCACTACGCTGAACCCAAAGACACCGGTGCTGGCTATACGCGAAGGCACGGCGCTGGTATTGTCGGGCGGCAAGCTGATGTTTAAAGGCGAGCACGGTGGCTTTATCTTTGTAGATAAAGATAAAACCCCGATTAATGACGGTGACGATTTATCTCAGTTCATGCACCAGTGAGTGTAATGCCGCTACGGTGTCGTCACCGGCGCCGTAGGGGATTTCCGCCAGCAAGGGCGCTGGCATGGCGGCTTTGAGGGTCGCCAGATTTTCCTGGTACACCGGCATGTCTGGGCTCAGCTGATTGGCTATCCAGCCTCTGATGTTGAGTCCATCGTGCTGAATCGCTTCACAGGTAAGCATGGCATGATTAAGGCATCCAAGACGCATCCCCACCACCACAATCACATCCAGCTTCAGGGTTTTCACCACATCCGGCATCCACAAATCGTTACCCAGCGGTAAACGCCAGCCACCCGCCCCTTCCATGAGCAGAAAATCCGGTTGTTTATCTTGTAAATGGGTAAATCCAGCAATTAGGGCTTCCGAAGTGATTGTATGGTCAACCTGAGCCGCAGCAATATGTGGTGCGATGGGTGGCATTAGCGCAATGGGATTCACTTCACTAAGCGAAACCGGCAGTGACGAAGCGGCATGCAGCGAGCGCGCATCTTCGTTGCTCATTTCGCCATCCACCAGCTCACAGCCAGCAGACACGGGCTTGTAGCCCACAGATTGTAAACCCGCTGCGGCAGCGGCCTTCAGCAATAATGAAGACACAAAGGTTTTACCGACCTCAGTATCTGTGCCGGTAATGAAATAAGACGTGGTCATTTATTTTTCCAGAGAAAGATGAAGAACGTGATAGGTCAGTGAAAGCTGGCCGTCAGCATTCCTTGAAAAAGCAGCATCCAGCGCTTGCAACTGAGCGCGGGTCATTGGAGAAGTGTCGCGGGTATTTAACGATAGTCCAGCCCCGGCTTTGGTGATGGACCGCAGCAGCGCGCGAATATTATCGAAGCAATCTGTATAGGTTGTCACTTCAGAATACAGCGTTTTGAGTCCCGCCTGCCCCGCGGCTTTTTCCCACACCAGCGCACTGGGTAGTGTATTGACGCTGGCGGTTAATCCAGCATCGCTACGCGCTTGTGCCAACTCTTGAAACGAACCCGCCACCATGATGGCAAGTTGGCCGCGACCACCGGATCTCAGCACTCTTGCCACTTCAGCAATAGCTTGTTGCGGTGACTCGCTCCACTGCAGTGCCATGGAAGAAAATACGCCGCCGAACTCACCGGTTTCAAAAGGCAACGCATCGGCATCGCCTTCACAAAACGTAATGGAGGGATAATCCTCACGGGCTTTTTCAAGCATTGCGGGGGCGATATCAAGGCCGGTTACCGCTAAACCGCTCGCCGCCAACCTCGCACTCTCACGGCCAGTGCCACAGCCAATGTCGAGGACGCAGCCGCTGTCACGGACGCGACCGTTGTCGAGAACGCTGCCAACATCAAGGGAATTTCGGCTGGTGTCTGCTAGTTGCAAAAGTAAGGCTTCACGGGCATCACCAGCAATCCGCGCCTGAATATCTGCAATATCATTGTATGTAGATGCGGCACGACTGAACCGGGTAGCAATGGCCTGCTTTCCAGCACCCGTTTGCGTTTCAACGTGCTTGTCCAAATGCGTGGCTACAACATATTGACTGCTCACACCGACTCCATTGCCAGCATCAGTGCATCCACCAGCACATCAATATCTTTTGTGCTGTGCGAAGCGCTGAGGGTAATGCGCAGGCGGTCGGAGCCTTTCGGCACGGTGGGATATCGAATGGCTGGAACCCAAATGCCACGCTGTTTTAACGCATCTGATAATGCCAACGCTTTGTGTGGGTCGCCGCAGATCACCGGCTGGATTGCACTTTGCGATTCAGTCAGGGTTAACCCCTGCTTTGCCGCCACGGTGCGGAAATGGCTGATATTTTCGGCAAGCCTGCCTCGCTCTTCACCGCCAGCGATGACTGTGAGTGAATACAAGGTCGCAATAGCCTGAGAAGCCGGCATTGCTGTGGAATAAATATAGTGTCGAGCGGTGTTTACCAGATAATCGATAAACGCCTGACTGCCGGCAACAAACGCCCCGGCGGTACCAACCGCTTTACCGAAGGTACCCATAAGCACTGGCACATCCTGCTGGGATAACTGATAAAGTTCCGCAGTGCCGAAACCATTTTCACCCAGCACGCCGAACCCATGGGCATCGTCAAGCATCAGCCAGGCTCCTTTGTCGGCACACTGTTTTACCAGCACATCGACTGGAGCACTGTCACCGTCCATGCTGAACACGCCTTCGCTGGCGACCAGGGTATCGCCCTCGCTGCTATCCAGCAGAGTTTGCAGGTGCGCAGTATCGTTATGACGGAAACGTTTAAACGATGCATTGCTTGCCAGCACGCCGTCGATAAACGACGCATGCATGTATTTGTCGGCAACGGCGTTACCGCCATTCGAAAAGAGTGCCTGACAAATCGCCTGATTAGCGGCAAAGCCGGAATTGAACAGCAACACAGCTTCACGCTGCAAGTTCTCTTCCAGATAGCCTTCCAACGCCGAATGGGCCTGAGTGTAACCGGTGACCAGCGGCGATGCACCGCTGCCACCACCAAACTGCGCCAGTCCTTCCACCCAGCTTTGCAGCACGCCGGGGTGCTGACGCATACCGAGGTAGTCGTTGCTGGCGAAGTTCAGGTAGTGTTCACCATTTACACAAATCACGCCGTCTTTTTCATATTCAACAATATGACGACGACGCAGATACCCCGCTTCCTGCTTGTCTTTCAGCGCAGTATCGAAAAATTCAAATGCCATCAGGCCTCCGTGGCTGCAGGGGATTTTGCTGCGGATTTCGGCGTGGTGGCATCATAGAATAAATCTGCCGGTGCCGACTGTGCCGCGATCTCTTCCTGCAGCGCCTGTTCATGGGCTTCATCAGAGAATTCGCGGGTACGCTCGGCGTTGATACCCAGCTTACGGAATAAGAGTACGTCTTCGTGGGTATCCGGGTTTGATGTTGTCAGCAGTTTGCAGCCGTAGAAAATCGAGTTTGCACCGGCCATAAAGCACAGGGCCTGCATCTGTTCGTTCATATTTTCTCGACCGGCGGACAAACGTACGTGAGACGCAGGCATCATGATACGGGCCACGGCAATGGTGCGGATAAATTCGAAAGGCTCCAGATCGTCCACTTTATCAAGCGGCGTACCTTCTACTTTGACCAGCATGTTGATGGGTACACTTTGCGGCTGTTCCGGCAGGTTTGCCAGTTGCATCAGCAGGCTGGCACGATCTTCAGCAGATTCGCCCATGCCTACAATACCACCGGAACACACGTTCATGCCCGCATCGCGCACGTTCTGCAGGGTGTTCAGACGGTCGTCGTAGGTACGGGTGGTAATGATGTCGCCGTAGAATTCCGGTGAGGTATCCAGGTTATGGTTGTAGTAATCCAGGCCAGCCTGTTTAAGCGCGATAGCCTGTTCACGGGTAAGCATACCCAGCGTCATGCAGGTTTCCAGACCCAGCTTTTTCACCTCAGACACCATTTGGGTCACATACGGCATATCGCGGTCGCGGGGATTACGCCACGCCGCGCCCATGCAGAAACGGGTGGAACCGGTGGCTTTGGCCTCTTTGGCGCGCTCGATAACTTTTTCGATTTCGAGCAGACGTTCTTTTTCCAGACCGGTATCATAGCGTGCGCTTTGCGGGCAGTATTTACAGTCTTCCGGGCACGCGCCGGTTTTGATCGACAGCAGCGTGCTCACCTGAACTTCGTTCGGGTCGAAATGCTGACGATGTACGGTCTGGGCTTTAAACAGCAGATCATTAAATGGTAATGCGAAAAGTGCCAGAACTTCCTTACGGGTCCAGTCGTGGCGAATGTCTGTCTGAGTGTGTGGTGCGGTCGACGCGATGGTCATGCCCTATCCTTTACTAATGAGAAATGCTGGCTTAGTCTATTCGCAGTAAGCGAGTTGTCAACTCTGACCATTTTCAAACCTTTACTAGTGGCTATATTTTGAGCAATATTGAATTTGATCGCCAGCATATCTGGCATCCGTACACCTCTGCCATCTCCCCTCTACCCTGCTTTGAAGTGACCGGCGCTAGCGGGGTGGAAATCCAGCTTGCCAGCGGCGAGACGTTAATCGATGGCATGTCGAGCTGGTGGGCTGCCATTCATGGCTATAACCATCCAGCATTGAATGACGCCGCCAAAGCGCAAATCGACAAATTCTCCCATGTGATGTTTGGTGGTCTCACTCACGACCCGGCGGTTTCGTTGTGCCGACAACTACTGGATATGGCGCCAGATGGCATGAACCGGGTGTTCCTTGCCGACTCAGGCTCGGTGTCGGTAGAGGTAGCGCTGAAAATGGCACTGCAATACTGGGCCTGTCAGGGGCGACCGGAAAAACACCGCATTCTTACGCCCCGCAATGGTTATCATGGCGATACCTTTGCAGCTATGTCGGTGTGCGATCCGGTAAACGGCATGCACAGTTTGTTCTCCGGTGTGCTGAGTAAACAGGTATTCGCCCCGGCTCCACAAACCCGTTTCGATCAGACTTTCAGTGAAGACGACATCCTGCCGCTGCAGGAATTGTTTGAGCGTCATCATCATGAACTTGCCGCGCTGATTATTGAACCAGTTGTTCAGGGCGCGGGTGGCATGCGGATTTATCATCCCGAATATCTCAAGCGTTGCCGACAGCTCTGCGATGCTTACGATGTGCTGCTGATCTGCGATGAAATTGCCACCGGGTTTGGCCGCACCGGCAAATTGTTCGGCTGCGACCATGCCCATATCAGTCCCGACATTATGTGCGTGGGCAAAGCGCTCACTGGCGGCTATATGACGCTGGCGGCCACAATGTGCTCAGAAGATGTTGCACAGGGCGTATGTCAGGGTGAACCGGGCGTGTTCATGCATGGTCCCACTTACATGGGTAACCCGCTGGCCTGTGCGGTAGCGAATGCCAGCCTGACGTTGATCAATGAAGGACACTGGCAACAGCAGGTTGCTGGTATCGAAAAGCAACTGCAAGCCAGCCTGCCTCGCTGCAAGGAATTACCTGCCGTGGCGGATGTGCGCGTGCTGGGTGCCATCGGCGTGGTGGAAACCAGACAGCCGGTAAACATGGCGCGAATGCAAAAGTCATTCGTCGAAAAAGGCATATGGATCCGCCCCTTCGGTAAACTGGTTTACATCATGCCACCGTACATAATCAGTGAATCTCAATTAAAGCGGCTGACCGACGGCATTTACGACACCCTCGCCAGCCTGTAAGGACAAACTATGCATGTACTGGCACGGGTTATCGACAAGTTATTATTTGCAGCGCTCTTTATTGCCGCGCTGCAGGTGCCTATTCTTGCCGATCACTACCGCCAGTACCTCGCCGGATACTTCGATGCCACCCGTGAGCAGGTAGCTGAATTAGAAGTTCTTGCCAGACAGTTCAACTACCCGTCGGTAGATGCGCTGATTGACAGTTTGAAACAGAATGCCGACGCAGTAGTACGGGAAGATGCCGCCAATAAATCCGATTTATTGGTACGACTGGCTGAAGCCGATGAAGGCCTCACCAAACTGAACAACGGCAATTATTTTCAACAGGCCAGCTACATGTTTGCGCCTAGCCGTCAGGACACCCTTGTTCGTGTGCTGGATAATTTCGCCCCGTCTATACCACTCACGCCAACCGCCATTGTGTTTAGTCTGGCTACTGCGATTTTGATTAACCTACTCATCATTTGTCCGTTCTGGGCCTGCCGCCACGGTTATCACTGGTATCGAGAGAGGAAGCATCGGGTGAGATTCGGGTAAAAGCGTAAGCCTGAAAATCAGGCTTATTCTTTAGTTTCACCATTAATGCTCAGCAGGCGCTTTACCCGGTGCCGGTTTCCGAATAAATAACATCAGTGGAATTGCCAGAATATAAACAATGCCTAACCACAGAAACAGGTCGTTAAACGACAACACATAAGCCTGCGTAGAAACTCGCTGTGCCAGCTGTTTTACCGCAGCAGCCGCCGGATCGCTTACCATGCCTGTAAATTGCATTTGAGACTGATAAAGTGTGTCGACAACCACATCCCGGGTGGTGTTAATGGCACCAATCAACTGCTCCCAGTGGTAATCGAAGCGAACATCGCGGATGGTATCCATGGTTGCCAGCCCTACCGCACCACCGAGATTTCGCATTACGTTGAACAACCCCGACGCATTACTGATTTCATGCTGCGGAAGTGTTCCCATGGCGATGCGTGTCACCGTTAATATGCACACCAGTAATCCGGCACCGCGCACAATCTGCGGCAAGAAGAAAGCATCAAAGCCTGCATCCGCCGTTAGTGTGCTGTTGAGAATAGCGCCCAGGCCGACCATAAACAGGCCATAAGTTAACAGTAGCCTAGGGTCAATTTTATCAGACAGCTTACCCATTACCGGCGCGCTGAGGAACATGGTCGCCCCAGTGACAAACATGATTTCGCCAATTTGAAGGCTATTAAACTGACGCACTGTACCAAAAAACATGGGCATCAGATAAACCAGACCGTACAGCGCCACCCCGACCAGAAATCCTAACCAGGTGCCAAGGGCAAAGTTGCGATTACGGAACACTTTAAGGTCAACGATGGGCATCTCTACCGTGAGGGTACGCCAGAAAAATGCGATGGCTCCCAACACGCATAGCATGCTCATAAAGATAATTTCATGGCTGGCAAACCAGTCTTCACCCGGACCCTCTTCAAGGACAAATTCCAGCGAGCCCAGAAACAGCGCCATAAAACCGAGCCCCATGAAGTCTATCTTTTTAAACAACGAGAAATCCGGTTTATCGATATCCAGATACATCCACACCAATATCGCAGCCACGATACCGGGAACGATATTCATCAGGAATAACCAGTGCCAACTGAGGGAAATAGTAATGTAGCCGCCCAGAGTCGGGCCAATAGACGGTGCAGTAGTGGCAATCATGCCGATGAGCGCCTGTATCACGCCCATCATCCGTGGCGGCCACAAACGAAAACTCAACGCATAGGCAATGGGGATCATAGCACCACCAACAAACCCCTGAATGGCACGCAGCACAATTAACTGGTCGATAGTTTGTGCCATGGCACATCCCAGACTCGCTAAGGTAAAAGCACTACAGCTGATCACAAAGGTAAGCCGGGTTGAAAGCCAACGGGTGAGCATGCCGCTAAGCGGGATCATTACCACTTCGGCAATGAGATACGCGGTTTGTACCCAGGAAATTTCATCTGGCGTAGCCGACACGCCAGCCTGAATTTCATTCAGCGAACTGGCAACAATCTGAATATCGAGAATAGCCATAAACATGCCGAGAATGGCAGCAAAGAATCCGAGCCGATGTTTAAAATCTGGCAAATCCTGTTGTGTAGACATAAATCCGCTCTGTTATTGCAATGAGGTAAGCGAACTGTTGTAAGGTGTATCACTTTCCATTAAATAGGAAATTTGCTTGTGAAATGTCCGGGTGTCTACCCCTGGTACCACTGATAAACCGGGGCGTAGCAATGGCAACGATGCTTCTGGTCCGGTCACACGTATACGTACCGGCACGCGCTGAACAATCTTATTGAAATTGCCCGTGGCATTGTCCGCCGGTAACAGGCTGAACTCTGTGCCCGACGCTGGCGCGAGGGATTCAACAATGCCGGTAAACTGAATATCTGGCGCAGCATCTACGTGCAAGGTTACGGGCTGTCCTGCTGACATATTACCGATTTGTGTTTCTTTAAAATTGGCGACCACGTACACATCAGGAAGCGGTACCACATAAAGCAAAGTTTGGGCAGGCTGCGCCGCACTGCCAACCCGGGCGCCGAGATTGCCAACAATGCCGTCAACCGGTGCCACAATACGGGTTTTCTCCAACTGATTACGTGCATAGTCTCGCTGTGCCACAAGCACATTCAGCTGCGCCTTTGCGCTATCAAACTGCACATTCAACACGTCTATCATTTGCTCAGCTGCCGCTTTGCTGGCAATGGCCTGGTCGACCTGTGCTTTTGCTACTAACATGGCAGCTTCTGCGTTCTGTACTTGCTGTCTGGAATCAAACGACTGCTTCTCCAGCACTTTAAACCGGTTCAGTTCCAACTCGCTGCGATTCAGTTCAGCGTTGGCCGCATCGATACTGGCCTGTGCTTCTGCAATGGTTTTGTCCTGCAGGTTTATCTGGGCTTTCGCATTCGCAATTGCCGCACGCCCCACTGCTAGCTGTGCCTCCGCTTCACTTACCTGCGCCAGATAATCCCCTTCATCCAACTGGATCATCACCGTTCCCGCTTTTACGTGCTGGTTCTCGTGCACCAACACAGCTTTTATGCGCGCCGATATTTCCGGACGAATGGCGATGCTGTCAGCCTTAACGTAAGCATTATCCGTTTCCTCGATAAAGCGTCCGTCTTCATACCAGTACCACGCCTCGTTTGCGATAAACGAAACGGCGATTAGCCCGGCAAGTGACAAAATGAGTGTTTTAACTGACGGCATTTTCTTCTCTACAACTGCAAACCAAAAGTGTAACGTATATTACACTACATTTTTATTTGCGACTAGACTTCGGTGATAGGTCGTTGATTACTTTTTTGATAGACTCCCGTTTCGAACTTAATAAAGGTATTCCATAGCAGTTATGCCAAAATCAGAAAACTTGCCTGACGATTCCTACACGCCCCGGGAAAAAGGGCTACAGCGCCGGAATAAAATTCTGGACGCAGCGGAAGCCTCCTTCATTGAGAACGGCTACGAAGCCACCAGCCTGCAGGAAATTATGTCGAAGGCAGGCGGTTCCCTGGCCACCCTCTATCGAATGTTCGGAAATAAAGAAGGCCTGTTTAAAGCCATCATTGAACGGGCTACAGAAAATTTGTCTGATTCTCTGCTTCCCCTTGATGCCGATAACCCAGAGCCTGAAAAGGTACTCAATGCGTTGGGCATCGCGTTTATTAATGTTCTCACCTCGCCTTATGTCGGCGCGATTCACCGGCTTTTGATTTCAGAATCAGCCCGATACCCTCAACTGAGAGAAATTTTCATGCAGACCGCGCCAGAGCGAAACTTGCGCCGGGTTGAAGATTATCTAAGAAAGTTGAACCAGCGTGGTTATCTGGAAATTAACGACTGCAAAATTGCCGCAGAACAGCTTGTCAGTTTGTTCAAGGGCACTATGCACCTGCGCTCGGTGCTGGGTGAAGAAGTTATTTTGTCTGAAGATGAAAAAGCCCACTATGTGGAAAGCGCAGTATCGATGTTTTTGAATGGGTGCAGGTCTGATAAGTGATCAAAGCTTGAAAAGAGCGGCGCAGATAAGCTTACAAATTTAGAATGTACACAACCATGGGATTCTTTTGGCGCTTATAATGACGTTCTACTGTCTAATTCTCGTCTTCATATTTGGTGGGAGTGCCTACGAGAGCATTCCTTCTCTTAGTACACTTATCAGTTCCCGCAATCCTCTTGGAGGCGTTCTGAAACTCGGATAATAAATATACATGCCGTCATCCAGGCTTACCCAGTTCGGTAACACACAGTGCAGTTTTCCGCTGGAGAGATAACCTTCAACCCGCTGTTCTGGACAATAAAATATCCCCACATCAGCCAGAGCCAACTCAATGCCCAGTGCGGTCTCGCCCACGCAAACCTGGCCACGAACATCAATAGACAGTCTTTCATCGCCGCGGTCGAAATCCCACTTCATAATAACTCCTTGCCCCGTTCGGATTTGAATACAATTGAGTTCTAGTAGATCATCGGGATGTTCAATGGGAGGCTTGTCTTTTAAATAGTCTGGAGAAGCTACGGCAATCCAGCGAAGATTGTCGCAAACCTTCATCGCGACGAAATCTTCAGGAATCGTTCCTCCGTATCGAAACCCGGCATCAAACCCAGCCTCAACAATATCCGCAATTTGGTCATCCACCATAATGTCCACTTCAACATTGGGATAAGCACTGAGAAAACGTGCTAAGTGGGGAGCAAGAACCAGCCGTGCACCATCGCTCAATACGTTTAGTCGAATTCTACCGGCAGGCTTGTCACGATACTGATTCAGCGTCTCAAGGCCTGCTGAGATTTCACTAAACCCTTTATTCAGCTGCTTGGCCAGAGCTTCTCCAGCATCCGTTGGTGCTACAGTTCTGCTCGTACGGTTCAATAACCTAATCCCAAGTCGGCTCTCTAAATTTCTGATCGCATGACTTAACGCGGATGTGGTGATACCCAACTCTACCCCCGCTTTGGTGAAACTCCGCATGCGTTCGACCATACAGAAAGCATTAAGATCAGCGAGTTCCTGACGGGACAATCGAGATATTGGTCTGACTGGCAACATAGTCTCCTTGAATGTTAGTCAACCGAGCATTGAGATTAAGCCAACAATCATTGCAAGGTTGTCGTGGTAAAGTTTGGAATTCACATATTCGGCATAGCATCGCGGTGTCCATCAAAACATGTTTTTTATCTATACATTTATCCCGGCACTTATCGTTTTTTTACGTACTCGGAACCTTTTTCGGCAACCAACATTAACGATTATTCTTGCTTTCGTTTTAGTGGCTATTTGTGAGTTTCACCTGTGGTGCCTGCTTATTTTCGGTAATATGTTTTCTCCTGAGATTCCGCGTTCAATCATCATTCTCTGGATGTGGTGCTTCGGCGGTATCACATTCCTTTCCCTGCTAGTTGTTGTTGAATTCGGAGTGGCTAAGCTAATCTCGGTATTCAGCAGAAAATCGCTCGCGCTGAATAAATTTTCATTTTTTACTTTAGTAATAGTCGCACTGAGTCTTTCAGCTTCTGGCATTTACAACGCTACTTCTCAGCCTTCAATTAAATCTATCAGTGTCTCCCTGCCCGGCCTTCCAACGTCATTTGATGGTTACAAAATATCGCTGTTGTCTGACCTCCATATCAGCCAGTTACTCGATTCTGCCTGGGCAGAACAGGTTGTCAGCACCACAAATCAACTTCAGTCTGATCTTATTTTGATTGCCGGTGATTTGTCAGATGGCTATTTGGCAGACCGTCGAGTTGATATGGCGCCTTTATCCCAATTAGATGCGGCCGATGGTGTATATGCCGTTTTTGGTAATCATGAATATTATTTCGATTACGATAACTGGCGACACTTTTACAAATCACTGCCAATTCAGTTTCTCGAAAATCAACACATCATCTTAGACAAAAACGATGATAAGTTAGTGCTTCTCGGCTTACCCGATGACATTGCCGCAACCCAGGGGGCGGCCATGCCTGCTCTTGAAACCGCACTGTCTGGCACACCCGAGGGCGCTACAAAAATCCTGCTTGTTCACAAACCCGTGGATGGACTGAATGCATCGAAACATGGAATCGCTCTTCAACTATCAGGTCACACCCATGGTGGTATGATTCGACCTCTGGGATTACTGGCCGGTCCTGCTAATAATGGTTTTGTGCGTGGCCTATATGATGTCGGCAATATGAAGCTGTATGTCAATGCCGGAACCGGGATCTGGACTGGCTTCCCGTTCCGGCTTGGCGTGCCCCCTGAAATTACTGTCATCACACTACGGTCATCACCAGCAATGTAAAAGTTTTGACCTGCATCTTCGTCTTTATTCGATAGTGCAGAAATGTTCGGCGAACTCCACAAAGTCTGATTTATACTGCTGGTGCCAGCGTGAGAGCGGTGGCCGATTCTGGATAATGTCCTGGTAATGCCAGGTGATTCTTGCCATATCCAGAGACCGGGTGGTTTCTTTATCTAATCCCCATAAATAAAAATCACCGCGATTCACTCTCGTAATCATAAGCTCTATCACTTTTGAAGTGGGCCAGGCGGCTCTGGCTCTTTCAGACGTAGTATCGCCATCCGGAAAGTTCATGGGGGTATGGGTGAAACCGGGAACCAGCAAATGCGCTGATACGTCAGGTTTTGTATTTCGAAGTTCATGCTGCAGCAATTCAGTCAGTACTTTCACTGACGCTTTTGCTACTGAATAGGCAGGTTGCCCGGGAGGCGTGGTAATGCCTTCTTTTGAGCCAGCATTTATGATGGCACCAGATGTCATAAGAGGTAACAGCTGTTGCGTCAATGACAGCATGGCCCAGACATTTACGTTAAAAACGCTTTTCCATTCAGATAACGCATCGTTAAACCCTGTCTTCGTCATAACTGCCGCATTGTTTAACAAAACATGAATCTCACTAACGCGTTCAGTAATTGAACTAAACGCGAGCGCAAGATCATTTTCATCAGTCAGGTCGGCGACAACCGGTGTTAGTAAAGTCGGCGCCTGACATACCTGTTGCAGTTTATGCAGCGCCTTATCATCGTTATCGATGACGATAACCTGCATGTTGCGACTGAGAAACTGTTTTACCGCCTCTGCGCCAAGTCCTTTTGCGCCGCCTGTGACAACAGCGACATTTCCGGCAGCAAATGGGGTTTTACGTTGTAATTCAGACATCCTTAACTCCTTAAATAATTAAGATTTTGATTTCGCCAGTAATAGCGACAATGCAAGTACGGGCACACCAATAGCGGCAAGGACCGCGCCGACGATCGCAGGTGATTCCCACCCGAAGCCAACCGATAACGCAATGCCGCCGAGCCACGCCCCCAGCGCGTTAGAAAGGTTGAAAGCTGAGTGATTTAACGTTGCTCCCAGTGATTGGGCGTTACTGGCAACGTCCATGAGTCTCGACTGAAGGGCGGGTACGAGCGCAAATCCACAACCAATCAGAAACAGCAGAATGGCTGATGACCAGATATCCGTGGCGAAGAAAGCAAACGCGGCGAGAAACAGCGCATTCCAGATTAAAATGCCGTACAGCGATGGCACCATGGCGCTATCGGCACATTTCCCGCCCACAACATTGCCAATCACCATGCCAGCACCCCACGCCATGAGCATCCAGGGAACCGTGCTTTCAGCCATTCCGGTCAGATTCTGTAGACTTGGCGTGATATAGCTGTAGAGGGAAAACATACCGGCAAAGCCAATGGTTGCGACCAGTAGCGTCGCCCAGACATCGGCTTGTTTCAGTACACTCAATTCCTTCATAGGGGTTGCGGCTTTATCTCCCGTAACAAAGGGAATGAAGTAAAAGGTAAGCGCAAGTGTAACTAATGCTATCGCTGAAATGACGAGAAAAGTGGTTTCCCATCCAGCCACCTGTCCCAGCCAGGTAGAGAAAGGAACACCAAGCAGATTTGCCACAGCCAGCCCCAGCATGACCTGGCCAATGGCCGTCGCTCGCTGATTTTCAGGTACCATTGATGCCGCCACCAGTGAAGCGATGCCATAATAGGTTCCATGGGGAATGCCTGAAATAAACCGGGCAGTAAGCCAGCTAATCATCTCAGGGGCTAACGCCGTAGCGAGGTTACCTGCTAAAACGATTGCCAAAAGACCTATCAGTACTCGTTGCCTTGGGAGATGCGCCGTTAACACGGCAAGAAAAGGACCCCCAATGACCACCCCAAATGCGTAAGCAATTACGCCATAACCTGCTTCAGATACCGAGATGTTAAAGGTGTCGGCCATCGATGGTAACAAGCCCATTGCGGCAAATTCACCAGTCCCAATGGCTAATCCACCCATTCCGAGTACCAACTTTGCACTTGTCAGCCCATGTGGTGGCCTGACTACCTGCTCAGTTGTCGCTTGCTTTGAACTCACGTTCGCTCCAAGTTGATTAATCTGTCAATGGCGCTATTCTACCCAGTGATTAACAACCCTTATACGAACTATAAGGTGACACTCAAACAACTAGAAGTTGATAATGAATGGACAAGCTACGCGCGATTGAAATTTTCCGGCAGGTTGCTGAAATGGGGAGTTTTTATAAAGCATCAAAGATTCTGGGTATTACCCCACAGGCAACCAGCAAAGCCATCGCGCAGATTGAAAAACATTTGGGTGTGAAGCTCTTGTATCGAAATACCCGGCAAAGTCGTCTAACAGAAGACGGTGAGCGGTTTCTGTCTGAGGTCACGAAAGGCGTCTCACTGATTGAAAATGCATGGGATAAGGCCCGGGAGTTATCCAGCGAGCCCCGGGGGACTTTGCGGGTCACCTGTGGGCTTCACTTTGGCAGAACGGTACTCTTGCCGCTCATTGATCAGTTTCAGCAACGGTTTCCGCGAATTGAAGTTGAATTGTATGCCACAGACAACTTTGTCGATCTGGTGAAAGAAGGCATTGACGTGGGTTTCCGGAATGGCCTTGAACCGGGCGGCAATAATTATTCTCTGCGCCTTTTTGATCTTCAGATGCTCGCCTGTGCTTCACCCGATTATCTCAGGCGATACGGTGTTCCTGACACTTACCATGATTTAAGTGAGCATACCTGTACCGGCTCAAGGCAAATAAACAGCGGCAGAATTGAACCCTGGGAATTTATGGAAGACGGCGAGCTGATTTTCCACCAAGTTCAGTCCAGATTCTGGGCAAGCGATTCTGAAGTAGAAACCGAGGCGGTTTTACGTGGTATGGGTATAGGATTACTGGCAAATTTGAACGTCGCGGCGCACATTCGCTCGGGAAAACTGGTTCCCGTACTTTGTCGATACCTGTCTGGCAGGTATGGAGTATATCTTTATTATCCTGGGGGAAGAAAGCTGTCTGATCGTGCATCCAGATTTATTGAGTATGCCAGAGGTCAATTACTGGGTAGTTCTGACTTTCAGTTTACTGTAGAGCAGTTGCAGCAATTTCAGGATGGATTTATAGAAAATCATGAGGAAGCAGACAAGTTGTAATCACCTGCCTGCAATTAATTTATTCTTTGACAGTGTTATTTTCAGGTTCAGAAATTATCCGGTGACGTTGGGCTTTCTGAGACTCGCTCAAATTACGGTTCAATACTTCGCCTTCCCACTCCGCATCATCATCTCCATAGACAACCTCGTGACGGGAGGAAAGTGCATACCAGGCCCGTTTCGCAACGTCTGCTGGGTCTGCTTTATTACCTGAGCCTACTTGTGTAGATGCCTGACCTGCATTTTTAAAGAAATTTGTTTCTGTTGCACCCGGTAGTAGCAAAGTCATGTGTAACGGTGACCCATTGATTTCATTCCGAATTGCCCAAAAAAGTGAATTAACGAAAGCCTTGGACGCACCATACACAGCCTCATAGGGAATAGGCGTCGTGCCAGATACGGATGATGTCATAAGCACATCACCATGGCCTTGTTTTATCATACCCGGAATAAAAATCTTCGCCATGTGGACTACAGAATCAACATTTAATCTGATGAGGCTCAGCTCCTTCTCCAGTGACGTGCCGCCAATAAACTTTCCTCCGAGACCTTGTCCTGCATTAATGACCAGAGAATGGATCTCAACATTAAGCTCATTCACCCGGGCCTTCAGAGACTTTATCTCTTCATAACTACTAAGATCGGTAGGTATAGAATGGACACGGCATCCAAATTCAGCCAACTCATTTTCCAACTTTTTTAATTTGTCCTCGTTTCTCGCCACCGAAATAATGTCGAAGTTGTTTGCAGCAAAAATTTTTGCGAGTTCGTAACCGATCCCATTCGTGGTACCTGTGATCAGAGCGGTATATTTTTGTGTCATTTGATTTCCTTAGTTTGCAAGTTTCCCTCTTTGCTATGTGCATGAGACTGCAGAAGTTCTTTGATTTGAGTTCAACGAGTCATTGAAATCTGCTCACCGCTCTGAACGGTTAACCTCCTAGTATCAAAAGAACTCAAACGACAAAGGAGTTAAAAATGAGCGAATTATCAAAAAAAGTTACAATTATCACCGGCGCCTCATCAGGCATAGGGAAATCAATCGCAAAGTCGGTTGCAGCGAAGGGAGGGACTGTGATCCTTGCAGCAAGAAGTGAGGATAAATTAAAGGACCTGGTCGATAAGATAATCGCCGAGGGCGGAAATGCAGACTTTTTTGTAACAGATGTCACCGACCTGGATAATACAAAGTCTCTAGTGGCGTACACATTAGAAAAATACGGACGAATAGATCATTTCATTAATAATGCTGGCCTGATGTTGTTTTCAAACTGGGAAGACGTGGTCGTCGATGACTGGCAGAAAATGATCAACATTAACCTGATGGGATATTTGAACGGGATTGCATCAGTGCTGCCATATTTCGTAGAGACAAAGTGCGGACTTATTTTAAACACCTCTTCAGTAGCAGGAATTCACGTGGGTAAGTCTAGTGGCGTCTACAGTGCCACTAAGTTTTTTATCCGTGGAATTACTGAAAGCCTACGCAAGGAAGTGGGAGTCAAGTATGGTATCCGCACTTCTATGATAAGTCCCGGTGTGATAGATACGGGCTGGACAGAAAAAGTAAATGATGAAGCAGGGAAGAAAGTGGCGATGGAAGTCAATGATGTCGGTATCGACCCTAAGTATATTGGTGACGCTGTGGCATATGCTTTGGCTCAACCTGATGAGGTTAATATTTTCGACCTCGTTGTTCACCCCACACTACAGGATTGGTAAACTACCATTTGGATTTATGATTTTCTGGTGATGTAATGCTGTAATCACCAGATATTCTGATGTTCGCTTCGAATCAAATGTTGAAACAGCAGAGTTGGTCGCCCTTTTCTTTGCCTTCTTCAAGTCGAGCTAAACCTCAGCCTATCGAAGTTTATCGCGAATATCCATCCAGGCCTTACCTATATGATTTAGTCCTCGTTGATCACGGCCAATTCCCCAGAAATAATCGTATTGTGACGTTTCAACAATCAGCTTATCTTCAGTAGCCATTAGCGCTTCGCGTACTTCTTCGTACATTTGTACCTTGGTGTACAGTGCGCGTTTCATCAAGACTGGGGCGAGTGTTTTGTAATCTGCTATTTTCAGACGATACCAGGCTTTGGCGTAAGCGAAAGCACGCTCGCCAGTAGCCATTGTCGCTACGGTAATGGCCTGACTGTCGCTTCGTAGTGTCTTAGCCTGAACATAATGCTCGCAGGTCAGCCAGTTTTGCTGTTCCAGTACAATCGGGTGTGGTGAGCAGGTTGACAGTGGGTCGTCCAAATCAAAACGGGAAAACTGACGGGCGCTTTCCATCTCGTTATTCGTATTAAACAAAATCAGTCCGTTACATTGCTGAAGTTAAAACCAGTATAAAGAAAACCAGCCCTGATGACATTTTCAAATCAGCAGTAAAAAAACGGTCAGTACTCGCAAAGTACTGACCGGCTATATATCGCGTTCTCTCAGGAAGCATCAAGATTAATGCAATACCCTAAGATGCCTCCAAATCGGACTCAGCCTGCGCCAGCATGTTGAACTCCTCCTCCGGTGTTTTCGCTACCAGACGGTTTTTACTGTAGAGGAAAAAATACAGGCTGCCGACAACAAACAGGATGAGCGTATAATTAAACGCACGTGGATCAAAGGCATACACTCCGGTCAATGCCACTATGGAAAGCAATAGCGCGATCGCCGATGTCACCATACCGCCGGGAGTTTTGTAAGGTCGGGGTAATTCAGGCTGTTTCACCCGTAGCAAAATATGACTTAGCGCCATCAGTGCATAGGATACCGTTGCGCCAACAACCGCCATGGCGAGTATCAAGTCTCCCTCGCCGGTGAGTGAAACCAGAAAACCAAAAATACCCGGCACTATTAATGCGCGCGACGGCACTTTACGTTCGCTGGTCACAGACAGACTTCGCGGTAAGTAACCCGCTCTGGATAAAGCAAACACAAGACGGCTGTAACCATAAATAATAGAGAAAAACGAAGCGATTAGGCCAGCAAGACCGAGTACATTCACCACAGTCGCGAGGGTACTGTTCCCGGTTGCTTTCAGCGCGTCGACCAACGGCACAGCACTGCCTCCAATAGCTTCTGCACCTGCTGCACCCGCTAACAGAAAGACCACCAGTAATGCGGTAAACAGCAGAAAGATCATCGCGCCGATAATGCCCTTGGGCACATCCTTCGCGGGGTTCTTCGCTTCTTCAGCAGCCAGCGGTACCCCTTCTACCGCCAGAAACAGCCACATGGCAAACGGTAACGCTGCCCATACACCATACCAGCCGAGCGGCATGAATTCCGTTGCACCGGCCGCATCCGTCACAGCGATATCGAACAGATTAGCCGTATCAAAGCTACCCACCAGAGCAATGCCGGTGGCAATGATGGCAAAAACGGCAAGGCCACTAATCACCATCATCACTTTCAGGGCTTCGCCTACACCTGCAAGGTGAATACCAATAAAAGCGAGGTAAAAAATGGCGTAAACCCACGGGCCGTTAAACCCAAGTAGCTCCTCTACCGCTGCACCAATGAAAATTACAATAGCGGCCGGTGCCAACGCGTACTCGATAAGCACAGCCAATCCAGTAAGGTAGCCACCCACCGGTCCCATTGCCTGACGGGCAAAACTGTAACCGCCACCCGCGGCAGGAATGGCGGCAGACATTTCCGCCAGTGATAGCACCAGAGTGAAATACATCAGCGCCATCAACACGCCAGCAATGGCAAACCCGCCCCAGCCTGCTTCAGCGATACCAAAATTCCAGCCGGCAAAATCACCGGAAATAACGTATGACACACCCAGGCCAGCCAAAAGGATCCAGCCTGCGGTGCCTCTTTTTAACTGACGCTTCGCCAGATATTCCTGATTGAGTTGTTCAGACATGTGGTTCCCCCAGTTATTGTTTTTCTGATTTGTCTTCGAGCGGACGGATGAGAAATGAGCGGGATGTTGAATCATGTTCAAGTACATCATCCTGACTGCGATCTTTCAGCTTTACGCCAGATAGCTTTCGCTGTCTGGATTCGTCCAACAGGTAAAACGCTTTGCGCGCGGCATCCTCTGGCTTCAGGCCCGCCGGGCGCACGTTTGAAATGCAGTTACGCATGGCATCGCTCAGCCCTTTGCGTGGCCCCCAGGTCATGTACAACCCAAGGCTGTCGGGCGAGCTCAAGCCCGGACGCTCCCCCACCAGCACCAATACGATAGAGGCGTTCAACAACTCGCCTACCTCATCACCAATGGCAACCCGCCCTTGCTCAACAACAGCGAGCGGAGCCAGTGTCCAATCGTATTTACTGCTATCCAGTTGCTCACACAGCGCGGTAATAAAGGGTAATGTGTTCCGGGCCACGGCGGTAGACGACAATCCATCGACAATAACAAGGGCGAGGTCGAAAGACGGTGCCGGTGAATCGAAACACTGCCGTAATCGCTCAGCGGAATCTTCATTAAGCAATCGCCCTAAATCCGGGCGTTGCAGGTAAGTCATTCTGTCTTCGGCCTGAGAATGCAGTCTGATTGGCGCGTCAAAGCCAGCATCCACGAAAACACCTTCAAAGGCATCGAGATCCAGCGGAAAGTGCACTGCATCCCGCGCCTGAGCGTGAGAAAGCTGGAACGCAAGTAGCTGTTCGGTAGGCAAGCTAACGCCAGCGCGTCCCAGTCCGATGCGGGCATCAGTAAAGCTACGAAGTTGCTGCCACGGATTCTCGGTAATGAAAGCAGGCTTTTTCATCAATGGCCTCCGGATTTACGTGAAGGTGCGGCAAGAGAATGGCGGAAGGCATCTGGCATACTGTCTGCCAGAATTGCCTGACCGGCATTCTTCATAATCTGCATTTTCTCCAGCCACTCTGCGAATTGCGGTGAAGGCTTAAGCCCCAGAACACGACGGGCATAAAGTGCATCGTGAAAAGAGGTAGTCTGATAATTCAGCATAATGTCGTCGGAGCCGGGAATTCCCATCACAAAATGACATCCTGCAACACCCAGTAGAGTAAGCAGGTTATCCATATCGTTCTGATCGGCCTCAGCATGGTTGGTGTAACACACGTCACAACCCATAGGCACGCCGAGTAGCTTGCCGCAGAAATGATCTTCCAGACCGGCCCGGATGATTTCCTTGCCGTCAAACAGATACTCAGGGCCGATAAACCCCACCACCGTATTTACCAGTAGCGGATCAAAATGGCGGGCTACTGCGTAGGCACGTGCCTCACAGGTTTGCTGATCCAGACTGTGATGGGCGTTTGCAGACAATGAACTGCCCTGCCCGGTTTCAAAATACATCACGTTGTTGCCGAGCGTGCCACGATTCAGCGAGTGCGCAGCCTGCTGAGCTTCTGCCAGTGTATTTAGGTTAAACCCAAAGCTGCTGTTAGTGCCCTCGGTACCTCCAATGGACTGGAAAACCAGATCAACGGGGGCGCCCTGCTCAATACACTCAATAGTATTAGTGACGTGAGTTAGCACGCAGGACTGCGTGGGGATTTGATAACTCTGAATGACATCATCCATCAGTTTCATCAGCTTAATGGCCTGCGCCACATTGTCTGTGGCCGGATTAATGCCAATCACCGCATCACCATTACCGTAAAGTAAACCATCAAGCATGCTGGCGGCTATGCCGTTAACATCGTCGGTAGGGTGATTGGGTTGCAATCGCGTTGACATATGACCGGGTAAACCAATCTGGTTACGAAACGCCGTGAGCACCCGGCACTTCTTAGCCACCAGAATAAGATCCTGATTGCGCATTATTTTGCTAACCGCCGCGGCCATTTCTGGCGTGATCCCAGCTCGCACCTCGCTCAGCACTTCCGTTGTGGCTTCATCGCTTAACAGCCAGTTCCTGAAGTCCCCCACCGTCAGGTGTGAAATCGGTGCAAACGCTTCGGCATCATGAGTGTCGATGATGAGCCGAGTCACTTCGTCTTTCTCGTAAGGTACCAGCACTTCATTCAGAAACTGCTTTAGCGGAACCTCTGCCAGGCACATCTGCGCAACAACACGCTCTTCAGCAGAACGGGCAATAACACCAGCTAGCCGATCGCCAGAACGTGCAGGAGTCGCTCTGGCCATTAATTCAGCCAGATTTTTAAAGGTGAATGTTTTATCCCCAAGGGTATAACGGTACACGTCATATTCTCCTTACTGTAATGAAAGATGGGCCAATGGAAATTATTGGCTTGCACCTGGCACACAGATCTTGTTCTAATTCTTAATACTGAATGCAGCGAGAGCTGTACCACGCCAATATCAAATTTTGGCAATATTTTAAAAATTACGTCTTTTCAGGATATTAGAAGGGAGAAATCAGGGAAAATGCGTTGTCCAATGAGGTTTTAAGCCGTTGAAGCCGTCAGTTAGCGATCATTTCGCACCATCTAAGTGCATATACACGGCCAGGGATGCACAAGAACAGGCAGAAAACCTGGTCAACTGGCAGCAGTGTTATGATCAGATCAGTGCGGGGGCTTTTTCGGGCGTCATCGAGGAATTACCGTTTGAGGATCTTCAGGTATTCAAGGAAACCACCAGTCAGTCACTTCGACAGCAATGCAAAGTAAGAGCGGATGCCATCTGGCTTGGTCTGCCGGTACGTTCTTCGCAGCACCGCCTTCCCCGCATTAACGGACTTGAAGTCGGTGATAATCAACTCATGAGTCAACCGGGTGCGGTTGATTTTGAACTGGTTACACCGGATGATTTTCAGATTTATGGTGTGGTGATATCGACCTCGACACTGCGAAAGGCTGCGGAAACACTCGGCGTTACAGTGCCTAAAATATCGGGCGCACAAGCGAAGGTCTGTCTTACACATCAACAGGAAGTGCGCCTTTCTCAGCATATTGAATTACTGCTGGCGTTACAGGATCAGAAAGATATCCCCTCAATCCCTGCAGCAATACAAACCGAAAGATTCATTCAGACTTTGCTGGACGTACTGGCCATTCCCCACTACGACAAATCAGCGCCACGGAGCTACGAGCAACGAAAGCGGGTGATTGAAATTGTGAAAGCTTATATCGATGCGAATCCCGACAAAGCCATGACTATCACAGAACTCTGTGAAACTGCCCATGTGAGTCGGCGTACATTGCAATACAGCTTTGAATCGCAACTTGGGATAAGCCCCCTTCAGTTTATAAAAATGCGTCGCCTGAACCAGGTGCGCCGTGACCTGCTTAACGCAGAAACTGGTGCCAAAATTTCGGACATCGCAATTCAAAGGGGATTCTGGCATCCCGGACAATTCGGCCGGGATTATCAGAAGTTATTTGGCGAATTACCTTCAAAAACCCTCGCTCGTTCGGTGAGAAGACCTTAGCCATTGCACTTTAACAATCTACAACTGAGCTTACCCCAATAGCCTGACTTTCCTTAATGTGGCATTCTTGTTAAAAATTTGATTAAGGTAACAACATGATGTCCCGTGCTTCTTGGTTTGGCATAGCCGCAACCCTTACGCTTTCTGCTTCCAGCTTTAATGTCTTTGGCGAAATAAATGCCCTGACTCCTGCTGAAGAAGCGCAAGGCTGGCAGCTGTTATTCGATGGCAATACAACAAAAGGATGGCACCCGTTTCAGCATCCCGATGCAAAATCCGCCTGGGAAGTACAGGACGGCGTATTAACCGTGAACCTGAAAGCCAGCGATGTTCAACACGGTGATTTGGCAACCGACAAAGTATTTGAAAACTACGAGCTGCAGTTTGAATGGAAATCACCGGTAGAGGGCAATAGCGGTGTGTTTATTAATGTGCAGGAAACACCGGAGCACCAAATTGCCTGGCAAACTGGCCCTGAGTACCAGCTATTAGGCACTGCACATAAAGATAACGACGACCCGGCCAAGCGTTCCGGGGATATTTTTGGATACACTTCTCCTTTGGCAGCGGCAAAAATGCACAGCGACGGTCAATGGAATCACTCGGTGATCAAACAGAACAACGGCAAAGTTGAGTTCTACCTGAATGGTACCCTCACCTCTTCAGTCGACTTCAAAAGTAATGAATGGAAAAACTGGCTTTCTCAATCGCGCTTTAAAGACTTGCCACAATTCAGCGCGTCTAGCAAAGGCCATATCGTGCTGCAAGAATGGACCTCCCCCATTTACTTCCGCAACATGAAAGTCCGAGTGTTATAAGACTCTTAATAGAATGGCGAGTGTTATAAATGGGGCTGACGGCCTTTTGATACTGATTTGTCATTTATTGATGGTCAACATTAAAAATGCAACTTGGGCATGAGAAGCTCATCACTCAACGGTTTTAATTAAGAGGTAGAAGTGCGCATCATCATTTTCGACTTTGACAATTGTCTGGTTCCCGGTAACGCGGTAGGTGAAAACGTTTTACATCCATTGTTTACATTACTCGAAAATAACGAGAATCATCTAAGCGCTGAGCAATTTGCAGAGATGAAAGCAGACTTCTGGCGAAAACCTCTCGACTACATCGCTGAAAAATTCAAATTCTCTGAAAAATCGACACAAGCAGGTTTGGCCTACTTTCGACAGTTGGAAGCGAAAGGCAGTATTAAAGGTTACGCTGACAGCCAATTGGTAAATACAATGCCCGGAACAAAGTATGTAGTCACATCGGGTTTTGAAAAATTTCAGCGTTCCAAGATTGCAGCGGCGGGATTGAGAGACGCCTTTAAAGATGTTTTTTATGACGACCCGGGTGAACCGCCCCGCAAAGGCAAGGCGTTCTACTTCGATATTGTTGCCAGGACCGAAAACGTGTCCCCGGAGGATATCTGGGTTATTGGCGACAGTGCAGAATCTGAAATTGCAGCCGGTAATTCACTTGGCATGCGAACAGTACAAATTCTGCGACCGGGTATCACAAAATCTGATAACGCCCGCTACCATGTGACGTCGCTGACTGAATTTCAGGAACTGATGGAGCATAACGCTTAAAAGGAGATGGACGACCGTATTCAGTACGTACATTAGTCCACTCCCTAAACGTAATTAACCGTGATGTCTGTCTGCGCCAGCGCGTTTTGTTGCTCCTGACTCAGTTTATCTTTGCACACAATAATGTCAGAAATATCAATTACCTCTGCAACATGGTGCCTGGCGATGGTGGCATATTTCTCCCCTGTCACCGGTGCCGCCAACTGACCGCACTGTTTAACCAGTAATCGCTTAAATAAGGCATCATCGTAGTTGAAACTGGAAATTCCACGCGTGGTATCAAAAGCACACACGCCCAGAAAGCCGATGTCGATGTAAAGTTTTCGCAATTGCTCTTGGGCTTCTGCGCCCACGGAACCGCCAACCGATTTTTCCACTTTTCCGCCCAATAAGATAACTTCTGCTTTCGACAGCGACAGCGCTTCGTGGGCCAGCGGAATAGAATTAGTGATCAGCGTAATGTCCATATCCCGGGGCATCGATTGCACCACGGCCAAACTGGTAGTCCCGCTATCGAGATAAACCGTTGAGTTTGGCGCGATCAGCTTAAGTGCTCCTTCGGCAATACGTTGCTTTTCATGCCCGATATTGCTCGTTCTTGTTAAAATACTGCCCTGAGCTGGCGAAATTTCTATCGCGCCACCATAAACCTTCTTGCAAAGTCCGCGATTCGCGAGTTCGACAATGTCCCTGCGAATCGTATGCTCAGATACGCCGAGCTCAGAAGCAAGCTGTGAGCAGACAAGTTTTCCTTCCCGCTGCAACCGGGTTACCAACTCTGATTGTCTTTGTTCAGGAAAGGATGCATAATCGAGCATAAAATTACACCATTGAGCATTAATTCGATTGCCAGTATATCGTAACGATGCGTTTTCTTTATAGATAAAACAACAGTTTTGGATACTTTCGTTCATGCCGACAGATTTTCGCCGGGACATTCAGCCATTCACTTCATCTTTAACATCGCAGAAACGAGCAACAAACTGCGCCTTTTTCGGGGCCGGTCTTATTTCAGCTGTGTGGGCAACTATCATTCCTTACCTGAAAATAAACTCTGGTGTTTCAGACGGTGCGCTGGGTGGACTCATTTTATGTATGGGCTTGGGCGCGCTGTTTGCCATGCCCACTGTAGGGCCACTCTCTAGTCGCTTCGGTTGCCGAAAAGTGATCCTGGCAGGATTTACACTACTGCTTTTATCGATGCTCACGCTGCCACTGCTATCCCATTTCTGGTTGCTAATGGTTATGGTGGTTTTAGCCGGGGCGGGATTGGGCACTGTAGATTGCGCCATGAACGTTCAGGCAATACTCGTTGAGAAGCAAAGTGATAAAACTATGATGTCAGGATTCCACGGTTTTTATAGCCTCGGTGGCATTGCCGGGGCGCTGTTGATGACCTTCCTGCTGTCACTTACTTCCGTCACATTATCGGTTGTGTTTTGTGTCTGCCTGATTGGCGTTTGCCTGTTTTATTACCAGCGCCACTTGCTGCCATACGGCAATGAACAAAACGGCCCGGCTTTCGCGTTGCCGCGAGGCCCTGTATTAGCCATCGGCACCATCTGTTTTTGTTTCTTTCTTGCAGAAGGCGCTGTGCTCGACTGGAGCAGTCTGTTCCTCACCGAATACCGGTCGCTGCCCATTAATCTCGGTGGTTTAGGTTTTGCTGCCTTTTCCATTGCCATGACGGCAGGCAGGTTCACTGGTGATAATGTGGTGTCGAAATTTGGCGGGTTTCCGGTGGTGATGGCAGGCACGCTAACTTCTGCCATGGGTCTCGTGATCCTTCTCGCGCTGCCTTACTCAGTCACATCAATTATAGGCTATTTCCTGATTGGTCTGGGTGCAGCCAACGTGGTGCCGGTGATGTTCACCGCCATTGCTAACCAGACTGTCATGCCCCAGAGTACCGCCGTGCCCGCCGTATCCACGCTCGGATTTTCCGGTGTGCTTTTAGGGCCTGCGAGTATCGGCGTAGTCGCTGAACATTCCAGCCTGTCCACCGCGCTTCTACTGCTAATTCCGCTGCTTGCACTGGTACTGCTGCTAAGCAGATTTGTTCCTTATCAGAAATCTCAGTTTCACGACTAAATAAGAGATGAAATATGTCGCACACTAGTGCGTTCTGCACTAGGATAGAATTCTAAAAAGCAGAAAAAATAGAGAGATGCTTGAAAGACTTAAGTGCAGGACTCCCGGTTAGTCGTATTCCAGAATTACTAACGCCACACAGTGCTGAAAGCCAACTTCAAGCCTCTAGCGAGGCGTTAGCATGCCTTCTCAAACAACAGCGTCTCTATGAAGCTGCCCTCTCCCACAATCCTGATCCCGTATATACCTTTGACCTCGAAGGGCGATTCACCTACGTGAACAATGCGTTACTGGATATCTGGGGAATTATGTGGGAACAAGCCATTGGCAAAAGCCTGTATGAGTTAAATTATGAAAAGTGGCAAGCTGATAAGCACATGCGTGAGCTTAGAGAAGTTGTCGCTACCAAAAAACCGCTGCGAGGTGACGTGCCCTATCATGGCATGCACGGACTGCGTGTTTACGAATACATTTTTGTACCTGTGCTTGATGCCGATGGCAATGTGGAAGCCATCACCGGTTCGACCCGAGATATTACGGAACGCTATGAAGCAGAGAAAATGGCCAAAGAGGCTGAATCTCGGCAGCGTCTCGCACTTGAGGCGTCACACAGTTTTGGGATCTGGAACTGGGACATCAAAAATAATCTCTTCGTTTGTGACCAGCGTTTGGGTGAAGTTTTTAACCTGACGCCAGAAGAAGCGTCACAAGGTGTACCCATAGAACGCCCTCAGGAAAGTATTCACCCGGACGACATCAACGACGTTAACGCGGTTATACAAGATTGTATTGCAACGGGAAATTTTTACGATCAGCGGTATCGTCTGGTACAGCAGGATGGCAGTATTCGCTGGGGCGCTTTTCGTGGGCGGCCAATTTATGATGGAGACGGTCAGGCCGTGAGCTTTCCGGGTGTGGGCGTAGACATCACCACCGAACAAAATGCGCTAAACGCGCTGAAGGAAGCCGACAAACGCAAAGATGAATTTCTTGCCACCCTCGCCCACGAGCTTCGTAATCCGCTGGCCCCCATTCGCAACTCTCTCGAAATTCTTCGCGCTGACTTCTCGCCGCAGCAAAAAGAGGAAGCATTCAGGCAGGTAGATCGACAGGTCTCGCAACTCGTCAGGCTTGTAGATGATTTAATGGATGTGTCGCGGATTACACGTGGCAAGATACGTGTTGACCGCGCTGCGGTTAATCTCTGTGAAGCCATTCAAGATGCCATAGAAACAGTGCAGCCACTCATAGATGCACAAAAACAATCTCTGACATTTCATGGTCCTGAGGATGATGTATGGGTAAATGGTGATCAAATTCGTCTTGCCCAGATATTTACAAACATTATCAATAATGCAGCCAAATATACGCCGGATAAAGGTAGAATTTCGATAGCGCTGAATGTAACCAGTTCGACAGTTTCAGTGGATATCACAGATACCGGTGTTGGTATTCCTGCCGACAAACTCAGCGGTATTTTTGAAATGTTTTCTCAAGTCGAAGACGTGCTGGAACGATCTCAAAATGGACTCGGCATCGGCCTGACATTGGTAAAAAGGCTTATTGAGCTGCATGACGGCCAAATTGCTGTTCAAAGCAGTAACCAAGGCACGTGCGTGACGGTATCCTTGCCTCTACTGAACGCTCACGAACAAACAGTTCAGCACAAATCCTCTTCTGCGGTTGAATTACCCGTTTCGGTTGATGGCCCTCTGACGGTGCTAATCGCAGATGACAATCAAGATGCCGCAATTACTATGGGCTGGATATTGGAAGCCAAAGGCTGTGACGTGACGGTGGTGGAGGATGGCCCTTCGGCGCTTAGAGCAGTAAAGCAAATTTCACCGGATTTACTCTTACTGGACATCGGTATGCCAGGCATGAATGGATACGATTTATGTATTGCTCTGCGAGAAATGAGCGCACTAAAAAATGCGGTATTTGTGGCGCAAACCGGATGGGGCCAGCCCGAACATATTCATCGTTCAAAACAAGCCGGTTTTCATCATCATTTGGTCAAACCGCTGAACATGAATGACCTAATGCCCATTGTTAACCGTGTGCGAGAGCAGAAAAGTAAACGCACAGGAAAAGCGTAAGGCAACATATCTAACGACTATGGACCGCAATCAATTCAATGCCTTTTGCAACACCTTCCCAGCTGTCACCCATGTGGTGCAGTGGGGAAATTCCGATGTGTGGAAAATTGGCGGTAAAGTTTTTGCCATTGGTAGTCGTAGTAAAACCGGTGAACCAGCATTTATTTTTAAAACCTCAGAGCAGAACTACTATTTTCTTTGCGAAGCCGACGGCTACATACCGGCACCTTATCTGGCGAGTCGAGGTATGAAATGGATTCAGCAAACCGATACTCGGGGCGAACTTGATGAAGCTCTCACGTACTATGTCAGTGAATCATTTCGCATAGTGAGTGCAGGACTGAGCAAACGTTTGCAACGAGAACTGGGGTTAATGGAATAAACTCGCAGCAAGACAAATTCATATTTCTCCGCGCAAATTTCTCTCAATCCAGTAAACTACCGCCATTAAAGATTTAAAGGAAAGAACACCGTGGCGTTACACTGGTTTCCTGGGCACATGCACAAGGCCCTTAAAGAAATTAAAGAATCACTCAGTGATGTAGATGTGCTGATTGAAGTACTGGATGCCCGTATCCCTTATTCCAGTGAAAACCCGGAAATTGCGAGAATCCGTGGCGATAAACCTGCGCTAAAAATTCTGAATAAGTTTGATTTAGCCGACCCTGATTTGGTAGCCGAATGGCAGGCGCACCTTGAAAGCGAACGGGGTGTGCGCACCATTACTACCTCAACAGACAATCCTGGTAACGCCAAACACATTGCCAGCATTGTGAAAGACATGTTTCCACAGAAGGCCGGACCAGGCAAAGCCATTCACGCCATGATCACCGGTATTCCTAATGTGGGTAAATCGACGCTGATCAATATTCTCGCAGACCGCACTATCGCCAAGACCGGTAACGAACCGGCGGTAACCAAAATGCAGCAGCGCATTAATTTGGGTAACGGTATTATTCTGTTCGATACCCCCGGCGTACTGTGGCCGAAACAGGAAAACCCGAACTCCATTTATCGCCTTGCGGCATCTGGCGCAGTAAAAAATACCGCCATGGAATTTGATGATGTGGGTTTCTATGCTGCCGATTATTTGATTAAAGCTTATCCGGAAGAAATGAAAGCCCGTTTCAAGCTGAACGAATTACCCGATACCGAAATTGAATTTCTGGAAGCAGCTGCGCGCACTCGTGGCGCTATCATGGCTGGTGGCCGCGTGAATCTTCACAAAATTTGTGAAATTCTGCTCACCGAATTGCAAGCCGGTAAACTGGGGCGCATCACCCTGGAAACCCCTGCGATGCTGGAAAAAGAAAAAATTGAGATGGCAGAAGCGGCCGCTAAAAAAGCTGCCGATAAAGCTAAACGCAAGGAAAAATTCAAACAAGGTTCCGCCACGCCAGAGCGTCAGGATCGTAAAGAGCGTCGCAACGAAAAGCGGGAAGAACAAAGCAAGCGGATGAAAAAACAGAATCGGCAGCGTCAACGCTAAGCGCCGATTTTTAGCTGACGCAATTTTTGACACAATTACTGTAATAAAATCGCAAACAGGCAGACTATAGGATTCAGTCTGCCTTTTATTTACGAGGGAACGTTATGAGAAACTGGGAAGATTTATCGCTGTTGCAAAAATTGGCTGTGGGACTGGGCATTCTTGCCATTGGCATGCTGGCACCGGAAATAGCCATGCTGGTGCAGTTTGGCGGTATAGAAGTCGCGTTCGCTTTCCTGCTATTTTTCTTTAAACCAGCACTGGTGTGGCTACAACATCATTATCGCGTTACCCAGAACGCTTTGGCACTCGCCGTCGTTACGCTAAGACACAGTGCAAGTGCACGGCCCGCCGTATTCGGTTGTCAGGCTATCTTCTGTGTTACCGCATTTATGCTTACCGGCTCTGTGGTATTCGCCACCAGCTTTTTTATGCCAGGATTGTTGTTTAACAATCTGTTGGTGTAGTCGTTGCGGCGCGTGCTGCAATAGTTTCTGGCTCCTTGCATTCCTGCAAAGGAGCGCAGCCCTACTAAAGTTTCACATAATAAACTTCAGACGGACTCACTCTTACAATAGATAGGACGCGCAGTCAGGCTGTGCTAGCTTAACCCTTCTTAAAACCAGGATTTTCAACAAGGAAGGTTATGCCATCGTTTTTGTCTGCTGTTGCTTTCATCTTGCTGGCCAGCTGTAGCTTCTCAAGTTTGGCGGCCGCTATGCCTCCCATCGATAACCCCATTGTTGTGCAGCGCGCCGACCCTTGGTTAGTGCGACACGATGATGGCTGTTATACCTTCATTGGTACATCTCCTAAGTTTGATGAGATCGAGCTTCGCCAGGCTTGTCGCCTGAATGATTTAAAAATTGCTGAGCCTAAAATAATTTGGCGCAAGAAAACCGCAGGCCCCATGGGTAACCATATTTGGGCGCCGGAACTCCATCGCATAGATGGCAGCTGGTACATTTATTTCGCGGCTGGTGATGCAGACGATCAATGGCGCATTCGGATGTACGCGCTGAAAAACGCTGCCTCAAATCCGATGGAAGGTGAATGGACGGAAGCAGGACAAATAAAAACGCCCGTTGACTCGTTTTCACTTGATGCTACTACTTTTGAACATAAGGGCGAACGCTACCTGATATGGGCGCAGCAAGATGCTGCACGCACTTACAACTCAGCGCTGTGGCTCGCAAGGATGACCTCGCCCACAACTATCGACTTCGACACCGTCACCCTACTTACCGAACCCAGCCTCGACTGGGAAACCGCCGGGTATAAAGTGAATGAAGGCGCGGCTGTAATCATTCGTCATGGTCGCGTTTTAATCACGTATTCTGCCAGCGCAACCGATGATCGCTATGCAATGGGATTACTCTGGGCAGATGAAAACGCGGATTTGTTAGACCCCGCTAGCTGGCATAAAAAGAAGGAACCTGTATTTACCACTCGCGCTGAGCTGGGTCGCTACGGACCAGGCCACAACAGTTTTGTTAAAGCTGAAGACGGCATCACCGATCTGATGATTTACCATAGCCGCGACTATCAAAAGTTACGAGGTTCAGCCCTTTCCGACCCCAATCGCCATGCACGTGCTCGCGTCATTTTTTGGGATGCGGAAGGCTTTCCAGTCTTCCGGCAAAATGAAAGCGATTAGCCTATTTAGGCTGTCAGTTTCATATTTAACCTAAATTGCCGGAATGGCTCGCTTCCGGCATCTCTCTGTGTTTTGCTCACCGTTACATTCTGATAACAAGAAAACGTGAGACTTTCGTGACTGCCAAACAAACCCTTATCCTGATAAACATATTTATTCTGTTAACGCTCTTATCCCCTGCCAATGCAGCGACTATCGGGCAAACTTTTCCGTCGGAGAGGAAGGTGATAAACGATCCAATAACCGGAGTGAAAATCGCCTTCCTCACCAGTCAACCACTTGGCGATTCGAAGATTTATCCCACTCATGCCCAATGGACGGCCGATGGGAAATGGTTAGTGTTTCGCTCGAATCGTGTGCCTGGAGAAGCAATGGCAGTTAATGAAGAAAATGGCACTTTGGTACAGGTAAGTGAAGGCGGCTACTTCGGCATGCTGGTGAACGCCAGAAAAACGGACAAACTGTACCTGATGCGTGATCCGTCTTTCAGCGCAGATAACCAACCGCGATATGGAAGCAGCGATAACGATAAGCAAATCGTTGAGGTGGATATGGCGGCTTTGCTGCGTGATGCCACCACAGGAAAGGTGAGAGATAAAAGCCATTATCAGCGTGTAGTGGGCGTAGTCCCGGCGAGCATGGGTGCCGGTGGCGACATGGCGCTGGATGCCGCCGAGGACATCATTTATTTTCGAATTGGCCGTGAAGAAGCCGCCCGACACCTACCCGATGATGTGGAACTGGAAGAAAACTTTGGTCCACGAAATATGGGGGCAGGTCCTACCGGTATTGCGAGCATGGATTTACGCACCGGGAAAATAGACATGGTGGTCGCACTGCCCTTCCAGCTCGGTCATATTCAAACCAACCCATGGGTCAGCCGGGAATTGGTATTCTGTTGGGAAACCGGTGGTAAATCACCACAACGCATGTGGACCATGAAAGTGGGCGGCGAAGTGAAAGCTCTATACCCGGAAGCCAATTATGAATGGGTAACGCACGAAGCCGTGATCAGCAAAGATGAAGTGGCTTTCGCGATTATGGGGCACCGTGAAGTGGGCACTGATGATGAATGGGGACCATCAGCAAGCAGACAAAAACCCACTGGACTCGGAATCGTAAACCTTCGAACTAATGAAATGCGCATTGCAGGTCAAACCCGAAGTGGCAGCGGTTTATGGCATGTCCATGGCTCATCTGACGGCCGGTGGGCGGTGGGTGATGATTTCAGCCGTAGCTTGTATTTGATCGATCGCACAACCGATGAAATGATGCTGCTCAGCACCGGCCATAAACCCACAGCAAGAGATCACACTCACCCTACGTTTAGTGCTGACGGCACCAAAATTCAAATTCAGTCTGCTATGTTGTCTGATGATAACCGCAGCATGAATATTGCGGTGATTTATTTGCCTGAACGTTTGTTGAAAAGACAATATAAGGCAGTTAAAAGACTGGACTGATGCACGATAAAATGTGCTGCCTAAAAGACAGCACACCGTGTTTTCGACAAGCAAACCGTTTATTATCTGGTCATTGTTTATTTTCATCAGGGACAAGATGATGGGTTTTACCCGAACCTCAATGACCGTTACAACCGGATTTTTGCTATTTTCTAATTATGCTCTCGCCACTTCACTGGCCAACCGGGATGTCAACGCACTTCACTACGACGGGCCTATCAACAAAGAAAACAATCAGAAAGTTTTCAACGATTTTGACAACGCTACCGACAAACCTGACTTGCTGGTTATCAACAGTGGTGGAGGCGATATTACTCAGGGTATGGCCCTTGGAAAATGGGTGCATGAACATAATTTGAATGTGGAGGTATCTGTAGTGTGTGCGTCTTCCTGCGCAAATTATGTCTTTCCGGCTGCCAACAAGAAGTTCTTAAGAAAAGACTCCGTTCTTCTTTGGCACGGCAGTGCCTGGCAGCAAGATTGGGCAGGCAGTGAAGATATCGAAGGCTTCTCTGTAATAATAAATGCAATGCGCCAGCAGGAAACCCAATTCTACGCTGATTTAGAAATTGATAATCTTTTCACAGTTTACGGGCAGCACGTCAAAGCACTTAAAGAGCGTTTCCTGAACTATTTTGGTTACGGGCCACAGGGGTTCGATTACTCGGTCGATGACATGTCGCGCTTTGGTATCAAAAATGTCATCCTGAAAGACGGTGAATGGAATTGGCGGCATTATCGGGCTGACAAGAAAAGTGAAGTCACCCGCATCCAGTTACAGGACGATTATCGATTTACGCTACGCCGCTTTGTTGTAGATGATGGCGCGACGTCCTCCATGGACTTGCGATAAATCTTATTTTATCGCGGTTATACTGCGATTTACCCTAAAGTAGATAGCCGTAGACTTGATCATAGCCCCATCTCCTACGATAATTGGTTAAAATTCGTTCCAATTACTTGGAGATTCCCATGGATTTAGGGAAACACATCACCACAGCCACCGGATGGGTGCTCACGTTATCAGGTCTCTTTGGTGCAGCAGTTGCACTAGCAATGAGTATCTACCATACATTCTGGACGCCAGCTGATTATCAGGTAGCAACCAGCGATAGTTTCATTTCAATATCGTATGGTGGCATCTCCCCGCTACTAGCCGGTTTGTTTCCGCTTATTCTTTCTCTATTAGTCATGAGCATTGGCCACCTGTTTCTCAAAGCAGCTCGAAAAAGCCCAGTGCGCCGCGCAAGTCGCTAATGTATTAACGTTCTTTCAGCATTAAAATCCGGTTTCAGGTATATAAGCAAAGAACTACGATTTTAATTCCATACTGTCATTCGTCTATGAATTGTTGATATTTCACTCGGCCACAATAGACTGGCACTATGAAAAACGAACACCATGTCGGGCAGGGAATGCGAATGACTACACGCCAATTTACGGATCATCAACGCAGAAATGACACCTCTAGCAAACAAAGTGCTGGTGCGCCTAGCTCTGCCAACAAGTTGTCTGCAAATAAACTAGCTGAGAATAATGCAGCACCTTATAGCACTCAACGTTTACGCTCTACTCGCGAAGCTAGTAACGACGATTTCGCCTATTCGGAGCAAACACGCACGTTCAGAATGACCCGTTTTGGCGCGCAAGAAGGGTCAGTAGAAGAAATACTTCAGCAGATTGAACAAGAAAAAAATGCAGGCAAATCCGGCAAGTTTTCATTATTTCGTTCTGCCCTGCTGATTGGCGCCTTACTCTTTGTCGGGTACTTATTTACTGGCTTGATGAGTTAATCTGGATTTTATGAGAGCAGGAGCAGTGCAATGACTCGATTCGCAAAGGTGGTTTCAGCAGTTCTTGTTGTCGCAACGGCAAGTGTCATAGCGAAAGGGTTTAACGACGATAATCAACAGACTACGACACTAAAAGTGTGCGGCAATGATGATATCGCTCGGGTCGATGCAAAAGGTTTCGCTTGCCAACATACTGCGGAATAAGCCCCTTCCCTCCCGTTTTCAATTTATCGCTCTCAGCTGCACTTCATCGATCTCCTATTAGACTAAAGACTATAGGCACCAATGTTGCAATTTCCTCTGTGTAAGACGTTCCTTTATTCAGGGTCACAAAGCAGGTAGTTGTTGTAGGACCCCATAAATAAAGGCTGAAACAACTAACCAGACGAAAAATAGGTTTACTAATGTTAAATGAAAATACGTTATTAATTGGCCAAGTGTTGCAAATTCGAGACAAAATTCTGGCTAAACGTCATGTTATCCCTAGTTCACTGCAAAACGAATGGCTACGTTTGAAAGAGCGCACTGCAGCATTCGACATTAAACGTGCATTCAACACTGCCCGCAAAGGCACCACCTTTACCAAGCCAGCGTTAAGCAATCAGTCTTTAAATGATTTAGCGGCATTGGTTTCTTCATTGCGGTCATTTAACGCTAAGATTAGTCACTAGTTTTTGCGCTGCCCATGTGGACAGCGCTTATTTAGCTGTTGATGTCAGGCTTGCCTGACGATGACAATTGCCCGTACCTTCCGGCGGCCATAGCTTACCAAGCGAGTGAAATCTTCTCGTGCCACGGGGATATGCTGATACTCCACAGCTTGGCCTTCGAACGCTTCCGGATCGGGGTCATGAATGTAAAAGCATCGTTGATCCGAGGCTGTAAGCGTGACCCAGTGCGGCGCTTTTTTCTTGTCAAAGGCATAGGTGCTGATGAGGCACATTACCGCTGCGCCCTCTTCCAGTAAGCTGTCGACTGATTCCATTTTCCATTCTGAAATAGTCACGGGGATCTGCTTGCGCTCGGCTTCGTCAAGAAAGCCTTGTTCCACCACTTCTACAATGGCTTTTTTGTGCGCTGTACGCACGCCATCGGTAAACAGCGGAAACGCGCGGTTAACCCAAACTTCACTGCTGAAACCTTCGTCGACGGCCGCCAGTGCCAACCCTACAGGATGGCAACCACCATGGCCTGAAGTCATGAAAATGGTGGTGGCTCGACGCCATAATGCCAGCTCTTTTTCCTGCGACAACACATAGTTTTTATCCAATGCTGCCATGGCCATCATTAATGATGCCGGGCCACAGGTAAATTCCGTTGTCTGTTGGTACCAAGGGTACACATCGACTTCTGTGGTACTGGAAGGAAAATTGAGTACCTTCTGCATACGGATGGCATCAGATTTATCTTCGTAGTACTCGTTATACATACCGAATTGAGTAAAACCCAAACGCTGGTACAGTGCTATGGCGCCCTTGTTGTCCTCAGACACTTCCAGACGCATAAAGCGCTTTCCCCGCGACAGCGCCCTGACCTCCAGTTCAGCAATCAGTGATTGCGCCACCTGTTGTCCACGGGCTTCCGGCAAAACCGCGATAGAGTAAAGTCGCGTTAGCATGGTGCCCCGTCTTAGCAGTAGCAAGGCATAACCAAGCAGCACGCCGTCTCGTTCTGCCACCAGCAGTTCAGCATGGGTGGCAGTGAGATAAAAACGCATTCTCCTGCGGCTTAACCGATCGTGGGCAAAACAGCGTTGTTCTATGTCGCACAACTGCGGTAAATCGCCAGCGTCAGCTGAGCGCACACTCAGCATCGCTGGTAGCGGTAAAGCACGTTCTGCGCTCATCGACCGCGTAACTCCAATCTGTTAGCAAATTCCTGCATGATTAACTGATACAGTTCTTTGCCGAGGTATTTATCTTCAACACCCGAGTCGATACTTGGGTTGTCGTTCACTTCAATCACGTAAACTTTGTTGCCTGATTGCTTGATGTCTACACCATAAAGGCCATCGCCCACGACCTTCGCCGCTTTAATTGCAGCTTGAAGCACAGCTTTGGGCACTTCAAAGGTCGGCATGGTTTTAAAGCCACCAGAGCTAAAGCGGTCACCTTCGTGGTGATAAATCTGCCAATGGTTGCGTGCCATGAAGTACTGACAAGCATAAATAGGCTTGCCACCCAACACACCAATGCGCCAGTCAAACTCGGTAAAGACATATTCCTGCACGAGTACCAGCGCTGACGCTTCCAGCATTTCTACCAGTCGCGTTTTCAGTGCCTCGGCACTTTCTACTTTGTATACACCCCGCGAGAATGAACTCTCTGGCAATTTCAACACCAGCGGCAGGCCCAGCTTTTCAATCAGTTCAGCACAAGTTTCGTCGTCGCTGTCAGACACCATTTCGCTTTGCGGTGCCGGTACCTGCTGATACGCAAACGCATCTTGCAAGTACACCTTATTACAGCAACGCAGGATGGACTGAGTGTCATCAATCACAATCAAACCTTCACGTTCTGCCGCACGGGCAAGACGATAAGTATGATGGTCGATAGCCGTGGTTTCACGAATAAACAGTGCATCGTAATGCCCAACCGCTTCTGGCGTCAGACTGGTTACCACTTCCGCATTAAAACCAACCTTCTCGGCAGCTTTCACGAAATTGCGAATTGCTTTGTCATCAGACGGTGGCGTCGGCTCATCCGGGTTAACCAATATGGCCATGTCCCAGCGCATTTTTTTGCCTTTGCGATCGCTACGCCATTCCTGTTCGGTGAATTGTTGCAACCCATCAATACACGCTTGTTTTTCGTCGTCAGATAAATCAACAAAGCCCCGCGGTTGTATTTCCATAAAACCAATGTTGTCTGCCGCAATATGCAGCGCAACAGTAAGCACCGGGCACGGAAATGCCTCAAACGCCGCTTTTGCCAGTGCAGCTAAACGCTGATCCTTTGTTTTACCAAACAGTACAAAGAACGACTCAATGCCTTCTGCGCCGGACCACTGAAATTTTTCCGGCAACGGCAGCCGAGCACTACCTTCATCAACAATGCGTAAATCATTGATGGTTTTCACCGACGGCAATACGCGGTGCTGACGGGCTTGCGCTAATAACGAGCAATAATAACCCTGACTCAGATATCGTGAGGTATCGCACAGGTTGATCACCCGGGTTTTCGGCTCGTTGCGTTTCGGAAATTCTTCCAGATATTGCTGAAAGGTCAGAATTGTCTGATCAGGAATGTCAAAACCGCTGGTGTCATCAACTACGATTAAAGTCTTGTGCATGAAATGCTTCTTTTTTCCTAAAGAAAAGTGATTTGCTGCCACTTCTGAACTTGTTCAGAGCTGGTAGATATTGAAGCGCAGTGTAGAGGAAACCGGCTGTTTCACCAGTAATTTCAGCACGGCTTTTTTTTATCGTAACCATGAGATTTTATGATAGCGTTGCTGGAAAAGATTTCTGGCCCATTTAGCGCGTTCAGACGTTTAAAATGTTTAACGAAATCGCCATATAATGGCGGTTCAAAAATCAGTTATTCCGTTTGCCTGAAAAAGACGGACCCAAGGAGAGAATATGCTTTTAGCCATTGCTGCTATTATTGTTGGCCTGCCAGTTTTACTGTGGAGTGCCGGTAAATTTGTCGGTGGTGCAGCAGGTATTGCCCGTCATTTCGGCCTTTCGCCGCTATTAATTGGTATGCTGATCATCGGCTTCGGTACCTCAGCCCCCGAGATCATTGTTTCTATTTTCGCCGCTATTCAAGGTAATTCGGGTATTGCACTGGGTAACGCCTACGGCTCGAACATTGCCAATATTGCACTTATTCTTGGTCTCACCGCGGTTATCAGCCCCATTGCAGTAAGTTCAGACATCATCAAACGTGAACTCCCTATCCTGCTCGGCCTGACCTTTTTTGCCAGCTGGCAACTGATTGACTTTTATATCTCCACCGACGATGCATTCTCGTTATTAGGTTTATTTATTCTGCTAATGGGCTGGAGCATCTGGGCTGCAACCAAAGGCGATAAAGACAAATTGGCAGAAGGCTATGACAGCGAAATCCCCGGCGACGAAATAAGCGTAAAGACCAATGCAATTTGGCTGTTCACGGGCTTGTTATTGTTAGTGGCCAGCTCTCGTATTCTGGTGTGGGGTGCCGTTGAAATCGCCACCGATTTTGGTGTTAGCGATACAATTATCGGCTTAACCATCATCGCAGTAGGTACATCGTTACCTGAACTGGCATCTTCACTGATGGCAATTCGCAAAGGCGAACATGATATGGCACTGGGCAACGTTATCGGCTCGAACATGTTCAACACCCTCGCGGTTGTGGGTATTGCCGGTACCATTCAGCCTATGCAGGTAGAACCAAGCTTTCTGTACCGCGATGTGCTCATTATGCTGGTGTTGTCGGTTGCTCTGTTTATATTCTGTATCGGCCTCAAAGGTCGTCAGGGCCGCTTGAACCGATTAGAAGGTGGGGTATTTGTATTGGGTTACGTGGCTTATACCTGGTACTTGGTACAATCGGCTTTTGTAAGCTAAACACGTATTTTATTAGGCTACGGTTACGTTTAAGGTGACCAGGCTCACCATTGAAATACCCGCAAGAATAAACAAATTCACGCCGTAATTGTCGGCCTCCCGACGATTGCGGCGCGAACGCAGCAACATGGTGACCAACGCCATGCCCAAACAAATCTGTAACAGCACCACCAGCATATCTACATGTTCATCTGACCAGGTAGTTCGCCCTTCTATTCCCCAGTAGGTCTGTAATCCTGTCACCATTTCCGGGCGGGCGAAATGAAACACGATCAAAGCACCAATCAGCACCAGCCAACTAATAAAGTTAACGGTAACAATAAAACGGTAAAATCCGTCTTTGTCTCTGGGAATAACCCGTCTGTCCTGGTGACCTGAATTCATGCAAATTGGCTCTGTGGGCTGAAAGTTAGCTGGTATCCCGTTTCTGAATGAGTATACTAGCGGTTCGTTTATACGTAGGAAATGACACAACAGAGTCATGCCTCATTCTGTAGGCTGACATGTCGCTGCACTATCTAAGTTTTTTCGTTGCCTTTCGCAGCGCTTGGTTTTGTATTTACTATCGGCAATTCTGCTGTGTCTTTAACACTTTTCGGCTTAACTACACTGACAGACCGAAAAGGTATATTTATTTTAAACAGGTAAGATGGAGACATTCAAATGACGCATGCGCCCGTTGTCGACGTGCTTGAAGGTAAGTACGCAGTTGGCGAAACGGTGACGGTTAAAGGTTGGGTGCGTACTCGCCGCGACTCGAAAGCCGGACTTTCTTTTATTGCTCTGCACGATGGCAGCTGCTTTAATCCCGTTCAAGTAATCGCGTTAAATTCTCTGTCAAATTATGCTGATATTCAGCGCCTAACCGCAGGCTGCTCATTGTCTGTTGTTGGCGAAGTAAAACCTTCTCAAGGTCAGGGCCAGGCAGTAGAACTGGAAGCGAAAAGCGTAGAAATTCTGGGTTGGGTAGAAAACCCAGATACCTATCCAATGGCGGCAAAACGCCACTCTATCGAATATCTTCGTGAGTATGCGCACCTTCGCCCTCGTACCAACGTGATTGGTGCGGTAACCCGTATTCGTAACTGTCTGTCACAAGCCATTCACCGTTTCTTCCACGAGCGTGGCTATTTCTGGATCAGTACCCCTATTCTTACTGCATCCGATACAGAAGGCGCAGGTGAAATGTTCAGAGTATCTACGTTAGATATGATGAACCTGCCACGCACCGACAAAGGCGATATAGACTACAAAGAAGATTTCTTTGGTAAAGAAACCTACCTTACGGTTTCTGGTCAGTTGAACGTTGAAACATACTGTGCAGCTATGTCTAAAGTGTACACCTTTGGCCCGACATTCCGTGCTGAAAACAGTAACACTTCTCGCCACCTGGCGGAGTTCTGGATGATTGAGCCAGAAGTGGCTTTCGCTGATTTAAGCGATGTGGCGCAACTGGCAGAAGACATGCTGAAATACGTGTGTAAAGCTGTGCTTGAAGAGCGTGCTGACGACATGGCATTTTTCGCCGAGCGCATCAGTAAAGATGCTATCAGCCGCCTGGAAAAACTGATCAGTACTGATTTCGTTCGTATGGATTACACCGATGCGATTGATATTCTGAAAGCCAGTGGCAAAGAATTTGAATTCCCTGTTGAATGGGGTGTGGATTTATCATCTGAGCACGAACGCTATCTGGCCGAAGAGCACGTTGGCGCGCCAATCATTATGCAAAATTATCCGAAGGACATTAAAGCCTTCTATATGCGCATTAATGATGATGGCAAAACGGTTGCAGCGATGGATATTCTGGCGCCTGGCATTGGTGAAATTATTGGTGGCTCTCAGCGTGAAGAACGTCTGGATGTATTCGACCAGCGTTTGGAAGAAATGGGCCTCGATAAAGAAGACTACAGCTGGTACCGCGATCTTCGCCGCTATGGCACCGTACCGCACTCAGGTTTCGGTTTAGGCTTTGAACGCCTGGTCGCCTACGTAACCGGTATGCAAAACGTGCGTGATGTTATTCCATTCCCGCGCACGCCGGGTAATGCAAATTACTGATCACAAAACGCAATAAATAACAATAAGGCGGCCGAAAGGCCGCCTTATGTTTTTCTGAGGCAGATGACATCCGGTTACACATTAATACCGTAAACATGAATAAAATCATGCTATTGTATACTAATCGTTTATTGAGTCTCAGCGTTCTTTATGCATACCGAATCGTCACAGACAATACAGTGTGAACAATGCCTGACAGTGGTGGCGCTGCCAGCACTGGCGCACAGACAACGCGCAGTCTGTCCGAACTGTGGTCATACGCTGCTCACCTACAGGCGGCATCAGAACGACAATGTGTTTGCGTTGGCTTTCAGTGCACTCGTCTTTCTTGCCCTGTCTTTACCCTTTAATTTTCTTTCTTTTCGCTCCAGTGGCATTCAGCATCAAATCGCATTACCAGATAGCTTCATAACCCTGTTTAACGAAGACTATATGTCGTTAGCCATTATTACCGGGGCAGCGACGGTTATTTTTCCTGGCCTGGTATTGCTGGGCATGCTTGTGCTGAGTCATTGTCGTCACCGGGACATTCACAGACCGTTCGTCAAACATATCTTTTTTTGGGTAAAAGCCTTACTGCCCTGGAGCATGGCGGAGATATTTCTGGTGGGCACGCTGGTTAGCTTAATCAAAATATCGTCCATGGCAGATATCTCTATTGGATTGTCGTTTTACGCATTCATCGGCTTTGCCATTTGTATGACCGCTTGCATTATTCAATTCGACAGCAACCGTTTCGCGCTTTGGCTTTTTGGAGAAGTCCCCTCGCCCAAGCCGCTGACACCAGCAGGGGCGTCGGTAAGTATTCAGCGTACCTGGGCACTGCTCATTACTGCAACACTACTTTATATTCCGGCGAATCTCTTACCCATCATGCATACTGAAATGTTCGGCAGAGACGAACCGAGTACGATTATCGGCGGAGCAATTACGCTTTGGGAAAGCGGCGATTATCCTGTAGCATTAATCATTATTATTGCTAGCGTATTTATCCCAGTGGCTAAAATCGTTGTTCTAGCCTGGCTGAATTTAACGGTGCAACGTGGCTTAGAGAAACGCGCCCGCATTCGAACCCGCTTTTATCAGATTATCGAAGGGGTTGGCCGCTGGTCGATGATCGACGTTTTCGTGGTTGCCATTCTGGTAGCCCTGGTGCAACTCGGTAATACATTCTCTATTTATCCAGGGCCTGCAGCTTTGGCCTTTTGCGCCGTAGTTTTCGTTACTATGGTGGCAGCAATGACATTTGATACCCGCCTGATTTGGCAGAACAGGAAGTAAACATGACGAGTGACGCAAAAATAAAATCCACCACTCACATTTCCAAAGTATGGCTGATACCGCTTTTCGCCATCGTTATCGGAGGATGGATGGTGTGGTATCAGTGGAAAAACCAGGGCCCGTTAATCACTATCGAACTGAAATCTGCCAGCGGCATTGAAGTAAACAAAACCCCCATTAAAGTGCGTGATTTAGAGGTCGGCCAGGTTAAAAAAATCGATCTTAAACCAGATTTAGACGGCGTATTGGTAACCGCACGCATTGATGCCAGTGCCGAGCGACTTCTTACTGAAAATTCTGACTTCTGGGTTGTGGCGCCTCGGATCAGCTTCTCCGAAGTATCCGGTTTAAATACATTGCTATCGGGTGCCTACATTGCCATGACGGCAGATGATTCAGGTAAGAGTAAAAGCCACTTTGTGGCCCTTGAACGTCCCCCCGCCACACCTCCAGGTACACCTGGTTTGCATGTCACGCTTACCAGTAACGATAACTTTGCCTACAAGCCAGGCGACCCTATCATTTATAAAGGTTTCAAAGTCGGTGAATTTGAAGATGCAGACTTCGACATAGAAGAGCGGGTTTTACATTACGGTGCATTTATTCGTGCGCCCTATCACAAATTGATCACGCAAAATACGCGATTCTGGAATGTGAGTGGCGTTAAGCTTCATCTACGCTCGAATGGGGTTAAAGTTGAAACTGGCTCTCTTGAGACCTTGTTAGCAAATGGCGTAACATTCGGTATACCCCGCGGCGCATCATCCGGTGGCGATGTTGACGAGAATGCAACATTTAAGATATTCCAGGATGATGCTGCTGCGTCCAATGCCCGATATAAATTGTATGCAAAGTACCTGCTGTTAATCGACGAAACTGTGCGGGGGCTCACCGAAGGGGCGCCGGTAGAATACCGTGGTATCGAAATTGGTGAAGTTGCACGCATCAATCCTCCTGATTTAATTGATGGCAATATCCTCGACCAGGACTATCCGATCCCTGTCATTATTCGCATTTATCCCGGTAAAGTTCGTCAACAGGATACCGAAGAAGGTTTGCAAGCAGTGAAAGACACCATGCACACCTGGATTGGCCGCGACCTACGGGCAACGCTGCGTATGGGGAATGTGATCACGGGTGGATTATACGTTGATCTACAGCACGACAATAATGCTTCAACTCTGGCGATAAACACCATAAATGATATTGAAGTTATTCCAACGGTATCGAATGAATTTACCCAACTGACACAAAAAGCCGACGCTATCCTCGACAAAATGAACAACCTCCCGCTGGAGAAAATGATTGTTGAAGTGACCAACGTGATTGACGACATTAAGGCTGCGTCAAACCGGGTAGAAGAAGCGAGCAGTGATTTCGACGATTTAATGGGCGATATCGACGCCAAAGCATTGAACGAAAACCTGAATGAAATGCTGACGAAAGTGTCTGCGCTTTTAGATAACTATTCCGATGGCGGGCGCAGTGCGGGGGAAATTACTGAAACAGCAAATGCGCTGCAAGAGACGTTGCGCAACATTCAGCCACTATTGTTACAGCTTAATCAGAAACCCAATCGTTTAATTTTCTCCGACGACAACGATAATGACATGCAACCAAAAGCAGCAAGAAAAGGAATCTTTGATGAAAATTAGTCACCTGTGTTTTGTTTTCTTTTCATTGGTGCTGGCAGGATGTAGCAGTTCCTCTACGTCACTCACTTATTATGTGTTGCATTCACCGAACGCAAAAGTCAGCAAACATAATCAACCCACGCAAAAAGTAGCACTACAGCAACTGGTGTTGCCGGATTATCTGCAACAACGTTCGCTCACAATGCTAACGGGGCCAGCAACGGTATACGTCTCTAATCAACACGTGTGGGCTGAACCGCTGGACAAAAGTTTTGTACAGGCACTAAACGGCGCATTACTTTCTGATAAAAATATCGAGATAATTCCGCCCCACCGCCATGCAAAACAGTCGTCGGTTGCTAAACTTTATGTAAAAATTGATGACTTTATTGCTTCATCCGACGGTATCGTGTTGCTAAAAGGCCAATTTTGGCTCGATGGCAAGGGTAAATCTGAAAAAATTCAGTATTTTGACTTCCGCCGACCAATGCAAGGCGACGGATTTGAGCAAGCCGTTGTCACCATGCGCCAACTCGTTAGCGATCTTGCTACGGCGATTTCCGATGAGGTGTAGCGCGCCACAAAAATAGAAAGAATATGCGCCAAATCACCGCCAACAGTTTTTTTAAACGGGGTTGTCATCCCGACTTTGATGAAGAAACGAATCGCCGTATCCTCGTGGTGAACTTGTTTTCTTTCGTTGGCTACACCATCACCCTCGTGCTGGGGTTTTATGCGTTGTTCAGTGGAACCTGGACATTAGGCTTCAGTTTACTCACCGCTTCACTCATCTTTTTCCTGGCAAGTCAGATTCAGGTTGCCTATCGCAATAAGGTGGGTCAGGTGGTTTCAGTATACTTGCTAACCGGTTGTTTAATGGGGTTGGAGACCTACCTGCTAGTCACCGGCGGCCACGACAACACGGGTCCGCTTTGGCTTTATATTTTGCCGCCGGTAGCCATGTTTTTCGGAGGCTTTAAACGCGGGCTAATCGTCATGGCCGTATTTACCTTGCTTATTACTATTATTCTTTTCAGCCCTCATGGATCACTGCTTCTTACTCATTACAGCGATAGTTTCAAAACCCGCTTGCTACTGTCCTTCTGCACGGTCACGTTTCTTTCTGCATTCTATGAATCCAGTCGACAAAACACCTACGAAATGATGCGTATGCTCAGCGCGCAATTTGAACAGCAAGCATTACATGATACTCTTACTTCTTTACCAAACCGGCGCGGGATCAGTCAGTTACTTGATCAAGAAATTAAACGGCATTATCGAACCCAGATTCCGCTCACACTCATCCTTGTAGACGTAGACAAATTTAAGCAAATTAATGACACCTACGGACATAATAATGGTGATATCGTGTTGCAAAGAACGGCACAGCATTTGCGACAGAATGTGCGCCGACAAGATATTGTCAGTCGCTGGGGAGGCGAGGAATTTCTCATGGTTCTGCCGGAAACTTCAGAACAAAGCGCCGCCATATTGGCAGAGAAAGTGAGAAAAACACTAGAAAACACCGCGGTATGGCTTGAAGAAAGGGAAATTAAAGTAACTGCCAGCTTTGGCATTTGTGAAATTAACAGCGATATTTCATTAAACCGGGGACTATCGCTTGCCGATAAGGCATTATATAAAGCAAAACAACTGGGCCGTAACAAGATAGTGTGCGCACACGATATGGCCTAATGATATTGCCATAATGTGAAGTCATAAACTGTTACAAACAGTCAATTCAATCGAAACACAAAGCTATTAAAATAAAATAATAAAGAAATACTGGGGAAAGGAATGTCGATGGAATGGAAAAAAATCGTCCTGCCAATAGCCATACTCGTGGCGGGTTATGCAGGTATGACACTGATCGCTTCTGCGGGAAATGAAGAAGAATCTGCAGCAGAAATAGATACACGACCTACGGTATCTATCAGTGAACTTCGCGCAGAAGATTACGAAGTTACTATTACGTCTTATGGCGAAATCACGCCGCTTGAAAGCACCAACTTAGCCGCACAGGTAGCCGGTGAAGTGGTGTCCTGGAATCCAAAATTTGTGCCCGGCGGCCTGGTGAAGCGCGGTGAAATTCTGTTTAGCATTGAAAAAGATGCTTACGAAGCGGCGTTATTGGAAGCCGAAGCCACACTGATTTCTGCGCAAGCGCAGCTCGTTCAAGAACAAGCACAAGCCGACGTTGCCGAACGTGAAGCCGCGAGCATGACCGGTAGCCGAATCACGGATCTCTATTTAAGAAAGCCACAGTTGTTAAGTGCGCAGGCTGCGGTGAAATCAGCAGAAGCCATGCTTCGCATTGCCAAACGGGACTTAGACAATTGCGAAGTGCGCGCGCCTTATGATGCCCTGGTCGTCTCGCGAGAAATTGGTACCGGCGATTTTGTTAGCACCGGCACGGTAACAGCTACGCTAAATAATGTAGAAACGGCTGAACTGAACTTCCCGGTTGCCGGTTTCGACCAATCTTTTCTGCCAGTAACGGTTTCCGGTACAGATGCCGTTATCACTATCGACAATCGTGAAATTACCGCGAGTATCGACCGAGATACCGGCGTTGTTGATCAAGCAACCCGAATGAGTCATCTCGTCGCCCGTATTGACGACCCATACGGCGTACGCTCAGGCAAGCCACTGGTGAAGTTTGGTAGCTTTGCCAATATTAGTTTTACCGGCAAAACCCTTGAAGCCGTTTACCGCGTGCCTCAGGAACTGGTGAACAACAAACAGATCTGGCTGGTAAACGAGAACGGCGAACTGGTAGGTGAACGTGTTAATGTGCTGCGTGAAGAAGGAGAATATTTCTTCGTTAGTGGCGACATCGACGGCGGCATGCTGGTTGTTACCCCTCCCGAATACCCAATCAACGGAATGGCCGTGAAAGTGATTGAAAGCGGCAAGAAACTCGTCGCCTCTCAACGAATCACGCAGTAAGGACACGCCATGCACAATGAACATGATACGAACCATGGCATTATCGCCTGGTTCGCCCGCAACAGCGTTGCTGCAAATCTTTTAATGATCTTCATCGTTGTCATGGGTTTGGCGGCATACAGTGGCCTACAGCGCCAGATGTTTCCTATGGCGGAATTCAATTACATCAGAATTAGTGCGTCTTATCCCGGTGCTTCGCCTCAGGAAATTGAAGAAGGGATCATCGTTAAAATAGAAGAGGCTTTAAAAGATGTGCCGGAAGTAGAGCGGGTTGTGTCCCGGGCCTTTCGTGGCTCGGGCTCATTAAGGCTTACTATTGACGATAAAGCCTCTCTGGCTAATGTACTCGACAAGGTTAACCTCCGTGTTGACGGTATTGCGTCTTTCCCTGCCGACATGGAACCCGTTACCATTGTACAGGAAGAATTTACTCAGCAGGTTATCGAGCTTCCACTGGTGGGTGATCTTCCCCTTACCGAACTAAAAGACATCGCGAAAGAAGTGGAAGACGAATTACTTCAGCTGGACAACATCAGTATTGTGCAAGCCGGTTACCCGCCTGATGAAATCGCCATCGAAGTAAAGCCAGACGTGCTGCGTAAGTACAACCTTTCGATCAACGACATCACCACTGCTATTCGTGCCTACTCAAGTAATATTTCTGCCGGTCAGCTCAGAACCCAATCCGGCATTATTGCCGTTAGGGTTGAAAACCAGTATTACCAGGGAGATGAATTTGCCAAGATCCCGGTTAAAATTGGTACGGGCGGCTCTCAGGTGTTACTCGGCGATGTAGCTGAAATCAAAGATGCTTTCACCGAAGGTGATATGTACTTCAAATATTCGGGTAAAAACGCCATTTACATGACAGTAAGGGCAACGAAAACCCAAAGTATTATTCCTGTAGCGCAAAGCATTAAAGACTACGTAGAGTTAAAAAACGAACAATTACCCGATGGCGTATCGCTGGAAGTGATGGTGGACTTCACCTATTACCTCGATGCCCGTCTGGACATGATGCTAAAGAATCTGCTACAAGGCGCAATTCTGGTCGCTATTATGCTCTCGTTGTTCCTGCGGTTCAGACTCGCCTTTTGGGTCATGGTTGGCTTACCTATCTGCTTCCTGGGTGCAGTTATGCTAATGCCGTTGTTCGGCGTAAGTATTAACCTTATGTCTCTGTTTGCTTTCATCATGGTACTCGGCATCGTTGTAGACGATGCCATCGTTATAGGAGAAAGCGCTTATACCGAAATAGAGAATAAAGGCGCCAGTGTTGATAGCGTTATACGCGGTGCCAAACGGGTTGCTACGCCGGCAACCTTTGGTGTACTGACTACCATTGCGGTATTCGCTCCGTTTACCGGCAGCTCAGGTATGGAAGGCGCAATGTTTTATAATGTTGCCGTGGTGGCTATCTTGTGTTTGTTTTTCAGCCTGGTGGAATCAAAACTCATTCTTCCGGCACACATTGCGCATATTAATTTCACCCCCATCAAGCCTGGTGGCTGGCGCTCTAAATTCAACGCCGGGTTCAACCGCATTGTCAATGGCCCCTACCGCCGTACAGTCGTTCGCGCAATTAAATGGCGCTGGGCAACATTAATGATTTTCGTTGCCCTACTGCTGCTTGCAAAAGGCCTGTTGGACGGTAACCACCTGCGCTTTGTCCCTCAAGGCAAAGTTCCCCACGACTTCCCCTCTATCTCTATTGAGATGAATGAAAATGTGGCTGACGACGCCATAATTAATGCCTTACAAACCATTGAAACCATCATCAGAAAAGAAGACAAGAAGGTCATAGAGGAGTTTGGTGGCGAAGGGATGGTACGAGATATCTTGGCCTTTAATGATGACCGCACCAACGGACAACTCTTCATGCCGCTAGTTCATGAAGACGAGCGAGTTATGGACACCTTCGAGATTGCACGACGTTGGCGCGAAGCCATGCCGGAAATAGCCGGCATGAAGGCATTCTACATTAACGACAGCCTGATGGGCGGTGGCGATGGTGACGGTGAATTCGGCTACCTGCTTTACGGCAGCGACCTGGCAACCCTGAATGCCGCTGGTAGAGAATTCATTTCGATGCTTCAGGAGCAAGATGGCCTGTTTGATGTCAGCTCAACCATCGACCCTACAAGTAAAGAATTTCAGATGACGTTGAAGCCAGTGGCCTACGATCTTGGACTTACTTTGCAGAATGTCGCTGCTCAGGTGGGTAGCAGCTTCTACGGCGGCGAAGCGCAACGGGTTATTCGTGATGGCGAGGAAGTACGGGTGATGGTTCGCTACCCGGCGATGTCACGCGAACGTATTGCCGACCTGAAATACTCCGTTATTACTACCCCGCAAGGCCGCGAGGTCATGCTGGGTGATGTGGTATCTCTCGAAGAGAAGCCAGGGATCAGCTACATCCGTCGCGAAGGTGGCTTCCGCAGTGTGTATATCTGGGGCAGCATCGATGAGCAAAAGGTCGAGCCCTTTGCGGTTATGGGTGAAGTGGACGAAAACATTCTTCCAGAATTACTGAAAAAGTATCCCTCAGTGAAAACGCAGATTGGCGGCAATATCGAAGAACAGATGGCTCAGCAAGACGAACAGATGCTGTTCTTCGTTGCTGGTATGCTTATGGTGTACATTCTGCTTGCTGTGCCGCTAAAAAGTTATGCTCAGCCACTCATCATCATGTCGGTCATTCCCTTCAGTTTTACCGGCGCCGCGTTTGGACATTACTTCCTTGGCTACGACCTCACCGCTATTTCCATGTTTGGTCTGATTGCCGCCGCAGGGGTGGTAATTAACGACTCATTAGTAATGACAGACTTTGTGAATCAGCGTCGTGCTCAGGGCTATTCCATTCGTGACGCCGTGGAAGAAGCCGGTTCTGCCCGCTTCCGAGCCATTACGCTCACATCCATCACAACGTTTGCGGGTGTAACTCCAATAATGTTTGAAACCAGTATGCAAGCAGCACTGGTTATCCCCATGGCCATCGCGCTAGGCTTTGCGGTACTTTATGCCACACTGGTTACACTTATTCTGGTACCCTGCCTGTATATGATTCTTGTTGATATCGGTATTGCTGGTAATGCGCTAAAAACGGTTATTAGCAAACGTCTGCCAGGCAAACGCTCGACAGACATATCGGAAGCAAATCCCTGAAGCCGCTTTAACAAAACGCCTCACTGAGGCGTTTTTTATTTTAATGATAAAGAGTACATTATGAGTAAATTAGCCATTCGCCCCGCAACCATTAATGACTGCCAGCAAATTCTTGCGTTTATCACAGAGTTGGCAATTTATGAAAAAGCTGAACATGAAGTAGAGTCTACTGTCAGTGATTTAGAAAAGACGTTATTTGGTGAAAACGCCACGGCCCATTGCGTAATTTGCGAAAACGAGAACGAAGCGATTGGTTTTGCCGTGTACTTCTTTAACTATTCAACCTGGCAAGGACGCAATGGCTTGTACCTTGAAGATCTCTTTGTGTCTCAGTCTGCGCGCGGCACCGGCGCGGGTAAAGCCCTGTTAAAGCATTTAGCGAAATTAGCGGTAGACAACAACTGCGGACGTTTCGAATGGAGCGTACTAGACTGGAACACACCGGCTATTGAGTTTTACGATTCTCTTGGCGCAAAACCCAAGTCGGAATGGTTAGGCTATCGCCTGGATGGCGCAGCATTGGAAAAGTTGGCTGCTAGCTAACGCTCTGGAAAATTTAACAACGCTAACCTACTGTGCCGGCATGAATGTGACCGAACCGCCGACTAAAGTGGAAAAATGCGATGAAATTCTTACTTAGGTGGTTGAATTTAAATCTTATACCATCACTATAAACAGGAACATTCACAACAACCAAGGAACTCCCCATGGCTACGGTTACACTGCAAGGCAATCCACTTGAAACAATTGGCGAACTGCCTGCTGTTGGTTCAGCCGCTCCGGCATTTGAACTGGTAAAAACCGATCTGTCTACGGTCACACTGGCTGACCTGGCAGGCAAGAAAATTGTACTGAATATTTTCCCATCGGTAGACACTGGCACATGCGCCATGTCGGTCCGTACTTTTAACGAAAAAGCGGCGTCTTTAGATAACACCGTTGTGGTTTGCGTATCTGCTGACCTTCCTTTCGCAGCAGCTCGCTTCTGTGGTGCAGAAGGTGTAGAAAACGTAGAAACCGGTTCAACTTTCCGCTCTGATTTCGGTAAAGCCTACGGCGTTGAATTTACCACAGGCCCACTCACTGGTCTGTTGTCACGCAGCGTTGTGGTAATTGATGAAGAAGGCAAAGTAGCCTACACCCAGCAAGTCGCTGAAACGGCTGATGAGCCAGATTACGAAGCAGCCATTGCGGCGCTGTAAATCGAAAAAACACCGATGAACAAAGCAGCCAATCGGCTGCTTTTTTTATGCCTAAGGTATGCTGTAGGTTCCCTACACGCTGACATTCACACGCTCGGCCCACTCGATACCTCGGTACTCTCAGGTTCACCTAATGGGAGTTGCCGACTGGATTCAGGCACTTTTTCAGGCGCTCGAAAATGTATCACTCTTCTAAAGGCACATTTGAAAGGGTTAAGATAAATACCGGTCAAACTTTTGTGCTCTTCGTACTCTTTTCCAATACCAATTTGCAACGACTTAACCGTTGATGAGTATATCAAGGTATTGAAAAGTCTATCCCACACCGCCAACGCCGAGCCAAGGTTAACGCCAAAATGTTTAGGATTGCTACTGTGGTGTATTTGATGCTGTGCTGGCGATATAAACCACTTCTCGACCTTATTCCCCCACGACCACCAGATATGGCTATGACGAAGGTTTGAGCCCATGACATTGAATGCAAATACAAAAACATTTGCCCCGGCAATATCAAACATTGTCAGTGTTGGTCCAAATAAGTAGTAACATAACCCAACAACCATCCCCTGTGTTAATGCCATCCGGCAACCATAAAGGTAGCTTTCTACCGGATGTGAGCGGTAGATTGTGAAGGGGGTCAGCACTTCGGCGGAATGGTGGACCTTATGGAACTCCCATAAAACAGGCACCCGGTGTAATAACCAATGCAATAAAAAGCGACTAAAATCGTCAGCGATAAAAAGCAGCACGGTAAAAACACAGACCACAGCGACATCGGGCATGACAATGGGCGCATGAGCGCCAAATACATACTCAATGGCATTCGAGAAACCAATGGCAACCGGTACCATGGTGATAATAACAACAGGGAAAATAGCAGCTTTTATTAATTTGTTCAGGAAAAGTAGCCCCACGTCGTGCCATGCGGATTTACTTTTTAAAATACGTCGCGGAAGTAAAAAATGAATAAACCGGCGCCAGCGCGGCTTACCAGCCATTCTGTCAGCGTCGTAATACGCTGACGTAAAGTTGGCTAACTCGCGCAGTTTATCAAGTTGGAAAAATAAAAAGGTCGCGAAAATCAAAGCGAACAGCAGATAGAGCCAAAAAATGCGTTTATTTGCATCAAACAAATAATTCAGCAATTCATTGCCATTCATGTGAATGAATTCAAACAATGTTGGCTCTCCTCTGCTAAAACAACAAATGTGATTTGTTGCTATGTTAGTAACGGAATTGATACCCGATCATAAATTGTCTCGGCTTGTTTCCCCTTGCTCCATAAGGGCGTCTGCTGACAATTTGCTGCTCATCAAACACGTTATCTACCTTAAGATAAACCTGGATATGCGTATTAATGAGATAACTGGCTGACAAGTCGGTGACCAAAAGACTTTTGGTTTCTACACCAGATAATAGTACACCATCGCCAGATGCTTCATGCATTGCACCAGTGTAACGACTACTGGCAAACACATCCCAGCGATCGCCGGTAAGCCCAATATCAAAAGATACCTGATGTTCAGGCAAGTACGGCAGCGGGTCACCCTCAACCACACTTCCCCACATCGGGAAATCTGAGTCAAAGCTGGTATCAAACTCAGCTGAAGTATAAGTGTAGGTTAAAGAAACCGGTATATTCACCGCACCATCTGTCTCAAAAGTATGCTTCGCGGCAAATTCAACACCAAATACACTTGCTGCACCGCTGTTAAATTCTTCATCTAACGCGTCACCACAGGCTGATGCGGCAGAGAACGAACAACTTTCTTTGAGTTTCTTGAAATCGTTGTAAAACACAACGGCTTCTAATTGCGAGCTGCCTTCGTGGTAACGGGTACCAATTTCATAATCGATGCTGTTCTCAACATCAACTTCGGGGCTCTCTTGCGGGCTTGTTGGAATAAAACCTTCATGAATACCGGCAAAGAAACCGAGTGAGTCTGAATACTGATAGAATACACTGACTCCAGGCAACCAAATACGGGTACTCTTCAGAAGAAAATCGTTCTCTTCGCCGCTAGCTTCATTCTGATACTCAGAATCGAAGAACTCGCCACGTACGCCCAAAGTAAACTCGAAAGAAGACCAAAACAGCGTTTCTTTGAGAAATACCGATAAGGCATCCGTCGATTCGCGGTTTGTCGAGGTCGCCACTGTTGCCGAGCCATCGGTGATCAGGTTAGAAGCCTCCATTAGGAAAGCATCTTCCGTATGTCTGCGTCTGATTTGATCTTGATGAAAACGAAAGCCGGCATTCAGTTGATGTTTAAGGTTGCCAAACGAACCATTGTAGTAAGCATCCGACTGAATACCCTGGGAGTAATACTTCCTCGCATTATCGCCTAGAATGATTTTTTCATATTCCTGCACGGAATCGGATTGCCCGGTGAGAATAGCGTAAAATTGCGCGTTGGTGTCGTCTTCCGGCGCAGCCAGAATCTGCTGCAAATCTCTGTTAACCAGGCCGCCTTTGAAACCGTTTATCTTAAACCATGAGCGCTCAAAATTATTTCTGTAGAGCCTGGTGGTTACGTCGAATGTGGAGTTACCAGCGAAATGCGTTAATAAAAACTGGGAATGCTCCCAATCCATCCTGTCTCGCTGGCTAGCGGCGTACCGACGGTTTGGTGATATAGCAAAATCATTGTCAGTGATGCCTAAATAGGTTTCGTTAGACAGTTCATCAGCATAAGCGACTTTTAGTTCCAGTATTTGCGACAATGTATTCGATGACAAGTCATAATTCAGCTTAACCATGACATCGTTTTTCTCAAACCCGGTATCACCGCCACCATCGAGTTCTTTAAACCCGTCGGAGCGAAGATGAATGCCTTCTATCAGATAACCTAAATCGCCGGAAACACCGCCGTAGTAACCTTTCAGCTTGCCATACCCATCGCTACCGGCAGCGACATCAATCAGCCCTTCTGTAGTTGAAGGGATTTGACGAGTAACCAGATTTAACGCACCGGCAACCGTGTTAGGGCCATATTTAATGGCCGCTGGACCTTTAAATACTTCTACGCCGGTCATTTTGCTCATCATCGGGAAGTAATAGGCGGCGGGTGCAGAATAAGGCGCTGGACCAATTAACACACCGTCTTCCATCACCGTTATTTTCTTACTTCGTTCCGGTGTAGCCCCTCTAAAACCAATATTCGGACGTAAGCCAAAGCCATCTTCTTCCCGAATATTCACACCAGGGACACCGTACAACACACGGTTGATATCATCGAATTTGAAGCGCTCCAATTCGACTTCGGTGATAACCGTTGTAGAACCAGCTTCGGTTCTCAGGCTATCGTCGGTGCCGATAATTTGAATGCGTTCATACATATCCGCCGTATCGTTCGCTGTAGACTCTTGTGCAAATGCAGAAGTGAAGCAGCATGAAATCGCAATTGCCAGTACAGAAGGTGTAGTCTTAATCATCTTAGTCGTTATCCCCTGCTGACGTGGCCGGCAATTCAAGCGCAAGGCTGTTAATGAAGTCAGCCTTTAAATTATCCGTCACCGATTTAACATCGGCATGGGTCTGCGTTACGGCGTCAGGATCTTGCACAAGTGCTTCAGCCAACGTCGTTTCATAGGCCCTTACATTTTCAATCGCTGTGGTGATGTCGTCACGCATTGTTTCTGCGGTGTCTGTATCGCCAACGTCAATGAGAAAGTCGGTAAAGCCGGGGCCATCGCTGCCCGTAAGCAGGGCTTGAAATCCAATGAGATTATTTAAGATATGTGCAAAAGAACGCTGCGCGTACCCGGACTCCACATCCTCTGGACATGCCTGAGCACCGCATGAATTGGCAAAAAGGCCAAGTGGCGTAGCCAGTTTTCCATCTTTAGTCATAGAGTCCAGATAAAACATAGCATCGCTAATTCGGTTAACCGCTTCATGCTCACTGGCAAACATACTCGAAGCACTTCCTGCTGATTTAAGCTGTGCTGCGTAGCCGTTGTCGCCAGCCCAAAGCGACAGCAGCGTTTCGCTACTCGTAGCAATATCATTGGCCACTTCTACGGCAAACTCACAACGAGCTACGCGTCTTTCACTGTTTGAAAGGTTATGCCAGTTGCCCGGAGAACCTGATTCACAACTAACATCCAGATCCTCGTTAAATAACAAGTATTCCAGTGCAACCATGCCCTTTCTTGACGGTGTGCGCAGAGTAATGTCGTAAGGCGCGCCATTGACTTCTCCCTCACGGAAAAACTCAACGTCGTAATCCACTGCACAATAATTAACCACAGGCCATGAGTAGATGTTGTTTTTCAGTAAGCCGTCGTTGTCGAGTAGAGGCCCCATTTGCATCATTTCTGCTTGCTGCCACGACTCCATTGCATTTTCCCAGCTCAAGCGCGCAGCACTTTTAAACGGTGTCAGTTCGGCATCGGTGATATCAAAATTGGCCAGTGCCACTTCTGACTCACAGTAGGCGCTTACCTCTTGTGCCTGTTGCAGCGCATCAGCATTGAACTGTTGAAAAACAGGGGTAATCACATTGTCAGTCAAATGTGTAAGTAATGCCTGCTCATTAAAACTTGTCGTTACCGGTGCGTTGCCGCCTGTGCCATAACCTTCTCCAGCAGTATAAGAACTACTTTCACCACAGCCTGAAGTGAGCAAAGCTGAGGCGACTGCTATAGAAATCACACTACCGGAATGTGTTTTCACGTCTGCCATGAATCTGATACCTCTTAGGGAAACGTTGATCTAAATCTAAACAACAAAAAGCCTGACCGTTTCCGATCAAGCTTTTTATATTGTCACGCTAGTGATGATTACCAGTTTTCAACATTCTCTGCGTCGAAACTCATGGCGTTTTGAATAATGTCTCTGGCTGCCAGCAAGTCTGCCTTGTAGTCTTCAACTGATGCCGTATCTAACACCGGAGCATCTGCCATCAATGCGTGCAATTGGGTGTAGTCTTCATCAGAAATCAAAGAGTAAGGGTTGAATTGCAGACCCAGCGCAAACCCTTTCATTTCAGACCAGTGTTTTGCTAAATCAGTGAAGCTGAAATCAGTAGTATCCAGATTATCGAGGTCAGCAATGGTGTCATTGATGTAATGTACAACGGTTGCCGCTATCGCTCGCTCCCAGGCATCTACAGCAATATCACGCTGCGCCAGCAGACTGTCCATTTGCTCGGTGGTCAACGCCATACCCGCATTGTCATTAATGATCTTTCTGCCGTTAAGGAAGGCTTCCATTGCAGCGGTAGAAAAATCCGTTGGGTTGGTGTTAGAAGCAGTGCCTCTGTCACGCTTTGCAGCATTCACAGATTGACCAAAGTTGTATTCTGACAACAAGTCAATTTCACCATTACCGTCGGTGTCATGCATACCGTTGTAATCAGCCCGTCCGTCTTCTTCAGAACTGACTTTTCCAGAAATTTCATTGTCGTTGTATGCCAGGTAATCACGTGCGGCACCGAAATAGCCGAAACCTTCATCGAACTGGTGTTCCAGTGTGGAGTACGCTTTGCCCGAAACAGCTGAAATGTTATCCGTTGTTAGCCCTTTGCTGCCGTCGATGTCATTACCGGCTGCATCGGTGGCCTCGTTGCCCAGGTAATCATCCGTAGATTGAGAATATGTGATGGCAACAAGCAGGAATTTTTGAATAAGTTGCTTAAGGTCGGTTCCGTTTTCATTCACGTAAATGTCTGCAATCGCTTCACCCGTTGCCGCCTGACGCACTTCACCGTTCAGGTGTGCTTCGGCGTTATCGGCAAGTTGCCCAAAGAAAATGTCGACCAGACCTTCAGGGGTTGTTGAGCCTTTCGCTCCCCAACCTTCGAAATCACCGTCGTTCCACAATTTATGCTGACCTTGCGCATCGTTACCAGCGATTTTGCCAACCAGATTTTTGTGAGAGCCTGAAATATCAGTCAGAAAGCCCTGTTCAGCATCAACAAAGGTAATCGGGAAGTTATCGTATTGCTCTTCAGTAGTGCGGAAGTACTTGTCTAACTGAGCCAGAATCGCAGCACGGTCGGTAAGGGTACCGTTGTCCAGGTCATCTTTTAATGAATTCGTAATGTAGTAGTTCAGTTCTGAGATGAGTACGTGTCGAGCCGTCTGACCGCTGTAGGAAACACTTGATTCACCGTCGATAAATTTACTTGCGAAGGTGTAAGTATCAAGTTCGTCCTGTACATCAATCGTGAATGCCTTCGAAAAGCTCTCACCTTCAGAATCCGTTGCGGTAACCGTGACCGTAAGCGATTGTTCAGATTCAAAATCAACCGTCACACCTTCAGCTAAAGACAGCACTGAACCATCAATAACAAAGTTGTCGTTATCTACAGTATAAGTCATGGTTCCGCCTTCTGCATCGGTTGCAGACAGCGTGCCGATTTCCGCACCGGCTGCGTTTTCAGTAACAACGGCGGTAGTCAGGCTAATATCTGTTGGGGCTGTATTGGTAGGCGTGGGAGTTGTTGGTGTTGTAACCGTGTCGTCTCCGCCAGAGCCACCTCCACATGCACCAAGGAGTAAAGAAGCAGAAATTACCACAGAAAGTTTACTTAAATTCATTAAAAAATCGCCTTAACTTTTAAACCCAAAAACTAACAAACTGCATCGTAAAGCCCACGTTAAAAATGTTAACGCCACTCACTTTAACTAAATAAACAATTTATTATTACTTAATATGCTATGAGAAAAATCTTGCTACCGACAGCAAAATGGCAAAAAACCAAGTTAAAAAGCCCATTTACATAGACAAACAACTGCAAAGTTTTCGAAAACTTGATTGCAAAGAAGAATTCTTCTCATCCGCATTTGTGGCAAATTTAACATATCTAACGCTGAAACATATTAGACGGAAGTATACTTAGCCCCAGACTGACGACTTATTTGCGAGGTATTTTTAGTAGCACGAGTCGATTTTTGCGCATCTAAATAGTGACTAACTAACGTTGTCAGAGTGCCGTCGTGGCTGTCTGTATTGCGTGCTTTAACAAAATAATTCTGATCTTCCCCGCTCCCTTCCTTGGTAAGAACCCTGTAAGCCATTGCATGAAAGGCAGCTCCTCTGCGACGGCAAAAAATTTAAATTGGATCAAGGAGTATCACAATGAAGAAAGCCGCTATTGCCTTATCGATTGCACTTACTACTACAGCCGCACTGGCTGATGACGAATTGACGGTTTATATGATGGACCCCACTTCCGGCGAGGCTGCCGGTGAAGTGATGATCAGTGATAGCGAATATGGGCTGGTGTTCACACCTTCCCTGGAAGGTTTAGCACCGGGCGGACATGGTTTTCATGTACACGAGAACGCATCTTGTGAAAGTGCTGAGAAAGACGGTAAAACTGTACCAGCCGGCGCCGCAGGCAGTCACCTCGATCCGGAGAAGACGGGACAGCACGGCTACCCTTGGGCAGACAACAGCCATCTCGGCGACCTCCCTATCCTGCTGGTAGACAGTGACGGCATGGCAACGCATCCCGTACTCGCGCCACGCTTAACCATGGACGACCTCAAAGACCGTGCATTAATGATTCACCAAGGCGGTGATAACTATTCTGATGCCCCTGAAAAACTTGGTGGTGGCGGTGCCAGGGCACTGTGCGGTGTGATTAAGTCATAATCTGGGGCCTTACACTTTTAACTATAAAAAACAAAACCGCCTGAATGGCGGTTTCGTTTTATTACCTTACTCAATGCGTTTAGTCGTCAAGCGCACAATTGCTTATTGTATTGCCGTCAAAATAACACTCTACATCAATCCACAGACCTTCATAGGCACTTAAACTAGCATCTGTAATTGTGTAACCCCATAGCGTGCCGTCGGTAACCTGACCTTCAATATCAAGTTCAGCATCGTTATCCATTAATTCCACTTCGCGCACAACATAACTGCCATTTCTTACCACGCCTTCAAGTTCCAACGATGCGCCAGCAAGCGTTTCCAGCGTTAGATAATCATCAAAGCGCGTATTACTGTCTATAACAAAGGTATAGCCGTTAAAAGTGAGTAGATTATTGCTGTAATCCATCACGCCAGAAACCGAGAAGTTCGCAGGGATAGTGCTACCTGAAACGCCTTCTTCTGGTGTACTTGAATTGGTGCCCGTGCCCTCAAGATCTAATTCAGTCAATACACCATCAACGGTAGTCGCTTCTGCGTAACCCCCTACCTGTAAATCGGCTGCTACACCGTCTTCAATGCGTGTTGAAGACAATATCTCGAAGGTATACAAATTACTCAGTTCAAATGCGGTATAAGTTTCATTAACCCAGGTAATAACTCCGCCAGTTTCGACTTCTCCGGTATTGCTATCTCTTTCGATCTCAATCTCGGTGGCTACCAATACGCCGTCAGCGTATGTACCGACTATTTCAACATAGCTGTTGATCGCAATCTCACCATCTTCAATGCGTGCCGTGCTGTAATCAACGGTTACGCCATTAACGACAAGCTGTTGTTCCGTGCTGTCCAAACTTGCAATGAAGCCTTCTATTTCTGTCCATAGCGGTACCATACCCGCCCCTGTATCGGTAAGGGCTACCACGCTGCTATTTTCCAGTACCAAAAACACGTAATCACCCACGGCGACATCGTTACCGGAATAGGTGTAAGTTTCCCCTGCAACAGTAATCGAATCGGTACTGATTGCCGTTACTTCACCAGCCACATCGGGGTCGATTGCAATTTCGGTAACAACATCATCTGTACTAAAAACCGTTACCGGCATACCTTCAATTAAGACGGAAGCGTCTATCACTTCGCCCTGATAGGTCGTCTCAACACTCGCCGTAGAAACTTCGTAGCTGTTCACCGAAATACTATTTGTCGTCGCACTGGCTATTTTACCGATAACAGTGTCTGGAATAGACGTGAGAGTCTGGTCGCTGCCAGAATTACTGTTGTCAGTATTGGGCGTTTGATTACTGTCACTGGAATCACTACTAGAGCCACAGGCCATCAATGTTGAAGCTAAAGCAGCCATTATCAAAGTTTTACGAAATTGCATGAAAAGTCCTTATCACGATTATTTAAAAGTAGTCATGACGCAGGATAATTCTTCGGGTGTGAAGCAAACGTGAAGGTCAATTCATTTTTGGACGAAAAGGATGGTTTTATTGCTTGGGCATCAAAAACCGGGAGGACATGTTAGTCAGGGAATGTGATTGATACGCGATAGCCTGCTGGCAACTGTTCGATGGTCAACGACCATTCGAGCTTTGCGCCAATTCTTTCAAGAATCACCAAGCCATACCCATATCCTTTCTGACATTCGCTCTGCTCAAAATCGTTCTCTACCACAAGCCTGTGCGAATCTAACGTGATCTGAACCTTGCTATGCGCATAGGAAAGCGCATTTTTAATGATGTTTCTGAATGCAATCACCAAAAAACTACGGGGGGCCCGCACCACCGAATCGCTGTTAATTTGTATATTGCACTCTGGCCGCTCCCCCTGTAGGACACGGGTAACCACGTCGATTTGTTCATACAATACCGATGCAAGCACTATATCTTCGAAAAACTGCGCTTCAATCGTTTCTTTGCCCAGTAACAGAAAAGTATCGGTCAGCAAACTGACATCATCACAGGCGGTTAAAATACGTTGAATGGCTTTGAGTTGCAGTGGTGATTGGTTGGGCACTTTTTCCAGCAACTGCGCAGAACCTTGCATTACCATTAACGGCGTGCGAATTTCATGGGAAGAAAACCGGCTGAAATCCTGCTCTCGTTCGAAATAGTTATTGATTCTTTGCTTACAAGCTAGCATCGTCTTTTCTATAGAAGCGATTTCGTAAAACGTGGTATCAACCTGAAAATCTGGCTGTTGTGGCTCCATATACTTTACTTTTGCAGCCATTCTCTCCAAAGGGCGCGCAAAATAACGGGCGAGATAAACACTCAGCACAATCACAGTAAACAGTAATATGAGTACTGCGAGCGTAATAAACACCTGCAATTTGTCTTCATATTCATCAAGGTAGTCATCCGCTTCATCTTTAAACACGATATAGTAAAGCTCATCGCGGCCAGGCATTTGCGCTACCACAAAATGCCTATCATTATCGAACTCTTCCATTTCGTAGAATCCTGGCGAAGAAAATGCGTCTAACCAATTGGGCTTTGGTTTGTTTTGCCAGTAAATTTCAAACTCCAACGGATTCGGATACGCAATCTCTTCCCCACTTTCAACGCTATTTGCATATCGCTGAGACTCCGTTTCTAACCAGTGATGCAGACTTATGACCTCCATTTGGTCTTCAACAAAAATGGGCACAAACCAAATGAGGAAGATGAATACTGAAGCCACTCCCCCTAACACCCAATATAATTTTTTCGCCAAACGCGGAATATGACTAGAGGACAAGATTGAATCCTTTGCCGTAAGCAGTGCCGAGTAGATCCTTACCTGCGACTTTTTTGAGATGACTTCTCAGGCTGTAAACATGGCTCCGAAGTGCATCGCTATCTGGGCTTTCATCGCCCCATAGGGCTTCGGTCATGCGCTCACGACTTACTGTTGCGGGGTATGCAGTTATCAGTTCCTTTAAAATAAGATGCTGCTTAGGACTCAGTTTTAATATTGATTCGGCGTAAGTAAAATGGTCTTTGTGGGCAATAAAACTTAACTCCCCAACACGGATAGGCGTCACATCTATGCGCTCTCCACGTTTAGACAGTGCTGTTACTCTTAACTCAAGCTCTTTCATATCAAAAGGCTTTACAAGATAGTCATCACCGCCTGCATTAAAGGCATCTAATTTATCGGAAATCGCATCTTTTGCAGTTAAGAAAAGGATCGGAGTGGAAAGATGCAACGTTTGACGAATCGCGGCTACCGTTTCTATTCCATTTAAGCGGGGCATCATGATGTCCATAATGATCACATCAAAACGTACAGCGCCCAGCAGGCTTAACGCCGCCTTGCCATCATATGCACATTCAACGATGTGGCCATCCAGCATGAGATAATCACACAAGGTTTCCATCACTTGTAAGTTGTCTTCAACAATGAGTATTTTCATCCATTCACTCCTGTCTTTACCCGCTAAAAATGCCTATGTTTGCCTGCAACCAATAAAATGTTCGCATTCCCAATCGCGCTATTTGAGCAGAACGAGTGTGAAAGAAACGTGAAGTAACAGAGGCATCTACTCCATATAAAACGGATCACTCTCTTTTCTATACAAAACTGTATAGTTTCAGAATGTCTGGGGTAATGAGCACTGTGGCAATGTAAAGGTGCTGACGCAATTCTGCGCCATTTTACAGGAGAAACCTATGAATAAATTAGTAAAAAGTTGTATCGCCGCAAGTGGTATTATGATCTTATCTGCTGGTACAGCAGCCTGGGCAGACTACAGTGATGTCAGAGCGTTTAATGAAGCCCAAATTACCCTGAGCCAAGCCATAGCTGCCGCTGAAAGCGAACAAGGTGGCAAGGCGTTTGAGGCAGGTATCGACGATGATAGCTTCACACCCGCATACGAAGTTACGGTGGTGAAAGACAACAAAGTGTTTGATGTTCGTGTCGATGCCAAAAGTGGAGAAGTAACCGGTGTACGTGAAGATTACGACGACTGATTTCTGAAATTGAACCGGCGGGCTTTCAGCCCGCGTTTTTCCTTTCATTCGTGGAGCAATAATGCGTATTTTACTCGCCGAAGATGATGAAACCACAGCGGCGTTTGTTGTTAAGGGATTACTTGAACACGGGCATGTCGTTGATCACGCCTCGGAGGGCCAACAAGCCTTACTGCTGAGCATTCAAGAAAACTACGATATTCTCATTCTAGATCGAATGCTGCCTGGGCTTGATGGCCTTTCTTTATTAAAAAGCCTTCGTACTGCGGGCGTGCAAAGCCCAGCACTTTTCCTAACGGCACTCGGTGGAATAAATGACAGAGTCGAAGGCCTTAAAGTTGCCGACGATTATCTGGTAAAACCGTTCGCGTTCGCAGAACTTTATGCCCGTATTGGATCTTTGCTGCGCAGGCCCGCAGCAATAAAGGTCGATCACAGCTTACAGTGTGGCGATTTAACCATGGATCTTCTAAAGCGGATAATCTTGCGAGGCAATAGGGAAATTAAACTCCAACCAACGGAATTTCGTTTACTTGAGTTCTTACTTCGCCATAAAGGTCAGGTGGTTACCCGTACCATGTTACTTGAATCGGTTTGGGATTTTCATTTTGACCCGAAAACGAATATTGTCGAAACCCACATCAGTCGCCTTCGTACCAAGCTGAATGGTAATGACGAGCCCGATTTTTTAACGACGGTACGTGGAGCTGGGTATGTACTCGATGAACCGAATCATTCATAGCGCCGGATTCAGGATGATGCTGGTTTATGCATCCTGCTTCAGTTTATCCACTCTTCTACTCGCCGTTCTCATTTTTTATCGTTTGCAAACATCTCTGGAAGAGCAAGTTCGCACTAACATTATCCAAGAAGAAAACAGGCTACTCGTAGATTACCGGCAAGATGGGCTTCAGGAGCTTTTACACGACATCCGCGAAAGGGTTGAACTCCATGATGGCAACGATTTGCTCTATGCGCTGAAAGATAGTCACGGACGGGTACTTTTTGACCAAGAAATAGCGGTAAATGAAACCGCCGGCTGGCTGCAAACTCATGATGCTCCCGCATTACTGATAAGTGTAAAACCCTTGCAGGATGGCTATACGCTTTATGTTGCTGAACCACTGGAGAATATCGAAGAATTAAAAACGGTGCTCAGAAACAATGTCCTCACATTTCTGTTTTTTACACTGCTGTTTAGTGTGGCAGGTGCATTACTCATCACCCGCCGGTTTCTCAGACGTGTTGATGAAGTAACGCAAACCAGTAAAGCAATTGGCCGCCACTCATTATCAATGCGCCTGCCTGTTTCGAAGGCAAACGATGACTTTGATCAGCTTGCTGAAACCATTAACGCCATGCTAGAGCGCATAGAGTCTTTGGTGCACGAGATTCGACATGTAACCAACAGCATTGCTCATGATCTCAGAACGCCGCTGACAAGGGTGAGACAGCAATTGGAGGCAATGTCACATAACAACGCTCCAACACCAGAAGATGCGAAGCATGCCCTAGCGATGCTCGATGAAACCCTACAGACTTTTACTGCTATGTTGCAGTTGGCAGAACTCGAGTCAGGAACAACCCAACAAGACTTTTCTAAGGTGTGTCTAAATAATGTGGTGGAGTCAATTTACGAGATCTATCTCCCTTTAGCAGAAGAGAACGACCAACAATTATTACTCAATGCGAGTGGTAATGTTGTTGTCTCTGGAAATAAGCGATTACTGACTCAACTGATCGTGAACCTTTTGGAAAATGCGATTAAACATAGTGGGCCAGGCACCACCCTCACACTTAGCCTTGAACCTATATCAGAGAGACAGGCAATATTAAGCGTAACAGATAATGGCGTAGGAATTTCAGCTGAAGACTCTGCATTGTTATTCAAACCATTCTATCGCGGCGACCGAAGTAGAAGTACATCGGGAAGTGGATTGGGGCTGAGCATCGTTAATGCCATAGCCAATTTGCATAATGCCAAAATTTCCCTACAGCGATTAAAACCAGGCATGTCGGTTTCACTCACTTTCGACATACGACGGGTTGATTAGGCAAGAGCTACGCCATTGCCTGTAGTAGGAATTGCATTAAAACCTAATTAGATAGAGCCTCAGAAACAACAAAGCCCCGCATAAGCGGGGCTTCATCAAATCTGGCGGAGAGAGAGGGATTCGAACCCTCGATACGCTATTAACGTATACACACTTTCCAGGCGTGCGCCTTCAGCCACTCAGCCATCTCTCCAAATTGTGTGTCGACGGTTTATCGTCGAGCGCGCGTATAGTAGGGAAACTCCGTCGCTGAATCAAGCAAAAGTCAGTAAAAATTCGCCGACTGCTTTATAATTAAGCACTTACGGCTTGTTTACGTTTTAATTCTGCAGAGAAGTTCAACATGCGATCCAGTGGAATGAGCGCTTTTTCACGTAGAGCCGGGTCTACATGAATTTCGTGATCGTTTACGCCTTCCGTTAGGCTGTTGTAGATGGCCTGTAAGCCGTTCATTGCCATCCACGGGCAATGAGCACAACTTTTACAGGTTGCGCCGTTACCGGCCGTTGGGGCTTCAATAAACGTCTTTTGTGGCATTAGTTGCTGCATCTTGTAAAAAATGCCTTTGTCTGTGGCCACAATGAAGGTTTGATTCGGCATATCTTCAGCAGCCTTGATAAGCTGGCTGGTAGAGCCAACAGCATCTGCCAGGTCTACCACACTTGCCGGAGACTCAGGATGCACCAGAATTGCCGCATCAGGATACAGTGCTTTCATATCGTTAAGCTTCTGTGCCGAAAACTCATCGTGCACGATACATTCGCCCTGCCACATCAACATTTCAGCGCCAGTCTTATTAGCAATGTATGAACCTAAGTGACGGTCAGGCCCCCAGATAATGGGTTTGCCCTGCTCGTCCAAGTGTTCAACAATTTCAAGCGCAATACTGGAAGTCACTACCCAGTCTGCGCGCGCTTTTACTGCCGCCGAGGTATTGGCATACACCACCACGGTGTGATCAGGATGGGCATCACAAAATGCGCTGAATTCTTCAATTGGACAACCTAAATCCAAAGAGCAAGTAGCTTCCAGATTGGGCATTAGCACCGTTTTCTCAGGGCTGAGAATTTTTGAGGTTTCGCCCATAAAGCGCACGCCGGCAACAATGAGGGTGTCGGCTTCGGCATCTCGACCAAAGCGCGCCATCTCCAGCGAGTCAGCCACACAACCACCGGTTTCTTCTGCCAGTGCCTGAATTTCGGGATCAGTATAGTAATGTGCCACCAGAACAGCGTTACGATCTTTGAGCAGTTGTTTGATCTGTTCTTTAAGTTCAGCTTTGCGTTCTGCGCTTAACGGCGCAGGCTTTGCTGGGAACGGATAATCAACTTGATCGACTCTGAAAGCAATAGACATAACAAGTAGCCTGAATTATGGACAATAGGGCGACGGATTATACCCGACTGTCATAAAAATTACATACTGATAAGCTACGAATATAAGGTTATCGCGGATTATCAGACGAAAGAATAACGTGGCTTGAAAGTAAAGTAATGACTATTCAGCTTGGAATGAAAGAGAGCGTGTGCTTATTAGGATATTTCTGAGTGAGTGTGCAATCAAGGAGAGATGGTGGGTCGTGCTGGATTCGAACCAGCGACCAATTGATTAAAAGTCAACTGCTCTACCAACTGAGCTAACGACCCATCATTTGATTGCAATATAAAAGATGTCTTTCCGACTGGATAAGATGGTGGGTCGTGCTGGATTCGAACCAGCGACCAATTGATTAAAAGTCAACTGCTCTACCAACTGAGCTAACGACCCATCTTTTGATTGCGTGAAAGGCGAATTATTCATTTTAAATGAATGGTGGGTCGTGCTGGATTCGAACCAGCGACCAATTGATTAAAAGTCAACTGCTCTACCAACTGAGCTAACGACCCATTCGCTTTTCTTTGTCACCACTCTGTGGCAACGGCGGCATATAATACTCATATTCTGAGGCAGCGCAACCCAAAATACGCATTTATTTGTGTTTTTCTGCCCTTTCCCGTTCAAACGCTCAAAATGAAATCAAATCGTTCAGTAAACCTGCTAATTCCCGCAAGTTATTATGAATAGTCGATATTTCCACTGGTTACAATTAGTACAAAGGAAGTGTGAAAAAGACATCCTTTATCGATAAAAAACGATAAGGTAAAAATAAATCATGAGAAATGTAGAGACACGAAAATAAAAAAACCTCCCGGAGGAGGTTTTTAAAAACGTTAAACGCCTGACATACGTGATTGTGCAAGTTTCGTTGCGGCGGAATCAGGATATTCCTTGATCACCTGTTCGAATAACGAACGGGCTTTATTTGCATTACCCTGTCTTTCCGCAATCATACCCAGCTTAAAAATCGCATCTGGACGCTTAGCTGAGTCGCTGTACTGATTAACGACAGTATCAAACTGCTCATAAGCGGCGTCCCACTGCTGTTCACGGAACAAAATCTGCCCGAGCCAGTAATGCGCATTAGGGACGTATGAGCTATCAGGATAATCGCTCAGGAACGACTGTAACGACGCGATTGCCCTGTCATACTCACCCGATTTGAGAATAAGATTCACAGCAGCCTCGTAAGCGTCACTGTCGCTTTGATCGTTCCTCGCAGCAGAACTTGTGCTTGCTGCGGGCTGACTCTGCGTAGGACGTGAAGCGGCTGGTGTCGCTGGCGGCGTGTAAGCAGCCTGAGGATCTGCTGACGACGCGGCGCCAATCCCCGCTTGCTTCAATGCTTCAACTCGCTTATCAATCTCTAGATATAACTCACGCTGGCGCTCGAGTACTTTTTCTAGCTGATTAGTGTGTACTTCAACCGTACCACGCAGCTCATCAATTTCACCTTGCATGGTGTCGATTTGCTGCTGTAAGCGATGTTGCATTTGCGTACGGCTGTCGACCATCCGCTCAAGAACAGTAATACGCTGTTCCAGTGTGCTAGACGGCGCGCCAGAAGACGCTGAGGATGCCTGAGGCGAATTGCCAAGGTCGTAGACCGGAGCTTGCGCCTGTGCCACTGCTGAAATACAAAGGGCGGCACACAAGGTGACGCCCTGAATCATTGGTTTAACCAAAGCTTAAGCCCTTATTGGTAAACAACGATACCACGACGATTTTGTGCCATCGCGTATTCGGTAGAACCCATAACTGCTGGCTTCTCTTCACCGTAAGAAACGGTTGAGATCTGGCTGCTGCTTACACCAGCATTCATCAGATACGTTTCAACTGCCTGTGCACGACGCTCGCCCAGTGCAATGTTGTATTCTGGTGTACCACGTTGGTCAGTGTGACCTTCGATAACCACGTTTTGATCTGGATTTTGTACCAGGAACTCAGCGTGCTTATCTAACAGAGTTTGGAATTCCGCTTTAATCGTTGAACGGTCGAAATCGAAGTAAACCGTTTGCTCTTGTTTCAGTGCAGCTTTCTGCTCTTCAACAATTTCTTTCATACGTTCAACGCGCTGAGCAGCTTCAGCCTGTACACGTTCAGCTTCTGCTTCACGAGCTTGGCGCTCTGCTTCTGCTTGTTCTTGCGCAACACGGTTACGCTCTGCGGCTAACTCTTCCTCAGAAGGGCCTGAAGAACAAGCCATCATAGTCACCACCGGTAAGGCAATAATGAAGCTTTTCATTACTTTGTTCATTTGCATCCTCTTAATCCTTATATTTTATTTATGTTTATCTGTTTTATAACAAAAATGGTGACCAACTCGGCGACTTCACTTGTCCATTTGTGGCTGGTAACCTGGCTTTAAAGCGCCCATCCAGTGACACTAAAGATAGTACCTGAGTGCCCTCATGAAGGGTACTGTAAATAATCATGCTTCCATTCGGGGCAATACTCGGAGACTCATCCAAAAAGGTTTTCGTCAGTACCTGTATACCGCCATTTTCCAATCCAAGTTTAGCGATATGGTAATCACCACGGGTGCGATTCACCAAAACCATCTGCCTGCCATCAGGTGTGATGGTACCGCCAAGATTCTGCTCGCCTTCAAATGTAAGGCGTCTTACCTTCCGGGAAGATAAATTTACGCTATAAATCTGAGGTTTACCACCCCGTTCCGAGCTAAAAATTAACCCACTACCGTCTGGTAACCAACCTGGCTCAGTGTCGATAGCGCGGTTACGGGTGATTCTGCGCAGATTTTTCGTTGCAATATCCATAACATAGATTTCAGGATTTCCGTCTTTCGATAACACCATGGCCAAACTCTTGCCATCGGGTGAAAATACCGGGCTCCCGTTGATGCCGGGGAAATCCGTCATCGTGGTCCGTTTCATGGTGTAAATATCCTGAATGATAATCTGCGGACGTTTGTTCTCGAAGCTCACATAAGCCAGCTTTTCTCCGTCTGGCGACCATGCCGGCGACATCAATGGCTCTGGTGACGACAACAAGCGCGTTTCGTTCTCACCATCGTAGTCTGAAATAACCAACTGGTAGGGCAATTTATTGGTTTTGCGATCACGCACAACAACATAAGCCAAGCGAGTCAGGAAGGCACCACGTTCACCGGTAAGTTTCTCATACACCACATCGCTGATGCGGTGAGCGTATTGGCGAAAATCTGCCGAACTGATCACAGCCTGACGACTATCGATAACATGGTCGGCACTGTTTGCCAGTTTACCGTTGCTCATGCCCTGAGATTTACCCCCCGTTACCTGGCCTCGTAACACGTCGATCAGTTCGTATGACACACGATACTTGTCTGTGCCTTCCGGGGTAATGGTACCCACTAAAATAGTATCGACGCCCGCTTTGGCCCAGGCATTGTAATTAACCTGTTTGTCGGTCGTAGGTTGCTGAGGCATTTTTGCCCGTGCAATAGGATTAAATTTACCACTGCGGGTTAAATCCGCGGTAACCACATCTGAAATGTTCTCCGGCATCTGACCGGGACCACCCCACTTGAACGGCACTACGCCAATAGGACGCGCACTGTCTACCCCTTCGGTGATCACAATTTCTAATGAAGCGTTGGCCAGGCCACTGATGCTCAGTAGAACCAGACCTAATAACATCCTGATATTTCTCATCGTCACTACAGTCTCACCGTTATGTTTATATCTCTTATTTGTTCGTATACAGCCGGATCATCAGATACTGGCAATTTATCCGGCCGACGAACGGCTGTTTCTGCTGCACGGCAAAGTGCGTCATTACCGCCCCGACGAGTGACCTGGGTAACATAACCCGAAGTTGCGAGGCGAATATTTAATTTACACTCTTTTCCTTTAAAGCTGTCATCCGCAATCAGGAATCGTTGTACGGTTGCGGTAATTAGCGCGCGATAACGATCGACCTCACTCATCACCTGCTTCCTACGACGCTGAGCCTGCGCGGCTTGTTCCGCTTTAAGCTGCTCTTGCAAGATCCTGTCCTGTTCTGCTTTTTCAGCCGCTTCTTTTGCTTTTCGCTCGGCTTCAGCCTTTTCACGGGCTTCTCTGGCCTTACGATCTTTCTCTTTTTGTGCGGCTAGCTGTTTCAGTTCTTGCTGCTTTTTACGTTCAGCTTCTTCCCGGCGTTTTTTGTCCGCCGCCTTTTTCTCTGCTGCCTGTCGAGCAGCCGCGTCAGCCTTACGCTTCTTCTCCGCCGCAGCGGCTTCACGTGCTTTGCGCTGGCGCTCGTTCGCTTCAGCCTGGGCTTTCGCTGCAGCAGCTTCCTCGGCTTTCTTCTTGTCGGCTATTGCTTGAGCATCAATGAAGGTCGCCTGTATGACAGGCGCATCACTGTTGCTCACCGGCTCGAAAGGCTCAGGAGAAAAACTGACGCTAATTAGCAACACTACAGCAATCGCCACATGAACGCCAATGGCTTTAGCTAATGCTTGCTGATTAGAATTTAATTTACGCATACTTTATGACTATTCGTCTACAGGATCGGTCATCAGGCCAACTGACGGCACGCCCGCCTGCTGCAGCAACACCATCAACTGAATGACTTCGTTATACGCTACCTGACCGTCGCCTTTCACCACGACGGGCGTTTGCGGCTCAGCTTTTAATTTCTCAGCGACAAGGGCGGTAAGCTCTTGCGTACCTAAAGCGGTTTCCTGATCGTTACCAATATTCAGATAATAATTGCCTTGCACATCGACTGACGCAATGAGCGGCGGCGTGTCTTCCTGTTCAATCGGCTGAGCACTGGCTTTTGGCAGTTCGACTTTCACGCCTTGCGAGATAAGCGGTGCGGTTACCATAAAGATAATTAACAGCACCAACATAACGTCGATGTAAGGCACCACATTGATTTCGGATACCGGACGACGTCGTTTACGGGTATACATACTCGTTCTCCAGTGCGAAAGTTATTGTGGTTGCGCTGTTGAGGCCTGGCGCTGCAGAATCGCAGAAAACTCTTCCATAAAATTGCCATAGCTATTTTCAAGCTTTTCAACTTTGTGGCTGAAGCGGTTGTAGGCAATAACGGCTGGAATAGCAGCAAACAAACCGATTGCGGTAGCAATCAGCGCTTCTGCAATGCCCGGCGCAACCATAGCCAGTGTAGCTTGTTGCACTTCGCCTAAGGCAATGAAGGCATTCATGATACCCCACACCGTGCCGAACAGGCCGATGTAAGGGCTGATGGAACCCGCGGTGGCGAGGAACGGTAAACGGCTTTCCAATTCTTCTACCTGACGTGACATGGATACACGCATGGCACGATATGTACCGTCGACAATGCCGTTTACAGGCGTGCTTCCTTTGCGTAAACGCACAAACTCTTTAAATCCTGCACAGAAAATATTGGCCATGCCTTTTACATCTGAGCGGGCAGACAATTCTTGATAAAGGCGGTTGAGGTCGGCACCGGACCAGAATTTGTCTTCAAACTGGCGCATCTCTTTGTCTGCGGCATTTAGCGCTTTAGTGCGCTGGAAGATAAATGTCCAGGAAGCAATGGAAACACTCAACAGCAATAACATGATGAGCTGTACTACAAAGCTGGCCTGTAAAAAAAGTCCGATAAATGTTAAATCAGATTCCACTGGATAAATCCCCTAATAAAGTGGCTGGTACTTTCCGTGGCTTCATTGCCACAGGGTCGACACATGCAATTTTTATGTCCGCCGAAACAATCAATTTGTCATGCGGATCTTTTATTAGTTGCCTGAACGTCAGGCTTGCGCCCTTCAATTCTACAATTTGCGATTCAATACTCAACAATTGATTAAATCTGGCTGGCGCATGGTTATGCATTTCAACCCGTTTGACGACAAAGGCTATGGATTGTTCCATTAACTTGTCTTGTTCATAGCCGAGCTCCCGCAACCACTCTGTGCGCGCACGCTCCATGAACTTTAAATAATTGGCATAATAGACGATGCCGCCGGCATCGGTGTCTTCATAGTAAACCCTGACTTTCAGGGTATGGGTAGCCATGCAATACTCCACTATAAAAATGTAATGTAACTGTCACAGTATAATTCAACGTTTCGCACCCACCAAATGGTCTATTTTCGGCGATAGATCGCCGATAAATCAAGGTTAACAGCGAATAACAACCATGTTGATAACACCGAATTAACACATTAGTTTTTCTAATTAAAAAATATAATTTTACTCAATTGCCAGGGTAAAAATACGCTTTATAATGCGCGTCATCTGTCGAACAGAGTGAAACAGTTGTAAGACGTTTCACACGAGTTTTCTCCTGATTGACATGAGTTCCCTGGATTTATTTCCTTCAACACTTGTTGTTTTAGCCCGTTCATTTTGAGCGGGCTTTTTTTATGCCTGTTGAAAACTGCCTGAAAGATACATGAATAGAAAGAAAAAGGAAAAAACAGCTGTTCTTTCCTTTATATAGTGGAGATATCAGGATTCAGGTTCAAATCCGAAATGTAAATAAGCCCGTTGAGAAACAATACGTCCCCGTGGGGTGCGCTGTAGGAAACCTTGCTGAATAAGGAAAGGCTCAATCACGTCCTCAATGGTTTCTTTTTCTTCGCCAATTGCAGCAGCCAGGTTATCCAGACCTACCGGACCACCATCAAACTTGTCAATAATGGCAGTGAGCAGCTTTCGATCCATATAGTCGAAACCTTCTTTGTCCACATCGAGCATGTCCAGGGCTTTTGCTGCGACATCGGCATGCACCTGTCCATCCGCTTTAATTTCTGCATAATCTCGTACACGACGTAACAAGCGGTTAGCAATACGTGGCGTGCCACGAGAGCGACGAGCCACTTCCTGAGCGCCCTCTTCGTCCATGTCTAAATTTAAATAGCTAGCGCTACGCTGAATAATGGTGGTGAGATCTTTAACGTTGTAAAACTCAAGACGCTGAACAATACCAAAGCGGTCTCGCAGTGGTGATGTCAACGAACCGGCCCGGGTAGTCGCTCCCACCAGCGTAAATGGCGGTAAATCGAGCTTGATAGAACGGGCCGCAGGCCCCTCGCCAATCATGATATCTAACTGATAATCTTCCATGGCTGGATAAAGGATTTCTTCTACTACCGGACTCAAGCGATGTATTTCATCGATAAACAACACATCGTTCTTTTCTAGGTTAGTCAGCAGTGCCGCTAAATCGCCCGCTTTTTCAAGTACCGGGCCGGAGGTGGTTTTGATGTTCACACCCATCTCATTAGCCACGATGTTTGCCAGGGTGGTTTTACCTAGCCCAGGCGGACCAAAAATCAACAGATGATCCAACGCATCTTCGCGGTTGCGGGCAGCCTGAATAAAAATTTCCATCTGCTCACACACGTGAGGCTGACCGGTGTAGTCAGACAGCATTTTTGGCCGAATGGCGCGGTCAATGACTTCGTCTTCTGTAGTAGCAGAAGGCGCTATCAGTCTATCAGCTTCAATCATCAAAAAATTCCGTTAAAGTGCCGCTTTTAAAGCTTCGCGGATAAGACTTTCGCTACCCATACCGTCCTGATACACAGATTCAACCAGCTTACTGGCCTGAGCAGGTTTATACCCCAAGGCAATCAGTGCACTTTGCGCTTCTTCTCTGGCATCGTTTACCGGCACGATGGTGTTCATGAATTTGGCGTCAACGTCTACGGGCATGGGAACAGTTTGTTGCTTACCGAACTTCGCCAGTCGGTCTTTCAGTTCAACCACCAGCCGTTCGGCAGTTTTCTTACCAATGCCCGGTAGGCTTACCAGTGCACTCACATCTTCGTTCTGCACACTGATCAGGAATTGTCCTGCAGACATGCCAGACAGAATGGTAAGGCCCAACTTCGGCCCCACACCATTGGCTTTAATCAGTTCACGGAACAGCTCCCGCTCCATTTTATCGGCAAAGCCAAACAGCAACTGTGCGTCTTCGCGCACCACAAAATGAGTATAAACCGCAACGTTCTCACCCACTGCTGGCAGCTGATAAAAACTGGTCATAGGCATCTGAATCTCGTAGCCAATACCATTCACATCGATTAATACTTCCGGGGGCTGTTTTTCTAATAATCGCCCTTCAATTCTTCCAATCATTTATTTGATAACCAAATTAGTTACTGAATATCGGTGCATGTCTAATTTTTGCTGGCAATTCGTGCGCAACTGCAAAAATAGTCATGCTTACCTTTTCAGGTGCGAAAGGCTCGCAGAGACACTTGTCGGGGACGTTTAAAACCTTCTGCAGCATGGATGCTGCAGCAGAGCCCCCAGGGATGGGTTCACGGCGTGTTTTAAACGGCACCGACACGTGGCTCCCAAAGAGCCTGCTAGCACCGATTCAGCGCAAGCGGCGACGGACGGTTTTGCTGGCCTGTCCCGCCATGTTAATTAGACTTTGTTCCGTGTGGGCGTGACACAGTGCCACAGCCAGGGCATCGGCCGCATCAGCTTGAGGTGTGCCTGGCAGATTCAGCAAATGTTTCACCATGTGCTGCACCTGGGTTTTCTCGGCGCTGCCTTTCCCTACTACCGCTTGCTTAATTTGCCTGGCTGAATATTCAGCTACCGGCAGTTCAGCCTGTGTCGCGGCGACAATTGCGGCCCCTCTGGCCTGCCCCAACTTTAATGCCGAGTCAGGATTTTTAGCCATAAACACTTGCTCGATGGCGAACTGCTGCGGGCTAAATTGGCGGATCACTTCGCCCACACCTGCAAAAATTTGCGCCAGTCGATCGGCCATCACATCACTTTTCACACGGATACAACCACTACCTAGGTACACTAATTTTCCCTGCTTTCTGGCGATGACGCCATAACCGGTAATTCGCGACCCTGGATCTATACCCAGTATAATCATGTTAGTGGTCCTGGTACAAATGCTTCTGCTGCATCGCGGTTGGATGGCGACCATAAACGCATTAACGCAAGGGGTTTGCTCAGCCACTCGTGGGCTAAATGTTCGGTAAGAATGATGTTCGCCGTAGAGGGAACCTGGGCAATAAACACATGCTCTGTGTTGTATTGGGTACCTGGCGGATAACGATGGAGCCATCGTTTACGGATAAGATAGCGGTTGATTTGATGACAGTTTTTCAGCTGCTGGGGAAACAATACGATGCCGGTTTCCTCTGCCACTTCACGAAGTGCCGTTTCTTCAGGCATTTCGCCATGCTCAACGGTACCGGTGACAGACTGCCAGAAATCCGGATCATCATCGCGCTGAAGCACTAAAAGTCGGTGGTGCTCGTCATAGAGCACCACCAGCACCGATTCCGGTCGCTTAAATGGCATCCGGAATTATTCAGCGTCTTTCTTGATAGTCGCGATGGCCAGTTCTGCCAGCGCAGCCGGGTTCGCCGGGCTTGGAGCGTCAGTGAGCGGGCATGCAGCGGTGGTGGTTTTCGGGAACGCCATTACGTCACGGATAGACGTTGCGCCGGTCATCAGCATCACCAGACGATCCAGACCAAATGCCAAACCCGCATGCGGTGGTGCACCAAACTGTAGTGCTTCTAACAGGAAGCCAAACTTGTTTTGTGCTTCTTCTTCGTCGATACCCAGAATACTGAATACCGCTGATTGCATGTCTTGATTGTGAATACGCACAGAACCACCGCCTAGCTCTACACCGTTCAGTACCATGTCGTAGGCATCAGAAATGGCTTCTGCCGGGTTGGCTTTGAGCTCGTAAGCTGTTAGGCCGCGAGGTGCTGTGAACGGGTGGTGACACGCAAACAATGCACCGTCAGCTTCTTCAAACATCGGGAAGTCTACTACCCACAGCGGTTTCCAATCGCCTTCCAGCAACTCGAAATCTTCGCCTAGCTTTAAGCGTAAAGCGCCCATGGCTTCGGTAACCACGGTTTTGTTATCTGCGCCAAACAGTAGAATGTCGCCAGCTTGTGCACCAGTGCGCTGAAGCAGCGCATCGGTAATGTCTTCAGAAAGGAACTTCAGAATGGGCGACTGCAGACCTTCCTGACCAGGCTTGTCTTCGTTAACCTTCATCCATGCCAGACCTTTGGCACCGTAGATGCCAACAAACTTGGTGTACTCGTCAATCTGCTTACGAGACAGACTCGCACCGCCCGGTACACGGATAACCGCAACACGCCCTTTCGGATCGGTAGCAGGGCCAGAGAATACTTTAAACTCTACGTTTTCAAGCAAGTCAGCCACGTCGACCAGCTCAAGCGGGTTACGCAGGTCTGGTTTGTCGCTACCGAAACGCTTCATCGCTTCTGCGTAGGTCATGCGCGGGAATTCGCCCAGATCCACGTTCAGCATTTTCTGGAACAGGTCGCGGATCATACCTTCAGTGATAGACATAACGCCATCGGCATCAAGGAAGGTGGTTTCTAAATCGATTTGGGTAAATTCCGGCTGACGGTCAGCACGTAAGTCTTCGTCACGGAAACATTTTACGATTTGGTAGTAGCGGTCCATGCCCGACATCATCAGCAGTTGTTTAAACAGCTGCGGAGACTGTGGCAGCGCAAAGAACTCACCTTTATGAGTACGGCTTGGTACCAAATAGTCACGGGCGCCTTCTGGCGTTGCTTTGGTCAGGATTGGCGTTTCAATATCGAGGAAACCTTCCTCTTCCAGATAACGACGTACTGCGCCGGTTACCTTGGCACGAAACTTCAGGCGGTCGCTCATTACCGGGCGACGCAGGTCGAGGTAACGATAACGCAGACGTTGTTCTTCAGAGTTTTCCTGATTCCAGTCCAGAGGCAGTACTGCCGACTTGTTGATAATTTCCAGGCCCGTGCCGAGAATTTCAATTTCACCGGTACGCATTCCTTTATTGATCTGACCTTCAGGACGAGGACGCACTTTACCAGTGAGTTTTACGCAGAATTCGCTGCGCAGCTTGTTCGCGACTTCCAGTACTTCCGGTAAATCCGGATCAAAAACCACCTGCACGATACCTTCGCGGTCACGAAGGTCGATGAAGATAACGCCACCTAAGTCACGACGCTTGTTAACCCAACCACAAAGTGTGACTTCCTGGCCGACGTATGATGAATCAATATTCCCACAGTAATCTGTGCGCATGGTCCCTGAACCTCTGGTAATGTGTTGTCTGCCTGGCGATGCTGACTTGCAAGACGTTGCGGTCAGTGCTTCAATGCCGCCGGATATTCGTGTTCCACTTACAGAACAATCCGGATAAGCCTCAGACTTTAGATAAAAATAAGGTCGCATAGTATAAACAAATGCATCGTAAAGCCCAATGACAAAAAACGATTTCCACGGCCAACTGAACAATTCTCTGCCACCCGTCTACATTGGCGTGCCTCAGTGGCAGCATCAGCGATGGCCAGCGGACTGGTTTAACGATGCCAGTGCCCGTAAAAACATGCTCGGGCACTACGCAAAACAAATGAATTCAGTGGAAGGCAACACGACATTCTACTCCCTGCCATCACCGGAAACCGTGCAGCGCTGGATTGAGCTGACACCTGCTGACTTTCGCTTTAATTTTAAGGTACATCAGACCATCACCCACAGCGGCGCACTCGATCCGTTTCATCCTGATATTGAGAAGCAGCTTGCGTTGTTGGCGCCATTAGGAGACAAGCTCGGCATGCTTATGTTGCAGTTTCCGGCCAGCATCGGGCCGCAAAGTCTGCCAGCCATGGCAGAAATACTGGCGCAGTTTCCTCAGGATGTGGCGATGGGTGTGGAAGTGCGTCACCCGGCGTTTTTTGGAAAGGGGGATGCGGAACAGCAATTTAATCGTTTATTGATAGAAAGACAGGTTAACCGGGTGATCATGGATACCCGCGGCTTGTTCGCCAACCCGCCACTTGATGAACTCACTGCTGAAGTACAAAGCAAGAAGCCAAAATTGCCGGTAAACGTGATTGCTACCGGCATGCACCCTGTGGTGCGTTTTGTAGGCGGCACCGACGATGCCGCCAATACCCGCTGTTTACAGCCTTGGATCAGCAAATGTCATCAATGGCGACAAGAAGGCCGGGCACCATACATGTTTTTCCATAAGCCGGAAAATGGCGATGCCCCCTGGTTAGCTGCGGAATTTATCGAAACTTACAACGCCCACTATCCGCAGGCAGCATTACCTCAACTCAGTTTTGCGCCCCCCGCAGCCGAACAAACTTGCCTGTTTTAACAATCCAAACGAGAGATTTAGCGGAAATCTCCGGCATCAAGTTCATGTTTTTTCATCAACTTGTGCATATCAGTGCGGTTGCGACCAGCCAGCTCAGCCGCGCGAGTCACATTACCGTCGGTCATTTTAAGCAGTTTATGCAAATACTTCTGCTCAAAAGCATCCCGCGCTTCGGTAAGGGTTGGCCAGCTCTGACGGGTCGCCGACAGCGCCTGCTGTACAAGGTGTAACGGAATAACCGGCGTCTGGGTTAACGCCACACACTGTTCAACCACGTTGACCAGTTGACGCACGTTACCCGGCCATTCAGATTTCACCATTAACTGCATAGCATCGTCAGAAAACTGCGTCACGTTAACGCCATGACGCTGCCCACTTTGTTGCAACAAGGTGCGCGCCAACAGCGGAATATCTTCGCTACGTTCTTTCAAAGAAGGCAGTTTCAGATTCACAACGTTAAGACGGTAGTACAAATCTTCCCGGAAGGTGCCCTCTCCCATCTCTTTGTGCAAATCTTTATGGGTGGCCGAAATAATGCGTACATCAATATCCACATGCTTAGCACTACCCACCGGGCGAATTTGTCGTTCCTGCAAAGCACGCAATAATTTAACTTGCAGTGTCATCGGCATGTCACCAATTTCATCGAGGAACAGTGTACCGCCATCCGCTTCGCGGAACAGACCCGGATTCGCATGTACGGCGCCGGTGAAAGCCCCTTTCGCATGGCCAAACAATTCTGACTCCAGCAGGTTTTCCGGCAGTGCGCCACAGTTAATCGCAATAAACGGTTTATCGCGACGATTGCTGGCGCGGTGAATAGCATTTGCTAACAATTCTTTACCGGTACCGCTAGCACCACTGATCAGCACGCTCACTTCACGCTGTGCAATGCGGAATGCTTGATCCATCACGCTGGTCATTTCCGGCGCGCGGGTAATGATGTCTTTACACCAATCTTCAGGTTGCACTGAAAGCGATTGGCTCAGTGCTTTTTGTAGTAATTTTCTTAATTCATCATGGTCAACGGGCTTCGGTAAGAAACCAAATACACCCCGTTGCGTGGCGGCAACGGCATCTGAAATGGTGCCGTGGGCCGTCATTAAAATCACTGGAATATCTTTTCGTACGCCCATTATTTCCTCGAACAGACTTAATCCATCGAGTCCGGGCATACGCAGATCGGATAACACCACATCAAAATCTTCGCTGCGGATCTTACGCAAAGCGGCTTGGCCGTCTTCAACCGCAGTGACTTGGTAGCCTTCACCTTCAAGTCGGATGGTTAGCAGGCGCAACAGACTCTTATCGTCATCAACGAGTAGCAATCGGGCATTGCGTTCTCCGGATTTATTCATCGTTGGGTACTCCTGTTTTTATCCATCAGCGTTGCTTCTACTTTGAGCAACTCATCCATCTTCTTTGTTTGCACTTCTAAATCTTCTTCAAGCATCTTTATTTGTTTTTCTTTGTCGGTATTCACTCTGTTTAGGATGACCAGTGCCGATTCCAACTCCAGCATTTCGCTGTTTGGCGCGTCGACAATGGTTTTCACCACAGCTTGCATTTCTGGCGTAAGTTCACTGACGATTTCCTCTAACCAGTGTTGAGCCCGCAGTCGAGACTGATACGGCGTGTCTGTGGGTAACGATAAAATGACTTTTTTAATTTTATCGTCAATGCCCTCGCCCAAATCAGCGATAGCTTGTTTACGTACAGGCCAGCGGGTGTTGTCAGCCTGAACCCATAGATTGACCCAATACAATAAGTCGCACTGATGTTCAAAATTGGCTGCGTCTTCGTCAACAAGACACAAGGAGTCACTTTCCACGAGTTGTGGCGTTTGACTGTTGTCTTCAACCGGGATTACCGGCGCTGACTGATTCCCTTCTATTGCTGCGCACCCGCCTAACAAGACGACGATGGGCAACAATAATTTAATTCTCATTTACGTTTTTCCTTCTGCGGGATACTGACTCTGAAACACACATCAGCATAATCAACTTCAACAACAGCAACATCACCGCACATCAAGCGCGCGCAATCTGAGACGATAGATAGGCCGAGACCTGTTCCAATGACATTGTCATTTCTCGGATCGTCACCGCGGGTAAAGGGTTCAAATAATTTACCCACTTTTTCCGGCGGTATTTTTTTCCCCCGGTTTGCCACGTCGAGCACGGCTACGCCGTCCTGCTCATAAATATTGACTGAAATCGGTCGACCAATAGCACCATGGGCAACGGCGTTCGACACGAGGTTGTCGAGGATACGGCGGTAGAGCTCCTCATCGACACTAACCGATTCAACGCGTACATCCACCGTCACTTCTCTGTCTTGAAGCGCCAGTGCATAATCTTCTACGCAGTCACGTACGAGTTCGGCAGGATCGATACTGGTGAATTTAGGCTCGGCTTGTTGTAGCAAGAGGTTGTAGTCGAGTAACTTTTCCACCAACGTATTCAAGCGCTGGGTACTGGAACTCAAAAGCGATAAAACTTCTGCCTGTTGGGGATTCAACTCCCCGACTACATTCTCAGACAGCAAGCTACAGCCTTCTTTAATACTTGCCAACGGGGTTTTTAACTCGTGGGCCGCATGACGTAACAGCGCAGTGCGGATATGCTCAAGTTGTTGTAAACGTTCAGAAAGCCAGTGTAGATCTTTTTCCACACCAATAAGTTCAAACGGCGCTTTGGTTGAAAGAGGCGGCAGCTCTCCCCGTTGGTGAGCGAGAATTTGAATGATCTGTTTGAGTTTATTGACCGGCTTAACAATCAGCTGGCTTCCTAACAGAATTAACAGTAACGACACCGATACCAGCATGGCTGTCGACCAGGCTTGTTTGGCCTGCATGCTGGTCATATCTTCACGTTGAATAGCCAGTCGCGCCTGAATGGATGCATCGACGTCTTTGCGCATTGCAATCACGCCATTACTTAACGATGCAAGATAGGCATTGAGCAATAGTTGATCGTTGATCGTGCGAAAATTTCGAAGTTGTTCGATTTGCTTAACCAATTGCTGACAGTTTTCAGAATTGTCGATGATGTCACACAAATCCTGCCGCGCTGAGGCAAACTGCGCAATGGCATTGTCTGTCAAATCTGCCACGGTGGTGTTTTGGATGATGGCATACTGTCGAAGGGTACGCTCCAAGTCTATCGCAGCACCTTCTAATTGCTGCATGATTCCCACAGCGGTAACCACGAATCGGGTTTCCGCCGTTGTCATACGGCTTACTTTTGCAAGGTCGCTTTGACTTTGCCACAACAGTGCAATAAGGGGAACCAAAGCCAGTATGAAACTGCCTAGGGTTAGTTGTCTGAGGGAACCAACTCGCAAAATTCGATCACTAAGTAAAATCCGGTTTTTCAGGATCGCACACCCCTATGATTGCCGCAATAGATGGCAACGCCAAAAACAGCGTAGCCATCGTAATTAACACTTAGTTTGGCGTTTGCAAACTCACCAAAATCACTTCTTTGCTACTTTCCAGTTCATCCATGCTCAACAAACCATCACCGTTCTTGTCGATACGACTGAACAAGCGCAATAATCGGGTGTCCGCTACGGCCTCTTTTAAGGAAATAGCGCCGTCTTGATCGTCATCAAAATCTGACAACATTGTTTCAACAGCATGGGCATCTGCCACGGCGACTGCCTGGATAGTGACAATGGTGAGTAGCAGCAAAAATAGTTTTTCAATACGTTTCATATCAGACCTCCTGTGCTCAAATGTGCGTGAGCGGATGTATGGAAACGTAATCACTGCGTCGATACAGAAGCTCACCTACTCATAAATAAGCAGGAGTAATGCCAAACATGAAAAGCAGATAAATATCAGATACTTACAGCAAAACCAATTAATTACGATATTTAGAGTGTTGCTAAATACCTACACACTGAAGATGGGATTTACTCAAAGGAGGTAGTGTCATCCAAAAAATGGGAGAAGTTTTTCGGCAATTCTATTAATTTAGATAGCGGAACAGGTTTGCTGAACAAGAAGCCCTGCACATGATCACAACCATGTTCATTGAGATAGCGCCACTGGCTTGGTTGCTCAATGCCTTCTGCACAGACGGTAAGCGCAAGGCGCTTTGCTAAATCAATGATCGAGCCGGTTACCATTCGCGACCGCTCTGAAGACTCCAATTCGCAGATAAATTGTCTATCAATCTTTAACGTATCAATGGTGATTTGCGTGAGATAGCTTAACGATGAATACCCGGTACCGAAGTCGTCTAAAGCAATGGCACAGCCCATGTTACTCAAGCGTTTAAAGAACTTGTCGGCAGTATCAAAGTTCTCCAGGTAAGAGGATTCGGTCACTTCAAATTCAAAATATTCAGGGTGCACCTTATAGCGCTCGAACAATTCATAAATATCGTTGAATAGGTCGGTATGACGTAAATCATGACCAGAAAGATTAATGGCAACTCTAAACTTATTGTCGACCAGCATCTGCAAATCAGGCAATTCCATACAGACCCGCTCTATCATCCATTGCGTAATGGATGAAATTCGTCCGCCCTGCTCTGCAATAGGAACAAATTCGCCAGGCATCACCATACCGTACTCTGGATGCTCCCAGCGGATTAACGCTTCAAGACCTATGACCGCGCCATGTTTAGAGATTTTTGGCTGATAGTAAACACGAAACTCATCATGACGAATCGCACTGTCGATACTGTTTGCCAGAGACATTTTGCGTTTGTACGATTCCACCATATCAACAGTGAAGAGAGTATGGGTTCCCCGGCCTTTCGCTTTCGAGCGATACATGGCGAGATCAGCATTGCTCATCAGTTGACTAAGCTCGTAGCCTGCATCCGTGGCTCTGGCAATACCGACACTCACCCCCACAGACAATGCTAGTCCCCGCAACATAAAGGGCTCTTCAAAAGCACTCACTAATTTTGTCGCCAGATTATTCAGACTCACATCGGACACATCGCGGTCGGGAACGATGATAAATTCATCGCCACCGAGACGGGCCACTAAATCCCCTTCCCGCAATAAATTTTGCACCCTGTCGGCCACTTCAATGAGAATTAAATCACCGGTTTCATGACCCAGTGAGTCATTAATACTTTTAAAGCCGTCAAGGTCAAAAAAGATGAGTGCTAAATCTTCTCGTAGCCGTCTCACTCTCGCCAATTCTAACCTGAGGTTATCCACGACAAACTGGCGATTAGGAAGCGCTGTCAGGCTGTCGTAATTCGCAAGTCGCATCATGGTTTGCTGCTGCTCTACCAGTGTCGCGTTTTGCTCTTTATTGATGGTTAGTTCAACTTCAATCGTGTCTAGAAAGCTATTGATGTTTCCAACGAGACTACTGATTTCGCGACTTTTTCCAGGCAAGAAACGGGCAGTATAATCTTTGTTTCGCGATATTTTTCGCGTGAAGTCGATAAGATCGTTAAGTGGCTTCAAGAGCACTTGAATAATTAAAAAAGCGATGACAACGGCAATAATAATGACCGCAATGAGTTCAGGCAAAGTCTGAAAAGCCAGGACCTGCTGACTTTGCTTTTTAACGTCAGATAAATCACTGATAACGACCACGGTGCCTTCTACCGCGTAATCACTTCCAATTTCCGACACGCTAAGAATGAGATCGTCGTCAGCAAGGACACCATAGGGATGCTTTAAGGCCAGTTGTTTCATTTCCTCTGAACGACCGCCACCGGAAGAACCAAGCAAACGTTTTTGTTCGTCGAAAATGTATGCAGCAATGTTGGCCTGACTGTTTTCGAGCAGCGCCAACTCTCTATCGATGATGACGTTTTGCCGGCTAGTATCACTCTCACTAGCTATTCGCATGGCGATATTGTCAGAAAGGTTCGATACTTTTTGCTTTTCCAGCATCTCTATCCGATCGTCCTGACTGCGCGCAGACAAATAGAACGTCGCCACAACAGAGACAGAGACTACCGCTGTTACCAACAGTGTAATAGGCAATTTTATCGACCGGAACAAGGCGTCTTTCCTTAACTATCCTGCACCCGCAAAAAGGCGCAGGCTACTCAGCATGATTTTCAGTTACCGAGAGCTTAGATTTTATGAACTGGCTGTGAGGTATATACAGTAAATCGGCGATCCGCCGTATAATATGCTCCTCAATGGGCGCAATATTTTCATCAGCATAGGCCACTTTCCACAGGTCGGTAAGAATATCCTGCTTTTCATTATTATTATACTTTTGATTAATAACTTGCGTGAATTGCACCAAATCCACCGCCTCTTCCGCCGATGATTGTCCCTCTTCCATTAATGTACTTAGTTCATCATCTGACAAGGAGAATTGCTCATTGAGCAGTGTTTTGTAAGCTTGTAACTCGCGAGGGTCGGCCTGCCTATCTGCACGAATAATCTCGCTTAGCAGTGCTGCGGTAGCCAATTTGACGGTGTGTTGTTGTGGTTTATCGTCTTGATTGTTGCGAAAAAGCTCAAGTACCGCTTTTAACATAGCTTTATGTCCGTTTTAGAAAAATTACCTTTATATACGCGTAAATGAACAAAATGTGTTTTCCACTGAGACAAGCGTCAAATTTCAGCCGATTAATTACGTGCCGTTTATTTCGCCATGGACAACCGCACACTCAACGTTGAACCATTATCACTGAATCTGACACTTTCGCAGAGCTCCCGTAAAAAACAGATCCCGCGGCCATAACAGGCCGTTAGGCAGTCTTCGTCGAGCGCACTGACATCAAACCCGTCTCCTGAATCGGAGATGGTAATATCAAGGGCTGATTCTGAGGGTTTGAATAGAATTTTGAAGGCAATCTCACCTTCGGTCAGGTTTGCCAGAAGCGTGTCTCGGCGTTGGTAATATTGATGAAAACCGTCAGGTGTCGATTTCAAATCTGAACTGAGTTTCAATACGCCATGTTCCAACGCATTATTAAACATCTCTGATAGGATGGTATACAGATCAGAGCGCACAAGCGTCATGCCGGGCTGGGAATTAATCATCTCCATCAGAGAAGAAATAATATGCGGGTTATTTAACTCTCTGCCTTGCAATGTCAGGTGTATTGAATATGGCAGCTCATTCGTTGCGAAATCCTCTTTAAGTACTTCTAATGACTGACAGCTAAATATAACAATAGTGGTGTCATCGGCCTGAATGCTATCGGCACGATACTCAGCCGCACGTTCAAATAAGAACGCCGCAGTAATGGTTTCTGGACTGGAAAACCACGACATTACTCCCTCTTCGTCGGCCATTTTTCCGTGTTCATCCATGACTTCCATCAAACCATCGGTATACACCAGTAATTGGTCTCCTGGCTCTCCTTCAATAATTTCGCACTCTGCATCAAATTCGTCTGACTCCAAAATGCCTAATGCCATATGTCTCGATACCACTTTATACATCGATAGATTGGTCGATGATTTAAGTAACAGAGACGGCAGTCCGCCATTCCATATATTAAATCGGCACCCGCTTGCATCGACCTCGATGACCGCGGCAGCACAAAACATGTCAGGCGGTAAGAGTGACCCAAGAGTCGTATTCAGTTGCGCAGCAATTTCACCAGCAGAGTAGCCTTTTCGCGCCAGGAACCGAAACGTACGACTTACCGGTAGCACACCAATGGCAGAAGCCAAACCATGGCCGGTAAAATCTCCTACCAGAAAATACAATCCCCCCGCTGGGCTGGATTCACAAAGGAAAACGTCACCATTGAACACCGCCGCGGGTGAAAGACTGAAATCAAAGAAGTCAGTCACCAGCTCTTTGTTCACAATGGCGTTATTGAATATGTGTTCGACGATGGCGTGCTCACGATCGACACTTTGTTGGAAGTAGCGCAATGACTGGTTTTGTTGTTCAATTTTGCTGGTTAGTTGACGTATGCGGTCATGGGCGCGAATTTTTGCCGCAAGAATAAGCTTATCGAAAGGCTTGGCTACGAAGTCATCGCCCCCAACCTCTAGACATCGCGCCAGACTTTCTTTGTCATCAAGAGAAGTAATGAAAATTACAGGAAGGTAGTTATCCCCTGCCATTTCTTTAAGTACAGGCGCCACTGCAAAGCCATCCATGCCCGGCATCATGACATCGAGTAACACCAGATCAGGCTGCACTTCCTGGGCTAATTGAATGCCCTCCTGTCCGTTTTTTGCTTCGTAACAATCGGTATACCCCTCTTCTTCGAGCATATGCAAAAGAAGAAAGCGATTCAGCGACTCGTCATCAATAATCAGAATTTTCAAACGCCATCCCCATCAATCATGGCAGGAAGGTAACCACTAACCATTAACTTATGTCGAATTTTTTATCAAAACGAGAAATTGTTAATATGCGCGCCACTTGCGGGCGACAGTGCGTTATTTTATAAGCGAGGGATCTTTCACTTAGCGATTTCTGCATGTTTAACAGCATGCCTAACGCCGAGCTATCCATATATTCGGTTTGCCCCAAATCAACCTCTACGGTTGTAACGTCTTCAGGTAAAGACTGATAGGCATCTCTGAACTCCTGTACTTTGCCAAAATCGAATTTATCATCCAACTTGATCACCCAAGTTGCATTATCATCATACAAATTTGCTGTAATCGTCATCCATTCTTCCTTTAAAGTAACCTTGATTAAGCGTAGTCCCATATTATTACTTTATGAAAGTAAAAATGGCGATAAAGTATAATTCTATTGGGTTTTACTCGGTATTTTCCTTATCATAACAACCATGTGAGCGATTCGCGCTCGACGGATGCACGATAAAACGTTTGAGTAGCAAAACGTTACCTAAGCGGGATATACGATAGTAAACAGAGATATACATATGCACGACTCAAAATTGGTTTACAGTACAGACGGTGGCAAAATTCAGGAAAAGAGACCTGAAATGAGCCGCTCTGTTTGCAAAGACGGTATTGTTAGAATTCACCGTGAAACGAAGGGGCGCAAAGGAAAAGGCGTTTCTATCATTCAGGGGCTGGACTTAGATGAGAAAAGCCTGAAGAGCCTGTGTACAGAATTAAAAAAGAAGTGTGGTTGTGGCGGCGCAGTCAAAGACGGTGCCATTGAAGTGCAAACCGACGACCGGGAAAAATTACGCAGTTTGCTTGAGCAGAAGCAATTTACTGTAAAACTGGCCGGTGGATAGAGCAAATCCCAACTACAATTAGATTTACACGTGTTTAGACGTTTAGCTGAGTATTAGAAGAATGGAAAAACTATCAATCTCTGACCTGCACATAGTGTTGGTTGAGCCTTCAGACACACAAAGAAAAATCATTACCAGCCTGCTGATGCAGGAGAATGTTCGCGAGATTGACGCGGTAAGTTCCATAGAAGAAGCGCGTAAAGCCATTGAAAGCCACAGTGCTGATCTCGTGGTGAGTGCCATGTATTTTGAAGATGGTACGGCAATTGAGTTACTTAAATTTATCAAGGACAGTACCGAGTACGCGTCTATTCCTTTCATGTTGGTTTCCAGTGAAAATCGTACTGTAAAATTAGAAGAGTTTAAGCAAGCCGGTGTTGCGGCGATTTTGCCGAAGCCCTTTGAGCCATTACACCTGTCGCGAGCGCTGAATGCCAGCCTCGACCTGATCAACCACGATGAGCTAGATCTTGACCTGTTTGATGTACAAGAAGTGCGGGTACTGCTGGTTGACGATAGCCGTCTGGCCCGTAATCATATTCGTCGTGTACTGCAAGGTATGGGACTGAAGAAAATTACTGAAGCAGAAAATGGCGCGATGGCGCTAACGCATATTAAAGATGCTGAGTTTGATTTAGTGGTGACAGACTACAATATGCCTGAAATGGACGGTCGTGAGTTATCAGAGTTTATTCGTTACAATCCGGAAACAGCTCATATTCCAATCATCATGGTTACCTCAGAATCACAAGACAGCGTGCACATGGCGAACATTCAGCAAACTGGGGTTAACGCTTTGTGCGATAAGCCTTTCGAGCCAACGGAAGTGCGCGCAATGCTAGCGGCACTGCTCGGTGAATAACCTAAAAGCCTACACTAAAAGTCCAGCGGCATAGCACAGTGTATACGAAAGGAGAAGCTCTTCCCCACTGGTGATATGCTGTAGGCGTATAAAACTATTGACACTTAGGCAACATCGCCTTAAAGTCGAGCTATGAAAACGAATATCAAACACACTAACGCATTCTTTTTTGGTTTTATCACCTTCAAATGAGGGAGGATGCGCCGTGTGTATGAACCTCCCGCCGGGAGGTTTTTTTTTGCCAAGAAAACGGGTTTTAAAAAATGTCAGATACGGCTTTGGACGCAGTAAGAAAACGCATTACAGAATTAGACAGTCAATTGCTGACTATGTTGGCTGAACGCCGGCAGCTTACCAATGAAGTAGCAGAAACAAAAATTCGCCACGATATCCCCGTGCGCGATGTGAAGCGAGAAGAACAACTGCTTTTTCGCCTAATTAAAGAAGGCAAGAATGTGGGTCTTGATCCCCATTATGTTACTCAGGTTTTCCACGTCATTATTGAAGATAGCGTACTGAATCAGCAAGCGATGCTGGCAGAACACGCCAACCCGGGCAGCACCCTACCGCTTAATCGTGTGGCGTTTTTGGGCGATAAAGGCTCGTACAGCTACCTGGCCACGCAGAAGTACTTTTCCCGTCGTCCCGGTGAACTGGTTGAAATGGGGTGTCAGAGCTTTGCCGAGATTGTTCAGAAAGTTGAAAAGAGCGAAGCTGACTATGCGGTTCTGCCGATTGAGAATACCACTTCCGGCAGTATCAACGAAGTGTACGACCAATTACAACACACTCAACTCAGCATTATTGGTGAACTGACTCACCCCATTCGTCACAGCCTTTTGGTGTCTCAAGACACCGCCATCGCGAATATTAAAACGCTCTATGCTCATCCGCAGGTGTTTGCACAATGTAGTCACTTCCTCGCCGAATTGGGCAACGTCGAAGTGAAAACCATGGAAAGTACAGCGCACGCAATGATGGCAGTCAGTGAACTTCAACGCGATGATGTCGCCGCCATTGGTAGCGAAGCGGGTGGTAGCCTGTATGGTTTAATGGCGATAAAATCGAACCTGGCTAACCAGAAAGAAAACCACAGCCGCTTCTTTGTTGTTTCTCGCGATCCCGTGAATGTGCCGTTGCAAGTGCCAGCCAAAACCACGGTAATTATGTCTACAGTGCAAAAACCAGGTGCACTGGTGGAAGCCCTCACGGTATTGAAAGACAACAACTTAAATATGACAAAACTGGAGTCACGCCCGATCACTGGAAACCCGTGGGAAGAAATGTTCTACATTGATTTTGAGGGTAATCTTGAAGATGGTCCTGTCCAAACTGCAGTGGAAAGTTTGAAAAAGCTCACTCGCTATCTGAAGGTCTTGGGTTGTTACCCGAGTGAAGAAGTGAGTCCAACAAAAGTGGCGGCAGCAAAAGCGCTGACACAGGATTAAACGAGTTCATCAGATATAAAAAAAGCACCAATCGGTGCTTTTTTTATGACTTTCTTAACATCTCGTCGTCATCAGCTTTAAGCAACAATTGCTTACTGTCGACAAGGCACTTACGGGCGTAGTCGCCAAACCATTCACCAATACGATTAAACTCGTTGATGAATTCTTGCTTATCGCCGTTGTCCAATAACGTCAGTGCTTTGCCAAAACGCTCGTGGAAACGTCGCAATAACGCAAAGTTATCTGGATTGTTATAGATAATGTCAGCATACAACTGCGGTGACTGCGCGAAAAGACGCCCCACCATGGCAAGTTCAAGACGGTAAATGGGAGAGCTAAATACGGTCAAAGTCTCTAAATCCGGACCTTCACCTTGCAAATGCGCACCATAAACAAAGGTGTTGAAATGACGCATCACCTGAATGAACGCCATTGCCTGATCGTGTTCCTGTGCGGTGCTTCGATGAATGGTTGCACCCCAGGTTTTCATTTGTTCAACTAACCATTGGTATTTGCCTTCACCACGGCCGTCACAAACCACCACCACTTGTTTAATCATGCCGGGGGCATCGGGGCCAAACATAGGGTGTAAACCAACCACAGGCCCGTTATGGGTAGCCAACATGGCGTTAAGCGGCTTTTCTTTAACACTGGTGATATCGGCTAGCACACAATGCGCAGGTAGATTATTCAGCCGGGCAATAACCCCTTCTGTGATGGTGATGGGCACTGCAACTAAGACCAAATCGGCACGAGCAAATGCCACTTTAGCAAGTTCAGAATCCCAGTCGTCTTTTTCAACAACCGCTACCTGATAGCCTGATTTCTCAAACAGACTGACAAAGACTTTCCCCAACGCACCAGCGCCCCCTACTACAACAACCTGTTCTATCGCAGGATTAATACAGCGATAGCGATTGTTCTGGGTGTGATAAGACTCGCGCATAATTCGACGCAGTAAATCTTCAGTGAGATCCGGGGAAACACCCGCTTGTTCCGCTTCTGCGCGTCGTGAAGCAATAAGCTCCTTTTCACGCTCGGGAACGTACACTGGCATTCCGGTTTCAGCCTTTATCTGACCAACTCGTGTCGTCAATTCAGCCCGGCGGGCGAGTAATGAAACGAGCTCGGAATCGAGCTCGTCAATGCCTGACCGCAGCGCGGCCAGTTGTTTGGAAAGATCCGTCATATTGCGACTCAAAAAGCGCTGTAACCTTAGGCTACAGCAGAACGTTTATTCTGACGCAATGGTAACACAGTTATCAGTTTATCTCTGGTTTGTGTGATCAGATTGTCCGTGGTTTCCCAGTCAATACAGCCATCGGTAATAGATACGCCGTAGTCCAGTTCATCAACGGGTACGCCGTCACCTTTCTGGTTACCGGCATTGATGTGGCTTTCAAGCATAATGCCAATGATAGACTGGTTACCTTCTAGGATTTGATTTACAACATTTTGCGCCACCAGCGGCTGACGACGATAATCTTTGCTTGAGTTAGCATGACTACAATCAACCATCAAACCTGCTGTCAAACCGGCTTTTTCTAAATCAACTTCACAGTCAGAAACACAAACCGAATCGTAGTTTGGTTGCTTACCACCGCGCAGGATAATGTGACCGTCAGGGTTACCGCTTGTTGAAATAACGGCGACTTGCCCTTGCTTATTGATACCCATGAAGTTGTGGCCAGAGGCCGCAGACTTCAGCGCATTCACCGCGATATCGAGGCTTCCGTCAGTCCCGTTTTTGAAGCCAACAGGCATAGACAGTCCAGACGCCATTTCGCGGTGCGTCTGTGACTCTGAAGTCCGTGCACCAATGGCACTCCAACTGAATAACTCAGCCAAGTATTGCGGGCTAATTGGATCTAGCGCTTCCGTTGCCACAGGGATTTCCAATTCAGCTAACCAGATCAATAATTCGCGGGCTTTACGCAGACCGGTTTCAATATCGAAGGTGCCATCGAGGTGCGGATCGTTGATTAGCCCTTTCCAGCCTGTTGTCGTACGCGGCTTTTCGAAATACACACGCATAACAATAAACAGTGTATCTTTACAGGATTCATGGAGCTCTTTAAGACGCAGTGCATAATCTTTTGCGGCATCGATATCGTGAATAGAGCAAGGGCCACAAATCACCAGTAAACGGTGGTCGCGACCATGAATGATGTCAGAAATTATTTTTCTGGATTCAGAGATAGCCGACAGGGCGGTTTCTGAAACCGGCAGTTCTTTGGCTAAATCATCAGGCGTAATTAGCACTTGTTCTGCACTAACGTGAACGTTATTTACGTTGTCCTTTATCATGAGACTCTCTTTACTTGGATAGGTTACTGACCAAATTGCTTCTTGGCCCTTCGTGGTTGCAAACGTGCAACTCATGTTTTTATTATGTTAACTCAAGGTGTAAATTAAAATTTACACCTTGAGCTAGTATTTATTACTTAGGCTCGTTGACTTTTTATCAATTTTTGATAAAGGCCGCAACCGTGACAATAGACTTTTTTGACTAAAGTCTGAAGGATTGGTTCATCACGGTTTGTTACCGCCTACCAACTATTTCGCCGTCTTTGATTACACCATCGTCCGCAATCACGGCTCCTGGTAAAATAGTCACTCCATTCCCAATAGTTACGCGGTTACCAATGATAACAGGACTCGCCTTTTGCCAACCCTGCAAGCGCGCTTGCGGCGATTTATGATGTTCGACACTCGTAATGACAACCCCATCACCTATTATAGTGTCTACGCCTATTTTTACTGATGCACCATCCAGAATGGTTAAAAATTCACCAGCGGTAAAGATGCCATCACTTTTAATTTGAAAGCCGTAGTCACTGGCAAAGTGGCTTCCAATTACCGCCTCAACATTGGGAAGCAATGCGCGCTGCAACAGCTTACGCCGTTCGCCTTGAGCCTGATTAAATTGTTGGCACTGTCGTTTTATCTCCCTACGAAAGCTCGCCAAGACTTTACTGTTGGTCTGATACCATTGCCCCGTTGTCATCAGTTGCCAATTCTCGTCGTTAAAAAGTGCGTTGTCTGACATAACTATCCTCCTGCACCAGATAAACATAATTGTATCACTCCCCTTAACGAGAACATGACAAATGTCACCTTCAGGTTGTGATGGTTGTGACTAAACAAGGCTAAACCGCATTCGCTCAAAAAAAATGCCCGCTCTAAAAGCGGGCATTCATAGGAGGTTCAGAACAAATTAATAGTCCCAGCTTACCGTCAAGCTGTAGTTAGTCGGTGAGCCGTAGAACGCCTGTTCCGTGCGCACTGAGCTGAGGTATTTTTCATCCGTAATGTTATCCATATTCAGGCTGAACGATAAGTTATCATTGAAGCTGTAGGTAACATAGCCGCCGAGAACAGCATAAGCATCCTGCGTAATTCGGCCATAGCCTGATGTGAAGTAAGTTTCACTCTGATAACGGGCTGAAAGGCCCATGTTCAGTTTTTCGTTCCACGCTGGCGCATAGTCGGCAAGCAGTTTAAACGTGCGTCGAGGAATGAAGGTGCGGGCTTCATCGCCGTTTTCTTCATCCATGCTCAGTACGGTCAAACCACCCTGAACAGACAATTCATCGGTGATGGCGCCAGACAGCTCAATTTCAAACCCGTTAGAATCGACAGACACACCACGATAGAGGGCATAATTGAACTCATCAGAATAATCGTCATCATCAACGCCGTCGCCATCGTCGTAACCGAGGAACTCATACAGGTTTTCTTGTTCCGTTCTGAACAACGCAACAGTCAGCAAGAAGTTGTTGGCAAACTCTTTCTTAACGCCCATTTCATAACTGCGGCCCTCTGCAGAACCCAGTGGTTGCAAGTCTTCATTCAGGTAATACTGTGGCTGATAGATATCGCTGTAACTACCGTAAACATTCAAGCCTTCCAATACTTCCCAGGTAAAACCAATGTATGGACTACTGCCGTCTTCGGAAGTCGACGTTGACGCGCCCCAAGACTCACCTTCGTTTTCATAGTCGACAAAACTCACGCCAAGTACCAAATCAAGCGCATCGGTAACCGCGAGCTGTACTGAACCGTAAAAACGGTTTAATGAAATGTCGGTATAACCCGCTTGATAAGGCGCCGCCCATTCAGGCAATGCGACTTCAGTGCCAGTCCAACCAGGTAACGCTGGCATAACATCAAAACCGCTCAGTGCACCGTAATCCATGTCACTGGTTTCTGCGTCGGCCACGCTAATACCCACATTAAAGGTATGTTCTCGGCCCCAGGCTTCAAACGCACCTTGTAGGTTGTTGTCCCAGATTAACGTTTTGTCTTCAGCATCATATTTACCTGGATAACCCAGCATGCCCAAACCCGTTTCAGCGTCTAAGCCGGTGTTGGAATAGGTGTAAAATAACGCAGAGTGATCTTCATAGCGGATGTGATTCAGTTTAGACGTGTATTGCAGATTGTCGTTGATAAACCAGTTTAGCTCGGCAAACGCGGTTTTATTCAATGTATCCCAATAGGTCCAGTCCATCGCCGTTGTGGTAGAACGGTCGAAATCAACCTGGGTGCCATCTGAATAGATTAATGGCACTGCCCCCCATGTCACACCGTCACTGTTGTTATCCTGGTGCGAGTAGCCAAACATTATCGTGACGTCATCACTGAGCTGCCCGTCAATGATACCGTAAAATACACTGCGTTCATTTTCGTACAGGTTCAGCCAGCTTTCTTTGTCCTGATGCGCAACGACGACACGGGCCGCCCAGCTACCAGAGTCTGTCAATGGTGTGGAAACATCAGCCACAGTCCGCATGTTTGCCCAGCGTCCCAGTGTAAAATCGACACTGGCTTCGGTTTCGTTACCAGGGCGTTTGCGCACATAATTGACGGTACCGGATGGGTTTCCCAGACCGGTGATGAGGCCATTTGAGCCACGGATAAATTCCACTTTTTCATAAATAGCGGTGTCTAAGTCGCCGACAAAAATATCACCAAAGGGAATACCTGAACCGTCGATATGCATACTGGTGATGTCAAAACCGCGAGCATTGAAGTAAGTACGGTCGGTTTCTGACTGGTCTACGTTAATACCGGTCACCTGCTTGAACAGACTATTGATATCACTTAAACGGTAATCTTCAATCAGCTCGGATTCCAGAATCGACAATGACTGAGGGGTATCAAAACTATCCAGGCCCAGCCCTGTTGCACCTGAACTGATACGCTGGACGCGACTTTCAACGATTCGGATAACTTCAATATTATCTTCATCCGCTGCTACTTCGCTGTTATCTACCGCTGCACTTTGCGCCTGTACTGCCATCGCCAACATAATAGGTGAAAGCGCAAATACTTGCTTTTTAGTCATTGTGAAACCTGCTCTTAACCAATTTTAAAATTCGAACGGCATTATAGAGAGGTTAGAAAGAATTTCAAATGATAATTATTATCATTAGTATTAGATGATCATAATTTACTAGAAGATACAAAAAAGCCCGCTTAAAGCGGGCTTTTTCAAAGTTAACAGTAACGCAAGGATTAGTAATCTTAGTTAAGCTTCTCTTTGATACGTGCAGATTTACCTGAACGCTCACGCAGATAGTAAAGCTTAGCACGACGAACTGCACCACGACGTTTCACTTCAATAGAAGAAACCGCCGGGCTGTGTGTTTGGAACACACGCTCTACGCCTTCGCCGCTTGAAATTTTACGTACGGTAAAAGACGAGTGAAGACCACGGTTACGCTTAGCGATAACAACACCTTCGTACGCCTGAAGACGCTCTTTGTCACCTTCAGTTACGCGAACTTTTACGATTACTGTGTCACCTGGACCAAACGCAGGAACATCAGATTTGAGCTGTGCTTGCTCAATTTTTTTGATGATATCTTGACTGACTTTGCTCATCATATCCTCTCGTCCTAGTTAACTGTCATCTTGCTGCAACTGCGACTTGAATACTTCAAGAAGACGCTGCTGCTCCTCAGTCAGAGCTAGGTTGTTTAATAACTCAGGGCGACGCTGCCAGGTTCTACCCAGCGATTGCATTTGTCGCCACTGTCTGATTTTTTCGTGATCGCCACTTAGCAACACAGGAGGAACCGCTTTACCGTCGAGTACTTCAGGCCGCGTATAATGCGGACAATCCAGTAACCCGTCGGTGAAAGAATCTTCGATAGCAGACGCCTGATGACCGAGCACACCCGGAACCATTCTGGCTACCGCATCCATGAGCACAAGCGCTGGCAGTTCGCCGCCGCTTAACACGTAATCCCCTACTGACCATTCTTCGTCAACATGGGCCTCAATGACGCGCTCATCGATTCCTTCATAACGTCCGCAGATAAAAATCATGCGGTCGTTATTGGCAAGGCGTTTAACCCCTGCCTGATCCAGCTTTTTACCCTGTGGTGATAAGTAAATCACCTTTGCATGTTTACCGCCGGCCTGTTTAGCCGCGGCTATGGCGTCAGTTAAAGGCTTCACCATCATCAGCATGCCGGGACCACCGCCGTAAGGGCGATCATCTACCGTACGATGACGATCGTGCGTGAAATCACGTGGGTTAAACATCTCGACATCCAGAATGCCTGACTTAACAGCTCGCCCTACCACGCCTTGTTGCATGAAGGGAGCGAACATATCAGGAAACAAACTGATAACGCCGAACCATTTCTCCGCAGTCACTAGAACCCCGGATCCCAGTCTACCGTAATCACACTTTCAACCTTATTGACCGATTTGATGACGGAATCCATCACAAACGGCAATAATCTTTCTTTCTGACCAAATGCGTCGTTCACCTTAGCGCGGACCTGCAAAACGTCATTTGCGCCGGTGTTAAACACATCTTTCACCACACCCAGATTGTAACCTTGCGTAGTTACCACCTGCATGCCGGTGAGCTCCCGCCAGTAAAATTCACCTTCATCTAATTCAGGTAACTGGTTTTCGTTAATCGCAATGTCGAGATTCTTGATACGCTCAGCGTCGTCACGACTCTCTACACCTACAATTTTCGCTACCAGACTTTTACCGTGAGGTCGCCACTGGTCAATTTGATATTCTTTACCATCACTGAGTTGCCACGGTGAGTAGTCAAAAATACCCTCTGGCACATCAGTAAAGCTGTTGATCTTGACCCAACCTTTCACACCGTACGGCGCACCGATTTTGCCAACAATCACTTTGTCAGACGCTTGACTCATCTCTACCTACCAGAATTAAGCACAGCTTACGCTGCAGCTTTTTTAGCTTCTTTTACCAAGCTGTTAACGCGCTCAGATAAGCTAGCGCCAACACCAACCCAGTACTCTACACGTTCCAGGTCTAAACGCAGACGTTCTGCTTGACCTTGTGCAGTTGGGTTAAAGAAACCGATGTTTTCAATGAAACGACCGTTTCTTGCGCGGCTGCTGTCAGCCACAACCACTTGATAAAATGGACGCTTTTTCGCGCCACCACGCTGTAAACGAATAGTAACCATAGTTGCCTCAAACTCGTTGTAGCGTTACCGTTAACTTACCCCTTGAAAAACACAGGAAAATCCAGTGCCAGCAAGAAGGCCGCGGAATTATACGGATATGGGAGGGAAATGCAAGTTTAGTGAAGAAAAAAGCGCCGTTATCTGACCCTTTAAATACGGATTACCCTGCGGTTCAAAGTGTTTTATGAATAACCGAGTACGGCAAACTCCAAACATGCAGCATATAAAGCAGCATTGTATCCACAGAGATGTGTTCAGTAGCAGTAAGTTTATCACGTAAAATCGGCTTCAAAAGGTTTATCAACAGTGCCATGCCGTCGGTATTGTCGCGTTCGGCAAACTGCTCACCATGCAGCGTGATCTGTGTTTTCAGTTCTTCATTTTGAATGAGCTCAGGCGCCCGCAGAAACACTTCAGTGAGCAGCAACAAGGGAAATCGGCTTTGAGTGAGATGAGCTAGTGATGCCTCATCTTTTATTTTATCAGTATCGATATCGTTAAACAGGGTTTCGGCAACGTGGAACAGCGCCTGTTTCTGGTCATCGGTGAATTTACTGATGTCAGCATTACCGAGTGCGCAAACCTGTCCATTTACACACTGCATGTGCTGCTTCAACAGTGAGAGCGGTGCAAATAAAGGAGAAGCTGTGGCCTGTGCGGCCACATCCGGCGCTTCCACGGGCAACATGGCTGCAATGGCTGATATTATTTCTAATTGTTCATTTAATAAGGTGTGTGAGCACGGTTTCGTATACCAGCCATGGACAACTTGACTGCCTTGTAACACCAAGTTTTCATCAGCTTGACCAGACAATATAAACCGCGCAATACAGGGTGATATTTCACTAATCTGCTGTAAAAACTGAACGCCATTCATCCCTGGCATAATAGCGTCTGAGAAAATCACATCCGGTTGAATGTCCTGCAGCGCATCGAGGGCTTTTTGTGGTCCGTCTGCAATGCTTATTTTCCAACCTGAACGGTAGAGGGCGCGCCGAATACCATTTAGGATCATGGGTTCATCATCAACAAATAAGATCTTCACGACTTTCCTCATTTTCGCTGTGGAAATTCCCCTGCTCTACCGGCAGTACAATGTTAAATGTCGTGCCGTGCCCCGGTTCACTGTTTACCGTAATACTGCCATGATGCTTTTCGATGATAATGGCATACGCTAAAGACAAACCTTGCCCAGTGCCTTTGCCTGGCGGCTTAGTGGTGAAGAAGGGTTCAAAAATGCGGTTGCTGATTTCCCGACTCATTCCTACGCCATTGTCGGCAATGGTGATAGTGACTTCGTCTTCGCGGCAAAACACGCTGATAGTAATATGCCCTTTTGCGGCGGAATCGCGGCCATACCTTTCTTCCACCGCGTGTGCTGCGTTAACAATAAAATTAAGTACAACCTGATTCACTTCATCACGACTACACGTAACCAATGGTAGATCTTCGTCAAACTCCGCGCTCAGGTCTGCCACATACCGCCATTCACTGCGTGCCACAGTGATAGTGGCATTGATGGCTTCTTTGAGGTCGACTTTGGTCATAGAGTCGTCGCCACTGTGGGAAAAAGACTTCATTGCACTAACGATTTTCGCAATGCGTTTTAAGCCCTCGGAAGATTGCTCAACTGCAACTGGAATTTCTTCGATAAAGAAGTCGATGTCTTCATCTTCGACAAGTATGGCAAGTTCGTTTTTCAACAGCGCCTCTTGTTCACTGTTGGCGGCCTGTAAAAACTCCCGCGTTTTACCCACAACAGCAAGGCAAGATGCTGTGGCGCCTTGTAAAAATGACATGTTGTCGGACACATACTGGGTTGGCGTGTTAATTTCGTGGGCAATACCTGCAGCGAGCTGGCCAATGGATTCCATTTTTTGTGCCTGCCGAAGCTGATCTTCCAACGCGAGGCGCTGACTCACATCCCGAATTACCACATTATATAAGTGGGCATTTTCTGCTACCGCTGTCATTGGCGAATAATTCACTTCACAAGACAACATACTATCGTCTGCACACCGCCCTTCTAGTTGCGTGACTTTATCTTCGCTTTCAACATCCTCAGTTAGCCACGTTAAATTAAAGCCGGGTAAGATTTTGTTAATGTCAGCATGCCTGAGTTCATTCTGTTTTGTGTATCCGAACATCGTCAGGCCAGCATGATTAACCATACTGATACGGCCATTTTTGTTAATTATCATTAGCCCATCTGCGAGATGTTCAACAATGTCTTTTTCCCGCGCAGCACTGACCCTTGCAACAAGTTCAGCCGCCTGAAGCCGTTTATCAACAATAGAACCTAGCAAGGTAGTAGCAAAAATCACGAACACTAAGCCTGTGATGGTAAGCGCGAGTATTGCCGAACCGCTGTGATCTTCGTGATGCAACACCTCAACACCGGTGGCAACATAAAAGTGAACCGCAGACATGGCGACATAATGCATACCGGCAATTGCCATACCCATCACCACGGCACAGGCAATCAATCCAGGTTGGCCGATGACATTATTTTTTTGTACATACACCAACATAAAAATAGCAATTAAAGCTAACAGGTATGCACAACCAATCGACGTGATAAACAGCCAAAGGGTGTAAACCATAAGTGCCTGCGTCTTCATCGCTTCCATGCCAATGTAATGCATCGCACCAATGCCCAGCGCCAAAGCCAGTGCGCTAGCATGTATATCCAACGCAGAAAAACGCTGCGACGCCAAAATTCGCGCGGCGAAGTAGGCCCCACATATTGGCGGCAAGATCGACAAGACGGTAAGTACAACATTAAAAGACATGCTAATTGGCAGCATAAACGCCAGCATGCCGGTAAAATGCATGGCCCATACACCTAAACCAAAGGCAACGCTTCCAAACCATTTCCACAACCTGTTAGCTTCAGCCTGACGGGTCTGCCATACACGTTTAAACACTACGATTAACGAGTAAGCCGCTAAGGTAGAGACAAGTAAAGAAAGGAATAATATGAAAGGATTGTAGCTCGCTGTTACTTCAGTAAAGTAAGCAGTATCAGGTACGGTAAAACGCCAGAAATCCATTAACTTGCTTCCTTATCGAATGTCTGATCATCTTCATCAAAATAGACTTTTATTTGCGTACCCGCATTCAACAGCCCGTTGGCAACGCACCGTGATAACAATTGACGAAACGACGCTGTGATAACTTGCCCCGATGGCGCAAGCCGCCTACCGGAATCTGTCATCAGGGGTTCGGCTACCACCATGCCAACATCAATTTCTTTCAGCGATACCTGGAGAACATCGTGTTGCTGAAAAAGCAGCGCATTAAAGGCTTCCAGAATTCTCTTATCGTATTTTTCCTGCTCACCATGCATGTGTTTTATTGCATCGGGAAACGACATTTCTGCATCACGAAGATCGAGAAAGTCATTCACCACTTTCAGCATGCGTGCTCCCAAAGGAATGTCTTCTCCTTTAACGTCGTCGTTAGGAAAGCCCTGCCCATCGAAACATTTATCCTGATATAAAATACTTCGCGAAATTGACTCAAACCAGGGAATTTGCGCTAGTAGGTCGTGGGCTAATCCTGCGTGCTGCTCCATTAACTCCGCTTCTGCCTGAGACATCGCTGACGTGGAATCGCGATCAGCTTCGATGCTGGGAGTGAGAATGGCGCCCAACCTAGAGAGTTCTATCATAGGTTCAAATGTCCAACTGGGTTTAAGCCCCATCTGCCGAACAAGTTGTATCATGTAATTTTTTACCTGCACATTCCTCGTCACAGTGCCGGGATTAACCAGCCCAATCACCTCTGACAGAACGTTTACAACGCCGCTGACGGTATCGTTTAGCAGTACTTTCTCGCTCATCAATAATTGATGCTGACGAAAGCCAGCGGTAATGACAGAACGAAGAACGTCGACAGAGCACGGCTTGGTAACGAAACGAAACACATCTCCTTCGTTGACAGCATCAACGGCGGTTTGCAAATCGCCGTTTCCGGTAAGCATGATTCTTACTACATTCGGAAAGCGCTTTTTCACCACTTTGAGCAGTGCTAAACCGTCCATTTCAGGCATTTGCATGTCGGTGACCAATACCGCGTATTCCGTTTCAGACAACATTTTCAGCGCTGTCATACCACTATCTGCGACATCAAATGCAAATTGCCCTCTGAGGTTCCGCTTAAACGAAGCTAGCACGTTGGCTACATCATCAACTAACAGCGCTCTTTCTGACATTAAGATTCCTGACTCATTTTGCAGTTCGCTTGCAACAACGTTGAGAGATTCACGGACAAGGGTTATGCATTAACTATGGTCAAAGACGCCAGAATTTCAAATCTACAGGCATAAAATTCGTTAGGTATTTAGTCGTGCTGAATACCGTAATGGTCGGATCTCGCAGACCGAACTCTCACCTCTGGCGTAAACTCGGTTATTAAGATACTTAGCTATTCAGGAAAGGTATGTCCGACTCGTCAACTCATTCCACTGTCACCACCACACAGGTACTCGCCTGGATTTCCTCGTTGCTGGCACATTACCGGCTGAAAGTGGCGGGAGCGATTGTCGCGCTTCTCGTTGCCGCGGGCGCGTGGCTGCTGTTGGGGCAAGGCATTAAGTTAGCTGTCGACCAGGGCTTTCTAAACGACAATGCCGATATGCTGAACAAAGCAGTTTTGGGCGTGCTGGTAATAACAGCCGTGGCTAGTCTTGCCACCTATGTGCGGTTTTACCTCATGACCTGGCTAGGCGAGCGCATCAGTGCAGACATCCGTATGTCGGTATTTTCGCACTTGTTAACACTTCCCCCTTCTTTCTTTGCACAACTGCGTACCGGAGAGGTGATTTCCCGCTTCACCAGCGATACCACTATTGTGCAAACGGTGGTGGGTATGAGTTTGTCTATGGCTATCCGCTCGACCATCACCTTTATCGGTTCGCTGGTGTTAATGACCATCACCAGCCCTATCCTTACGCTTTGTGTGCTGCTAGCCGTGCCTGCGGTACTGGTGCCTATTCGCCTACTTGCGCCACAGGTGAGAAAATACGCAAGATTGAGTCAAGACCGTGTTGCCGATTTAGGGGCGCATATCGACCAGAGCCTGCATGAAATTATGACCGTTCAGGCCTTCAACGCTGAGCCCCTCGAAGCGAGTCAGTTTAACGCCAGTGTGGATGCCGTTATGACAACGGCCCAACGCCGTATTCATTACCGTTCACTGCTCATTGGTCTTATTATGCTGCTAAGCTTAAGCGCCATTGTGTTGATTGCCTGGTTCGGTGCCCGACAAGTCTTTTCTGGTGACATGTCTGCCGGCGAACTGTCTGCTTTTTTATTTTATGCGGTTATGGCAGGCGGCAGTGTTGCTACAGTCAGTGAGGTAATTGGCGAAGTGCAGCGCGGTGTCGGCGCAAGTGAACGCTTGCTGGAACTATTGGCTACAGAGCCCGCCATTCATTCCGGTGAAACGGATTTTGACAACGGCAACACCACGCCTCCGGCCATTAGCTTCAACAATGTCACATTCCAATATCCCGGCAGCTCGTGCCTGTTCAACAAACTGAACCTAGATGTAAACCCCGGTGAAAAAGTGGCCTTGGTCGGGGCAAGTGGTGCAGGTAAAACAACGCTATTTCAATTACTACTGCGTTTTTACGATGTTAAAGCCGGCTGCATTTGTCTTGACGCTGAACCGGTAACCTCTTTGTCGTTATCTTCACTACGTAGTCAAATTGCGATGGTAAGCCAGGAACCGGTGGTGTTCGCCACTTCTGTCATTGAAAATATTCGCTATGGCAACCCGCTTGCCAGCGATGAACAAGTGAAAAAAGCGGCAAAAGCAGCATTTGCTCATGAGTTTATTGAAGAACTTGAAAAGGGCTATCAAACCCAATTAGGCGAACGAGGCGTGCGCTTATCTGGTGGGCAGAAACAACGCATTGCTATCGCCCGCGCTTTGCTGGCAGATCGTCCGGTGTTGCTGCTAGATGAAGCCACCAGCGCACTAGATGCCCGCAGTGAAAAAATGGTGCAAGAAGCATTGAATAAGCTCATGGAAGGTCGTACCACTATTATCATCGCCCACCGTCTTGCCACCGTGAAACATGTGGATCGCATCATTGTGATGGACAAGGGACACGTTGTAAGCACGGGAAAACACGATGAACTGTTAGAAAACGATACGCTGTATCGAGAGTACGCTGAACTGCAATTGCTTAGCTAATGAGGGTGTGGTGCTATACGCCACTTAAAACCACAAAAAATTAACAATAGAAAGGTTTTGCCGTTGGGCCTGCCCGTTCGCCTGTGCTTTTCGGCTAAGCAAAGATTTTAATCACGGAACAATTAATGATCTCTCATTTACGAACAATGCTGTTTTTCGGCTTATCTCTTACACTGCTCGCCTTAAGCACCGGTGCAAAGGCTCAGTTCTTTGGCGACAGCCAAGCAAAACTGGTGGTGCTCGAAGAAATTAAATTTCAATATGCAAAACGCGATGTAGAAGCTGTGGGTACCGCAGAAGCTGTCCGTTCAGTTGTGTTATACCCTGCTGTAGCCGATGAAGTAACAGAAGTGAATTTTGTCCCTGGCCAATACGTAGAGGCGGGCCGGGTACTTGTTCGTTTAGATGACCGTCGACAACGGGTGGCCGTGCGCCGTGCGGAATTACAACTGCTGGATGCAGAACGTTCATTTCAACGCTTAAAGGAAAGCCGCGCGAAAGGCGCCATTCCGCAAAGTGAACTGGATCTGGCTGAAACCACCCGCGATCTAGCCAAAGTCACCCTTGATGAAGCCAAAGCGGATTTAGAAGACCGCGCCGTTTCTGCACCGTTCAGTGGTATTGTTGGTTTAACCGACGTTGAAGTTGGTGACCGTATTACCACCACCACCGCTATCACCACACTTGATGACAGAAGCAAATTGTTTATCGATTTTCGCGCGCCTGAAGCGGCATTAGCGGTGCTACTAAACGACCCTCAAGTTACTTTGCAACCGTGGTCGAGCCGTGATAAAGAATTGGCCGCTGAAATTGCCGAAGTGGATTCACGCATCAGCGAAACCGACCGCACACTGCGTGCAAAAGCCATGTTAGACAATAATGCAGATAACTTCCGCCCGGGAATGAGCTTCCGGGTAAATCTTGAAATTAATGGCAATGAATACGCAGCCGTACCCGAAGCGTCTTTACTGTGGGGCGCTACCGGAGCTTACGTATGGATTGCAGAAAATGGTAAAGCTAAGCGCATTGATGTCACTGTGCATCAACGCTTACGTGGCACCATTTTAGTGTCCGGCAACCTGTCTCCCGGTGACAAGCTGATTTCAGAAGGCATACAACGTCTTCGCGAAGGTCAGGAAATCACCACTGAACTGGCGCGCCGGAGCACCGACAATGGTTAAGCATTCCCTGCAAACTGGAGATTTACCCTCCGTATCCATTCGACGCCCGGTACTTATTGTTGTACTTAACTTACTCATCGTTATTGCGGGTTTCGCCGCGATAAATGGTCTTGAAGTTCGTGAACTTCCCGACGTTGATACCCCTCAGGTTACGGTTACCGCCGAATTCCCCGGCGCATCGCCGGAAACGGTTGATGCCGAAGTAACGAGCCGTCTGGAAGGTGCTGTTGCTCGGGTGAGTGGGGTAAAAAATATTTCCGCACAAAGTGAAGAAGGATCGGCTCGGGTAAGGGTTGAGTTCCGTCCTGGTGTTAATCTCGAAGATGCCGCCAACGAAACCCGTGAATCGGTTAGCCGCGTGCAGCGCCAACTTCCTGAAGACGTTGAACAAGTTTCTATTATTCGCGCCGACAGCGATGCCCAGGCGGTAGTCAGCTTGGCCATATCCAGCGAAACATTGGATATGGAAACACTAACCGAGCGTGTAGACACAGACCTCGCGCCACTATTCCTAAGCATTCCTGGCGTAGCCGATGTGCAAATGAGCGGCGATCGTGAACGGGTATTACGCGTGTCGGTGGACCCGCTACGTTTAACCAGTTTTAACTTGTCCATGACTGACGTAGCAAACGTACTGGCCCAAGCCCCATTTGACGTTCCCGCGGGCAGTATCCAATCGCAGGATCAATCATTAATCGTGCGCGCCGATGCCACCTCAATCAGTGCTGAAGATGTGTCTGATATCGTGATAAGCGGCGACATTCGCGTAGGTGATGTGGCGAACGTCTTTTTTGGCCCCGCTGACAGTACGTCTATGGTTCGACTAGACGGCCGCCCGGTGATTGGCCTTGGTGTTATTCGTCAGGCGAGTTCAAATACCATCGAGATTTCGGATGAAGTCATGGCCATGGTGGAAGGCCTGAACAAGCGCTTCCCTGACATGGACATTGTAGTGACCAGTGATGACGCGGAGTTTATTCGTGATTCCGTAGGCGAAGTTATCGGCTCACTAAGCGCCACTATCGTGCTGGTTGTGGTTACTCTTCTGGTATTTATCGGCTCATGGCGCGCTACCATCGTTCCCGCACTTTCCATCCCCGTATCGCTAGCAGGTGCACTGGGTGTGATTTGGATGTTGGGATTCTCTATCAATATTCTTACCCTGTTAGCGCTGGTACTAGCCACAGGTATGATTGTTGATGATGCGATTGTGGTATCGGAAAATATCCAACGACGTCGTGGCATGGGTCTGGGTGCACGTGCTGCTGCGGTGATTGGTACCCGCGAGGTATTCTTTGCAGTGGTGGCGACAACCGCCGTGCTGGCCTCTGTATTTATTCCAATCGCCTTTTTGCCCTCCACCGCCGGGCGCTTGTTCCGTGAGTTTGGTGGTGTATTGGCAGGTGCGGTGATCATTTCTTCTTTCGTTGCCCTGTCACTGGTTCCCGCATTAACTGCCCGTCTGCCAGTGAAAGCAGCAAAAGAGAAAAGCTTATTCTCTTCAACTCTTGGCCGTTTTGGTAATGTCTGTTTACGTGGCTATCAGCGTTCCCTCGTGTGGTCGCTGAAGTATGCCTGGCTGGTTGTGGTACTCAGTATTGTTGCCGCTGCCGGAGCCTGGTTTACGGCGCAGAATATCAACAATGAGTTATTACCCAGTGAAGACCGCGGTACTATCCGTATTTTCGCTCGTGGACCTGACGGTGCTGGCATGAACTTCATGGATCGCCAGGCGTATAAAATGGAAGAAATGCTGATGCCTTACGTGGAAAACGGCACCGTTGATTCTATTTATACCGTTGTCGGTTCCTGGGACCCAAACATCGTGTTTATTACCGTGCCGCTAAAACACTGGGACGAGCGTGATAAATCGCTGCAAGACATCGTCGAAGAAATTCGTCCGGGCCTGCAAGCTATTCCGGGTGCACCAGGTAATGCGTTTGGTGGTAACAGCTTGAATCTTCGCGGCCAGAGTGGCGGCATGGAACTGGCGCTAACCGGCAATAGCTACGAAGGTATCTACGATGCAGCGGTAGACTTTGCCGCAGCCATCGAAGAAAACATTCCGCAGCTTGGTTCGCCTCGCGTCAGCTATGAACCAACACAGCCGCAATTACGTGTGAATATTGACCGTCGCCGTGCCGAGGAATTGGGTGTGCCACTCAGCGATATTGCTGCCACCTTACGTGCAGCGGTAAATGGTGACGATATTGCCGATTTGAACGTGGGCGATCAGGCGATTCCCATTATGCTTGAATCCAGTAAGCGCAATACTACCAACCCGTCTGATTTGACCAACCTGTACGTGAAATCCACAACCGGTTCTTTGATCCCGCTGTCTAGCGTGGCTTACATTACAGAAGAAGGTGTAGCCGCTGAATTGGAACGCCAGGCCCAGCGCAGAGCCATTAACTTATCGATGGATTTACCGGATGATTTCACCATCAACGAAGCTGTAGAACGTTTACGTGCATTGGGTAACGATACCTTGCCCGATGGTATCGGTCTGGTATTTTTAGGTGAGGCGCAAACATTTGAAGAAACCTCACAGCAGGTCGCGCTTACCTACATTCTCGCCTTTATCATTGTATTGCTGGTACTTGCGGCTCAGTTTGAAAGTGTAAACAGCGCCGTCGTGGTGATGCTTACAGTACCGTTTGGTATTGCGGCTGCAATTTATGCACTGTATCTCACCAATACGTCCATTAATGTGTACTCGCAAATCGGGCTGGTGATGCTAATCGGACTGTTAGCGAAGAACGCTATTTTGCTGATCGAATTTGCTGACCAGCTTCGCGATCAAGGGCACTCCGTTTACGATGCCATTGTAGAAGCCGGTAAAGTGCGTCTGCGCCCGATTATGATGACGCTGGTATCGACCATCCTCGGTGGTCTGCCGCTCATCCTGTCGTCGGGTGCTGGTGCGGAATCCCGTAACGCCATTGGCTGGGTTGTGTTTGGTGGATTGGGTATTGCGGTGGTGTTTACGCTGTATCTTACGCCGGTGCTGTATCTTGCCCTCGCCCGCTTCACCAAGCCCCGGGCAGATGAAACTCAGCGACTTGAGAAAGAGTTGACCGATGCCGATGAGCAGCAAATTGCTTAAGCGTCAGCAAAGTTAAAAATACAAACGGGACCTGCATGGTCCCGTTTTTTGTGCAGCGCATTCACCCTATTCGATAAGAAGCGGGCACAAAAAAACCGTCGGCAGACGGTTTTTCTAAGCCAGATTTACAGCATGCTAATTCAGTGGCGTTGCCGTGTTTGGCTGACTGCCATTCACTAATGCTTTGGCAAGCACTTTGTGGGTAAGCAAAGAAAGTAACTCGGTTTCTTCTTCACTACGCTCACCGTCGATGCCAGTGATGGCCATGGCCACTTCCAGCGCCTTGTCAGCATCGAAAATCAAATCATTCTGCAACGTTCGTAGATACCGTAGTTGCTCACCCGCATCGATAACCTGACGTGTTTGATAAATTGCATCGGTGAAAAAAGCTTCCCGACAGATGGGACTCTGCCAATCGAGTTTGTCGATAACATCTTCCAGATAATCCTGTTCCGAAAGCGTTACTTTACCGTCAACCTGATACAACAGAACTGATAAACGGATTAAAGCCTGGTTAAAGGCCTGTTCATGGGACAACTGCATATTACTCTCCGTTGTGTGCCATATATTCTAATTCGATGGAACTGCCATCTGTCGGCGCATCACTTTGCTTCCTCAAAGTGACAAGCATATTACGCACTGACATAGAACAAAGTTCATAATGTTACACAATTGTTAATTATATTTACTTTGCAGCAAATTGCACCCTTTGTTTAGATCAGTTTTGACCTGAATCATGAGGGTTTGTGCCAATATGGAATATCAGCGCAAACCCAGTGTGACGTCATTGATATAGAAATTGCCGGTAAAGGTTTTATCTGGCTGCCCAGCGGCATCTAAGGCGAAAAATTGTTTGTCATTTTCGTCAAGCGACTGGTAACCACCAATCACTTGATAAATCCACACCTCTTGATCGAAGTCCAGTGCATGTTCGGCAAAGTATTCCAGCGCCGACTTAGGTTGCCCTGAATCGATGACATCACAAAAATAGTCATCAACAGCCTGGTGAATGGGATCTTTCTCTAACGATACACTGCCCTGCTCGGCCACTTCGATTTCTTGCGCGGCTTTATGGCTTTCTTCATCAGGCTTACGACGATGAATATCAGTCAAATTACTGACAATCATCTGGTAATCAGCCTCATGCTCAACCTGATTCACATCGGCTGCCGCCGGTGCCAGCAGACTAGCAGACTGATTAAACAATACCGGCACCTGACTCAGCGCCGGATAATTACCCGGTGTAAAATCAGGTTGTTGTTCCATATGTAGCAGAAAGCCTTTAAGAAGGCGGGTACGCCCCTGAAACTCGCGAAAACGACCGAGCAAATCGAGCAACCGGGCCTGTACTACCGACAACTCCTGCGCCGCCTTGGAGAAGCTTTGCTGTAGCGCTACTACCAACAAGTGTCGCAATTCACGGTTGCTGCCTGCCAATTCGCTGAGCTCATCAAAATGGAAGCTTTCAAGCTGTTGCAGTAAGTCACTTACCTGGCCTTGCGCCAATTCGTTTTCGCGGATCTTGGCTTCCACCGAACTCACATAACCGAATTCGTTATTAATGCGACCAAACAGCACGCGCACGCTGTTAGTGAGTGATTCCGTCAGTTGGTAAACATGTTCAGTGAGATCCCCCATGTGCGCATGGGCTTCATTAAAGCGATTATGATGAAGTGACTCTTTATAATGCTCGGCCAGCGTGCGCAGGCTCGCCAATGACGCCGTGATGTTGGTGTTTATGGTACGGCTGCGATCATCCTGCAAACTGCCTTCTAACAGTGCGCGCACCGCATTTTTCAACCGCAACGGGCTTTGCGGATCGGGGCGCCAAAGCACGCCGAGTTGCACCAGTTGCTCCAACACCTTACGGCTGTGATCTGCCTCTTTTACCGAGCCATTCACATAAGCTTGCATGATAAGCTCGCTATGACGACCAAGCGCATTTAGCAGGCGGTTACCCGCCTGAATTAACACCTGACTCATAACAGGCTACCCTGTTGCACTGCCGCTTCGGCCTGTGCCGATAACGACAAGCTTTCGGTCTCATCGATAAATTTAATCATCTCGTATAAATGTTCTACCTTGCCGGTCACCAGATAAATCTGTTTCTCAGAGTTTGGTTTGATGAGATAGCCCATGTCGGTAAGACGTTTAAAAACCTGCTTCAACTGACCATCTAAATTCATGCTGGTAGAGTTGAAAATACGATAGCGGGAAATTTTCTCCAACTGTTCAGCGTAGGCTGGCGTATCTTCAATCACGCTTTGCAACTCGTTTAAGCGCAAGGCGTTGCCCATGGTCACCGGCATATCCGATTCACTCGCCTGTTGCACCAATAACAGCCACTCTACCAGAGGCACCAAGCTAGATGCCGTTTCCTGAAACTGTAGCGTCAGTACTTTGCGCTCGTCGTCACCAAGCGTGAGGTATGCGGCAAAAAACACATCCCCTTCAGCGGTAGACGCCAGCGTGCGATTTAGCACGTTTAGGTGCGGCTCCAGCTTTGCGGCATTGTCCCGGCTTTTCAGAAACCGCCAACCTTCTTCATCACTGACCTGACAAACAAACTGACCACTTAACAGCAGACTTAAAATACGACCTTGTTCTGACATCATGCTGAAGCCTCCTGTTCACGACGGGCTTTGATTCGTTCGGCAATGGCGCTGGCTTTGGGCTCTACCACCTGTAATTGACGGCTCACCTTATCGATGAGATAACGGTTGTCGAACAGGGTAAGCACGTCTGATTCCGGGTTAGGGAAAGCCCCCACCACACAGATATTATTGTTCTGACAGGCATCAAAGATTTTCTTCACGTTACTCTGGTGAAGCGTACCTAATTCATCGATGGGCCAGTGGATGGTGGCATCAGCTTCACCACGAAGCAGTCGGGTGAATGCCAGCAAGAATTTACACAGAATAAGGTACGCCATACCGTGACTCGACGACTCGTTAAGCTGTCTGTCAGTGCGTATTACCAGGTCGCTGTTGCCTTCCCGCAAATGCAATTCAATATCCAGCAATTTGCTGATACCGCCAGTAAGTGCGGCGCGCCCAAGTATATCCAGCACCCGGCGCATGCTTTGGCCGTACTCTTCATCAGGAAGCTGATTAGCCCCCTCCGCCATCCACGCATCGTAAAGGCTTCGGAATTGCTCCAATTCAGGCCAAAATTCCAGCTCGCTGATCCGCGAGCGGATTTTTACCGCGGAATCGGAAACACCATCGAGGAAGAGTTCACCGTCTACCTCTTTAGTAATGCGGCGGCTCTGACTGACAATACGTTTGTCGATATCGGCCAATACGAAGTAGTACTGACTCAGATCGGCCCCGAAGATCCTGCCTTGCTCTTTCAGGCCCTGTAGTTTCTGCGGCACAATCACATTTAAGAGCTGGGCAAGATGGGTAACCATACGACGATGATCAATACTTTTCACACCTTGCGCGTTCATCACCGCGCATTCTTCACGAGCACGTTCCCAGGTGTCAGACAGACCCGTTCCGGCCTGAGCAGCAATCAGCTGATCGAACCGTTCAACATACGCCTTCACGTCAGACAGTAAGGTTTCACGTTCTTGCAACGCGCTTTGTACCAGCGACAGGCGTTGGTTAATGGAGAGCTCGTCCTGACGCTGTTCATCGTCGCTTTGAACACTAGGCAGGGCGATTTTTGCCAGCGAGCGCGAAAAGTTCACCACTTGCTCATGCTGCTCTGATACCGTTTTAACAGAGGTTTCTAACTGAGCATGTTGGTCTTTCAGTTGCTCGCGAGTTTCACGATACACGGTTTGCTTCTGCGCCAGTTCTCGTTCAGATTCCGCCAGCGATTTACGGGCTTTCGCCAGGCTGTTCTGCCAGGCCACTTTATGGCCGTTAAACACGGTCTGATACCAGCGCTCGTAATCTGCCACCTTATGGCGGTGGGTTTCCGTTCTATAAATGTCTTCTTTGAGTTTCTTCGTGCGCTTCTTCAGTTCGCCGATTTCATCCACATCAACGCCGCGATTATTCAATTCGTTCTCAAGCCACTGCTCGGTGTCACGTTTGTCTTTCGCCGCGCTGTCACGGGCTTTACGCATGTCGCTGTCGAGCTGACTGATGCGGGCATCGGTATCGGAAATCAGTTGCTGCCAGTGGAAGCTGTGCTCGGTTTCAGTTTCCCGCTGCTGATCTTTAATTTCGTCGCGGTCGAGTTCAAACTGGGCCACCAGATGTTTTCTGGCCTGCACGTTTTCTTCCAGCTTGCTGCGGGCCTTCTGTTTACGGGCCGACAGTGCCTGCTGATATTCGCTCAGGACTGAATCGCGGTCCTGCTGCGCCCGCTTACGGGTAGCTTCTGCACTGCGAACCGCGTTGTCGCGTTGGGTCATGGCAAGCTCGGCGTTTCGCACCGCTTCATTGGCTTGTGCTAATGCCGACTCGCATTCATTTTGTGATGCCAGCGCCAGCTCGAGGGCTTCTTCTGCCCCGTTCAATCGGGCTTTGAGTTCTTGTTCGGTATTGGCGTATTCGGGTGTATCTAAGGTTTCCAGAGCCAACTTGATGCCGAAAAGGCTATCGCCTTCGGCTAACTGCGGTGCCAGATCTTTGCGCTCTAGCAATTCCGGGCGGATGATTTTGCCAAGGGAATGTTCCCAGTCATCCAGGTTGCCACGAAGGAATTCCAGTAGCGAACCTTCGCCGGGGTAAAGCAAATGATTGATGCTTTCAACCAGCTTTTCTTGCTTCTGATGGTGCTGACGGGCTTTATCGAGTGCCGCAGATGCGGTTTGACGGTGCTGAATCGCCTTACTGTGTGTTTGCTGAGCCTGACGATATTCACTGCGGGCAGCATCTTCGTTTACACTGGCTTCTTTAATTGCCGCATCGAGCAGATCTAACTGCGACTGTTCAAACTCGTTATAACCGGCGTTATTTAATCCCGCTTTTAATTCCGCTTCGCTGACTTTTAAATCGCTCAACGCATTTTGGTGCGCATGGTCCAGCGTTTGTAATTGCTGAGCAAAATCGTCACGGATAACCTGTAACGCATCCCGTTCTTTTTGCTGCAACTCACTGCGCTTATCAGCCGCTTCCTGACGACTGGCAGACAGCTGTTCCAAGTTCATACTGAGCTTTTCACCCAGCTCAGCTATCCGGCGGTTAAACGTGGATTCGATATCCTGGTGCTTTTCGGTCAGCAGTGTGTAGCGGCTACTGGCCAGTTCAAGTTCGTTCTGCCACTGGCCAAGGTTGGCCACATCTTCCTTGAGCTGTTCAATATTTTGTTCCTGCCAGCTTTGGAATTCATCTTCCACCGCGTCGAGTTCTGCGGTGTACTTCTCCACGTCAGCACGGGCCGACGATACTGTCTGGTTCAAAGCATCGCGGGTTTCAGCCCACTGATTATCATTCTGCTTACGCTGAAACTGATTCTCTTCCAGCTGACTTTTCGAGGTTTCCAGCGCCGCCGCCAGGTGACTCTTGTCGTTTTCGAAAACTTTTTTCAATCCGGCCAATTGTTTTTCGGTGGAGCCCAGCGCCATATCGGCCTGCTCCAGTTTGGCAAACTCTGGACGAATGCGATCGAATTGCTTAATTAACTGACATTCACGCAACCAGTCGTCCACACGATTGCGACTGAGGTTGGATGTGGGCGGTTGTACGCCGTCTTCTTCCAGAATGGCGGCAATCATGGCTTTGATGGTTTCCATCTTGCCTTCTTTGGAATGAACCGCTTTGGCCAGCTTTTCAATATGGCGAACATGAAGATTCGGCTGACACAAACTGAATATGCGGGCGTAACCGAGTAGTTCACGGGCATTACTGCTCTGGTTAAGCACACCGTGATCGTTTTGCAGAATGGCACGGAAATCTTTGGTGGTAAGCAGGCTGGTTACCAGCACATTGTTTCGCTTTAAAGCCCGGGCCAACTCGGCACTGCTGACGCTTGCCCGTTTGCCGTTTTTCTGTTCAATCAAATAATCATTGATATCGAAAGGCTTACCGATGAACCGATAATTCACACCGGTGCCATTTGAACTCAACACTGCCTGACACAGATCGCCTTCTGCGCGGGTGTATTCGTAAATAATAAAACTGGAAGTGCGCGGTAAATACCAGCGCTCGAAACTGTCGCGGGTAGCAGGTACCACCCGGCTTGGATATTCACCGTAAAATACGGGGATCAGACGTTGTAAGGTGGTTTTACCCGAGGCATTGGTACCACAAATGTTTGTGTGTCCGTCCGTTTTCAGTTCAACCACACCGGGTAAGTGTGTGTCGATGAGAATGATGCGTTTTAAACCGGCCATAAATTTCCTGTCTTGAACTCGGCATGAGAATTATTGTGCGTTGTAATGCCGAAAAAAGCTGCCTGAACAATTACATCCAAGGCAGCTTCTTCTGGTGTTGCGTAGCTAAAAAGGGTTACCGTGGCGGGAACATACCGCCGCCACCGCCCATTCCACCTGGCGGCATCATACCTTTCATCTGGCGCATCATTTTTTTCATGCCGCCACCAGACATTTTCTTCATCATTTTCTGCATTTGCGTGAATTGCTTCAGCAGACGGTTCACATCCTGGATTTGGGTACCGGAACCGGCAGCAATACGGCGCTTACGCGAACCTTTAATCACATCAGGGCGGGCTCGTTCAGCAGGTGTCATCGAATTAATGATGGCTTCCATTTGGTTGAACTGCTTTTCATTTGCCTGATCTTTGATTTTGTCAGCCATACCGCCCATGCCAGGCAGCTTGTCCATTAATCCCATCATGCCGCCCATGTTGCGCATTTGCTCGAGCTGCTCTTTGAAGTCTTGCAAGTCGAAGCCCTTGCCTTTCTGGACTTTCTTCGCCAGCTTAGCGGCTTTGTCTTTATCGACTTTGCGCTCAACTTCTTCAATAAGGCTGAGTACGTCACCCATGCCCAGAATACGAGACGCGATACGCTCAGGGTGGAACGGCTCAAGGGCATCCACTTTTTCGCCCATACCAATAAACTTAATGGGCTTACCGGTAATTTGACGAACAGACAGTGCAGCACCACCACGGGCGTCACCATCTGCTTTGGTTAGAATGACACCGGTTAATGGCAGTGCATCATTAAATGCCTTGGCTGTGTTCGCCGCATCCTGACCCGTCATGGCATCAACCACGAACAGGGTTTCAACCGGCTTCACAGCCGCATGCAGCGCTTTGATTTCGTCCATCATGTCGGCATCGACGTGCAAACGACCGGCGGTATCCACTAACAGAACGTCATAGAACTGCTTCTTGGCGGCGTCGATAGCCCCATTAACGATGTCGATAGGTTTTTGATCGGCCGTAGAAGGATGAAACCCCACACCCACATCGTCGGCCAGGGTTTCAAGCTGCTTAATCGCGGCGGGACGATATACGTCGGCACTTACCACCAGCACTTTTTTCTTTTCGCGTTCGGTGAGGTACTTGGCTAACTTACCCACGCTGGTTGTTTTACCCGCACCTTGAAGGCCGGCCATCAGTACCACAGCAGGAGGCTGAGCAGAAAGGTTCAGCTTTTCATTTGCCTCCCCCATTACCGCTTCAAGTTCAGACTGAACAATTTTAATAAATACCTGACCAGGCTTCAGCGCCTTGGTCACTTCCGTGCCAACCGCACGGGCTTTCACCTGAGCAACAAAGTCTTTAACGACAGGCAGCGCAACGTCTGCTTCCAGAAGTGCCATACGCACTTCCCTTAGCGTCTCTTTGATGTTGTCTTCGGTGAGTCTGCCGCGACCAGAAACGTTGCGTAACGTCTGGCCAAGGCGTTCAGATAAATTCTCAAACATAAGGCAGCTTCTTTAAATCGGATTATTCATTTTCACGACATTATAGCGAAAAAGGCGTTCACAACGAACCATGAATACACTTTCTCTCTTTATATTGCCTTAAACTGTGTAAAAACAATGGTTCTGGTTGAATTCTCTGTGCAGTTGCAGTATCAATACAGGCAAAGATTCATGGACCGGTTATTTTTTATTTTCCGGAGAATAACGCCCTTCCTCCCAACACCGGTCATGCTAAAATAAAAAACGTTTCGCACAGTAGCGAACCGACAGCCAAAGGATATCGCGTCAGATTATTGCACGGCGAATCTTGCACAGGAATTGGGATGACCACCGTATTTGCCGTTACAGGCATTATTTTTTATCTTGCCGCAGCGTATCTGCTGATGGGAAAAATTGTTAATCAACAGTCGCCAAACAAAAAGCTGGCGATTATTTTGTCGCTTGTCGGGGCTGCCGCACATATCGGCTATTTGTCTCAGGCCATCGTGATTGCGCCAGGGCAAAACATGAGCATTACCAACGTTCTCTCGTTGGTGTCCTGGTTGATTACCGCCTCCATGCTTATCAGTGCATCTGTGATGCCGAATATTATCCTGTTACCGGTTGTCTTCGGATTTTCAGCACTCACCATTGCCGCAGCGGTTTTTGTGCCCGTTACACACATCATGCATATTCAAATGCAACCCGGCCTGGTTATTCATATTACGCTGTCGCTCTTCGCTTATGGCACGCTGGTTATCGCTTTCCTTTATGCGCTGCAAATGTCGTTTATTACCCACAAGCTAAAACAAAAAGGCGCATCACTGCTTAACTCTCCGTTACCGCCGTTAATGCTTGTCGAAGGCATGTTATTTAAACTGTTGCTCGTCGGCACATTTTTGTTGGTACTGTCGCTCATCAGCGGATTCGTATTTCTCGATAACATGTTCAGTACGATGTACGCCCATAAAACCTTGCTGTCGCTCATTGCCCTGGTGGTATATGTCTTTTTGCTCACCGGGCAACGCATTTGGGGATGGCGAGGCAAACAGGTAATTGTACTTACCGTCGTTGGTTTGCTGTTGCTTACCCTCGCCTATTTCGGTAGTCGCTTCGTTCGGGAAGTACTACTTTAGACTAAAAATATCAGTAATCAGTGGGCTGCTTCCGCCAAAATAGGTGAAAAGCGGCTACTGTATGCGTAGATTCACAAACTTACACTTGAAACCCGTTGGCTGAATAACTAAATTGGACAGTCCACACAGGTAAAGGAACCCTTTTTTTTGGACGACATATCAACAAGCACGCTATTTATTGCACTTGGCGTACTGATACTTTTATCCGCCTATTTCTCTAGTTCTGAAACAGGCATGATGTCGATTAACCGCTATCGACTTAAACACCTACAAAATGAAGGTAACCGCGCCGCATTGCGTGTGCAGAAGTTACTCGAACGTCCTGATCGCCTGATAGGTCTTATCCTTATAGGCAACAACATGGTAAACATTGCTGCATCTGCCATTGCTACCATTTTATGTACGAGGTTGTTCGGCGATTATTGGGGCTTCATCGCTACTACATTCGGTCTTACCCTGGTGCTGCTTATATTTGCAGAAGTCACACCGAAAACGCTGGCCGCGCTGTATCCGGAAAAAGTGGCGTTTCCTAGCTCGCTCATCTTATTACCACTGCTGTTTGTACTCTATCCGTTCGTGGCCATGATTAACTCCATCACCAACGGCATTTTGTTTTTATTACGCATCGACTCTAAGAACGGTAATGATGACTCGCTCAGCCGGGAAGAGTTGAGAACCGTGGTCTATGAAGCCGGAACGATGATCCCGAAAAAACACCAAGATATGCTGGTCGGCATTCTTGATCTGGAAAACGTGACCGCTGAAGACATCATGGTGCCTCGCGCTGAAATCGTTGCCATTGATATCAATGAAGACTGGAAGAAAATTCAGAAGCAACTTACTCAAGCCCAGCACACACGCGTTCTACTTTACCGCGACAGTATTGACGATGCGGTGGGCTTTGTTCACGCCCGTGACGCATTGCGTCTGTTATCAAAAGACCAGTTCACCAAATCCAGTCTGCTTCGTGCAGTACGGGAAATTTACTACACGCCTGAATCGACTCCACTGCACACACTGATGTATAAGTTCCAGGCTGAAAAAGAGCGCATCGCTCTGGTGGTAGATGAATACGGTGACATCATGGGCCTGGTAACACTGGAAGATATTCTGGAAGAAATTGTCGGTGACTTCACCACTTCAATGGTGCCGGACCACAGCAAAGAAGCCAACGTTCAGCAAGATGGCAGTGTACTGGTTGATGGCAGTGCCAACGTCAGAGATCTAAACAAAGAAATGGACTGGAATTTACCGCTAGATGGGCCTAAAACCTTGAACGGTTTGATTCTGGAATATCTTGAGGAAATTCCTGAGCATCATGTAAGTGTTCGTCTTGCGGGCTATCCTATGGAAATTGTCGATATAAAAGACAACATGATTAAAACAGTACGGGTATTACCGGAATACTTTGAAACACCCCGGGAAACGTCCTCAGAAAACTAAGTCTCTTCACTGGCCCGCGCACGTCGGGCCAATACTTGCGCCTTAGCCGCAGCCACCTTTTCCGACAATGAACTCAACTTACCGAGAATATCCTTCAGTTCTTCATCGTTTTTAAGATCGGCCTCAGCCATATGACTCTCTAACGAACGCCTGAGCAAATCAGGGATGGATTTAGTTGTCATTAGAATTACTGCCCTGCGCAGTTGGTTACACTCTCACTACATAGTTTATCGGTTGAGAAATTAACTTCTTAAGAGGTTTTTTAATTTTTGCGGATAAAGATGGAGCAGGACAGGCTTTTAGCCTTGAAAATGCGCGACGAGTTCGCCTTTCTGTTTCTGAATATTGTAGCGAACCACCGCGACAGATGCCGTTGCAAACAGGCTATGTGTTGGGATAGTACACACTTCATCCAGAAAATAACTCACGAACGGCATATGGCTAACCAGTAACATACGGTTAATTTGATGACCACGGCCGGTATGCGCGTTGAGCAACGTATCAACATAATCGTGGGCCATTGCTGGATTACCTTCAGGCACAATATCGTCCCAACTTTCAGACTTGCCGGCACTCAAATCAAGACTGAGCATGTCAAAAGTCTGACGGGCTCGACGATAAGGGCTAACCAATGCAAGATCTACCTGCCTGTTTTCACAGTAGTTATCTATAAGCCAGTTAGCCGTTACAGAGACTTGTGCACGACCAAACTCAGTTAGCTGACGACTTTTGTCATCAACCCGCAATGATTCTGCCTCACCGTGGCGCATAATAAATAATAATGTGTCAGCGTTGGAATTTTGACGTGGCATAGTTTAATGAATATGATGAAGGACTACACTGTTACCATAGCAGACCCATATAGAGTAGCCTAGTATTAATAGTTACGACTTTAGGTGATATAAATATTTAAATTGTTCTGGAACCCAATTCCGACCTAAATTTTCTTCAAAAAAATGCAGTAATAACAAACAATATTGAGAGCATTTTGACAACTACTTTAAATCTGGAAAACGCCTGTTTCCATACGCTTCCCAACGGGTTGCGCGTCATGATTTACCAACATGACCTTTCTCCTGCAACCTCTGTGTCAATGAGTGTACGAGCCGGACATTTTTATGACCCTCAAGAATGCGAAGGTTTATCACATCTACTAGAACATATGATGTTTTTGGGTAGTCGGCATTTACCAAAGGCAAACAGTATTAACGATATGGTTGAAAGTGCTGGCGGGGCAATTAATGCCTGGACGGGTACTGAGTTTGCTAATTATCACTTCCACTGCCGCAGTACAGAAATAAAACGTATCCTTCCCGCATTCGCCGATATGATGCGCTTGCCGCTGCTTGATCCGGATACATTGAATAAAGAAATCAATGCCATTGAAGCCGAGTTTCAATTTAAGATTAAAGACGACTTACGACGCCTTTATCAAATCCACAAAGAAACCGCGAATCCGTTACATCCGTTTAGTAAGTTCTCGGTTGGTAATGCAGATATTTTCCGCTCGCTGCCTGAATGCGAGCTGCACGCCGCTTTGCAGCAATATCACGCGCAGTATTATGTAGGCGCAAACATGTGCCTTGCTATTTTTACCAGTGAAAATGTTGACGACGTACTAGAGTTGGTTTCACAAAGCTTTGGCGCATTAAAGGCAGGCGAAGAAGCCAATACGGAATGGCCCGCCTTGTACACGCCAGAACAACTGGCGGTAGAAATCAATATTGTCCCGTTGCAAACAGCTCGCCGAATGATAGTCACCTTTGCCTTGCCCGGCCTGCATCAGGACTTTCGTACCAAACCATTAAATTACCTGAGCCACCTTATTGGGGATGAAGGCGAAGGCAGTTTGCTGGCATACCTGAAAAATAAAAACTGGGTAACTAACCTTATTGCCGGTAGTGGTATTGAAGGTGAAGACTTTAAAGACTTCAATGTAAGCTTTCAGCTTACAGAGCAGGGTTTAGCCAACCGCGATCACATTCTTCAGGCGCTTTTCTCTTTTATTGCACTCATCAGTAACGCAATGGATGAAAAATGGCGCTACCAGGAAAAAGCACACTTAGGTGCACTGGCTTATCAGTACGAAGACAACCCTAAACTACAGAATATCGTGTGTGATTATTCGCAACATTTATTCTCGTTTAGCAGCGACGACATCAAGCTTTTCAGGATTGTTATCGATAGCTTCGACAAAGAAGTACTTGAAAACGCATTAAGCTATTTCAGGCCCGATAACATTCGCGTAAAAATGATTGCGCCAGAACTGGCCACAGATACTGTGTGCCGTTTCTATAATGCAAAATATCAAATGCGCCCGCTTTCGCAGACCTTGCTGTCTCAACTCTGCCATCCTGAAAATATCCCGGAGCTTCAGCTTCCTCCTCCCAATCCGTATTTGGGTGACGATTACCACCTCACGATACCTCAGGCTGAAAATCTCACGCCTCGGCTTTTACTGGATAGCGATTACACCAAACTTTGGTTTGCGCAGGACGACACGTTCCATAGTCCAAAAGGCGACTTGTACGTCTCCTTCGATACCCCGGCGTTTTCGGACGATTTACTGGCCGTTGCGGCAAAACGCATCTGGTTGGCCGCGCTCAACGACTATTTACAAGCCAAGTACTATCGCGCTGAAATCGCGGGCCTTCATTATCGTATTTATGGGCATCAGGCTGGGTTCAGCTTACATACACGGGGTTTTTCTAACCATCAGCCCAAACTCGCGGGTCAGTTGCTGGAAACCATTTACGAATTTATCCCTGACCAACAGCATTTCGATCGCTTAAAAGCGATGCAAATACAGTCCCTCGAAAATGCGTTGATGAATAAGCCGACAAACAGGTTGTTTTCCCGCTTAAGTGTGATTGTGCAGAAAAACACGCAAGCACCGGTAGACCTGCTCAAAGCGGTTAAGGAATGTACTTATCAACACATGCGTGAATGTTTAGATAACGCGCTTAAAGGCTATTACGTTGAATGTTTCATGCATGGCAACTGGTCTGAAGATGAAGCTCAGAGTTTTGCCGAGAAGTTACAGCAACAATGTACAAATGCCAATGCAGGCCCCATGTCCAGGGCAGTAACCGCTTTACCTGTTGGCGATGCACTTTATCATGAAGTGACTTGTGAACATGAAGATGCGGCAGTTGTGTTGTATTTGCAGGCGCCTAGCAACAGCCTGATAGATACCGCCATGTGTATGGTGCTTGAACAGATGTTGGCCGCCCCCTTCTTTAATGTGCTTCGAACTGAAAAACAACTCGGGTATGTGGTGGGTACCGGCTATGTACCGCACAATCAGCATCCTGGAATGGCTTTTTATATTCAAAGCCCTTCCCATGCCCCCGAAGCGCTTTTAAAAGAAATGACTTCATTTCTGTTTGAACAGCTCAATGAAATCGATTTTTATCGTTTCTACTGGTCCACGATTCAAAAAAACCTGCTGAAACAACTTGAGGAACGAGACCTGTCGTTGTCGATGAAGTCCCAGCGACTTTGGGTTTGTTTAGGCACGCAGGATTTAGCCTTCGACCGAAATGCGAAATTAGCCGACCTGATAAGCCGAACGTCTTTTCAGGACATTCAGGCTTATGCGAACAAAATAGCCGAGCGAAATGTATTCGGCGAACTGGTCTTGTTTGCTTCAGGTAAGTTTCCATCGATGGACGTATCTGACGACAAAAAATTGAAAGACCTGGCATTGTTCAAAAAAACAACACAGTATTTTCAATAAGTAAGGTAGAAAAACGCAATAAAGGATAATGTGAGCATTATTTAACCTCTACACCCGCCTAATCTGAAAAAAACTTGTAGATAATGGCGTATTTCGGCATATTGAACCTTCGGTTTGTAGGGAAGCTGCCGATATAAAACTTAATTAGAACGATAGTATAATATCGCCAAAGGTGTATTGGTGCGCTCAACCTTAAACTGGATTTTTGTTAGCTTTTTTCTGCTACTGGGGACACTTCTCTCTCCGGACAGCCAAGCTGTATCCATCACAGACATCTACTTCCAGTCCATCACTCAGAAGGATGGCATTTCCGATCACACCGTACTGGATATCGTTGAAGACAAAAACGGTATTTTGTGGATTGGAACAGTTACAGGTCTACATCGATATACCGGATACGATTCAGGTTCTAAGCAGTATCACCCCGAACCTCTTAACCCTCATTCACTCCCCTCTGCATGGATTAATGATTTGTTCATTGACGATAAAGGCACACTTTGGGTAGGTACGGACAAAGGTCTGGCTAGATATAATCCGATAAGCGATGACTTCGACCTAATTCAGTTCGAAAACCCAGAAAATGTAGCGACGAGAATAGTCGACATTGTAACAGATGAAAATGGCCGCTTATTGGTCAGCACTTACGATAATATATACAGATTATCACCTGATATGTCACAACTTGAACCAGCCTTCAGAGGTACAAGTTTTCCATCAGATATTCTTACTATTTATAATGAACAACATCGCCTGTGGATTGGAACAATTAATCATGGTGCGTTCATCCTGAACAAAAATACTGACAAGCTATATTCTTTAAGCAAAGCTAATGTTTACGGTTATTCAGTTGAACCAACACGCATTAATAAAATTAGAATAATTAATGGTGAATATTGGCTTGCTACTGGCGATGGTGTTGTAACCGTTAGTAATAATGGGGAATCTCAATTTCTAACAGATCGGGTTGATGATAAGAGTGCTACCCTCTCAGCTGTTTCGGTATTAAAGCAGAGCGGTGAGCTTGTTTATATTGGTTCGTACAAAGGTTTGAGCATTTTCGATTTAACGACCGGCAAGTTCATTGTAAATGGATTAGAAAATCACAATTTAATCGGTTTAACCCAGCGAATGATATTCGCAATAACTGAAGATTCAACTGGCGGATTGTGGCTAGGTACTTACTCTGGCCTATTTCGCTTTCAACCTGAATTAAGTGCCGTTAGAACATTCGAAAATAGTAAAGAATTTCAGGAAGCATCAATTTCTTCAACTATCTGGGCAATAGATGAAGATCAGGACCATAAACTTTGGTTTGTCACTCAGCACGAGGGCATCGGTAGATTTGATCCTAATTTGGGTACAATTGATTATTTTTTGGAAAACAAAAAAGAGCTACTTTGGGATCTTGTCATCGATCAAAATGGAATGTTCTGGATAGCATCTTCATCTGGCTTGAAAATATATAAATACGCTAATGACAAACTAGTTTTGGTTCGCTCATTGGTAGATGGTCAAAATCTTGAAAAGCTTCATTACGATGGCACGAAGATATGGCTAAACGATAATTCCGGTTTTTTAATATCTGTGCCCACTACAATAGTAAATTCAAAGAATACAGATGTAGATTTAATTACTAAATATAAACTTCCCGATAATGAACAATCATATTCCCCGGTATTCAGTGACCATGAAGGGAGAATTTGGCTCTCTACAAATACAGGAATAGCCTTATTTGACCCTTTAAAGGAAAAAGTAGTTAAATTTATCGGTAATGAAGACCAGCATGCATTTAATACTGTAAACGTCTATTTTTGGAGAAATTTTTACTGGATAACCACCAGATACAATGGTGTGTTTAAAGTAAATTCATCAACGCTGAAAATAACGGAAAAACAAGATAAAGGGTCTAATAGCGGTATAACTTTTTCAGCCATTGGAAGCAATGAATCCATTTGGTACACCAACCGGTTAGGTATAACACGAGTTGACCTATTTTCCTTGACTGATGAACAAAGCATATCGAGAGAAGAGTTAGGTAATAATGAGTTCAGTGAAGGGGCTTCTCTCTTAACAACTGCTAACTCACTTGTTTTTGCTGGGGTTCGTGGCTTTAATGTAATAAAAAGGTCGTTCATTGAGCAAAGTATTCAACAATCTGTGAAAACTCGGACTCCTCTGCTTTTTGAGTTAAAAGTTTTTGGATCGGCCCACCTTTCAGGTTCAAATGAAGAAGAAACGCAACAGACAAATGCCAGTCTATTAGTAAGTCAGAATTATTCACTTACCTACGAACAATCTAGATTTAGTATCACTTTTGGTTTAGCCAACCCTCTTACACCTGAACGCGTTAATTACCGTTATCGCATGGTAGGAAATGTAGACGAGTGGTTCCCTGCGGGGAATAATCGACTAGCTCAATTCAACAACGTGCCTTTCGGCCACTACACCTTTGAAGTGCAGGCCAAAGAAGGCGATAAGGACTGGTCAGATAGCCGAACTCTGGATATCACTGTTGGCCGGCCTTTCTGGCTGCACACTGCGGCACTGGTATTTTATGCCTTCGTCGCGCTGACTATTTTATTTTATATTCTGCGTCAGTATCAGCTACATAAACAAAGCCAACGTGCAATACAGGAATCAGAAGAGCGACTGAAACTCACCCTTTGGAGTTCTGGCGACGAGTTGTGGGACTGGGACGTGTACCGCGGCCAGGTTTATCGAGCTAACACCTGGGGCACGCTGGATTTCCCACAGGATAACATTCGTACCACCAGTGCGTATGATGCCAATATTCACCCTAACGACATTCTGCGCGTGCAGGAAGCGCTAAAGGGCCATCTGGAAGGTAAAACCGAATTTTACGAATTAGCTTATCGGGCAAAAACCTTTTCTAACGCATGGATATGGGTGTTGGATCGCGGCAAGGTTGTTCAGCGAGACCATAATCAGCAACCCATGCGGATGACAGGTACACTTAAAAATATACACCACCTGAAAGAGGCGGAAGAGCAACTTAATTTATTTAAGCGTTCAATCGAAAACATTTCGGAAGGGGTATTCATCACCGACACTAACTTCCGTTATATTTCCATTAATAACGCGTATTGTGGCTATACCGGCGAGAGTCGCGACCAGGCACTGGCCTCCTATATGTACTTTAATCAGTATCCTGATGCGTTTACCGAAGAGATCAAAAAGACACTGCGCACGAAAGGTAACTGGTTCGGTGAAGTAGAGTCTGTGCGGGTGAATGGTGAGCGCTATGAAATGGAGCTCAATATCGATGCTGTCCACGATGATGATGGCCGCATTAGCCACTTCGTAGGCGTATTCTCTGACATTACCTCGCGTAAGAATACTGAAAAAGAACTGCTAAAACTGGCAAACACAGACCCCCTGACAGAATTGCCGAATCGTTCATTCTTCCAAGCCAGCCACCAGAACCTGGTGCGTAAGGCAGCGTCTCATTCCCTGCTCTGCCTGGACATGGACAACTTTAAGAAAATTAACGACTCGTTGGGCCATCAAACCGGTGATGTGCTGATAAAACAAATTGCCCGACGTTTGCAACGCATTACCGGCAGCGCCGCCACCTGTTATCGCCTGGGCGGTGATGAGTTTAGTATTCTGATGGAAGATCAGGCTGATATTCATACAATTACCCATTATGCGCAGAACATCCTGGATAACTTGTCCCGGCCTTTCATTATTAACAAGCAGGAATTCGTGCTCGGCGCCAGTATCGGTATTGCCTTCTATCCTGATGACGGCAAAACGCCTCAGGAAATGCTAAAAAATGCAGATACGGCCATGTATTTCGCCAAGAATAATGGCGGTAATACGTACAAGTTCTTTAGTGGCGAAATGAACCAGAATGCTGTTCGTCAACTGCAAATCGAAAACCTGATCCGTCAGGGTATCAAAGACGATTTATTTACCGTGTACTATCAACCGAAAGTGGATATTGCTTCGGGTAAATTAGTCAGCATGGAAGCCTTGGTAAGATTTGAACACCCACAAAAAGGGATTGTTAGCCCAGGCCAGTTTATTCCCCTCGCTGAGCAAACAGGCCAAATTGTTGAGATTGGCGAGCAGGTGTTAAGGAAAGCCTGTGCTGATACTAAACGTTGGGTAAGTGCCGGCTTGTTCTCTGGGCGAGTTGCTGTGAATATTTCAGCGAAGCAATTCGAACTTCTTGATCTTGACGACCGCATAGAAAGAATTTTAAAAGAAGTGGGCCTGTCCCCTCTTCACCTCGAGTGCGAGATCACCGAAGGCACACTGATGGAAAACCCAGAGCAGGGTTTAGAACTCATGAAGCGGCTACGTGACCGTGGCATTCATTTGGCACTGGATGATTTCGGTACCGGTTATTCATCTCTTGCCTACTTGAAGCGCTTCCCGCTGAATACGCTGAAGATTGATAAAGCCTTCATTGATGACATTGCCGTGAGCAACACAGACCGGCATATGGCTGCCGCTATCATCAATATTGCCCATAACCTGGGGCTAAAAGTGGTCGCTGAAGGTGTGGAGCAAGAGGACCAACTTGCTATTTTACGCCGCTACGAATGTGAGATGCTGCAAGGCTACCTGTATTCGAAACCATTAAACGCAGAGCGGTTTGAAAAATTACTTCAAGAGAATCAAAAACTTTATAATCTTATTGGTAATAATTCGTTTAATTAAGCAACGTCAAAAAAAAGTCGTAGTCTATTTAGACGAATAGTCAAAAAATTTTCTTTATTTCTTATTCCAAATTCTCAATAAAAATAATTCATTGAATTTATTGAAAAAAATAAAAAAATCATACTAAAGGTTTAGTCTGGCACGCATCTAGCAATATCTCTGGTGCACCGAACATAACGGTGTTGTTTGTTCAAATAAAAATCAGAGGATATATAACATGTTAAAAGCAGCCGCTGTAGCACTCGCACTTTCAACAACTGCACCTGTAACTACTGTAGAAGAAGGCGCGAAGCCGGTTCAGAAGCAACAGGAAGCAACTACACAGTTTAAAAAGGTTAAGCCTTGCTCAAACCTGCACGCATGTGACCTTGAGTAAGTGATAGCCTACATAAAAAAAGCCAGAATCTTCTTAATGCCGATCAGTTAAGAATATTTTCATGATCGGTTGACCGATCTTTTAAAGGCTTCAAAATCCGATATCAGTTTCTGATATCGGATTTTTTTATGCCTTTACTTTCCAACCTCGATGAAACATTCAGTCATGCTGAAGATTTGAATACTATTGATAAGCTCATGTCTTTTGTTGACCCTGAACTGCTCCAGCAAGCTTATGATTTATCGGGTGTAGCGACCGTCAGACGTCGCCGGTTGCCGCTGGATTCCGTCGTTTTTACGATTGTGGGAATGAGCCTCTTCCGTAACGACCCTGTCTGGGATGTCGCGAATAAACTCGATGTTTCGCTGCCGGGTAAAAACCGCTTTGTTGCGCCCAGTGCGGTGGTGCAAGCCCGGCAACGACTGGGGGAGGAAGCTGTCGGTCACGTCTTTAAGTTAATGGCACAGCGAGCATTTGGAGAGTATGCCTTTGAACAGTGGTGTGGTTTAAATGTCCTGGCGGTTGATGGTGTGATGTTCCGTGCGCAGGATACCAATGAGAATCTTGATACATTTGGTTGTGACCGGAATGCTAAAGGTGATAATCCTTATCCGCAGGTACGCATGTGCAGCCTGATGGAAACGTCCAGCCATCTTCTATTAGCCAGTGAATTCGACAGTCGTGATGTCGGCGAGATGTCACTTGCAGAGCGCCTTGTTCCTTCGGTGCCAGATAACTCCCTGACTCTCTTTGACAGAGGATATTACTCGTTGGGATTACTCCATCTATGGATGACTAAAGGTGTGAATACCCACTGGATGCTGCCTGCTCGTAAAGATTTACAGTACACAGTAAAGCATCAACTAAGCGACCATGATGCTGTTGTCACACTGAAAACCTCGCCCCAGGCCAGAAAAAAATTTAGTGGCTTACCTGAGACCCTCGAAGCGAGATTGACCAGCTATGAAGTCGATGGAAAGACTTACCGTGTGCTTAGTTCAATGGTCAATGCGCTACAGTTTCCCTATGACGAAGTTGTCGATGTGTATGTTCAACGCTGGGAAATAGAGCTGGGCTTCAGGGAAATGAAACAAACGATGCATCAGGCAAAACTGACACTCCGAAGCAAGAAGCCGGAGATGGTACGACAGGAGCTCTGGGGGCTATTACTCGCCTACAACCTGATTCGAATGATGATGCTGGATGCTGTCAAAGATATGCCGGAGCTATCTCCGTCCCGACTCAGCTTCGGCTTATGCATGAGACACATTATTGTATTCTTCCTGTCAACCATTCCGGAAACCGTTACTAAGCTGCCCGTTCACTATGAATATCTGATGGAATCTCTGAGAATGATGAGGTTGCCCGACAAACGTCCAGACAGATATTACCCAAGAGCGGTGAGGAAAAAACCGACTAAATACCCCACAAAGAAAAAAGCCAGTCAGCTTAACTGACTGGCATTA
>NZ_MDHN01000041.1:0-313084 GCF_001757105.1 Alteromonas confluentis
CTGTAAAGACCCCATCTGACTTAATGCAGATGGTCAGTCCGGTTTTATCCTCCACACCATTACTGGCTTTCTCAGGCCGGACCTTACTCACTACTACGGCATCATCTGCCACCTCGCACCAACACCTGCCTTGAGTTTCCTCTCGTACAGATGCTTCTGGTTTATCACCAGAGACGGTGTCAGGCTTCCCCAGTTACTGCACTGGCTCCCTGTTAGAAATCCCACCCTCAAGCACAATACAGGACTGACCGAGTATCGGGCTTCACGCTATTTTGCACGCTTACCCTCCTGCATTGCCGAATCAGGTTCACTTTCGTTGTGTACTTCTAACTTCCTATGGCTTCCTTCAGACCCTGCCGTTAGCCAGCAACGCCCTTGCCATTCGGATTATCTTCCCCTCAGTCAGGGTGATTCAGGCTTCTTTCAACCTGACGGGTTTGCCAGCTTCGCTGGGCAAACAAAAAACCCGGCAATGCCGGGTTTCTTTTTTTATGCTTATCGCCGCTAAACTGCGTCGGCCAGAAAGTCGATTACTCTTCTTCTGTTTTGTACTTTTCTGCAGTTTCTTTTATCAACGGTTGCAATTCTTGTTGCTGGAACATTTCGATGATGATGTCACAGCCACCAACCAGCTCGCCGTCAACCCACAGTTGCGGGAACGTAGGCCAGTTTGCATATTTTGGCAATTCCGCACGGATATCCGGGTTTTGCAGAATATCGACATAAGCAAAAGGTTCGCCACATGACATTAGCGCCTGTACCGCCTGTGCAGAAAAACCACAGCTAGGCAGTTTTGGGGAGCCTTTCATATATAACAGGATCGGGTTTTCAGCGATTTGCTCTTTGATTCTGTCTACAGTTGATTCGGTCGTATTTTCCATCCAATCCTCTTTAGGTGGTCGGTTTAACTAGTTCTTGCATTATGGGTATCCTGACAACGGATTCAAGGGTCAGCCAGAATAAATCCCGTAAAAAGGAAATTTCGTCGCCAGATGAGTGATCTTTATTGCCAGATTGCTATAACACTATTACACAGGCTTTTCTGATATAGGCTAAAGACAATTTTTTGCATTCTCAGAATAAAAATGCATAAATCTGTCATTGAGTTATCAAATTCAACCCTTATATCTAAACCACAGTAATTGACCGTTGTCGCTTTCGCTCTCAGCTTTCTGTTCTGGCCGCGAAATCCGACTTTACTTCCTAGAGAAAAATGGAGAATTCAAATGGCGTTTGAACTACCACCACTGCCGTACGAAAAAAATGCACTTGAGCCGCACATTTCTGCTGAAACGCTGGAATATCACTACGGTAAGCACCACGCTACTTACGTAACTAAGTTAAATGGTCTGGTAGAAGGTACTGATCTGGAGAGCAAATCTCTGGAAGAGATTATCAAAACTTCTGAAGGCGGCGTATTTAACAACGCAGCGCAAATCTGGAACCACACGTTCTACTGGCATTGCCTGAGCCCGAATGGCGGCGGTGAAGCAACTGGCGCAGTGGCCGATGCTATCAAAACGAAATGGGGTTCTTTCGAAGACTTCCAGGCTGCATTCGACGATAAAGCAGTAAACAACTTCGGCTCTAGCTGGACTTGGTTAGTGAAAACTGCTGACGGTTCTCTGGATATCGTTAACACCAGCAACGCAGGCACGCCTATCACTGAAGAAGGTGTTACGCCTCTGCTGACTGTTGACCTGTGGGAACACGCTTACTACATCGATTACCGTAATGCACGTCCTAAGTATCTGGAAAACTTCTGGAAACTGGTTAATTGGGAATTTGCGAACGAAAACTTTGCATAATTAAATGCACTGATTTTAGTCAGTAATTTTAAAAAGCCCGCTGATTAGCGGGCTTTTTGTTACATAAATTTAACCTCAACTCACTGGCATTAAAGACAATTCCTTTTTGAAAAGGTTCATTCTTTTATTAGATGAATATTCCGGTTTTTATTACCAAATATCCTGAGAAAACACTTCCAACTTGCTCAAACAGGTCTAAGCTGTAAATACGGGAATCCGTTTTTTGGGGAAATCTATGGGTATTTTCGAGCATTACCAGCAACGTTACGAAGAGCGCCAACAAGAAGAATTCACCATCCAGGAATTTTTGGATATCTGTAAAGACGACCCAACCGCTTATGCAAATTCAGCAGAACGGTTGCTTCAGGCCATTGGTGAGCCTGAAATGGTCGACACTTCCACTGACCCGGCGCTTAGTCGAATATTTTCAAATAGGGTCATTGCGAGATATCCGGCATTCCATGAGTTTTACGGCATGGAAGAAGCCATTGAGCAGATAGTGTCTTATTTAAGGCATGCCGCTCAGGGCCTCGAAGAGAAAAAACAAATTCTCTACCTGCTTGGTCCGGTAGGCGGCGGTAAATCCTCCCTTGCCGAACGACTGAAAGAACTCATGCAACGGGTACCCATATATATGTTGAAAGGGTCACCCACCAACGACCATCCATTCTCACTTTTTGATTTACACGAAGATGGCAATATTCTTGAGAAAGAATATGGCATTCCAAAACGCTATCTGAAAACCATCATGTCACCCTGGGCCCGTAAACGTCTGCACGAGTTTGGTGGCGATATCACTCAATTTAAGGTGGTTCGGGTTTATCCTTCTATTCTCGATCAAACCGGTATCGCTAAAACCGAGCCGGGCGACGAGAACAACCAGGACATTTCATCGCTGGTCGGTAAAGTAGATATCCGCCGTCTGGAGCAATTTGCTCAGAACGACCCTGATGCTTACAGTTATTCCGGTTCCCTGTGTAAAGCTAACCAGGGCCTGATGGAATTCGTAGAGATGTTTAAAGCACCGATTAAAGTGCTGCATCCACTGCTTACGGCTACTCAGGAAGGCAACTATAACCCTACAGAGGGTTTCTCTGCCCTGCCCTTCGACGGCTTGATTCTGGCTCACTCTAATGAGTCTGAATGGCAATCGTTCCGCAACAATAAAAACAACGAGGCTTTCCTCGACCGCGTTTATATCGTGAAAGTGCCTTATTGTCTGCGGGTCTCTGAAGAGCTGCACATTTACCGCAAGTTACTTGATAACAGTGAACTCAACGGCGCACCTTGTGCACCTGACACACTGGAATGCCTGGCCCAATTTACGGTGCTGTCGCGCTTAAAAGAACCAGAAAATTCCAGCATCTATTCTAAAATGCGGGTCTACGATGGCGAAAGCCTGAAAGACACCGACCCGAAAGCCAAGTCCTATCAGGAATACCGTGATTACGCCGGTGTTGATGAAGGTATGGAAGGGTTATCCACCCGTTTCGCGTTCAAGATTTTGTCGCGGGTGTTCAACTTCGATCATCAGGAAGTGGCTGCTAACCCGGTTCACCTGTTTTACGTGCTTGAGCGTCAGATCGAGCGAGAGCAATTCCCGCAGGACACCGCCGATCGCTATCGTGAATTCCTTAAAGGTTATCTCATTCCCCGTTACGTGGAATTTATCGGTAAGGAAATTCAAACCGCGTATCTCGAATCCTATTCAGAGTACGGTCAGAACCTATTCGACCGCTATGTCACCTATGCCGACTTTTGGATTCAGGACCAGGAATACCGCGATCCGGAAACCGGTCAGCTGTTCGACCGCGAATCATTGAATGCGGAACTGGAAAAAACCGAGAAGCCGGCTGGTATCAGTAATCCGAAAGACTTCCGTAATGAAATCGTTAACTTCGTGCTGCGCGCCCGGGCAAATAATGGCGGCAAAAATCCGGCCTGGACCAGCTACGAAAAACTGCGCACTGTGATCGAGAAAAAAATGTTCTCCAACACAGAAGACTTATTACCTGTCATTTCTTTCAACACTAAAGGTTCGACAGAAGATAAGAAAAAACACGATGACTTTGTTAATCGCATGGTGGAAAAAGGCTATACCTCCAAGCAAGTCAGACTGTTATGTGAATGGTATCTGCGGGTACGCAAAGCGTCCTAGTCTGCTTACGTGGTAGCAGAACAAGACGCATTGTTGTTGAAACCAAATAGTAGGTATCTATGGCGCATTTTATTGACCGAAGATTAAACAGTAAGGGAAAAAGCACGGTAAACCGTCAACGCTTTCTGCGTCGCTATAAGCAGCAGATCAAGCGTGCGGTTTCCGACGCTGTTGGCCAACGTTCAGTGACGGATCTGGAAACCGGCGAACAAATCAGTATTCCGTCAAGAGACATTAAAGAGCCGGTATTCCATACCGGCAAAGGTGGACAGCGTACCGTTGTCCATCCCGGCAACGATCAGTTCACCGCTGGCGACAAAATTGAGCGTCCACCTTCTGGTGGTGGTCAGGGCCAGGGTGAAGGTGAAGCCAGTGACAGTGGCGAAGGTCAGGACGAGTTTTCATTCTCTATTTCAAAAGATGAGTACCTTGACCTGCTGTTCGACGATTTGGCGTTACCCAACCTGAAAAAAAACCAGTTCGACAAGGTCGTGCAGTACGAAACTTATCGTGCCGGTTATCAAACTGACGGTGTGCCCAGTAACCTCGACATTGTTCGCTCACTAAAAGGCTCGGTTGCCCGCCGTATCGCATTAAGCGGCAGCGACAAGCGGGCATTGCGGGAAAAAGAGGAACAGCTTGAAGCACTGAAAGCCGACAAACACGATAACAGCCTTGCCATTCTCGAACTAGAGAAAGAGATTGCTGAGTTAAAAGCGAAAATCGCCCGGGTGCCGTTTATCGACACCTTCGATTTACGCTTCAAAAATTACGACAAGAAAGCCATTCCCACCAGTAAAGCGGTGATGTTTTGTCTTATGGACGTGTCCGGTTCGATGGACCAGGCTACCAAAGACATGGCCAAGCGCTTTTACATCCTGCTTTATCTGTTCCTTACCCGCACCTATGAGAATGTGGAGGTGGTCTACATTCGCCACCATACGCAGGCCAAGGAAGTGGACGAACAGGAGTTTTTCTATTCGCAAGAAACGGGTGGCACCATTGTATCCAGCGCACTCAAACTGATGGATGAAATCATCAAGGAGCGCTATGTGGATACCGATTGGAATATTTATGCCGCTCAGGCATCGGACGGTGACAACTGGGCGGATGACTCGCCTCAGTGTAAGCAAATTCTGATGAAAGAGCTGTTACCGGTCACCCGATATTTCGCTTACATCGAAATTACCGAGCGTCAGCACCAAAGCCTCTGGCGCGAGTATCAGCAGGTGGAAAACAGCTGCGAGAATTTCGTCTGTAAGCACATTCAGAGCGTCAGCGACATATTCCCTGTATTCAGGGAACTGTTTAAGAAATCTGAACAGAGCGCGGCCGCAGGAGGATGATATGTCAAAAACGCAAAAACGTGCGGAAACGCCTTTAAGCGATGGTCCAGACTGGACTTTCGACATGCTGGAAGAGTATGAAACCCATATCGACCGCATTGCGAAAAATTTCAAACTCGACACCTATCCGAATCAGATAGAAGTCATTACCGCTGAACAGATGATGGATGCGTATGCCAGTATTGGTATGCCCATCAACTACACTCACTGGTCGTTTGGCAAAAAGTTTATTCAGACCGAACAAAACTACCGCCGCGGCCAGATGGGCCTGGCCTACGAGATCGTCATTAACTCCGATCCCTGTATCGCCTACCTGATGGAAGAAAACACCATTACCATGCAGGCACTGGTGATGGCGCACGCCTGCTATGGTCACAACTCATTCTTTAAAGGTAATTACCTGTTCCAGACCTGGACCGACGCCAGCTCCATTATCGATTATCTGGTATTTGCTAAAAATTACATCGCCAAGTGCGAAGAACGCTACGGTACCGATGAAGTGGAAAGCATTCTGGATTCCTGTCATGCGTTGATGAACTATGGCGTTGACCGTTACAAGCGGCCGCAGAAAATCTCTCTGCAGGAAGAACAGGCTCGTCAGGAACAACGGGAAAAATACCTGCAGTCTCAGGTGAATGAACTGTGGCGTACCGTACCCGACTCACATGCCGATACTAAACCCAGACAAGCCCGCTTCCCATCGGAGCCGCAAGAAAACTTACTGTATTTTATCGAGAAAAATGCACCTCTGTTAGAACCCTGGCAGCGTGAGCTGGTGCGTATTGTTCGCAAGGTCTCACAGTACTTCTATCCGCAAAAGCAAACTCAGGTGATGAACGAAGGCTGGGCCTGTTTCTGGCACTACCATATTCTTAATCAAATGTACGATGAAGGTTTGGTAACCGACCGCTTTATGATGGAATTTCTACACAGCCATAGCGGTGTGGTGATGCAGCCTGAATATAACAGTCCTTACTATTCCGGTATCAATCCGTATGCGCTGGGCTTCAACATGTTCATGGATATCAAGCGCATGTGCCAGAACCCTACTGAGGAAGATAAATATTATCTGCCAGATGTCGCAGGGAAAGACTGGCTTGAAACCGTGCACTTCGCTATGCATAATTTTAAAGATGAAAGCTTCATTAGTCAGTTCCTGTCACCCAAGCTGATCCGTGATTTCAAACTGTTCTCCATCGAGGATAACGAAGAGGATCCGTACATTAGCGTAAGTGCCATTCATGATGAACAAGGCTATCTGAAAATTCGCGAAAAACTGTCCGCGCAATACAATCTTAGTAACCTCGAGCCGAATATTCAGGTTTATAATGTGAATGTTCGCGGTGACCGCTCACTCACGCTTCGTTATGTACCACAACGAGGAATCCCCTTGGCAGACTCGAAAGACGAAGTCATGCGGCACCTGTTCCGCTTATGGAAATTTGACGTGTATCTTGAGCAAGATACGGGTAACGGTGCAGAAGTGATTGCTAGCTGTATGCGAACTGCCAACGCCGCCTGATAAGTGCAAATAATAAGGAAATTGTTTTACCATGCAGTACGACACTATCGTGCTTGGTGCGGGAATTGTTGGTGTCAGCGCAGCGCTGCACCTTCAATCCCGGGGTCATCAGGTTGTTTTGCTCGACCGAGAGCAGCCCGGTGAAGGTACCAGTTTTGGGAATGCCGGGTTGATAGAGCGCTCTAGCGTTATTCCCTACGCGTTCCCGCGGGAGTTCGCTGCCCTGCTCCGCTATAGTTTAAATCGGGAGACCGCTGTGCGGCTTAATCCCGGTTACCTGCCAGAAATCGCCCCTTGGTTGTTTCAGTACTGGAAGCAATCCGCCCCCTCACCACTTGATGCATCGACATTAGCCATGCTTCCGCTTATTGAACGGTGTACTGATGAGCACGACGCCCTTGTGCAACAAGCCGGGCTATCAGAATTGATTCGCTGTGAAGGTTGGATTGAAATATTCAAGAATGAGCGAGCTTTTAACCGCGCTCGTTCAGAGGCCCAGAGTCTCGTTTCCTATGGCATAAACTATGATGTGCTCGACCAACCGGCATTACAACAGCGTGACCCTCACCTCTCTAACAAGGTCATTGGGGGCATTCACTGGCTTGATCCGAAAACAGTGACCAATCCCGGAGCTCTGGTAAAAGGCTATGCAGCACTCTTTCGCCAACGGGGAGGGATTATTTTACAGGGTGATGCTCGCTCTGTAGCCCAGGGGGAAAGTGGATGGCAAGTTGATACCTTAGAAGGGCCGGTTATCAGCCAAAATGTAGTAGTGGCGCTCGGGCCCAAGTCTGCCGACATTTTTAAGTTATTTGGCTATGCTATTCCGCTTGCCGTAAAGCGGGGCTACCATCGTCATTTCCGTATGCAAGAAGGCAAACAATTGCGTCATTCGGTGTGCGACAGTGAAAGTGGCTTTGTGCTTGCGCCTATGAAACAAGGCATTAGGCTAAGCACGGGAATTGAGTTTGACCGCCCCGGTGCGCCAAAAAATGACAGTCAGCTCCGCCGCTGTGAAGCCATTGCCAGAAGCTTACTGCCCCTTGGTGAACCAATAGAAGATGAGCCGTGGATGGGTCTTCGCCCTTGCCTGCCGGATATGCGACCGGTAATTGGCGCAGCGCCGCGACATAAAGGTTTATGGTTTAATTTTGGCCATGCACACCATGGCCTGACGTTAGGGCCAGTGACGGGTCGATTACTGGCGGAAATCATGACCGGTGAAACGCCCTTCACCGACCCTGAGCCCTACAGCGCGACCCGTTTTAGTAAGGCCAATGCAGCTTCCAGTCAAACAGAAGCCACTTTATCGAGTTAGCCCTGCGGGTTAACGCCCTTAGGCCGGGCGCGTGGTATTGATTGTTGCCCGGTCGCAGAAAATAAGACAAAGCGCCCCAATAAACGCAGCGCCTGCAGCGAAAGCGAACGTCTCGTAGGCATGAACTCCCTGATCCCACAGCTGCCCTGCCACATAATTACCCAACGCACCGCCGATACCAAAAGCGATACTCACATACAGTGCTTGCCCGCGGCTCTGAAACCGGGCCGGGAAAAAGTGAGTGATAAAATGCATAGCAGTCACGTGCGCAAGGCCAAAGCTCAGTGCATGAATGAGCTGACTGACTACCACAACCATACCAAACTGAGCCCAGGCTGCCAGCGCATACCAACGCATTGCGGTAAGTACCAAACAAGCCAACAACAATTGCCATACGCCAAAGCGTGAAATGAGCCGACGGGCAACAAGGAAAATACCGATTTCAGCCACAACGCCGATAGCGATAAGTAATCCCGTTTGCTGACCCGAGTATTCCAAATCCCGCATGTACAATGCGAAGAAACCGTAATACGCACCAAAGCTCACTTGCAGTAAAGCGGCCGCGGCCAGAAATAATAAAAATGTGCGATTTTTGGCAATCTGCCACAAAGTCCCGGTTTCCTCTTCTTTCGACGGCACTTTCTCTGGCTGACGAATAAACAGCGAAGCAATGAACAAACCAGTGAGCACGAATAAACTGGCGTATACCGGGGCTTCAGACGTGAAGATATCCAGCGCTTTACCCACGGAAACGGTGAGTACGATAAAACCGATACTGCCCCACAAACGGATCTGACCGTAGCTGATTTTTGTCGGTTTCACTGACTGAATGGTGATGACTTCCAGCTGCGGCAGCACCGCCGTCCAGAACATCATCATTAACCCGAACACCAGCGTTAACCCCCAAAAACTGTGAACCCAGAACACCGTACTGAAACACAGTACCGACAATAGGCAGCCCAACCGGACAACGTTAACCGCTTTGCCGGTTTTATCGGCCACACTGGCCCACAGGGAAGGTCCGACGATGCGAGATAAGGTAATAACGGCCCAGAGTTCACCAATGTCGGCGGAAGAAAAACCACGTCCATCGAGAAAAATGCCCAGATAAGGAGTAAGAACGCCTAACTGCCCGAAATAGAGCCAGTAGGTGATAGCGAGAAGAATAAGATTAGTGCGTGAATGAGCTACCATTTCACGCACTCTTTAAGAGAGATATTCAAGAATTACTTGTCAGCGTTGCCAGGAATAACCGGCGTAGACGTGGAAACACCCGCATTTTGAGCCCGATGACGGAGACAGTGATCCATCAATACAATGGCCAGCATCGCTTCAGCAATAGGCACGGCACGAATTCCCACACAAGGGTCGTGACGACCTTTAGTGACGATATCAATTTCATTACCGTCAACATCAATGGTTTTACCTGGCACAGAAATGCTCGAAGTAGGCTTGAGCGCCATGTGTACAACGAGATCCTGGCCTGAGGAAATGCCACCCAGCACACCACCAGCGTGATTACTGGTGAAACCGTCTGGTGTTAACGTATCGCGGTGTTCACTGCCTTTTTGCTCAATCACATCAAAGCCATCACCAATTTCCACGCCCTTTACAGCGTTGATGCCCATCATGGCACTGGCGATATCGGCATCGAGGCGATCAAACACCGGTTCGCCTAAACCCACAGGCACACCCGTAGCAACCACAGACACTTTCGCACCAATGGAATCGCCGGATTTCTTCAGGTCGCGCATATATTCATCTAACGCTTTCAGTTTACTTTCATCGGGGCAGAAAAACGGGTTGGTATTGGTGATGCTGTGATCAACCGTATCTACTTTAATCGGCCCCAGCTGAGACAAATAACCATGAATTTCGATGCCGTAAACTGCTTTCAGGAATTTCTTGGCGATTCCCCCCGCAGCAACACGAATAGCCGTTTCCCGGGCAGAAGAACGACCACCACCACGATAATCGCGAGTGCCGTACTTCTGATGGTAGGTGTAGTCTGCATGACCAGGGCGGAAACGATCTTTAATATTGGAATAGTCGCCACTACGTTGGTCGGTGTTCTGGATCAGAAGTCCAATGCTGGTACCGGTAGTTTTGCCTTCAAACACACCAGACAGAATTTGAACCTCATCGCCTTCCCGACGTGCTGTGGTATAACGTGACGTGCCAGGCTTTCTACGATCTAAATCAATCTGCAGATCCGCCTCAGTGATTTCCAGTCCAGGAGGGCAACCATCAACCACACCACCGATAGCGATACCATGACTTTCACCAAAGGTGGTCACAGTAAACATTTTTCCGAAGCTATTGCCAGACATCTGTATTAATTTTCCTTACCGTTTAAATAAGTCACCAGTGACGATTTAGACACTGCAAAAATCCCGTGACCGCCCTGCTGCAATTCAACCCAATCTACATGCAACCCGGGGAAACGTGTTGCCATATGCACTTCACTGTTTCCCACTTCAACCAGCATCCAACCACCGTCTTTCAGGTAGTGCGGTGCGTGTTTTAGCATTTGTTCCACCAGATCTAAGCCGTCTTCACCGGCAGCTAAAGCCAACTCAGGCTCATGCTGATATTCATCCGGCAGATCGTTCATGTCTTCTTCATCGACATAAGGCGGGTTAGACACGATTAAATCGTACTGTTGGCCTTCCAGGCTGGTGAACAAATCAGAGTGGATGGGGAAAACCCGGTCACCCAGATTATGTTCCTGAATATTAAAGTCAGCCACTTCAAGGGCATCGAATGAAATATCCACGGCATCAACCTGCGCCAGTGGGAATGTGTGTGCCAGAGCAATAGCAATACAACCACCGCCTGTACACATATCCAGAATACTGGTTGGCTCAACCGTTTCTTCAAGGTACGGGGCAAAGCGGGTTTTAATCAGTTCAGCAAATGGCGAACGGGGAATGAGCACGCGCTCGTCCACGTAAAACGGCATATCGCAGAACCAGGCTTCATGAGTGATATATGGCAGCGGCATGCGGGTTTGCACGCGCTTGAGTACCAAATCGGTTATTTTCTCTTTTTCTGACTGGGTTAGCCGCGCAGAAAATAAACCATCGCCGGTACGGGCAGTAATATCCTGTGGCAGATGTAGCGCGTGCATAACCAGGCAAACCGCTTCATCCCAACTGTTATCGGTACCGTGACCGTAGTAAAGTTGAGCATAGTTGAAACGGCTGACAGTCCATCGCACCATATCAAGTACAGTGTGTAAATCGCGGATGGCTTCGTCTAAATAAATCTTATCGGTCATGGAGTGAGGTACATCGCCAGAAATAAAGCTGGTATCATACCGAAACTCAGGGCGACTCCCAACACAAAATGCGTGAACCACGCCGCATTTGCCCTATTCAATGCGTCTATAAGTTATAACCGGAGAAGATTGTTGGCGGATAAAAGCGGGCCTGAAAATAAGGATGACGATTTCGCGGCCTTTATGGATGAAATGAACGGCATTAAGCCGTTAACGCAGGATAAAGTGGTGCATAAGCGCCGCCATGTGCCAACCAAGCGTTTACATTCAGCCACTCAGCCTGACAGCCGTCAGCAGCGTTTGCTCGATGCCAGCTTTGCTTTTTCTGATGTTTATCAGGCCAGTCTTCCTACCCAGGGCCCCATGCGTTATTGCCGCGAAGACGAACCAACCCATAGCCTCAAACGTCTTCGTCGAGGTGATTTTTACCCGGAGCTGGTGTTGGATCTCCACGGCCTAAATCGTGAGAATGTAAAACTGGAACTCTCCGCATTAATCTATACCGCCCGCAAAGAACTGATTGATTGCGTTGGCATCGTGCATGGTATTGGCTCTGGAATATTAAAAAACGCCTTGCCCCATTACCTGGTGCAACACCCCCATGTCAAAGCGTTTCACCAGGCTCCCCTGGAGTACGGTGGGCAAGGCGCGTTACTCGTTTTAATTGATACCCCAGACAGCAATGCAAAGAAGGGCTAAGCCTGCTTTGTTATTTATCCTGCTCGGCGCTGTTGTGCATAAACAGCCAGGTGTAATACCCCATCATCACAATCACGACGAAAATTAATAGCAGCGAACCCCACACTACCGGATCTTTAATCATGGACATGAACATCGTTCTGCTCCTTAACATTGGTTGACGAGTTAAGTGTGCAACGGTGTCGGAGAAAGTTCTGTGATCTGAATCAAGGGGTTTTTTCTGAAGCTCGCGGGGGCATGACCTGGATCAACAGGACATAAAACAATCTGAAAAGTTTTTACTTATTGCTATTGCAAATCATTATCATTTGCAATATATTGAAACTGCCTGTTCGACGTTGGGTGATTAACGGTCTTGGCTTAGCGTCGATTGTAGGCAGGTGTGTGGTGCGCCTGCCTACCTCTTTTTCTCCGCATTTCATCAATCAGGAAAATAATTTCCAGAACCAACTCTTACTTAAATCTTCTTCGCAGGTTTTAAGTTGCGTTGCATAACGTAATGAGCGCGCTTTAACGGTGCTAGCCACTTTTTTCAACCAGGGCTTACTGTTATAACTACGGCGTTTGTAGCCGCCCCAACCTTCATGATAATTCAGGTACTGGGCATACCCGTCCCACTTCGATACCCCGTTTATTTTATACGACTTAGAAATAAACCAGCCCATGAAGTCCATGGCATCTTCGAAGTCGTCACGGTCGGCCCAACTGTTACCCGTTTCCCGCACGTAGTCTGACCAGGTGATGGTTTTAGCTTGAGAATATCCATAAGCAGAACTCACCCTGCCCCATGGAATAAGACCGAAGAAAACATAATCTTTGGGTGGCAGTGCATCATGACGGAAAGAACTTTCCTGATACATGATTGCCATTGGAATATGAATAGGCACGCCCCACTTATCCCGGGCATCAGCGGCAGCGTCGTACCAATCTTCTTTCTCATAGAAGATTTCACAGATATTACTGGTGTCCTGAGGTGGGGAGGTAGCGCAACCACTCAGCAGGCTTACCGAAAAAAAAGTGGCGCCAGTAAGAAAAAACTTGAAACGAACGTTGAACTTTCTCACTGGACGTTGTCTGAATAAGTGTTCTAGCAAAATGTGTGTGTTTCCCTGGAACATTATTTATGCCTGGCCCTCTTGCCAGGCATTTTTTTGTCTGTCGTTCAGGTATAGCCCTGCATTGATGCAGTATAAACGACGGTTCTGACTTCAGTTTACTTAACTTTACGTCAACTTGCTCGCGTTGCCATAGGTTCGGCAAAATAATCGTGAATGAAATCGGCAAATGATTTGTCATCTGCCGCCTCTACCGCTTTCTGAGCAGCGATGGATTCAGATGCCATTCTCTCAAAATCTTCACGGCTATATTGTTTGTAATCGTAACCGTTTATTTCAGCAGCATATCTCTGCGCCAGTTCCAGACCAAACACCACGTTATCTTTATTTTCTGCAAGTAACGCATCGAGAATGCGTCCTGAAGGCGTTAGCGCCGGATCGCACACCTTCTCCCACTCGGTGTTTACCGCAATGGAATAATCAGAACTCTGGTTGGCTTTATCAAGCAATTCGGCAGTTTTTCTGAACTGAGCAAACAGCTTTTTAGTCCACGCACTAAAAGCGATGTCGCTGCCATTGGTGTGTAACTTAAGTTCAGGGTTACGGCCTTCCAGCACGACTTTGTCCATGTTCTCGCGACACACCACTAACTCTTCTGGCGTCATGTCTGGTGATTCCATCATTAGACAACTCACCATAAACACATCAAGGAAATCCATTTGCGACTTGGTAATGCCCACCGGCGAAAAGGGATTTACATCCAGTACGCGCACTTCCACATAACTCACCCCACGACGTACCAATGCATCGGTGGGTTTCTCCATCGATGACGTTGGTTGCTTAGGACGTATGGGAGAATAGAGCTCATTTTCAATCTGCAGAATATTTTTCGATAACTGCTGATAATGACCGCCTTCGCCAGCGGCATACTGGCCAAAACGTTCAGATGGCGTGTACATGGCACTGCGCAGTTTTTCCGTGTAGGTGGCAATTTGGTTGTAGCAAATTTGCAGCGCAGATTGCTCTGAGTTGGTATAGCCCAAGTCACTCATTCGCAGTGAAGTGGCATAAGGCATGTATAAAGTGCCCTTGCCCACTTTCTTGAACGGCAGATTGGTCGGCTTTCCTTTCATGAAGGAATGACACAATGCCGGCGAAGCGCCATACAGGTAAGGCAATAACCAGCACAGGCGACGATAGTTACGCACCATCGCCAGGTAGTCGGCAGACACCTGATCTTGTGAATAGGTCTGCCCTGTGTAGTCTGCCCACACTTTCCAGAAACTGTCTGGCAATGAAAAGTTAAAGTGCACGCCGGATATCGCCTGCATCATACTGCCGTAACGATTTTTGAGGCCCATACGATACACGCGCTTCATTTGCGCCACATTAGATTCACCATAATACGCCAGAGGAATACGGGCTTCGTCATCGATGAAACACGGCATACTTAATGGCCAGAGCAGTTCACCGCCCATATTCTCAAGGGCAAATTTGTGAATGTCTTTCAGTTGAGTTTCTGTGATTTCGCTACTGGCTACCGGCGGGGTAATGAATTCGAGCAGCGACTCAGAGAAATCAGTGGTAATACAATCGTGCGTCAGAGCGGCACCCAGTGCTTCAGGATGTTGCGTTACGGCCAGTGCACCAGCGGGCTCAATTCTCAAGCCTTCACGCTCTACACCGTGTTTGATATCTCTTAGCGCATCTAGAAACGCAGGCGATTCCATCGCTTCAACGCGACGGGTAAAAGTTTGCTCTGATGAGGTCAATGTGTTCATCCATCAAGGAGTGTTGGCCCACAAATGTGGGGCGCAACACCAGAATTTCAATAAAAACCTTTCACTAATTCAGTGATAACGTCTCGACCGGCAAGCCCAGGGCTTTTAGCGGTTCCTTAAGGCTCGCGGCATCACCGACTACAATAATTTGCATGTCGTCGATATTCAATTGTGATTTCGCCAACTCACTCAGTTCCTTCGTGCTTACATTTTTGATCATCATGGTTTGTTGATCGCGGTAATCATCAGGTAAGTCATAAGCGAGTAACTGACGCAGGAATGCCACCTTACTGGCCGGGGTTTCATACTCCAGCGCATCACTTAGCGTAAACGCATTTTGCATAAACTGTAATTCGGCGTCTGTTATACCGTTTTCACGGTAATTCTTAATCTCTTTCATCATTTCTTTTATGGCATCCACCGTATTTACCGCAGTTACGTTGGCATGGGCCTCGAACCAGCCCAGGGTTTTGCCACCAATGAACGAAGTAGACGCCCCGTAGGTGTAACCTTTGTCTTCGCGAAGATTCAGATTAACCCGGCTGTTAAATGCACCTCCAAGCGGGAAATTCATCAGTCTCGATAAGAAGTACTCGCCTGTGGCATCAAAGGTCATGGCGCGTTTTACCATGTAAACCACAGACTGCACGGCATTCGGGTTATCTACCAGGAATACATGTGGCTGTTCGTACTGAGGGAAGTCAGAAAAAGTCGGAATTTCGTAGTCTCTTACCTGCCATTCAGACAAAAAAGACAACGCAGAGGCCACTTCAACCTGCGTGAGATCGCTTACCACCACAATGCTGGCGTGAGACGGCGTGTAGAAGGTATCGTAAAAAGCTTTCACGTCGTCCAGAGTAATATTGGCAATGGTTTCCAGGCTACCGGAAGATGGCAGGCTTACGCGAGTTTCATCGCCATAAAGTACAAGCTCTTTAGCCCGGTTAGCCATGTAGTCTGGATTCCGCATGCTTTGTTGAAGGCTCTGCACCATACGCGCTTTAAGGCGATCAAAGTCGCTTTGCAAAAACGCCGGGCTAAACAGTTTTTCATTCAACAACGCCAGGGTTTTATCCAGGTTTTTGGTAAGGGTAGAAACAGAAACCTGCGTGTAACGGCCTGAGGCACTAAAACGAATTGAACTTCCCAGCTTAGCCAGCTCATTAGAAAGGGCCTCGTTGGAATAATTCTGTGTCGATTCATTCATCATTGCCGCAGTAATGTAAGCTAAGCCCGCTTTATCCATAGGGTCGAGTAACATTCCCCCTTCCAGGTTCAGCGTGAGTGTTACCGTAGGTGTTTCCTCACTGGTCACTCCCACCATATCGATAGCTGGAGCCAGTTTGGTTTTCCAGAATTCAGGGACTTCCACCGTGGGTGCTGGCCCTGCCGCAGGTTCTACATTGCGGTCAAAATCATCTTCGATACTGACAGTTTCTACGGTTTCGGCAGGTTGCGCCTGCTGCGGAATTTGACGTGGCGGCATTTCAAAATTCTGTGGGGCAGCGGCCATGTCGGCCTGGCCCTGCGGAACCACAGAAACGGTTACGCTATGTTTATCCTTCACATATTGCTTGAACACACGCATAACGTCTTCAGCGGTCACATTGCGGTAGCGTTCAAGATCTTCCTGCACTAAATCAGGTTTGCCGTAGAACGTTTCCCCGGCGGCTAATGCGCTTACCTTACCTGATACGCTCTGCAAACCGAAAATGGTGGATGCTTCAATGCCCCCTTTCGTGCGCTGCAAATCATCGGCATTCACACCTCGGGTTTCAAACTCTGCTAGTGTGCTATCGATGACTGATTCCAATGCACCTAAATCCATACCGTTTTGCGGGTTCGCTAATGCGATCAACTGAAATTCGCAAGCCAGTTCACGGCAAGGGTGAGAAGCGCCCGCCTGTACAGCTATCCCTTCTTTCACTAGATTTTTGTACATTAACGAGGTTTTGCCACCACCCAGAATATCGGCTAACACATCCAGAGGCGCTTCATCAGGGTGACGGGCATAAACCGTGGGATAGGTGATTTGCAGCAGTGGCAAATGAACTTTATCTTCCAGTGTTACATAGCGGTCTTCAGCTAATGTTACTGGCTGAGGTTCTGGCTCTGCCACTTCTGGCCCCCGGGGAATTGAGCCAAAATATTGTTCAACCCATTCTTTGGTTTCATCAGCATTAATATCGCCACCGATGGTCAGTACCGCATTATTCGGCCCGTACCAACGTTTAAAGAACGCCTTTAAATCGTTCACATTAACCCGGTCGAGATCTTCCACATAGCCAATTGTCAGCCACGAATAAGGATGGCCCGCAGGATAAAGTGCTTCCCCGTTTTTTTCTGACCGCAAACCGTAAGGTTGATTATCAACACGCTGTCCACGCTCGTTTTTTACGGTTTCGCGCTGATTCTCAAACTTTGTTTGGTTGACCGCAGGCAGTAAGAACCCCATGCGATCGGCTTCCAGCCAAAGTACTTTTTCGAGTTGGTTTGCCGGCACAGTTTCAAAATAATTCGTGCGATCGTTGCTAGTGGTGCCATTCAGCGTGCCACCCGCTTCAGTGATAATCTTGAAATGTTCCTCGTCGGCAACATGTTCAGAGCCCTGAAACATCATGTGCTCAAAGAAATGGGCGAAACCACTCTTGCCAACCTCTTCCCTGGCGCTGCCCACGTGATAGGTAACATCGACATGTACCAGCGGATCAGAGTGATCTTCGTGAAGAATGACGGTCAGGCCGTTATCCAGCGTGTATTTCTCAAAGGGTATATGAACTTGCTGTTCTTGCAGTGTTTCGTTTGTCGGCTCAACAGGATTTTGAGACTGACATCCTAATAATGACACTGCAACACTGCCACAGAGTAAGGCTTTCGCGGCGAGAGATAACGTCATCAGGCTTCCTTTTCTTTGTATTTCATGTCGGATTGCGTCAGCAACCACTACTGCTAACCTATAATAAAGCGCACTAGCGAGAATAAGTTGTTACTGCGTTTGATAAAGATTGTTACTGAGACTACCAGAAATTAGCTCAGAAAACCCTGTTCTCCGTAGCCCATGTATCAATTTATTCAACAATGAAATACACTGGCCGAAATTGATGAGGAGATGCTATGAGTTCTGCCGAACAGACAATTAATCTTGAATTTGGCCTGTCTCAATTAAGTGGGAATAAAACCCTCTTTCTGCGTTTATTGCAAAAATTCGCCGACGAGTACCAGCAAGCATCAGATAAGCTTCAGAGTATGGTGGATGATCAGCAATGGCAGGAAGCCAGACTCTATACGCATACCGTTAAAGGGGTTGCCAGCAACCTGGGATTTACCCGCCTACATCTTGCCAGCAAAGAAACTGAAGCTGAACTCAAAGCCGATGCTACTGTACCGGCCTCTTTGCCGGAACTGAAAGCCGCGATGGATGAAACCTTGGTGCTGTTAGCGAAGCTACAGGCCAACCCAGCGCTGTTAGATAATCCACAAACGGCCTTGTCGCCGTCATCCGACGCGTCTGTCGATGAAGATATATCACCATCGGCGACCACCGCAGAAGGTGCTGGAAACACCGCCGCCCCGGATGCCTTTATCCGAGCGCTTGAACAAAGTGAATTTATTGCCCAAGACCAATTGGATAACTGGCTTGAGCAAACCACATCCGATACAGCGCTGCAGCAAACGCTTCGCGATGCCATCGATGAGTTAGATTACGATAGCGCCCTGGCACTTTTGCGAGCGTCTTAACGGTTTGACCATACAAATTATTGCTGAACATGCCGATTTTATCGTCATCAACAAGCCTGTGGGCGTGGCGATGCACGATAGTGAGCAAGGCATCATTGCGCAGACAAAAACGATAACCGGTGACAACGCGCTCTATCTTTGTCACCGACTGGATACGGTTACCTCGGGCTGCTTATTGCTGGCACGGAATAAAACCGCCGCTGCAGTACTCAGCGAACTTTTTGCTACCCGGAATATCCAGAAATACTATCTTGCCGCTTTGTCTGTAAAACCGTCAAAAAAACAAGGCACGATTGCCGGTGATATGAAGAACCGGCGACGAGGTCAACACGTTCTCACCAAGACCCGCGAGAACCCTGCGGTTACCCAGTTTTTCAGTCATCATATCGACGGTTTGGGGCGAATTGCCCTGGTTAAACCGCTGACCGGTAAAACCCACCAAATCAGGGTTGCTATGAAAAGCCTGGGCGCTCCCATTCTTGGTGACACCCATTACGGCGCACCCCAAGCCGATCGGGTTAGTTTGCATGCCTGGCAATTGCATTTCGACTATGAAGGGCAAAAATTTACCATCAGTTGTCTACCGCAAACCGGTGATTTTTTTACCTCCCCGCTTTTCACAACATGGCTTGAAAAACAGTCCTGCGTAACTTCACTCCCTTGGCCTGCTTTTACTTTGCCATCCAAGCGGGACGATGAATGACGCAACATAATGTGTGTATTATTGGTGATGGTGCCATCGGTTCGCTGTTTGCCGCTTTTGCGTCAGCAAATGATGTCATGGTGTACCGGGGAATGCGTGAACATAAAACCGGGGTGAAAAGCGTTACCTTATTTGATGGCAAACAAACATCGCGCTACGCGGAAGATATTTCGCCCATTGGTACACCCCTTACCTATGATCTTGTTGTATTTCCATTGAAGGTTTATCAACTCGAAGCAGCATTGCTTCAGTGGCAAGCTGTGATAGGCGACAGCCCCATTCTGCTATTGCAAAACGGCATGGGGGGCGAAGAAATAGCGCGTAAGGTTTTGCCTTTGCAACGAATCTATCAAGCCACCACCAGTCACGGTGCTTTGAAAACCGATCACGAATCAGTGCGGCATACGGGAATGGGTAATACGTTGGCAGGCCGCTCATTGTCCACACCGGCGGACCTAGCCACCGATGACAAGATTAGAACGATTGTTGAAACCGCCTTTCCGCCCGTCACATGGTGTGAAGATATTTATCTGTCACTCTGGCAAAAGTTGTCGGTAAATCTGGCGATTAATCCGCTCACTGCCATCCACGACATTCGAAATGGTCAGATATTGGCACCTCGCTATACCTCCGTTCTTGACGCCCTAAGTCATGAGATTGCTGAAGTTATGCAGGCTTGTGGGCTGAATGAAAGTGCTGAAACCATACTGGCTCGCATTAAAACGGTGGCCCAGGCCACCGCGGATAACTTTTCCAGTATGCATCAGGATATCGCTCATCAGCGACAAACAGAGATAGACGCTATCACTGGCTATCTGTTGTCGAAAGCCGCCAGTGAGCGCATTGCCGTTCCCACCAACGCGCGGCTTTACCAACAGATAAACCAACTTTCCGTTTAATCAGGCTCGATCTCCTGCGCCACCTGACCGTGGGCCAATAAAGCAAAAAGGCAGGTCCCACCAGCGATATTCCCTAATAACGTGCCGCAAATTAATGTAACGGTTTGCAACGCAGACACTTCCCCCTGCAAAGCCAGTAAGAACAATTCTGTTGAGCCAGCAATCACGTGGGTGAAATTGCCGATTGCGATGAGGTAGGTAAACATCACAATCACGAAGAACGCAGCAGACTGCACCGACGGCTTCATCCACACAATGGCCGCAATGATAAAGCCTGAAATCCCACCATAAGAAAACACTTCCGAGAAATCCAGTTCAACATAGTGTTTTGAAATTGCGTTCATCCCTTCAATGTATTCTGTCGGCACGGTATGTAGGCCATACATTAAGTAGGCCGCGAGAAATGTGCCCACCATATTGGCTATGAAGACAATCCCCCACAAGCGCAAGAGGCACCCAAGCATCTTCCAGGAGCGGTCGGTGAGTAAAGGCAGGATCACGGTCAGCGTATTTTCTGTGAATAACTGCAAGCGCCCCATGATGACGAGTACAAAGCCCACGGTATAACCGAAGTTTTCCAGCGCAAACTGATTATCTGAGCCTTCGAACATGGTATGTAGGATGCCCTCTGCCAGCACAGACGTTGAAATACCTATACCCGCAGCGACACCTGACCACCACAGCGACATAAAAGGACGTTTTAATTCTTCCAACCCTTCCCGGTGAATAACCGCATACAGTGAGACCGAATTGAGGCTCCCATGCTCTTTTACATCCTGCTCCTCTTCTTCAGTAAGTGGAGACTGATGATCTTCATGATCTTGGTGTTTGTGATGCTTGTCGCCTGTCATTGGCAGCCCTTTAGAAATGATTTAAACAACAGATTTACGATACTGCTGATACGACAAGGGCATGAAATTCGATTGATTTTATATAGAAAGCGCATAAAAAAACGGCAGCGTTTTAACGCTGCCGTTTGGTATTTCGTGGGTAACGCTAGCGTTACTCCTGAACTTCCGGTTTCATGTGCGGGAACAGAATAACGTCTTTAATGGTCGGGCTGTCGGTGAACAGCATCGCCAGTCGGTCGATACCGATACCCTGACCCGCTGTTGGCGGTAAACCGTATTCCAGCGCGCGGATGTAGTCTTCGTCGAAGTGCATTGCTTCGTCGTCACCGGCATCTTTTTCTTCAACTTGCTTACGGAAACGGGCTTCTTGATCTTCCGGATCGTTAAGCTCGCTGAAGCCGTTCGCCAGTTCACGGCCGCCTACGAAGAATTCGAAACGGTCGGTGATAAACGGGTTATCGTCGTTACGACGGGCCAGCGGCGATACTTCCCACGGATACTCAGTGATGAAGGTAGGCTGGATAAGTTTCTCTTCAGCTGTCGCTTCAAAGATTTCACACAGGTATTTACCCGCACCCCAAATACCATCAACTTCCGGCTCTTTGATGTGCAGCTGTTTCGCCATGGCTTTCAGTTCATCAAGGTGTGCTTCCGGATCACGGATTGCTGCCTCGTTAGCTTCCGGCCAGTATTTCAGAATGGCCTCACCCATGCTCAAACGGTCGAACGGCTTACCGAAATCGTAATGCGTTTCAGACGTGACTTCGCCTTCGCTGTCACGGGTGGTGTTCACCAGTTCCGTGGTACCCAGAATGTCCTGAGCCAGCTTACGCAACATGTCTTCAGTGAGGTTCATCAGGTCGTTGTAATCCGAGTACGCCATGTAGAATTCCAGCATGGTGAACTCAGGATTATGACGTGTAGACAAACCTTCATTACGGAAGTTACGGTTGATTTCGAACACGCGCTCGAAGCCACCTACAACTAAACGCTTCAGGTACAGCTCAGGCGCAATACGCAGGTACATGTCGATGTCCAGCGCATTGTGGTGGGTCACGAAAGGCTTGGCCGTCGCGCCACCCGGAATCACCTGCAGCATTGGTGTTTCCACTTCCATAAAATCACGCTCAGTCAGGTACTGACGAATGCCGTTAATCAAGGCGCTGCGGATTTTGAAGTTTTTGCGCGTGTGTTCACTGGTGATCAGATCCACATAACGCTGACGATACTTGGTTTCCTGATCGCTCAGACCATGGAATTTTTCTGGTAACGGACGCAGTGACTTGGTCAGCAGTTGCCAGTTTTCCATGTTCACGTACAGGTCGCCCTTACCTGACTTGTGCAAATCACCGGCCACACCAATGATGTCACCGATATCCAGGCTTCCAAATTTCGCTTTGATTTCTTTCTGCGTTTCTTTATCGGCGTAGGCTTGAATACGACCCGTCATGTCCTGCAGCAACAGGAACGGACCACGTTTAGCCATGATACGTCCGGCCACAGAAACCTTATTGCCCTGCTCTGCCAGCGCCTCCTTTTCCACTTCGCCAAACTGCGCCTGCAGTTCTTCAGCGTAGTTTTCGCGACGGAATTCGTTAGGGAAACCGTTCGCGCGGCAGTTTTCACGGATAGACGTGAGCTTAGCGCGGCGCTCGGCAATTAATTTATTTTCATCGTGTTGCTGGTCGGTCATAACCTTTCCACTTTTTACGTATTACAGGCCGGATTTAAGGCTGGCCTGGAGAAATTTGTCTAAATCGCCGTCGAGAACGGCCTGGGTGTTCCGGGTTTCCACACCGGTACGCAAATCCTTGATGCGGGAATCGTCCAGAACGTAAGAACGGATCTGGCTACCCCAGCCGATATCGGATTTGTTGTCTTCCATCGCTTGCTTTTCGGCATTCTGCTTCTGCAACTCAAACTCATAAAGTTTGGCTTTCAGTTGCTTCATCGCCTGATCTTTATTCTTGTGCTGCGAACGGTCGTTCTGACACTGCACCACAATACCCGTGGGTTCGTGGGTGATACGTACCGCCGAGTCCGTTCTGTTAACGTGCTGACCACCCGCACCGGATGCGCGGTAGGTATCGATACGTAGATCAGACGGGTCGATATCGATCTCGATGTTGTCATCAATTTCAGGATAGACGAACGCCGAAGAGAATGACGTATGACGACGATTGCCTGAGTCAAACGGCGACTTACGCACCAAACGGTGAACACCGGTTTCCGTTCTTAGCCAACCAAAGGCATATTCGCCTTCAAAGCGAATGGTGGCGCTTTTGATACCGGCTACTTCACCTTCAGATAGTTCAATGATTTCAGTTTTGAAGCCATGTGCTTCGCCCCAACGCAGATACATGCGCAGCAGCATATTTGCCCAATCCTGCGCTTCTGTACCACCAGAGCCGGCTTGCAAATCGATATAGGCGTCGCAGGCATCATTCGGGCCCGAGAACATGCGGCGGAATTCCAGCACTTCTAAATCTTTCTCTAAAGATTCCAGTTCCGATTTGGCTTCCTCGAAAGTTTCCTCATCCTCAGCTTCAATGGCGAGTTCCAGTAAACCTTCAACGTCTTCCGTGCCCTGGTCGAGACGCTGGATGGTTTCTACCACCTGCTCCAGCGCTACTTTCTCTTTACCCAACGCCTGAGCACGTTCTGGCTCATTCCATACGTCCGGGCTTTCCAGTTCACGGTTAACTTCTTCTAAACGTTCTGACTTCGTATCGAAGTCAAAGATACCCCCGGAGCGCCGCAGCACGCTCACGAATATCTTCGATAGCATTTCTTACAGGATTAACTTCAAACATAGTTTGTCATTTCACTCATAAATCAAGACCGCGCAGTCTACCGAATTTAGGGGTATTTTGATAGTGGAACAGCCTCAGATTTTTACAGGAACATCCCGCCTGACGCCTCAATTCGCTGACCCGTCATCCAGTTTGCGTCGCTGGTAAGCAAACTGGCCACCAGCGGGCCAATATCTTCGGCTTCACCAACCCGGCCTTTTGCTGTCACGCTGCTAACATACTGGTTCATTTGCGGGTTATCACGCACTGCACCGCCATTAAAATCGGTAGCGATGGCACCCGGCGCAAGGGTGTTTACACTGATCCCCCGCTCACCTAATTCTTTAGCCATATACCGGGTCATCACTTCCACAGCTCCTTTCATCATTGCATAAGCACTGGCTCCCGGTACGCTGAACCGTGCGAGTCCGGAAGACAAATTCACAATGTGTCCGTTGTCTGCTATCTCGCTAAGCAGGCTTTGGGTGAGAAAATACGGTGCTTTCACATGCAATTGATACAGAAAGTCCATGTCTTCCATGGTGGTATCAGCAATACTTTTGTGTAAGCCCGTTCCGGCATTGTTTATCAGGAAATCCAGCGGCCGATCGTTAAATTTATCACTAAGCAGCGCCTTTACCCGAGCGGCGAATTCATTGTAAGCAGTAAAATCTGTCGCTTCGAATTGCAGTACGATTGCATTGCTCCCCAATTGTTTAACTTCATCCACAACGGCTAGCGCTGCGTCTTCATTGCTGGCATAGGTGAAAATACTGTCGACCCCTTTTTTGGCCAGCGCCAACACCATACTACGCCCAAGACCGCGGCTACCACCGGTGATTAATGCAATTTTACTCATTATCGTTTCCTCAAAACTTATGTCATGAAAAGCATGGCAACGTTGCCAGTTAGAGAAGCTTAACGGTGAGCATAAGTTTGAAAAACCAGACAAATGAAGACACACTGTTCACTTTATATGAACAGATAAAGGCAATATGGATAAAATTGAGTGCATGCGACGGTTCATCAAAGTTGCAGAAAGCGGGAATTTTTCTACCGCTGCTGACCAACTTGGGGTACCGAAATCGGCGGTTTCCATGTCGGTGAGTAAGTTAGAAACCCACTTGCGCACCCGACTTTTTCATCGCAGTACCCGACGCGTGACTCTCACTGAATCAGGTAGTCGATACTTGCCTGAATGTCAGCGAATTCTCGCTGAGCTCGATGTACTGGAAAGCCAGTTTCAAGATGACAGCGGCCAGCTCAGTGGTGACATCATTGTTGATATGCCGGGAAGGTTATATGCGTCTATGGTAGCCCCACGTCTACACGAATGGTTCGACACTCATCCCAAAACCCGTATTCGTCTGAAAGGCGCAGATTATCGTATCGACCCTATTTCGGAGCGCGTAGACTGCGTGATCCGCGCCGGTACATTGGAAGACAGCGAACTTATTGCAAAGCCCCTCGGTGATTTTACGGTGGTAAATTGCGTTAGTCCGTCTTATATAGAACGCTTCGGTAAACCCGAGACCCTTGCCGACTTACAAGATCATTTTCTGGTAGATTACGGGTTTTCTCTGCAATCCACATCGGCGACATTTGAGTACTTGAAAGACGGCCGCAATATTGAAATTGCGATGAAAAGCCTGGTATCGGTAGCAACCACCGACGCCTACCTCACTACTTGCCTCAACGGCCTCGGCATTATCCAGGTACCTCTGCATGGCGTGAAAGCACACCTAGCCGATGGCTCACTGGTAAGCATTCTGGAAGATTTCACCAGCGCCCCGCTCCCCCTGTCGATTGTGTATCCTTCCAAGCAGCATATGCCAAAGCGGGTAAGGGAATTTATTGATTGGATCGGTGGGGTTTTGAATAATTGAGAAGAGCAATGGTAATGCCAAAGAGAAAGCCGCTGATGTGCGCAGTGTGGCTCGAATTATCAGTAAGCAAAGCAAGCGAAAGCTCGCTCAATACCATGATAGCAAAAAGTGTTAATGCCGTACTTTTCGCGTTCTGCCGTAGGTGAGCAATGACAGAATATGCAAGTAACGCGAAGACTCCTCCAGAGATACCTAATAAACAATCAAACGATGAATCCGAAGCTAGATGATAAAAATACGTTATGCAATGTGAAGTGGCGGCGCCAAGAATCAGTATCAATCCGGTTTTAAAAAGCTTTGTTTTAGGAATCGTGGATGCAAACAATATTGCCAATAGCGTGTTCAAAATCCAGTGTTGCAAGTCACCATGGAGAAAGGCACCAGTGATAAAACGCCATGAAGAGAAGATGTCTATTTCTGGATAATAATTCCCAACAGAGATTATTAAAGATTCTAGGCTTCCATAATACACCTCGAGCAACCATTGAATCGAATACATAACACACATAAGTAGGGCTAGTGGCGGGCCATGCAACTCAGAAGTACTTTTGAAGTTAAATAAAAATTCGATTTTCTGTCGGCAACTATTAATACTCCATACTGATAAAATTCCATCACATATCGAAAACAATAGAAGTAAGGAAAATACGACTATGAGCGCCTGATTGTTTTCGACAGGCTTGAAAACCAGCAATAAAATAACGGACAACAAGCAAGAGACTATTGCCATCAAATTTGTTTTTACTTTCTTACAATAGGAAGAATAAAAAATACGACCGAGTGCACTATGATGTGTAGGTAGCACATATTGGTTTTTGTCGCTTATAAGCCACCCATCTATAGGACGCCAATTTTTTATAAATGTATCCAAATCATGAATTTTTACTGGTATCCCTCCATTTTTTTTGATTTCCATTCCAATCAATATCCCTGTTCTAGTAAATACTACGGAGAAAATCCGTAGTATTTACCGTTTTTATTAATCATCCATTAAATAAACGCATGCGAGGACAGCACCAGTAGCAATTAGTCCTACTCCGGTCATACCCACAGCAAAAGCTGCACCTGCTATTGCAGCTTCGGCAATTGCACCGCGCTCTGCACTTAACCCACCGCTTACTTGCTCAACTTCGTTGATATTTAACTCTTGCATAACTAGTTCCTTTAGTTGATTAAAAAATAGATAGCTCCGAAAGCTAAACTTCTTTAACAATAAAAGAAGTCACATTTAATAATAGAGATTTTAAAGACGGTGAAAACTGTCCGCAAAGTCTGTTTTTAGATAAAAATTGAAGTGAAACACAAAAAAGGGGCAAGCAATAATTACGCGAAGGGATTTCAATCTGAAACCGTCTGCCGCAGGGATGCTAATGCGAATAGAGCACAGTCGCTATTGCTGAGCCCGCAGGTGGTAAGGTGTTGGGGAGCGAGGACCGTCAGCCGCAAGGATGCGGCTGACGAGCCCTCAGGGATGAGTTCACGGCGTGTCATCGCTCATCAACACCATCCCTCCGATAGGGCGAAGCTGTATGCTAGGCGTGAGCGATAAGCGTGCGAAGTGATTTCAATCTGAAACCGTCTGCCGCAGGGAAGCGGCAGCCGAGGCCCCATGGATGGGTTTACGCCGTGTTTCAGATTGAAATCGCGTAGTGCGCTTCAAGCGCTCACGCCTCTCTGAAACATCGGCTAGAAATTACATTTTTTCGAGAGTTTCAATACCCAGCAGGCTCAGGCCCTGCTCCAGGGTTTTCGCAACCAATGCAGCTAACTCAAGTCTGCTATCACGTACGTCTTCTTCGATGCCGTCTTTGAGGATTGGACAAGCTTCGTAGAAGCTCATAAACGCACTTGCTACGTCGTACAGGTAAGTACACAGCACGTGCGGTGTAGCTTCACGAGAAACTACGCCAACCACTTCTTCAAATTGCAGCAGCAAGACCGCCAGGGCGTGCTCCTGTTTCTCGGTGAAGCGCATTGCACCGGTTAAGTCCTTTGGAGAAATACCTGACTTACGGAAGATACTCTGCACACGAGTGTAAGCGTATTGCAGATAAGGCGCCGTGTTACCTTCAAAGCTCAGCATGGTGTCCCAGTTGAACACGTAGTCGGTCGTCCGGTTTTTGCTCAGATCAGCGTATTTAACAGCACCAATACCGACTTTGTCAGCCACTTCTTTCAGTTCCGCTTCAGACAAATCAGTATCGCGCTCAGAAATTAACTTACCGGCACGCTCAACCGCTTCATCCAACAGTTCCACCAGCTTAACAGTACCGCCAGTACGGGTCTTGAACGGCTTACCGTCGCTGCCCAGCATCATACCGAATGGGCAATGCTCGTAGGTTTGCTCGTCGCTGATAAAACCTGCTCTACGGGCCACAATTTCAGTCTGCTTGAAGTGCAGCGCCTGACGGGCGTCAGTCAGAATGAGTGTACGGTCTGCATGCAGTTTGCCGCAACGGTAGCGGATAGCCGCCAGATCGGTAGTGGAATACAGATAACCGCCACCGGATTTCTGCACGATGTACACCGCTGGCTTGCCTTCTTTGTCAGCAAGCTCAGACAGAAACGCAACCTGTGCGCCCTGATCTTCTACTACGATGCCTTTTTCTTTCAGGTCAGCAACCACGTTTGCCAGATCGTCGTTGTAAGCCGACTCACCCATGATGTCTTCGCGGGTCAGGCTCACATTCAACTTATCGTAAACTTCTTCACTGTGCTTAATCGAAATATCGATAAACTGATCCCACAGCTTGAGGCATTGCTCATCACCGCTCTGCAAGCGCACCACGTATTCACGGGCACGGTCGGCAAAACCTTCTTCTTCGTCAAAGCGCACTTTTGCTTCACGGTAAAAGTCTTCCAAATCAGACAGCGCGGTTTCCGCCATCTGGTTTTCCAGTTTGTCAGACAGGTGCGCCAGCAACATACCGAACTGTGTTCCCCAGTCGCCCATGTGGTTCTGACGAATCACTTTGTGGCCCAGGAATTCCAGTACTTTCACTACGGCATCGCCGATAATGGTGGTGCGCAGGTGACCCACGTGCATTTCTTTGGCGAGGTTTGGCGAAGAGTAATCCACTACGATGGTCTGTTCTGCGTCTTTCGCAACACCCATACGCGGGTCGTTCAATGCCTGTTCGCACTGGTTTGCCAGCCAGGCATCGCTCAGGTGAACGTTAATAAAACCCGGCCCCGCCACTTCCAGCTTGCTGGCAACAGCATCCAGATTCACCAGCTCAACGATTTTCTCTGCGATATCGCGGGGCTTCTGACGTAACTGTTTAGCCAGCGCCATGGCACCGTTGAACTGATACTCACCGAACTCAGGACGTGAACTGCGTGCCACTGGCACGGGTGCGTTTTCAGCACCTAATTTATCTAACGCTTCGGAGAAACGGCTGACAAGTAAAGCATGTATATTCATAGTTCTCGATCTTTTGTCCGGTCTTAGTGTTCGCGGGTTTCTTTAAATTCAATATCAGGGTAACGCTCTTTCGCCAGCTGCAAGTTAACCATGGTTGGCGCAATGTACGCCAGGTTATCGCCGCCATCCAGCGCCAGGTTCACATCCGCTTTACGTCGGAATTCATCCAGCTTCTTCGCGTCATTGCTGTAAACCCAACGTGCGGTGCTTACATTAACGTGCTCGTATATCGCATCCACGTTGTATTCCGCCTTCAAACGAGCCACAACAACGTCAAACTGTAGCACACCCACCGCACCTACAATCAGGTCGTTGTTGATGAGCGGACGGAATACCTGCACAGCCCCTTCTTCAGAAAGCTGAATAAGGCCTTTCAGCAGTTGCTTTTGCTTCAACGGATCTTTCAGGCGAATACGCTTAAACAGTTCAGGCGCAAAGTTAGGAATACCGGTAAATCGGAAGTTCTCGCCCGAAGTGAAGGTGTCACCAATGCGAATAGTACCGTGGTTATGCAAACCAATAATGTCACCGGCGTAAGCTTCTTCCAGCAATTCACGGTCACCGGCAAGGAACGTCAGCGCGTCAGAAATGCGCACGTCTTTATTAATACGGGAATGGCGCATCTTCATGCCCTTCTCGTATTTACCCGACACGATACGGCAGAATGCGATACGGTCTCGGTGTTTTGGGTCCATGTTGGCCTGAATTTTAAATACAAAGCCACTGAACTGTTCAGCATCGGATTCAATTTTGCCGTCTTCGGTCTGACGACCCTGAGGCGCTGGCGCCCACTCCACCAAACCATCCAGCATGTGATCAACACCGAAGTTACCCAGTGCGGTACCGAAAAAGACCGGCGTGAGCTCACCTTCCAGAAACAGCTCCTGATCGAACTCGTTTGACGCGCCCTGCACCAGCTCTAGTTCGTCTCTTAACGTTTCAAGCAAGCCGCTACCGATTGCCGCTTCCAGTTCAGGGTTGTCCAGCCCCTTAACAATGCGGACATCCTGAATCATGTGGCCAAGACCGGATTTATACAAAATGACTTCATCACGGTGCAGGTGATAAACACCTTTGAATTCTTTACCACAGCCAATAGGCCAGGTTACCGGCGCGCACAGGATTTTAAGCTCAGTTTCGACTTCATCCAGCAATTCGAGCGGATCGCGAATATCACGGTCGAGCTTGTTCATGAAGGTGATAATGGGCGTGTCACGCAGACGCGTAACTTCCATCAGCTTACGAGTGCGATCCTCAACACCTTTCGCCGCATCGATTACCATCAAGCAGGAATCCACTGCGGTGAGCGTTCGATAAGTGTCTTCAGAAAAATCTTCGTGTCCCGGTGTATCCAGCAGGTTTACCAGGTTTTCGCGATACGGAAACTGCATTACCGAGGTGGTAACCGAGATCCCCCGCTCCTTCTCCATTTCCATCCAGTCTGACTTGGCGTGCTGACCAGATTTTTTACCTTTTACGGTACCGGCTTTTTGCAACGCTTGTCCGAACAAAAGGACCTTTTCGGTAATGGTGGTTTTACCCGCATCCGGGTGAGATATGATTGCGAACGTACGTCGCTTATTGATTTCATTAAGAAAATTGGCTTCAGCCATGTATCTAAATTCCCATTTTGTACAACTATTTGTACAAATAAATAAAGTTAACTCTAAGCCCTGATCTTCAAGCAGATTGCCACGGCCTATAGCCAGCAAAACCTCCCATCAAAGCATTAAAAATTTGAGCGCTATTCTAGCAAAATCACCAAGTACTATAAATCAAACTCGCAGTACTTCTTTTAGCTTGTCTAACGCCAGCTTATGTTTGTCATCTGGCATTTTGGCCAGATTAATCTGTTTCCACTTAATGGCCGGAAGTTCACTTACAGCATCAAGCTCGAGTAACGTCCAATCCGGCTCACGGTTTTTAAATGATAGTAAAAAGCCTTTCTCACTATCGGTTAGCCCTTGGTGAATAAGCTCTACCAAACGCTTTCTCATGGCCACCAGCTCTTCAAGCGGTACCTCCGTCTCGGCCATATTTGCAAATTCACCTGCATAAACGGCTGATATATCTTTAAATTGCGGCCTTAACAATTCGGCCATTGGCCGATTGTGACTTGAGAGATAGATAATTAATGCTTTTCGTATTTCGTCATTTAGGCCTTCATTTTCTAAGAGCCACTTCACATCAAATAAGTCTCTTGGGTGCTGCCTGTCTAATGCCGCGCATATTTTGCCAGCATATAAATCCGCCAAAGCGACGACAGGTACTTCTGCATAACCAAATTCATCTTCTACGGCGGCACATACTTCCATCATATGTGGCTCATAAACCGTGCCACGTAGCACGGGTGAGAGTTCTACCTTAATCTGCACTCCATTACGACCAACAACTAGTCTCAGCGCATCATGCTTTGACTTATAAGCTTCTGTCAGCTCGACATCTTTAAACGCAGCCTTTAGGTCTGCGCTAATGGCATCGAGTGCACCGCAGATTTCCTTTAATGCCTCATCACGGCCTTTCATCGGTAGATAAACCAAATCAATATCAACCGACAAGCGCGGAAACTCTCTAACAAAGAGATTAATCGCCGTACCACCTTTAAGCGCAAAGCATTCTTGCTTGGCAACAAAGGGCAAAACCTGCATCAGTAACTGCACTTGCCTGTAATAAATATTGTTTCTATCCATTACTAACTTGCGCTTTCCCTCGCCATATGTGACGGCACAGTGATTAAATAATCTGTATCCAGCTTTCCGTTTTTGGCTACAACACGCTTACCTGAGCCTAGGTCATAGTCCTTGACGTTTAGCTTGCTAAACCAAGGATAGGATTGGCGTTTAGCCAACCAAAAAAACAAGCGTTTAGCCTTTACGCTTTTGCATGCGATTAAAAGCGTATCAAGCTTTCTGGGTGACAAATTCACTAGACCTTGCATAAGTTCATCTGCGTGCTCAAATGACACGTTATCCGGTAAGTCCGTCAATACTTCCATTATGGCTTTCTCTGGGCATGAAAAATACACAGATGGCAATTTCGCTTCCCACTCATACTCTTTAATAAAAGCTTTATCCTTAGACAAGCTTTCAGGCCATAGTTTACTTGTACCATGCCCTTTAAACTCAACGGGCAACGATAGTCGCGCCATCCATGTCGGCAACTTTCCCGCCGCATATAAGTGGATGTGTGGCGTATTCCCCAATGATAAATACTGTGACAAACCCGATAAGGAGAGAGCAGACAAACCACCGACCACCACAGGCGGTAGTTGTTCGCCCTCTCGTCTTTCCATACGCTGCATAGAAGCTACTGCGCCCTCCCAACTCACAGAGCGTGAATACTGGCTATAAACACCTGTAGCTAATAGCAATAACGTGTCAGTTTTGACCGCATTATCCAGTGAATGAGCACTCAAGCCCTGCTCCGCCAACCACTTTTTGGTAGCCAGCATGCCATAGGGCAAAAGCGTCTTAAGTGACTGTTTATAAGCACCTTTCGCTAAGTTTTCCTGTAAAGTAGTGCCCTTATCCAAGCGCAAAAACCTTTCTATAGTTTATCATTTGCCAATTTTGCGGCGAATAGCGCCGTGAAATCTAATTTATATAAACTAACATATTAAGAACCAGTTTACCACCTCTAAGTTTTACGGCGCTTAGCGCCGCAAATAACAGAATTTTTAAACCGATATGGTTTAAAAGAAAGGCGCTATCGGTATTAACAATACCAATAGCCAACATTATATAAACTTTTGGGGCTCAGCTTGACGACAGCGGAGGCAAGACAAGCGAAGCATAAACGATTTAGGCCGCAAGGCCACTGAGCCCCAAAAGCGCGCCGGAATTTGAGCCCTCACCTTTTGGCAAGGGTTCAAGCTGTAGCTTAATGATTCCAGAAAATATACACTTCCTGATAGCCTGTTTCGATGGTGGATACATCACCGCCAAGCTCCATATCGCGCCCCATTTTTTCATAGTCGATATAAAAGGCTAAATGCTCAGGGATCTGTGTGGTTTCCTCAGTTAGCTCTTCGGCATAATCCGCTAGCGAGGCATAACAACCACAATAATTTTCTTCGATGGCTTTTTTTTGCATTTTCGATGCTACCGCCAAAGTGTGATAGTAAATCGCCTGCAATCTCCCCGTGCTCCTCAATAAAACATGCGACTTCATGCGCACGTTGAATGCCTTCATACTCAGACGCTGAATACGTAATCGTGAATAGCATATTCTTCTGCATCCTGTTCGGGGCTATTGGCTAGAGCGTGTTGATATTTGCGGTATAAAAAGCAAACAGCCATTGGGTCGGTTATAATGATTTCGCCAAAAAACAACATAACTTCCCCAAATGCCGAGACTCATGCTAACAGATGATAGCTGAAAGCTGCTATCAAGAATCATGTATTTAACAGGTCTAATTTACAATAAGCCTGAACATCGAATGACCCACAATAGTTATTCATTGATGGCAGTATCGTTAAAGCTCATCAGGACGGCACTAACATCAAGGCTCAGGCACAACAAGCCATTGGAAAAAGTCGCGGTGGAAAATCAACGAAAATACACTTGGCTGTTGACAGCGGTGGGTTACCTGTCTATTTCGAATTGCCGGGAGGTCAAGCTCATGATGTCAGTCATGGTCAATCTTTGGTTGAGTCGTCACCTTATTCTGAAGTTGTCGTTGCCGACAAAGGCTACGGCAGTCAAGCTCTACGGGAGCTATTGAGCAGCCGTAATGCTAAACATGTCATCCCCAGAAAAGGGAATAGTAAAACAGGAAATAGACCGACTTGAGATGATGATAGGACAACTGAAGACGAATTATAACATTTTGTTTTTTATGTAAAAGATGTCTTTTCTTGTCTTAATTTGACTTAGGTAACTTTATTCGGGTGCGTGATAATCGCAAACGTACGGCGTTTGCTGATTTCACTGGTTAGATTACTCATGAATATTCTGATCTGTCACTGTGTGAGGGTGGACGCGGGCTCAGAACTTAGAAAGGGCGCCACCTGTAATTTCAAAAAATCGGCTCGCATGAAACCAGAAATCACAGAAATTGCCGCCCTTTTTCCCTTCCCTGCGAACAATTCAGTTTATTCTGGAATCACCTTTTCTGCCCGCAGTCGTGCAAATAAGTCAAAGAAGGCGGCACGGGTTTCTTTATAATCGGTGAAACCGAAATCTCGTGATTTTGTCATATCATTCACGCATTCCTGCTCACGCCCCAAATCGGCATCGCTGTGCCACCAGGAAACCAGCTTAGTCACATCATCTTCAACCAAATCGTGTTTAGCCGCGATATCCTGCCACACCGATTCGCAACCTTTCATCTGTTGCTCCAGCGACTGTGGAGTTTCAGGGCAATCAGCCACATCCACATCAAAGAACGCCCCGATTTCCCGCCACATACGGCGCCAGCGAAAAGTGTCGCCATTTACTGTATTAAACGCCTGGTTTGCGGCACCCGGCATGGTCGCTGCCCATTCAATCTGGCGAGCAAGCAAATTAGCATCGGTCATGTCTGTCAGAGCATTCCACTGCGTTTTAGATCCTGGAAATACCATCGGCTTACCGGTTGCTTTACAAATAGAAGCGTAAACCGCCAGGGTCACGCCCATGTTCATAGCATTACCACGGGCATAACCAATCACTGTGTGCGGTCTGTGTACATTCCAACTAAAATTGCCCCGCTCTGCTGCTTCGAACAACACATCTTCCAAAGCATAATAAAAATTGTCACCCGGTACCCGAGGTTCACTTTCCCGGAACGGCGTTTCAATACGTCCACTTCCATAAGCATGAAAGGACCCAAGATACTGCTTCGTTCCGGTTACCAGTGATGCATGTTTAAGTCTGTCGGTATTTAACGCGGCAAACAAATTACGCATCATGGTGGTATTCGCCTCGATGTTTTCTTTTTCAGACTCTCTTTTTACCCACGTGCAGTAGAAAACGTGGGTAATGGGCAAACCAGACAGTGCTTCAGCCGTGGCTTTCGAATCCAACAAATCAGCGGCTACTGGAATAACACCGCTTTGTTCAGCCCCTTTTCGTGATAAGCCATAAACACTCCAACCATTTGCTGTTAACCAGGCTGCAAGGTTACCGCCCGTCAGGCCGGTTGCTCCCACCACTAATGCTGTACCTTTTTGCATATTGTTCTCCTGTCCAGTGAAACAAAGCCGTTATAATCGGCGTAGGATTCAAAGGGTAAAAGCAGTTTAATGTTGCTACAATCGCATTATCTGCAAATCTTTATTGCGCAAAAAGCAACTTCATGAATATCAACAATATAGATTTAAATGCTCTACGTGTTTTTGATCGCGTGGCTGCCACTGGCAGTTTTACAGCTGCCGCACGGCATTTTCGCTGTGCGGTTTCGTCTATTTCACGTCAAATCAGTGCTCTTGAAAGTTCCCTCGGTCAACCTTTGCTTTATCGTCACACACGAGCAGTGGCGTTAACGGAGGCAGGATGGCGTTACTATGAGGAGATACGCGGCATTCTGGAGCAGCTGGAACTTGCAACGGAAGCACTGGCAAATCCGGCTCCAGAACCTGCTGGGGTGTTGCGAATTAATGCTCCGGTAGCATTTGGCCAACGGCAGATAGTCCCTTTACTGAATCAGTTTCAGCGACAATACCCGGGAATTACAGCAGAACTGCTATTAAGCGATCAGGTGGTCGACCCAATACGGGGCGGTCACGATATCACTTTTCGTGTTGGCGATTTGGCTGACTCTTCACTCATTAGCCGCCGATTGGCTAATATGAATTACGTAGTGGCAGCCTCCCCGGATTATGTCTCGCAGTGCGGAGAGCCTCTGTCACCAGAACAACTTGACCAACATAACTGTCTTATCTATCAGGGGGAACTCGGTCGTCAGCGCTGGTTTTTTCAGGCAAAAGCTGCAAATACATCAACGCCCATAGACGTAAAAGGCAACTTCTACAGTAATGATCCGGAAAGTTTGGTGAAAGCCGCGCTTTTGGGACAAGGGCTCGTGCTTTTCCCAACCTGGCTAATTTCTGAGGAACTGTGTGAAGGGTCTCTAATCCCATTGTTGCAGGACTGGCGCTCAGAGGTATCCGACGGCCAGAGAGCGCTTTATGTACTTACTCCCCAACGACGGCTTGGCGTACCTAAAGTGAGCGCCTTTATAGATTTTATTTTTGAACAGGTAACACCGTTACCTAACTGGGATTGTTGGAAGAATCACGCTTAGACTTGTCATACTCCACTAAGGTTTCCAACGCTGCACCAGGGTCCTCTTCACCGGCGACAGGATCAAACTCGTCCTCGTCGTGCTGAAAATCATCGTCTTCCAGTGTAATTTCCCGTTCATGACTATTATCTTGCTTCGATTTTACCATCACGTTCACCATCAAAAGTATCTGACGCTTGTATTAACCTATACGCAACAAGAGAATTTTGGATGAGTTTACACGGAAGAATGCGTGTGCAATTAACGTAAGCGTTTACGCTGAATGCAGACCATGGAGCTCGGCAATTAAACCGGCATCTTGCGCATGATGCGCGCATCTTCCTTGCCGCTATCACTGGGGTAGTAATGCTTACGGATCTCAATATCTTCAAATCCAGCTTTCTGATAAAGCGAAATGGCGGTGGTGTTTCCGGCTCTTACTTCCAGCCACAGGGATTCAGCCTGCTGTTGCTGGCACCATTCAATAACACCATTAAGCAACTGCTTTCCCAGGCCTCGCTCGCGGACAGATTGCGCCACGGCGATATCCATGAGAGTTGCTTCACCGGCGACAAGCAAGATAACCGCATAGCCGCAGACCTGATTTTCGGCATTAATCGCAACAAGCCCGGCATAAGGAGGGGTTAGGCAATCAGCAAAGGTGGCTAATGACCAGGGATTGTAGGTAGCCTGCTGATGGATTTGATGAGCATCTGCGACATCCTCTTCTATCAGCGGTTTTAATTCAAAAGACATATTTCATCAATTTGCAGAAATTACCTGCCACAAACGACGCTTGTCGACGGCATGGGTAGGTGCAGTTTTATAGGGCAAGGTAAGCACATTGTCTTTCAATGACAGTTCATCACCGTGTTGCCAGCGAATGGCTTTCACATCATGAAATAATGACAGCGCCAGCAAAATATCTCGTCCCATCTGACCAAAACTTCGCGGGTCAATGGGTTCGGCAGCGGGAGTTGGCACTTTGACACCTTTTTTCTCATCCTTATTGCCCAGCATAGAACGCAGTTGCGCAATTCTGGCCTGACCGTTTGCGGCTGTCGGCGCCACGCCGGTAGACGTATTGACTGCTTCACGGGACTGATTAGCGGGTGAGACAGCTGCGACTTCAGGCTTGGCATTGTTAGTGACTGCAACATCGTTTAACGCTGACTGAGATTGCCAGACACAAATGCCCATTTCCTGGAGGATTGCAGTTTGATAAGGATTTAAATAAGAAGACATAATATTGTGAGTGGAAGAAAGTGAAGACACTATAACTTACTCAGAGGAAAAGTGGCAGGGGTGGAGGGACTCGAACCCCCAACCATCGGTTTTGGAGACCGCTGTTCTACCAATTCGAACTACACCCCTAGCGCGCTGTGCATTATACGTATGCAACTTCAAAGGTAAAGCCTTTTTATCAGCAAAATCGTGCGTTTGCCTACCATTCAACCAATGCGCACAAAATCCATGCATTTATACAGGCAAATGACTTTTTATTCTGGTAACGCCGCGTACCACAGCGACGCGGTTAGTGCGACTACGGCCTCTTGTTGTAGGCAATGTTCAATGACGGCTTGCTGCTCCAGGCCACTATAAAGTGCATAAGCCTGATACAGTGCCAGTTTTTGTGCTTGCCCCAACTGGTTAATTTGCCCGCATGAAGCAACGTCGAAATAGCGGTTGCCCATTGCTGCATATTCCCAGTCAACGATAACCGGTGTCGTGGTCTCAACAATATGTGGTAACGATAAGTCGTTGTGACAGAGCACAGGTTTGTCATCGGCACCAACACGGGCAAGGCCATTTTCAGTAAATTCGGTGACCCGCTTTACCCATTCATGATCGTCCGGCAAAGCGGCAAGTTTGATGTAATGCTGCCAGCGCGCGGGTAAGTCTAGCTCAGGTGCAATGACATTTTGCTGATGAATGGAAGCAAGAGCGGATGCCAGTAACAAAATTTGTTTCGTGGAGATACTGTGATCGTCTGCCCCTGACGCCACAGCAAGAGGCTCAAAGCTGGCATGCTGATTTTGCTGCCAGGCTTCAACCCAAAGGCTTTGGTCGTTACTCAGCCAAACGGGCTCGGGTGCCAGGTCCGTCTGCGCCACCTGTTTTTGCAGGGCAAACACAGCCGTTTTATCAATGCCGCTAAAATGGTCGTTGCCCGTCCATTTCACGGCAAACTCACGTTCACCATCAGTAACACGGAAAACCTGGTTCACATCTCCCCCACCCCACGCTTCACAAGTTACGTGGCTTGAAAGGCCGAGAGGTGCAGACACCAACTCAACGATACGCGTGGGCGTCATGCTGTTGCAGCTTCCATTGTTGCGACCATTGTAAATAGCCAAAAATAGAGAAACCTACATAGCCGAAAAACAGACAGGCAGATAAAGCCAGGCCGCTTTGTGCGTACAAATAGGCAGATGCCAGATTAATCACGAACCAGTATAACCAGTTCTGCAATACCTTATGCGCAACCATCACGGTGGTCACCACACTCACCACCTGAATGCTGGCATCGAGCAGCAAATGGTCGCTATTGAACTGGCCTTGTGCCCATAACGACAATCCCCAGGCAATAAACAGTAACCCCGGAATCATCATGGCATGCCAGTACCAGGGCCATGAACGCACGATATCTTCTCCGCCAGATTGGCGGTTCCACTGATAATAACCGTAGCCCGCCATTATCATGTAATACAAATTCAGTACTGCCTGAAACGGCAACGTTACCTGCCAAAACAACCAGGTATAAATAGCGGTGCTAATGAACGCACATAACCAACACCAACGGTTCTGATTCGCTGCTAACCAGACATACGCAAGTGCCAGCACAACAGCCACCCACTCCGCTGGAGAGGTGGCTGTGAGCTGACCGATAAATGCCGAAAAAAACTCAGTCATTATTTTTCTTGCGTGCTTGCATGGCATCAAAGTTAAGGAACTTGGCTACAAAAATAGCCTGTCCGACTTCTTCGTGAGTACGCTGCATTTCCTTACCCAGAATATCCATTACCAGGCCGTACTCCCCGCTCACCTGGGTACTGGTGGAACAGGTAGTAACCAACAACCCCTGATGGCTATTGAGACGATCGATAAAATTCTGAATCGGCGGAATGTACTCGTTGACTAACGGATACAGAGATAACTCAACCATTACTTGCATAACTATTCCTTAAAACTGAACGCGTAGGGTAACACCGAATTGTCTGCCATCACCCAACTGATAATACGGTTCGGCAAAGGCATACTCGTCTCGCGGATCGTTACTGAAACCACCAAACCCACGAGTGTAGTAGGTTTTATCGGTTAGATTTCTTACCCACAGGGTAGTGCGCCAATCGCCACGAACCCAGGTGATATCGGTATTAAACAGTGTGGCAGCGGGAGCGGTTTCGTCATGACTGTCAGAGAAACGGTATTCGTCTTTAAAGTCCATGTCTGCCCGCCATACCCACTCATCGGTTAGCCAGAACTCACTGAACAGGTTAGCAGTAAATTTAGGCGACTGCGCCTGACGCTGTTCGTCAACATAAGCACCGTCAGCCGTTTCATAACCCTCAAAGGTTGCACTCAGATAGCCCACCGAACTCTGCAGAGTCCACGCGTCAGATACCTGCCAGCTCAGTTCAGCCTCAGCACCTTTATTCGTGCCTACATCGGCATTGGCGGTCAGGTCGATAAAGGCTGCCGAGCCATCTTCTCGGGTTTGAACGTCGTAATCATTCACCTGAGTGTCTTGTCTGTCCATATAGAACACAGCGAAACGTGCGGTGATCGCGGGGTCAAACAGTTGCCCTTTATAACCCACTTCGTAATTCCAGTTATATTCAGTATCGTAGAATCGACGTGCTTCACTCACCTGCTCGTCAAAGTTGACACCTGCTGCTTTGTAACCACGAGATACACTGGCATACACAAAATCACCGTCCCAGTCATAGGTCAGTGCCACTTTTCCACCCACCATGCTGGAGTCGTCTTCTGAGTCCAAACCGGCATTATCATTATACTTTTGAGAATACTCTTCAACACGCAGCGCCGTGGTTAACAACCACGAATCATTCAACTGTGTATCAAGCTGACCATAAACTGCCGTGGTGGTTGGTTCAAATTGGCTAATGAAGTCACCGTCGGCGTAGGTGTATTCACGTAACAAGTTTTGTTCGCTGCGATTAATGCGCGCACCAACAACCCAAGTCGTGGTATCACCGAACAGTTTCTTGTCATCTGCCGAGGTAAAACGCACCTCTGCAGAGCGTTGTTGAATGTCGCGGAAGTAGGCGTCGAACGACGTGTATCCCCATGGATGGAAACCATCGTAAGTCCAGTCTTCGTCGTAGCCATAGGCGATATCATGGTTCGCCGCGGTGGCAATGACTTCCAGTAAACCGGCATCCAGCTGATGATTCAAATGCAGGCTGATCCCCTTAGTGAGTTGATCATCAAATCCAGGTTCATCAGAAAGTGTGTGGCGGTTATTGTCCAGCGAAAAGGCATCATAACCATTGTTGACGTCGTACCAACGCAGGTCGGCATTCAGACTAGTCTTACTGCTAATATTCCATTGTGCAGCGATTCTTACCGCACTTTCGTCAATATTATTGGTATCGTCACGCTCAAGAAAGTCGTTCTCAACAAAGCCGTCACTGCTGTTATGCACCCCGGCCAGACGAATAGCGAAGTCTTCTGACACTTGTACACTGTGTGCACCTTCAATACGCATTAACGACGTGTTGCCCAATTCGAATTCAAAGTGACTGTCGTCTGCGTCTGCGGCATGACTGACAATTTTCACTGCACCAGCAAGAGAACCGGCACCGAATACGGTAGCCTGCGGGCCACGATAAACTTCCAACTGACGGGTATCGAATAATACGCCAGCGGCAGCAAGACCTGAAAAATCAAAGTCATCAACCATAAAGCTGACAGAAGGATTAATGGGCTCAGCAAACTGGCTTCGCTCGCCAATACCACGAATTTGAATAAAACGGCCACGGGAAGCACCACTGGCAAAATTCACATTGGGCGCCACATTCAGCATATTTTCAACGTGAGAGGCCTGACGGCTATCTAAGCGATCTTCGCCGAAAACCGATGCGCTGGCGCTGAGCTGTTCAAGGCTAGTTGCTCTGAAATCGCCGGTAACCGTGATTTTTTCTATGTCGGTGTCGTTATCAGCAAATGCCGGTGTTGCCAGAATAGCGAGGAGTAATGTGCTTTTTTTCATTAAGGATCTCTTCAGTCATCAAAAAGATCCGGTTTTACAGGCAGGTATTGAGGTAGCTAAATCAAATTTTTCACCATCCCTACGCCGGTATTATCCGGATCAGGTTTAAGGGTTCCCATGAAATGGATCTCAGCCGTTAACCGGCACCCCTTGGCCTAATGCATTTTTACTGTTGTAGTAAAAATGCGCCTGCAGTCTAACAACTTCATAACCTGAGTCAAGCTGCAGTACACTGATCCGCAAACACAAAAGAGCCCGCCATGTGACGTTGGCGGGCTGAGGAAGTCTGACGACTTGTTATTTCTGGCGTCTTGCGCGCCATCCCATCAATCCCATACCTAAAAGGATGAGTGACATGGCGCCAGGTTCACTGACTTCAGTGATAGAGGCGTTACGGAAACGGGTTTTCATGTCGCCACAGCCAGCATTCAAATCACAGTCATTAATAAATACGATATCCGTGATAACACCCGAGAAGTAATCGTCTAGATTAATGCTAAACGTTTCCCAGCGAGGCGCATTGGTGTACACCAAGTCCTGAATACCGAAGTTCTGTGTACCTGCTAGATTGAACGTGCGACTTGCATCGTGGCTCTGCTCACCGCTAGTAAAATCGGCAAACCACACCCCAGCGATTTCAGTGAAAGGGTTTGGATTCGGATTTCTCACACCAGGCAGCACTCTTATGTCAAAAGTGAAATTATATGATGTCGCACCATTATCGAGATCCAGTTCTGAAATACCAAAGGTATCGAACAAGTTCAGCGTTACCCAAGCATTTTCTCGTAAATTGAGTACGCCATTCGTGTAAACATCGTAAGTACTACTACTATTCTGCTGATGCGCTTCTAAATCAGCGGTGGCGAAATCAATATCGTAAGTTGAGATTACGTCAGCGTTTGAAGAAAAGGCTGCCAAGAACGTGGTTACCAGTGCTGCAGCTTTGATGCTAAATTTCATTTTTTAATCCTTGAGCAGTGTGTGCCTGAAAGTAAGTAAACAACTTCACTGCAGCCCGGCTGTCTTACTGGCGGTTGATCAGTAAGACCCGTGGCTTTCCGTCCCTGCCTCACGGCAGGTTTGGCATGTTGTTGGGGGAAGTGACGTTTCCCTTATTCAATCAACGGTTGTAATAATACGAGGGCGGAGTAAAGCAAAACAGGACAAATCCGTTCGATCTTTGGGACACATTTGTACCAGGGAATAAATAGTGCCCTGATCTGTCATGCAACCTGCATTTGCTATATTCTTACAAGCAGCTTAAAACATGGGAGCGCACGTGCATTACCAAGGACTTTTCTGGTCAGCAATTATTCGGGCTTTACTCAGTTTCAGACGGGATTCTGGTCTTAGCAATGAGCGAGATAATCTTGCACTGGAATGTATTGCCAGCGTTGAAAGCGGCAAACTTGATGATGAGACCTTAGCAAACCTCTTCCACGATCTTTGTCCTACGAGTCAGTTTCAACAAACTGGCCGATCACTTATTGGTTATCTCGATTTCAATAAAATGAGTAACTTGGTGGTGTACTTAACTGCCAGCAAGCATATCGACGATGCCATGCATGTATTGGGTAAGCATTACCGACATTTAATGGGTGAGCAAGCCAATCTCACGGTGACATCAGACGGTACCATTACAACGGTAGAATTTGCTTCATCGCCACACATGATACTAACGGAACTTCGGTGCTATTTCCTGCTGGCGCTTTTTCGCCATCTTGCCGGGCGCAAGTTTGACTTTTCCCGGGTCACCATGCCGCCTATGAACGCTCAGCCTGAAGCACTTTTGGCGCCACTGAGCCGCAGTGATATCAATTATGAGTCTGGCAAAGTACGCCTTTGTTTTGCCAACGCCTGGTGTGAAGTCGCGTCTTTTTACTATTCGCAATCGATTAAAAAGATGCTTTCTGCCGGACTTGAAGAAACCCATGACATTCCACTTAAGCAACAGGTGCGTGACGTTTTTCAAAAAGCAGCGAGTCCTGCACGTATCCGCTCAGAGTGGGTAGCGACTCAGTTAGGGCAAACTGAATCCGCTTTTCGTCGACAGCTTAGACAAGACTCCATTTCATTCAGTGCTTTGCTGAAAGAGTTCATCCATGATCAATCCTGTCATCGATTATTAAGTGGTCAGAAAACAGAAGATGCAGCTGAAGCCTTAGGGTTTTCCGACAGACGTTCATTCGAGCGAAGCTTTAAAGAGCATAGCGGTATAAGTGCTGGTCAGCTTCGTCAGTTAGGCAACCGACTACGATTTCAAACGGGTAACAGTAATTTGTTGGAAGTGGTGGAAAATCTGCCACCACTGCCCCACTCAATTCGTTCTTTGCTAAAAATGGATGCAGAAGCCATGACATTGCCTGGCGTTGTGTCTCTCATTGAAAAAGATCCGATATTTCAAGCTCACGTGATGAGCAAAGCAAGCCGCGCCGTTTACGGAACAACGCCCAAAAGCCTGGAGCAAGCCATTGGCCGCAATCTCGGATTGGGCAATATCCGAGACCTCGCAGTCATTTTTGCAGCGCAACAATTACTGACCGCACAGTGTCGATTTTCCAATATTGAAATTCTCACCGATGCGATGCTGCTTAGTTATACCGTGTTCCAACGGCTTTTTGGTTTTTCGCAATACGATGATGCTCAAACAGAAAAAATTAAACAGTTGTTGCTGTTCGGTACGCTGTCGGTATTTTTAATTTTCCACGATGAATGTTTGTTTGCGGACGGTGCGTTATCCGGGTGGGAGGAAAGTGACAGCTTTCGCGATTTTGTCGATAAAGTGAATCAGGATTATGGCATTTGTCTGTATGGCGCAACGTCGTTGATGTTACTCCGCTGGGGTTTTGCCAGCGACCTGAATCAGCAACTCTGGAAACTTTGTAATATAGACGAACGTGGAAGTGCCAGTTCAGTAGCAGGACAAATTTTGCTGTGTCATGACATTGCTTTCACCTCGCTGGCAAAATTAGGTGAACCGCAAGGCTATACGGCGGGAGACGGTCTAACGGAGGCACAAATTAACACCCTCACTGACGTACTCGCAAAATGGAAATCTTCGGCAGCCTGAAACAGGCTGCCTCAAATGCGCGGGACTAATCAACCTGCAAATTAAGGTTTCTGATCTCCTGCTCCGTTTGCGCTTCCAACGCGGCCATGGTTTTTCCATGGGGTGTTGGCATTCGGGTTTCTGGATCGAGTGTTACAAACACAATATCGTCTGCCAGACAAATGGTTTTCTTAGTAGCTTTATTTCGTACCAAACAACTGACGGTAATAGATGTTCTACCCACCTTTTTCGTTTCCAAACCAAACTCAACAATATCACCCTGAAGCGCTGGCGACTCAAAAGTAATTTCGCCAATATGTTTGGTCACCAAACAATTGGTTTCTAACTGACAAGTTGCAAAGATGGCTGCTTCCTCGTCAATCCACTCCATCGCTCTGCCTCCGAATAATGCATTGGCATAATTTAAATCATTCGGCATTACCAGTCGGCGGGACAAAAAGCGCATTCGAATTCCTCTTAAACAATCGATAAACTAAGCGCAGGATTATACGTGAAAAAATGGCACATGGCCCTGACAGACCCAACTGAGTGGATTTCTTACCCATTATTATCGACGAATGGTTGCTATCAGCGGCAACTGCTGCTGATCACGGGAGAAACAACCTGGTGTATAGACAAGGCTATTTCTATCGTCTCTGGCTTGGCTGGCCAACTAGATTACTGCTGGATAAGCGATGTAGCGCCTGCAATGACTTTGGAGCACCGCTCTTACGCGCACTTTAAAGATTTACTGGGCAAAGAATTCGATGTCGCGGTTGTCGACGCCGGAGAAACGTTTCGTCCGTCTGTGTTAGCTGCGATAGCTGGAACGGTTCGACAAGGCGGCACAACCATTCTACTTTGTCCGCCACTTGAAACCTGGGCAATGCATGAAAGTGTGCTAAACCCGCACTTCCTGAGCCACGGTTCCGACATTCACAAGAGCCATTACATTAGCTATCTGGCCGACTTGCTGGTACACGCAGATTTCGCAGGCAGGATTACCTCAACAGCCGAAATACTGCCTATGCCGCAAGAGGTTAAAAATAAAGGATTAACCGGCGGTTTATCGTTAACGCCCGACCAGCAAGATATCTTTAACGCCATCACTTCTGAAAACGTAAACAAACAAAGTTGTAGATGCATTGTTGCAGCAAGAGGAAGAGGTAAATCCACACTGGCGGGCCATATTGCCGCCCATTTCATTAATGCAGGGCGAAGTGTCATGCTTTCGGCTCCATCCCTTTTGTCGGTGAAAACATTGGAGCGCGTGGCTGAAAGCCTGATAAAAGACACCGCGCTATCCCTTGAATGGATGGCACTCGATAATCCGAAGTTACGTGAAGCTAACTATGATGTATTGATCATTGATGAGGCTGCATCAGTGCCGCTACCGGTACTAAATGAATTAATTGATAGGCCCAGATTAACGCTTCTTAGTACCACTACGGATGGCTACGAAGGCAGCGGTCAGGGTTTCCGTAACAAGTTTTTAAAACACAGGAATATACCTGTTTATACTCTTCGTCGCCCATTAAGATGGTCTGAAAATGATCCTCTGGAAAAACTAATTAATGCATTAATATTTGCCAGCCCTGAGCAGAGAACACTACCAGACGCAGTCGATTCTGCTAACTTCACTAAAGACAAATCAGAAGAATTCGCCAACGGCGATGGAACGACCGAATACAAAATCTACAAAGTATCGGAAATGGATCTCTGCTTGGTAAAAGAAGTAATGCAGCTTCTTTCTACCGCGCACTATCAAAGTAGCCCTGACGATTTGGCGAGAATGATGGACTCACCTGACCTTCAGTTTCATTTGCTCTTCGCAGACGACAGTCTGATGGCTGCCAGTGCCGTTGAAGCAGAAGGTGGCGAGCGCTTAGCAGATGTGGCGAGTGGCATTGCTAGCGGCACCCGACGTGTAAAAGGACACCTCACCGCGCAAAGTCTCGCGCTGCAGTCAGCGCAAGCCAATGTGGCTACTCTGCGCTACAGAAGAATAAATCGAATCGCCGTGCAGCCGCGATGGCAAGGCTACGGCTTAGGAAGCGAACTACTTTCGAACTTAAAACACTACTATCAACACGTTGAGAAAATAGATTTACTCACAACATCTTTCGGGGCAGACGCACCGCTGTTAAATTTTTGGACCTCAGCAGATTTTTTACTTCTCAAGCGAGGACGGAAGCCTGATAAAGCTTCAGGATTTACCAGCGCCCTAATGGCACTGCCATTCAGTGATACCGCTGAGAATGCCATCACCCAACTGATAGATTGTGAACGTAACCCTGAAAGCCCTATTGCATGGCCACTACACCAGCGTAGGCTGGAACAATTTGCTGGCGGCAGTCGTAGCGTTGACCATCTGTATTCCTCATCAAATTGGCTATTGTCACGCTGTGATGATGCAATACTTTGTCTTTGTCTATCGCTGCTGGAACAGAGTGTCAACCCTGCCAACGTGGCGCAAGACACGGGTTACAATGGCAAGAAAACCATGATTGCAGATTGCCGAAGGCGCGTATCTGAATGGCTTGAATCTTTTGAAGTGTACTAAAACAAAAAACCCTGCCGAAGCAGGGTTTTTTAATGAATGCAGAATTAAATCTTAATACCGCGGTTTTTAGCCTTATCTTTAATATAAGGTTCCCACGCTAATGCGTTACGACGCAGAGATTTGTCTTCTTTCGCTTTCTGGTTATGTTCGTAAGCAGCTTTGAAGTTGCCAGCGTAGAAGTTCGCTTCCATCAAAGAGAAGTGAATCTTCGCAGGATCTTCAGCACCCCGCTCCAGTGCGTTTGTCAGTGCCTTAATCGCACCTTTGTAATCTTCAGCTACGAGTAACAATGTACCCTGCTTACGATAATACTCAGGATCTGAATCGGCAGCAGCAGCTTTACCATAGAACGAAGCCGCATCTTTATAGTCTTTTGCCTGGTGGAAAGAGTTGGCAATGTTCGCAAACATTTCCGCGTCTTTCTTAAGCAGACCAGAATTCACATATTTTGCCAGCAATGAAGCGGCGGCATGTGGATTACCAGCGTTAGAATAAAGAGATGCTAACTGTTTGATTTGCGAATCTTTCTCTAGGAAGCCTGCAGTGTATGCGACATCCAGAGTTTGAACCGCTTTATCAAAACGCTCAACCATCATGTAGAAACTGCTTAACTGAATCCAGTAGGTACCGTTATCTGGGAACTTGTTCACCAGTGTTTCAGCAACGCTTACTGTTTCAGGATACTTCTTCGATTCGAAGAACGCAGATAATTTTAACAAGTACGGGTTTTTATCCAACTTGTCAGCTTCTTCGTTTAAACGAATCGCATTATCTGCAGCAGAGGCTACTTGGTCGAATTTCTTCTGTTCGTATAAAGCTTGCGCTTTACGGGTATAAACTTGAGCGTCTTCTTTACAGGTAAAGTCCATCCACTGATCGTAGTAACTTACAGCGTCAGAATACTTTTGTTCCTGCATGCTCAGGTCGCCCAGAAGCTTCAGTGTTCCAGCATGCTCAAGATCGTTCAGAACCTTAGGCTCAACAGAACTTTTCAGGTAACCGAATGCTTCCATTCCTTTACCTTCTTGAGAAGCAATCAGGTTACCCAGGAAACGATTCACATATGCACGGTCAAAATCGTCGCTAGGATCAACTTCCTTCAGGATGTCGATAGCTTCTTGCACACGATCTTCGTTATATGCTTCAAACGCTGCCTGAACCTTCTTACCGGTACGTTCACCAACCAGTGTGGTTTTGCCCTTAACATAACCAGGACAAATCACAGGGCCCGATGGCTTCTTAGGCGCAGCGGCAGCAGGCGCAGATTCTTGCGCTGCGGCCATTGGCGCTGCGATAGCAGCCCCAACGCCTAATACTAAAGCAACGGCGGACATTTTAAATGTACGTAGTTTCATGATCATTGCTCCAGTTTAAAGTCCAGCTGAACGAACATGCCTTCTTGTCTAACCGCTTTACCGTCAACAATTTTAGGCTTGTATTTCCACTTGCTCAGTGCACGACGCGCTTCACGGTCGAAAATACGTTTAGGATCTGCGTCGATAACAGAAATGTCATCTACGCCACCTTGTTCATTAATAGTGAACTGCAGTTTTACCCAACCTTCACGACCATCACGGGCAGCATCAGGTGGATATTTAGGGTCGATACGTACGATAGGTGTTGCGTCACCGTCACGTTGCATCGCACCAACACCACCGATATCTACACCAACACCACCGGTATCAACTGACGGAATTGCCAGACTGAAACCGTCTGTATTTGGCTCAGCTGCTTCTGGTTCAACAGGTTGAACCTTAGGCGGTTGCTGAGGCGGTGGCGGAGGCGGAGGCGGCTTACGAGAACGCGTTTGCGTGTCGTCTTCCGGCGGTCGCATCACAATATCAATTATCGGAGCAGGTGCTACTTCATCTGCTGGTCTGCCTGAATTCTCAATGAGCTTTGCCATGATAATAAACAGACCAAACGCAACTACTGCACCTAATAAAATAGAAACAATTATCCTTACCATCTTAACCCCTCGCCGCTACCGATACGCGATCGATGCCTGCAGCTTTAACTTGGTCCATAACTTTCACTACGACACCATGTTTGGCTTTGACGTCAGCCTGGATAAATACATAATCCGTTGGCTGTTCAGTAAGCAATCGTTCTAAAGTAGCTCTGACCGAGTCCACAGCGACTTCACTTTTATTCATCCAAACAGTTCCATCTTCCGTTACAGCGATGAAAATGTTGGCATTTTTGTGAAGAAACGCTTGGCTCGCCTCAGGCTTATTTACTTCTATGCCTGCTTCTTTAACGAAAACAGTAGTAACAATGAAGAAGATAAGCATGATGAATACGATATCCAGCATAGGCGTCATATCGATCGCTGCTTCTTCCTCTTCTGTTCTAACTTTTCGAGCCATAATCGTTCTCTCTAGTGATGTGGAAGGCTATCTACTAAGCCTTCTTTAGCCATCTTCGCTTTAGCTTCGAGACGAGAACTAATGAATAGTCCGGACAGTGCCGCAACCATACCCGCCATTGTCGGGATTGTTGCCATAGAGATACCAGATGCCATTAGACGGGCGTTACTGGTGCCTTGCGTTGCCATTGTTTCGAAAACCGAGATCATACCGGTAACAGTACCGAGCAGACCAATTAGCGGACAAATTGCCACTAACGTGCGAATGATTAGCATCCTGGCGTTCAGATCATCTGACGCCTGAGAAATCCATGCGTCACGGATTCTATGCGCATACCAAGAGGTAGTATCACTTCGAGCGTCCCATTTGGCGATGATATCTTTCTTCACCTTAGGGAACACTGAAGTCATGTACCAGTAGCGCTCAATCATAAGTACCCACATGAGAAAGAGCGCGAGGGCGACGAAATAAAGTACGTCACCACCGGTAGCGATAAAATCCCTGACAGATTCCCATAATCCGATCAGGTATAACATATTACGCTTTCTCCGACTCTGAGTGAGCTGCGATGATACCCGCAGTCTGCTCGTCAAGAACGTGTACGATAGACTTGCTGCGCGATGCAACGATGCTGTGAGTAAGGATCAGAGGCAGAGCCGCGATGATACCTTGAGCAGTAGTTACAAGTGCCATTGAGATACTACCAGCCATCATTTTCGGGTCGCCCGTACCAAACAGAGTAATTGTTTGGAAGGTTTCGATCATACCGATAACCGTACCTAATAGACCCAGCAGAGGGGCAATAGCAGCGAAGATTTTGATTACGTTGATACCGCTCTCGATAGAAGGCAGTTCTTTCAGAATGGCTTCATCAAGTTTCAGTTCAAGGCTTTCAGCGTCAGCACCTTTGTTGTCTTTGTAAACCATCAGGATGCGACCCAGTGGGTTGCTGGTAGACGGGTTACCTGGGTTTTTCTGTTGCGATTTGATTTTCGCACCAACTGCACCCAGTTGAATCATCTTGAATACGCCGATCAGCAGACCAATAGCCAGCATACCAGTGATAACGTAACCTACTACGCCACCTGCATGGTAACGCTCAGCCATAGTTGCTTTTTGCTTCAACAGGCCAAGGATAGCACCTTGTGAAGGGTCAGCGTAGAAACCTACCAGACCAGAGTTAGCAGCAACTAAGTCGTTAGCAGAAGATACCAGGTAACCGTCTGGTTGACGGCCCAGAGGCTGAACTACATCGTTCATGTCGTCGTAAGTCAGGTAACCTTCTTCACCGATAAGGTTGAAAGAACCAACACGTACAACTTCCTGCTCAGAAGAACCACCGTCCAGATTAACTACTTCAGTAGTGAATCGAACAACTTCACCGCCCTGAGTCATTTCAGTCTGCAGTGCAAACCACAGATCTTCCAGCTCAGAGATGTTAGGCAGACCTTTGGACTCTTCAGACATTTCTGCCAGGAAGTCGTCACGGCCAGGGTACTGTGCACTTACGATAGAAGTAGAGATACGACCGAATGCTTCAGAAGAAGCTTGACGTACCACACCGAACATTTCACCCAGAGTACCAGTTGCCTGGTCCAGCTCTGCAGCTTTTTCGTTCAGAGTTGTTTCGTTGTTAGAAAATTGCTGTTGCAGACGATCGCCACGGTTTTCTTCCGCTTGAAGGTCTGATTGTGCTTTTTTCAACAGAGCTTGCTTGTCAGCACGTGCAGATTGGAATTCTGCTTCACGCTGCTGGTTAATTTTCGCTTCTGAAACGCGGTTTTGTTTAACCTGTTCCAGCAGGTCCTGCAGGCTCACTGCTTCTTGTGCTTGAGCACCAGAAGCCACCACTGCCATTGTTGCAGCGGCTACAAGAGATTTGAATACTGGTTTCATTAACACTTACTCCGCTGCTGCTTCAATTGGTAACTTAAGAAGATCTGGTGGAATAGTACCTTGTGCCATTTTCACTGCAATAACAGTAGAGGCCAGGTATTCGTCACCCAGTAATTCCCATGTACGAGCTTCGTTGTTCCATACCCACGCGTGAGTTTGGTCAAGAGACAAAGCCAGCAGAGCAGTACGGCCCAGGTTAAAGAAGTCAACAGTCTGTTCAGCACCGTCAACGTCAATTGTACCCTGGTAAGAAGACATCTTCGTGCCATACTCAACTTCAACCAGATACGCTTCGATTACCTGACGGAATTGCTCAGAAACCGTAACGTTAGAGTTAGCCATCAGGTCACGCAGACGCTGTACGCGCTCGCGACGTTCTTCGAGGTGGATAGGAGAATCCAGCTCGATGAATTTTTCCAGGCTATCGATCATGCGGAACATAAGCGGAACGATGCCCTGCTTAGTTGCTTCGATGCTGTCGATTTGACGTTGTAGTGAATCGATACCACGTTGCTGGTCAGCAACCAGGCTAGCGATATAATCGTTATAAATCTTCAGATTTTCTGTCTGATCCACAACTGAACGGTATTCAACAAGCAGTTCTTGAGACTGTTCGAACAGCGTGTTGATTTTTTCTTGAGATTTCGCTGCAGCAGCATGAATCTTCGCGTCTTCTTTTTGAAGATCGGATAGCTCCACTGCAGAGACAGCTGCACTACCAGTAAGTGCGAATGCACCGATCACAGTAGAAGCAATAAGAGTTCTCTTGCTCATCTTGGACATAGTTCCCAACCAAATTTCTTATTTGAATCCTCGCGCGATACATTAAGTAAATGTTCGAGCCAGGGGCGTAAAAACTTTATCAATGTTTTTAAGGAAGGTAGTGTTTAGCGCCAAAACGCCAACACTACGAACTCCAATACTCACACGGATCAATGGAATGAGTCAAGTAACACTGTCTTAACACGGCTGTTAATCTTGTCTGAACGATTAGACTTTAACCAATCTGGATATGGTCGTACCAGAAAAATGTGCTGAAAAGGCTGTAAGTTAGCCTTTGTTAGCGGAATTTCACCGCGTAATCAGTGCATTCTCTTCATACTTTGGGTTAAAAACTGTTTTTCGAAAATCTCATTCTGCCCTGACTAGTTCTATGTTAAGACGCCTATTAGTTAACAGAACGTTAGTGAGTTTTTGTATGTTTGATTCTTTAATTACTTTTTTTGCCCAAACATTCTATTTCGCCAAGATTTCGATGTGAAAATTCATCTTTTCCTACGTCAAATAACGTAGTTAGAAATTCACTCTTAGAGCTTCCATTGTTTGTTTTGCGACCAATTCATCTTCTTCCGCGATTGTTAGCAGAACCGCGTTAGAAAATAGCGAAACCGTCAGCTTTATAAGCGATGTTTTTGTCTGGGTTTTATTTTCACAATCTGTCGTTCACGCTATGATGGATATTTTTGCGGAGTATCTCAGTGCAGCCTAATGATGTGGCGTTGGTAAAGGAAACGTTTGGATTAGTGAATCGCGGGCAAGTAACGGAAGCTATCAACAAAGCAGAAAATATAAAGACCCCTGCGGCGAGCGCAGTGGCTAAAGGCTATGCCCTGTTTCGTTCTGGTGACATCATCAACGGTACATTCATGCTCCGCTCAGCGGTGCAAGCCGGGCCAGAAGGTGAGTTAATCGACATGTTGATGAAGTTACTCATTCAATTTGAACTACACTACCCGCTCTTCCAATTGCTTTGCGCTGTCTCACATCAACACCCTCACTTAACCAATGAACAGCTTTATCATTTGGTATTAAGTGGCCAGGCTACCGGTAATATGGCTGATTCCGCACATTGGCTAACGAAACTTCGACATCAGGCTACGCAAGCGAAGGGATTGGACTTGCTTGAGGGTCACTATGCCAAGTCTTTTGCTCAAATTGATTCTGCTGCGAATGCCTATCGACGATTCATTAATGAGTGTCCCCACGCTTCAGGTACCGGGCTGTGGTCGCTTTGCGATTTAAAAGGCTTTCGATTTTCTAACACCGACGCTTCACTCGCTAAATCTGCGTTAGCGCAACTCACCGACCCTTTGCAGTCTGGCTTGGTCAATTTAGCTTTATCAAAAGTTCAGGCGGATAAAGGGGAAACAACAGCGGCTATTACATTACTGCAAACCGGAAACAGTTTACTGAGTCGCGTCCGCCCTTTTCAGCGAGAAGCGTTTGTCTCTTTGATTGAGGCACTACTTTCCCAGCCGTATAACGCTGATAAAAAGCAACCCCACGGAGGCAATTTACTGTTCGTATGTGGCCTTCCCCGTTCTGGCACAACACTCATTGAACAAATTCTTGCTAGTTCGGAACAAGTGGAAACAACCAATGAATTGCCATTCATGGAACGGATTGCGTTGCACCTACAAATGACTGGCAGAAATCCAGCTGCTCCAATATCTGAAAACGACAAAGCCGCGCTGAGAGAATTCTATTTGCAGCAAGCTCGTGACTTCGCCACATTACCCGATGGTATGTTGATTGATAAAAACCCGAATAATTTTATTCATCACCAATTGATCACGCAGCTTTTCCCCAACGCCAAGGTGATTAATATTCTACGTCCTGTCACGGATAATATTATCGCGCTGTATCGCCAATATTTCATGAGTGGGAATGAATATGCTTACAACATTGAACATATTCTGACTTATATAGAAGGGTATTACGCGCTATTGCAGCATGCACAACAGCAACAGTGTTCACCATTTATTGTCGACTATGAAGCTCTGGTACACGAGCCGCAGCAGGAGGTGAAGAAATTATTCGCTTACTGTGGCCTGCCCTACTCTGATTCAAACCTGAACTTTTATCAGCAGTCCACGCCTGTTCTTACACCGAGTGCAAGCCAGGTTAGACAACCCATATCGGCATCATCCTTAGGGTCAGGGGACAAATTCAGTGAATTACTCGTACCTTACCAAGCTCGTGTTGATAAACTAATTGAACAACGAGCAGAAATATTAGCCAATGCTAAAGTGTGATATTTCCGCTGTCGTCGGTATTCACAGCTGCGAGATAGTCGTTTTTAACTTCTACATTGAGGGCCGGATCAATCATGCAAAACAAGAACATCCGCGGCGCCTGAGTTCCGTTCGCAAGCTTTAATCGAGTATCAAATTTACGGACTGATTCGAAAGCGCGGTTACGACAATTATGATAATGAGGCCACCCGGCCTCCGTTAATCCGAACTGCGTCCAAAGCACGCGCCAATCTTGGCAGAAGCTTCTGACTATTTTTCGAAACTCTGCTGCATCCTCGGCAGAATTATTTGGGCTGCGGTGTAATTCATCGAACAGTTCATACGCTAAGCCTTCCATTTCTCCCGGAGACATCACTAAAGGCGCATTATACTTCTCGGTATAAATTGGCGGTTGAGTTGACGTTTCAAAAGGAATATTAGTAAACGCAGCGCGTGGTGTTTTCTCTTCTTCGCCGGGGCAATTGCCCTTTTCAGATAACGCCCAAAAGCGACTAGATCCACAAATGTCGATAACCAGGTGAACGCGAAACACGTCTGACGCATTGCAGACTCTGTGGTACTTCCAAGAGTCAAAAATCCAAGCTTCGCCTGCTTTCATGTTTATTTCTTTATCGGCGCAGTAAAATGTCACCGACGGTTCTGTGACAATAGGGACATGAATGCGAACACGTCGAAACCAGTGGTAATTAATATCAGAGTGCAGCGGTACTTCAGCGCCCGGAGCTAGTCCCATTAATCTTGAGCGACCTATGACTTCACCAAAGCTACTAATCACCTGGCGTAGATATGGCGACGATTGAAGATACGACGTTTCTTTCATCTCTCCTTTGAAGTCATTATTGTTTTTGCCACCCACTGATATAAGCGGAATAGAAAAGTTGCCATTGAAGCCTTCGTGGTGGGTTTTCCAGTCAGCTTGAGTAAATTTAGCCACTTCTTTTTTGAGTTGCTCTACATCAAACAATAAGGGCAATTGAATAAATTCGTTTGTAAGCTTCATTGTGTTTTCTTTTACTTTTGCAGCTTAAGCTGAAATGACCATTAAGATATTTGTGTTACATGCAACGAAGGCTGCGCTTGTTCGGCTAACACAAGATTAATTTTTTCAACCGTTGGTGAGAGCGTCGATTCAACTGCACTTAGCGCTTGCTGATGACGCAACCACTTATCTGCGCTTGGTGGCGTTAAAGTGAACTGTGAATAAGGCAGAGCTTCATCACTAGTAACGAACTGGTGAGGTGCGAGATTGTGAAAATCACAGATCCGTGCCAATACCTTTTGTGGTTCAGCAACCAAGTCTTCATAGCGAACCAATACCGTATCGCCAGTTTCCGAATAGTCCAGGTTGCTTAGAATAGATTGGTTAGCCACTTTCCATTGGTATGCAGCAACATTAGCAAGGGATTGTCCTTTTAAAGTACGCCAGCCCGGCGGAAGAAATAATGACCAATGGGCGTCCCAACCGGGTAAAAACGGGTAAGTGACAAAGCGACCAGACTGCCAGGCATCCATGATACTGGCGATATTTTTAACCGGATCCCTTACCAGGTGAACAAACCGCGCATCAGGAAATAGCTTCTTGAGAAACGGGATCCGCACTGCGTTTTTTGGCGTCTTTTCGAGTAGCCTTACGGATGCGTCTGAAGATGGACGCTCTTTGCTATAACTTACTATAGAAGATGCGAATGCGTTTCTTATCCGCTCAGTAATCTCTGGTGTCGCATGACTCTCTGTCAGTGCATTGCTGTCGAAGTTATTAAATGGCGGCGAAAGTGATGGATTACTTTCGATTAGACCATGACTTTCTGTGCCTAATGAATAAAGTTCAGGGTGACGACTCAACGTTTCAAAAAGCAGCGTACTCCCACTGCGCGGCGCCGACAAGATAATAATAGGACGAGCGATTGATACACTAGCTGGCATTAGCGTCTACCTTTATACCCAGTACATCTCCGTTGTCATCGACAAATGGATCGATTTTAATGTCGCTAAATCCACTATTAGTAAGTATGTCGACTAAGGCATTTTGCGCGTTTTCATCGAGAGCGGCTTGCGTTAAATCAGATAAGCGTTCAATTTGCCCAATGAGCTCATCTTCAAACATTTTAAGGATGATCTGTCTGTTGTTGTAGTCGCGTTGAGGGTCGAAAAGCACCTGGCAAAATTGCGGAAAGTTTGTTGCATCCAAGGCATTGCGGTTATCTTCTGACGCATGACTAAACGCGTTTTGAAAACGCGTTCTGTGTGCGTCAACATCGGTATTATCGCGCAAGGCCAACACATAACGATTAAGTAATGCGAACAGTCCACACTCAGGTTCAGCAAGTCGCTCGGCCATTGCGAGAATACTGGCATTCGGCGCAACAATAGAAGATGTATCGCAGTGCATGATGCACAAAAGCTTACCATCTTTCTTCAATACTCTGGCTAACTCTTCAATTGATTGAGAGAAATCGGAATATTCGAGACCGAATTGGGAAATCACCATATCGATAGTATCAGCTTCCAAAGGGAGTGCTTCTGCGCAGGTTTGTTGAAGGAAGCTAACGTTAGGTTTCAAGAACTTTTTTGGAATAGTCAGTGAGGCAGCGTCAACACCAATCAACTTCACTTGCTCAGCAACCGATGTACTCAGCAAAATGTCAAACATTGCACCATTACCACAACCGATATCGACTAGGGTTTGGCCTGAACGCAAATGCGTTGTGAAAGTATTTTCCCAGTGAGCAGCTAGAGCCCCCTGATATCCTGCGCCTTGACTATCACCAAAAGAAGTCAGATGTCCTTGTCGCCAGTAATCCGTCCAGAAATCACTCATTATTATTATAAACCCTCAGACACAAACGGATATGTATCTTTTAACTATTGAGGGGTCAGTTTATCGGGAAAAGGCAGGTATATAAAGAATGGAAAGAGGAATTACCGCACGAAAAAAGCCGCTTCGAAAAGCGGCTTTTAATATTTACACTAAATTTAGCAAACTAAACTTAGAAGCTGATGCGGTATCCAGCTTGAACGTTACGACCGATGTGGCCCTGTTGATACAGAGTATCGTCTACCCACAGGCCTGCATCGTCATATACAACACCTTTGTCGAACAGGTTACGAGCGCCCAGAGAGAAGGTACCGTAATCAGTGAAGTACTTAACGTTGATATTGTGAACAACGTAAGTTGGGTTGTGGTTTTCAGATACATAACGGAAGTTTTGCGGGTTACCGTCAGCAACATCCAGGTAATCATCTTCTGCAGTATCGCTGATCACGTCAGTTGTCCACGCAACAGTCAGGTCAGCAACTGAGTAGTTAACACCGAACTGGCTTCTGTACTCAGGTTGGCCGGCGAAACCTGCGTAATCCTGAGAAGGACCACCGAAGTATACGTCGCCCTCAGAGGTCAGCATATAAGTGGTGTTGTTAGTCAGACGGAAATCACCGAATTCGGTTTCCAGTCTGTACTCGATTTCAAAATCAAGACCAGTACGCTTCATGATCGCACCGTTTTCTGAACGGGTAACAATATCTTCCAGAACAGAACCGTCTTCGCCACGTACCAGAGATACACCTGGATATGCAGCCATAAAGTCATCCAGGAAACCACCGTATTCAGCGTTGATTAGCGTCTGAGGAGTAATGCTACTGATTACGTTTTCAACGTCAAGATTGAAGTAATCAAGAGACACAGACAGGTTTTCAACACCAGAGTACACGAAACCTACGTTGATGTACGTTGATTCTTCTGGACCCAGGTTAGGGTTAGATTCAATCAGGTTATCAAACTGACGGCTACGGCAATCCGTTACAGGGATACCTGCGTCACGACATGCTACGTAGTCAGTTGCAGAGGTTGCACTGAATGAAGTTGCTGCAAGCAGTTCGCTCAGAGACGGTGCACGGAAACCTTTAGAGTATGAACCACGAATCAACAGATCTTCCATTGGACGGTATTCAACTTTAACACTTGGTGTACCTTTCGTACCGAAGTCGCTGTAATCATCATGACGGTATGCAGCAGAAACCAAAATCTCATCAGTAACTGGCGCAGAAATCTCATAGAAGAATGCAGTAGTATCACGCTGACCTTCAGCAGTGTTACCCGCAGAACCACCGATCAGACCCGCTTCAGATTGTGCATCATACTTAGAAGCAAAGTTTTGGTCGAAGTATTCACCACCAACATAGTGAATGATTTCACCGCCAGGCAGTTCACCCAGAGAGAACTGAACACCACCGAAGATGTGGTCCATTTCGTTCTGGTCTTCTTGATAAATGGTAGAACGCATGTTGTTCACACCAGTTTCGGAACCCAGATCGATATCGTTCGCTTGGTTGTATGCAAGACCCGCATAGCTCAGGTAGTAACGACCAACTTGACGGTAGTCCAGTTTAGCTTTGTGGTAAGCAATTTCCCACTCAACGCTGTCGCCGAAGAAACCAGAGAAACCAGCCATGTAATCTTGCTGATAGTCAGTTACCAGACCGTCGCGGTTACCGATCTGGTACCAACGCCAGTAACCTTGAACTGGTTCATCGTATGGGTTGTTTGTGCTGTTTGCAGGAACGCCGTTCCAAGGAGCAGCAGGAGGCGCATAACGACCGAAAGAATCGTTACGAGACAGCATAGCACGACCGAAGAATTCGATGTTGTCAGTCAGCGAGTAGTTAACGCTAGACATGATAGAGTCACGGTTAGTTGATGCCATGTTCGCAGATACGTTAGCAAACGCGTAACCACACACTGAACCGTTACCGATACCAGAACCAACCAGTTGAGTACCTTGGTCCAGTACGCCTACGAAACCAGGAACGTTAGCAGCCAGGTTGTCACAATCTGGAGAAGCTTCCAGACCATTTGGACCATAAAGTGTCGCACCGTAATAGCTCACACCAACGGTTTCGTCGTAGATAGAGATCAGGCCGTCACCGTTTAAGTCTTCCCAAGAAGCCGCAGTATACTCACGGTCAGAATCGAAGATCGCACCTTGTTCTTGGTGGTCATAAACGAAAGTGATGTTACCTTTGTCGTTAGATACACCTGTCGCAATAGAGAATTGACGAGTATCTGCACCTTCGTTAGAAGGACGACCAACCTGAACGTCGAAAGTTACACCTTCGTAGTTCTTTTTCAGGATTACGTTGATTACACCCGCGATAGCGTCAGAACCGTAGATCGCAGAAGCACCATCTTTCAGGATTTCGATACGCTCAACAGCAGCCATTGGAATGGAGCTCAGGTTAACTGATGAACCACCTAAAGAAGGTGAACCTGCCATACGACGACCGTCGATCAGTACCAGAGTACGGTCAGCACCGGCACCCAATAAGCTAACAGTAGCTTGTGACTGGGCAGATGAACCTGAAGAAGGGATAAAAGAACCGAAGCTGTTAGCTGTTACGTTTTGCAGCGCGTCAGCTACAGATACACGACCCTGCTCAACGAATTGCTCAGTTGAGATGATTTGAACAGGACTTGCAGTTTCCATATCAGTTCTCTTGATACGAGAACCAGTGATAGCAATTTTTTCAACGTTGTCGTCAGCTGCTTCTTCTTGTGCAAATACACTTGAAGAACCAAATGTAGCAGCAGAAAGCGCACCGAAAGCGCAAGCCAGTTTCACAGACTTGGCCAGCTTAGAATTATTAAACATGTATTGTCTCCCTGGACCACTAAAATCGTTTAGTGTGTGTTATTAAATCGTTTATCTACGACTTATTATTAAAAGGTATAACACCTCACCGACGATAATAACCACAGAGTCAACAGAGGGTCAACTTACTTTGCGGAGCGAAGTTGCAAAAGTTCAAATTTTTTTTAAATTTTTACGTTATTAGGAAAACGATCATCTTCTAGTATGATTTTAAACACACTTTTAAGATAATATTTATCATTTTTTTCTATTATTAGAATTTTTATCTCGATAAAAACCGAAATTGCGGATAAAAGAGCTTCTCGCCACTTCACATTGCAACATTACAAGAACAAATATATAACAACGATTAACATTAATCGTTGGGCTGTAAATATAAATATACAAAGAGCGTTATTTAACCCGGGAGCATCACCAGATTAATTTTCACACAATCATTAAAATTTAATCTTGTACCACTATCGCCATTTGAATAGGTTAAGACGACGAAACAACGAAAAACGCATATTCACTTTATTGCTGTGCTTTTAGCCATCTCTTCTCGACATTTGCGTTAAAACGACTATACAAGTAAAAGCAATAGTGCCGATTATCAGGTCGCGTTAATCCAAACACGATTTTGAGTAACCAACCTGTTAGGGCATGGAAGGGCTATTCTAAGAAAAGGATACAAACATGAAATTAGATGATGACATCCATAACTATTATGAACATCTGGTGTTGCAGCGTTTGAGTGAATTGGAATTGGACAAAACCAAATCAGCTGACTACCTGGCTGATGTATGTTGCCTGGCACTTAACCAGGTACCACCGCGTTACATCCGCTTTGAAGTCGACATGGCTTTTTATTTGCCACAGAGCGAGCGTCAGCAAATGGAAATGAATGTAGAAAGTGCCGTAGAAAAGGCGATGCGCTATTTAGATCAAGCTAAAACGAAACGGACAACTGAAGAATAAACTTTGGGGGATTGGGTGGCGGGCCCCAGCCACATCCCGGCACATGAGTCGTCTGCTGCGGCTGCTCCCTTCCGGGCCTGACCGAGTTCACAGAGTATCATTGCGAGAGGACCAAGGCCCACCATTGAAACTTGCGGCTCCTGAAGATGCAAATTATGTTTGCCTGTCTTCAGGAGCGGCGCGCATTATGACGACTTGAGACCAAAGTTTCAAGCTTTGTGATTAAATCGTTCTTCTGCAATAACATTTGCCACGATATTGGTGGCTTTTTCATCACTTTCCGCGCGCTGATAAATTTCTTTCAGCGTATCGCCAATCTGTTCAATATGGGTGCGTAATGCTTCACTCGAAGACGTCATACGTTGATGATAGATATCGATAACACCGCCTGCATTAATCACATAATCCGGCGCGTACAAAATACCGCGCTGGCGTAAGACTTCCCCCATTGTCTCTTTTGCCAGCTGATTGTTCGCCGCACCCGCAATCACTTTGGCTTTGATTTCAGGCAGCGTTTCATCATTAATAGACGCGCCTAAGGCACATGGTGCAATTACATCCACGTCTAACGAGTACAGTTTCTCAGGAGCAACGGCCTGCGCGCCAAATTCCTGTACTGCACGCTCAACGCCTTCCGGGAAGATGTCAGTAACGAAAAGTTCAGCGCCATGCTCATGCAGATGTTTAGCCAAACGATAACCCACATGCCCAACGCCCTGAATGGCCACACGCACGCCCTTCAGATCAGTTTTTAGCGCGTATTCTACTGACGCCTTAAGGCCGGTAAACACGCCATAGGCAGTAGACGGCGCTGGATTACCATCAGGCGTTTCATTGTTGTAGTGATATTGTGCACTCACACCGGTGATGTACTTAGACTGGGTGGCCATGGTTTTCAAGTCACCTACTGCGATACCCGAATCTTCGGCAGTAAAATACTTGCCGCCCAGTGAATCCACGAATCGGCCCATGGCCAGCATCATGTCTTCAGACTTTTGTTTGCGAGGATCACCGATAATGACCGACTTCCCGCCACCTAACTTCAAGTTCGCCATCGCCGATTTGTAGGTCATGCCTTTCGACAGTCTCAACACGTCTGTTAGTGCTTCCTGGCTATCGATGTAAGGCCACATTCTACATCCACCCAGTGCTGGCCCAAGGTTGGTATTGTGCACAGCGATAATCGCTTTTAAGCCTGACGGCTTGTCATGATAAAAGGCAACGTGTTCGTGACTATCGAACTCTGGATGTTCAAAAACTGACATGAAAATGGTTCTTCTCTAAGCGGGTTAAATTGCGGCTATATTAGCCGAACATGACGAGGACAGATTTTGCATTGTTGGTCACGGAAGTTTACAAGCGGAAATATGGTTATTCAGAAGAACTATAGACTAGGATATATATCCTAGTATTATGTAAGTGTTATAATAATTATCATAGACCTAACGAGAAGCCTGATTCATGAAATTAGATAAATTTGACCGCGAAATTCTTCGCGTGCTTCAACAGGACGCAACCGTATCGATGGCCGACCTGAGCCAGAAGGTCGGATTGTCACATACCCCTTGCTGGCGTCGCGTCAAACGCATGGAATCCGAGGGGATCATCCTGCGTAAAGTTACCCTTTTAAACAGCAAAAAACTCAATCTGGGTGTTTCCGTTTTTATCTTCGTCACCCTCAAAAACCACGACGGCGACTCCCTCAATGATTTCGAAAATGCCGTGCAATCGATTGACGAAGTGGTTGAATGTCACACAACCAGTGGGGAGAAGGATTATCTTCTTAAAGTGGTCGTAGAGAGCATAGAAGAGTATGAATATCTTCTTAAGACAAAGCTAACTCATTTACCTCTGGTTGATCACCTCAGTTCTACGTTTGCACTGAAGCAAGTGAAGAACACCACAGAGTTACCGATTAAGAGCCAATAACTGAAAAAGCCCGTAAAAACGGGCTTTTTTGTACCTTTAGTAATGATGAATGCCAAATGGCATCGCCGAATTATTCCGGACAATCCGGCTGATTTTCAGGCCGGGCCTTCTCGAAAGCTTCCAGCGCCTGACAATTAGCAACAATTTTTTCAATTAGCGGATAAGGCGTCATATCCAGGTTAAATCGTTTGGCGATATAAACCTGCGGTACCAGGCAAACATCAGCCATGGTTACATCGAAATCAAAACAGAACTTCCCAGCCTGAGTCTGCAGGCGACTTTCAATGGCTTCAAACCCCAGTTTCGACCACTTTCGTACCCAAGATGCCACTACTTCGTCGTCAGCATCGAAATCATCACGAAGCGCATTCAACACACGCAGGTTGCCTAACGGTTGCATTTCCATTGCGATGTCGTGAGAAAGACCACGAACCCGGGCCCTTTCCAGCGCGTGTTGCGGCAATAACCGCGGCGTTTCGGGGTAGCGCTCATCAAGATATTCAATGATGCTCAGAGACTGATTCAGTACAAAATCTTCGTCGTCATCCACCAGCGCTGGCACTAATTGAGCCGGATTCAAGCGGGTGAAAAGTTCGTGGGTTTGTTCACCGCCCTCTTTCACCAGATGAACCGGCACATATTCGTAATCCAGTCCTTTCAGATTCAGCGCAATGCGCACCCGGTAAGTTGCAGAAGAACGCCAGTAACCGTAAAGTTTCAGACTCATGTTTCACCCTTCTTTCATTCACCGCACTCTCGTTATGTTAGCGTTATTTTAGTTGTGCGGTTTTATTTGCTGTTCAATAGCGCCAAAAATGCTGTGCCCCTGTCCATCCAGCATCTCAATTCGAATACGATCGCCGAACTGCATAAACGGCGTGGACGGTTTGCCATCGCGAATGGTTTCAATCATCCGAATTTCGGCAATGCAGGAGTAACCAACACCACCATCTTTTACTGCACTACCATGTTCGGTACCCTGTTTGTTGGATACTGTTCCAGAGCCAATAATAGCCCCTGCTCTCAGATTACGCGATTTAGCCGCGTGCGCAATAAGTTGTGCGAAGTTAAATGTCATATCGATGCCAGCATGGGGCACGCCAAATAATTCGCCATTGTAGGTCGAACGTAACGGAAGGTGCACTTTTGTCAGATTCCAGGTATCTCCCAACTCGTCCGGCGTTACCGCCACCGGTGAAAAACTGCTGGCTGGTTTAGACTGAAAAAAGCCAAACCCTTTGGCGAGTTCACCGGGGATTAACCCGCGTAGCGAGACATCGTTCACCAGCATCAGTAAACGTATACGTTCAGCCGCCACCGTTTCACAACACCCCATAGGCACATCATCGGTTACTACCGCCACTTCACCTTCGAAATCAATGCCCCAGTCGTCACTCGGTAAAATCACATCATCCCGAGGACCAATAAAATCATCGGAGCCGCCTTGATACATTAACGGGTCTTGCCAGAAGCTTTCGGGCATTTCAGCGCCCCGTGCCTTTCTAACCAACTCGACATGATTTACATAAGCACTGCCGTCAGCCCACTGATAAGCCCGTGGTAGTGGAGATTCGCAGCGCTCTTCTCTGAATGGCTCGCTCTTTAGCATGCCATCGTTAAGCTGTTGATAGCGGGTTTGCAGCTGAACGGCAAGCTCAGACCAGTTATCCAAGACGTACTGCAGTGTGTTAGCAATATCTGGCACAGCTATGGTTTGTGTCAGATCTCTGGAGACCAGCATCAACACACCATCTCGCTGACCATTTTTATAGGTTGCAAATTTCATTCTTCGCCCTCCTGTTTTGGGGTCTTCCAGCTGTACACATATTCCGGATTTTCCACCTGTAAGGCATCATCACCGGCAATTAATGCATCTCTGGTATCCACCATCACCGCCACCTCATCCGTAAAGGTTTTCTTATGCGCCCTGCCTGCGGCGAATGCTTTGGGATGAGGCCCATGGGTAAATCCTGCCGGATGAAATGTCACCATGCCTTTTTCAATATTATCGCGACTGAAGAAATCCCCTTCGTGATAAAACAGCACTTCATCATAGTCATCGTTGTTGTGATAAAAAGGCACTTTCAATGCGCCGGGGTCACTTTCGATAGGCCGCGGTACAAATGTACACACCACAAAGCGGGGCGCCACAAATGTGGTATGTGCTGAAGGCGGCAGATGATAGCGGTGACTCATCAGCGGACGGATATCCCGCCAGTTTAATTTCACCACACACACCTCTCCGTGCCATCCAATCGCGTCGAGCGGGTTAAACGGATAGGTGATTATCGACGTTTTTCCGCCGCGCTTCACCTCAACTTTCCAGCTATTTTCATCTTGCTGAGCCAGGAAACGCGGATTAATTTGCGGTACTTCTAATACCGCAGGGTCAAATACAGCTTGCCCTCCCAACATGCCTTTGTCTGGCAGTTGATAAGCTTCGTTAGTGGCTTCAATCATCAGTAACGTGAAGGGCTTGCGCGGTTCCAAACGCCAAAGTGTGGAACGAGGAAGCAATACGTAGTCACCGGCTGTGATTTCCAGGTGACCAAAATCGCAGAACAAATCCCCTTTCCCTTCATGCACAAACAACAAGTCATCACCATCGGCGTTGCGGGCTAAATGTTTCATCGGATGAGCACATTTCCACAGTCGATATTTACAATGGGCATTCGACAGGATATCGGAGGCAGAAAACGGGCTACTTTCGCCGCTCAGTTCCAATGCATTTAGGTCGAACGCACGAGGACGCAAATCGCCCTCCCACTCAGTCCAACCGGTGGGCGCATGCTTGTGATGCAAATGCGTAGCGGGTCCGAAAAAACCACTGCGGCCAATTTCCCGTTCATAAATGCCTTGTTCAGGAAAGTCCGCGTGGGCTTGTTTCGAATGCACGCCCTGAGTGACGGGAAACCGGATCCAGTTACGCATTTTCTTTCTCGTCGCTATTTTCTAACACGCCCCGGCGAATTTGATCGAGCTCGATAGACTCGAATAAGGCTTTGAAGTTACCTTCACCGAATCCTTCATTGCCCTTACGCTGAATAATTTCGAAGAACACTGGGCCAATAACGGTGTCAGTGAAAATCTGCAATAGAATGCCGTCTTTCATCGGTGCGCCATCAATCAGCACTTTCAGTTCTTTCAATTCTGGCAGCGATTCGCCATGACCGGGAACCCGCTTCTCTACACCTTCGTAGTAGGTGTCCGGCGTGTCCATAAAGCGCATTCCACGGGCTTTTAAATCGCGAACGGTTTGATAAATATTGTCGGTAGACATGGCAATATGCTGAATACCTTCGCCGTTGTACTCGCGAATAAATTCCTCGATTTGAGATTTATCATCGGAAGATTCATTAATAGGAATGCGGATTTTTCCGCAGGGTGAGGTCATCGCTTTACTCACTAAACCGGTAAGCTTCCCTTCAATATCGAAATAGCGGATCTCGCGGAAGTTACCAATGCTTTCGTAGAAATTCGCCCAAACCGCCATATTGCCGCGGCGGACGTTGTGAGTGAGATGGTCGACAAAGGTCAGGCCTGCATTGGCATCGGTCATGCGCGCCTGCCAGTCATCGTAAAAGCGGAAATCGACTTCGTAGATACTGTCATCACCATAACGATCGACAAAATACAGTGTGCTCTCGCCTATACCGTAAACCGCTGGAATGTTCAGCTCCATCGGCCCAAGATTACCGTGAAATGCTTTCGCTCCGTTTTTCACCGCATGTTCAAAAGCAACGCCGGCATCGTTAACTCTAAATGCCATACCGCATACACTCGGTCCTCGTAAACGCGCAAACTCTTCAGCCTGTGAAGCAGGTTCTGCGTTAACGATAAAGTTGATGTCACCCTGACGATACAACCACACCCGTTTGGAGCGATGACGGGCAACTTCAGCAAACCCCAACGACGAGAACAACGCTTTGAGATCGCCGATGCCTTTATCATCAGCAGCTGTATATTCAACAAATTCGAAGCCGTCTGAGCCCAACGGGTTATAAGAGTAATCGATATCTGACATGGTGCATTCCTCACACTTGTTAATGTTATGTGAACAATAAACACCAAATTTAATGGGAAGGACAGTGGGGGCTAACGGTGTGTTTTGATGGTATCGAAGTGCAAAAGCGTACAGATTTGTGGACATTCGGCGGGAAGCTACGTTCTTGCCCGCCGAATAACGTTAAATAGCATTTATTTCGTAAAGCCAACGCAACAAGCTGTCATTAAAGCTTTACAGTGCTTTTATTAATGCCATATTCACGCAACTTGTTTGCGATAGCGGTATGACTCAGCCCCAACTTCTTGGCAAGCTGTCGTGTGCTTGGGTACGATGGATACAGGCGTTTAAGCAAATCACGTTCGAACTTCTTCACTTCCTCATCGAGGGTGCCATCAAAGTTCTCATCAATGTACGTGACACTCGGGGCACAACTTGGCAGTTGAATATCTTCTTTGGTAATTTCATTACCATCCAGCAACGATAACGCGCGGAATAAAGCGTTTTGTAGTTGCCGCACATTTCCCGGCCATGGATACTGCTGCAGAAAGTCGACGCAGGATTTACTGAGTTTTGCCGGTCGACGCCCTAATTTTCCGCTGTGCTGTAGAATGAAAGATTCTGCCAGTGGCAGAATATCCTGGCGGCGTTCTTTTAAAGACGGCATGACTAAACTCAGTACGTTCAGGCGATAATACAAATCTTTTCTGAACACGCCTTCTTCTACCAGTTGACCGAGGTCACGACTGGTCGTACAGATAAAGCGTACGTTCACTTCAACAGGTTTATCACCACCCACCCGGCGAAATTCGTTATTCTCCAAAACCCGCAGCAGTTTTGCCTGTAACTGCGGCGACATATCTGCAATTTCGTCGAGTAGTAGTGTGCCGCCTTCTGCCAACTCTAATAGTCCAACTTTACCGTCAGGCTGATTGTACGCGCCGGCAGCATAGCCAAATAGCTCCGATTCAGCGACGCTGTCTGGCAAAGAGGCACAATTCAGAACCAGAAACTCGCTTTTATGTCTTCGGCTGGCTTGATGGCACGCTTTGGCAATCATTTCCTTGCCGGTACCGGTTTCACCGAATATCAACACAGGCGCATCCAGATCAGCAATCTGTTTGGCCTCATTGACCACTTTCGCCATGGCCGCGGAACGTGTAATGAAATGGTCGAAAGAATCCGTTTCTACCTGATGAAAAGCACTGAACTGCTGCCCGAGGCGAATTTCTGATTTCAGGATAACGACGGCGCCGGCAAGAATAGGCTGATTGTGACCATCTGGAACGGTTACCGGCAACACATCGGCGAGGTAGTCCTGCTGGATGAATTTCACTTTCACCGAAGTTGCCGCGCTTTCTTCGTTCTCCATCCAGCGAGTGAAATTGAAATTTTTCACCAGCTCACCCACGTCCATTGATTTGATATCCGAGAACGGCATTTCCATTCCACTCATCACCGCTTCGTTACACATTAAGATGCGGCAACGGTTATCGATGGAGAAAACCGGGTCTGGCAATGTACGAAGGATGGCGGAAAGCTGGTGACGCTCCCTTTCCCCCGGCATGAACGGCGTGGTTTTCACATCGTCGATGCCATTAATCCGCCGGATCTTTGGCATCAAGTGCTGAAAATCTTCAAATTCGATGTTAGGAAAATTGAGAAATATTTTTCCCGCGACGTCAATTTCGATACCACGTAAGTCGATTTCATGTTCAACGAGGATATCCAATATATCCTGCGTAATACCAAGGCGATCCTGGCAACTGATTTCTAAGCGCATAGGGTTTCTGTCATTGTTTTTGTGGCTACATTAGTATGAATATAGCATTGTAAATATATATTTACAGGATATCACAAAATCATAACATTACTATGCTTAAATAATTTTCAGCTCGCTTGTTTAGGCGCTATCTCGAAAAGCGGTGCATGCAACCCCAGCTTCATTGCCTGCTGGACGAGTTTCATAATGTCGCTTTCTGCCAGCGTAAATAAATCGTCGAATGAGGCTAATTCATAATAGAGCGGCTGCATAATATCGATGCGGTATGGCGTTCGTAATACATCCAGAGGATTCATTGGTACCTTCAACGGCGCGTTACTTTCCAACGCGTAACAGGTTTCGCCTGGAGAAGATAAAATGCCGCCGCCATAAATACGCTGCCCCTCGACGGTATTAACCAAACCAAACTCCACGGTAAACCAATAAAGCCGCGCAAGATAAATTCGCTCTTCTTTAGACGCTGCCAAGCCGAGCTTGCCGTAGGTATGTGTAAAGTGTGCAAATGCAGGATTGGTTAGTAATGGGCAATGCCCGAAGACCTCATGAAAAATATCCGGCTCTTGCAGATAATCAAATTCTTCCCGGCTACGGATGAAGTTGGCCACAGGAAACTGCTTATCCGCCAGCAAGGCAAAAAATGAGGAAAAGTTTATCAATGCGGGGACCGGCGCGGTTCGCCAGCCTGTTGTCGATTCCAATACACTATCAATTTCGCTCAGCTGAGGAATACGATTTTCTGGCAGGTCTAGCAACGTTAAGCCATCCAGGTATTGTTGGCAGGCTCTGCCCGGCAACAGTGAAATCTGACGATGATACAGTTCTGACCAAATAGCATTTTCCTGTTGAGACCAGTGGATGTTGCCATTTTCATCGGGCTGTTTTGACTGATATGCGGACGAATTTGCCATGGGTACCTTCGTGAATTGAGAAACTCATTTCAGTCTAAGGACTTTACCGGCGGAAGGAAGAGAGAGGCACATTGAGGTTGCCCCGAACACCGTAACATAAATTTTACAAATAAAGTTAAAGCTTTGATTTACAGGCTATAAAACAAAAAAGTCGATGACATCACTGCCATCGACAAGAGGATCGAATTAAAGTCTGCTAATTTCGCGGTCTAATTGAAATTCGCGGGAGGTAACGTACTTTTCCATTTTACGCAGGCGTAATTCTGCGTCTTTGAAACGCGCGGCGATATCATGAACAGCCTGTTTAGGCGGTTCGCCAGCCTGCCAGACATTGGTTTTCACCGCCACTTTGGCAGATTGCTCTGGCTGTACCGCGTGGGTGTTTGTCCAACCTTTGCCTTCGCCAGACTTAAATTGGCTCACCGGATCGTCTTTATAAACCTGCGCATTAGCTTGCTTCGGCTCAAGAATAAACCAGCATGCCACGTATGCAATAAAGATAAACGGACCACCAAGCAGAAAGAAAGCTGATACCACCAGAATGCGGACTAGCCAGCGTTCAAGACCAAAATACTCCGCTATACCACTACAAACACCGGCTATACGTTTGTTCTGGGTGTCGCGACATAATTGACCTTTCATGCTCTGTCCCTCCACTGTGGCGCTTCATGATCTAGAATCGACTCAAGGGTTTTAATCCGGTCTGACATTTTTTCCGCTTTTTCAGCCAGCGCTTTCAATTCTGCATATTCTTCTGCACTCAAGCCCTGGCTCACCTGCTTTTTACTGCGGTAGTGTAAAATTAACCAAATAGGTGCAACAAATATTAAAAACAGAACTAAAGGGGCTGTGATTAATGCCATTATTCCCGCGTCCATATTCTCTCTCCTCCAGCAAATACTCTGATTTTTTCCATAATATCAGGAGTAAAATTAATCGTATTTCTTTTCCGGCAACCGTTTGGTTGCCGGTTTGACGCGCTTTTTATTCTGCGCTCTTATTCTGATTCATTTTGGCTTTTAATGTGGCTAACTCTTCGTCGATTTTGTCACCGGCTTCCAGCTCAGCAAACTCATCGTTGAGGGTTTTCTTACCCAAATCATAAGCTTCAACCTGAGATTCCAAATCGTCAATCTTACGCTCATATTGCTCAAAGCGCCCCATTGCCGCATCGACTTTACTGCTATCCAGCGTGCGCTTCACTTCTAAGCGAGAGCTGGCTGTTTTCTGGCGCATAATAATCACTTTCTGACGAGCTTTTGCGTCTGCCAGTTTATCCTGCAACTGACCCACTTCGTCCTGAAGTTTAGAAATCTGCTCTTCAACAATAGCCAGTTCCTGCCCCAGTGCAACAGCTGCTTCCGATGCCTTTTTGCGTTCTTGCAGGGCAGCACGTGCTAAGTCTTCGCGATCTTTGCTCAGCGCCAGTTCCGCTTTAGCTCCCCAATCTTCAACATCACGCTCGTATTTACTGATTTGCGCTACAATTTCCTTTTTACTGGCAATGGTTTTCGCTGACGCAGAACGCACCTCAACCAGTGTGTCTTCCATCTCCTGGATGATAAGACGAACCATTTTTTCCGGATCTTCAGCTTTATCCAGTAAAGCGTTGATGTTTGAATTCACTATATCGGTGAAACGCGAGAAGATACCCATATTCATTACCTCTATCTCGTGAAATAATCATGCAAAAGTGCATGGTTTGAAAATTCGCAATCTGCGACTGGGTTTTATCTATACAATATACTTGCCAACTTCATCGTATTTGCATGCCACTGAATTGAAAGCCTTTTTTCATGATAAAGAATAGTTCGATTCTCGCCAATTTTTCATCTACACTAAGAATTGGTCTAATTGACTAACACTTGAGGGAATAAATGAGTAGATTTCGCCAACAAGATAACTTGCTTGGGCAGGCCAATAGCTTTCTGGAAACACTGGAACAGATTTCACAGATCGCACCACTGAACAAACCGGTGCTGGTAATCGGTGAACGGGGAACCGGTAAAGAACTTATCGCTGCTCGTTTGCACTTTCTTTCACAGCGCTGGGATCAAAACTACGTCAAACTCAATTGTGCCGCTCTGAATGAAAACCTGCTTGAAAGTGAGCTGTTCGGTTATGAAGCTGGTGCATTTACCGGAGCAGCCAAACGCCGGGAAGGTCGTTTTGAGGTCGCCAACAACGGCACCCTGTTCCTCGACGAGCTGGCAAACACCTCAGGACTTATTCAGGAAAAGCTGCTCAGAGTTATTGAATATGGTGAATTCGAACGTGTGGGCGGCAGTAAAACACTAAAAACTGATGTGCGTATTATTGCGGCGACAAACGAAGACCTACCGGCTTTAGCAGAGAGCGGAGAATTCCGCGCTGACTTGCTGGATCGCTTAGCATTCGATGTTATTACTATTCCGCCATTACGGGAACGAAAAGAAGACATATTGCTTCTGGCAGAAAACTTCGCCATCAATATGGCCCGTGAACTGGAAATGGAACTCTTTAGCGGTTTTACCGAAAAGGCACGCCGAACGCTTTTGGAATACTCCTGGCCGGGCAACATCCGTGAGCTGAAAAACGTGGTTGAACGGGCGGTATATCGCACCAACAACCCTCACCTACCGGTGCATGAAATTACTCTCGATCCGTTTGAATCTCCGTTCAGGCCCAAAGGCAGAATTAAAACTCAAGACAGAATGGCAAGCTCTGGCACAGTGTCCGATGTGGTGGAAGTACCGCCTGAATTACCCGATGTCGCGGCAAACGCGCCTGCTGCACCGGCGACGGCGTCGTTTAACTTCCCCATCGATCTAAAAGAACGCTCTCAGCAATATGAAATCGATATGATTCGCCAGGCCCTTGAAGACAGTCAGTTTAATCAGAAAAAGACTGCAGAAAAGTTGAGTCTGACTTATCATCAGCTTCGTGGATATCTGAAAAAATATAACTTACTGGATTCTTCGGCAGAATCTGTGGAGGCGTGACGGTGCGAGGCGGTTTTCGGTGGGCGGCATTTCTGGTTGCTTTAGCAGGTTTGCAGGCCTGCGATAAATCAGAACAGATTGCCTTTTACCAATCAGGGATCATCTATTGCTCCGAAAGTAACCCGGTGAACTTTAATCCGCAAACTGACACGTCTAGCACCACTGCCGATGCAACGGCGCATCAACTTTATGATCGCCTTCTCAATTTCGATGCCGAAAGCGGGCAAATTGTGCCTAATGTTGCTGAAAGTTGGGTGGTGTCTGATGACGGGCTAACTTATACCTTCCAGCTTCATAAAGATGTCACCTTTCACACCACAACCTATTTTACGCCAACCCGCACGTTGAATGCTGACGATGTGATCTTCAGTATTAACCGCTGGCGTTTGCCTTCTAATCCTTTTCATGCCGTTTCCGGCGGCCGCTACCCCTATTTTGAAAGCCTTGGATTAGCAGAAAACATCGTAAATGTTGAGCGAATAAACGGCTACCGGGTGCAAATTACCCTCAAAGAACCTGACAGCTCATTTTTAGCAAACCTGGCTACGGATTTTTCAGTCATACTGTCAGCGGAATATGCCGACCATTTGCTAAGTCGCGGTACGCCAGAACGCATTGATTACTTCCCCATAGGAACCGGCCCGTTTAAGTTTGAAAGCTATCGTAAAGATCATTACATCCGCTTCCTTCGAAATGAAAATTACTGGGGTTTTGACGAATTACCTGATGGACAATCTAATACCGAGCATCTGATTTACGATATCACCACCAAGAGTTCGATAAGACTGGCGAAACTCATCACCGGTGAATGCGATGCCATTGCCTTCCCTGCGCAAACTGAGCTTGAGATCATTCGTAACCGGGAAGAACTCGAGTTGTCTGAAAAGCCAGGTCTGAATATTGGCTTTTGGGCCTTCAACACGGAACGCCCGCCCTTTGATGATCCGAAAGTCAGAAAAGCGCTGGCACTGGCCATCGACAAAAACACCCTGCTGGAAGCCGTATATTTTGAAAGCGCCACGCGGGCGAAAACCTTGCTTCCTACAGCCAGTTGGGCGTTTCAAAGTGATGCGGAAGATACCGCGTATAACCCGGTTTTGGCGAAGAAATTACTTAAAGAAGCGGGTATTGAGCCAGGCTTCACCATGACCATTTGGGCAATGCCAGTTGAACGGGCGTATAATCCAAACGCGAGTAAAATGGCTGAGCTGATTCAACGTTATTTGTCCGCCGTTGATATTCAAGTGAATATTGTGACTTATGACTGGACCACATTCCGTCGACATTTACGGGAAGGTTTGCATGACAGTGTGTTGATTGGTTGGTCTGCAGATAATGGTGATCCGGATAATTTCTACCGCCCTCTTCTCAGCTGTGGCGCTATTCCATCGGGTACGAATCGCGCCATGTGGTGCAATGAAAAGTATGATGCGCTGATCAACGAAGCGCTGGAGACACAGGATCTCGAACGACGTAAAGCGATTTATGAAGAAGTAAACCGTCTGTTGTATGATGAACTTCCCTTGGTACCTATTGCACATGCTTATCGCTACCAGGCCTATCGAAAAAATTTAAAAGGTATGAGTATTAACCCGTACGGCGGCGTGCGATTTGCCGGAGTGACTAAGTCCCTGTGATACAAATTCTAATTCGTTATGCCACCCTGTTTATCACCACGATGCTGGTGCTGGCGGCGCTGTCTTTTTCACTGGCTTACCTGTTTCCCGGTGATGTACTGGTGAACCTCACCGGTATTACCCCGCAAAATGAAACCGAACGAGCCGCTTTGCTACGTCAATTCCAGCTGGATAAACCCTATCTGTTTCAATTTATTCATTACGTACAGCAGCTACTGCAAGGGAACTGGGGATACAGTTTTGTATCCGGCTTGCCCTTACGCGAAGAAATTGGCATCGCCATGCCCGCAACCATCGAACTCAGTGCATATGCGCTCTTCGTGGCAATTTTCGTGGGTGTACCGCTTGGGTGTTATGCAGGCATGCGCAGCTACACGAAACGGGACTATCTGATTAATTCGGCCAGTATGGTGAGCTACTCGTTTCCCGTTTTCTGGCTGGCGTTGGTGTTTATTATGGTGTTCAGTCTGAACCTTGGGATTGTGCCACTGTCTGGTCGTGTCAGCTTGTTGTTCGATGTTCCGCCCACCACGGGCTTTATTCTGATTGATATTATTATTGCTGAGAACACCGATACGTCACTGGCATTAAATGACGCGCTTTATCATTTGTTACTGCCAACAATTTCCATTGCGCTGGTATCGACAGCGTCAGTGGTAAGACTCACACGACGATCTGTTATTGATGTGTTGAAAAGCCCTTATATCGCAGCTGCAGAGTCACGGGGGCTGTCCCGCGTTCAAATATTTCGTCGGCATATCCTGCGTAACGCCTTACTCCCCATTCTACCTTTAATGGCGATTCAGATAACCACGCTGATCACTAACGCAATGATCGTGGAAACGCTCTTTTCATGGCCGGGTATTGGCAATTGGTTGATTCAGGCTATTTACCAGCGGGACTATCCGGCATTACGGGTGGGCATGCTCGCTGTGGCAACCTTAGTGGTTAGTTTTACTATTTTGATTGATTTGTTTAACCGAATCATCGATCCAAGTCGGGAAAAATACGAACGTGGCACAGTTTAGTCTTTATCAGGAAGAATCACAGCCTTCCCCGTGGCATCGCACCTGGGAAGAATTTCGCAGTAGCCATGTTGCCTTTGCGGGCTTCATTGTGCTTGGTCTGTTTCTTTTTGTTTCTTTGTTTGCGCCGCTCGTTGCCCCTTACGACCCGCTACAACAAAACATCGATGCGTTACTCGTACCACCAAGTTGGGAACCTAACGGCACAGTCAGCCACCTGTTTGGCACCGATGCGCTCGGGCGTGATGTATTTTCCCGTATTATGTATGGATGCCGGGTAACCTTCGGTTCCAGCGTACTTTTAGTATTAATCGCCATGCTGGTGGGCGTCACCATTGGCACCATTGCCGGGATGACGAGCGGTGTACGTTCAAGCGTCATTAATCATACCCTGGATGCGCTCATGGCCATTCCTACCCTGTTAATCGCCATCATTATCGTCGCGATTCTGGGCACGGGCTTGGTGAACAGTATGTGGGCCATAACACTGGCATTGATCCCACAGTTCATACATCACACCCGCTCGTTTGTACGCAGCGAAATGAAAAAAGAATACATCCTGGCATCTCGTTTGGACGGCGCCAAGCCTGTACAGCTTTTCTTTCACTCGGTACTGCCCAACATGATTGAGATGCTTGTTGTACAAGGCTCTCTGGCGCTTTCCGTTGCTGTTATCGACATTTCGGCACTGGGTTTTCTGAATTTGGGCGCACAGCCGCCACTGCCGGAACTGGGTGTTATTCTTGCTGATGGCCTCGATGTTGCCTATGTGGCGCCATGGAATGTGGGACTGCCGGGTCTGACTATCTTTCTTATGGTTCTGGCAATTAACATTGTCGGCGACGGTTTACGCTCTGCACTAAGACGGAGGCTGACACACTAATGCCAATGCTGGACATCAAAAACCTGACCCTGGAAATTGATAACGGTAGTACGCGGGTAAAGGCCCTCGATAAAGTGAACCTCACCGTTAACAGTGGCGAAATTCGCGCACTGGTGGGTGAATCTGGCTCCGGTAAGAGTTTAATGGTACAGGCCATTTCTGGTGCATTACCGCCCCAATGGAAAGTCACGGCCGACCGTATGAGCTGGCATGGCAAGAACATGTTGTCGATGACGGCGAAAGAACGACGTGAACTGATGCGCCGTGATATTGGTGTTGTGTTCCAAGATTCTATTACGTCGATGGACCCGTCGATGACATTAGGACAACAGCTCGAAGAGGCGATCCCCGACGAGTTAGTCAACGGTAAATGGTTCTGGCAGCGAAGTCTGGATCGCCGAAAAACCGCCATCAATACCGTACATAAGGTGGGCATTAAGAATCACAAACATTATCTGAACGCGTACCCGCACCAGGTACCCACTGACATTGGTCAGAAGTTTATGATTGCCATGGCGTTGATCTCACAACCGAAATTACTCATCGCCGACGACCCGACCCGAGGGATGGAAACCACCACCAAAACCAAAGTATTGAAGCTATTCACGCGGCTGAATCAAACAAAATCACTCTCGATTTTGTTCGTCAGTCACGATTTGCTGGCCATTGCCAGCATGTCCCATACCATGACAGTACTGTACTGCGGTCAGACGGTGGAATCGGGCAAAATGAAACATATTCGTAAGCGCCCACTGCATCCTTACACCAAAGCGCTTATCGACAGTGCACCAAGTTTCCGGGCGGACTTGCCACCGAAATCGGTACTGCCCTCTCTCGACGGCACCATCCCCTCGTTACAGCATGTACCAATCGGATGCCGTTTAGGACCTCGCTGTCCTCGTGCGCAGCGGGCCTGCGTGAGCACACCGGGCGTAAGACGTATTCATGATCACACTTACAGCTGCCACTTTCCGCTGCATATGGAGAAACTATGAGCGAGCTTATGCATGTCAGTGGCCTGACATTCCGTCATAGCGATCAGAAGCGCTGGTTGAAAAAGCCAGAAGTATTTGCTTTAGGGCCTATAGAGCTGACGGTAAAGCGAGGTGAAACCATTGCGATAATTGGTGAAAACCGTGCGGGTAAATCTCTGTTGGCGAAGCTGCTGGTTGGCGCAATTCCCGCCGACGAAGGGGAAATATTCTTAAGCAACGTGATGTACAACGCGGCTAAAAAGAAGTCTACAAAAAGCTACAACAGCAGTAACGATATCCGAATGATCTTCCAGCACAGTAGTGAGGCGATGAATCCGGGCATTCCTGTGGGGCGCATTCTCGATGAACCGCTAAAGCTTAATACCGAACTGTCGGAATCAGAACGCAAAACTCTTATTGAAGATATATTGGTTAAAGTAGGTTTGCTGCGTGATCACTACTACTTTTATCGCCATATGTTGTCAGATGGTCAGCAACAGCGGGTGGCAATTGCGCGGGCCATGGTGTTGCAACCGAAAATCCTGGTTGCCGACGAACCTTTCGCAGCACTCGATCCCTCAGTGCGTTCACAAACGGTAAACCTGATCCTGAAACTGCAAAAGGAACTGGGTCTGTCATTTATATTTATCTCTCACAACTTAGGGATTGTGCGTCATATCGCCGACAGGATCATTGTCATGGACGGTGGCCAGATTGTAGAAACAGGTAAAACCGAAACCATTTTCCGTTGGCCTCAGCACGAGATGACTAAAAAGCTCATTCTCGCTTATCAGTCACTCGTACCTCAGCAAACGCTGGCTACATCAGAGTAGAACTCCCTTAGCCCACCAACGCCAACAGGATACCCGCCGCCACGGCAGAGCCCAGTACGCCCGCCACATTTGGCCCCATGGCGTGCATGAGCAAGAAGTTATGCGGATTGCTTTGCAAACCGACTTTATTAACCACACGGGCCGCCATGGGTACCGCGCTCACACCCGCGGCACCAATTAATGGGTTAATTCCGCCACCGCTCACTTTATTCAGAACCTTTGCCATTAGTACGCCTGCAGCAGTACCTATGGCGAAAGCGATAGCACCCAGGCCCAAGATCCCTAAGGTTTCCACAGTAAGAAATTTATCAGCCGAAAGCTTGGAACCTACTGCCAGCCCGAGGAAGATGGTGACAATATTGATGAGTTCGTTCTGTGCCGTTTTCGACAAACGATCAACCACACCACTCTCCCGCATGAGGTTACCAAAACAGAACATGCCCACCAACGGTGTAGCTGATGGCAGGAACAGAATGGTCAGAATGAGTACCGCCAGCGGGAAAATAATTTTCTCCTTGCGGGTCACGTGACGCAGTTGCGCCATCTCGATTTTGCGCTCGTCTTCGGTGGTCAGCGCCTTCATGATGGGCGGCTGAATTATAGGCACCAGCGCCATGTAGGAATAGGCTGCTACAGCAATGGCACCCAATAAATCCGGTGACAGACGAGAGGCCAGGAATATGGCTGTGGGGCCGTCGGCACCGCCGATGATGGCAATAGCACTCGCGTCTTTCAGGCTAAAATCAAAGCCGGGAATGAAATTCAGCGCTATCGCACCAAATAATGTGGCAAAGATACCAAACTGTGCAGCAGCGCCGAGTAGTAGCATGCGAGGATTCGCAATCAAGGCACCAAAGTCTGTCATGGCTCCCACCCCCATAAATATGAGTAACGGGAACACGCCAGAGTGAATACCCACTTCGTAGATATAATAGAGCAAGCCACCGGGGTCAGAAAAACCTGCCAACGGAATGTTGGTCAGTAAAGCACCGAAGCCGATAGGAAACAGCAGCAAAGGTTCGAATTTTTTTACGATGGCGAGCCACAGTAATAACAGCCCAACGGCCATCATTACCAGCTCGCCACTCTGAAAATGGGCCAGCGCGGTGCTGTCCCAGAGTATATACAGTTTTTCCATGGCTTATAACTCTATCAGTGCCTGACCGGTGGCGACACTGTCGCCCTCTTTAGCGAGAATAGTACTAACCGTTCCGTCGAAGGCAGAGCGTATTTCCGTCTCCATTTTCATGGCTTCCAGAATGATCACCACGTCACCGTTAGCCACAACATCGCCCGGACTAACCAGTACCTTAAACACATTTCCGGACAGCGGTGCGTTGATAGTCTGGCCGCTGGCCGATGGTGCTGGCTCCGCAGACGAGGCCGGCGCAGTGGCTGCAGCCGGTGTCACGCTGGTTAGCGTGCCGGAATCAGCCACTTCCACGTGATACACCTTGCCATCCACTTTGACATCGTAACTGGAAGGCTGACCCGTAGCTCGTGGAGCAACAGCAGGCGCTGTAGCCACTTCCGGTTCTTTGCCTGGCGCAGGTTCAAACGCGTCCGGATTCCCACGGTTCTGCAGGAACTTCAGACCGATTTGCGGGAACAAGGCGTAAGTGAGTACATCGTCGACTTGTTCATCCGCCAGCAGGAAGCCTTTGTCTTTAGCCAGTGCCGCCAGATCATCGGTGAGGCTTTCCATTTCCGGCTTGAGCAGATCCGCTGGTCGACAGGTTACCGGCTCGCCACCGTCAAGCACCCGGGCCTGTAATTCAGCATTCACTGGCGCCGCCGTGGCACCGTATTCACCTTTCAGTACACCAGCCGTTTCTTTGGAAATGCTTTTGTAACGCTCGCCGGTCAGCACGTTAAGTACCGCCTGTGTACCCACGATTTGCGACGTTGGTGTCACCAACGGAATAAAGCCGAGATCTTCACGCACCCGCGGAATTTCTTTCAGCACCTCGTCAAACTTGTCTTCCGCGCCCTGCTCTTTCAGCTGGCTTTCCATATTGGTGAGCATGCCGCCCGGCACCTGCGCGAGCAGAATGCGGGCATCCACCCCTTTCAGGCTGCCTTCGAATTTAGCGTATTTCTTTCTCACATTACGGAAGTAAGCGGCGATTTCTTCCAGGCCTTCCAGCGACAGGCCGGTGTCTCTTTCTGTGCCCTCGAGAGCCGAGACAATTGTTTCGGTAGCACTGTGACCATAGGTCATACTCATTGAGGAAATTGCGGTATCCAGCATGTCGATGCCAGCATCAATGGCTTTCTGATAGGTCGCTGTGCTCAGGCCGGTCGTCGCATGACACTGCATGGCAATAGGCACCTGCACGGTTTCTTTCAGGCGGGTAACCAGCGTTTCACACTCGTAAGGTTTCAGCAGACCAGCCATATCTTTAATACAGATGGAATGCACGCCCATGTCTTCGAGCTGCTTCGCCATATCCACCCAGCCATCGATAGTGTGCATGGGGCTGATGGTATAGGACATGGTGCCCTGCGCGTGGGCGCCACAATCAATGGCGGCTTTCACGGCGGTTTGCAGATTACGGACATCGTTCATGGCATCAAAAATACGGAACACGTCCACGCCATTATCATGGGCTCGTTCAACAAAGCGGGTCACCACGTCATCCGCGTAGTGACGGTAGCCAAGCAAGTTCTGACCGCGCAGCAGCATTTGCTGCTTCGTTTTCGGCATCGCCTTTTTCAATGCACGAATACGTTCCCAGGGATCTTCCCCAAGATAACGGATACAGGCGTCGAAGGTTGCACCGCCCCAGGATTCCACAGACCAGAATCCAGCATCATCGAGTTTACTGGCAATGGGTAACATGTCTTCAAGACGCATGCGAGTGGCCAGTAAGGACTGGTGAGCGTCACGGAGAACTAATTCTGTTAGTGCCAACGGCTTAGACATAGTGATTCCTCTTTAAATCTATTTCTGATTATTTCGGTGCTGGTGAACGGCAGCGGTTATCGCTGCTATCGTTCCGGCGCTAACTGTGTTGTCTTTCGCTGTCGGCGCAGCCCGGGAGCGAACCGGCGCGGCTGCGGGTTCCTCGCCGGGAAACTTTTCGCAATACCAGGCAATGCAACGCACACCACCAATTAACAGCGCCAGGAAAGCAAATACAAATGCCATACCGGTCACCATCAGTGTGGCGGCTTCGCCCAGTAGGCTGCTCATGGATTCAGGGGCCATATAAATTACCTCTAATTTTGGTGAAGCGAATAATTATCATGTTGAAAATGCAAAAACAATGGGACTTCAGACCTATAAATTAAATAAATATGCGAGATTACAGCATAAAAGCACGCGACATTTTGCTTTTGGTCAATTAAACAGAACGGTGAAGACCTGTGATCAGGATTTATTTTTGTACAAATTATCATCATTGTGGGCCATTTCCCATTATTAGCAAGGGGCAAACGATGACAGTGCGATGCTATGTACGGCACCGGGCCCTTAAACGAGAGCAGCCAAACTGATGATTTGAAAGAATGTGTGAAACGTCGATGTTAGAGAGAAGAAGAAAAAGCATATAGCAGAAATGAAAAAGCCCACCAGATGGTGGGCTTTTCAATGTGGCGCGTGTGGAAGGATTCGAACCTCCGACCGCCTGGTTCGTAGCCAGGTACTCTATCCAGCTGAGCTACACACGCTTTAAGTATACTTTTACGTTTTACCGTAAAAGGTGGTGCTTTTGTAAGTTGGCGCGTGTGGAAGGATTCGAACCTCCGACCGCCTGGTTCGTAGCCAGGTACTCTATCCAGCTGAGCTACACACGCGCATTAAAACTTATTGTTGGCCACCACTTCCAACCTTAATAGTGGCGGAGAGGGAGGGATTCGAACCCTCGATACCAGTAATAGGTATGGTTCCTTAGCAGGGAACTGGTTTCAGCCACTCACCCACCTCTCCGTAACAGTGGTGCGCATTTTACTGATACTCGTGAGGGAGTCAAACCCTTTTTTCAATAAAATGAATCGTATGCTGCCATTTTAAACAAATCGAATAAAAAGCCAACTTTTCCACGTTACGAAGACTAAAAAGGCCGGGTAAACCGGCCTTTTTTCGTTGGTGTTTATTCGGCAGTATTGCCGGGCTGACCACCTTTTTCAGCCTGAATGCGCATGTAAATTTCTTCACGATGCACTGATACTTCTTTTGGCGCATTCACACCAATACGTACCTGGTTACCCTTAACCCCTAATACAGTCACGGTAACATCATCACCTACCATCAGGGTTTCACCTACACGACGAGTCAATATAAGCATTCGCTTGCTCCTGTCCTTTAAAAATGAACTTTCCCTTAACTTTCGTCACTCGTCGGCACGACCCGACGGTAACAGCAGTGATTCCCTGTTTCCATGTCACTTAAGAAACTCACTGTATACCTTAGATACTGGATTATAGCTTATCTGACAGATATGCGTTAACTGACGCCAATGCACCTTTCAGATTCTCTGGCTGACTACCACCGGCTTGCGCCATGTCTGGTCTGCCACCGCCCTTTCCACCAACCTGTGAGGCAATAAAGTTTACCAGTTCTCCTGCTTTAACTTTGCCGGTTAGCTGTTTGGTGACACCTACAATTAAACTGACTTTAGCACCATCAGCCATACCTAGTACTACGATGCCTTCGCCGATTCGGTTTTTAAGATCGTCCATCATTCCACGTAATGCTTTCGACTCAACGCCTTCAAGCTCGGAAATCAGCACTTTCACGCCATTGATATCCTGGGCCTCGCCTAAGAGATCAGCGCCCTGTTGCGCAGCCAATTTTTGCTTCGCTGCGGTAAGTGCTTTTTCCAAATCTTTAGTTTGCGCCTGCAATGCACCGATACGGTCAATCAGGCCTGTACTATCTGTTTTTAATAATCCTGCTGCGGTTTGTAACTGAATCTGTTGTTGTTGCACATATTCAACTGCCGCTGCGCCAGTTATCGCTTCTATGCGACGAACGCCTGATGCAATGCCGCTTTCTGAGGTGATCTTGAATAAACCGATATCACCGGTGCGCTGAACGTGAGTACCGCCACAAAGCTCTACCGAGAATGGGCCCATGGTTACTACGCGCACTTTCTCGTCATACTTCTCACCGAACAATGCCATGGCACCGGAAGCCTTCGCTTCATCCAGTTCCATCAGTTCTGTCTTCAATGAATGGTTCGCACGAATTTCCTCGTTCACGCGATTTTCAACCTGCAGAAGCTGTTCTGGCGTGACCGCTTCAAAATGAGAGAAGTCAAAACGCATACGGGCTGCTTCAACCAGTGAACCTTTCTGCGTTACGTGGTCACCGAGGATTTCACGTAATGCCGCGTGCAGTAAGTGAGTAGCACTGTGATTTTTCTTCACTGCTTCGCGTTTGGCGTTATCAATCGCGGCCGTGACTTTTTCACCCTTCTTAATCTCACCAACCACTTTACCTTTATGGGCAAAAGCGTTACCCATTTTCTGGGTATCAGAAACAATAAACTCGCCGCCTGCTACTTTAAGCACGCCGCTGTCGCCGGCCTGACCACCCGATTCTGCATAAAACGGAGTTTGATCCAGTACCACAACCCCTTCCTGTCCATCGGTCAACGTGTCGGTAAACTGGTTGTCGAAGATCAGCTCAACGATGTTCGCTTCACCGTCAACATCGTTATAGCCGGTGAACGATGTTGTATGATCGATTTTCAATAAGTCGTTATAGTTCGCGCCAAAATTGCTCGCTTCTTTTGCACGGTTGCGCTGGGCTTCCATGGCTTTTTCGAAACCGGCTTCATCAATTTTCACGTTGTGTTCACGGGCCACATCGTTAGTCAGGTCTACCGGGAAACCGTAAGTATCATAAAGCTTGAATACTACTTCACCCGGAATTGTGTCACCTTCCAGGGCAGACAACGCGTCATTCAGCATATTCATACCGCGCTCAAGGGTTTTACTGAACTGCTCTTCTTCTACGCGCAGTACTTTCTCAATAACCGGTTGTTGATCAGCCAGTTCAGGATAAAACTCGCCCATTTCCTTCACCAGTGCCGCTACCAGCTTGTAGAAGAAAATGTCTTTGGCGCCCAATTGATAGCCATGACGTACCGCACGACGAATAATACGACGCAGTACATAACCACGACCTTCGTTGCTTGGCATAACGCCATCACACACTAAGAAGCCGCATGAACGAATGTGGTCCGCTACCACGCGCAAAGATTTGTTTTCCAGATCGGTTGCGCCAGTGATGTCAGCTGTCGCTTTAATGAGGTTCTGGAACAAGTCGATTTCATAGTTGCTGTGCACATTTTGAAGAATGGCAGAAATACGCTCAAGGCCCATACCGGTATCAATAGAAGGCTTCGGCAGCGGCTCCATGGTGCCATCGGCTTGCTTATTGAACTGCATGAAAACCAGGTTCCAGATTTCAATGAAGCGGTCGCCGTCTTCTTCTGGCGTGCCCGGAGGACCACCCCAAATGTGCTCGCCGTGATCGTAGAAAATCTCGGAACACGGACCACACGGGCCGGTATCACCCATGGACCAGAAGTTATCGGAGGTATTGATGCGGATAATTTTTTCTGCTGGCACGCCGATCTCGTTTTCCCAGATAGCGAACGCCTCATCATCTTCCGAATACACGGTTACCAACAGCTTTTCTTTTGGCAGACCCAGTTCAACGGTAAGAAAATTCCATGCAAAGCTGATTGCTTCTTTTTTAAAGTAATCACCAAAGCTGAAGTTACCTAACATCTCAAAGAAGGTGTGGTGGCGAGCGGTGTAGCCTACGTTTTCTAAATCGTTATGTTTACCACCTGCACGAACGCAGCGCTGAGAAGAAACTGCGCGGCTATAGCTGCGCTTTTCTGCCCCTAAGAACACGTCCTTGAACTGGTTCATACCCGCATTGGTGAACAGGAGTGTAGGATCATCTGCCGGCACCAGAGAAGAACTTGCCACTGCCTGGTGGCCGTGACTCTTAAAGTAATCGATAAACTTTTGGCGTATGTCAGCAGTTGATAATGTCATTGAAATCCAAACTTCCTACTTTTATTAACAGTGCACATCCCATCGGTGCTAGGGAAAATATCCGCGATGTACCGAAGATGCATGAAAATGGTGGGGAAAATGGCACCTGAACAGGTGCGCCGCCCGCAGGGCGCAAACATATCATGGAAAGCGCGTGGTTGTTAAGGATTCGCTGCTAATTTAGTCGGGTTTTAGTCGCCATTGACGGCATATTGGATTTGGTCACGGGTAAAGCCGCGATAATTCATAAACTGCATTTGTTTTTGACGGGCTTTAAAGTCAGTTTCCCTGCCCTCACCAAATTTCTTGATTTTTACGTTTAGCGCCAACTCAAACCAATCTACATCGGCCTCTTTCATGGCTTCCTGCACCACATAATGATCAATCTGATGTTGCGATAATTCTCGTTGTATTCGTTCAGGCCCAATCCCTTTCGACGCACAGGCGCGAACTCGCATTTCAGCATAGCGACCATCGCTTTGAATATCAGCCTCGGTGAACTCCTGCAGAACCGGCAAATATGCCTCTGGGTCAAACCCCTTTTGGCTTAGCTTTGTGCGGGCTTCGACCCTACTGTGCTCTCGTCGTGCCAGCATGCGGGTAATCGCGTCAATAATGATTTTGCGGTTGGGGTCTGTCATGGTGTCGGATTATCAGATTTCTAACTAACATTGGCTTTATATTGACAGCGTGTTCTGATGAACAGCTAACTTCGTGTCTGAGATGAAATATACCACATCCTTTGTCACATCTATTAATGCAATACCAGCACCCGCCTGGCAAGCGCTTGCATCGTCTGCCGGGCCGTTTTTGCAATATCCGCTTCTGTCAGCCATGGAAAATACGGACTGCGTGGGTGAAGGGACAGGCTGGCATCCGTATTTTTTGCTGGTACATCACAAGTCAAAACTGATTGCCGCCATGCCTGGTTATCTGAAAGCCGACAGCTACGGCGAATACGTGTTCGACCACGGTTGGGCGCATGCCTATGAGCAACATGGTTTGGATTATTATCCAAAATGGATTAGCGCTATTCCTTTTACTCCCGTTACCGGCCCAAGGTTACTGGTTGCAGATGGATACAACGCTGACGACTTACTTCCCACTATCCGCGCTTCGCTCAATACCTTGCTAAACGATGGCGTGTCATCGCTGCATATTCTGTTCAGCCCTCAGGCTGATTCACCATCCTGGCAACAGAATGGTTTTGCCCGGCGCTATTCCGTACAGTTTCAGTGGTACAACTATGGGTACGAAACTGAAGATGATTTCACCGCCGCACTAACATCAAGAAAACGCCGTTCACTGCGAAAATCACGTCAAAAACTGGATGCAGCTGGGGTTACCATCCAGCGTATTAAAGGTGCCGAACTGACTGACGACGATATTCAGTTTTTTATTCTCTGTTACCAGCAAACTTATCTAAAGCGGTCGGGACATAGCGGGTATCTCACCCCTGACTTCTTCGAATCTATTTTCCGTACTATGGCTGACCACACTCTGTTAGTGAAGGCGTCCAGAAACGGGAAACCGGTTGCCAGCGCACTGTTTTTTTACGATGCACAGGGCCTTTATGGCCGCTATTGGGGGAGCCTGCAGGACATCGATGGGCTGCATTTCGAATCTTGTTACAATCAAGGCATTGCATTCGCCATTGAGCATGGATTACCTTTGTTTAATCCAGGGACACAAGGTGAACATAAAATTTTACGCGGCTTCGAGCCTACCTTTTGTGTGTCTCTTCACCATTTATTTGATAACCGTTTCCATAGTGCTGTAGAAGAATTTTTACATCAGGAAACGCCACAAATTTCCCATTACTTCCAACAGGCGGCAACTGTGTTACCGTTTAACGAAGCAATGACAAATAAACTGAAAACAACAAGTACAGCAGCTGTCACACCCGACGCTGCCATAACGACAAAGAGAAACGACAATGAAGTATAAGTTACTTGCTGCCACTATTGCTGCAGCACTCAGCCTTTCTGGTTGTAGCAAACCGGAACAGTCGGCGTCTTCCGCTCCGGCAAAAGAATCACAAACTACAGCAGAAGCCGGCAAGCCTGAATTGGGCAGTTTTGGTGTGGATTTAACCGCCATGGATACGTCAGTTAAACCCGGAGATGACTTCTTTGGTTATGCCAGCGGCACTTGGTATAAAAATTACGAATTACCGGCTGACAAAACTCGCTTTGGTGCGTTTAACGCATTACGAGACCGCAGTGAAGAACAGGTAAAAGCTATCGTTGATGACCTGATGACGAAGCAGGATCTCAATACCGAAGAGAAAATGGTTCACGACTTCTATTCTGCTTACATGGATACCGATACCATCAATGCCCAAGGAATCGAACCCATCTCTGACATTCTTGGCATGATAAGCAAAATTGGTAACCGCGATGACCTTACTCGTGTCTTTGGTCAGTCATGGTTATACGGCAGTGCCACGCCAATCTATTCTTACCTGGGTTATAACCGCCTCGATCCTAACGAGTATCAGGTAACAGTAGGTGTAGGTGGTTTAGGTCTGCCAGATCGCGATTACTACCTCAGTGATGAAGAGCGTTTCGTAAAAATTCGCGAAGCCTATGTTGCTCACGTAGAGAAGATGTTGGCCTTTGCAGGTGCTGAGAGCCCAGCGGAAGGCGCGCAGCAAATTCTTGAATTGGAAACCCGCATTGCCGATGCGCAGTGGCCCCGTGCGAAACGCCGTAACCGCGACCTCACCCTGAACCAAATTGAGCGCGCTTCACTGAGCGATGCCTATCCAGGCTTCAACTGGAATACTTTCCTGGCTCAGTCTGATCTGAAAGCACCAGAACTGAACATCAGTACCCCAGAACCGCTGAAAGATGTCATCAACATCATCAACGAAACCGACCTGGGTATTTGGAAAACCTATCTAACCTTCCATACCATTAGCAATAATTCTTCATTGCTAAGCGAAGAAATCAATAACGAATCTTTTGATTTCTACAGCCGGACGTTAAATGGTCAGCAAGAGCCTCGCCCACGTTGGAAGCGCGCTGTTGGACAGCTCTCGGGAACTGAATCACTTGGCTTTGTGCTGGGTAAAATTTACGTTGACCGCTACTTCCCACAAAGCTCAAAAGCACAAATGTCGGAGCTAGTTGAAAACCTGCGTACCGCACTGGGCAAGCGTATCGATGGCCTTGAGTGGATGGGCGACGAAACCAAAAAAGAAGCACGCGCTAAACTGGCGGCATTCCGTCCTAAAATCGGTTACCCAGATGAGTGGGTTGACCTGAGTGGTCTTGAAATCAGTAGCGACACACTGGTACAAAATATTCGTAACTTACGCAAATTCTTCCACGAAAAAGACGTTGAGAACGAGTTGAAGCCAACCGATCGTGAGCGCTGGGGCATGACGCCACAAACCGTGAATGCGTATTACAATCCTTCGTTTAACGAAATTGTATTCCCTGCAGCGATTCTGCAGCCACCGTTTTTCGACCCGAACGCTGACCCAGCGGTAAACTATGGCGCAATCGGCGGCGTTATTGGTCATGAAATGGGCCACGGTTTCGATGATCAGGGCTCAAAATCTGATGCTAACGGCATTCAGCGTAACTGGTGGACTGATGAAGATTTAACAGCGTTCACGGCAAAAGTTGAACAGTTGGGAGCCCAGTACGATGCATACGAGCCAGTAGAAGGCCAGCACGTAAATGGTCAGCTGACCATGGGTGAAAACATTGGTGACGTGGGCGGTCTGGCAATGGCTTATGAAGCTTATAAGTTAAGCCTTGATGGTAAAGAAGCCCCTGTTATCGACGGTCTTACTGGCGATCAGCGTTTCTTCCTGGCATGGGCGCAAGTTTGGCGCGAGAAGCGTACAGAGCAAAGTCTGATTAATCAGCTTCGCACTGACCCGCACTCTCCAGCTCGTTACCGTACCCTGACACCACGTAACATGGATGCATGGTACGAAGCCTTCGACGTGAAGCCTGGCGATGCACTGTATCTTGCACCAGAAGATCGGGTGCAAATCTGGTAAAAAAGCACAAATAAAAAGGGCTTCCGTTTGGAAGCCCTTTGTTTATGATTAATGATTATTTCGCTGGGATGAAATTTGCGGCAGCACCCGGACTGCCGTTATCCTTTCCCGGCTCATTCACCAATGCCATCGCCTTAGCTAGCGCCGCTTTGCGGTCTGGCGTTACAACCACACCACTCTGGTGCGCGTTGATGTTTTCAAGCACTGTTTGTACTGCCGCAGCTGCGCCACACATGATCACGTGACGGCCTGCAGCCTTCGCATCAGATGTGATAGTTTCCACCGCCATTGCAGCAGAGACATCCATGGAGGGCACACGGCTGAAGTCCAGAATAAGCGCCCGTGAACCATTTTTTACTTTCTCACGAACGTGATGGCCTAAATCAGCGGCAGCACCAAAACTCAACGGACCACCAAAGCTGAAGATACGTACCTTGTTACCTGCCTGTTTAAGCAGCGCGTCTTCTTCAGGATCGGTTGATGTTTCTGGCAGATTATTCACTTCATCAAGCTGAAGCTGCGCAATTTGCTTAACATAAGCTAATGCAGCCAATACCACACCTACACCCACCGCAGTGATCAGATCTACAAATACCGTCAGCCCCAGTACCAGCAACATGAGAACGAAGTCCCAACGCGGCCCAGTGTGCGCGCGCTTCAGATAACTCCAGTCGATGATATCCAGACCCACTTTCACCAGAATACCAGCCAATACGGCGTGAGGGATTTGCGCAGCTAATGGACCAAGGCCCAATACTATCGCTAGCAGTACCAGCGCATGAACCATACCCGACAAGCGTTCTTTACCACCGCTTCGAATATTCACTACCGTACGCATCGTCGCGCCAGCACCCGCAATACCACCAATCAGGCCAGCAACCGTGTTACCAACACCCTGGCCGATAAGTTCTTTGTTACTGTCGTGACGAGTACGGGTCATGTTGTCCGCCACAAGAGACGTTAACAGCGAGTCAATTGCACCCAGGATAGCGAGAATGAAGGCAGCTTCCAGCACCAGAAGTAATTTTGACTGGTCGAATACCGGCATGTGCAGCTCTGGTAAACCTGTTGGAATATTGCCAAGAATTGGCGTTTCAAGACCTAAGCTCACCAGTGTACCAATGATCAGTGCTGCAAGCGCACCCGGTACCACTTTGCCCAATTTAGGCGGCCACTTATAGGCAATAACCAATGTTCCTAAGCCAAGACCAAGGGTAACGAAATCGATGTCAGAAAGTGCCGTAGGAAGATATTTCAGCGCACCAATAGTGCCTCCCGGCGGCTCATGCCCCATCAATCTACCAAGTTGCAGAATAATGATGATGGCACCAATACCAGACATAAAGCCGGATATCACTGGATAAGGCACCAGTCGGATATACTGACCGACACCGGTAAAGCCCATAATTATTTGTAGCAGACCGGCGAGCATCACCACCGTAAAAATCAAGCCTAAGTCACCCGAAAGCGTGGCAAACAAGCCTGCCAGAACGACCACCATGGGACCTGTCGGTCCTGAAATCTGCGACGGTGTACCACCTAATAATGCAGCAAAAAAACCAACCGCAATAGCGCCGTAAAGTCCTGCCATTGGGCCGACACCTGACGCCACACCAAGTGCGAGAGCTAGCGGCAGCGCAACAATACCGGCTGTGAGGCCGCCGGTTAAATCGCCTTTTACATTAGAAAGTAAGTTTTTCATCTGACTCGCCTCCTACCTTTTCTCGCCAAAGGGTTTGCCACCATATACGTCCTGAAGCAGCTTGAATGCTTCAGCTTTCTCATCGTAGCAAAGCACGTCACCAGACTCGATGTCGTAAACCCAACCATGCAATTGAACTTGCTTAGTGGCAAGTTTCGCTGCAACGGCAGGATGGGTGCGAATGTGCTGCATTTGCTGCAATACATTCTCTTTGGTGACTTCATCGAGATAATCAGCTGATAAATCGCCGTGCTTTTCCTTCACCACTTCGGTGGCGCAACGGCAATGACCAAGCCATTCTTTTACGTGGGGTAATGTATCGAGTGAATCAGGCGCAAGTGCACCTTTCATCGCGCCGCAGTCAGAGTGACCACAAATGATGATGTGGCTTACACCCAAAGCCGCAACGGCAAATTCAATAGAAGCGGTCATACCGCCGGTATGGGTAGTATGCGGAGGAACAATATTGCCAGCATTACGGCAGATGAAGAGATCACCCGGGCCGGTCTGAGTCACGAGGTTGGGATCGATTCTCGAATCAGCGCAGGTGATGAAAAGGACTTCGGGATTTTGGCCATTAGCCAATTTTTCGAAGGTTGCTTTATTTTTGGGGAATACCTCTTTCTGAAACTTTGCGACACCAGAGATCACGTGGTCCATAAATTTACCTCAAATTAACATGGTATTATCATTATTCTGTTAAAAGAATTTTTAACTGATAGCTTTATAGAAAAACACCACTACTCGCGATAGCTTTTTTCTATCAGAGATACTCATTTGAATGAGTTGATGAGTAATTACACTGTCAGTAAAACAATAAACCAATTTTTCGAGATAAACAAAAAGGGCCTAATCGGCCCTTTAACTGCAGGACTAACTAACAGAAAGCGTCTTAGAACATTCTATTATTGTTGAAACTGTATAGTTTCAACTTTAATGTTTTTACTACCGGCTTGGTCGAGGTAATCTTTAACCAATTCCTTTACATCGAAAGCCACTGACTTACTCTTTGAGAAATCCAGAACGACTTTGGAATCTTTTGGAATAGAGTTTAGTTTCTTCAAAATGCTAGGTTTGTTAAAGAAAGAGACTTCCTCAGCCATAACAATGTGATGCGTTCTCGCACCGCCTTCTTCGTTCACGGTTTCAGTGAACTGGTATGAATTGCGGTAGCTGTGTTTCAGTGTGAAGAACACGCTCACAGCAAGGCCTGTTACCACACCTGTCAGAAGGTCAGTAAATACCATTACCAGAATAGTGGTAACGAAGGGTAAGAACTGCTCCCAACCCGTTTTGTACATCACTTTAAACATGGCAGGCTTAGCCAGCTTGTAACCAACGGTAATAAGAATGGCAGCTAACGATGCCAACGGGATCTGGTTCAGCATAGTGGCTGCTGCAAATACCGCGATTAACAGAAAAACACCGTGCAGAATGGCTGACATTTTGGTTTTACCACCAAAGGCGATATTCGCAGAACTACGAACAATTACCTGAGTAATAGGTAAACCACCTACCAGACCAGAAATAATGTTACCAATACCTTGCGCTTTCAACTCACGGTTGGTTGGTGTTGTATTCTTCTGCGGGTCCAGTTTATCGGTAGCTTCAACACAAAGCAGTGTTTCAATACTGGCAACCGCCGCCATAACCAACGCGATGGTGAATACATCAATATTCATCATTTCAGAGAATGCCGGGAACGCCATTTCTGCTTTAAAAGCTTCGAAGCTGTCGATAACCGGCAAGCTGACTAATTGGTCTGCCTGTAATGGCATACCAGCTTGAGCCAGTACGATAGAAGCAACAATACCCAGCAGAACCACTACAATAGGCCCCTGAATAAGCTGGAATATTTTGTGTGCTTTGGTGAGGTATTTATCCCAAATGACCAGCAAGGCCAGGGAAACCACCGAAATCGCAACCGCTGCTGGTGACATAAGAGACACCGCATGCTCGATTGCAGAGAAGGTGTTTTCTCCATTTACTTGGTTGAAGGCTTCTTCTCCAAGAAAATCGGAATGCCACCCAAACAGGTAAGGTAACTGTTTCAGAATAATCAGAATACCGATACCTGCCAGCATGCCGGTTATGACCGACGTGGGGAAGAAGTAGGCAACAAAACCAGCGCGCATAAATCCAAGAATTAACTGGAACACACCGGCAAGTACCACGGCAACCAGAAACAATTCCCAGCTTCCAAGTGTACCAATGGCATCAAAAACGATTACCGCTAACCCTGCTGCTGGTCCGCTTACACCGAGTCGAGAACCACTCATCAGGCCAACAATGACACCACCGATGATACCGGCGATAACGCCGGAAAACAACGGTGCGCCAGAAGCCAGAGCGATACCCAGACAAAGTGGTAACGCGACAAAAAATACAACGATACTGGCGGGTAAATCGTTCTTTATTTCACTAAACGATAAATCAAGTTTCATAGGCTATTTCCTTACGCGCCTACCACTAAAGTGCGCTCAGCATAGGCCTGTTCCATTTCTTTGAAACTGTCTGTTTCAGGGTCGTAGCAATGGACCATGCCGGTTTCAATGTCGTATACCCAACCGTGTAACTGAACGGCTTTAGTCGCCAGTTTAGCGGCTACTGCTGGGTGGGTTTTCAGGTGTTGCATTTGCTGCAATACGTTCTCTTTAGTCACTTCTGCTAAGCTATCAGCATTAAGTTCGCCACCATGCTTTTCTTTAACAACTTCAGTGGCACAACGGCAGTGACCTAACCACTCTTTAACGTGTGGCAAGCTATCCAATTTTTCAGGATTTAGTGCACCTTTCATTGCACCGCAATCGGTATGGCCACATACTACGATGTGGCTAACGCCAAGTGCAGCAACAGCAAACTCGATTGATGCAGTCATGCCACCGGTTTGGTTGCTGTGAGGAGGTACAATGTTGCCAGCGTTGCGGCAGATGAAAAGCTCGCCTGGATCTGTTTGCGTTACCAGATTCGGGTCGATGCGGGAGTCCGCACAAGTAATGAACAATACTTCCGGATTCTGGCCGGTCGCCAGCTTTTTGAAGGTTTCTTTCTTTTCAGGATAAACGTCGCGCTGAAACTTAGCTACACCAGAAATTACATGATCCATTTATTACTCCTAAGTACACGGATAAACTTTAGTTTAAATCTATACTGACAAGATTGACTGATAGCTTTATAGATGTATAGAGTATATCGCGATAGCAAAAAGCTATCACATGATAAAATAATACATTTAACAGACAGATGGTCCCTATGTTTTTTAACGGTAAAGCGCCCTCGCTTAATCAAATTCGCTACTTTGTTACCGTGGCTAAACACCTTAACTTTCGCCGTGCTGCGCAAATTTTAGGTATCAGTCAACCCACCCTTACCAGCCAAATAAGCACACTGGAAACAAACCTGGGTTTGGTGTTGTTCGAGCGTTCTCGCTCAGGCACTTTGCTTTCCGCTCAGGGCAAAGCCTTACTTGAATATGCCGATGCGGTTTTACAATCGACTATGCAGTTTGGTGAAATGGCGCAATCGCTAACGCAAGGCGACTCAACCACATACCGTTTAGGCATTCCGCCCACACTGGGGCCGTATCTGCTGCCACACATATTGCCAGATATTCACCGCTTACGGCCGGGACTTAAGTTCTATGTACGTGAGGCTGCGCCGAAACAACTGTTACAAGGCCTGCTTGCGGGTGAATTCGACATTACGCTTTCGCCGATGTCAAACCGCGATTCACAAATCCAAACACAGCCGCTGTTCATTGAACCTCTGAAATTCGTTTTACCTGCGGACCACCCGATGTCTGGACGGGACTTCATCGAGCCGGAAGAGATACGAGGGCAGAAAATCCTGGCGCTGGAAGACCGCCATCACTTTCACTATCAGGTACAGGAAATTTGTGCTCAGCTTGGGGCTAACGTTGATCGCGATTACGAAGGGACGAGTCTGGATACGTTGCGGCAAATGGTAGTCATGGGCATGGGCATGGCGTTTTTGCCTGGTCTTTATGTTCATTCAGAGCTGCACCACCCAGAAGCATTGCATGTGTGCGAACTGGCTGACATGCCGATTGTACGGCAACACATGCTGGCGTGGCGAAACACCTCACCAGCGCGTGCTACCTTTCGCGACCTGGCAAGTTTAATGCGCAATGTGATCAGTGACCGCTTGCAAACTGCAGTTTCGGTGTCGGAATTGACACCTTAACGCATCTAGCCGTTTCTTCGACTGAATCGATACAGTGTAGACAGATAAACCATGAGTAGAAATGCTATATTCCGAGTAAATCATGAACTCTGCTCACGGAACAACCATGCTTGATCGCCAGCATTTGAAAATTATTGCCGCTATTAATGAATTCGGCACCCTCACTGAAGCGGCAGACAACATGCATTTGACCCAGTCCGCACTGAGTCACAGCATGAAGAAGCTAGAGCAGCAAGCTGGCATCGCGTTCTGGGAAAAAGATGGCCGACGTTTACGGCTTACCGATGCTGGCAATGCCGTGCTGAACCTTGCGCAACGATTACTCCCTCAGTTTGCTCATACTGAAGAACAACTCGCCCATATAGCGCAGGGTAAACAGGGCATTTTGCGTATTGGTATGGAGTGTCACCCTTGTTATCAGTGGCTGTTAAGAGTGGTGAAGCCGTTTTTATTAGACTACCCGGACGTAGATGTAGACGTGCGTCAAAAATTTACCTTTGGCGGGCTACAGGCACTGCATGGTTACGATATCGATCTATTGTTGACGCCAGATCCGCTGCACCTGCCCTCTATTCAATACGAAGCGGTTTTTGATTACGAGCAAGTACTCGTTGTATCTCGCGAACACCCGCTGGCAGCGGAATCGATGGTTGAAGCACAAGCATTGGCTGACGAAACGCTACTGACTTACCCGGTTGAACCTTCCAGACTGGATGTCTTCTCTCACTTCCTCACGCCTGCTAGCTGTACAGTTAAAAAACACAAAACTATCGAGACCACTGAAATCATGCTGCAAATGATCAGTGCTGGTCGTGGCGTGGGCGCACTCCCCAAATGGCTCGCTGAAGAGCAAGCGGAAGCGCTGCAACTAATCACTGTGCGTTTAGGTAAAAATGGCATACAAAAATCGTTGAACCTGGGCTATCGAAAGTCGGATACCAACGCGCCATTCATTAAAGCGTTTATCGCGTTGGCGAGATCCATCGGCCAGCCCTAACGTCAATCCTAACGCCAATAAAGATACGCTTTCAACACAAGCACCAAGCAGCACGACAAATTTTGTTTATCGCTAGAGACGCTAGCTTAAAGCAGGTAACCGATTGTTCTCGCAAAGAATAAGCTGGCAATGGCGCTGAGTCAGCGATTCAGCGAATCTTTGTTGGTAAATATCAAAGTCAGCGCCACTGGCACAAATAACCGCTTTCACCTGATGTTTCTCAACCAGTGAAAGCAATTCGCTGGAATAACGCAGTTCGGTTTCCAGAATGAAGGTGCGGTGATGCCAGGGTTCTTCGTTCATGAAAAATGACAGGTGTAAGGAGGATTCTGCCTGAATGCGGCTGCCGAGCTGATACGAGGGATAATCGGTACCTACAACGATAACGTTCGCAGATGCGGGGCGGAACTTTTGAAAAAAGCGTTTTATCAACCTGCTCACCATTTCATTGTGATAACTGTCAGTCTACCGCTTTTTCCATTGCAACAGTAAGTTGTTTGCGGGCATGGTGTGAACTTCTACCAATGTGAGCGCCGGCGCCCAGGCTTCGAGTTCCTGAATGTCCCGGTAGCCTCCGCAGCCTCTTTCTAACAGGCTAAGATGAAACTCACGGTTGCTATGGCTGCTAAACACGCCGTCATCGGTAAACGGGCCATACTGGCAAAATACACCACCCTGAGGCAATGCTTCCGACAGCGTCTGCATCATTTCAGCAATTTCCGCCTTCTGCATGATGTGCGCAGTATTGGCAGAATAAACCGCATCATACTCAGCAAATGGAAGCTCGCCCTGCCCCACTGTGAGAGACAACGGCGATAGCAGATTTTCTGACGGATAAGCAGACAACCATAATTTAATGCCTTCGTGGTAAACCGGCTGATCGCTGGTTTGCCAAATCAGATGTGGCAGATTTGGGGCAAAGTGCACCGCATGCTGCCCGGTACCGCTGCCGACTTCCAGCACGCGTTTACGGTCTGCAAACGCGTCTTTCAGTATTGCTAGAATTGGCCCTTTGTTGTTTTCACAGGCCTGGGAAAATGGCAGCTGGCCGGTCATCAGTTTAGCTTCCGTTTATCATCAGGCGATCAGTCATCAAGGTTAGGTGCCAGCCATTTCTCGGCTTCTTCCACCGTCCAGCCTTTACGGGCAGCGTAGTCTTCCAGCTGGTCGCGCTGGATTTTAGCCACCGCAAAATAGCGGGATTCAGGATGAGAAAAATACCAGCCCGAAACTGCCGCACCCGGCCACATGGCGTAACTTTCAGTGAGGCGCATGGTGGTATGTTTTTCGGCGTCCAGCAGGTCCCAGATCAGTTGCTTTTCGGTATGTTCCGGACACGCCGCGTAACCTGGGGCCGGACGGATACCCTGATACTTTTCGCGGATCAGCGCATCGTTATCCAGGTTCTCATCCGGCGCAAAGCCCCAGTATGCCTTACGCACCTGTTCGTGCAGGTATTCAGCAAAGGCTTCGGCCAGACGGTCGGCAACGGCTTTCACCATAATGGCGTTATAGTCATCACCGGCTTTGTTGTAGGCTTCGGCCAGCTCGTCTTCTCCAATTCCACCGGTAACCGCAAAGGCGCCCATGTAATCGGCAATACCGCTGTCTTTGGCGGCGACAAAATCGGACAGACAATAGTTGGCAAACTTGTCTTTCAGGGTTTGCTGGCGCAGGTGATGAGACACACCGATCACACTGTCACGGTTTTCATCAGCATAAATCTCAACGTCATCCCCCACCCGGTTTGCCGGGAACAAACCCAGCACACCTTTGGCCTGCAAACTGCCGTCAGCGATGACCTTATCCAGCATTTTATTGGCGTCGGCATACAGTTCTTTGGCCTGCTCGCCCACCACTTCGTCATTCAGAATGCGGGGGAACTTACCGGCCAGCGACCATGTAAGGAAGAACGGCGTCCAGTCGATGTAATTGCGCAGTGTATCAAGCTCGACGGTTACCGGTGTGACACCCAGTTTATTTGGCTTCACAGGTAACACAGAGAAATCCGGCTGATAGGCATTCGCGCGGGCTTCTTCTAACGTTACCGGACGGCTTCGCGGCTGCTTGCGGGCATGCTGAGCACGCACCTTTTCGTATTCGTCAGACAGTTCCTGTTCGTACTTTTTACGTGATTCAGGATTAATCAGCTTCTGACACACGCCTACCGCACGACTGGCGTTCGGTACATAAGCTACCGGGCCGTGATAGTTCTGTTCAATCTTCACCGCAGTATGGGCTTTGGAGGTGGTGGCCCCGCCAATCAGCAGCGGTAAATCCAGACCCAGACGCTCCATTTCTTTAGCCACATAAACCATTTCATCCAGTGATGGCGTGATAAGACCAGACAGACCAATCATGTCCACTTTCTCGTCTTTGGCAACTTGCAGGATGGTGGCACATGGCACCATCACGCCTAAGTCTACGACTTCAAAATTGTTACACTGCAGCACCACGCCTACGATGTTCTTACCGATATCGTGCACGTCGCCCTTCACCGTGGCCATGAGGATTTTACCGTTACTCCTGGACTCGCCGTCTTTCTCGGCTTCGATGAACGGCTGTAAATGGGATACGGCTTTTTTCATTACCCGGGCAGATTTCACTACCTGGGGCAGGAACATCTTCCCTTCACCGAACAGATCGCCTACCACGTTCATGCCGTCCATCAACGGCCCCTCAATAACGTGAAGCGGACGTTCAGCGGCCAGGCGGGCTTCTTCGGTGTCTTCAATGATGTAGTCGGTGATGCCTTTCACCAGCGCGTGTTCAAGACGCTTGTTCACCGGCTGTTCACGCCAGGTGAGGTCTTCAGCCGCAGCGGCTTTACCGTCACCCTGATATTTCGGCGCGATGTCGAGCAGGCGCTCGGTGCCGTCTTCACGACGGTTCAGAATCACGTCTTCAACGGCTTCGCGAAGCTCGTCAGGGATTTGGTCGTACACTTCCAGCTGACCGGCATTTACGATGCCCATGTCCATACCCGCGCGAATCGCGTGGTACAGGAACACCGAGTGCATGGCTTCGCGCACCGGGTTATTGCCGCGGAAAGAGAACGAGATATTCGACAGACCACCGCTGATGTGTGCGTACGGGCATGTCTCGCGGATGATGCGGGTCGCCTCGATAAAGTCCACCGCATAGTTGTTGTGTTCTTCAATACCGGTAGCGACGGCAAAGATATTTGGATCGAAAATAATGTCTTCTGGCGGGAAGCCCACTTCTTCGGTAAGGATTTTGTAGCTGCGCTGACAGATTTCCACTTTACGCTGCTGGGTATCCGCCTGACCGGTTTCATCAAAGGCCATAACCACGGTAGCGGCACCGTATCGTTTAATTAGTTTCGCGTGATGCAGAAACTGCTCCTTACCTTCTTTCAGGCTGATGGAGTTCACGATGGCTTTACCCTGCACGCATTTCAGGCCCGTCTCGATGACTTCCCACTTGGAAGAGTCGATCATGATAGGCACTTTGCAGATATCCGGCTCAGACGCAATCAGATTCAGGAAGGTGCGCATGGCATCAACCGAGTCCAACATGGCTTCATCCATGTTGATGTCGATGATTTGCGCGCCGTTTTCTACCTGCTGGCGAGCAACGTCGAGGGCCTTTTCATATTCGGCATTCAGGATCAGACGCTTGAAGATAGCGGAACCGGTGACGTTGGTCCGTTCACCAACGTTGATAAATGTTGAAAACTCTGCTGTCACAATAACACCTTAGTGAACAAAAGGTTCGAGGCCGGATAGGCGCATTTTAGGTTCGAAGTGCGGCACTTTACGCGGTGCAACACCTTCAACGGCTTGCGCCATGGCGCGAATATGTTCTGGCGTACTTCCGCAACAACCACCGACAATATTCACCAAACCGGATTGCGCCCACTCTTTAATGTGCTCTGACATTTCTTCAGCGCCGAGATCGTATTCACCAAACTCATTGGGCAGACCGGCGTTCGGGTGAGCTGACACCAGACATTCCGCGATATTGCTGATTTCATCCACATACTGACGCAGCAAATCAGGACCAAGGGCACAGTTCAGGCCCATGGACAGCGGCGTTACATGACGCATGGAATAATAAAAGGCTTCCGCTGTCTGGCCAGACAGGGTACGACCAGAGGCATCGGTAATGGTACCAGACACCATTACCGGCACGCGGCTGCCACGCTTATCGAAAACAGTTTCAACGGCAAACACGGCGGCCTTAGCATTCAAGGTGTCGAAGATGGTTTCGATCAATATGATATCGGCACCGCCTTCTAACAGCGCTTCTGTCGATTCAATGTAGGCTTCCACCAGCTCATCAAAGGTTACGTTGCGTTTGCCCGGATCGTTTACGTCAGGCGAAATCGAGGCTGTGCGGTTTGTGGGCCCTAACACACCGGCCACATAACGAGGTTTATCCGGGGTTTTCGCGGTAAATTCATCGCAGGCTTTGCGGGCCAGTTTCGCGGCGGCAATATTGATGTCTTTTGACTGCGCTTCCATGTCGTAATCGGCCATGGCGATGGTGGTGGCGTTAAAGGTATTGGTTTCAATGATATCCGCCCCTGCCTCAAGATAAGCACAGTGAATATCGTAAATGATCTCGGGCTGTGTAATGGCCAGCAAGTCGTTGTTGCCTTTTACATCACAATGCCAATCGGCGAATTCCTTGCCGCGATAATCTTCTTCTTCCAGCTTGTGTTCCTGGATCATGGTGCCCATGGCGCCATCCAGGATAAGAATGCGTTTTGCTGCCGCGTCCAGCAGAGCGTGTTGTTTGTCTGAACTCACGGGTTACCTCTTCGGCTGGGCTTTTTCTGCCAGCTGGTTCAAATCGTACGGGGTAGTCTGGTAAACATAATAGTTCAGCCAGTTATTAAACATGAGACTACCATGAGACCGCCAACGGACTAAAGGCGCTTTTGTCGGATCGTCGTCGGTAAAATAATTTGCCGGAATGGCAGGATGCAAATCTGCCTGTAAGTCACGATAGTATTCATCGTGCAGCGTTTCCGGATCGTACTCAGGGTGGCCTGTTACGAATACCATTCGCTTATCATCGGAAACCACGGTGTAGGCACCCGCTTCAGGGGATTCGGTGATCACGTGCAGGCCTTTCACGCTATTGTAGACATCTGAATCGATATAGCCAAACCGGGAATGTGGCGCATAAAAATACGGGTCAAAACCACGTAAGAGCTCGTTATACGGGTCTAGCACCTTGTGCTCAAATACGCCAGATAACTTATTATCGCGAAGCTTTCGCTGTACGCCGTAAAAGTGGTACATGGCCGCATGCGCTGCCCAGCAAAGATACATGGTGGACTGCACGTTGCGCTGTGCCCATTCCAGAATATCTTTCATATTGTCCCAGTATTTCACATCTTCGTAGGGCAAATGCGCCAACGGTGCGCCAGTCACGATAAGACCATCGTACTTCTTATTTTCGATTTCCGAGAAGTCGTGATAAAAGGCGTCCATGTGCGCCTGAGGTGTATGTTTGGGTGCCAGATTATCGACACGAATAAGGTTAACGTTCACCTGCAGTGGCGTGTTAGAGAGTAACCTGAGGATTTGAACTTCTGTCTCAATTTTATTCGGCATCAGGTTCAGGATCCCCACTTCCATAGGGCGAATATCCTGGGTGGCGGCTCGGTTGCTGTCCATAGTGAAAATATTTTCACCGGATAACACGTCCTGCGCGGGAAGTTGACCTGGGATACAGATAGGCATGGATGCTCCAATGATTGACAGAATATGCCGCTATTGTGGCTGAATCACTTGCGATGTCAACATCTTTACGGCTGGACGTCTAAACGGCTTAAGTTGCACTTCAGGACTTGAGGCTCATATCGCTTGATAAAGCATAGCACCCTTGATAGTTACCTGCGTGGCAGTTATCAAAAGTAGCGAGGAAAGGTATTGCAGATTAATAAGAGATGAACACCAGCATGATTAACTCCGCTGACTGTGCATACTCATCAGCAGTTCAGCTTCAGCTCTGGGCAAATCACAAGCTTGCATGACCTCTTCCACTGAAGCACCAGACTTTACCAGTTCGGCGGCACGGGTGTATAAGCGCATTGAAGGGTCTTGTAGCTTCACTTCCCGCAACTGATTCTCAAACTGGTCACATTGGTCGGCCAATTCACGCATGTGCTTGCCCTGCACCATAGAGCGGGTTTGCATTTCGGCAATTTGGTTTTCAAGATTTTTCACATCGTCACTGAGTATGTCGGCGCGGGATTCGCTCTCAAGATGCGTTTGTATAAGGTGAGTCAAACGTTTAGTAAAATGAAAATACAGCCAGATAACGGCAACAACAGCCAGAAGCCCTGTAGCAATGGCAAGTAAGGACAAGGCCGATACATCCATATAAACGTTAATTCTCCAAAATCGGGAAAGGAAAAAAGATCAGGTACTGCCCGCCGGGTAACGGGCAGTGATATTGCTTAGAAGCCGCTCAGTTCGTCCCATTCGTCATCACTGAGTAACTTGTTCAGGTCGACAAGAATCAACAATTCGCCATCGCGGTTGCTCACGCCCTGAATAAACTTGGCACTCTCTTCTGTGCCTACGTTTGGCGCGCTGTCAATTTCTGAAGACTTCAAATAAACCACTTCAGCAACACTATCAACAAGAATACCTACGACCTGTTCATCCGACTCGATAATTACGATACGGGTATTGTCTGTGGTATCAGCAGGCATCAAGCCAAAGCGGGCACGGGTGTCGATAACGGTAACAACATTACCACGCAAATTGATGATACCCAGCACATAGTCTGGCGCACCAGGTACCGGGGCAATTTCTGTATAGCGTAGTACTTCCTGCACCTGCATAACGTTGATGCCGTATGTTTCGTCACCTAAACGGTAGGTGACCCATTGAAGCACCTGATCTTTCTCAGGTGAATTATTACTTGTGGTCTTGTCATTCATTAACCTGGCTCCCCGCTAAGGCGTTTGGTCATTACTGCCTAAGCCGTTATTTAGCATTGCAATTAACTGATATACGTCGATTAACGCACACATTCTTTCTTTTACCATGCCCGCTAACCATGGACGTTTGCCACCGGCCTCACGCCATTTCACTTCGTCCTTGGTAAGAGTAACGGTATTGACCAGTTTGTCGCTGGCTAGGCCCCACAAACTGTCCCCTAACATAATAAGATACTGATAGTTTAGCGTTTCTGCGAGATTTTGATCGTATTTTTCTGGCATAACCCACATTGCAGTATCAACAACGTTTATTTTTTGTTCACGGTGAAGCATCACACCTTTAAACCACTTGGGCTTACCGATGAGTCCACCGACTTTTTCCATGCGGTGGATACCGCCTAGCGTCACTAGAGGCACCGCCAGTGTGAGACCCGCTACCTCAAAAAACAGTGCCTGGAAACGATTCTCTAGCAAATTCTGAATGGGCCGGTGAGTCACCGGCTCTTGAGGTACCACAATGGCTTCTGCAGAAGCAATGCTTTCCTCAATTTCTTCCACCACAGGCGCAGCCACGTCAACCTCTTCAACGGGCGCTGCTACCGGTTCCCTGGCCACGATGTCAGCAGTCGCCTGCTCAAGTAACCGAGCGGTATTTGCCGTAACATCTGCCGGGTCTTCAGGGCTCTGTAGTAAGCTGTCCAGATACGCCTGCATCACATCTTCACGGGCGAACGGCGTACTCTTGCTCATAGTCGACTCATAGTTCCAGTTCATCTAACAGTTTAGTATAGGCGAAGACCCCTCGCGATCTCGGATAAACCACAGAGGCAGGTGACTGTGCCTGACTCGCATCTCTGAACCGAGTATCGACGGGAATGACATCACTCCACACTTTGCTGCCGTAATCGTCTTGCAATTTTTGATGTGCCTGGATGGCCGCATTCGTCCTGCGATCAAACATGGTTGGCACAATCAATGTGTCAAATTCCTTACGTAACGAACGCCCCATAATCTCCAGGGTGTGCACCATTCTGTCGAGGCCTTTCAGCGCCAGAAATTCGGTTTGTACCGGCACCACCACTTTATGGCAGGCTGCCAGCGCATTAACCATCAGCACCCCCAACACGGGTGGGCAGTCGATCAGTACGTAATCGAACTCCTTTTCCACAGTCTGCAAGGCTTTTTTAAGAATGAGTCCCATACCATTTTGCATACCCATTTGCCTGTCCAGCGTGGCTAACGCCATAGACGCGGGAAGAATAAACAGGCTGTCTAATTTGGTAGGACACAAACTGTCCAGTACCCTATCGGCAGATATCTCCTGATGATTAATAAAAATATCGTAAACAGAAGCACTTAGTTCTTCTGCATCGGTACCAAAATAATAACTGAGCGACGCGTGAGGATCGGTGTCGATTAATAACACCCGTTTGCCCTGTTGCGCTAGAATGCCTCCCAGCGTGACGGTGGTCGTGGTTTTTCCCACTCCTCCCTTCTGGTTGGCAATCGTCCATATTTTCAACCTTCAACTCCTGCTGATTGAATTCGCTCTACATCATCTCAGTGCGGATACACGATGCAATATGTTCAATATTGATGCTCTTCTCCGCAATACCGGCTTTTGCAACTGCCTGAGGCATGCCGTAAACCACACAGGAATCTTCATCCTGAGCCCACACTTTTGCGCCTTTTTTATGCAACGCGTCACAGCCTTCACGGCCGTCTGCTCCCATACCGGTAAGGATCACGCACAGTACGTCGCCACCGTAAATATCAACCAAACTATTAAAGGTAATATCCACACTGGGTTTATAGGTATCTTTCTCGTGAGCATGTGCATCACGCAATGCAATATTTGGCAAAGATCGGGAATCTACCACCATCTGCTTACCCCCTGGCGCCAAATAAGCACAACCGGGGCGCAGAATGTCACCTTGCTCAGCTTCTTTCACAGAGATATCACAGTTGTTGTGTAAACGCTGGGCGAACGCATTGGTGAAGGTTCCGGGCATATGCTGAACCAGAACAATAGGATGAGGGAAATTAGCGGGTAAGCCCGAAAGCACCTTTTGTAATGCTACAGGGCCCCCAGTTGATGCGCCAATGGCAAGGCACTTGTAGCGCTTGCCAGAGGCTTTGACCTGCGAAACCACGGGTGCCGCGCTGGCACTTTCGGCCCGCCCTGTAAGCACAGACGAGCTTTTGAAGAACGTGGCTTTAGGTGCATTGGCTGGCATAGGGGGCGCAGGCTTCGCTGCGGGAGCTGCACGGGCCATAGGCGGCCGGCGAATACCCACCCCACGACGCGCAAGCAACCTGACTTTGGTTCTCAGCAGACTCGCGGCATCTTTGCGATTTTTAGAAATTTCTTCGAATTTTTTCGGCAGAAAATCCAACGCACCGGCTTCCAGTGCGTCCAAGGTTGCCTGAGCGCCTTCATGAGTCAGCGATGAAAACATCAAAATTGGAATTGGCCGTTTAGCCATAATTTTTTTGACCGCCGTGATGCCGTCCATTACCGGCATCTCGACATCCATGGTGACCACATCCGGCGATAGCTTGATAAGCATATCCAGCGCTTCTTCACCGTTACAGGCTTCACCTACAACCTGAAGTTCTCTGTCTTCATCCAGAATTTCACGGACACGGCGACGATAAAACGTTGAGTCGTCCACAACAAGGACTTTAAACGCCATAACAAGAAGTTCCTTTACTAGCAGCTATGACCGACGGGCATAGCGCTTAAGAAGACTTGGGATATCCAGAATGAGTGCAATACCACCATCAGATGTAATCGTTGCACCGGCCATACCAGGGGTTCCCTGCAACAATGCATCTAAAGGCTTGATAACCACTTCTTCCTGACCAATTAACGCGTCGACAACAAAACCGACTTGTTGGGTACCAATTTGTACCACAACCACGTGTCCTTTTTCTTTGCTGATATTTTTTGGTCCGCGAATCAACCATTCGCCGAGGAAGAATAATGGAATCGCTTTTGAACGCACTATCATGGTCAGCTGACCATCTACCGTATTGGTCTTTTTGATATCCATGTTGATGATTTCATTCACAGCGCCTAACGGCAATGCGAAGGTTTGTTTGCCAACAACAATCATCAGGGTAGGCAGAATTGCCAACGTCAGTGGGACTTTGATTTCAAGACGGGTTCCTTTACCCATCTGAGAATCAATATTTACAGTACCATTGAGTTGGTTGATCTTGGTTTTCACCACGTCCATGCCCACACCACGACCAGAAATGTCACTGATTTCGGTTTTGGTGGAGAAGCCGGGTGCAAAAATGAGATTAAAAGCCTCAACGTCTGACATTCTCGCTGCGGCATCAGCATCAAGAACACCGCGACTGATTGCAATTTCTTTCAGTTTTTCTGGGTCCATGCCCTTACCATCATCATCGATGGTAAGCAGAATGTGATCGCCCTCTTGCGATGCTGATAGTTTAACCGTACCCATGCGCGGCTTACCGGCATTGGCACGGTCATCAGGCATTTCAATACCGTGGTCAACCGAGTTTCTGACCAGGTGAACCAGCGGATCGGCCAGTGCTTCTACCAGGTTTTTATCCAGATCCGTTTCTTCCCCTTCCAGTTCAAGGGTAATTTCTTTTTTCAAGCTTCGGGCGAGATCACGAACAACCCGGGGGAAACGACCGAAAACTTTCTTGATGGGCTGCATGCGGGTTTTCATTACCGCGCCTTGCAAGTCACCCGTTACAACGTCGAGGTTGGCAATCGCCTTCGACATGTCTTCATCGTTAGTGGTAATACCAAGACTAAGTAAGCGGTTTCGCACCAACACCAACTCACCTACCATATTCATTATCTGATCGAGGCGTTTAGTATCTACCCGTACGGTGGTTTCAGCTTGCGGTGCTTTTTCTTCTTTTTTGGCTGGTGCGGCTTTAGCAGCCGAAGCAGGTTTGCTTTCCGCTGCCGGTTTGGCTGGTGTAGCAGGCTTCGCCGGTTCCGCTGGTTTGGCGGCCGGTGGCGGTGTAACAGGCTTAGGCGGCTCTGCTGCCTTACTCTGTTCTGCTTTTGCAGCCTGAACTGCTTTGGTAGCAGCATTGTCTACTTCGACGCCACCTGCAGGCCCTTGACCTTTACCATGCAGTTGATCAAGTAAGGCTTCAAATTCGTCATCAGTGATTTCGTCGTCACCGCTGTCTGCGGCCGGCTCAACGGGTGTGGCAGTCGGTGCTGGCGCAGCATCTGATGGCCCTTTAAACTGCCCTTTGCCGTGAAGTTCATCAAGAAGGGCTTCAAATTCATCATCGGTGATATCTTCACCAGCGCCACCCGCTGCAGGTGCCGTGGGAGCTGGCGCTGCCGGGGCCGGTGCTGCTGCAGATTCGCCAGGACGACCAGGCGCACCTGAACCATGTAATTGGTCCAATAAGGCTTCAAACTCATCTTCTGAGATATCTTCAATACCACTGTCGCCAGACGCCACAGCGGTAGCTTCAGGTGCAACAGGCGTTTCTTCAACGATGAGTTCTGGTTCTTCTTCGACAGGCGCCTCTACCACGGGCGCTGCAGCAGAAACGTCGCCAAAGATATTCTCGTCTGCAGATTCGGGCTTACTGAGTTTATGGAGGGTATCGACCAGTGCTGCGTCTGCGGCCTCTAATGGTTCACGGGCTTTCACCCGCTCAAACATTTCCACCACCACGTCGGTTGCTTGCAGAATGGTGTCCATAAGTTCAGGGGTTAGCGTACGCTGACCATTGCGCATCACGTCAAACACGTTTTCTGCACCGTGGCAAATCTCTACCAGTTCGGTAAGAGAAAGAAAACCAGCACCACCTTTTACAGTGTGATAGCCACGGAAGATAGCGTTGAGGAGGTCAGCATCTTCCGGGTTGTTTTCCAGGTCGACCAGCTGTTCCTGTAATTGTTCAAGGATCTCACCAGCCTCAACCAGAAAGTCCTGTAGTATATCCTCATCAACTTCAAACGACATTCATTCGCTCCCCTAAAAACCAAGGCTTGATAGAAGGTCATCCACATCGTCCTGACCCTGTACTACATCGTCACGCTTTTCAGCATCAAGAATTGGGCCTTCAGCCTCAATCGCATCTGGCTTCTTGGTGGGTGTTTTATCTTTAGACTGACCAGTTTCACCAAACACGGTCAACATATTCACCAGGCTATCTTCTACTTCTTTCACAAGGTCGATTACACGTCGAATAACCTGTCCCGTGAGATCCTGATAACCTTGTGCCATCAACACTTCAGTTAACAGACTATTAAGTTTAGTCGAATCCTTGGATGCGTCCTTAAAAAGCGAATCAATTTCCAAACAAAGCGATTTAAACTCACCCAATTCAATTTGACGGGTCATGAGTTTTTGCCATTCAGGCTCAATAGCGCTAATTCGCTCTGCCAGCGATTCCGCAATAGGCATGCATGACTCTACAGCATCCATTGTGGTGTTGGCGGCTTTTTCTGTTTCTTCGATCACGTAATTCAGACGAGTCTGCGCATCGGGAATATCATCGTTGGCTAAGCCGGCGATGCGCTCATCTAATTGGAATGTATTTAATGCATCATGAAGCTGACGGGTAAGCTTGCCAACCTCGGCAAAGAGCTCCACAGATTCCTTGGCTGAAACTGCCTCTAACAGAGCATTGGCGGATTCATCATCCCCCTGCTCTAGATAACTAACCAGTTGCTTCGCCTCTTCTAGCGAAATAGGGACTTTTTTAATGGGTGACATCCAGTAATCCTCTTCTCTGGCAGGTGCTGCTAAATTAACCTAAACGCTGAAAGATTTTGTCTAATTTCTCTTTTAGTGTAGCTGCTGTAAATGGTTTCACCACGTATCCATTTACGCCAGCTTGTGCAGCAGCAACAATTTGCTCTTTCTTCGCTTCTGCAGTCACCATGAGCACTGGTAAGTGTTTAAGTTTGTCGTCAGCACGGATAGCTCTAAGAAGATCGATCCCTTGCATACCCGGCATGTTCCAGTCAGTCACGACAAAGTCGAAGTCGCCTTGCTGGAGCATAGGCAAAGCTGTACTACCATCGTCAGCTTCCTGAATATTGGAAAATCCAAGGTCTTTAAGCAGGTTTTTTATGATTCGTCTCATCGTAGAAAAATCGTCTACCACGAGAATTTTCATGCTCTTGTCCAAAATAGCCTCCGGTGAAGGATAGTAAATCGTTATTAATATTGGTGTGCGCTATTCTTCAGCCTGCCAGGATTGCATTCGTGCTTTTAGTTTTAACATGGCTTGGCTGTGAATTTGACTGACTCTGGACTCACTGACGTCGAGTACTTCGCCTATTTCTCGTAGGTTCAGTTCCTCGTCATAGTACAGAGACAATACAATCGCTTCCCGCTCGGGTAATGTTGTTATAGCGTATGCCAGCGCTTTCTGAAAGGCGCCTTGCATAAGATCTTCTAACGGTGAGTCATTACCTTTACTTTGTTCTGTCGTGATCACATCTTCAGATACACCGAGATCTTCAATACCAATTAATTTTCCGGCATTAACCTCGTTAAGCATTTGATGATAATCATTAATGCTGACATTTAGCTTAGCAGCTATTTCAACATCCCGCGCATCTCTTCCGGTTTCTCTTTCAACTAAAGAGATAGCTTCTGTGATTGCGCGGCTATTCTTGTGGACTGAACGGGGAGTCCAGTCACCTTTTCGAATTTCATCCAGCATAGCACCGCGAATACGAATACCCGCAAACGTCTCAAAACTGGCGCCCTTCGAGCCGTCAAAATTTTTCGCAGCTTCCAACAATCCGATCATGCCAGACTGTATCAGGTCGTCCACAAGCACACTGGCAGGTAAACGAGCCATCAAATGATGGGCTATGCGTTTAACCAATGGTGCATGTCGCTCTACCAACTGTGCAGTGTCATTCTGTTGTCGGTAAGCTGCAGCTTTACTGTTCAACGTTGGTTTCCTACCGCTTGTTTAGCTACCAGTTGTTCGATGAAAAATTCGAGATGTCCGCCAGGCTGGGCAGGAACCGGCCAATTAGCCGCTTTGGTCGCCAATTGACTAATGGCTACGGCGGCAGGAGAGCCAGGGAAAGCATCGACGATGGCAGTCTGCTTTCTTACCGCTCGACGAATATTCTCGTCGAAGGGGACGGTCGCCACTAGTTCAAGCGCCACATCGAGGAAACGCCCAGTGACTTTTGATAACTTACTGAAAAGCTCCTGCCCTTCACGTATGTCCCGCACCATGTTGGCAACAATTTTAAACCGAAAAACGCCGTGTTCCCGATTTAGAATTTTAATTAATGCATAGGCATCAGTGAGCGAGGTGGGTTCGTCGCATACCACGACCATAATATCCTGAGACGCCCGGGAGAAACTCAGCACCATATCGGAAATACCCGCTGCAGTATCGACAATGAGCACGTCGATTTGCGAGCGCAATTCACTGAACGCGCGAATTAGACCGGCATGCTCGGTAGGCGACAATTCTGTCATTGCCTGCGTACCCGACGTTGCCGGTGCGATTTTGATGCCATGGGGGCCGGTTACCAGCACATCGTCGAGGGTGCATTCACCAGACAGCACGTGAGAAAGGTTCTTCTCTACTCGCAGTCCAAGCATAACATCGACGTTAGCCAGGCCAAGGTCGGCGTCGAGCACCATCACTCGTTTGCCTTGCTTTGCCATGGCAATGGCCGTATTCAGTGTGATGTTGGTTTTACCCACACCACCCTTACCGCCGGTAACGGCTATAACCTTAATGAGGCGTGATTGATTCATCTTTCGTAAGCTACTCGCTTGATCTTCGATCATACTGCCTTAACTGAATTAACTTCATGATTCTGCTTAGTATGATTCAAACCGTACTTTTTATAAAGCTTTGCCGCTGCAGATACGAGAGATTTCGCATCAGCAACCTTAATATCTTCAGGCACCTGCTGCCCATCGGTCACATAACTCACTGGTAGCTGCTGCTCAACGGCAACGCTCAATACCTCACCCAAACTGTAGCACTCATCAATTTTAGTGAAGATACAGCCGTCGAGTTTAACTGAATTATACGCTGCAATAATGCGTTGCAGAGCAGGATATTGGGTATTAGCTTGCGCAACCAGGTATTTACGTACAGGTTGCATTTGACCGTTGCTAAACTGACCAAGTTGTTGAATTAATCGGCTATCTCGCTGACTAAAACCTGCTGTATCTATTAATATTAGACGTTTATGGCGTAACTGAAAGAGTTGTTCAGCTAATTCTTCGCTACTTTGTGCTTTTCGGGTAGTACAGCCAATAATTTTGCCGTAAGTCGCCAGCTGTTCATAAGCCGCTATCCGGTAGGTATCGATGGTGATCATCGCTACCTGCTCTGCCCCGTACTTTTGTGCATAACGTGCAGCAAGCTTTGCAACGGTAGTGGTTTTGCCCGTACCCGTTGGACCGACCAGTGCAACCACACCGGTTTGCGTGAGAATATCGCTACCCGATACATTCAGACGGTTAGCCAACAGGTTCAACAAATAAATCCACGCTTCACGCTCTGTGTACTGAGATGGCGTGTAATGCACTAATTGTTCTGCCAGCGCATCGCTCAATCCCATGCCAGTGAGGCACTGCATCAGGTAGCTGTGAACGGGCCGCTGACGCTTTTTCTTCGCTTCCATCAGGTCGGCCACCTGATATTGCAGCACATTACGTAAAGACGCCAATTCCTCTTTGATGGCATCCAGTTCACTATTGCCCTGCGCGTTACTCGAAGGCGCTTGCTGAGAAGGCGCCGCCTCGAAATCAGGACTCATTTGTGAAGCGGGAGGTGTATTGTTGCGTCCGTGATTAAATACATCAGCAAATGAAAATACATCATTGTCTTGCTGTGCAGTTTGCTGCTGTGGACGCTGGGAATGTGGCTGAGCTTGCGCCTTAGGCTGTGATTGATATTGAGGCTGAGCAACATCGCGCTGGGAATGAGGCTGAACCTGGCGCGGTGCGTTTTGCTGCGTAGCAGCCTCTGCCGCTGCATTTCGCTCAGCAGCTTGCTTCTCTAATAATGCACGGAGGTTGTCAGGACCATCATCACCAATAATTTCGCTCAGGCTCGGTGTGGCCTTCTGCTGGCCCGCTGATGCTTTGTTGTCATGGCGCGTGTTAAGGTTAAGTTTTGCTTCAGGTTCTTTATCGTAAGCAGCCACCAACTCTATGCCATCGGCCACTTTACGGTTAGACATAATGACGGCATCACTGCCCAATTCGGCTTTTACCTGGCTTAACGCTTCCCGCATATCTTTGCCAAAAAAACGTCTGATTTTCATCTCAACCTCTTCACTCACCCAGTGTCAGATTATTGACCGACAGAGCTGACAATTTTAATTTGCTTGTCGTCAGGTATTTCCTGGTACGACAACACATGCAAGCCAGCTACCGAATATTTAAGGAAGCGTGACAGCACAGGTCGCAACATACCTGACGTCAGGAGTACTGCAGGCTCGCCTTCTAGCTCTTGTTGTTGTGCGGCCTGTTGCAAGGATTGTTGGAGACGATCTGCGAGTCCTGGTTCGATACCGGCGCCATCTTCTCCCCCTGCCTGAAGAGACTGGTGCAACATCTGTTCCAACTCTGGTGCCAGAGTTATGACGGGCACTTCTTTGGCACCTTGGCTGATTTCCTGAACGATGAGACGTTTAAGCGCAATACGCACCGCAGACACCAGTACATCTGGGTCCTGACTGCGTGGGCCGTACTCAGACAACGTCTGAACAATGGTACGCATGTCACGAATAGGCACCCCTTCAAACAACAGTGTCTGCAGCACCTTAACCACGGTACTCAGCTGCAGAATGTCAGGCACCAGCCCTTCAACCAGTTTCGGACTAGACTTGGCCAGCATGTCCAGTAGTTGCTGAGTTTCTTCATGGCCGAGAAGTTGATAAGCATTGTTACTCAGCAGCTGGCTTAGGTGCGTTGCCACTACGGTAGCAGCGTCAACAACGGTATAACCGAGTGTTTGTGCATGTTCACGCTGGTTCGGCCTTATCCACACTGCGTCTAAACCGAAGGCAGGATCTTTCGTTGCGCGCCCTTCGAGTTTACCGAATACCTGACCAGGGTTGATGGCGAGTTCTTCGTCGTGACTGATTTGCGCATCACCAATGGTGACACCCAACATCGCAATGGTATAAGCATTGGGGTCGAGATCAAGATTATCGCGAATGTGTACTGGCGGTACCAGGAAGCCAAGTTCCTGAGAAAGCTTTTTACGCACGCCCTTGATTCGGGTGAGCAGTTCGCCGCCCTGGGATTTATCGACTAACGGAATAAGCCGGTAGCCCACTTCCAGTCCGATGGTATCGACCTGCTGTACGTCGTCCCAACCGAGTTCTTTAGCCTCTGGAACAGGATGATCGCCCCCCGCTTCTGTCTTCGCTGGTACTTTTGGTTTTTCAGCTTCCTTTTTCGCCTGCACACCTTGCCAGTAGGCATAACCACCCGCTATGGCAGAGAATCCGAGAAACGCGATGTGCGGCATACCTGGCACAATGCCCATAACAAACAGCACCGCTGAGGCAATATAAAGCGCCTGGGGGTTACCCAGTTGGGTCCGGATTTCTTTACCCATCTCCTGGGTTTCGTTTTCACGAGTCACAATAATGGCGGTGGCCACCGACAGCAGCAGCGAAGGAATTTGTGCTACTAAGCCATCACCGATAGTCAAAATGGTATACACCTCCATGGCATCGCCAAACGCCAGGTCGTGCTGAATCATGCCGATAAATAATCCACCTACGATATTAATCAGCATGATGAATAAGCCAGCAACCGCATCACCTTTTACAAATTTAGACGCACCGTCCATAGAACCGTAAAAGTCGGCCTCTGCGGTGATTTCCTCACGACGTTTACGAGCCTGATCCTGGTCGATATAGCCAGCATTCAAATCGGCGTCAATGGCCATTTGTTTACCGGGCATGGCATCAAGGGTAAAGCGGGCACTCACTTCTGAGATTCGGCCTGCACCCGCGGTAACTACTTTGAAGTTAATGATCAGAAGGATAGCGAATACGACAACCCCCACTGCATAGTTACCACCAATCACCACCGCACCAAACGCCTCGATCACCTTTCCCGCAGCGTCGCCCCCTTCATGGCCGTACAGCAGAACAACCCGGGTGGATGCCACATTCAACGCTAGCCGTAATACCGTAGCAATAAGCAAAACCAGCGGGAAAATACCAAAATCCACCGGCTTTTGGGTAAACACGGCAACGAGGATGATCACCAGACTCAGCGCAATATTAAAGCTGAACAGCACATCGAGTAGAAATGGCGGCATGGGAAGAATAACCATGCCCATAATCGCCAGTAATACGACAGGCGCACCAAGACCACTGGTGATATTTTGAAACTGGTTCTTGTCGAACCGCTGCAGGTAGGCGGATAACTGCATAATAATTGCTCTCGCTAACAGAAAATTGACACTTCAATTGCGTCTGTAGTGAGTAGTTCAACTACTGTGCCAGTTTGCTTTATCCCCCGAATTAGCGCCGGAGTTCTGGCGGAATAGGCAGATCTTTCTTCAGCGGTTTCGGGCGCTTACCTTTACCCGCTTTAAATGCGCGCAGTTGATAGACGTACGCCAGTACCTGGGCAACCGCCATAAACAGTTTGTGAGGGATTTCGTGGTCGACTTCTGTTGAGTAGTAAATCGCCCGGGTTAGCATGGGCGAAGGCACAATGGGAACGTCGTGAGCGTCACCAATTTTTCGAATATGCATGGCTAATTCTTCGATACCTTTGGCGACCACCACCGGCGCACGGCCACCGTTGTCATCGTATTTCAGTGCTACAGAATAGTGGGTCGGGTTGGTTACAATGACATCGGCTTCCGGTACCTGCTGCATCATTCTTCGGGCTGCGGCCTGGTATTGCAGGCGACGAATACGCCCTTTCACCATGGGATCGCCTTCAGCGTTTTTACGCTCGTCCTTCACTTCCTGCTTCGACATTTTCATTTCTTTGTTGTGCTTGTACATCTGATAAGGCACATCAAGGGCGGCAATAGGGATCATACCCAGAGTAAGAAACAAAAACGCCCACTCCAGCATATCCAGGGCGTGAAACAAGTTATTGGGGTACAGCTCAACGTCGAGATGAAGTGCCTCATCTTCATAATACATCAGCGTTAACAGGGCGATGGTAGCAATGACAAAAAACTTGGCAATGGCCTTAAGCAATTCAACCAAGCCGTTCATACCAAACATGCGCTTGAAACCATTCAAGGGGTTAAGTTTATTTAGCTTTGGTGATGCAGACTGCCAGGTAAAGTTATAGCCACCTAGTGCGATTGAACCGTATATTCCCGCAGCCATGGCTACAATCATGTACAGCAACACCGGCCCTGCCACTGCAGAAAACCCCTGTGCCCAGGCATTAAACATGTGAGTCATGTCGTAGGTTTCATCGCGGGACAGCGTAAACATATCTTCCATCATGCCGAAGATTGCTTTCGCAATGGTGCCGCCAAGCAATAAAAACATGATGCCACTGGCCACCAGCACCAATGCCGTAGAGAGTTCTCTCGATCGGGCGAGCTGCCCTTTTTTTCGCGCGTCTTCGAGGCGTTTGCTCGTGGGGTCTTCTGTTTTATCCTGTTGATCAGCCATGGCTTACCTCATCAAGTGGGACAAATCAGCAGCAACTCACACATAAACTGCTGTGCTCGCTGCCATTGTGTGGCGAAATGGGAAACAAAGTTCTCTAACGTAACCCAGATAATAATTAACCCGGTTATCTGAGCAATAGAGAAACCAATACTAAAAATATTCAACTGTGGCGCAGCTTTGGTCATAACACCAAAGGCCAAGTTCACTATCAGTAGCGACACAATTGGGGCTAAGGAAAGCGTTACCGCGGAAACAAACATCCAACTTGCCCACTCGGCGATGTCCCGGAACTGGGCTGCGGTCCACCAGGCTTCACCGATGGGAAAAGCATCGAAGCTGGTTGTAATCATTTGAATCATTGCCAGGTGGCCATCTAAGGTCCAGAACAGCAAGGTTGCAAGAACAAGATAAAACTGACCCACGGCCGGAACATTAATACCGTTCACCGGGTCGACTATCGATGCAAAACCAAGCCCGGTCTGCATTGCCACTATCTGGCCTGCCAGCACGAAGGTATTTAATACCATCATGGAAATGAAGCCGATGGCGACACCAATAATAATTTGCTGAATAACTTCAACAATGGCGCCCACCCCAACTAAGTTGTCGAATGGAACAGGTTTTATAACTGGCATAATCACTAAGGTAAGAAACAGCGCGAGCAATGTTCTCACCGTCACCGGGATCGATTGAGCACTTAGACCAATCATCGCAGCAAACAGACCACTGATGCGCATAAAAGGCAGCATCAGGTCGGCCAAAAACTCATTGATGGTATTGAGATCGACGTTCACTAACGGAGCCTGCTTATCCCACAACCTGCGGGATTTGCTCAACCATATGGAAGGTAAAATCCATCAGTTGCTCCACTAACCAATTCCCGCCCCAAGCCAGCGCCAACAACGTGACGATAAGACGGGGCAAGAAACTCATGGTTTGTTCGTTAATGGAGGTTGCTGCCTGGAATACGGCAACAATCAAACCCACAATCATGCTAGGTACGATAACCGCGGAAACCAGCAGAATTACCATAAACATGGATTCCCGCAATATTTGTACAAACACCTCTGGTGACATAGTGCTCTCCTAGACGCCCATACCAAAACTGGTGGCTAGCGTACCGAAAATCAGGTTCCAGCCGTCTACCAACACAAACAACATCAACTTGAAGGGCAATGAAACGATCATCGGCGATAGCATCATCATACCCATTGCCATCAATATTGAGGCGACAACCAAATCGATGATCAAAAACGGAATGAACAGCATGAAACCAATCTGAAAGGCAGTTTTTAACTCACTGGTGATAAAAGAAGGGATGAGGATAGTAAGCGGCACATCTGCAGGTTCATCATACTTCCCTTCGTCACCGGCAATGCGAACAAATGTTTCTAAGTCTTTCACCCGGGTCTGCGACAACATAAACGCCCGCATAGGCTCGGCGGCTTCTTCTAGCGCCTGACGGGAAGTCATTGCTTCGTTTAAATAAGGTTGAAGTGCGCGTTCATTCACTTCTTCAAATACCGGCGTCATGATGAACATAGATAAAAACAAGCTCACGCCAATCAGGATTTGGTTGGAAGGCGCCTGTTGTAAGCCGATAGCCTGACGTAAGATAGACAACACCACAATGATGCGGGTGAATGAAGTCATCATCATAATGAACGCAGGGATGAGGCTCAGCGCAGACATGATAAACAGTGCCTGCAGTGTCATTGAGTAATCTTGCGAACCATCCGGATTACTGGTGACGGTAACGGCAGAAATGCCCTGTTGCGCCATTACCGGTAGGCTAAACAACATAAAAACGGGAAGCATCAGCATCAATAAGCGGTGTTTATTGTTTTTCATTGTCCGCTCCTTTTACGCCGGGGTTAATGGTGCCCGCCATAGCTTTGATCAGTTTTTGCTTAAAATCGGCACCACCGGTTTCATTGCTGTTATTGGTTTCCAGAGGCGTTTCAAGTTTGCTCAAATGGTTAATGTTGGTGGCTGTCACCCCAATGAGATGCTGCTCTTCCCCAACCTGAATAACAATAATACGCTCTCGCGTACCGGCTACCATGCTGGCCACCACTTTCATCTGACCACTACTGGCATGGGTGACATTAAACCGGCGCATCAGCCAGGCTAAAGAAAAAATAATGCCGACCACCACGAGAAGTGATCCGAAAATTGACAGTACAGAAACAGGATTGGAAAAAGATTGGGTGCCTTCGGCACGGGTTGTGAAGCTAAATAACAGGGGCAGCAGAAACCAACCCCCTGTTTTAGAAAGCGTTTTAGCGAAGCTTTTTGATTCTCTCGATCTGACTGATAACATCCGTTAACCGAATACCAAATTTGTCGTTGACTACTACTACTTCACCATGAGCAATCAACGTGCCATTTACCAGAACATCCAGTGGTTCCCCGGCAACCCGGTCTAATTCCACCACTGACCCCTGGTTCAATTGTAGCAGGTTCCGGATACTGATTTGGCTGCGCCCCACTTCCATGGAAATGGTCACAGGAATATCCAGAATGGTATCCAGTTTCTTTTTCTCTTCCTGCGTGATGGGGGCGTCGTCGGTTAGTTCATCTAATTCGGCAACCTGAACGTCCTCGCCACCTTCACCTTCGGCCGCTTCCGCATCGGCCTGCTCGGCCATAGCCGCAGCCCAGTCGTCCATTCCGTCATTATCACTCATGACAATACCCCTTTAACTAAGATCATAACTACAGATCTTCTTCAAGTACTTGTAGCTCAGCGTCGTTATCAATAACGCGCCCACCACGGGTTAATAATTGCAGTTCCGATTTCACCGACGTAGGCCGGGCGATTTTATCGGAAATTTTCAGTGCCAACGCATCACGGGAGCGACCCAGCTTCGCGCGAAACGTCGGTAAATCCTCAATAAGCACAGTAATGTGCTCCGGCATTTCTACCGGAATAATATCACCGGGCTTAAATTCCATTATCTGTCGAAGCGGTACATCCACGTCCAGCATGTGCGTGGTAAGCGCGACCTTCACATCCAGAATTTCATCCCTAAGTGCCTTACTCCACCGTAAATCGGTATCTTCCTTATCGCTTTGAACACCGGCGTCTAACAATTCCCGAATCGGCTCTAACATAGAATACGGGAGTGATACGTGAAAATCGCCACCGCCGCCATCAAGCTCAATATGGAAAGAACTGATCACCACCACTTCGGTCGGACTCACAATGTTAGCCATGGCCGGATTCACTTCTGAATCGAGGTATTCAAAGGAAACGTCCATAACGGGCGCCCAGGCTTCTTTGTAATCTTCGAAGATGATTTTCAGTAGCATCTGAATAATACGACGCTCTGTAGGCGTAAACTCACGACCCTCAATTTTGGCGTGATAACGACCATCACCACCGAAAAAGTTATCTACCAGAATAAAGACCAGACGCGCTTCCATGGTGATAAGTCCGGTTCCCTTAAGTGGGCGGAATCGCACCATATTCAAACTGGTGGGTACAAACAACGTGTGAATGTACTCACCAAATTTAATCATTTGAATACCGTTGATGGAAACTTCAGCAGACCGGCGCATCATGTTAAACAAGCTCACCCGCAAGTGCCTTGCAAAGCGCTCGTTCACAATTTCCAGCGTCGGCATCCGCCCCCGTACAATGCGATCCTGCGAGGAAAAGTCATATTCCAGCGCAGATCGGTCGGAGGGAGCGTCCGAGACTTCTTCTTCTTCGACATCATCGACGCCATGTAACAGCGCGTCGATTTCGTCTTGTGATAATAAATCGCTCACTGAGATTACCCGTTATTGCATCACGAAACCTGTGAACAATACCTGTTCGACCACTTCTGTTCCGGTATATTCCTTCATCGCGGACTGTACTTCTTCCAACGCTTTCTCGCGAAGTTCAATTTTCCCTGCTTCGGTGACCAGATCATCGGCGTTGCTGCTACTGAATACCTGCAACAGTCGGCCCTGAATGAGCGGCATATTCACTTTTGCCGTTTCTTCGTTGTCTGACCCACGTACCAAAAGCTGAATCTTTATCTGCACGGTGCGCTCGCGCCCACTGCCGGGAATATGAAACAGCAGTGGTTGTGGCATGGCAACATAAAGCGCAGTGCCTATTTCGGCGCCAGCACTGCCTGCACCTGCATCGGTGGCTTCGGCTTCAGCCTCTTCGCCACCTTCCGCGGCCGCTTCGCCTTCAACGCCTTCTTCTGCCACGGGTTCATCACCTGCAAACAAAAAGAAATACGCGCCTGCGCCGCCACCAAGTAACACCACTACGATGATGATAATGAGCATTAACTTACTCTTTTTACCACCACCCTCTTCTTCAATTTGTAACTCTTCATCAGCCATTGAAACAACCTCATCAATCAGAATGGCAAGTATTATGGGACTTTAACTGTAATTGGCAAGACGCTTCGCGTATGCGCAATTACGGTTAAGCATAGTCGTCTATTCCACCTTGCGCCTGTCGGGTCAAAGATTGTTCAACCACTTGAGTTTCTTCTTCGCCACCGCCAGCAAACTGACCATTGCCGCCATTACCTGAGCCTTCACTGCCCTGCTTATTCGCTTCACCCTGTTGCTGTTGGTTAACGAATGACTCTCCCAGACTGATGCCCTGCTCGGCCAGCATTTCGCGTAAGCGCGGCTCCGCTTGTGCCAATGCGTCCCGGGCCTGCGGAGATTGCACAACGAAATTGACTGATGCCGAATCGCCGCTCACATTAACCCTCACCTGCATACTGCCAAGTTCAGGCGGATCTAAGCGAATTTCTGCCATTGAATTTCTGGCATTCACCATCCAACGTACTTTCTCAGCCAGTTGTTGCTGACCTTCAGGTTGATGAATGTTCACCGCTTTGTCGGCATCGGCGGGCTGTTGAAGTACACGCTCCGCTTTCACTTGCTGAATATCAGCAAGGGCATTGTCTGCTCGGGTCTGCGCTCCCGCCATGATAGTGGGGTTCCCCGCGCCCGCCACTTGGGTGGCCGCATTCACCAGTAATGATAATTGCTGCATTTCGCCGGCGATGCGTTGTTCAATGTTGTCATCGGGTAAAATATCCGCCCCATCAATCACATCAGCAATCATGGCCTCTAGCGTTTGTGCGGGCTCCACGCCAGCATCAAGTTTGGTTTGATACTGCTTAACAGCATCCATCACGCCCTGTTTTACCTCAGCCTTTTGCGTTTCATTGCTACTGTCGGGCAAGAGCGCCACGACTTTATCTGCCAACGATTCCGCTACCAGTGTTTTAGTGGTGTCTTCGGTTACCGCCAGATTTTTCATCAAATCGTTTGCCGGCACCAAGGGTAATGCGGCGCTGCCGTCATCAGTTGTGTTTTTATCTGCTTCTTTGTCGCTCGGCTGCTGTTCTGTGTTGTCACCAAGTTCACTTTTTATCAGTGATACCAGTAGCTCTGCGTCGGTGACGATGATGTCTGCTTCAGCAGAAGTCTCGCCGTTAGCAAGACTTTCAGCAATGCGGTTTAGATCTTTGCTGCCATTTTTTGAAAGGCTTGCAAGCAGTGAGGCCGCCATTTTCATTACATCTTCAGTAACAACGTCGTCGGCCTTGCCCGGCTGCTCGCCGTCTTCTTCACTGGCCATGAGCTTTTTCACGGCTTCATTCAACGCTTCAACCAAGGCGGCTAATTCGGCGTTTTTATCTGTACTTTCAGTATTTTCGGCGTCAGTCTGAACTGTGCCTTTTAAACTCGCGATAAGTGCTTCGAGGTCGGTATCCGGCGAGACAACATCGGTGGTCAAGGCTGAGTCATCAACAATAACGTCGCCCTCGCCAGAAGCATCTATTACGATGTCTTGCTCAGACGCGGTTTCGTCACCACTGTTAAGCTTGCGGATGGCATCAACAAAGGCCAACCAGTCAGGCTGTATGTCGATATCAGGTTGGATGTCTGCCGTGTTCTCCTCAATTGCCGCTTCACCCTGAGCCAACAAGGCGTCATCGAGCTCGGTGTCGACATCCGCTGCATTTTCGCCATTATTCGCATTGCCACTACTTTGGGTTTTCTTGGTAGTGACATCATTGGCTGACTGTTCAGACTGCGACTGCGCTTCATTGCCTTCACCACGGCGAGATTGCTCATCCACCTTTTTCTCAACCGGTGTGTCACGTTTAACCGAACGATCAACCGTAATGTCATCTGCGTTTTTTTCCCGAGGCTTATTGTCACGCACAGGTGGGGATTGAGTCGCTTGCGTAAATACCTCTTCAAAAGCCTGATTTTGGCCTGAAGCATCTGCACTTGCCGTCGATGATTCTATATCAACTGGCAGAGCGGCAATATCTGAACGTTGCGTGGCAACTTGTTGCATCATAATCTCAATCCTCTTCCCGCAGACTGTGTGTTTTCGTCAAAAAACAGTAAATTGGGTGGGTTATTTTTCGTCACTGATAAGACTATTCAAATCCTGTTCCAATTGTTGAATTACTATGAACTTTACTTGAAAAATTGTTAGTAACCTGACTTGGACAACTGATTTCTATAGAATTTTTGTGACGCGAACTCATCACTCATGATTTGTTCCAGGCGAGATTCTTTTTGACGGGCTTCAAGGGCTTTTTTATCGATTAACATATCCACGGCTTTCCGACGCTTTTGCTGTTCCAGCCAGGCACGTTTACGCTGATCGGCCACCACAGTAGCTTGAGAGATAAGGTTCATTTGCTGTTGGCAGGCTTTATCCAGCTTACCTACAAACGAAAGGTGTTGATGATACGCTTTCGCACCCACACCACTCTTGCCTGTGGCCTGAATTTGACGCAGATAATCCAACCGATATTGCTGCAGGCTACTTAACTTTTGGCGTTGCTGGGTAACATGCTGCTGCGCGAGCTGAAATTGCTGCGCCGCCTTCTGTTCCTTCTCTAGTTCAAACTTAGCGACTAAATCAAGTTGACTCATGGCTGTTACCCTTTACCTAACCCACCTGCCAAGGCAGTCATGCCCTGAAGGCACTCACTGTAAGGCAAAATATTCTTCATGCCTTGCTGCAGGAAAGCGTTAATTGCAGGTTCGGCACGAATGGCCAAATCGATACGCGGATCTGAACCTTTGGCATACGCACCAATGGAAATGAGATCACGGTTTTGCTTGTACATTGAGTAAACCTGACGAATACGTCTGGCTTGCTCTACATGTTCGTCGCTGGTTACCATGGGCATTACCCGGCTGATAGAGGCTTCAATATCAATCGCGGGATAGTGACCACTATCGGCTAACGAACGTGACAATACAACGTGACCATCCAGTATTGCCCTTGCCGCATCGGCAATAGGGTCCTGAAGATCATCGCCTTCTGTCAGTACGGTATAAAATGCGGTGATCGAGCCCTGGTTTTCGCTACCATTACCCGCCCGTTCCACCAAAGCAGGCAGTCTTGCGAACACGGAGGGTGGGTATCCCTTCGTTGCCGGTGGCTCACCCACCGCCAATGCAATCTCGCGCTGTGCCATGGCATAGCGTGTAAGAGAATCGATTAATAGCAGCACATTCATGCCCTGATCGCGAAAATACTCCGCAATGGTCACTGCTGTTTCGCACCCTTTTAACCGCATAAGTGGTGAGGTATCAGCTGGCGCTGCTACGACGACCGCACGTTGGCGCTCTTCTTCGGTAAGAATGTCGTGAATAAATTCTTTTACTTCTCGTCCCCGCTCGCCAACCAATCCCACCACTACAACATCGGCCTGACATCCCCGGGTCATCATACCCAACAGCACGGACTTTCCGACACCGGAGCCGGCGAATAGTCCCATACGCTGACCCACACCCACCGTGTTCAGGGCATTAATAGCACGAACTCCCACATCCATAGGTTCAGATATTGGTCGACGACTTAACGGGTTTATCGGAGGCTTGTTCGTGGATACGCGGGTATCAGCTTTTACTGGTCCTAAACCGTCCAGCGGCTGACCATTTCCGTCGACCACGCGACCCAGTAATCCCATGCCCACTGCCAAACCACTTTGGCGATTTAACGGAAGTACCCGAGAACCCGGCACGATGCCACGTACCGCCTCAGTTGGCATAAGATAGGTAATGTTTTCACCGAAACCTACCACTTCCGCTTCTATCTCTCCCTCGACAGTCTGGACCATGCACTGACTGCCCACAGGAAGTTGGCACCCCACAGCTTCAAGCGTAAGACCGATACCCCGGACCAGTTTTCCCGCTGCCACAATAGGAGGCTGAGGAATATCGCCACAGAGGTTTTCGAAATAATTACCCCAGGGGCTAGTCATCAGACAATCCCTGGTCGAGCAGGAAGCGATTCAATACATCTCGGCAGCGACGCTCAACCGACACATCGACGGCATTTTGCTGAGTGGTAATATCGCACCCACCACGAGACATTGCCGGGGCTTCAATGAAATGCCACCCCTTCGCGGCAATCGTTTCATCACCATAGTGATTTTTAACAACTCGAATGTCGTCGGGATGCATGGATATATGAAATTGTGATTCAGCCACTGGCAGCGCTTTTAAACCTTCAGCCAACGCCTGCATCACCACATCTTCACTGGTTTGCACTTCCGTTCTGATAACTGCGCGGGCAAGAGACACCGCTAATTTCACCAGTTGCTTACGGGTGTCTTCGTTAACCTGAGATAACGGTGCTACTAAATTATCCGCTAGCGAAGACCAATGCCCACCCAAAGCAGCCATCTCTTCTTCAGCTGCATTTAAACCATCTTCTTTACCTGCCTGCAGTCCGGCTTCATAACCTTCCGTTTTGCCTTCTTCAAAGCCAGCAGCCTTGCCTTCGTCAAATCCGGTTTGCTTACCTTCGTTATACCCTTCGTCATAAGCAGACTGACGAATGGCTTCGATTTCTTCCGCCGTTGGCGGCAAAATTTCTTCTTCCTCAGCTTCGGGAGGCTCGTATTTCCAGTCGCTACGACGATTCAGCGCATTAGTGCGGGTGAGATCTTCAGTGGTCTGCGCTTCATCAAGAAATGGCAAATCCCAGGACTTCGCATCTGAAAATTCATCATTCTTTGGCAATTTATCATTCATGGCAGATTAGTCCGTTACAGGAACTCTTCGCCGCCACCGCCGCCCAGCATAATTTCACCGGAATCAGCAAGACGTCTGGCCACCGACAGAATTTCTTTCTGTGCAGTTTCCACTTCAGATAAACGTACCGGACCGAGCGCTTCAAGATCGTCCAGTAACATTTCTGCCGCCCGGGCCGACATGTTACCAGTGATTTTATTTTTGAGCTCTTCATCAGCGCCTTTAATGGCTTTCAGCAGTGAGTCCTGATTCACTTCGCGCAGGATTGCCTGTATGCCGCGGTCATCCACGTCTATGAGGTTATCGAATACGAACATCAGATCCTGAATTTGCTGGCTCATTTCTTCATCTTGTTCACGGATGGCATCCATTAACTGACCTTCAATGGAGGTATCGAGGTAGTTCATGATATCGGCGGCAGACTTCAGGCCGCCCATTTTGGCCGCTTGTGCACCTGCCTGACCGGCAAACTGCTTCTCCATGATTTCGTTCAGCTCCTGCAAGGCTGCGGGCTGAACTTCTTCTAAATTGGCGATACGCATCAGCAAGTCCAGACGCACTTTTTCAGCGAACTGCGACAAAATTTCCGCACTTTGCTCAGGCTCAAGATAAGACAATACGATGGTTTGAATTTGCGGGTGTTCGTTTCGAATAATACCGGCCACCTGCTTGGAATCCATCCACTTGAGAGAATCAAGCCCTTTGGCGCCACTGCCCATCAAGATTTGATCGATCAGGTTCGCCGCTTTATCTTCACCCAGTGCAGCAGTAAGCGCACGCTTCACAAAATCTTGGCTCTGGAAGCCGATGGTGCTGTAATTTTGAATTTCTTCAATAAAATGCTTATGCACGGCAGTAATTTTCGGTTGAGTCATATCGTCAACCTTCGCCATTTCACCGCCCAATTTTTGCACCTGCTTCGGTTCCAGGTGCTTGAGGATTTGGGCTGCATCTTCTTCTGACAAACTCAGCAACAGGATAGCGGCCTTTTCTACCCCTTCCAGTTTACTAATGTCATAAGTTTGTTGGTTATTATCTTCAGGCATTTTGTTGAACCTTAGTCATCCAGCGTCAACCAGCCCTTAACAACCTGTGCGGACAACTCAGGTTCATTCGCAACCAGCGCACGCACAGCTTTAAGAACATCTTCATCTTTGTGTAAATCTGGCAACATGAGCGAACCATCAGGCGCAAAACCTACCTGACCTTCATCAAATTCCTGACTCAGCATACTAATAGTATCATCACCCAGGTCTAGGCCCTCATCCGCATCGAAGTCGTCAGAGTCTTTGGTCTCATCAGGATTGATCAGACGGCGCAACATTGGGCGAATCACGAAAATGATCAGCACAATAATGATGAGTCCGCCCATGACCAGTTTAAGTATAGGTAAAATTTCCGGACGTTCCCAGAAAGGTAAATCTTCGACGCCTTCCTCATCCATACGGGTGAAAGGCACACTGACTACTTCCAGAGAATCTCCGCGAGCCACATCAAAGCCAATTCCACCTTGCAGTAAGCGACGGATATTAAGAAGTTGCTCCTGGGACTTCGGCGCGGTGGTGACACTGCCATCTTCAGCCGTTGTGCGGTCATGATCGACGGCCACCGACACGCTCAGACGACGAATAACGCCAGTCTGCTTTTTGGTGTGGCTGATGGTGGTATCCAGCTCGTAATTTTTTGTCGATTCGCGGTTGCTACGACCAGGCACCGGCGCTGATTGCCCGTCTGCGCCAATGGCGTTTTCCGGAATGTTAGAATCAAGCGGAGGCTGATTGGTGAGTGCGCCCGGAATACCACCGTTAAGCCCACCCACACTGTTCGACTCGATGGTCATTTCGCTGCGCACAGCGGGTAAGTCTGGGTTATAAGTGCGCTGGGTTTGCTCCATGGCCGTGAAGTCCATAGACACATCAGCTTGTGCTGTGTAGTTTCCTAAACCGAGTACCGGGATCAGAATAGCATCAATTTTTTCCAGATATTCCTGTTCGCGCTGACGCTCAATTTCATATTCTTTACGGGCCCGGGCACTCATAGAATCCTGAGAACCAGAATTCAATAATCGACCGTTACTGTCTGTCACCGTTACCCGCGCAGGTTCCATGCCTTGCACCGCAGAGGCCACGATATCCACTACGGCATCCACTTCTTCACCGGCAATAACTTTGCCGCGCTTGGCCGTTAACACAATGGTAGCGCTGGCCTTCTTTTCTCGACGGGCAAATACATTTTCTTTTGGCATTGCCAGCAGTACCCGGGCTTTCTGAATGCTGGTCATATCTTCTATGGTTGCAGCAATCTGTTGCTCACGCGCATGCTTCAATCGCTCCATTTCCACGCGTTGCGATACACCAAAGCCCATGTCTTGCATGATAATTTCAGTGCCATCATCGCCAGCACGGGTTAAGCCTTGGCGGGTCATACCAAGGCGAATGGTTTGAAATTCATCGGTAGGCACTAAAACCGTGTTACCTTCCAATTTATATTCAATTTGATTGGCATCAAGGTAGTCTAAGGTCTCGATGAGCTCTTCAGTTTCCAGCTTTGCCAACGGACGATAATCAGGCTCTTGCGCCCACAACAAAATAAAGATGGCAATGGCAACACAGATAACCAGCACCACAGCAAGGGCCATTTGACGCACCATGTCGGCACTACCAAGGGTGTCCATGAACCCGGATTTATTCTCTGCACCGGAATTGACGCTATCGTCGATTCCGTCGCTTACGGTTAAGTTAGTACCTGTTGCTTCAGCCATGACGTACTACCCCACTACACCGACATGTTCATAATTGTTTTATAGGCTTCCAGTACTTTGTTTCTCACCTGTACTGTTGCTTCAAAGGCAATACCTGCTTTTTCTTTTGCTACCATAACCTGCGCCAGGCTGAGAGAGGGATCGCCCATTTCAAACCGCTGTTGTAAATCCTTTGATTCCAACTGCATATTGTTTACCCCTTCCACTGCCTGCTTAAGCATGGCTGAAAACTCACTGCCAGAAGCATTCTTTACTTCTAATGCCTGCTCCGGCATTTCTGTGGCCTGCAGACGGGTCTGGCCGATCATAGATTGCATTTCCTGATACAAACTGTTGGCTTTAATGTCCATCGCTGACTCCTGAAAATTTACGGTTCGTCAGAATACTGTCTGACTTTGTTTCTTAAGTAGACAACAGCAAAAGCAATACCAACTTTTTTAAGTTATATAATTCAGAAGCTTAGAGGCAATGCCAAATAACTGACACAGAATTGACAAAAAAAGCCACGGTTGAATACCGTGGCAAGAGGCTTGTGTGAAACACGCACACATTGCAATGAATTGATTTTTACGCAGGTACGTCGATGCCTTCATCACGCATGCGTGCCAATTTATACCGTAACGTTCGCGGACTTATACCCAGCTTTTCAGCGACATCTTTTCGTTTCCCTTTGCATAGCTGAAGGGTATCAAGAATGATCTGGTGCTCTTGATGTCGTAATTCAGAGCCGAGTTTACTGTCGTCAATAACGGGGTCGTCGATACTTGCGGTATGGCTGACCAGTGTGGCGGTCATGTCGATCATCAGATCTGAAGATTCGATAACCTCACCGTCGCACAGTATTAACGCCCGTTGCATTACGTTCTCAAGCTCTCGCACATTGCCCGGCCAGTCATACTGCACAAGTTTATTGCGGGCAGCAGCAGAAAGCCGTATATCGCGATGTTGCTTGCTGTCTGCATGGCGGGACATCAGATGTTCCGCTAATGGCACGATATCACCAGGGCGCTGTGCCAACGGCAGCCAGATGATGGGGAAAACATTCAGGCGATAATATAAATCTTCGCGGAATTCGCCTGCCTCCACGGCTTGTTTGAGATCGCGGTTACTGGTTGCAATAACGCGAACATCCAGCTCAATGGTTTTTCGACCACCCAGCCGTTCGACTTCTTTTTCCTGCAAAACGCGAAGCAACTTAGCCTGTAATGCCAAGTCCATTTCCGTAATTTCATCGAGGAGAATGGTGCCGCTCTGCGCTTGTTCAAACTTACCCGGACACGCCTGCACAGCGCCCGTAAATGCGCCTTTCTCATAACCGAACAACGTCGCTTCGAGCATATTTTCAGGAATGGCGGCACAGTTGATAGCAATAAAGGCTTCGCCTGCCCGGGCTGACTGGTCGTGAATGTATCGAGACAGCACTTCCTTCCCTGAACCACTGGGACCAAGCACCATGACGGTTGCTTCAGAGCCCGCCACTTTGCGAGATAACTCTAATAACTTTAAACTTGAGGGGTCGGCAGCAATGGGCGTTCGGGATTCAATTTTATGCGACGGCGCATAGCGGCTAACCAGATTGAGCAACACTTCGGGCGCAAAAGGCTTGGAAAGGTAATCTGTGGCGCCATCACGCATTGCCTGTACCGCATCGTCGATAGTTGCGTAAGCCGTCATCAATAATACCGGTAACTGTGGATAGCGCAGTCTGATATTTTTGAGTAGTGTCAGCCCGTTCATCTCGCCCATTTGTATATCGCTGACCACCAAATCGATATTCTCTGACGCTAATTTAACCAGCGCGTCTTCAGCGGATGCTGCCGCCACTACACGATAATCTGCAAGCAGTAGCGTATCATTCAGTGCTTCGCGCAAACCGGCGTCGTCTTCGACAATTAAAATAGTAGAATGACTCATGACTTGGCTCCTGTGATTGCAGGGGAAAATGAAGGTGATGGTTTAACCGTTATCGGTAAGGTCATTGTGAAACAGGCACCCCGTCCGTCGAGGTTGGTGACACCCAACTGGCCTTTATGAGCATTCACAACAGATTTCACCACGGCTAAGCCCAATCCGGTTCCATGGGTTTTAGTGGTAAAAAACGGTTCGAAAATTTTCTGACGCATAGAAAGCGGTACGCCTGGGCCCTGATCAATCACCGAAATAGCAATATGCTCACCACTGCGAACCACCGACAAATTGATCACGGCACCTTGTGGACTGATCTGAGAACCGTTATGGATGAGATTTAAAATAGCACCTTGCAACGCAGTGAGATTTCCCGTTAGTGTGGATTCTCCATCGAAACCTTGAATGCTAAGGGTTTGCTCGGCTTGCTGAATAATGGTGCGGGCATTAGGCTCAATAGCGTCGAGTAGCTGTGACAAAGAAATCTCAGAAACAACCTGATCTTCACCAGACTTAGCAAACAACAGCATGTCGTTTACCTGACTTTCTAATTCTTTAAGGCGATCAGTGAGCTTACCCGCGAAATCCCGGGTAGCATGCTCACCTAAACCTTTGCGTTTTAAATTAGCGGCATACAGCATTGCTGCAGACAATGGTGTACGGATTTGATGTGCCAATGAGGCCACCATTTTACCGAGCGCAGATAAACGCTGCATATGACTCACCCGGGCTTGTAACTCACGGGTTTCTGTTAAATCGGTGAGTACAATTAGCTGGCCTGGTTCGTTTTCGAGGGGCGTAATGGATAATTTAACCCGACGGCCATCGATAAGCGATACTTCATGACCATCGTCTGCCCGAGGTTTAAAGGAGCGAGCAATGATGGTTCGCCATAACTCACCTTCTAGCGGCTCGCCCAGTAACTCACTGGCCTGGCTGTTAACCTGCCGAACAACACCCTGACCGTCCAGAACGATAACGCCAGCAGGCATCACTTGCAGAAGATGCGACAGGCGGCTTGCTTGCTTTTTGAGACTATCAATATCGTCAGCGACACCGGCATCATCAGATGCAGTGTTGTAACGGTATTCAGAAATTTGTACTGATGTGTCGCTATACAGTGAAGAATAGCTTTGTCCATCGTATGCCATAAACCCCTCGTCAAAAAGCAGACATTGTGCCTTACGGAGGTTTATGCATTTGATGTGCCAAAAATAAAACCCAATAAATACAAAACCTTATTCGCATTTACTGGCCGACTTTACAGTCAATTATCTGACGGGACGGACTCTTCTCGCTGAATTTCGTACTTGCGCATTTTTTCAACCAAGGTGGTTCTACGCATGCCCAGCTTATCGGCAGCACGGGCAACCACCCACTCTTGCTGATCCAGCGCCTGGATGATGAGATTGATTTCCAGTTCTGACAGGTATTCTTTGAGGTTCACACCGCCTTCTGGTAACTGAGAGTTATCAGACGATGCTTCCGGTGCAGCAGGTTCAGGCGTATTTTCGGCGTCGCGATCTGCTTCGCTGGCCGCAGCCTCAGCAAATAACTCGTTAAACGCATCACGCTCTAACAGTTCCTCTGGATAGTCAGGCTCATAAATCTGAATTTCGCCATATTGATACTTCACTGGCAAATCCTGAATATCCACAATCTGATTGGGATAGAGAATGCTTAAGCGTTCCACCAAATTGGAAAGTTCACGAACGTTGCCCGCCCAATCATGTTCCATCAGCGACGATATCGCCATTTCAGTGAATTTAACTACTGAAACGCCATCGCCCTGAATACGACTAATCAGTTCTTGTAACAGCAGCGGAATGTCTTCGCGACGTTCACGCAGCGCCGGGCTGTCGATGGGGAAAACATTCAGACGATAGTACAAATCCTCACGGAATTTATCGTCTTTAATCATGGTTTCCAAATTACGGTGCGTTGCCGCGATGATACGGACGTTTGCGCGGATCGGCGTGTGACCGCCTACCCGTTCAAAGGTTCTTTCTTGTAAAACGCGCAGCAGTTTTACCTGCATCTGCAATGGCATGTCGCCAATTTCATCAAGGAATAAAGTACCGCCTTCAGCCAATTCAAACCGCCCTTTACGCGCACTGATTGCGCCGGTAAAGGCCCCTTTTTCATGACCAAACAACTCACTTTCCAGCAGTTCACCAGGAATAGCACCGCAGTTTACAGGAATAAACGGGCCATCTTTACGCTCTGAAAGGAAGTGTACATTACGTGCAATCACTTCTTTACCGGTACCCGATTCACCAAGGATAAGCACGGTTGCATCAGTAGGAGCCACTTGCTCTACCAGCTTACGAACGATTTGAATTTGCTGACTTCGACCAACAAGACTACGGAACAAGCGGGTTTTGAGCCCGGCGGTTTTTACAGGGCCAGGACGATGTCGGGAATATTCCTGACAGCGATGGATAGCCTGAGTGAGTACCGGATAAGTAATAGGAAGTGTTGCAGTGCTGACCAGATTACAATTGGGCGTTACCTGGCCGTCTGCAGACTGTATCGCGACAAAAGGGATGTGGGGAAACTGCGCGACCAGATTTTGAACCTGGTCGGGTCTGGCGTAGTCAACCATCACTGCTTCCACTGAATGGGTATTTAAATAGCCAAGGCTATCTGCGAAAGATTGCCCAAAGCAAGCTTCCCCCATGAAAGTAATGACTGTCTCCAACTTTTGAATAAGTTCGCCGTTATCACTAACGAGCAAAATTTCCTTCATCGATTCCTCGAGAACGCGTTTTTATTATTTACAGTCTAGCGCATCTGTCTGATTGTAGCGGTAAAAAATCAGTTCGGAAACACTGATTCTCGTTTTGTAATAAAAAAAAGCAGTCCACACTGCTTTTTTTTGTTTAAAAGGTAACCGTTTAGGATTAATTAACTGAGCAGCGCGAGTACCTGACCCTGTTGCTGGTTGGCTTGCGCTTGGACCGTCGTTGCCGCTTGTCCACGCACATCATTCGCTACACTTTCAGAAACTGCCTGAGCATAATCGAGATCTTGAATACGGCCTCTTGCCTCGGTGGTGTTTACATCGGCCTGGGTCAAATTACGGGCTGTACTCGCCAGCGCGTTTTGTGTTGCGCCCAGGTCGGCACGGAAACCACCGACGGTTTCCAATGCCGCATCGGCGGCATCTAACGCATCAGTTAAATTATCGGAAGTGACGTCAATATTGAGTAAGCCCGACAGATTGCCAGCCACATCGCTGGTGTTCACTCCCACCTTCTGGTCTGGATTGGCACCAACTTGAAAACTGATTTCGCCATCGGCATTCAGTAACGGCTTACCGGCAAAGGTGGTTTGCTCTATGGTTTGCGTGATGTTTTCCTGAAGCTGCGTGATTTCAGATTGAATGGCCTGACGGTCGGCGTCGGACAAAATACCGCTACCCGACTGCAACGTGAGTTCTCGAATACGATTGGCGTCGTTATTAATGCCTTCAAGGCCACCCTCGGCGACCTGCGCCAGTGAGATGCCATCGTAGACATTGTTCACCGCCTGGCGATTGCCTTCGACCTGAGAAGTCAGGCGATCGATGATTTGCTGAGCAGCAGCCCCGTCGGCAGCGCTGTTAACTTTTTTACCAGAGGCGAGCTTCTCCATCAGGCTGGTTTGTTTTTCCTGAACCTGTTGAAGTAATGAAGTATTAGATGATGCATCACTATTAAAGTTGATCATTTGAGAAGTCTCCTCAGCATTACGCTAACTAGCATCACGGTAAGTTAATCGTGATTATCTGACTCAGGTTTAAATATAGCACAAACCCGTCATATTGTTTGATAGTATCAAAGCCAGTACAACGAATCACTTTTTGTTCAGTTCAAAAGGTCTCAGAATTGACACGTGAGTGTTAAAAACTATAACTAAAATTTCAGGTACAGGTAGCCGGGCTTTGGCCGATATAACAAGGACTGAACGAAAAAAGCATGATGAAAATGACCACTATTGTCACCTATGGCACTTTCGACCTTTTTCACATAGGCCATGTTAAGTTGCTAAAACGCTTACGTGCGCTTGGCGATCGTCTGATTGTCGGTTTGTCTTCTGATGAGTTTAATCAGCAAAAAGGTAAAACCACGGTCATCCCCTTTCATGATCGTCGCGAAATCCTGCTGGCTTGCCGCTACGTCGATGACGTATTTCAGGAAAACTGCTGGGAGCAAAAGCGGGAGGACCTCATTCGTCTGGATGCTGACATATTCGCCATGGGAGATGATTGGGTGGGTCAGTTCGATGATTTGCAGGATATTGTGAAAGTGATTTATCTGCCACGAACGAAAGATGTGTCGACCACTGAATTGAAAACTGTGATCCACGAAATACAAGATGAAAAAATCAGAGAAATTCAGAAAGTGACAAGGCACCTTCATGGGCTTATTGAAAATATCTGATGATTTTAACCTCTAAAATGCACCGTCGAGGTATAAGAATCAAACAGACAAAACACTGATAGTGTTAAGGTTTGTGGCAAAGCTACCGACACATGATATATTTAACTTAACAATCAAAAAAATAGCGGGCGTGATATGTTCGATGGAAAGTCTATATTAATCACCGGTGGCACCGGGTCTTTTGGTCATAAATATACCGAAACGCTCCTTTCTCGCTATAAACCTAAGCGCCTGATTATCTACTCACGTGATGAACTCAAGCAGTTTGAGATGCAGCAGCGGTTTAATGCCCCCTGCATGCGTTACTTTATCGGTGATGTACGTGACAAAGACAGACTGACCCGCGCGATGCAGGGCGTAGATTTTGTTATTCACGCTGCGGCGATGAAACAAGTGCCCGCTGCAGAATATAATCCCACTGAATGTATTCGCACCAACATCGACGGAGCGGAAAGCGTTATAAACGCCGCCATCGATAATGGTGTGAGTAAAGTTATTGCCCTTTCGACCGATAAAGCCGCCAACCCTGTAAACCTGTACGGTGCCACCAAGTTAGCTTCGGATAAATTATTCGTTGCTGCTAATAATATGGTGGGTGGACGCAAGCCGCGCTTTTCTGTGGTTCGCTACGGCAATGTGGTGGGTTCAAGAGGCTCGGTTGTGCCTTTCTTTGAAAAGTTGATTGATGAAGGCACAGACCATATTCCGGTTACCCATCAGAATATGACCCGCTTCTGGATTACTCTGCAGCAAGGCGTAGACTTCGTGCTCAAGAATTTTGAGCGGATGTTGGGAGGAGAAATCTTCGTACCTAAAATCCCTTCTATTCGAATCACTGATCTTGCCCAGGCGATGGCCCCTGAACTGCCAATCAAAATTGTAGGCATTCGCCCCGGGGAAAAACTTCACGAAATGATGTGCCCTGGCGACATGGCTTTCCATACCTTTGAGTTTGACGATCACTTCGTTATCGCCCCTGCTATTAAATTTTTCCATCGTAGTAATAACTTCACCAGTAATGCGCTTGATGAAAAAGGAAAGCCTGTCGACGAAGGGTTTGAATACGTGTCAGACACCAATCCGCACTTTTTATCGGTACAGGAAATCTGTGCTTTTAACGAGGAAGCGAAAAAGTGATTCCGTACGGTCGACAGCATATTGATGAGGACGATATCAACGCCGTTGTCGAAACGCTAAAATCAGATTGGTTAACGCAAGGCCCGGCTGTACCTCAGTTCGAACAAGCCTTAGCAGACTACTGCCAGGTTCAATTTGGTGTCGCGGTAAATAGCGCTACCTCGGCACTCCATATCGCTTGTCTGTCGCTAGGCGTGGGAGACGGTGACCGTGTTTGGACCTCGCCGAACTCTTTCGTAGCCTCAGCCAACTGCGCATTATATTGTGGTGCTGAGGTCGACTTTGTCGACATAGACATAACCTCAGGTAACCTCTGTGCAGCGGCTTTGGCCGACAAACTGGAACAGGCAGCATGCACTAATACGTTACCTAAAGTAGTGATTCCTGTTCACTTCGCCGGACAATCCTGTGACATGGAAGCCATCGCGAAGCTGGCACAAATGTACGGTTTTAAGGTTATCGAAGACGCATCACATGCTGTGGGGGCGAGTTATCAAGATAGCCGTGTGGGCTGCTGCCAATTCTCTGATATCAGTATTTTTAGTTTTCATCCGGTCAAGATTATTACCACCCTCGAAGGGGGAATGGCGATGACCAACAATGCTGAACTGGCAAGTACCATGCGATTGCTTCGAAGCCATGGCGTGACCAACCATCCGGATAGCATGAAAAAATCTTCCGACGGCCCTTGGTACTATGAACAAATAGCACTTGGCTATAATTATCGCATGAACGACGTTGAGGCCGCCCTGGGTGCTAGTCAGGTAAACAAACTCAGCGAATATGTAACACAACGAAATCGTGTTGCAGCCCACTACGATCAGCGGTTCAGCGGCGAAGGCAACATCGCCCCGCTTGTTGTTTCACCATCATGCGTAAGTAGTTTTCACTTGTATGTTGTGAGAATTAACGCCATCACGCCAGAACAGCAGGCTTGGTTAGTATCTTCACTGCGAGAAGCCGGCATTTTTGCCCACTTGCACTACATTCCCATTCATACGCAACCTTTCTATCGAGAGAAAGGATTCAACTGGGGCGATTTTCCCGCAGCGGAAAGCTACTACCGTCATGCAGTCACTTTACCCGTTTTTCCAGATTTAACGCCTTCACAAGTTGATTTTATTGCCGATACATTACTATCGCTCGTTAATTCTTTAACCAGGTAGCGATGCGTTTACTTTGGTAAACGCGGTTTAGCTTAACGGTAAAACATCGAACATTATGAATATTGCTATTATTCCAGCCAGAGGCGGCAGTAAACGGATACCCGGAAAAAATATTAAACACTTTTGCGGTAAGCCCATAATTGCTTATTCCATTGAAGCGGCCCTGGGTTGTGCGAATATCGACAAAGTCATCGTGTCTACTGACGATCAATCTATTGCTGAAATTGCTGAATTTTATGGGGCGGAAGTGCCTTTTCTCAGAGACAAGGCATTAGCAGACGACCACACCGGCACCACACCGGTGATACGGCACACGTTGTCAACGTTGATGGTCCAAGGCATGGCTGTGGAAGTTTGTGCATGCATCTATGCCACGGCTCCTTTCCTTACTAGCACCACCATTGACAACGCAATAAGCAAATTAGTCACTCTCAATGCAGACTTTGTGTTTACCGCCAATCAGTTTTCCTTTCCCATTCAACGGGCCTTGATAGAAGACACAGACGGCGGTGTACTCCCCTTCTCTGCACAGGATATTGGTAAGCGTTCTCAGGATTTAGCGGATACTTTTCACGATGCTGGGCAATTGTACGTGGCTAAATCAGAAACGTGGCTGAACAAGAGCAAGCGGGTATTTTCACCACGTTCCAGAATGCTCACACTCCCGAGCCACAAGGTGCAGGACATCGATACCCCCGAGGATTGGAAGCGTGCTGAAATTCTTTATAAGGTGCTACATGAGATGGGGGAAATATAGTTGCTGATCGCTTTTCGTGTTGATGCCAGTCATTATATCGGTGCCGGTCACGGCATGCGCTGCCTTACCTTAGCGAAGTCGCTAAACACCATGTTGCAGAACTGGGTACCCGATATTCAAATGACTTTTGTAGCAACAAAAGGGGCAGATATGTTGCTCGGTCTCATTCGCGAACAGGGTTTTGGCTATATTGAAGTTGACGATATAGCGAGTTCGGTGGCACATATCCCTGCTGACTTATGGATAATCGATCATTATCAGTTAGATCAACGTTTTGAAAGTGAGCTGGTCAATGCTGGCAAAAAAGTGATGGTTATCGATGATTTGGCTAACCGCGACCATCATTGCGACTTACTATTGGATTGCAATCTTACGGATAACTTTACGCAACGGTATCAGCACCTTATTCCAGAAAAATGCGAAGTGCTTTTAGGTCCACAATATGCACTTTTAAGAGAAGAGTTTTATCTCGACGGTTCGAGCCACCAGCAAACTCACAGTGCAGCACCACGGGTGCTGATATGCTTTGGCGGTAGCGACCCGGTTAATATGACGACAACAGCGTTAGATGCCCTGGAATTATGTAAAGAAAGCCGCCTTTCTGCCGATGTGGTAATAGGTTCGTCGCATCGAAATAAACAAGATATCCTCGAGCGCGTTAGCCATTGTCAGCATATTGACGTTCACATCGACTGTACCTATATGGCCGCGCTGATGCGTAAAGCCGATGTGATGATAGGTGCAGGCGGTAGTATGCATTGGGAACGATGTATATCCCAACTTCCCGGGTTAGTGGTGACCATTGCCGAGAATCAAATAGAAAGTACGGTTTGTGTGTCTAAACAGGAAGCATGCGTGTACGCCGGACATTACAACGAGGTAAGTGCAAAATGCATTGCCAGTTTACTCACTGCCATGCTATCAGATACCAATAAACTGGCCGCCATGGCACAGCAGGCCGGTGCTATCTTGCCTGCTAAAGCGGGAACACCAGAGGTGTGTCGCCAAATTATTCGTCATCTTCTGCCGGAAGTAAATCTGATGATACAGCAACGACAGCAACATCAACAACATCAACAACAGCAGCAATAACAAGCGAGAAGCAAAACGTGAAAACCATAGACATTGGCCCTTTTTCGATTGGCCGCAATCAGCCCCCGTTTATTATTGCGGAATTGTCCGGCAATCATAATCAGGATCTGGACTTGGCTTTGCGTATGGTTGATGCTGCCGCAGATGCTGGCGTTCACGCATTGAAGTTACAAACTTACACCGCAGATACTATGACCATTGACGTCAAGCATGGCGAGTTTTTCATCGATGATAAAAACAGTTTGTGGCAAGGGTCATCGCTATACGACCTCTATCAGAAAGCGCACACGCCCTGGGAATGGCACAGTGCGATATTCGAAAGAGCAAAAGCCAGAGGCATGGTGGCATTCAGTACCCCCTTTGATGCCAGTGCCGTTGATTTCTTAGAATCACTCGGCGTGCCTTGCTATAAAATAGCCTCTTTTGAAAACACCGATCATGCGCTTCTAGCCGAGGTTGCCCAAACCGGTAAACCCGTCATTGTGTCTACCGGCATGGCAAGCCTGACTGAAATAGCAGAAATTGTAGAAGTGCTGCAGAGCAACGGCTGTGACCAATATGTATTGCTGAAATGCACAAGTCAGTACCCTGCAGATCCCATTAATGCGAACCTTGCCACCATTCCTCATTTGAAACAGATGTTCCAATGCCACGTGGGCTTATCAGACCACACGTCAGGCTTAGGTGTGGCGATTGCTGCAACAGCAATGGGCGCCAGCGTGATTGAAAAACATTTTGTTATTGATCGCAATGCCGGTGGCGTCGATGCCGCTTTTTCACTTGAACCGGATGAATTTGCAATGCTGGTGAAAGAAACTGAGCGCGCAGCCATTGCCATTGGTACGGTGAGTTATGGATGTACCACCGCGGAAGTGAATTCGCGTATACATCGACGTTCTTTGTATATCTGTGAAGATTTATCCGCAGGAGAAGTGCTCACTGAAAAGAACCTAAGAGCAATTCGCCCCGGCCTTGGTTTACCGGTTAAATATTTAGCCCGACTGCTTGGCAAACAAGTAAAACACGATGTGGCAAAAGGCACCCCCATGTCTTGGGATCTGGTGTAAATGGAAAGAAAATACCCGTCCAGCCACTTTTCGCTGCTTAACCATACGCAGTTGGAACGTGTATTAGCATGGCGAAACAAGCCACATATACGCCAAAATATGCATCAGCAAGATACCATTACGCTGCATCAGCACCTTGCCTGGTTTGAGAACTTAACAAACGATCCAACCCGGGTTTTCTTTGTGATGGAACAAAACGAGCGCCCCATCGGTGTACTCAACTTCACATTGAAAAGTGAAAACCCGCTGACGCTGGAATGGGGCTGTTACCTGGGTGAAGATGATGTGTGGCCGGGTTCAGGATTGCTCCTTGAAATTGCCGCGCTGGAGTTTGCCTTTACACGAACCAGCGCTGAGCGACTATATGCCGAAGTATTATCGTTTAACACTTCAGTATTGAAGCTCCATAAATTATTTAATTACACTCCATTGGAAGACGGAGACACCATTACTCGCAGCGGGATAAGCCATACCGTCAAACGCTTTGAGTATACGAGAATGAAATGGCTCACATCGAAAGACGAATTATTGGCCCGTCTTCCAAAACAAATAGCTCAGGCAGCACACAATATCTCATTTGAAAATGAGATAGAATTCTTCAAGCGCGATGCCCCTTCGCCTACAGCAAAAAGAGATAATGAGCAGGATGACTGACTTACGAGACACCATATTAGACAGCATGCGTCAGGTAGCACTAATTTCTGACTGCACCCTTGTTGACGATATCGACGATGACACCGTACTACTTCAGAGCGGCCTGGATTCGCTTGGCTTTGCAATGCTCGTGGCTCAGCTCGAAGAAGAATTTAATGTCGATCCCTTCAGTGAAATGGAACTCGCTGTTTACCCAAGAACGCTGGGGGAATTCGTCAGCGTTTACCAGAGCGCACTGCAACCCAGTGAATAGTCTGCTAGCGCGCATTCAAACTTATTCAGGCCCGGCCGTTGTCACACATGATGGCCGGACAATTAGCTATGAAACGCTCAAAGCTAATGCCAGCTCTTTACGTGAAACTTACCGCAACGCCGCTATGGATTCGGATGATGGCCTTTCTGGTAGCGAAGCGATTACCGATCTCGCCCACTTCGTCACAACGTTGTTGGCGCTAGAAAGCGTTGCTGAACAAATCACCTTTACGCCGGATGCACTCAGTTACGAACTGCCGTCAAACGTCTCTCGTTCGACAATAGCAACAACCTGGTTCATTCAAACATCGGGGACTACCGGTAATCCTAAAAGAATCGCACATACCACATCGAGCATTTGCTCAGCGATACAGATAAAACCACACTTATCCGAATTGCGCTGGGCACTCACGTATCAGCCGCACCGGTTTGCCGGTTTGCAGGTTGTTTTACAGGGCATACTGAGTGGTGCGTGTACCATCGACTGCCTTCGCGGTGATATTGCAGATAAATCCAGACAAATGCTCAACGAGCAAGTCAGTGCGCTGTCAGCAACGCCGTCCTTTTGGCGACAATTCTTACTCACCGAACCCAGCCATCAATTGGCCTTTTCACGGGTTTCGTTGGGTGGTGAAATTGCTGATCAGCCGCTTCTCGATGCCCTTGTATCAAGATATCCGAAAGCGAAAATATTCCATATCTACGCATCTACCGAGGCCGGAGTGGGATTTGCCGTTAGCGATGGAAAAGCAGGTTTTCCCGAACAATGGCTGGAAACAGGTGTTAACGGTATTCGGCTTCGGGTGAAAGAGAATATTCTTTGGCTAAAACCGGCAATCACCGCCGACACAGTGAATCGGAATAATAGCGATGAAGCGGTGGTTCACACTGATGAAAATGGCTATATCAATACGCAGGACGCCGTGAGCATATCGCATCACCGCGTGTTCTTTAAAGGCAGGGACAATGGTGTCATTAATGTCGGTGGGCACAAAGTATTCCCAGAACAGGTTGAATCCGTGCTGCTTTCTGCAGAACAAATTGCACTGGCCCGCGTGTACAGCAAGCCACATAAAATTTTAGGTCAGATTGTGATTGCAGACGTGGTGTTGCTGGCACCAGAACTCGATGAACCCGTAGGTGAAGCGACGAGCAAGACATTAAGCGCGAAGCAGATACAAATGGCGTTGATGCTCCATTGCAAAACACATTTGAATAGGGCCGACATGCCGACGAAAATCAATATTGTTCCTACGCTCCCTTTGTCTGACAGTGGCAAAGTGTCGCGTCAGTGAACTATCGTGACAACAAAACAGATAAACCAGACTTAAAAATCAAAAAAACACGGAAACAACATGGATAAATCAGAACAAACAAAACCCCTGGTGGTTGTTACCGGAGCAGGACGAGGTTTAGGACTGGCCATTTGCAAACAATGTCTTGAGCAGGGTTATCGTGTGGTGGCCATTTCCAGAACCCTGTCTGCAGAATTGAAGGGGTTACAGGAAAGCAATTTTGATGACCTGTATTTTGAACCCTTTGATCTGATTGAACTGGATGACATTCATCACCTTTGCAAAACGATTATCGCCAATTATGGTCGGCCATACGGGCTGATAAATAATGCAGCAGTGGGTTTTGATGGCGTGCTTGCCACCATGCACAACAGTGAAATTAGTAGCTTACTGAATATCAATGTGCAAGCCCCTATCCTGCTGGCGAAATACCTGTCAAGAAGCATGATGCTCAATCGTGGTGGTCGCATCATTAATGTGTCATCTATTATTGCCAGCACGGGATTCAATGGACTAAGTGTTTATGCTGCAAGCAAAGCCGCGCTTGAAGGCTTTACCCGGTCGCTTGCCAGAGAGGTGGGCAAAGCGAATATTACCGTGAATTGTGTGGCACCAGGCTACATGCAAACAGACATGACTGAGTCGTTACAAGGAGAGAAACTGGAAAGCGTGAAACGTCGAAGTCCGCTAGGAAAACTGGCTACGCCCGACGATGCAGCTGCGGCAGTATTATACTTGCTAAGTCAGCACGCCAAATCGGTAACCGGCACCGTGTTGACCGTAGACGCGGGCTCCACGGCGTAACGCATCATGACATCGATTTCAAAACAAACGCCCCTACTCGTTGCGCCAGCAAACCCTGCGGGACGCGAACTCGCCAAGCAACTCTCTGCTCTGGGTTATCATGTAGTCGGCTTTGTGGATAATCTGAAGCAGGCGGAGGATATCGTAAACGCAGTAAATAATCTTCCGGCGGGCTCTCAAATCGTGTTGCATCAGGCGTCGTATACCTCAGAGGTTGCCGCGGGGCTACTGGATAAAGGTTTTGCTAAGTCTTCTTTAGTGATCAGTGAAAAACAGAGCGGCAATGAAGACGTTGTGTTTTCACGCTATCAGGTTCCCCTCGCCCACTACGTTAAGCGTTTTAAATTTACGTTACTGCTCACCCTCTTTACGTTTGTAAGATGCTTCACGCCTAAAAAACACTATCTGTATTATGCTGAAGGTTTTTTCGACACGAACATGCTACTTGCCTATCGCGAGCATAAAAGAAGCCATTCAGGTGAAGTATTTTTAGTGGGCAGAAACCTTAAGCAACACATTGCTGCCTTAGAGAACGACGCAGACTTATACAAGACGTTGAGCATACCGGCCTTACTTCGCTTGTGCTGTACCCGGCGCATTGTCGTTGATCATGAGTTTACCGGACAGACATTCTCTTTGTTACGCAAAGCCATTCCCGTCGTTCAGTTATGGCACGGACTGCCGTACAAAGCGTTGAGTGGAAACATACATTACCCGCATATCTGTGATGAGGCATTTATCTCCAGTTCCCGCTGGTTCAATTTGCACATCTTCCCAACCATATTTCGGGCAAAACAATATCTGGATCTGGGGTACCCGAGAAATGACGTGTTCTGTCAGACGCCGGAACAACGAGACTGGATAAATGCAGAGCCGCTAGACACCCTCAACCAAGTGCGATCCAGACATGGCGACATTGTGGTTTATGCGCCCACATACCGAGACTGGGGGGACAATGAATATCCTCTCGATTTGGATAAAATCAATCGCTGGTGTGAACAAAACCGGGTTGCTTTCATCCTCAAATTTCACCCGTTTATTTCACGTCTATTTGGCGAAGCCATGGGATTATCAGAGCAAAATTGTTTGCAGGCCCTCCCGGACCATCCAAATATCTATATCTATCCGAGCGGAAAAAATGTGTATCCCTGGCTGGCAGATGCTGCCGCACTGGTTACCGACTACTCCTCCATTGCCTACGACTTTCTGCTGGCGGACAAACCCATTGTTTATTTCCAGTACGATAAACAGCAATACCTACAACTTCGAGGCAACACGTTGGTGAGTGATGATGATTTTGTGGCCGGTGAAACTGTGACAACGGTTGAGTCACTTTTGGTGGCGTTGCGCAGCGAAAAAGAACTGTATGCTGCTCAGCGCGAAAAGCTACGCAATAAATTTGAAACTACGCCGCAACTCGCCTCTCCACAAATTGTCTCACTGGTCAGAGAATAAACTTAAACTTCAGGACACAAGCTGCAGGCAAAAAGCAGCGTTTCACCAATCACTTACTTTAAATAGTAGCGACCAAAGATAGACATGATGGTTTCAACGGCTTCGGGGGTGATGTGTCGATTATCTTCCTTCCACGGCTCATCAACATAGTGATTAATCAGCTCGTAAGACGGAAAATAAAATAAGTTGTCATCCACTTTTTGCGTCATGAATTCGTGCAATACTGCTCGCAAGGTTGCTTTAGAAGACGTATTCGCACAAATAACAGATTTCTTCTGATATGAGCCTAGCAACGGGATAGGAGACAAGGTAAACAGAATTTTTGCATCCGGTTTGTGACGCTTAATCAACGAATAGATTTTATTCAGGTTGTCGAGATTCTCAGCAAAGGAAACAAACCGGTTTTCGAATCTTTGCGCATCCAGCTTCTTATTCGGCACGAACTTCCAAAGGTACTGCTGATTTTCTTTGTCGAACCATGCTTCTGTTAAACCTAAGGTGATGATGAAAAAGTCTGTCTGCTTGATGATGTCTTTACAGATTTCAAGGCTGTGGTAGGTTTGCGCTTTCTCTTCATTGGTCCCAATGAAAATCGTATCCAATGACTTGTCTTCAAACGCCCACTCAAATTGCGCCAATAAAGCGGGTGTGTGAACCATAATTTCATCGATACGAATGAGATCGGAAAGATTATGGTCCCAGCTATGGGCATTCACTTTATAGCCATGTTTCAAGAGAAAGCGAGACACATTTCCCGCAAAACACGAACCGAACGCCGTTATGTTTGTCTCTTTGTCGATTATCGATTGAGTGGGCAGATAGCCGTGCATAAAGTAATCGAGAACAGCATCTTCTTGCGCGAGTTGCTCGTTGCCAGGCCAACGGTTTAAGCCAGCAAAGCCGTGTTTTTCAAGTACACTCATTTTTCTCATGCGCTATCTCTCCGGTTACTATGCGTCAACCACTGTATCGGCAATCTGTTGAAACACATTAGTAGAACGTGGGGTTAGCCTGCATCAACGCTCATCTGGCTCAACTGAACTTCAGCGCACTGAAAATCATCTACAGTATCAATATCAAGGGATGACGCTTCTGTCATAACATACGGGCAAGTACTGGGTTGATATTGTGCTGAAAGCGCCTGAGTCTGATAGATAAAAATCGCCCCATTAGGCATATACACAGGAGAATTAGACTGGCGATTAAATCCCCCTCCCTGATTGAGTTTGTCATCGACAAATCGCAGCTGTGATTCGTCATTGATGTTTAACAGCCATCGGTATTTTGCATTGACTTCGTAGACTGAGGCGAGGGACTTAGGTGACTGCGGCTTAGCAAGAAATAGATTCAGGGCTTCGCGAATATGATTTGCCGTTCTTAATGGCGAGGTGGGTTGTAGCACTACAACCACATCATATGCCTTGCCTTCTTTTGCTAGCCTGTCTAGCGTATGCTGTATTGACGACATGAGAGAAGCATCGTCTGTAGCGAACTTTGCTTCTCTGAGAAAGGGCACCCAAGCGCCATACTCCCTGCCAATTTGCGCATAGTGTTCGCTATCTGTAGACAACACCACATCTTGAATATCATCGACTTTTAATGCCGCTTCAATGGTCCACGCCAGCAAAGGTTTACCATGCAGCATCCTAATATTTTTATCGACAACGCCTTTTGAACCTGCTCTAGCCGGCACAATGGCGAGTACTTTTTGCAGCTTATCCATCAGCCATCCCAGGTTGAAGTAACGCCAACGTGGCATTCAAACTCGTTTGAATTGAGCCGTCATAAACTTCAAGGGTTATGGTTTTATTCGCAAGTTCGACTTTGCGCAATAAACTGAATAATGCTGTTCCCTCACGCACGCCATGATTTGTGTCGGCAGTCCCATCGTTGTCGCTAAAATGGAGGTAGTCAGACAGGCGGACTAATTGCGCTAACTCTGTTTCAAAAGAAAGTCCCAGGCTATTGCAGCTCACTTTTAAGTGGGCCACATCTAATAACAACGAAGCCTGACAGGCATCCTGTAAACGGGCTATTGATGCAGAATCTGTGGCTAAAAAAGGATTATCACTGCCAAAGGTTGTCCGGTTTGCTTTCGAAAGCACATTATTTTCTACATATAAACTTACGCCATGATCCTGGGCCTGTTTATTTAGCGCTTCCCAGGCATCAGCAAAAAGTGCGATAGCCTCATCTTCACTTTGAAGCTGAGCGCAATCAAACGCCTGCCCAAGTTTTTTGTGATCAGGCATAAATCGAAAGCCCGCATGCACACCATACTCTTTTGCCCCTAACTCAGCAGACAAGGTAATGGCTTGCTGAACATGGGCAATGGAGCGCGCCCGAACATCAATATCACTGGCTGACAGGTTAAGCACAAAGTGTTCTTCTGGCGGCGGAAAATAGTTATGACAGCGATATTGAATACCAAATTCTGATTGTAGATTCATAAGTTCCTGTTTCCAATTTGGATAAAGGTTGGTACCGCCTGATAGTTCGATATTGGTATAACCTTGCTCGGCGAGTTGCCGCACGCTGTCTGCGATTTTACGGTTGTTGACACAACTGCTGGAGATGTAAATCTGCCCATTCATCGGTTGAGTTTCCTTGCGGGGCTGCCGACGTAAACTCCCGGTTCATCAATAGACTTATTAACGAAACTGTTTGCGCCCACCGTCACGCCATCACAAATTGATCTTCCGTCTTTTATTACTGCGCCAGCACCAATAAAACAAGACTCGCCAATTCGCGTTCTACCAAGCAACTTGGCCCCCACAGCCACGTGAGAAAAGGCCCCTACACTGGCTTCGTGCTCTATCACAGCATGGGTATTTATTATGGCAAATTGTCCGACTTCGGCAAGCGGGCCAACATAGGCGCCCGCAAAAATTTGGCTGGCACAACCTAACAGCGCAGTTTCATCGATAAAAGAAGAAGGATGGGTCAGCGGCAACGTGTAACACTGGGCTTTTAGATCATTGGCTTTCGTTTTACGCAAGGCATTATCGCCAATGGCCAAGATGGTATTTATCTCATCTTCCAGATTGAGATGGTTGATACTCGTTACTACCGCAATGCCCATGATCATTTCACCTGGCGCGGCATGCGCATCTACAATGGCTTTGGGCTCAAGCTTATTGGCGCGCAACAAAGACACCAGGGAGCGAGCGTGTCCCCCCGCCCCCGCTATCACCAGATGAGCTTCAGACATCGATGATATCACCCAGGGCCAGGTCGCAATGCATTGGCTTGCCAATCACATCGTTGATGTATTTCGCTGGAATGCCATGACCACCGGTTCTTCTGGCAACCACATTGCGTGCAGTTAGATATTCGCCCTTCGCAATGGGCTCAGCTGCCACCAAACATTTTTGCAGAGATAAGCGGTTTTCTCGTTCACATAATTCCACACGCTTTACGCTGCGCCCCATCATGGTTTCTACTTTTCGGATTTCTTTTACCAAAGACGCTAATTCCTCAGGAGACAACGACGCTTGGTGATCAGGACCCGGAAGACTTTTATCCAACGTAAAGTGCTTTTCAATCACACTGGCCCCTGCCGCCACGGCATAAGGTGAAGCGCCAATGCCAGCAGTATGATCGGAGTAACCAACAATGACATCATAGTCAGACTGGTATTTATTCATCACACGCAGGTTGAGCTCTGCATCGGGCGCTGGATAACTTGAAGTACATTGCAATAAAATCAAGTCGTTACACTTACCCCGAAGCATTGCCATCGCTTCATCAACCTCAGACTGCTCACTCATGCCAGTGGACAGGATGAGTGGCACCTGCGCTTGAGCAGCCCGCTCAACAAAAGCAATATTAGTCAGGTCGGTGGACGAAATTTTCAGTGCTGATAGGGGCAAAGACAGTAAAAACGTCAGGCTAGGTTCATCGAAGGGAGTAACGATAAAATCAATTCCGCTGCTACGGGCGTATTCCGCCAGTGCTTCACATTGCTGAGGTGAAATTTCCAGCGCCTTTAGCATGTCATATTGGCTTTGCTGGTCGGTTGTATCCTGAACCTGGTAACTGGCCTTTTTTACATCGTTGCGGATTAACGCGGCGGTGTCGAACAATTGAAATTTTACTGCGTTTGCGCCGGCTTTCACGGCAACGTCGATCAGTTTATACGCGAGATTGATGTCACCACTATGGTTAACGCCGGCTTCTGCGATGATGTAGACCGGTTGCTCCGGCCCAATTACCGTGTCAGCGATGTTTATCTGTTGGGAAAATGTCGTCATGTTTTATGCTTCCTGACCCATATATCTTTTAATCAGCTCGCAAATGCGCGTTATCTGTTCGTTACTCAGGCCAATAAATGTGGGTAAAGATAATCCGCTATCCGAAAGTGTCTTCGTCGCTTTCAGCGCCGAACGTTCGTCACGGTATGGGGGTTGCTCGTGAAGCGGAAAGAAAAATGGCCGGGAATCCACTTGATGTTCAGCAAGCCAAGTCCGTAAGCTCTCGGCACTTTTGTTCTCGGCATCGACTCGAATAGACATTAGCCAGTTAACCGACGTCGCGCCGTTCAACACCGATTTAAACACAATGCCAAATACCCCTTCCAGATGCTGCCGATAAAGCCTCTCCTGTTCACCGCGCAAGCGAGTGAACTCATCAAGCAACGCTAACTGGGACACGCCGATTGCCGCCTGAATATTGGTCATCCGATAATTTAACCCGGCAAGGTCGTGCCAGTATTTTTTGCCTGGCGCCATGCCGTGATCCCGTAAAATTCGCAGTTTCTTAGCCAATTCAGCGTCGTTGGTGGTAACCATGCCGCCTTCACCAGTAGACAGCAATTTGTTAGCAAAAAAGCTAAAGCAGCCCATTTCCCCCATCGTGCCTGTGTACTGATCATCCACCGATGCGCCAAGGGATTCTGCGCAATCTTCAATGACAGTAATGCCATGTTCGCCAGCCAAATGGGTAATCGCTTTCATATCAGCAGGGTTGCCATATAAATGCACAGGAATAATGGCTTTGGTGTTGCTGGTGACTAACTGCTGACAATCCTGCACATCGAGGGTCCAGGTATCCTCATCGATAGCGCACAGCACTGGCTTGGCGCCACACAGCAGCACAGCATTCGCGGTAGCCGCAAAGGTAAGATCAGGTACGATAACTTCATCGCCCGGGCCGATGCCTATGGCAATGAGCGCTAAGTGTAGTGCTGCGGTTCCACTGGTGACACTAATAGCAAATTCTGCCCCTATGTAGGCTGCAAAATCATTTTCGAACTGAGTAACATACGCGCCCTGAGATGAAATCCAACCGGAGTCCAGACAATCCATGACCAGCGCCTTTGCGCTGTCATCGATAAAAGGTTGAGATACTGGTATGAAGTCGGTGTTAGTCATGTCTATGCTTATTCAAAATAGCTTCATCCCGAGATAACGCCAGATCATGGGTAACCATTTCGCTCACCATTTCCTGCAAACCAATCACGGGTTTCCAGCCCAAGACGCGCTCAGCCTTGCTCGCATCCCCCCACAACACATCCACTTCATTTGGACGGAAATAATAAGGATCGATACGTACCACAATGTCATCAATGCGAAGGGCCGGTGGAAAGCCTTTGGTCGATTCTTCCAACACACTTGCATCGATTTTTTCAACAACGCCGATCTCATCAACGCCACTGCCCTGCCATCGCAAGGTGATGCCAAGCAGTTTGAAACTCATTTCCACAAATTCCCGCACGGAGGTTTTTCTTCCTGAAGCAATAACGAAATCGTCAGGCTCTGGTTGTTGTAACATCAGCCATTGCGCTTCTACGTAATCTTTTGCATGACCCCAGTCACGCTGCGCGTCAATGTTCCCCAAGTACAAACAATCTTGAAGCCCGTAGGCAATACGCGAGATTGTTGAGGTCACTTTTCGGGTGACAAAGGTTTTACCTCTGAACTTAGATTCATGATTAAACAGTACGCCGTTACACGCGAACATGCCGTAAGACTCACGATAATTTATAACAGACCAGTAAGCGTAGAGTTTCGCTGTGGCGTAGGGAGAGCGCGGATAAAACGGTGTGCTTTCATCTTGTCGTGGAGATTGTATTTTTCCGTAAAGCTCACTGGTAGATGCCTGATAAAACCTCACTGAATCTTCCATTTTCAGCGTTCTTAGCGCATCCAGTAACCTTAGTGTACCCAGCGCATTGACGTCTGCGGTGTTCTCCGGCGCATTGAAAGAAACGTGAACGTGACTCTGTGCGGCCAGGTTATAAACTTCGGTGGGTTGGATTTCGTTGATCAATCTGACCAGCGACAATGCATCGCTCATGTCACCGTAGTGCAGGTAAAAATCGTTTTTAACCTGTTGCGGCGGTTCCACGAGATCATGCACTCTATCTAGATTTGGCAATGACGCACGGCGACGCAGACCATGTACCTCGTAACCTTTATCAAGTAGAAACCGTGATAAATATGCACCGTCCTGACCGGTAACGCCGGTAATTAATGCAACTTTCCTGGTCATTGTGTCCTCACTTAGTTCGCCAGCCTGGCTTCGATGTTAAATTCATCGAGGCGACGATAGATCGATTCTATGTGATCTCTTAACGTAAACTTATCGCTCCCCCAATGTTGCGTGGCAAATTGGGCAAGCCGCGTTTCATCCATCAGATAGCAGGTGGCAGAAATCTGCTCAGCAAACAGAATTTTCATATTAAATAAGCTGGTTGAATGCATACCTGCTATTTCTGCCGGTACCCTTCCCGCACTGGCGCACAGTAATTCATACGGTTCATCGTGTAACTCTACGGAAAACCCTAATGCTTCCAGCTTTTGCTTTTTACTCTCGAGTGCTTCCGCTCTGTGCGCGAAATAAACTGGCTTGTTATCAGCACGGCTACTTCTCAATGCATCTTCAATCATTTTGTAATAGTCGTCATCCCCGAGAATGCCTTTTTCCACCACAGGCGAACCAATAAAGTGAAATTCATCGTTTTTCTCAGTGTGCGTAAAGCGCGCACGCAATGCCGATAATTGGTTTAAGCGCGTGTGGTTATCATCGGGAAATGTAAAAATGGAAAAAAGCGTCATCGACTTTTCCACCACGCTTAACCCCAATGCTTGCTTTATATTTGCCGCTTCTTGTTTTCGTTCGGGGCACTGCGTGTGCATAGACACTGGCAACTTGAAATTCGCCGGTGCAATCAGTTTTTCCACAAACACATTGGTTGCGGCGCCATCATCCACCAAAACGATATTTTCGCAATCAAGACTACAGGCAATATCTTGCATCCAAATTTGCCGAAGATCACCCACTAAAATAAGGTCAAATTTTATGTGCTGAAGTTGCTTTGCTAAATCAGCATAAGGGGCAATCCGTGATGTTAACGATCCGGCTTTAGGTATTGTCAGAATGAACTCTTTCACCCGTGAGCAGTTTTCATGCAGCCGTTTTATCTGAACCATGGAGTGACGGCAGAAGGTGGCCGCGTTGATAACCGTAATATCACAGTGAAGTAGCGAAGCCTGGTACAAGTACTCTTGTGCACACCAATACTGAAATGGCGATGAGAGCAAAATGAGAACCTGTTTTCTATTATCAGTATCAGTCATAAATCTGAAGATCGCGCTGGAAAAGATAATCCATGCCGGTTTAGTTAAGTATTTACAAGGTTATCGGCACTAATAGAAAAACCATGAAATGATAACTTGATGAGACTGTCAATGCTCACTGAAAAGCGCTGGCCCACATAGCGTATCAAGCTCGCCTTCTACAAATGCCATGCGTTCAACCAATGCCTGATATTCGTTTATACACAGCATTTTTCGCTCGCCGGTTTTAAACAAATCCAGTAAAAAGCGAACCTTTTCCTCCGTGCCTTCACGGCATAGTTCAAAACTGAAGTGCACCATTGGCTCAGTACCCGCCACAGGACACATTAACTTGTAATAACAATAATGATTGTGCAGCGATTCAACCAAAAACTGGCTTCGGTGACGGAATTTGTGTTGCACATTATTAGCAAATGCATCGGTAAAACAAGACTTTAATTTACCAATGATATCTTTATCCATGGGTTGGAAGCCGTGACTAATGTGAATAAATTGCCCGGGATCCGCTTCCACCATTCTGACTGCATTGATCATTCCCTGCTGAAACAATGTAGTATCTGTGTCGGGTAACACAGGCTGCCAGTCCCCCCAGATAACCGGCTTATCTTCGTTAAAAAAGAAGTCTGGGCTAACAGCACTTCCGAACATAAAATCATCGTTGCCGTAAATAAACTGCGCTGATAAACCTTCAATAACATCAAGCTGACTGACTATTGCCCGCGTGTTAAAAGTGGGGAGTGCATCTGGGTGATGTTTAAAAAGTAACGTATGGTCTACGACAAATATTCTGTCTTCGGCTAACTTATCACTATCTAAAAATTCGGGGATTTGGTTGTCTGTCACCAACCAGATTTTTCTGTACCACGGCGCATGGTGCTTAATAGACCGAAGACAATAAATGAGCTCACGGTGCTGCACGAACCGTTTATCACTAACAGACTGTTCTACGTCTCTCGACTCACCTTGCCACACTCTGGACTGCCAGCGTTTGCGTTTGGCTTTATGGACAGGATCGTTGCCATCGACCCAAGTGATAACAAAGTCTATTTCGCTTTGCATTTCAATACTGGCCCCTGTACAGCGTTTTCGAATAAGCGCTTATTCTATGCCTCTGGCGACCATATCGAGCAACCGCGATTCATAAATATCCGCAGACAATTTCCGCCCCATAAGATCCAGTGCTTTCAACTCCGGCAAATAACACAGCCTGTCTCCACTATTAAGTAGTAACTGCGTTTCGCTAAGTGGCTTTTGACTCACAATGAGGAAATCCGCGCCTCCGTAGCAATGGTAGCCAGAAAGCGCTTGAAGCAAATATGCCACGCCAGCAGGCTCATAGTCTTCGCAGTAAATCAGTTTTGGCACGACAATGACACCCGTCAAGCCGCTTGCCACTCCAAGTACCGCAAAGTTCACGCAGGTTTCTTCGTTACATGACGACGAAGCAAACGGGGTTTTATAGCTCCCCGGTAGATAAACAGTATTACCGGTTTTCAGGAACAATGTGTCAACCTGTTCAACTTCCCTGCGTTGAATAAGGTGCTGATGCGGATAATCTGCTTTCTGTTCAGTAATGTCGGTGGCAACGTAAACCAACGGGGCCTTTTCTGTCGAAGTCTTATTCGCGATCTGAAGATAAACGCTGTACGAACAAAGAGCTTCACCGTCGTGCGTTTTCACTCGCACCGGATTCTCTTCGAACCATTGATTTAGCAGCAACGCTCTGCGTTTACCCATAAAACTGGTAATGTTATCGAACTCAAACTGCTGGTTATCAAAACTTTGACGAATATAAGAAAGGTAACGTTTCCAAACGCCTGCGAGTTGCTCACCTAATTCTACGGCGCGAGTCTCACTTTGCAAATTGACCACTTTTGTCAGAGAACTATTTATATAGTTAAGTGTGCCGTTCAAATAAAAGAAAAGTAGAGAGCGCTTTCTAAGCAGTGAGGCAACGAGAATATTTCTCTGCTCTTCTATGCATTCGGCAACGTCACTGCGCTGGGCAAAGTGCGCTGGTAATGCATGAATCAACTCATCAATTTCAGTAAGTAATTGCCCATGATTGAACCTTGCCGAAAAGTCGTTATCAAATTCAGTAAAATTCAATGCTGTAAAGCCGTTTTCCTTCAAGGCATCAACGGCTTGCTGCTTTATCTCTGGATTGCTGATAACAATGGCATCATCTGAATGCAAAGGTCGGGTGCCATTTATTTTTGCACCATCATTCAGGTTGTACACATCTACCCGCTTCCCTTGCAGCGTGGTTTCTAGCACGGATTTAGAAACTTTAAACTCATATTTGGTGTTAACAAACGGTCTGAAATTCCCTGGAATAACCAGGCTGGTATTGTTTTCCGTTGTGTAGTCGTAGAGATCCTGGCCTTTCTCGTCATAATACCCTGAGGTTTTGCTGTGATGGTGATTTTCATCCACAAAGCCTAAATCGGTACCGAAAAGATAAAACTGCGAAAAGCCAATTTCTGTGAAAAAATTAACTGCAAAATTGGTCACTGTTGGATAAGCATTGTCGAGCGCAGCGAAGATTTTCTGCCCCAAAACTTCCTGTATCGACACCGTAGAGGCCTCTCCTTGTTTAAAGGCAAGAAACACATCTCGGTACAGATTGCAGGTGTCAGGGTGTATACCATTACAACTTATCAGTGAAATTGATTTTAAATAGTCGGGGTCGTTAACCCGCACAGCCCAATCGTAAGTAGAACGATTAGCCTCAATTTCTGCATGAAAATCCGGGGTAATTCCATGCTTATGAAGCGTTTGCAAAGCCGTACCACAGGAAACGACAATGGCTTTGTCGGCTTCTTCTTTTAACAGTGGTAGTAATTGATCTAGCGATGGACCGTTGCCCACAACGAATACAGGCACATCTTTGTCATCGGTACTGAGCTTTTTGCTTACGCCTTTTCTCAGAAACGGCGTACCTTTTTTAATTGTGGCATAGGTATGAGATATACCGTATCTGGCATTGTCAAAGTAATCGCCCATCGCAATCATCACTTGTAGCTGCTCGCGCAGTTGCGATACAGCCTTCACCAAGTGCTCGTTGTAATAGCTCTGATAAAAATAGGTATTCGCCAGAACGTACGGCCCTATAGACTGGAACTGTACCAGTAAGTCGTTCGTCAGATTGGTACCGTCATCACCAATATTTAAATATAGGCGACGTTTTTTCTGTGAGAAATAGGTGAGGATCGCTTCCCAGTCGAGTGCATACAAGGAAGCGTAGAAAAAGTCTTTGTTGGGCTCACAGATGAACAGCTTTTCAACATCGTAGTGGTGAATTAAATGCTCAAGTTCAAAGCCAGCAGCCATGCCAAAGAAGATGATTGATTTTATTTGCTCCGGCAAATTACCGGTTTCATCTTCAACGCCTTTGAGTACCTTTTCGCATTCCATTACCATTTGATAATGCAAATAGTTTCGTAGCTTCTTCCCTTTATACCCCAGCACTATGCCATCTTTGTGCGGATGCTTTGCGAAGCACTGAAAGCTATCGGTCGACGCCGTTTCAGCGTCGTAATGGTAAAGCCAGGATTGGGTTTTGCGATGAACAATATTCAGCTTGTCTTGACTGTCATATCCCGCACTCCAGATATCCGGCTTGTAATCAGCAAACTCTTTATAAATATCTGGAAAATACTTTTTAAATGCCTGAAGGTTGGTGTCTCTTTTAGCAGTGTCAAACGCAAAATCATCGGCAGGCTTACACTGCCTGAATGTCCACTGAGGAACATAGTTCACAATGGGATTACGTTGGCTCACTGACGCGTTCCACTTTGTAAAAGCACTCCAACTATCTGTTCTTAATCGGTATTCTATTTCATCGAATACCGGATTGTTGAGGTGTTTGTAGAAATAGAAACCCGTGCAGCCTAAGTGCGTCTGCAGCTCTTCAATATTCTCGACAAGCTTTTTTCCATTCTCTCCAATCTGCAGAAATAAGCCGATACCGTTTTTCTTTGCCAGCGACAAAATATCCCGCCATTCAATGGCGGACAGAGAGCATACAAAGTGCTCTTCATTGGGCTCATAAATTACGATGTTCTTGTATTTGTTCTCTTCAATAACGTTCGGCAAATAGTAACCGAGCCCTAATCCCAGAATAACCAACACATCGGGATCTCGAAGCCTGTCCTCAACGAGATAAACCGGTTCAGCCAGTACCATAGCCTGCCTGAAGTGCTCGCCTACTTCCTCTACAGGATGCAATCCGTAAAGTACTTGCCCACTACTGACATTAACGATATTTATCTCACCAAACTTATTGCACAGAATGGTAGAGTTTGTGGTGGCTTCATTACTGATACACGACAATAACGACGGAATGTTTCGGCGAAAGGCGTCAATGCCTTCCCGGTGTCGACGTCTGATCGCCACCGCCGCCTCGACTTCTACCTTTTGTTGTTCTGCTTCGTCGCTATGAATATGTAATTGAATTTGGTTCAGCATGTTTACTTGTACTTGTTAACGGCAGCCCGACCCCGGGAATATTTAACCACTTCATCTTTTGCATTACCTAGCAACCCTTGCGCCAGCTCTTCAAGCTTACGATTAATCTCTAGTTCTTGTTTAGCAAAGTCAGTGCGTTGGTCAGGTGGCATTCTGCTTAATGCACGAAGAATAACTTTGTGGCGTATCTGGGATAAGTATCGAAATTGCTCAGAGGAAAAGTCGTCGCTGGAAAGCGTTAGACAAGCAGTCAACCGGGCGTTGACTGCTTTTAAGAATAGTGGAGTATCGCTATGATTTAGAATCGAATTTTTCAAATAGCTTGTCGGTTAAGACGTTGGGCCTCGTAAGCTTCCTGCTTAGCAGCTTCCGGAATTTGTACCCACGCATCGCGGATTGGTGTTAACAGGCTAGACACTTCACCTAACATATTCAAGTCATTATTGATGTGCGCATCATTCAGAAGCTGAACCATGTAATTGTAAAGTGCGAACATATTGTTTGCGACTTCACCACCAATTTCTAAATCAAGGGTATCGCGCAAGTGCATGATAATTGCGCTAGCTTTAGAAATATAATCTGCCTTGCTGACCAGATCTTTACGCTCCATTGCACCTTTCGCATAGGCAACGCGATCCAGTGCGCCTTGCAACAGCATCAGTGTCAATTTGTGTGGATCGGCATTGGCAACATCTTGTTTCAGGTTGCCTTTGCGATATGCGTTTATACCTTTAAGTGACATAGTAACTCCAACTCAATTTTACTTATAATGACGCGAGCAATGCAGAACCGGTTTGATTCAGTTGCGCCACTGTCTGGTCAAGGTTTAAATATTTATCTCGCAGCATACTTTCATAGCTGGCCATACGAAGTTCAAGGGTTTCTCGTTCATCGTACAATTCGTCGCGATCATCTTTCACGGCTCTCTCACGTAGGCTTATTAGCCCACTGTAAGAGGTATATTCTTTAGCAAAGTCGTAAAGACGTGTGGCAATGCCTTCATCGGAATCGGTAAATAAAGAAGCGATTTCATCGAAGTTATCTTCCATCGCATCTTCCAAACGATCTTCACCGGTACCCAAGCCATAATCAGTAGTGCCAATTTCCAGCCTTCCTTCGTCGTTAAATTCAATACCTATCTGGAACAAACCACCTAAGGCCGATGCACTTACGCTATCGCCGACGATGGAGGCTAATCCCGTTTGGATACTTCGAATTAACGAGTCACCTGCCAATGCGCCGTCTTCTTCCAGCTCAGACTCACCGTAACGGGTAAGTGTGCCGATTTCATCAATGAGCGCATTATAGTTATCGACAAAGTCACGGATTTTTTTATCCAAACCTTCTTTGTCATAACCAATATTTAATTTGGTGGCGAGGAAATCGCCAGCCGCGTCTTTAGGAGAAACTTCGTTAACCTCAAACGACACGTTCTGAATGGTGTTTTCGAACTCGTTTGAGCTACTTTGCACTTCAATGCCATCAATGGTTGCGATAGCATTTCGGGCACTCTCAATATTTGCGGCGCTGATGTTATTGGTACCACCGGTGGTAGACAATCTGTCCAGCTCTGCGGCACCGGTATCGTTGGTAATAACCAAATCATTACCGTCACCGGTTTCGCTTGAAGAAAAGACCAGACGAGGACCTGCACTGGTACCCGTGTCGATGATATTGGCCGTTACGCCAAAATTATCTTCCGCCTTATTAATTTTTTCACGAAGTTGGGTAAGTGTCATACCCGCCGTGATATCAACGGTAAAACTCTCGCTACCGCCTACATCAAACGTGAGTGAACCGGTACCTGAAGACAGTACCGAATCACTGCTAGAGGTAAAAGCGCCATCGTCAGTGGTTATACGACTTCCCGCTGCAAGCTGGGAAACGACAACTTCATACGTACCACGTAAAGCTGAGTTTGACGCATCTGCAGACAACACATCGTTGTCTTCCGACGGATTGGTGATGGTAGGTTCCCGCCCGTTAATGGCGTTATCACTACGCAATTCATCTACGGCGTCTTTGAAGTCGGAAAGTTTAGACTTAATTTGACCAAGTCCTGAGATTTCAGCCTCTATCCGCTCTTCTTTTGCATTCAAGCGCTCCTCTTTCGGCGTGCGCTCTGCAGCTAATAACTGTTGTACAAGATCGTCGAGTGCTAACCCTGATCCCACACCTAGAGACTGAATTGTCATAACCTACCCCATCTAAACCTGGTTGTTGATAAACACTCCTACGCTGTCACCAACATCCTGCTGTAAATCCTGAATACGTTCAGCAAGCTTCAACACTTCTTCCGAAGGTATTTGCCTGATGACTTCTCCAGATGTCGAATCTTTTACGGTCACCACCGAGCGGCTAGTATTTTCATCAACAGAAAATGCCAAATCTCGATTTTGGACTTTCAGGAAAGATTCAACCTTAGCTACCGCTTCCTGTAGCTCAACATCATTTTCCTCTCCTGACACTGTATCGGCTTGCGCTGAAGAAGCTTGAGATAAATTCTTTGAATTTTCTGTCGCCTTCTGCAATTCCGAAGAAGCTGGGAGAGTAGTCCGTTGTTTGTCGCTGGTTTGTGACGAACCGTCAGACGATGCTTCGGCAGCAGGTAGCGGACTCGCCTGAACGGGCGCAGCCTGAGTCTTCAAAGCAAATGTCTGGCCAACTTGAGTATTTTGAATTTCCACCTAATACCTCCTTACTGAAACGTCTTAACGGGTACTTGCTTATGTGCGAGTAACCCGTTTATCTCAATTAAGGTAATAACTATATTATAGCTTATCCGAGTAGAGATAGCGCAGTTTGCGGACGCTGGTTTGCCTGACTCAGTACAGAAACCGATGCTTGCTGAATAATCTGGTTACGGGTTAATTCAGCGGTCTCGGTTGCAAAATCTGTATCGCGAATTTGCGAACGAGCAGCAGACAAATTCTCACTGATATTACTCAGGTTACGAATAGTCGATTGGAAACGGTTTTGCAGTGCACCTAAGTCGGCGCGTACCGCCCCGATACCAGAAATAGCAGCATCAACATCAGACATCAGCGCAGACGCACCATTCGCTGTTGAAACATTATTGGTAGTAATGCCCAAGCCAGTCGCACTGAAGCCACTGATTGAACCCAAATTAGTAGAAGACAAGTTAACAGAGATAGTCTGACCGGCGTTGGCACCAACCAGAAATTTTGCTGAAAAATTACCATCAAGAATTTTCACGCTACCAAACTGTGTGGTGGTGGCGATACGTGAAATTTCAGTACGTAAAGCAGACACTTCTTTTTGCAGCGCCTGACGGTCAGACGACGAGTTGATGCCGTTCTGCGATTGAACAGCCAGCTGACGAATACGCTGCAAGCTGGTCGTAACCTCAGATAATGCACCTTCTGCTGTTTGAGAAAGCGAGATTGCGTCATTCGCATTACGTACAGCCATGTTCAAACCCTGAACCTGAGATGTCAGACGATCTGAAATTTGCAGGCCAGCAGCATCGTCGGCTGCACTGTTAATACGAAACCCTGATGATAGTCTTTCAAAAGACGTGTTCAGACGATCATTCACGTCAAAAAGCTGACGCTGCGCATTGATCGATGAAACATTAGTATTTACAAACAAAGACATAAATAACCTCCTAGGGATTCAATGGCCTATGTGGTATCATTAAACCCTTCCAGTTCAAATTAGACAGGTCACTACTCCCGTCTAATCCCTCTTTTAAAAGTAAAGTAAATTACCCCTCAACAATAGGTATCGGCAAAGTCTTTAGGATCTTTAGCTTTTTTTTGAATTTTTTTTCTCACCTCAAAAAAACACACTTAAGCAATTGTTTTAAAACAATTTTAAATTCATGTTTTTTTTAATTTTGCTAATAAAAAAGCAAGAAACGCCTGAAACTAGAGGTTGTTTGTTGAGCGACTCTGACATATAACAAAAAGCATTCAACCACCAAAACGCGATGTTTTGAAAAGTGGGCAGTAATTTGAAAACTGGCACGCGAAGTGCTTTAATCTAAGTGAACGTCAGATTTGCTCAATCTGTAGATTCAATTGGCAAGGTTTTCGGCAAGAATAAAAAAGGCCGAGACATAAAATCCCGGCCAATTTGCTCACGTTAGGAGATTGAGCAAATTCAGTTACTGTCGGCTGGCAGGTGTTTAGTAGGATAAACTGGCCTCTCAACCAACTCTTCTACACTCTTAGTCCTGTTAGTCGGCACTTTCTTCAAGGAGCGGCCTCTCGGCCGCTAACCTTCTTATCGGGGAATGGCCTCTCAACTCCGTCCCGAGAAAATACCTCTTTCAGATTATCCTAACAGTGATAAAGCTGCTTGTGGACGCTGGTTTGCCTGCGCCAGAATAGTGGTACTTGCTTGTTGCAGGATTTGGTTGCGGCTCAGTTCTGCCGTCTCGGTGGCAAAGTCTGCATCTTTGATACGTGATCTTGCCGCTGATACGTTTTCAGAAATGTTGCTCAGGTTTCTAATCGTTGATTGGAAACGGTTCTGAAGGGCACCTAAGTCTGCGCGTAAACCACCAATGGCAGACACGGCTTTATCAACTGCAATCAATAATCGCGATGCACCTTGCTCAGTTAACACATTATCACTCACGATACCTAAGCCAGTGGCGCTAAAACCATTTACGCCAGCACGTCCAAGCGCGTTAGTAGACAAATTCACTGAGATAGTTTGACCTGCATTCGCTCCGACCAAAAACTTGGCAGAGAAATCACCTTTCAGAATATCTACACCAGCAAATTGCGTGGTGGTTGAGATTCGAGAGATTTCTGTACGCAGTGCAGACACTTCTTTTTGAAGTGCAAGGCGGTCCGCAGAGCTATTGATACCGTTTTGAGACTGGATCGCCAGTGTACGAATACGTTGCAGCGCGGTCGTGGTTTCTGCCATTGCGCCTTCTGCTGTCTGAGCAAGTGAAATACCGTCATTGGCATTTCGAACAGCCTGGTTCAGACCCTGAATCTGAGAAGTCATACGGTCAGTAATCTGAAGGCCAGCGGCATCGTCTGCTGCGGAATTGATTCTAAAGCCTGAAGACAGACGCTCGAACGCAGTACTCAGATTGTTACCAGTGGTAAATAATTGACGTTGTGCATTTAATGATGACACGTTGGTATTAACAAATAGACTCATGGGGTCTCTCCTAACAGTTCAAAGTGTTTGCGCTATTATTTTTATAGGTTGCGCGATGTAAATTTGTTGGCACGGTTAGTGCTACCTTCAATGTGTCAGAGTTTCTCTGACGTTTTTCCGGCACACTACCGGTAAAACTTGCTAAGTAGAGAAGTCACTTCTCTATGCTGGCTGGCGGGATTGTCGTTCCAGACCTCAAACCTCTCACTACCTCCTGGCTTCATTCTCGCCTGTCAGCAGCTCCTTCTTTGATACCCGCCAATACCCTCTATTGTTAGCGTTTCAACTTTAAACCAGTCACAAACACAACAATTGTTAACTAAACATTTGAAAGTAAATAATTAAATTCCTAACAAATTAATATTAACCAGGTATTTAAGCTTAAAAAAACTTCTACCAGCATTACTTTTTAAGCTTTTACTAAATGAATAAACATCATTCATTCCCTTTGTAATAGTTATCGTCATAATCGGGAAAATCCTTTAGCTTTTTTTTTAATTTTTAAAGGAATATTAGAGGAGGATAATTTCATATTAAATTCAACAACTTAAAATACCAAGCGGAGACAAAGTGAAGAGCTTGGCTGATATTTTTTTGCAATTCAGTCGGACTCTATTTGCAGCAATTCCTGTTGGATCGGCCATTGAATAACGATTTTCGTGGTGAATGACAGCGCAGAAAGCATTACGGCTATTGCCACCTGCAAGAGGTTGTCGAATGTTGATGAGACTGCAAGCACGCTAAGCTGGTTACAAGTGAGCTAAGTAGATTTCATAGCATAGGGAGCGCACCTCGCATTCCGCCGCTATGAGTTTTAGGGTGTGGGGAGTGATGAGCGTAAAACCGCTTGTCGCATAATAAAAAAGCCCGATGAGAACCATCAGGCATTTTTGACGCCGATATATACCGACTCTTACTTGCTAAGGAATGCAGCTAGAGCACTACCTCCTGGCTTTTCCCGCTAACGCTTAACCCAGCAGCTGCAACGCAGCCTGAGGACGCTGGTTAGCCTGAGACAGTACAGTAGTACTTGCCTGCTGAAGGATCTGGTTACGGGTTAGGTTTGCGGTTTCAGTAGCGAAGTCAGTATCTTTAATCTGAGAACGTGCAGCAGAAACGTTTTCTGAAATGTTGCTCAGGTTACGAATAGTTGACTGGAAACGGTTTTGCAGTGCACCTAAATCAGCACGCAGACCACCGATAGCAGAAATAGCAGTATCGATTTTTGCCATCATGCCGGATGCGTTACTGGTTGTCAGAACATCGACATTAGAACCGGTAATGCCCAAACCTGTTGCGCTGAAACCTTGTACGCCAGCACGCGTTAGCGAAGGCGACGACAGATTTACAGAAATTGTCTGACCAGCGTTAGCGCCCACAAGGAACTTAGCAGAAAAGTCACCGCTAAGAATATTTACACCGGCAAACTGCGTTGTGGTAGAAATACGTGAAATTTCTGTACGTAACGCAGAGACTTCTTTTTGCAGTGCAACACGGTCAGCTGAGCTGTTGATACCGTTTTGTGACTGTACTGCCAGCGTACGAATACGTTGAAGTGCGGTGGTGGTTTCTGATAGTGCCCCTTCAGCAGTTTGCGATAATGAAATTGCGTCATTGGCATTTCGTACGGCCTGATTAAGACCTTGTACTTGTGATGTCATTCGATCGGTTATCTGAAGACCTGCGGCATCATCAGCAGCGCTGTTAATGCGGAAGCCCGAGGATAAACGTTCGAAAGACGTGCTCAGAGAATTACTAACATCAAAAAGCTGACGTTGTGCATTCAGTGAGGATACATTGGTATTCACGAACATAGACATAAAGTCTCTCCTACACTCTCAGTCCAGCAGAGCTGGCTGCCGGAACTACCGGCGATTACAAATAGTAGTCACCAAAACCTGAGGGGTAATTGATGAACTGGCTCTCTCAGTAGTGTTATCGACTTAGACTTTAATCCCTTTAATATAAATCACTAAAAATTGCCGTGGAGCGGCAGACTGTTGCCGCCTATACTTGGTTAACATATTGGTTTTATGAAAATTTTGATATGAGAAATATTTTACAAATCCATCAGCTTAAGTACGTTTCACCTCTTGCTGCTCACTGTGCTTTTACCGATTTAATCGCGCTGGATGATGGTTTTTTATGCTGTTACCGTCGTGCGACCAATCATGTGAGTGGCGACGGCAGCATTGATGTAGTGAAACTAAATGAAAACGGCAAACGCCTTTTCCGGCAAACACTCAGTTTCCCGCAGACAGACTTGCGCGATCCCAAACTGTCTGTCGACGATAATGGGAAAATTTGGCTAATAGCCTACTGTCGCCAAGTTGAAAATGACGGCTCGACGATAAAAACGTCTATGTTGAGTTGGTTTTCAGACAATGGCAGATATTGGTCATCACCGAACCGGTTTGGCGAACATGGTTGGTGGTTGTGGCGCATTGCCTGGCACAAGAATACGGCGCTGGGACTGGCTTATAATCGTAAAGCGGATCGACTGGACTTATTTCAGGGCCATCCGCAACGCCGATTTTACCGGCATCCGGTTGCCGCTCTTAGTTTGGAAAGAGACGGATTGGGCTATCCGAATGAAAGTGATTTGGTTATTGATAATCGCGGCGAAATAAACGCCCTTGTTCGTCGCGATGCCGATTCATTCAGTGCCCAGTTTGGCATCAGTAAACCGCCCTATCATCGTTGGCAGTGGCAGGATCTTGGTGAGTACATTGGTGGCCCTGCCATGTTGCCGCTCGGCCAAGAACACTTTTTGGTGGCAGGCAGGAAATGGACTGGTGACACTTTTGTCACCCAAATATGGTTATTGAATAAGTCTTATGTGCAATTAAGCGAGTGTCTCACATTGCCCAGCGCCGGCGACAATAGCTACCCCGGACTGGTATTACAGGGAGACAACCTGTTTATCAGCTATTATTCAAGCCATCAGGACAATCAAACACGGGTCTACTTCGCTCACATCACCGGAGTAGAGACATTAGCCAATATAATCAAACAGTGAAAGGCCGGATACTCTTGGGAAGGTTGCCAGAGCGGCGCTTAATGCCGCTTCTTGCTTAGCAAATTCCGTTGAGGCTTCAGCGTAATCGGTCTCAACAATGTTCGCTTTAGCATCTTTGGCGGTAAGTTCTAAATCAAGATTGGTTTCGTAGATAGACTCAGCAATATTTAGCCTGCCCCCGAGAGAAGAACGCTCCAGATTGATGGTTTCCATGCCATTATCCAACCCAACCAAAGCATCGGCCAGCGCACTTTCCAATGCATCACCATTTAACGAATCGTCCATGAGTTGGTTTGCAATGTCATTTAAGGTTTCAGCAACGTTCTTCTTTTCTGGAGTATTCAGTGAAAAGTCTACGGTTTCCCCTACCGTAGCATTAACCGTAAAAGTCATTCCTTTAATGGTAAACGGCTCGCCAGATGTAAAATCAACGGCGCCAACAACGGCAGAGGTACCTAAATTAGTGAGCTGCACCTGGCCCGAGCCCAACACCTCTAACTGATAATTATTGTTAGCCGGTGTTACGGCATCATAGTTATTGTCGAAGAACTGATCGAAGGTACCCTGCTCTGCCACTTTGGCCGTAGTTACGTTTGCCCCCGCACTTGAACCTGTCACTGAGAAGTTATGACGAGCAAAAACGTTCTCGAACACTTCCAGTCCCGACGAACTGCGCTGAACAGTAACGCTATCAGAAAGCTTCACGGATGTGGTGCCTGAATCACCTGAGAATGTAATGGCGTTACCGGAGGCGGCCGGGTTAAATGTAAACGCTTGCTGCTGTGATTGATAACCCGCAAAGATAAAATTGCCCGAGGCATCCTGGGTGTTCATCAAATCCAGCACTTCGTTGCGGATTTGCTCCAACTCTTTGCCGATGGCCCCTTGGTCTTCCTCAGATAATATACCGTTGCCCGCCTGTACCACCAGCGTTCTGGCGCGACGAAGCGACTCCGACATATTGTTGAGTACGGCTTCCTGCTCTTCTAATGCGTTGGTAAGTAAATCGTTGTTACGTTGATACTGCGTGATTTTATCGAGTTGCTCAGTAAGTCGCACCACACTGGCTGCGCCAACGGGGTCATCACTGGGTCGATTTAATTTTTTGCCCGTGGACAGCGATTCCTGGGTTGCCGTGAGTTGCTTTTGATTTTCCATGATCGCACGGATGTTTTGATCATAAATCTGATTGGTAGAAATACGCATTTTTTACACTACCTCACTACCGACAAAATCGTATCGAATAAATCTTGTGCCGTTGTCAGGATCCTTGCCGCTGCAGCGTAAGATTGCTGATAACGCACCAGGTTTGCCGCTTCTTCATCGAGACTAACGCCAGAAACGGAATCAAACCAGGTTTCAGACTGTACTTTCATGGCTTCGGCAGCTTCCAAAGAAATTTCTGCCGTGGCAGTTTTTTCCCCCACCCGACCAATCAAAGACGAATAAGCATCATGGAATGTCCGGGTTTTGTTACTGCTGTCGGCACTTAATTGAACCAAGCCTTCCCGTTGCAATCCGGCCAATACTTCCGCGTTGGTGTTGTCTGCCACACCATCTGTATTATAGGTGAGGTTGAAGCTATCGCCAGGTACGGGTACGCCTGACAAACTCACATCATAACCCGGGTAATCATCAAGTGCACTGAACGCTGCCGGCCATGCTGGACCGCTACCCGTCGCTTCCGCCTGAGCCAAAAGGTTATCGTAATCTGTAACGCCTGACACATTGGTGATAACCGCGCCAGCGGCATCAAGAACCTGAAAATCCGATGCCGACGTGAATACAATTTGCGCGGGTGCACCAACCGTACCGCCTGGCGCGTTGGCAGCATTATGAATACCGCCCGCACCATTAAATGCGGACGCCTCACTACCAAGCGCGGCGTCCACCACGGTATTAGACACGGTGACTTGTTTAACCTGTGCATCACCTAAGTTGGCTAAACTGGCTTCAGCACGTATTGGGGCTGCAAACGCCAGATCTTCAGGACGTTCGGTGACAAGCGCGATATCAGAAGCCACATACTTGGTGGGCTGGATCAGAAATTCATTCCCCACACTGTGTCCGGACGCAGACTGAAACTCAATTTGAATGCCACCAGGCAAGTCGTTATAGCCGGCATTAATGGCTATAGACGGGAAGATGGCATCACTGCCGTCAGCCAGCTTTTTCGGCGTACCGTCGCTGTTGATCATGGTGAGGGTGACAGAAGTGGGATAACCACTACCATTTACCGCATCAACGGTAATTTTATAATCGGCATCGGTAATGTCGCTGCCCTGCCCCGGAATGATTCGGCCACTAACGGGCAAATTATCAGGCGTACCGGTGTAGTTCAGTCCGGTAAACTCGGGAATAGCAAAAATATCACCACCGAGCTGAAGATCTAAATCCATTCCCAATTTATTTTGAGAGTTAACAGCATCAGCCATCGCCAGGGCTATTTGCCCTACATCCCGCTGGGCTGGACCCAAAATTTCATCGCGAAAACGAAAAAGCCCGCCCAACGAACCACCTACAGAAGCTTCGTTGATGTTTATCGCCGTTTCGGATTTGGTTTGAGAATTGAAATGGGTAGCCAACTGCAATTCTTTGAAATTAAGATCGGCGTCGTTCCCCAGCTCAAATACGTTGAAGTCACCATTCTCAAGAACCAGTGATTCGCCAGAGGATAGGTTAATTACCGAAGCGCCAAATTGATTTTCTCGCACCTCGATGGACATGAGTTCCGCGAGTTCGTTTATGGCCTTGTCACGTTCGTTTAGCAGTGCGCTTGGCTCAGAGTTACTGCCACCTTTCGCAGTGACAATGGCAACATTCAATTCACCGATATTTGTGATCAGGCTATTGGCGCGCTCAACCTGACTGGTAAATTCCAGATTCAGCTCTTCTTCTTTCGCTTCCATAAAGTCTGAAATGGAATTAAGCCGCGCCACCATGCTTGTTGCTTTACCTAGCACGGCCTCTCTGGACGCCAGATTTGTTGGGTCGTCAGAAGCGGTTTGTATGGCGGCAAAAAACTCGCTGAGCCCATTGGCAATAGAATTGGCTTCGCCGGCGAGCAAATTATCCAAAGACGCGGTTTTTTCAACGAAGGTTTCCAGCTCTCCCACCGAGGTAGTGTCACGACGCAGCTGATTTTGCGCAAAGATGCTGATAACCCGCTCGGTCGTTCCCCGACCAACGCCGCCCAGTGTCGTGCTTTCAAATACCGTTCTTTCTCGCACATAGCCTTCGGTATTCACGTTGGCAATATTGTTCGAGGTAGAGTTCAGTAGCTGACTACTGGCATTTACGCCGCTGGTAGCAATGTTGAAAAGATCAGCGCGAATCATTTATCTGCACTCCGGTAATTAAGGCTGGAAGCCCTGGACAATATCACTGCGATACACCGCCATGACTTTTTCGGTATATTGGGGGTCGGTGGCATACCCGGCCTGCTGTAATTCAGAGAAATACTGCGACGTGTCAGCGCCCTTTTCTACGGCTTGCTGATAGCGGGGCTGAGAACGAATGAAGTTCACGTAGTCGGCCAGGCCGGCTTCCAGACTGTCGTACTGCCTGAATGCGGCCTTGCGACGCTCGGGCACACCATTGCTAAATTCAAGGGTATCTACCACCGCTTGCTCACCTTGCCATTGACGATTCGCTTTAATGCCGAAAAGGTTGTGGGTGCTATTTCCTTCCTGATCGTGAATAACAAACTGCCCCCAACCAGTTTCCACCGCGGCTTGCGCGATAATGGCCTTAGCATCTGTGCCAAGCATCTCAGCCGCCTTTTCTGCATGGGGATACAAGGCTTCAACAAAACTTTCCTGGTTTTCAAACATGGCCGCCTTGTAGGCAGACTTTGTACCCTTCGACGCAGATTCCAATACCGCATCCTGTGCCTTGGTAACAGACTCGGCGCGAGCCTGGTTTAAAGTTTCAATGTTGCCATCAGCCCTAATGGTGCTGGCTGGGCGATAATTCGGATCGAGTTGACCGAGCTGCTTAACGATGAGATCCGCCAGACCAAGGCCGCCGTTGCTGGACAAATCAACGGCAAGCTGCTGATCATGCATATCACGGTAAAACTTCACTTGTTCCGAATTAAATGGGCTGTCTTCATCGGCAAGCGCATCTTGCGCTTTACGCATGGACTTCAGCATCATCTGCACAAATATCGCTTCAAACTGCTGAGCAGCTTCTTGCAACACTTCACCGTTGCCACTTGCCATGGCTTCACGCAGGTTGTTCAACCCGCCAATGTCGTTCGCATTGCGGGCCATTTCCAATTGGCTACGTGAAGTGTTTTGCATGTCCATCAGATAATGACCAGTTCGCCACGCAGGGCACCGGCCTGCCTGAGTGCCTCAAGAATAGCCATCAAATCACCGGGGGCTGCGCCTACTTCATTTACCGCGCGGACTAATTGATCCAGGGTAACGCCAGGCTGGAACTTGAACATTCTGCTGTCGGCCAGATCGACATCCACAATAGACTGTGTGGTGACGACCGTATTGCCATCGGCCAGCGCATTAGGCTGAGACACTTGTTGATTTTCAGCAATAGTGACCGTTAAACCACCATGGGTAATAGCAGCGGGCAGTAAGCGAACGTCCTGACCAATAACAATGGTGCCAGTACGACTATTAATCACCACGCGTGCCGGTGCATCTGCGGGCTCGAAATCAAAATTCTCAAGTACCGCCAGAAAACCCACTCGTTGACCTACGTCACGGGGCGCCGACACACGCACTGATGCTGCATCGATAGGTGTGGCGATGGCATAGCCCTGTTCAGGCTGCGCGCCAAGGCGTTCGTTGATGGTATCAGCTAATCGCTTAGCCGTTGAAAAGTCGGGATAATGCAAATTGAGTGTTAGCGTGTCGCCGTTTGCGAAGCCGGACGGCACGGTTTGCTCAACCATCGCGCCATTAGGAATTCTGCCAACAGTAGGCGTGTTCACCACAATCCGTGAACCGTCACCGCCCTGGGCACCAAAACCGCTTACCACTAAGCTTCCCTGAGCCACCGCATACACTTTACCATCAACCCCTTTAAGGAACGTCTGTAGTAAGGTGCCGCCCTGCAGGCTACTTGCTTCACCCACTGATGAAACGGTAACGTCAATCTTTTGTCCTGGTTTAATGAAAGCGGGTAGGTCGGCATGTACCGCCACGGCTGCCACATTCTTAATTTTAGGCTTGGTGTTCGGGTCGAGACTAATCCCAAAGTTGCTCAGCATGGTGCGGAAACTTTGTTCTGTGAACGGGCTTTGCTCACCAGTTCCCGGTAGACCCACAACCAATCCGTAGCCGATTAACTGGTTGCTACGCACCCCTTGAATGCTAGCCACGTCTTTAATACGTTGAGCACTGGCGATAACCGGCATGGCAGCCAGCAAAAAGGCTGTGAGGTAAGTCAAAAAACGCATACCGGATACTCCTAGAAAGGCCAGATTTCAGATGAGAAGAAACGGGTAAGCCAACCCTTCTCTTGTGCCCGGGCAAAACTGCCCGTGCCACTGTACTGAATGCGGGCGTTAGCGATACGGGTGGAAACAATTTCATTTTCCGGGCTAATGTCTGAAGGACGAATGATGCCGGTGAGGCGGATGTATTCATCCCCTTGATTCAGGGTTAACCACTTTTCACCGCGGATCACCAGATTTTGATTCGGCATAATGTCGACAACGGTAACAGAAATGGCACCTTGCAAACTGTTACTCTGATTCGCCTGGGCATTACCAGTGAAATCATTCGAGGCATTCAAACCAAGCTGAATAGATTCATTCCCGATATTGATGGGATTCCCCCCGAGACCGGTGATGGGCTGTACGTTCACACCCGTATTTTTCGCGGTGGTGGTGTCCGCGGTCTTTGATGCCGCCGTATTCTCACTTAGTGTTACCGTAATGATGTCGCCAACACGACGGGCGGTAACGTCAGAATACAGACTGTTCGCCATGTAAGGTCTGAACAGCGCGCCATCCTCAGTAATGTGCTCCTGAGGGATATCCGGGATCACCGGCGCAAAGGCCGGATCATTCGCCTGTACCGGTGGCTGCGGCGTACTGTTGCAACCAGCCAGTATCATACTAAGTGCGATAAAACCAAGGATCCGCATAATGTCACCTGTTAAAGCTGCTGAATCACCTGACCAAGCATCTGGTCAACGGAGGAAATGACTTTTGAGTTCATCTCGTACAAACGCTGACTTTCAATCAGGTTCACTAGTTCTTCCGTGACGTTAACGTTGGAGGTTTCCAGCGTGCCTTGTGAGATTGTGCCTAGCCCCTGCAATCCGGGAACACCTTGAATAGGAGCGCCACTCGAAGCGGTTTCCACAAACAAGTTTTGCCCGGTGGGTTGCAGGCCTGTAGGGTTAACAAAGTCTGAAATATTTAGCTGACCTAAGACCTGTGCATCGGCCTGGCCACGAATAGTGGCAGATACCTCACCGTCCTGAGAAATGGTGATTTGCTGCGCATCTTCAGGCACTGCTATTTCAGGCTGCAATAAAAAGCCAGCGCCAGAGGTGACAATCTGGCCCTGATCGTTAAGCGTAAATTGACCGTTACGGGTATAAGCAATGGTGCCGTCAGGTTGCAGGATTTCAAAATATCCACGCCCCTGAATGGACATGTCGAGAGCATTTTCAGTGGTGAGCATGTTCCCTTGGGTGTGCGCCTTCTGCGTGGCAACCACCTTGGAACCCGATCCCAACATGAGACCTGAAGGCATTTCCGTATCTGCAGACGAACGCCCGCCAGGTTGGTTTATATTCTGATAAAGTAAATCTTCAAAAATCGCACGATCTTTTTTGAAGCCTACTGTCGAGGCGTTTGCCAGGTTATTGGATACCGTAGCAACGTCGGTTTGTGCGGCGTCTAGCCCAGTTTTACTTATCCATAACGCAGGATGCATATCGACCTCCTGACCACTCGCATGTGCATGTGATCGTTAGTTAAAAATTAAATAATACGAAGCAACTGATTGCCACGAGTTGAGAGTTCATCGGCTTGCTTCATCATCTTTACCTGCATCTCATAGTGACGCTGTAAGCTGATCATATTGACCATCTCATCTACTGCATTCACATTTGAGCCTTCAAGCATGCCAGTGCGCACCATTACATTCGGGTCCGCGTCTGCGGGAACGCCATCTTTGGTTCGGAACAATCCGTCATACCCTTTTTCCATATTGTCTAAATCCGGGTTTACCAGTTTCAGACGACCCACTTCTTCAGATACGTTTTCTGGCGCGCCAACGGGGCGGGTAGAAATGGTTCCATCCATGGCAATATTCAGGTTATCTAACGGCACCGGCAAAAAGATGGGGCCGTTATCGCCCACCACGATATTCCCATGCATATCTGTCAACATGCCGTCGGGGCCCAGCTGAAAACTACCGTCACGGCTATACGCTTCCTGACCATCAGCCGCCTGAACAGAGAACCAGCCGTCGCCTTGGATGGCTGCGTCAAGGTCACGGTTGGTCTGCACCATGGCGCCGGACTCATAGTTATGAGAAGGGCTTTCGGTCATGGAAAATACCCGAGTCGGCAAACCTTCGCCGTAGGCCGGCATTGCTCTTGCCTGTTCAAGCTGAGTCCGGAAACCCGTGGTCTGCGCATTCGCCAGATTATTGGCACGTACACCCGTAGCCAACAGGTCTTGTTTGGCGCCGCTTGCAGCGATATAGAGTAATTTATCCATGACTGACTTTTGACGTTCTGATTAACAATACCAAGGTGATTGCAATTCAGATGCCAAAAGTAAATTGGCGTAAAGAGGTGATGATAGATAGAAAAAAGGCCGGCGATGCCGGCCTTCTAAGAGGTGTAAATTATCGGATATTCAGAATGGTCTGGTTCAGCTGATTGTTCACTTCCAATGCACGGGAGTTAGCCTGGAAGTTACGCTGAGCGATGATCAGGTCAATCAACTCTGTTGTCAGGTTAACGTTCGCCTGCTCCAGTGCTGAGGAATTGATTTCACCGTAGGTGCCTGTGGTTGCTTCCCCGGCGAGAGCTTCACCCGACGCAATCGACTCTTTCCATTGCGTACTACTTTGCTGCGTTAAGCCCTGCTCGTTAGAAAAGCGAACCAATGCCACGCGAACAATGGGCTCTGACGTACCGTTTGAGAAGGTCGCTCTTACCAGGCCGTCAGGGCCGATATCAATACCCGTCAAACGTCCGACTGGCAAACCATCCTGCTCTAACGATGTTACTTCAAAGGCAGACGCAAACTGCGTCGGCTCAAGGGTAGTTGCGCCAGCAGGATCGAGGTTGAAGTCGATACTGATTTGCTGCGTAGGATCAGAACCGTTAGAGAGAATGGTTCCCCCTAATGCTTCTGTCTGAATTTTAAAATCGGAACTCGATACACCATCCGCGGCTTGAATTGAAACAAAGTCACCGCCTTGGCTGAATGACATTTTTGCCGCAGTTACAGGAAAACCAGAAGCCGTACCCACGGTGTTAGTCGCGGTGGCAACGTCAGAATCGGTACCGTCGGAATTGACCATATCAACCAGGTTGTCATCGATAGCTGTGGCTACATACCAGTCATTCGTTGTCGCTGAAGCCGGATCTTTAATGAAATAGTAGGTCATTACATGACTGTCACCCAGTGAATCGTAAACAGTAACGGAAGTCGCTGCGTTGTAAGTCAGTGGATCATCTGGATTAAACTGGGTTGGGTCGAGTGCAGGATCACCCGCAGGCAGGTTCATGCGAATATCCACTTCACTGGTTTGCTGAGGCGAACCTGATGAATCTGGAATGCGTACCGGAACCGTTGTACTTAAAGCGACTGAAGAACTGGTGCCATCGGTATTTACCGGGAAGCCAAGTAAGTTGTCGCCGTTACTGTTAACCACGAAGTTATCTTCGTCCAGCTTAAACTGACCAGCACGGGTAAATGAGAAATCCCGGGAAGTGATCTCTGGTACTGTGGCGAAAAAACCATTACCGGTAATCGCTAAGTCCAATGCGGTATTGGTAAACTGCAAACTACCCTGAGAAAACTGCTGCGCCACTTCTTGCGTGAGAACACCATCACCCACTTTGGTTTTTGCTCCCGCCAGGAGTGACGATGCATAGACATCACCAAACTCTGCACGCGACTCTTTAAAACCAACGGTGTTGACGTTCGCAATGTTGTTGGCGGTGACGTCGAGATCTTTCTGCGCGGCAGAAACGCCACTAAGTGCAATATTAAAAGACATAACTCTTTCTCCTACTAACTGCCTATTTGGATGACGTCGCCAAGACTTATGCTCACATCACCCGCCAAATTCAAAATAATGCCCTGACTGCTGCCAGTCATACTTACGCTGCCTACCTGGCGGTTTACTGCGATAGGCACCGAGGTACCCTCGCCATCCACGCTGCCGTTGGCACTGATCACATACTCACCTGCCGGCATGGCATTGCCGCTATTGTCAGTACCATCCCAGGCAAACTGAATGTTGCCTGCAGCCTGCGTACCCACATTCATGGTTTTTACAATTTCACCGTACTGATTCTCAATGTTGATCTTGAGATCCTGTACCGTCTGCTCATTTACCAGCACACCGCTGAAACCAGCACCTTCTTCTGACATGTAACCTACGTTACCTTCAACCAGTACTTGTTGGCCGATAAGACTGGACGCCTGCAGAGCCTGATTCGAGGTCATAGATGCGGCGAAAGACTCAAACTTCTCATTCAGTGATGAAATACCGTCAGCCATAGTAAATGACGTCATTTGCGCCACCATCTGGTCGTTATCAACGGGCTTGGTTGGATCCTGGTTGGCAAGCTGTTCTGTCAGTAGCGAGAAGAAGTCTTCCTGAGAAAGTCGCTGTTCGCTACCATCAGAAACAGCGACGCCTTCTTCTTGCCAGTAGAGATCGGTATTCAGCCCCGGGGTATTAGTAATCGTACTCACGATAAAATCCTCTGCTTAACCGACTTACTGGCCACTGCCTAATTGCAGTACCTGACGAAATAATCTTTTCGTTGTGTCTGCCACCTGAACATTGGTTTCATAGCCTTTTGAGGCTGACATCATATTTGCCATTTCCTCAACAATGTTGACGTTAGGCTTGTAGATGTAACCGTTTTCGTCTGCCATAGGGTTGTGCGGTGCGTATTCAATTTGTAGAGGCGCATCACTCTCGACGATGCCTTTCACCTGAACACCAACCCCTTTGGTCTGATCTTCTGATGCACGAGCCAGCTCAGCGGCAAAAACCGGGTGTCGGGCTTTGTACGTTTCTTCGTAACTGCTACTCACACTGTTCGCGTTAGCAATATTACTGGCGGTGGTATTCAGGCGGACACTTTCTGCCTCCATGCCCGTACCCGAGATCGACATTACATTAAACAGGCTCATTAACTTTGCCCTCCACTCAAGGCTTTCTTCATACCCTTCAGCTTTCCTTCCAGAAATTTCAGGCTGGCCTGATATCTCATTCCATTATCAAGAAAGGCATTTCGTTCAGACTGTACCTCAACGGTGTTGCCGTCACCGGTATCTGGCTGATTTGGAATTCGGTAGTCGATATCGAAACTGCTTGTGCTCAGCGAGCCACCAATATGGTTATCGTGGGTGCGAGTAAGATTACCTTGCTGCTGAACATGGCGTGCGCTTTCCATTGCCTGTTTAAAATCAATATCACGGGCTTTGTAGCCAGGCGTGTTGGCATTTGCCAGATTTCCGGCAATGACTTCCATTTTTTCTTCACGGATGTTGATTGCTTTTTGATGAAAGCCAACGAGATTATCGAGGTTGATGGCCATTCAAAGACTCCGGTTGCACGTATTTCGACATTCCCGAAATCAATTGCAAATGAAGTGCCAAGTATTTTTTGACGCTGAATGAGTATGGGGGCAGATTATTTCTTGCGTTGGTAATAAAGGCCTGGACGGCACTTAACCATAGTAAACAATGAGGCTGCTTCACCAATGGATTCTGAAGCGCCGAGGAAAAGAACGCCTTCTGGCTGCAACTGGGCGGCAATTTGTTGCAGTATGCGTTGCTTGACGTCCGCCGGGAAGTAAATCAGCACATTGCGGCAAAATACGATATCGAATCGACCCAGGCCGGTATAGCTGTGCAGTAAGTTGAGGCTTTTAAATGTCACCATATCCCTGACTTCACGATTCACCTGCATCATGCCTTCGTCATTAGGGGAGAAATAGCGCTGACGACGCTCAGAGGATAAACCGCGGCCTAAAGATAATTCGTCGTAAACGCCTTTATTGCATTTATCGAGCATAGAAGACGAAAGATCTGTTGCGGTGATGTCGACGCCCCCACGCAATGTGCCAGGCTTCTGTCGCTGATACTCAAGAACAGACATGGCGATAGAGTACGGCTCTTGTCCAGACGAACAAGCCGCACTCCAAACACGAAGACGACGATTTTCTGTAGCAAGTTTGGGAAGGATCGTATTGATAAGTAGCTCGTAGGGATAGCCATCACGGAACCATAGCGTTTCGTTGGTGGTCATGGCATCCAGCACAGCTTGCAACAAACTGCGGTTTGCACCGCGAATAACAGCTGCAATTAACTCGTCAATACTATCAAAATTGAATTCGTACATTAACGAAGACAGCCGACTTCTTACCAGATATTGCTTGTTATCGCCCAGTGAAATGCCACACTGCTGCTGCAAAAACGCACCAAACTGACGATAACTATCGGCTGAAACTTCTTTATTTTTCAAACTTCCCTGCCCTCTCACTTAGCTCTTTAACCACTTACCCACGGCTGTGGCCAATTCGTCAGGATGGAATTTCGCAATGAAATCGTCGGCGCCAACTTTTTGCACCATGGCCTGGTTAAATACGCCACTGAGTGATGTGTGCAAAACCACCTTGAGCTTTTGCAACTCAGGGGTGTTTTTGATTTCAGCCGTTAAGGTATAGCCATCCATTTCTGGCATTTCGATATCTGAAACCAACACGCCAACTTTGTCAGTAACATCTCCGGTTTCAGCGGCAATTTCTTTCAAACGATTGAGCGCTTCAAGGCCGTTCTTAGCCAACTCCATCTTCAAGCCCAGTGCAGTGAGTGACTTCTTAACTTGGCTTCGAGCAACAGAAGAGTCATCAGCAATAAAGATAATTTTATCTTCACTGCCGGCAGTGTCCAGATTTTCAACAATGGAGTCGCTAACATCGGCTTTGAGGGGAGAAATCTCATGCAGAATTTTTTCTACATCCAGTATTTCCACTAACTCTTTATCCACCTCAGTCACCGCGGTGAGGTAACTGGCACGGCCGGTTCCTTGCGGGGGCGGCATGATTGCGTCCCAGTTTGTATTTATAATGCGTTCCACCGCACCCACCAGAAAGCCTTGAACGGAGCGGTTGTATTCAGCAATCACGATAAAAGCAGTATCGAGGTTTTCAATACGACGCCCCCCGGTAGCCATACTGAGATCAATCACAGAAATAGTCTGGCCGCGAATATGTGCGACACCACGAACCAAGGCATTAAGCTTTGGAATTGCGGTAAGAGGTGGACATTGCAATACCTCTCGCACTTTGAAAACGTTGATGCCAAAGCGCTGACGGCCATTGAGTCTGAACAGCAGAAGTTCAAGCCTGTTCTGCCCCACTAACTGCGTGCGCTGGTTAACGGAATCAAGAATGCCTGACATACATCACCTCTAATTTAAAATTGGGCACGAACATTGCGTTTCACCTTATCACTCTTTGTTTGAAAGCAGAATCGCCAAAAAAGTGACGATAGTGACTTTTCGTACCATCCGATCCTGCTCTTAATCATAGTCAAAATAAAGTGAAGTGAACACGAAAAAAGTCATCATGCATAAATTGTTATCGAAAAAAACAGTCATTACTTTAAGCAAGTTTCGTCTTCTTGCTTTCGTTTTGCTGCTTAACATAGTCGCAAACCCTGTATTTGCACAGTCGGGCAGCCAGTTGCGAGAAAAAATTGAACAGGGTGCAGAGCGTTATTTATTAAATGCTATCGGCAACGATTCAGAACAAGAAAATATATCGATAAATATGGTGGCCATTGATGATCGCATTCAAATTCCGGTATGCCATACGCCATTTAATTATCATGCAGAGCCTGCTTCTCTGCGCCAAAGTTACATTTCTGTACGTGTGAGCTGTGGCAATAATGATTGGTATTTATTTACTAATGCCCGGGTCTCACGAACACGAACCGTCGTGGTAACCGCAGGGCTCATCAGTCCCGGAAGCTTGCTTACTTCAGAAAATCTCCGGTTAGCCGAAGTCGATGTTAACCTATTACGTCATACCAGTTATTCGTCGACAGATGAGCTACTCGGCGCCAGAATGAAAAGACGAGTTCGCAATGGACAACCTATTCAGGCAAATATGCTATGCTTTGTCTGTAAAGGTGATCGAATAACCATCAGTGCCCAAGGTGGCGGCATGCAAGTAAAAACCGCCGGTATCGCTAGACAGGACGGAGTCATCGGCGATAATATTCAGGTTATCAATGCGTCTTCAAACAAAGCAATTATTGCCGAAGTGGCCAGCACGCAAACCGTCGTTGTAACCCTGTAATTTAGCCTTAGAAAATATTTTAAGAAATACGCTAAAAGGGTTAAAGAAGCGACAGGTTCAGCCGATAACGTGTATGAGGTGTTATTGGTAGTGGAAAAAATTTATGGCAATTAATAATGTAAACAATGGGGCCCCTAAGGCGCCCATCGACAATGCGAAGCTGAACAATCAGCAAGCACAGACCCAGTCTGCAGTGCAGCAAGAAGCTGCCGCGAAAACGGCGCAAACTGTTGCACCACGTCAGGATTCTGTTTCTTTGACTCAGTCAGCTCAGCAGTTGAGTCAGGTGCAGAAAAAAGGCACTGAGGCGCCAGTTAATCAGGAAAAGGTCGACAAGTTGAAGAAAGCCATTCAAAGTGGTGAGTATAAAATCGATGCTGATTCGCTTGCGCACAAAATCGCGCGATTAGAAGCGCAGGTCTTTGGCATCAAATCTTAGTAGGTAAATTATGTCGCAAAACTTGCTTTCAGGCTTACAACAACAGATTGCTAATTTAGAGCATCTGGCGTTGTTACTTGAGCAGGAGTTGCACCTTATCAGCAGCCGTGACGCTGAAGCTTTGATGAACTTGCTCAGGGAGAAAGAGCAGACCCTCGACACCATACAGCAGAGCGATATGAGCATTAGTAAGCAATATCAGTCGCTGGTTAATGAATCTTCGGTGCCAGACGACGTTTCAGAACTCATTGCAACAGCTAAAAAGCTGCTGGAAGAATGTAAGTACCGCACTTCAGTGAATCAGAAAGCCGTTGAGCAGGGTCAATTAAGACTCACGCATCTGCGCAATTTGATGTTGGAAGTACGCGCGAAAGAATCACTGACCTATGATAAAAGCGGAAAACCGAAAGGTTCAGGTTTGGGTCGTGGCGTAAGTGCCTAAGCACTTACAAGAAACAAGACAATTATTTATAACAAAGCCCGTGTAAACGGGCTTTGTTATATCTAAAGGGTAATAACCCTCATCAGGCTTTATTTCCGAAATCAAACTAGTAGTAGGTTACGTCTTTTATCCGTTTAGGCTTCGCCGTGGTCAGATAGATGTCGTATACCTTGCGCATATCTAACTCCAGCTCAGTCGCGTAGGTGTCTTCCCCTACCGGATAACTCTTCACTACACGCGCGCCACGGATCACACCCTCGACAGACGCTTTTAATTGGGAATTCTGCATGATCATATTCGCTACAGACTGCTCACCATCTAGGCGTTGACCATAAACCTGCTCGGCTAGCTCGCGATAAGCATCAAGCTTTGACGCTTTCATGGCCATCAAAGAACGATCGTTGTCTGTCTGCCCCATTTGTTGGGCGATTGGCGCGTAGCCGATAGCCGATAATACCGGATAGCTTTCCGGTTCAACCACTTCCCACTCGACATGTTTATCAATAAGGCCAGAGCAACCGGTAAGCGACAATGCCAAGCCCGCGCCGAAAGCCGTTCCCCATTTTTTGATTAATGTCCGCATAATTCACCTAACGTTACACTGGGTTTCTATTTTTGAGTGTCGATACTTTACGTTTCGAATGTTGGATAGGCAGGCAATAACTGTGCCTTATTAGTGAGCGTCAGATTTCAGACAGTATTTCAGGAACGTTTTTTGCTGAGTTTTGCTAAGAGATCATAATAACGCAGACAATTGGTTTGCAGTTAACTGTTCGCACCCATCAGGTGTTTGTAAAGGTAATGCCAATATGAATCAATTACTGTTCCGCTTTGTTAACACTGTGGCACTGACGGGCACCCTGGCCGTGCTGTCGTGGCAAAGTTCTGCCGCCTGGTACGAAGCAAGAGGACAGGCATTGATTCAACAAGGCAACCGCATTGCAGCTAAAGAAAAAGCCACCGAAGAGGCCATTCGACAGGCATTGATGTTTGCCGGCGCATCGGTACAAAGCGTACAAATGCTGACTAACGGTTTATTGCAGGAAGATCGACTTCAAATCAATGCCAGCGGTGAGGTGAATAACTTAGAGCTGATTGATGAGAAATGGCATAGCGACTACGTTACGGTAACGATTCGAGCTGATATCTTTCCTAAGGCGGTAACCTGTAACGCAGCCGGCTTTAAAAAAACGTTAGTCACCACCTGGTTTCCCATTGAACATCGGCAGCAAGCTGGAGACGGGCAAATCCATGCGCTGTCTGAACAAGCTCCCCGCTCTCTTCAGCAGCAGTTTGTCGCCAACTCTGATAATACCTCACTGCAGCAAATCGTTCCTAATACGGTGCGCTGGCGTCGCTCCAGCGTACTCGCTCAGGCACCCTCGCTGGCACGACAAAGTCGGGCACAATATGTGTTGGCAGCCACGATTACAGATTTAAGTATTGTACGCCCCCAACATTCCTCCTTGGCATTTTGGCAGAACGATGATGCACTGCGTCAGTTTTCGCTGGATCTGGCATTGGTTGACGGCATGAATGGTGCCACGCTCATGCAGAAAAATTACAGCACCGAGGCTTTATGGGAGTTTGATCGCTTTGAGCAAATTGATGTCAGCAGCTCCCGGTTCTGGCAGAGTGAATACGGCCAAGCCATTAACCGTCTTTTCAGTAACATCGTTGAAGACGTCGAGCACGAACTGACGTGCCAACCCGCCACAGGCCGTGTTTTGGCGGTTAACAGTGACCAACTTCAGGTATCGATTGGACGTGCTCATGGAATCCAACCCGGTGATGAGCTGACGCTTTATAAAACCAATGAAGTCATAGACCCTCAGGGCATGCACTTCTTGCAGTACAACCTTTATCCTACAAAAGTGAAAGTCGTCAGCGCCTCTGTAGACAGTGCCACCGTGGTGCCGGTAGACAATGGCATCATTGGCAATATCCAGCCCAATGACTTTGTGACTAAACGGTAAAGCAGACTAACCTGTGCCGGTCTCAGTAAATCTGCGAGTCAGCCTTGCTGGCTGACAGCACCATGAAATTTTACTATACTGGCGCGAACGCTTGATATTGAAGACAAAAGCGGTTCTGGTCCCTGTAGTTAAATGGATATAACGAGACCCTCCTAAGGTTTAGTTGCAGGTTCGATTCCTGCCGGGGACGCCAATTACCCCTCTTTAGATCCCCTTACCCAAATCATAACTCCTGATATTAAATTTCGACTCATCGCAAAAATTCTCTGCCTCCAACATTGCCGAAATTAAAACGCTCGTTTAAATTGTAGGTTATTAACAATTTATTCAATTCAGGATAACTCATGTGGTTCTTTATCATCGCACTCATTGCTGTCGGCATCGTGTTTAGCGTTCGCAATATTCGTCGCTCTGTGGTCACCGGCCCTATTTTCGAACTGTTTAAACGCATTCTTCCGCCGCTGAGCCAAACTGAACGCGAAGCCATGGAAGCTGGCAGTACCTGGTGGGAGGCAGATTTGTTTCAGGGTCGTCCAGACTGGGAAAAACTCCAGGCCTTTCCTAAACCGGAATTGTCGGATGAGGAACAAGCGTTTATTGACGTTCATGTGCCTAAATTGATGAGTCTGATTGACGATTTCGACGCCATTCATGAACGAAAAGACTTCTCGCCTGAAGCCTGGGATTACATGCGCCGACATGGTTTTTTCTCGCTGATCATTCCGAAAGCTTATGGTGGTAAAGAGTTCTCAGCCTTCGCTAACTCAACCATTGTTTCGCAAATTTCCAGCCGCTCGCTGAGTGCAGGTGTTACCGTGATGGTGCCCAATTCGCTTGGCCCCGGTGAGTTGTTAAGCCACTACGGCACCGAAGAGCAGAAAAACTACTGGCTTCCCCGTTTAGCCAGTGGCGAAGATATCCCCTGCTTTGCCCTTACTGCCCCTGAAGCCGGTTCAGATGCCGGCGCTATCCCCGATACTGGTGTGATTTGCATGGGTGAGCACGAAGGCAAGGAAACCTTAGGAATTCGACTCAACTGGGACAAGCGCTATATTACTTTAGCTCCCGTGGCCACAGTTCTGGGCCTGGCGTTCAAACTTTCCGACCCAGATAAGCTATTGGGCGACAAAGCGAACATCGGCATTACCTGTGCGCTGATCCCTACGTCGCACCCGGGTGTTGAAACCGGCGATCGTCATTTGCCTTTGGAACAGGCATTTATGAACGGTACCACACGAGGCAAGGATGTGTTCATCCCGGTAGACTGGATCATTGGTGGGCCAGATTACGCAGGTAAAGGCTGGAAAATGCTGATTGAGTGCTTATCCGCCGGGCGAGGCATATCGTTGCCAGCACTTTCAACCGGTAACTGCCAACTCAGCGCTCGTACCACAGCGATTTATGCCATGGTGCGCCAGCAATTCAATAGCCCATTGTACAAGTTTGAAGGTGTGGCTGAGGGCCTGGCGACATTAGGTGCCAATGCCTATATGACCGAAGCCGTGCGGCAGATGACCGCCATGGCCATTGACCAGGGCAACAAACCCTCGGTGGTAACAGCAATTGCAAAATACCACATGACCGAAGCCGCCCGAAGCAGCATCAATATCGCCATGGACATTCATGGTGGTAAAGGCATTCAAATGGGGCCGAATAATTATCTCGCATCACTTTACATGACCATGCCGGTTTCCATTACCGTGGAAGGTGCCAATATTCTTACCCGAAACCTGATGATCTTCGGTCAGGGGGCTACGCGCTGTCACCCATATGTCTTCGATGAATTGATTGCTGCCGCCAATCCCGACCAGGAACAGGCACTGTCTGACTTCGAAACATTACTTGGTGAACATGTGAAATTTGCTGTGGGTAATGGTTTGTTTTCATTTTTCCATGGCCTCACTGGCGGGCGGTTGATTAGTGCGCCAGAAACAGCCAATAAAAAGCACTACCGTCAACTAGAACGGATGAGTAAGGCATTGGCCCTTTACAGCGACATTGCTATGTTGGTTTTAGGCGGTGAACTCAAACGTCGTGAGCTGTTGTCAGCCCGATTAGGTGATGTACTCAGTCAGCTCTATCTCACTTCAGCCGTGCTGTATCATCACCACAAGCGAGGCTACCGTAGAGATGAACAGGTTTATGTAGACTATCTCGTAGCCCGCGCACTCAAACAATGCGAAGACGCTATGTACGGATTTACCCGTCATATTTCGAATCCGGTTACCGGTTGGCTACTGCGACGCATTGTGTTTCCGTTTGGCCGTAGTTATGCACCACCAGCCGATAAGCTCACGCTGGCAATAAGCGACTCGCTGTGTGAGAACAGCGAACTCCGTACCCGCCTCACGCCGCAAGTTTATACCGACAATGCCAGCGATCCCATCGCCGTATTACAACAGGCGTACGATGCAATACTTGCCCTCGAACCGCTCGACCGAAAACTGAGGAAGGCCCGTAAAAATGGCTCAGTAAAAGACAAAGGCTCACTGTTTCAGTTGTGCGATAAGCTACTTGAAGACGGCATCATCACCGAAGATGAAGCCGGTAAAATCAGGAATGCCGATAAACTCCGTTTGCAGGTAGTAAACGTCGATAGTTTTGACCGACATCTGAACCCACATGATTCTGCCTCTAATGTGACATCGCTAAAGACAGGATAAGTCCACGTTAAACCAAAAAATCAAAGCCGTGAAGCGAGTCTGTTCACGGCTTTTTTAATGACATTCCGGTAAGAGATGCTCAGTAAACCGGCAGTCGATAATCCCACATATTGCAGTTGCCGCTAAAATGCGGGCACAATGCTGTGAGTGAACAACGACGCCGTTTTCACGTATAAGTAAGAAGAGTTGATTAGGAGGTGAACTATGGACCATCACTTTGAAGATGACGATCTGCGTTCCTTTATGGAAGAAATGGGCGATGTAAAACCCATCACCTCTGATGACAAAGTGTTTAATCACGACAGTCAAGACAGCCTGGCAAAGAAAGCGCGACGAGCAGCTCTGGCTCAAGAGAACCCAGAAATCTTCAACCCACTGAGTATGGAGAATGTGAAGCCGATTAAACCTGATGATTTTATTGCTTATCAACAGCCCGGTATTCAGGATGGCGTGTTCAAGAATCTGCGATTAGGGAAATACGATATCGAACAGCGTGTTTCACTAAAAAACCTCACTTTGAAAGAATGTCGCGACCTACTCTATCAGAAGCTAAAAAAAGCCCATGAACGCGGCTCACGCGCACTGCTTATTCAACATGGAAAAGGTGAAAACAGTCAGCCCATTCCCGCGTTAAAAAAGAGCTATGTGAATCATTGGCTTCGGGAATTAGATTGGGTAATCGCCTGGCATACCGCCCAGCCAATGCACGGTGGTTTTGGCGCAACCTATGTTCTGCTTAAGAAGCATCCTCAGCAAAAGTTAATTAATCGCGAAAAAAATAGAAAAAAATGAAAAGTGGTCTATGCTTGAGATCCCGGCGTATGAATAGCGTACTAAAAAAGAATGATGTTTGTGGCCGGTAGACAGTGCGATGATGATTTTTCAGCAGACATGACTTTACCCGCCTGCCTTGCAGATGTGTTGATTAATCTGCACTTTACAACTAAGCCAAATGCACTTATTAGATGTCTTGTGAGCTTTGCTCAGCGACAGTTAATTCTGTAGATTTTGCGGAAGAACTGAATACTGCGGTCAGAATCATAAACAATACTGCTACAGCGACACCGGTTAAACCAAAACCTTTACCAGAACGATACATATTCGTCTCTTATTATCTGCGTTAACTACGGATCGTTAACGATCCTAACCAATATTTTGCATCCGATGCTGTTTTGTATTCGTCTTCCTGACGCACACTAATGTAAAACAGAGATTTACAGATCACAAGCGATCGATTCAAAATTTTGACGCTTTGATCACTGTTTTTTGGCACTCCTTAAGCTGACAACGCTTTTCTCGTTAAGTTTCAATAACGCGTAAAAATAATACATTTTTATGTAAACACCCGTCCTGGTTTTCGAAAGTCGTGTGTGACGGGTATGGTTTGTCGACGTGAAAAAGCTAAAAGATGACAACATCCGCATACCGTGATTGCGGGCGAGTTTGAAACTGAAAAGGCTGTAGATGCCAGCTCCCGCAAACAGCGAGTGCGCCCGGGGTTCAGAAATCGTCAGCGGAACAGGAACAGTTTGACTAGCCAGCGCTCGCACAAAAAAAGAGGGGCTGCGTTTTAAAAACCGTTTGCGGCAGGGACGCCGCAACCGAGCTTGAATTGATAGCCAGGGAAGGCTGGAGATGTGAGCTTCCGCAAACAGCGAGCGCGGCTGGGGTTCAGAAACCGTCTGCGGCAGAACTTGAAACCTGAAAAGGATGGAGATCTAAGATTTCGCAGAACGGATTCCGTTCGTCAGCGAAATCGGAACAGGTTGACTAACCAGCGCTCGCACAATAAAAGAGGCGCTGCGTTTTAAAAAACGTTTGCGGCAGGGACGCCGCAACCGAGCTTAAATTGAGAGCCAGAGAAGGCTGGAGATGTGAGCTTCCGCAAACAGCGAGCGCGGCCGGGGTTCAGAAACCGTCTGCGGCAGGGATGCCGCAGCCGAGCCCCATGGATGGGTGTATGCGTGTTTCTGAACCCCGGTCGTGCCGCGCAATGCGGAAGCGACTAAAGTGCTGAACAGTTTGACTAACCAGCGCTCGCACAAAAAAAGAGGGACTGCGTTTTAAAAACCGTTTGCGGCAGGGACGCCGCAACCGAGCCACCAGGGATGGTTTCTCGGCGTGTTTTTAAAACGCAGCCCCTCTTCGTGCGAGAAGCGGTATTACAACCTCAACCTAGCCGACGAAGACGCGGGCGTTGCGGAAGATGCGCATCCACGCACCGTCTTCTTGCCAGTCGTCTGGGCGCCAGGAGTTGGCTACAGTACGGAATACACGTTCCGGGTGAGGCATCATAATCGTTGCACGACCATCAGCAGATGTCAGACCCGTGATACCCGCTGGTGAACCGTTCGGGTTCGCAGGATACGTATCTGCTATCTGACCGTAGTTGTTCACGTAACGCAGGGCTACCTGATTCGCGCTCTGAACCGCACTCAGTGCGTCAGCAGAGGCAAACTCTGCCTGTCCTTCACCGTGAGATACCGCAATAGGCATCATCGAGCCTTTCATGCCCTGCAGCAGCACAGAGTTTGACTCCGTTACTTCTACCATAGCAACACGGGCTTCAAAGCGCTCAGACACGTTAGTCACAAAGTGTGGCCAGTTTTCTGTGCCAGGGATCAAGGATTTCAGGTTAGACAGCATCTGACAACCGTTACATACACCCAAGCTGAACGTATCATTGCGGTTAAAGAAAGCTGCAAATTGGTCACGGGCCTGAGCATTGAACAGAATCGACTTCGCCCAACCTTCACCGGCACCCAGTACGTCACCGTAAGAGAAACCACCACAGGCAGCCAAACCTTTAAAGTTATCCAGTGACACACGGCCGCTCAATATGTCACTCATGTGCACGTCGATAGCGGTAAAGCCAGCGCGGGTGAATGCCGCTGCCATTTCCAGATGAGAGTTAACGCCCTGCTCACGCAGAATCGCTACTTCAGGCTTAACACCCTTAGCAATATAAGGCGCAGCAACGTCTTCAGTAACATCATAGCTCAGCTTCGCGCTCAAACCCGGATCTGCCGCATCCTGCTTGGCAGCATGCTCTTCGTCAGCACATTTCGGATTATCACGCAGGCTTTGCATATTGTGCGTGGTTTCGGCCCACATGGTACGCAGGTTCACGCGAGTGTCAGTCAGTACAGCGACGTCACCACGGTTGAACTCAATCATGTCTGTCGCATTCAGCGTACCAATATCGTGTAACAGCGCGCCCAGACCGTGAGCTTCAGCAATCGCTGTCACCGCTTCAACGTCGCTTTCTGCTACCTGAATAACCGCACCTAATTCTTCGTTAAACAGTACTGCTAAATCATCGTCAGCCAGACCATCAAGAGAAACAGTCACACCGGTCTTACCGGCAAAGGCCATTTCAGCCACGGTTGTAAACAGACCACCGTCTGAACGATCGTGGTACGCGATGACCAGTTCTTTTTCTACCATCGCCTGTACAGCGTTGTAGAAGCCAAGCAGTGTTTCTGCGTTATCAACATCAGCCGGTTTGTCAGCCAGTTGCTGATACACCTGCGCCAGACAGCTTGCACCCAGACGGTTCTGACCCGCGCCTAAGTCAATCAGCATCAGGCGGGTTGCGCCTTTATCGGTACGCAATTGCGGTGTCAGTGTTTTACGAATGTCTTTTACTGCACCGAATGCCGTGATCACCAGTGACAGTGGAGACGTTACAGATTTCCCCGTACCATCTTCTTCCTGCCAAGCGGTTTTCATCGACATGGAGTCTTTACCCACCGGAATCGTCAAACCCAGCGCTGGACACAACTCTTCACCTACCGCTTTTACGGCTTCATAAAGACCCGCATCTTCGCCCGGGTGACCGGCAGCAGCCATCCAGTTTGCAGACAGCTTAATGCGCTTGATATCACCAATGTTCGATGCCGCAATGTTGGTCAGGGCTTCACCCACTGCCAGACGGGCAGAGGCGCCGTGAGACAACAAGGCTACAGGCGTACGTTCACCCATAGACATGGCTTCACCGTGATAGGTGTCGAACGCACTGGCGGTAACAGCAACGTCAGCCACCGGCACCTGCCACGGGCCAACCATCTGGTCACGAGAAACCAGACCGGTTACCGAGCGGTCACCAATGGTAATAAGGAAAGTTTTCTCAGCGACCGTTGGCAGGCGCAGCATGCGTTGAGCCGCATCAGCGAGCGTGATCTCTTCACGCTTCAGCGCTTCTGGCGCAACCGTTTCTGATTTCACATCACGGTGCATCTTAGGCGGCTTACCTAACAGTACATCCAGTGGCATATCGATAGGCTGGTTATCGAAGTCAGCATCGTGCAATGACAGGTGCTGTTCTTCCGTGGCTTCACCCACTACCGCAAATGGCGCGCGCTCACGGGCACAGATAGCCGCAAATTTTTCCAGGTTCTCAGGGGCAACGGACAGCACATAACGTTCCTGCGATTCGTTACACCACAGTTCCAATGGCGTCATACCCGCTTCGTCGGCCAGCACGTCACGCAGTTCGAATTTACCGCCACGACCACCGTCGTTAACCAGTTCAGGCAATGCGTTAGACAGACCGCCCGCGCCCACATCGTGGATAAACTGAATCGGGTTGTTGTCGCCTAACTGCCAGCAGGCATCGATAACTTCCTGACAGCGACGCTCCATTTCAGGGTTGTCACGCTGTACAGAAGCAAAATCCAGATCTTCGTTAGACTGACCAGACGCCATAGAAGACGCCGCGCCGCCACCAAGACCGATATTCATTGCCGGGCCACCCAACACGATCAGTTTCGCACCAACGGTGATTTCGCCTTTTTCGATGTGGGATTTACGGATGTTCCCCAAACCACCCGCCAGCATGATTGGCTTGTGGTAACCGCGTACTTCAACGCCGTTAAAACTAGATACTTCCTGCTCGTAGGTACGGAAATAACCCAACAGGTTTGGACGACCGAATTCGTTGTTAAACGCCGCGCCACCCAGCGGGCCTTCGATCATGATATCCAGCGCACTGACGATACGCTGTGGTTTACCGTAGTTAGCTTCCCACGGTTGCTCAGCACCCGGAATACGCAGGTTAGAAACCGTAAAGCCCACCAGACCGGCTTTAGGCTTCGAACCACGGCCTGTTGCACCTTCGTCACGAATTTCACCACCGGAACCGGTAGCGGCACCCGGGAACGGCGAAATGGCCGTTGGGTGGTTGTGGGTTTCCACCTTCATCAGAATGTCGATATCTTCATGATGATATTCGTACTGATGCGACTGCGGGTTCGGGAAGAAACGACCCGCCTGCCAGCCTTCCATCACAGCCGCGTTATCTTTATACGCAGAGTGAACAAATTCAGGGTGGGTTTCGAAGGTGTTTTTGATCATTTTGAACAGGGATTTGTCCTGCTCTACGCCATCAATAGTCCAGCTGGCGTTAAAAATCTTGTGTCGGCAGTGCTCAGAGTTAGCCTGCGCGAACATGTACAGCTCAACATCGTTAGGGTTACGACCTAAACGGGTGAAACTGTCAAACAGGTAATCAATCTCATCGTCGGCGAGAGCCAAACCCAGACTGATATTCGCATCAACCAGTGCCTGCTTACCGCTTCCTAATACGTCCACCGAAGTAAAGCTCTGTCCCTGCGCCTGCTCGAACAGCACCGCCGCATTTTCTGGCGCAGCAAATACCGACTCAGTCATACGGTCGTGCAGTTCTGCCGCCACCAGCGCTTTATCGGCATCCGATAATTCACCGGTTACGTCTACATAGTAAGCACAACCACGTTCGATGCGGTCGATGGCGGTAAGGCCACAGTTCTGCGCGATGTTAGTGGCTTTGGAAGACCAGGGAGAGATGGTGCCCGGACGCGGCGTAACGAAGAAACATTCGCCAGTCGGTGCTTTGGTCTGCGCTTTCGGACCATAAGTGAGGAGTTTATCTAAGACCTGACGAGCGTCGTCGGTCAGTGCTTGCGTTGTGTTCACCAGATGAACAAACTCTGCATAAATGCCATTCACGGTGATACCGGATTGACCCAGCCTTTCAATAAGTTTAGTTTGTCTGAATTCAGACAGGGCGGGTGCGCCTCTAAGGACCAACATATCGCTTTACCTGATTGTTTGGAAATAACGTCTGACAGCTCAAAACGCTATCTCTTGGATGGACGAGGATTTCGGCGCGGATTATAGAGGAATTCCGGCCTTTTGATAACCTAACATTCCAGACAAGTTTAATTTTTTTTCAAAATTCTACCAAAGGTTAAGATAAATACGTGCTGTACACAAAGCCTTCCGGTTTACTGCCCAGCGCCTCGCCGGTAAAGAAACTGCTCGTCGCAGTCTTTGTACTAACGGGTCTGAGCGGGTGCATTCCCCCTTCCCTGCCCGATATTCGCAGTGATATCGAAAACCGGGACCAGTTAAAAGTGGGCATTCAATACGCGCCCGCGCGGTATGAAATCGGACCACAGGGAAAGCAAGGATTTGATTACGAGTTAGTTGCCGGATTTGCCGAGTACCTGAATGTAGAACTGGTGCTAATTCCTTATTTCGACACCGTGGATATGGAAAAGGCCCTCAATAATAACCACATTGATTTCATTGTACCGGGCGGCGCTTATCAGACTTTTGCCACCAAACACAATAAACAGGGTCCCCACTATCTTGAAACCGCCTGGCAGTTAAATGCCACTCAGAACGACTCCTTACAGGCAGCGGTATTTGATTATTTCAACGACTCCCACCAGCATGGCATATTTGACGAACTTCACGCCCGCTATATGATTGCCAAACCACCTTTGACCGAGCCTGATATTGCGGCGATAGTCAATCAAGCAATCGAAGCCAAAGATGAACTGTACGCTCACTTCGATTCAGTTGCCGGAAGCGTCTCCAGTCAAATTTCTGAGCAAACGTTACGCACGTTATTAGCAGCACTGACTTTCCAGTTAAACCGCTGGCAGGATAAGACCAATAACCTCGCAGATGCGCAACGTTTCGCTACGATTATGGTATCGATACCGAATATTATTCCCCCTGAGGAAAGGCTATCGATGGCATTAGCCGCTTTTTATTCGGGCATTCCCCACTTGCTGGACGCTCGTAGGCTTACCCGGAAACAGGGTGGCAATGAAAATAGCTGGATTGATGTCCAGATGCGCTATCCGGCACTTGAAGATCCCGACATTTATCGGCATCTTAATGCTGGCTATGTTAACGGAACTAACACAATAAAGTTTGTGTCGAATGTTCATGATTATCAACGCGCCCTGGTTGCGCTGGAGGCACAATAACGATTCCTGGTTTTATTTAGGAATCACCTACTGACAAATGAAAATTGTAATAAAGTTTTCATCTTTGTCCGGTAAAACTAAATGCATACTTACAGCGTATTGGTGACTGCCCTACGCGTTATTGCCGCTGTAATGATGAATTTAGTGACAGGTAAGCACTGTGCCTGTTACATCAGCGCCCTGACTGTGATAAAAATAGGAGGGTGAATGAGAAGACTAAAAGCAAAAAAGAGAAAAATTGTTTTGAAAAATACGAACAGAAGAAAATTAATGTTAAAACGTGCCCATCAACGGGTATTACAACGCCGCCGTCATTTCAATACTGAGGAAATGTTCGGTAAACCTGAAAGCAATAATTAATCCTACGGGCATTCGCCCTCGCTAATATCTCCCCCAGGTCGCTCGGCCTGCTCTGAAAGCCTTTTCGCCTCCGCCTTTGCGGCTTTAATCTCAGCCCGGCGACGGCGAAAGAAGGCAGACAGTTTTTCGCCGCACTCATCCGCTAACACACCAGACGTTATCTCGCATTGATGATTTAACTGCGGATGCTGAAGCAACTGCATCACTGAGCCTGCCGAACCGGTTTTAAGATCGAACGCACCAAACACCACTCTGGCAATTCGAGCGTGAACTAACATGCCCGCGCACATTGCACAAGGTTCAAGCGTGACATAGAGGGTAGCGTCTATCACCCGATAATTTTCAACCTGCTTTGCCGCCATTCGCACAGCCTGCATTTCTGCATGCGCGGAGGGATCGTGGTCGGAAATAGGCGTATTCCAACCCTCGCCAATAATTTCTCCATTCGCGACAACAATGGCACCCACGGGGATTTCATTTACCGCTTCAGCACGATCAGCCCGCTTAAGCGCTTCCCGCATCCAGTATTCATCAGGCTGACTGACAACTTCACTCATTAGCTAATTTGACCAAATTTTATTTAACTTTCACATTTTGTTGGTTTTTCACAAAACAAGAAAAACCTAACCAACTGATAATTAATAGTATTCCACATTGGCAACGGACTTGCTTCTATAAAATTAAGATTAAGAGCAAGCGCAAAACCAAGGCGCTGCACACTGTATCGTTGGCAAATTTGTGGACACATAAAACAATGACACAGTTTGTGACGATTATATCGCCAATCGTTAACGACAAATCGCCGTTAGGGCGTTACACTTTAATTTTACTTTGTTGAGGGAACAAAATGAATACAACCGCCGTTGTCATTGTTGCTATCTGTGCCTGGGCACTGGTTTCTGTCGTAAATGCTGCAAAGGATAAAAGTAAATCAAAGAAGAATTCCAAAGTTGATGAAGCCATGCAGGCTGAAATGGCTGCGCTACGTGAGCGCATTGAAGTGCTGGAAAAAATCGTGACTGACGAAAACTACGATCTCAAAAGACAGTTCAAAGATCTGGAAAAAGACAGAGTCGCGTAATCGAGCACGCTCCGAAAAGCCGTTTGTTAGGCCAAGAGGCTTTTACGTATAAACGGCAATGACTTTCCCGTAGCAGCATAGGGGTAAATTTACGCCCCTTCAAGCAAACGTCGTTCGGCTCTTTCTACCCGTCGCGGTTTACCCGCAATAACTAACACATCACCTGCTTGCAGCACATCGCCCGGATTGGGCGCGTTAATTTCCTGGCCGTCCCGGCGTAATCCCTGCAAACGCACCCGCATGCGCTGAAAATCAATATCACTCAATTGTCGTCCAAGACAGGCCGCGTTGTTATTCAATACAACCGCATGCACAAACTCGAGTTTATCTTCTGTGCCATAGCTTATTTCAGTGGTTTCACCAGGATAAAAACCATGGAGGTGATCATAGCGCCCCTGACGCTCCTCACGCACACGTCGAAGTATTCTCGACATCGGCACGCCTGCATAGTGTAACACTTGTGAGATTAACATCAGGCTGCCCTCCTGAATCTCCGGTACTACCTGACTCGCGCCCGCTTTATACAAGGCGTCTAGCTGATAGTCCCTTTTTGTCCTCACCATCAGGTTGATTTCACCGGCTATCTGCCGAGCAGCATTGATAACCTGCTTTGCCTTTTCGGGTTCGTCAAACGTGACGAGGATTAGGCTGGCTCGTGCCGCTCCCGCATTTTCCAGAATATCTTTCTGGCTGGCATCGCCAAATAAAATCGGTTCGCCAGCATTACGACTCTCGTAAACCCGCACGGGGTCGGCATCGATGGTAATAAATGCGATTCCCTCCAGTTTTAGCAGTCGGGCCACAGACTGCCCCACCCGGCCAAATCCAGCAATGATGATGTGATTGTTGTATTCAGAGGCTTCAGGAATGGTGCTTTCGGGCTCAACATGGCGCATTTGTTTAGGCGAAAGCCGTTGTGCCCATGCAACGCTGCGATCCACCAGCATGGGAGTGAGCGCCATGCTGATAACCCCCATACTGATGATGATCGATGAGGTGCGCGCATCAATCACCCCTTCAGTGGTAGCCAGTGCCGCAATGACAAAACTAAATTCGCCAATCTGACACAACTTGATGCCGGTAGCCCAGGAATCAACCGAATCCCGCTTGAGCATTTTGGCGACCAACTGGAGCACTAATACTTTAAGCACCATTAACACCAATACCCCGGTGAAGATGAATAAGCCATCGGAAAACAGCACATCGAGCTTTAACTGCATGCCCACGGTGACAAAAAACAGTCCCATGAGAATATCGCGGAACGGACGAATGTCGGCTTCTAACTGATACTTGTACTGGCTCTCACCGAGCATCATACCCGCAAGAAATGCCCCCAGCGCCATGGACAAGCCAAATACATAGGTCAGGCCGCCAGCAAGAATGGCCACTAAAATGGTGGTGAGAACGAACAGCTCATCAGTGCGGGTTTTGGCGACTTCTCGAAATATCCAGGGTAAAATCCACTTCCCTGCCGACAGTAGCATAATAACAACCACCACGCCCTTCACGAGCGCCATGATCAATGCGCTGGCCAGGCTGACATCCTGTTGCGATGCCATCAGTGGAATAACAATCAAAAATGGCACTACTGCCAAATCCTGAAACAGCAGAATACTGATCGCCATTTCAGTACGCCGATGATTAAGGGCACCGGCTTCGGTAAGTTGTTTGATCACAATGGCCGTTGAGCTTAATGCCAGCATGCCACCGACAATGACTGCGGGCCCCCATTCAAAACCAAAGAAATGGGCGATCACCGAGAATGTCCCTGTGGTAAAGACCATTTGCCCTAGCCCCACACCGAACACCAGGCTACGCATAGACATCAATTTCGGCAAAGAAAATTCAAGACCAAGGGAGAACAATAAAAATACAATGCCGATTTCTGCCAGTAGATGCATGTCTTCAGGATGCAGAAATAACTTGAGTACCTCCGGGCCCGCGAGTAAACCAGCAAACAGGTAGGCGAGAATGGGGGGTAAATGCAGCTTGCGAAAAACCGCGACGCTGATAACAGCAAGGGCCATCAGGAAAACAATTTGTCCGAATCCACTCTCTACCACAACGACTCCTTGGTTTTTGCTGGCAAATACATTTCAGGCCAAATCGCTCAATCTACCGACAAGTCAATTTTAGCGATGGCACAGCGCTTGCAGAATCCTCTGCATCAACGATGAGGCGGCAACTTTTTGACTAGCATGATGACTTTCATGTTGCCGCTGGTAAGTATAACGCATGGTTCCTGAGGAGCACGGTTTTGGAATTTTCAACATCCGCTTTTGAGCACGCTTTACCAGACAGCTTTTATCCTTTGGCGTCGACAGGACCGCGACTAAGTGCAGAACAGAAGAACGCGTTCCTTGGTCGAATTTTATCTACCATCGACATTTCTGCCCTGGCGTCTTTGTACTTTCATCAGCTAAGACAACATGTTGCACTGGTTCATCTTAACCTGAGCGAAGCCGCCCGTCACCTGACGTATGGCCGGGCACCGGTTAAAAATCTACCGGGCACTACCCTATCGCTGCCGCTTAGCAATCGCTCGGCTCAAGGCCCGGCACCTTATGTTCACTATGTGTTCGCATCAGAACCAAGCCGTGAAGAGCGACAATGCCTGGGTGAACTGCACGTGTTATTCAGTCATCAGTTCAGCAACGCACTGGAGTTTGATCGCCTGAAAAAAATGGCGACAAAAGATGCGTTAACGAAACTGGGTAACCGCAATGCCTTTGATGAATCCTGTGACAGGCTCACCAGTCGCGCCCTTCGCCACAGTGAAACCTTCGGGCTGTTGATACTGGATCTGGACAACTTCAAGCATGTGAACGACAGCTTTGGTCATCAGGAAGGTGACAAAGTGTTGCTTACAGTGGCAACTGAAATCGCCGCGGTATTGCGTGCAGAGGATGAAGCGTTTCGTATTGGCGGCGACGAGTTTTGTTGTCTGCTGGATTGCTCAAAGAAAACATCGCTTAAACGCATCGCCGATCGTATTAGTTTGAAGATTGCTAACAATACCTTCCTGCGTGATCACGGTATTTCCTGTAGCATCGGCGGTGCAGTTTTCCGCCATGAAGACAGTATTTCTGACCTTATAGACAGAGCAGATAAAGCACTTTATCAGGTAAAAGGCGCAGGTAAAAACGCCTATCTAGCGGCATAGCTTGTCAGCCATTAAACCCATTAAGAGGCAAATTATTGCCTCTGGTTTTCATTCTGGCAGCGCGGTATCCACCAGGCGAATAATGTACTGCGCTTTCTGAGCTGCCGATAAATAAATGATTTTGTCGGTGAGAATTACTGCCACCGGGTGTTCTTTGTCGATGATCACCGGCACCTGATTTCGTAGCCAGGGTGGCACCTTCCACTCTTTGAACCACTTCCCAGGCGTTTTTGCTAACGGGTTATTCAGTACCTGAAGTCGTTTTATTTCATGTGCCGCTACCACAGAAAAATCACCCTGGCCTTCAATTTCGAAGGCAATTGGCCACCACGGTAACTGGATAATGGTACCGGGTGTCACTTTTTGCGGTTCAGGACGACTGAGTGACTCGGTAAGAAACAAGCTCTGATTATAACGCCGAATATCGTATCCACTCATAGAAACCACGGGATTTGCATCAACCCTGGCCCCCATCGTTTGCAGTATTTCCTCGAGTTGAATTCGACTTGGCATTGGTTTGCGGTGAAGCCGAATCCAATACCGAATAACAGCACGCTGCCAGGGTAAAGACAAAGCTTGAATACGCGCCACTGACAAGGTGTTGTCAGCGTTCCTTGAAGATAAAAAACGTTCTTTTGTCACTTCATCGAGCAGCGCATTCTGCTCTTGAAGTAACTCGGCGGATTTGCTGACACTGCCGCCAAACTGCTCCCACCGCGCTGTTATCATTGGCAATATGGTTTGGCGAAGATAATTGCGATCAAACCGAAGATCGGTATTTGAATCGTCTTCTACCCATTCAAGCGAAAGTGCCTTTGCTGCCTCTTCCAGGCTTGACCTTGATACATTCAGCATAGGCCGAAGTAAAGCCACATCACACTTTGTCGACACCGCAGGCATCGCAGCAAGTCCGGCAGGTCCGCTCCCCCGCTTAAGTGCTAGCAATAAGGTTTCCACTTGATCATCCTGATGCTGACCCAACACCAGCGCCCCCTGCTCACGTTTACAGATATCCAGAAGTGCATCATACCGGGCATCACGTGCTGTGGCCTCAAGGCTGGTACGGGGTAAATCAGGCACCTGCACTTTCACCGCTGAGAAGCGAATATTTCGCTGTTCACAGAATTCCTGGCAATGCAGTTGCCATTGGTCGGCCTGATCACTTAAACCATGGTGAATATATACGGCATGCAGAGGAGGTAATGATGTAGATGAACCGAGGGAGGAACAAGCTAGCGCATGGAGAAGAAAGGAAGAATCTACACCACCGCTGAACCCAACAATGAGTGTGGTAGGCGGTGATGTAAGCGAGGACAACAGCCGTTGAAGCGATTCGGTGATCTGCAACATCAATGATGTTGCATCGACCTTTAAAGACATAGCTGTTGTCCCAGATTGTACTGCGGGTTTAGCAGTAACCGAAAGACATCAGTCTTTGGTAACGCTCTTCCATCAGATTTTCAACGTCTAACGATTTAAGCTGACTTAACTGCTGTTTGATGGTGGCTTTCAAATTTGCCGCCATACTGTCGTGATCGCGATGAGCACCACCAAGCGGTTCCTCAACAATACTGTTAATCAAACCAAGCTCTTTAATTTGCGGCGCACTCACGCCCATTGCTTCAGCAGCCAGAGGAGCTTTCTCTGCACTCTTCCACAGAATAGACGCACAGCCTTCTGGTGAAATAACCGAATAGGTAGAGTACTGGAGCATATTCACGCGGTCGCCCACACCAATTGCCAGTGCGCCACCGGAACCACCTTCACCGATAACAGTACAGATGATGGGTACACGAAGCTGCGCCATTTCGAAAAGATTGCGCGCAATCGCTTCACTTTGGCCTCGCTCTTCCGCTCCCACACCCGGATAGGCTCCCGGCGTGTCGATTAATGTAACGATTGGCAGATTAAAACGCTCGGCCATCTTCATCAGACGCAGGGCTTTGCGGTAACCTTCCGGCTTCGGCATTCCGAAGTTACGTTTGATTTTTTCATGAGTGTCGCGACCTTTCTGATGACCAATCAGCATAATCGGCTGATCATCAATTTTTGCCAGACCACCAACAATGGCTTTGTCGTCGGCATAAGCGCGGTCACCGGCCAACTCATCAAATTCGGTGAAAATGCGACCCACGTAATCCAGCGTATAAGGACGCATTGGATGACGGGCCAATTGAGAGATCTGCCATGCACCTAAGTCAGAGAAGATCTTTTTTGTCTGCTCTGCACTTTTCGTGCGTAATTTGGTGATCTCTTCTTCGATGCCCACATCGAATTCACCACCTTGATTAACCAGCCGAAGCTCTTCGATTTTTGCTTCTAGTTCAGCAATCGGCTGCTCAAATTCCAAAAACTGTATACTCATTCTGTGTCCTATCTATACTACTTTTTACGCCTGTCAGTGATAACACATGGCGACTGACTGCTCACCCAGACACTGCTTTAATTCGTGTAACAATTGATCTTCCGGTGTCACGTACCATTGTGCACCGCAGGCCAGTACTGCCTCCGCATCCGGATGGACCACACGCATCTGCACCGGGCAACTGCCGCCGCGGTACGTCTGAAGAATTGCCTGTAGTGATGAAATTCGGTTTTCATCAATTTGCACTGTGTCTAATTCCAACATCAGTGCTCTTGCGTTCTGTTCTCTGGCCTGAACAATGTCCATTGCATCACGGGCAGAGATTGTATTGCCACCAGAGAAATCATCAAAGCTGACCTGTCCCTTTATTAGCAGGATACGGTCAGTTTCGAGAATACTCTCATATTTTTCGTACATATCCGGGAAGAAACGTACATCCATCCTTGCACTTTTATCGTCCAGGGTAACAATGGCCCAGCGACGCCCTTTTTTATTGGTCATCACCCGCACACCCAAAACTAATCCTACCGCAGAAGACATCTGGTCTTTTCCGGTAGGTTTAAGATCAACCAATCTGCCATCTGAGTAATGTTTAATCTCGTCGGCGTATTGGTTAATCGGGTGGCCAGTGAGATACAACCCAAGGGTATCTTTCTCGCCATCCAACCAAACCTTTTCCGGCCATTGTGGCACATCAGCAAAGGCTTGTTTAACGTCGTCTGGTTCTGTGGTCAGCAAGCCGAACATATCTGACTGTCCAAACGACTCGGCTTTTGCATGCTGTCCGGCTGCGGCAATGGCTTCTGGCAACGATGCCATGATGGCTGCTCGATGCGGACCCAAGTTATCCATCGCCCCGGCGAGCACCAATTTTTCTAGTACGCGCTTGTTAACCCGTTTGATGTCCACTTTAGCACAGAAATCAAACAAATCAGTAAAACTACCGTGTTGCTCGCGGGCTTCAATAATCGCTTCGATGGGGCCTTCGCCCACACCTTTGATTGCGCCAATGCCGTATACAATACGACCCTGATCGTCCACGGTGAATTTGTATTTACCCACGTTAAGATCGGGTGGCAGCATGGTCAGGCCCATGCGGTCAACTTCGTCAACCAGGGTGACGATTTTGTCGGTATTGTCCATATCTGCCGACATAACTGCAGCCATGAACTCAGCAGGATAATGCACCTTCAGCCATAGCGTTTGATATGACACCAAGGCATATGCCGCAGAGTGCGATTTGTTAAACCCGTATCCGGCGAACTTTTCCACCAGATCGAAAATTTTCATCGCCAGTTCGCCTTCGATGTTGTTATCTCTGGCACCATCTTCGAAGGTTGAACGCTGCTTCGCCATCTCTTCGGGTTTTTTCTTACCCATTGCACGACGAAGCAAGTCAGCGCCACCCAGGCTGTACCCGGACATTTCCTGGGCAATCTGCATAACCTGTTCCTGATACAGGATGATGCCGTAGGTGGGCTCAAGAATTTCTTTCAGGCACTCATGCTGGTATTCCGCATCCGGGAACGAGATTTCTTCCCTACCGTGTTTACGGTCGATAAAGTTATCTACCATGCCTGATTGCAGCGGCCCCGGTCGGAACAGGGCCACCAGTGCGATGATATCTTCGAAGCAGTCTGGCTTCAGGCGCTTAATCAGCTCTTTCATTCCGCGGGATTCAAGCTGGAATACCGCTGTGGTTTCTGCAGCTTGTAGCGAGCGGAAACTCTTTTTATCTTCAAGGGGAATGGCGCTAATGTCTACATCCTCGCCCCGCCCTTCCTTAATCATATCCAGCGCCCACTGGATGATGGTTAAGGTACGCAGACCCAGGAAGTCGAACTTAACCAGACCGGCAGTTTCGACGTCATTTTTATCGAACTGGGTGACCGGATTTTTCCCTTCGTCATCACAGTAAAGCGGCGCAAAGTCGGTGATAGTGGTAGGCGCAATAACCACACCACCGGCGTGTTTACCGGCGTTACGGGTAACCCCTTCCAGAATACGGGCCATGTCGATGAGGTCTTTCACTTCCTCATCGTCGTTATATAGCTCTGGTAACCGCGGCTCCACTTCGAAAGCTTTACCCAGGGTCATTCCAGGGTCTGACGGGATCAGCTTGGAAATACGGTCGACAAAACCGTAGGGATGACCAAGAACGCGGCCCACGTCTCGCACCACGGCTTTTGCTGCCATGGTACCAAAGGTAATGATCTGCGATACCGCCTGACGGCCATAGAGCTCTGCAACGTGATCGATAACTTCGTCGCGACGATCCATACAGAAGTCAACGTCGAAGTCGGGCATGGATACCCGCTCCGGGTTAAGAAAACGTTCGAACAGCAAATCGAATTCCAGCGGATCCAAGTCGGTAATTTTGAGCGCGTAGGCTACCAGTGAACCGGCACCGGAACCCCGGCCAGGACCAACAGGAATACCGTTGTCTTTACTCCACTGGATAAATTCCATTACGATTAGGAAGTAACCGGGGAATCCCATTTGGTTGATAACGCCCAGTTCGATGGCCAGACGCTCATCGTATTCAGGGCGCTTTTCTGCCCGCTCAGCTTCGTCCGGAAACAGAAACTCAAGTCGCTCTTCCAAACCTTCTTCTGACACTTTCACCAGAAAGTCTTCTGTGGTCATGCCGCCGGTTGGGAATTGCGGCAGGAAATACTCGCCCAGGCGAACGGTAACATTACAGCGTTTAGCAATCTCCACCGTATTTTCGATGGCTTCCGGTATATCGCTGAACAACTCAACCATTTCTTCGGCAGAACGAAGATACTGTTGATCACTGTAACGCTTCGGACGGCGGGGATCGTCGAGGGTGTAACCATCGTGAATGGCCACACGAATTTCATGGGCCTCGAAGCCCACTTTTTCGATAAAACACACTTCGTTAGTGGCGACCACCGGCAAACCTGTCTGTTCAGCCAGGTCTACGGCTCTATGCAAATAGTCTTCTTCTCCCGGGCGACCAGTACGAATGAGTTCCAGGTAAAAACGATCGGCAAAATGCTGCTGATAAAAGGCCAGTGAGGCGTCTAGTATCTTCTGGTTATTCTTAGTGAGTGCAATACCAATATCGCCATGCATAGCACCGGACAGAATAATCACGCCTTCTGCATGTTCAGCCAGCCATGCCTGATCAATAACAGCGCGGTGATGAACTTCACCACGCAGGTAGGCTTTGGAGATCAGCAAGGTGATATTTTTATAGCCCTCATTGTTCATCGCCAATAAGGTTAAACGGAAAGGCTCCTCGTCGAGCATTTCACTTTGCACCCAGAAATCAGTGCCAATAATAGGTTTGATACCGCGATTGTGGGCGTCGGAATAGTACTTCACCAGACCACACATGTTCATTTGGTCGGTGATCGCCACCGCGGGCATGTTGAAGGCTTCAACCTGCGCAAGGATGGGCTTAACTTTATTCAACCCATCCATCATCGAAAAGTCGCTGTGAACGCGAAGATGGATAAACGGCGTAGACATGCTTTGTTCTCTTATTTCTGGACAGCCAAACGCGCCTGAACAGGCTTAAAGGACATACGATAACACGGTAATACACCGTACGCTTCTAAAGCTTCAAAATGTGCTTTAGTGGGATAGCCTTTGTGCCCGGCGAAATTATATTGGGGATATTGAGCATGTAACTCTATCATGTCGTTATCACGCTCAACCTTAGCCAAAATTGATGCTGCAGAAATCTCGGCATGCAAACCGTCGCCTTTAACAATCGCCTCTGCTGCATACGACCAGTCTGGCAGACGGTTACCGTCTACACGCACAAATTCGGGCTGTAAAGCCAGCCCTTCTACGGCACGTTTCATCGCCAGCATAGTTGCGTGGAGGATGTTGAGATGGTCGATTTCCTGCGGCGTAGCGCGGCCGATTGCCCAACTCAGGGCTTTTTGTTTAATTTCTTCAGCCAGCGCCGTGCGCTTCTTTTCAGACAGCTTTTTCGAGTCGTTGAGTCCTTCGATGGGATTAGCAGGGTCTAAAATCACCGCTGCGGTTACCACGTCACCAACCAGTGGTCCTCGGCCTACTTCATCAACACCAGCAATCAGTTTATTCATTAATAACCTCTGCAATGGCCTGCGCAGCCATTTTATCTGCATCCAGTTTCAAGCTTTTGTGTAACGCAGTGAAGCGCTGAATGAGCGCGCAATTATCTTTAGAAAACATAGGTACTAAGTGTTCACACAGCGTATCTGGATTTACATCATCTTGAAGCAGTTCAGGGATCAGTGCTTTGCCAGCAAGCAAATTCGGTAAGGCAAAAAATGGCGCTTTGTACAGGCGCTGCATGATTTTGTAAGTGAGCGGCGCAAGTTTATAACAGGTCACCATGGGGCGTTTGCACAACATAGCTTCCAGCGTCGCCGTGCCTGATGCCAATAAAATGGTATCGCTGGCAATCATCGCTTCTCTGGCATTCCCTTTGGTGAGTAATAACTCGCCATCGCTAAACCAGTCTTTGCAGTTTTCCTGTAGATAAGCCTGAATACCATCGAGACGATATTGATTCGCAGCGGGTAAAACAAAGCGAATACCGGGAACCAGGGTTTTGATTTTACGCATGGTTTCAGTAAACACGGGTAACAACGCTTTTAATTCCCCACCCCGGCTTCCGGGTAAAACGGCAAGCACTGGCGCTTTCGCGTCTAGCCCCAGTGAAGCCCGTGCTGCTTGCGGGTCGGGATCAAGGGGAACTGCATCAGCCAGCGTGTGGCCGACAAAGGTGTAAGGTACCTGGTACTTGTCGTAAACCTGCTTCTCAAAAGGAAACAAGCCAAGCACGTGGTTGGTTGCCGCCTTTATTTTATGTATGCGTTTTTCTCGCCAAGCCCACACGGTTGGACTGACATAGTGCACCGTTTTAATACCCCGTGCTTTTAACGCCTTTTCTACACGCAGATTAAAATCTGGTGCATCAACGCCAATAAACACATCAGGGGGGTGAGCTTCGAAATGAGCAAGTAATTGCTTTTTTAATTTCAGAATGGCAGGTAAATGAGACAATACTTCAACCAACCCCATAACGGAGAGGGTTTCCATATCAAACAACGAGTGAAAACCCGCCGCTTTCATATTGTCACCGCCGATGCCTTCGATAATAGCATCGGGGTATCGCTTTTTCAGTTCAGCAACCATACCGGCGGCGAGCACATCTCCAGATGGCTCACCTGCCACGATGCCGATTCGCAACGTTGAAGCGGGCATTTAGCGTAGTATGCCCCGATGCGCGTTTTCCAGGAATGTGACCAATGCCTGGATATTTTCATCCTTCGCGGCAACATCCGCTAACTTAGCGATGGCTTCTTCAATGGTATTGTTATCGCGATACAGTGTGCGATATGCACGCTTCACTGCCATGATTTGCTCTGAGCTAAATCCGCGACGACGTAAGCCTTCAGAGTTAATCCCTGCCGTTACGTTCTTTTGGCCATTAACCATAACGTAAGGAGGAACGTCTTTCACCAGAATGGCACCGGCTCCGACGAAGGCATGACTTCCCACTTTACCGAATTGGTGAATAGCGGCGCCGCCACCAAAGATGACAAAGTTACCCATGTGGACGTGTCCAGCCAACGACACATTATTCGCCAGGATACAATCGTCACCCATCACCACATCGTGTGCTACATGGGCATTGATCATAAGCAGATTGCGGGAGCCAACACGTGTTATTGCATTGTCCTGTACGGTACCCCGGTGAACGCTGCTGGATTCGCGAAATACGTTGTCGTCACCAATTTCCAGATACGTACGCTCTCCCGCGTACTTCTTATCCTGACAATCTTCACCGATTGAACAGAACTGGAAAAAGCGGTTACGTTTACCAATGGTTGTCGGACCCTTAATCACAACGTGAGACTCAAGTACGCAATCGTCTCCGATTACCACTTCATCGCCCACATAACAAAATGGTCCAACCGTGACGTTTTTCCCAAGGGTAGCCTTGTCGGAAATCACGGCAGTAGAATGAATCACGTTATACCATCTCTCTTATTGCACACATGAATTCAGCACTACAAGCTTCTTCACCGTCGACGCTTGCGGTACCTCTGAATTTCCAAATCCCTCTGCGTTCTTTAATCAGGCTGACATCGAATTCCAGACGATCGCCGGGTGTCACAGGACGTTTGAACCGTGCACTATCAATACCTGCATACAAGTATAGCTTATCGGATTTACCCATGGTTTTAAAACCAAGTACGCCAGCTGCCTGTGCCATTGCTTCCAGAATAAGCACGCCAGGGAAAATCGGGCGTCCCGGGAAATGACCGGTGAAGCAAGGTTCATTCATGGTGATGTTCTTGTACGCCTTTATGGATTCGCCTTCGACATAGTCGGTAACGCGATCAACCAGCAGAAACGGGTAACGGTGTGGAAGTAGATCCAGAATTTCCTGGATATCAATTGTGTTGAGTGAGTTGGCCAAAAAAGCTCTCCTAATGCCAAAACAAGTCTGCATTTCACTTGCTGCAGACCGATTGCCGTATTTTATTTTTAAATGGCGGCAACCATACGCTTATATGCGCTAAAAACAAATCAGACCAACATCTCTCGACGTTAGTCTGTTTGCCGGGCAGATTAACTGCTCTGTGAAGTAAGCCGCCGTTAACCGGCGAAGGCATTACTTAATTTTCTTTACCTGCTCGAGCACTTGCTCAGAGATATCATGCTCATCAGCGGTATAAGCAACTGCACCAGCATTTAAAACCAGGTCGTATTTACCTTTAGCAGCAACAGAATCAATCGCTTGCTTGATCAGACCTAACAGCTTGTTACGCTCTTCGTTGCTACGACGTTGAATGTTTTGCTGTAACGGCTGACCTTTTTCTGCCAGTTGCTCACGAACGGCAAGGATTTTATCTTGCAGTTCTTTCTTCTCTGATTCGCTCATTGTAGCAGCATCGCGCTGAAGACGCTCTGCATAAAACTGGCCGTCTTTCTGAAGTTGATTCACCTCATCGATCTGGTCTTTAAATTCTACCTGGATGTTATTAGAGATCTCAGCGGCCTGCGGCATCGCCTGGAATACACCTTGCACATCTACTACGCCGATTTTCTGCTCAGCCATTGCAGATGCACTTACCAGTGCACTTCCTAACATCAGGGTTGCTACGAATTGTCTTGCCAACTGTTTCAAAAGGAACTCCTTTTTAAATTTTTAAAGCCCGGTTCACTTCCGGATTAGAATTAGAATGTTTGACCGATATTAAAGGTAAAGAATTTAGCATCGTCGCCTTCACGTTCTTGAATAGCGCGAGAGAAGCTAAAGACCATCGGCCCCATCGGTGAAATCCATTGTACAGAAATACCGGCGGAACTACGATACTGTGTCCAGTCGGAATAGTCTATCAATCCGCCAGAATTTGTACTGTACTGGGTTAAATCCTTGTACTTATCATAATCAAATTCAGTATCCCAAACGTTACCGACATCAATAAACATACTGGTACGTACTGAATTATCATATTCTGCATCGACAAATGGTGTGGGAACAATAAGCTCCAAGCCACCAAGGGCCATGGCATTACCACCAAGGCTTCGTCTTGAAATACTGATACCGTCGGTAGCGGAACCACCAGGATAAACCTGCCCATCCGGTCCAACAATACTGTTGGTGTTCCCGCGGATAATACCACGAGGACCTACCGTGTTGTTCTCAAATCCACGCAGGGTGTCAGCACCACCGGCGGTGAAGTTTTCGGTAAATGGCAGGATTTGCTCGTTACCGTTCGTTTCGCCGTAACCATTACCATAACCTAAGCGAAGACGGGCCAGTACGGTCCAGCGCGTATCACGAGACAGCGGGAAATAAAACTTGGTATCGAGTACCGCTTTAAAGTAGTTAACGTCTGAATTTGGTGTAGTAACCGACAAACTGGCGCGCTGTGACGAACCAGCTGTTGGGAACAAACCTCTGTTCAGCGTGCTACGGCTCCATGCCACACTCGCCTGGTAGCTGTCGTAATTGATTGGCGCTTCTGGATCGGTCGCATCACGGAACTGGTTATAGAACTGTTCTGTCTGCTCGTAGTAACCGGTGTTGTACAGTTCCACACTGGAATACGTCAGGCCAAAGTTAATCCGGTTTACTTCGTTAATCGGATAACCAATGTTGGCACCAACAGACCAGCGCTTGGAGTTATATTGAATAACGTTAAAGTCAGAACCATCGAATTCACTGTAACCGATAGTACCACCAAGGCTGATTCCATCTATGGTGAAGTACGGGTCGTTATAGGTAATTTGCGCAGAACGTTGATACGAAACAGTACTGACATTCAGGCCAACCTGTTTACCTGTACCAAGGAAGTTATTCTGCTGAATACCTGCCTGTAGGCTCAGTTTCGTCCGGTCACCATAACCAATACCGGCATTAAATGAACCTGAAGGCTGTTCTTTAACATTGAAGTCAACATCGACCTGGTCATCAAGTCCTGGCAATCGCGTGGTTTCGAATTCCACTTCTTCCATATAAGTCAGACGAGACAGGGATGCTTTCGACGTTTCGAGTGAGGTATTGGATAGCCAGGTCCCTTCCATCTGATTTACGTTCTGACGTAAAACAGAATCCGAGGTGACAGTATTACCTTCAAAGTTGATCCGGCGCACATAAATACGCTTGCCCGGGTCGACAGAAAGTGTCAGTTTAACGGTTTTATCTTCATCGTTAATTTCTGGCACCGTGGTTACTGTAGGATAAGCATAGCCAAAGCGGCCCAGATACTTACTGATAAACTCTTCGGTGTAGGTCACTTCCGCTTGGTTGTACAGCTCACCAACGTTAATCGGTAACACTAAACGGATGTATTCTTCGTTGCCTAATAAGTCACCGACCAGTTCAACATCAGAAACAGTATATTGCTCACCTTCGTTTACGTTCAGCGCGATATAAATGCCGTCTTTCTCTGGCGTCATTGAGACTTGCGTTGAATCGATGTTAAAGCGCAGGTAACCGCGGTCCATATAGTGACTGCGTAAGGTTTCCATATCGCCCTGCAGCGTTTGCTGCTGATAACGGGTTTCGGATAAGAAATCCCACCACGGCGTATCAAACTGAAGTTCGAGGTCTTTCATCAACTCTTCATCAGAGAACACCGAGTTACCCACGATGTTGATCTGTTGAATTTCGGCGGCATCGCCTTCTTCGAAGAGCAGCTTGAGATCGACCCGGTTACGAGGCAGCGGGGTAACAATCGCAGACACGTCAGCGTTGTATTTACCGATGCTGTAAAAGAAATCTTTCAGGCCATTTTCAATTGATGTTAGAACAGTTTTGTCCAACGGCTCGCCAATTCGAACGCCATTGCCATCCAAACTTTCCTGCAATTGTTCATCTTTAATATCGTCATTTCCTTCAAAGATGATGTTACTGATAGTAGGACGCTCTGCGACCTTAACCACCAATGTACTACCATCGCGAAGGATCTCAACACGCTCAAAGTGCGTAGAAGAGTATAGTGAACGAATTGCCTGGGTGATTCGGAAACTATTGAGTCGATCACCTACCTGTACCGGCAGATACGTCAGCGCTGCACCTAATGCAACACGTTGCAAACCGATGACTTTAATATCTTCAACAACGAATTCACTGTCAGACACTGCAGCATTGGCGAAGCTAGCACTGGACGCCATGAGTCCGGCTGCTACTAACTGATTTAACTTCATCTATTCTTTTGTTCCTGGCCGCGTTTTGCTGTTCTAATTTAAAATGGTCGTCTACATTTACTTGTGTCTGTTTATCAAACCAACAGACAAACTAAGAGGTAAAGCGACTTATATCGTTAAAAATGGCAATGCTCATCATCATAAAGAGCAATGCGCCGCCAATTTTAAATCCTGTTTCCTGAATCCTTTCAGGTACTGGCTTTCCTGTGATCCACTCGATGACATAAAACAGCAAGTGACCACCATCCAGCATAGGAATTGGCAACAAGTTGATAATGCCAAGACTGACACTGATCAACGCTAAAAAACTCAAAAAGTAAGTCAGGCCATAACCTGCACTCACCCCTGCACCCTGTGCAATGGAAATCGGGCCGCTGAGATTGTTCAACGACACATCACCGGTTACCAGCTTACCTAACATTTCAACACTGACAGCCGTTAAGCGCCAGGTTTTATCCGTCGCCTTTACAATGGCGTCGAACGGACCATACTGATGCACAAACACATAGCCCTCGGGCCAGGGTTCAGCCAGCGGACTAACGCCCAAAAAGCCAGTTTGACCATTTGGCGTGTCGCGGCGCGCGATAGTGGCATTAATTACCCGCGTCTGTCCATCGCGTTTTATGGTTAAGGCTACGTCTTCACCAGGCAACGCTTTAACCTGCTCTACCAGCGACTCCCAGCTTTCAATCTTAACATTGTTAAGCGCAACCAGAGAATCACCGACTAACAATCCGGCTTGCTCTGCCGGGCTATCTGCAGAGACAAGACCGATATTCAGTGTTATGGCAGGCCTGAATGGCACGATACCCAAACTGTTTAATGCAGACTGCTTTTCTGGATCAAAGTTCCAGTTACTGATGTTTAATTCAACCTGACTGGTTATTCCTTGCGCATTCTTTACAGTAATTGGCACAAAATCGCCACCGATAGCCGAAACCAGTTCCAGATTGACTGACTCCCAGTCCAGCGTGTCGTGCCCATCTACGCCTACAATTTCATCGCCACTATGCAGCTGAGTTTGCGCGGCAATACTTTGAGGTAGCACTTCACCCACTACGGGTTTAACTTTGTTCTGACCGATCAGAAACATGGCGGTAAGGGCAATAACCGCAAAAATAAAGTTTACCCCGGGCCCTGCGGCAATAATCGCCATTCGCTGTAATACCGGCTTGTTGTTGAAGGCCAGGTGACGTTTTTCTTCCGGTACGGTATCCACGCGCTCATCAAGCATTCGTACATAGCCACCAAGAGGTATAGCGGCGACGGCAAACTCGGTACCTTTTTTGTCTACTCGCGTCCAGAATGGCTTACCAAAACCAATGGAGAAGCGTTCAACATGCACCCCGCATAACCGGGCTACATAAAAATGCCCCCATTCATGTACGGCCACCAGAATACCCAGCGCCACAATAAATGAACCTAAACTCCATAAAAACGACAACACTACGCGATACCCCTTACCAATTCCCTTGCCACATCACGGGCTTTGCGATCTTCTTCAAGGATTTGTTGGAGAGACGAAACGCTAACAGGTTCCAATTTATTCAGTGTTTCTTCGTTAATTCGCGCAATATCAGTAAAACCCACTTCGCCGTCGAGGAACGCCGCAACGGCAATTTCATTCGCCGCATTCAAACGGGTGGTAGCGGCTTGCCCCGCATTACAGGCATCGATGGCAAGTTTAAGGTTGGGATAGCGTTCATAACAAGGCGAGGAAAATGATAAGTCTGCCATTTTTGCAAAGTCGAGGGGTGCTACACCCGCGTCAATTCTTTCAGGCCAGGCGAGGCCATAAGCGATAGGCGTACGCATATCAGGATTGCCAAGCTGAGCAATCACTGAACCGTCGTTATACTGCACCATAGAATGAATCACACTCTGTGGATGCAGCACAACGGTGATGTCATCTGATGTGGCGCCAAACAACCAGCAGGCTTCGATAAATTCTAGCCCCTTGTTCATCATGGTGGCGGAATCGACGGTAATTTTACGCCCCATCGACCAGTTCGGATGATGACAAGCCTCCTCCACAGAAATGTCGGAAAAAGTGGCTAGTGTACGCTCGCGAAACGGACCACCAGAACCGGTAAGTAGAATTTGCTTGATACCGGAAGCCGCGAGCTCGCCGTATTCAAAATTATCGGGCAAACACTGAAAAATAGCATTGTGCTCGCTATCGATAGGCAGGATTTCTGCGCCGGATTGACGTGCAGCATCAATAAACAGCGCGCCAGACATCACCAGGGCTTCTTTGTTGGCTAACAACACCCGTTTACCCGCCTTCACCGCAGCAAGAGTTGGTAACAGGCCTGCAGCACCGACAATCGCAGCCATTACTGACGTAACTTCAGGGGCACTCGCCACTTCTTCAAGGGCTTTATGGCCACAGAGAATTTCAGATTCAACCTGCATCTGGGCCGCCATTTCACGGGCTTTGTCGTACAGGTTGTCATCGGCAAGCACCACATATCGAGCTGCGCAGTCTTTCGCCTGTTGTAACAGCTTTTCAATTTGCTGATTACCCGTGATGGCAAAAACCCGGTACTTGTCCGGGTGGCGATTTATGACATCGAGTGTACTGCAACCGATGGAGCCGGTTGCACCAAGAATAGTAACGGTTTGCATCATGCCATCCAGGTTACATAACAGAAGGCAAATACTGGGAATGCCGCGGTCAGGCTGTCGATACGATCGAGAATACCACCATGACCAGGCAACAATTTACCGCTATCTTTAATGCCAGCACAGCGCTTGAGCATACTTTCATTTAGATCGCCCAGTGCTGAAACAGCAACGGTAATACCGCCAATGAGAAGGTGTAGCCAGATACGATCGGTAGCGACCTGGTAGTGCAAAGCGGCAAACGCAATAATCGCAAAAGAGGCGCCAATTCCGCCAATGAGCCCCTCCAGGGTTTTACCCGGAGACACATTCGGACGCAGTTTATGACGACCGAATTTAACACCACTGAAGAAAGCACCGATATCCGCCGCCCAGACAATACCCAGCACATAAAAAATAAGCGATGAACCATACAGGGTGTCTACATCGTGCAAGCTGGTACGTAAGCTGATAACGGCCACCCATGTAGGAATGAGCGTTAACAGCCCAAAGCCCAATCGAATAAGGTTGTTATTGCGCCAGAACGTGGAATAGCGTGGATAGAAGATGATCATCCAAAGCGAGAATAACCACCAGATGACAGAGATACCAAGAATGAAGTGATAGAGGCCATGTAACTGGCCCTGATACCAGATGTCTGATGCGTTCACTAAAGACGACAACACCAGACAGAGTGCAAAGACAAACGCCGCAAACATGGCTTTACGAGGACGGGCCTTAATGCCAGACATATTTGCCCACTCATAGCCACCCAGACCGATGACACCGGCAATGGCTACCTCAAACCACCAGACAGGCAGAAAAAGGATCGCGATAAGCGCCAGTGGCGCCAGAATTAATGCTGTTATTATCCGTTGTTTTAGCATAATTGGCGTTGTGCTCCTGATGACGGAAAGCGCTCCGTCTTAATGGCGCAGGCTCAGCTTAAGGAACGCTGACCTGCTCGCCTGTAAGACCGAACCGACGCTGACGCTGCTTGAAGTCATTGACAGCTTGCTGAAATACGTCTTCGGAAAAATCCGGCCACAGTACGTCGGTAAAATAAAGTTCCGCATAAGCACATTGCCACAGCAAGAAATTACTGATGCGATGCTCGCCCCCAGTACGGATAAGTAAATCCAGTTCCGGTAAACCCGCGGTAGAGATGTGTGAGTCGAACGTAGCTTCTGTGATTTCTGAAGACGTCATTTTGCCTTCGCTCACGGCCTCACTGATTTGACGGGCGGCATTGACAATATCCCAGCGACCACCGTAATTAGCGGCAATATTTAGCACTAACTCTTGGTTGTCTGCTGTCATCGCTTCGGCTTTCCGAATCTTTTCGGTAAGCTTGTCATCGAAAGCTGATACATCACCAATCACCTTGAGACGTACGCCATTTTTGTGCAAGCGTTTCGCCTCGTTGTTCAAAACCAAATTGAACAACTCCATAAGCACCGACACTTCTTCTTCGGGACGTTTCCAATTTTCACTGGAAAAAGCGAAAAGAGTCAGTGATTGAATATTATTCTGACGAGCAAAACGTACCACTGCACGAACAGATTCCACGCCGGCTTTGTGTCCGAACGTTCTGATTTTGCCCTTTTTTTGCGCCCATCGACCATTTCCGTCCATGATGATCGCAACGTGCTGAGGTCCTGGCATGGAGGCCAGGACATCAGTTTTTTCAGGCGCTGTGTTAGACCGCATTCCTAACATAGTAACTATTTAAATTTCCATTAGTTCTTTTTCTTTGTCTGCCAGCATGGCATCCACTTTTTTGATGAAATCGTTAGTCAGCGACTGAATATTTTCTTCCGCTGCACGACTTTCATCTTCGCTGATTTCTTTTTCTTTCAGCAGGTCTTTTACGTCACCGTTCGCATCACGACGGATGTTACGGATAGCAACACGACCACCTTCCGCTTCGTTACGTACAACGCGGATTAAATCTTTACGACGCTCTTCTGTAAGCGGTGGTAAAGGAATGCGGATTGAACCGCCCGCGCTCATTGGGTTAAGGCCCAGGTCAGACTGCATGATCGCTTTTTCGACGGCCTGAATCGCGCTCTTATCGAATACGCTCAGTGCCAGTGTGCGGCTGTCTTCTGCAACCACGTTAGCAACCTGCTTAAGCGGTGTGTCTACGCCGTAATATGGCACCATGATGCCGTCGAGCAGACTAGGGTGTGCACGACCTGTGCGAATTTTGCTTAGCTGACTTTTCAGTGCGCTGATGCTTTTTTCCATGCGCTCTTGCGCATCCATTTCTATCTCATCAATCACAGTTGTTTCCTATTTCTTACTTTAAATTTTCAGGATGGTCGATCAGTGTGCCTTCCTGCTCACCCATTACGACGCGCTTTAGGCATCCGGGTTTATTCATGTTGAATACGCGAATAGGCATACGATGATCACGGGCCAGGGTGAAAGCAGATAAATCCATTACTTTCAGCTCTTTCTCGAGCACTTCCTGATAGGACAGTGTCGGGTAAAGGGTCGCATCTGGGTTTTTCACCGGATCGTCGCTGTACACGCCATCAACTTTCGTGGCTTTGAGCACAGCTTCTGCTTCAATTTCGATACCACGTAAGCAAGCAGCAGAATCGGTGGTGAAGAAAGGATTACCGGTACCTGCAGAGAAAATAACAACGCGGCCGGATTTCAGCAGACTAATGGCTTCAGCCCAGTTGTAGGCGTCACATACGCCATTCAGAGGAATGGCTGACATTAAACGGGCGTTTACGAAGGCACGGTGCAAGGCATCACGCATAGCCAGGCCATTCATCACGGTGGCCAGCATACCCATGTGGTCACCAACAACGCGGTTCATGCCCGCTTTAGCCAGACCTTCACCACGGAACAGGTTACCGCCACCGATAACCAAACCCACCTGCACACCTAATTCAACCAGCTCTTTAATTTCTTGAGCCATTCTATCAAGAACTTTGGGATCGATACCGAACCCTTCTGAACCCATCAGCGCTTCACCGCTGAGTTTTAACAAAATACGTCGATAGGCTGATTTTGGTGTGATACTCATTATTTGAATAGTCCTTATGAATTCGGCTTGTCTCATGCCTCGTTATGCTCAACAAGAAATGACGCAAGCCGACTCGTTACAAGCGATATTTTTTATGATGGTTCGGGCTGTCTGCCCTACTCATAAAAAAGCACCCCCGAAGAGGTGCTCTGTAGTGTATCCGACATTGGCCGAATGAAAAAGCGAAACGCAGAATTATTTCTTCGCCGCTTCCATTTGTGCCGCAACTTCTGCTGCGAAGTCTTCGGTTTTCTTCTCGATACCCTCACCCACTTCAAAACGGATGAAGTTAACAACGTCAGCGCCTTTGCTCTTCAGCAGTTCGCCAACAGAAACAGAAGGATCTTTAACGAAAGGCTGACCTGTCAGGCTGATTTCGCCGGTGAATTTCTTCATACGACCAGCAACCATTTTCTCAGCGATATCGGCAGGCTTACCAGACTGGATAGCCAGTTCTACCTGGATTTCTTTCTCTTTTTCTACAACTTCAGCAGGAACGTCGTCAGGTTTAACGAACTGAGGGCTTGCCGCTGCAACGTGCATTGCTACGTCTTTAGCCAGTTCTTCGTCGCCACCGTTTAAGATAGCGATTACGCCGATACGACCGCCGTGCACGTATGCACCTAAGTTGTCGCCTTCAACGTTGATAACGCGACGAGGAGAGATGTTTTCACCGATTTTAGCAACTAGTGCGTCACGTACTTCGATTACTTTCGCGCCGTCTAATTCAGCTTCGTTCAGCTCTTCTACAGAGTTGATGTTGCCAGCGTGTGCAACGGCCAGAATTTTGTTACCGAAGCCCAGGAAACCTTCGTCACGAGCAACGAAGTCAGTTTCACAGTTAACTTCCATCATGGTTGCGCGGTTGCCTTCAACCTGAGTCAGGATTACACCTTCAGCGGCGATACGGCCAGCTTTCTTAGCGGCTTTAGCCTGACCAGACTTACGCATGTTTTCGATGGCCAGTTCGATGTCACCATCGGTCTCAACCAGCGCTTTTTTACAATCCATCATACCTGCGCCGGTACGCTCACGCAGTTCTTTAACAAGTGCTGCAGTCACTGCCATTTTTCAATTCCTCAGCATTAAACATTAATAAGGTAAAAGGGGCGTTGTATGCCCCTCTTCAGATATTCGTTATTTTTGATGACAGTGGCATGTCAATGCCATAACCACTGTCACCCATCAGGTCTGATTACTCAGCCGCTTCTACGAAGTCGTCTTGTTCAGCCTGAACTTCAAGGTTGCTTTCGCGACCTTTGTTTACTGCGTCAGCAGCTGCATCAAGATACAGCTGAACCGCACGGATCGCGTCATCGTTACCAGGGATGATGAAATCAACACCGTCAGGGTTAGAGTTAGTATCTACAACACCAACTACAGGGATACCCAGGTTACGTGCTTCAGTAATTGCGATGTGCTCGTGATCGGCGTCGATTACAAAGATCACGTCAGGCAGACCGCCCATGTCTTTGATACCGCCCAGGCTGCTTTCCAGCTTGTCCATTTCACGTTGCAACATCAGTGCTTCTTTCTTGGTCAGCTTCTCGAAAGTACCGTCTTGAGACTGTTGCTCAAGATCTTTCAGACGCTTGATTGACTGACGAACTGTTTTCCAGTTAGTCAGCATACCGCCCAACCAACGCTTGTTCACATAGAACTGGTCGCATTTAGCAGCAGCATCTTTAACTGCTTCGCCAGCTGCGCGCTTAGTACCTACGAAAAGGATTTTACCTTTCTTAGAAGCAACACCTGACAGGTAGTTCATTGCTTCGTTAAACAGAGGTACTGTTTTTTCCAGGTTGATGATGTGAACTTTGTTACGAGCACCAAAGATGAAAGGCTTCATCTTTGGGTTCCAGTAGCGAGTTTGGTGACCGAAATGCACGCCGGCTTTCAGCATGTCACGCATTGATACGTTTGCCATGATATTTTCCTCTTGGGGTTAGGCCTCCATATACCCCTTCCATCGATCCGCATTTAAGCCATTAAGACTTAGCAGACACCCCGATGTCAGTGTCGGTATATGTGTGTTATTTAAAAAGTTTATTTACGTTTACGGTGGCTTAAAAAATCGCTAAATTTAATGAGTCTTTCGAAACGCGGGCGCTTTATACCACAAAGCCCCGGCGCACTCAAGTTTTCGCGCACTCGCCTCACCTGACTATACAGCCGTGGCTACAGCGGTTACCATTGCTGTAATCATGCATCTTTATCATTCATTACTGCGTATAAACGTAGGAAAAATCGATGCATTAGTTTATTTATTGAAACCAGTTATCGAGGGTACAGTGGCAGCTATCATCAAAACCGCTGAAGAAATTGAAAAAATGCGCGTCGCCGGAAAACTCGCCGCCGACGTTCTGACTATGATTACGCCGCATGTGAAAAAAGGCGTAACCACTGACGAACTTAATACGCTTTGTCATGACTACATCGTTAATGAACAAGACGCGATTCCAGCACCGCTGAATTATGGTCATCCGCCGTTTCCAAAGTCGATTTGTACGTCGGTTAACCACTGTATCTGTCATGGCATTCCGTCTGACAAGAAACTCAAAGACGGCGATATTGTCAATATCGACGTGACGGTAATAAAGGACGGGTATCACGGCGACACCTCGAAAATGTTTATCGTGGGTAAGCCAAGCATTCTTGCTGAACGTCTGGTGCGAGTAACGCAAGAATGTTTATATGAAGCCATTAAAGCGGTTAAACCAGGGATGCGTTTAGGCGACATCGGCCATATTTGTCAGACACATGCCGAATCACACAACTATTCCATCGTTCGCGAATATTGTGGGCATGGCATTGGCGCGGGTTTTCATGAAGAACCGCAAATCGTGCACTATGGCAAACCTGGCACAGGCGACGAATTACTGCCTGGCATGTGTTTTACCATTGAGCCCATGGTGAATGCAGGTAAGCGCTACTCGAAAGTACTGCCAGACCAATGGACTGTAGTCACTAAAGACCGCAGCCTCAGTGCCCAATGGGAGCACACGTTACTGATGACAGAAGACGGTGTTGAAATCCTCACTCTGCGTGATGAAGAAACGCTGCCTCGCGTGATCAGCCACAGTTAAGTAGTTAACTAATAGATTAGGACGGACACCCTCTTTGTCCGTCCATCCTCCTGCCTTTTATAACTTTTTCGTCTACTTATTCGCTAATTAGCGCGTTTTCATCACTTTTGCATACTGCGCAAAGCCACTGATTCGTGTTATTGTTCGCCAGATTTTTCCTTCCAGAAGTAGGTAAAGGCATATTTTGAGCTTACAGACACTGATCGATCAGGCAGAAAACATCACCTCAGCCGATGATATCGCGGGAATAAAGGCTAGCATTACTGCCTCCGGCGAATGGCTGGAAAGCGCATTTGATAACACGCCGGTAGACGAGCTTGTCACTGGGCGCGCAAAATTTATCGATGCGCTGTTGGCGCGTATCTGGCAACTCATGGGACTGGATGCCGTGAGTGGGTTAGCGCTGTGTGCAGTGGGCGGCTACGGTCGCGGTCACTTACAGCCGCATTCAGACATTGACTTACTTATTGTCAGCCACAAATCACTGAAGCAGCCAGCACAAGAAAAAATAAGCCAGTTCATTACCCTGCTATGGGACATCAAACTGGATGTAGGACAGTCTGTTCGCACCGTCAAAGACACGCTTTCGCTGGCGAAAGAAGACATTACCATTGCTACCAACCTGGTTGAAAGTCGTTTACTGACGGGTGATGCCAGTGTATTCGAAACGTTGTGGGAAAAGCTTAATGGCCGTCGTGCCCTCTCCTCAAAAGAATTCTTTAAAGCGAAGTACGAAGAACAGTTAACCCGTCATGCCAAGTTCAATGGCACCTCTTACAACCTTGAGCCGAACATTAAAGAAAATCCGGGTTGTTTGCGTGATATCCAGTCTATTGGCTGGGTGGCGAAGAAACACTTCAAAGTCTCTGATGGCTTCGACCTGGTGGGTCACGGTTATTTTGCCCCAGAAGAGCATAGTGAACTCATTAGTTGCCGAATGCATTTATGGCGCATGCGATTTGCCCTGCATTTAATTGCTGGTCGCAGTGAAAACCGCTTATTGTTTGATTACCAGCCTGACGTTGCCGAGAAACTCGGTTATGGTCGCGATGGAAAAGCGTCAGTTGAGAAAATGATGCGCGACTTCTTCCGCGTGATTCGTCGGGTCAGTGAACTGAATAAAATGCTGCTGCAGCGCTTCCGCTACGATATGCTGAATCAAAGCGTACAAAACGACGTGCCGGTCAATGCCGACTTCCACCTGCTTGATGGCATGATCTCCCCCACACGAAGCAATGTTTTTGATAGTCCTGAAGCAGTACTCGATTTCCTGAACGTTATTGCTGATACCCCAGATGTTAAAGGGCTCGACACGGATACCATTCGTCAGTTACGTAACGCTCGCCGTAAGTTTGAAAATCAATATTACGTTGAACGGGAAGCCTGTCGTGGCAAATTGATGGATTTGTTCCGTCATCCCCATTTCTTTGATTTCGGCTGGAATATCATGCACGAGTACGGCATTCTTGAGTCGTACCTGCCTGAGTGGGACAAAATTGTCGGCATGATGCAGTTCGACTTGTTCCATGCTTACACCGTGGATGAACACACCCATCGGGTTGTAAAAAATGTGAATCGCTATTTCCAACCACAGAATATCGAGTTTCCTCGCTGTGGTCGCATCGTACGAAATTTAGATCATCCTGAGATCATCTATCTGGCGGCAGTGTTTCATGATATCGCTAAAGGTCGTGGTGGTGATCACTCTGAACTGGGTGCCGAAGACGTTGCTACGTTTGCCTTGCTTCATGGTATCGATGCCCGGGATGCCGATCTGGTGGCATGGTTGGTGGAAAACCACTTGCTCATGTCGGTGGTAGCCCAACGCCGGGACATTTATGATCCTGAAGTGATCAGCGAATTTGCTACTGCTGTGCGAAGTCATACGCATCTGAATCTGTTGTATGTGCTGACCCTCGCCGATATTCGCGCCACTAACGATAACTTGTGGAATGACTGGAAGTCGTCGCTCCTGCGGGAACTCTACCTGATGACCCAAAAAGCGTTAGACAATGGCTTGCAGTGTCAGGTTACCCTTGATGATCGGGTAAAAGAGCATAAACATACTGCGCGGATTATCCTGGAATCTCAGGGTATCGCTGAACAAGACATTAAGAGTCTGTGGAGCCGGATGGATGATGATTATTTCGTTCGTTTCAAACCCGCGCAAATAGCCTGGCACTCCCAGGTGATCCTCACCGCAGAGAAATCAGAACTGCGGGATGATGCCAATGCCCTGGTGGTGAAAGCGAATGACAACAGCGCCAAAGGCGGTACCGAAATCCTGATTTATGGCCGTGACCGTAAAGCGCTGTTTGCCCAGGTAGCATCGGTGCTCGACAGCCGCAACTGCTCCATACACGATGCACACATCACCATTACCCGTGACGGCTACGTATTCGACAGCATTCTGGTATTGGAAAACGACGGTTCACGCTTAAGCGGCGAAAACCGTACCCTCAGTCTTGAAAAGGCTATCCTCGACCAGTTGGAAAAGCCAGGCAGAGCACACGACAACAAGCGTAAACTATCCCGTCAGTTACGCCAGTTGGACGTACCGACCAAAATCCGCTTCTTTACCCTTAATGAAGAAAGCACATTGATTGAACTGGAAGCACTGGACGCACCGGGTATTCTGGCTAAAATTGGCCATGCCTTCGTTGACAGGAATGTCGTACTTAAACTGGCAAAGATTGCCACCATCGGTGAACGCGCCGAGGATATATTTATTGTCAGCAACGATGCTGGCAAATCGTTAACCCCTGAGCAACAGACTGCTCTCAAAAAGCAGATCCTGTTTAAACTCGATCAACTTGAAGACATCAACATATCATGACTGAATTGAAAACTATCATTGAAGAAGCCTTTGAAAATCGCGACAGCCTGTCACCTTCTTCAGCGCCAGACGAAGTACGCCAAGCCGTAGCCGACGCCATTGCTTTACTGAATAGCGGCAAAGCGCGCGTGGCTGAGAAAATCGCCGGAGAGTGGGTAGTTCATCAGTGGCTGAAAAAGGCGGTACTGTTGTACTTCCGTCTTCACAACAATGACATCATCGATGGTGCTGAATCTAAGTTCTTCGATAAAGTACCTCTGAAATACACAGATTACACTGCTGAGCAATTCGCCGCTGAAGGCGTGCGTATCGTTCCACCAGCGGCTGTTCGTACAGGTTCTTTCGTTGGTAAGAATGTGGTTGTTATGCCATCTTACGTAAACATTGGCGCATTCGTAGACGAAGGCACCATGGTTGATACCTGGGCGACGGTTGGCTCATGTGCACAAATTGGTAAAAACGTTCACCTGTCTGGTGGTGTGGGCATCGGTGGTGTATTGGAGCCGCTGCAGGCCAATCCAACCATCATCGAAGACAACTGCTTCATTGGCGCACGTTCTGAAATCGTAGAAGGTGTAATTGTTGAGGAAGGCGCGGTAATTTCAATGGGCGTTTACATTTCTCAAAGCACCCGTATTTATGACCGTGAAACCGGCGAAATCACTTACGGCCGTGTACCTGCAGGCTCCGTGGTTGTATCTGGCTCATTGCCAAGCAAAGACGGCTCTCATAGCCTGTACGCTGCTATCATCGTGAAGAAAGTAGATGCAAAAACCCGTGCAAAAGTGGGTATCAACGCTCTGCTGCGCGGCGTAGAATAAGTTTTTCATAAATAAAAAGGCGCTACCCGCAAGGGTCAGCGCCTTTTTTGTATGTAACGAAACAGGAGTTCGATACTTTATGCAGAAATAAGATCGTTTTTAATCGACTCCACGAACTCAACCACAGGCTTTTCCGGTTCAAAATGCTCGATAGCATCCACTTCCAACATATCCGCTACCGGCTTCCCCTGCAGTTCGGTTAGCAGTTCAAACCACTGTTTTCCACCCGCACAGTATGAATCGACATAGCTGCTGTCACCTAAGCCAATCACAGCGAATGGTTTTCTATTTAATTGCGGGAACTGATCTTTCAAATCGGAAAACAGAAATTCCAAGTTTGGCGGCACATCCCCCTGCCCGGTCGTCGACGTTATTACCAGTAACGCTTGTGCGTCGGTCACATCAGATACCTGAGGATCGCTGTTCACATCACACTCTATACCTTCAGCGCTAAGTTTTTCCGCTACCGTTTCTGCTGCGTGTTGTGAATTACCGTACACGCTGCCGACCAAAATAGTTAATGCTGTCATAGTTAACTTTTACTCTTCACTTTAATTGATGTGATCATCCAGCCGGTACTGTTCAATATTTTCGAGTAGTGCCGCAAACGCCTTATGCGGAGTTGTCTCAATTGACACCGATTCACCGGTAATCGGATGGATAAATTGCATTAATGTACAAGTGAGGGCTAATTGGTTAAAACCAAACCTGTCTCGGATAAATTTATTCTGCGTGCCATCACCGTGGGTGGTATCGCCGAGAATCGGATTTCTTAAGTGTACCAGGTGACGACGTAATTGATGCTTACGGCCTGTAAAAGGTCGCAGGGAAACCAATGAATACCGTGCACTTTCATATCGCCCCACGGCAAACGGCAGACTGTATTTTTTCATTACGCTGTATTCTGTTACCGCATGTTGAGGGGCTACTTCCTGCACGCGATGGGCATCAGCAAACTTGTCTCGCTTAAAGGTCAGCGCATAATCAATTAATCCACTCCCCTGCACCCAGCCGCGAGTAAGGGCTTGATAACCTTTAATAATACTTTTTCCCATCATCGCTTGTCCAAGCTGACTTGCGGTTTGTCTATCGAAGGCAAAAAGGAGTACGCCAGAGGTGGGGCGATCTAATCGATGTACGGGAAATACATGTTTCCCCACTGCATCACGAAGCTTTTGTACCGCAAATTCGGTTTCTCTTTTATCGATAGGACTACGATGCACCAACAACCCTGGCGGTTTATCCATGGCAACGATGTAATCATCCTGATACAAAACCGACACATCGTTATTGCGAATTACTTCATTTTCCACTGACTACCTCATCCAGTTGCTGCAAAACCAGGTGTATCGGCATTTCGCCGGGTAAACTCATTTGTGCCATGGGCAGAATCGCCATACTCTCAGGTAACCGCTTTTGCTGCTTAATGATCAATTGAAACTGTGGAATAAAGATAAATTGAAGCCATTGTTCAAAATCCAGCGTATCCCGGGCGAAGGGTTGGGTGCTTTTCAGCTTGTCAGGATGAGGCGATACCTGCGACCAGAGTTCGGCGGCTTTAAGCCCCAACTCCAGTTCATTTAGCAGTACCGCAATCTGCTCGTACTTTATCGACATTAACCATTGCTCTGTATGCTGTCTGCAAGCATGTATTTTTAGCGCCTGCTGTGCAAAAGGCGACAGTATACACGACCATAATTGCGGTAGTAAAAGGCCGTGCGCATCGCTATCATAGCGGCTTTATTTATTCTGGCGGAGAGAAGTACCATGGCAAACCCATCAGCACAGTCAATTCAGACACTCAGTGAGTTTTTGCTGCATGCTGGCACAAACTTTCAATTGTTTGATTTGGGTCGGGGTGTGCATGCTATGGATACCCAAATGTTTCTCGACCTGGAAAACGGCATGCTCCCCTGCCCTCGCCCACGACAGCAACATGCTTGGTTCGCGATTGTTTTCTGGTCTGGTAAGCCGGTAAAACAGCATTATGTTTGGTTTGTAAAGTTTCCCGTGGATGAGCGTGGCTTGCTGGTAGTGGCGGCTCGTAACCATTTTTTGCAAATCATTGTCGACGCTCTGGGTAGCAGCCTGAGCGAAGATGGCCAGGACGAACTGCCTGATAACCCATACTCTTTTGTACCACCCCAGTCTCAAATGGCGATCTTCAACGCGTTAACTCGTCGTTTGCTTCATCTGCCAGACAGCGTTGGTACCGATAAGGTTGAGCAATACGTGAAAGCACCAGCTATCAGTGACTGGCGCGAATTATCTGTGCAGGCTGTGGCAGATTTTGCAGTAAAGCTTGAAGCGCCAACCCTCGCTAAAACGGTTGCAGACAACCTGAAGTTATATCAACAGGATTTTCTTAAAACCCTGTTTGAATCCGCTGAACCGGTAACGTTAGACAATGCGTTGAATAATGCCATTGCAGACTTTTGTCAGGCACGCATAGACAGCGAACCCGCAGTCGGTTTAGCGGCACTACGCGCATTATCAAGCGAAACGCCAGAACCTCAGACAAAAACACTACTTGCAAACCTATTAGCAAAGGACTCGGCTGATATACATTTGCTCAGCGTTATTGCAGGCAGACTCTACAGCCAACTGGACGAATCCTTGCTGGTCGCGTTTTTTGAACGTGCCGCATTTATTGATGATAAAGAAGCGATGCAGGGACAACTGTTTGCCGGGTTCTTCTCTGACTTGGTACAACTGCCCATTCTCAGATTACAGGTGCTGAGCATGTTGCGCTCACCGGATCGCAGCGAGATTTTGGCCGTCGCGTTTGGTCGCCTGTTTAATCAGGCTCAGAAGCAATAGTTATGACACTTGCCGAACTTTGTTTATTTTTGCTAATAGGTTTCGCCGGTTTTCAGTTTTGGCGTATTCGAAGCATTTCTGAAGCGGCATTTGAGCATGCCAATAGATATTGCGATACCCATCAACTCCAACTGCTGACCCTTGCTCGCACTTCGACGCGTATCACCTTCAAATATGCGAAGCCGGATTGGCATTCTCATTTTCAGTTCGAGTTTTCAGGCAACGGGGAAGACAGATATACCGGAGAAATAGAATTGGTTGGTAAGCGAATACTTCGCACACAACTGCCGCCCTATAGGGTTTAATACAAAAAAAGCGATAGCCTCGGGGCTATCGCTTTTTCTGAATTTTGAGCGTCCATCTCTGCTATCCGTAGCAATTTTCACCGTCCAGATAAAAATCCGTTTCCGCCCCTTTCCATTTTTTCCTGCAAATCCTGTGCAGGCCACACAATCCTTGAGCGGGTCCCTTTTCCTTTGATCCTTTAAACGCTACACATCCATGATGTAGCACAACCCGTCCTTGAGTTTTTCCTTTGCAACACTCCGACTGCTATTCCTTTCCATCTTTCCTTTTTTACCACTCATCCTTGCAGTGGTATTCTCCGTTCCGTGGAGTTGTCCTTTACGTGCAAGCCTTGCACAGTCCTTTTCCTTAGAACCACGATCCTGTGGTATTCTTCATTCCGTGAAGTTGTCCCTGCGGCCACCCTGGCCGTAATCCCTTTTCCTTTGTCCCTGAAACCAACACATCCTATGTTGGTATTCCGTTCCATCGGTTGTCAAAAGTTCATCCTTGAGAATCTTCCTGACTCGTCGTGTTTCCCTGTGACGTGATTAATACTACTGATCCTAAAGATCTGTGCTACATGCTTTTTTTAAAAAAATACGTCGTCACCGAACTGTAATAATCAGTATTAGCAAAAAGTCTAACAAAAACATAGACTTTATACTTTGGTCTAATAAAAACGTCATAAAAATACTTTCAAAATCTTACACGTTTGTAAGACATGTCTTACAAACTTTTGGGTGATCTTTACACGACGAATAACGAGAGAAAAAGGATGAGTGTTCACATTTACGGGCAACTTTATGCGGATCTGCTTGTCGAATCGTATTAAATATGTGAACAGTGTATGTATTTAGGCTTAAATTCCTAATCGATGATAGACTCTACCGGATTCATTTATTGCGGTCGGTACCTTTCATGAGCTTTTCTTCCCTTGGACTCAATCCCACTTTATTAGCTACGTTACATTCCCTCGGATATGCCAATCCGACGCCTATTCAGGCTGCATCGATCCCAGAGATCCTCGCGAATCAGGATGTGATGGCAGGCGCCCAAACCGGTACAGGAAAGACAGCCGCTTTCGCCTTACCGTTGATTCAACGCGTTATAGAAACAACCGACACCACGGCTTCTTCAGATAAATCCATCCGCGTACTGGTGCTCACGCCAACAAGGGAACTTGCCCAACAGGTTTATCAAAGCTTTGTGAAGTATAGTGACGGGTTATCTGTAAACACAGTGGTTGCTTACGGCGGTGCCAGCATCAACCCACAACTTCAGGCACTAGAGCAAGGGTGTGATGTTCTGGTGGCAACGCCCGGGCGATTTCTGGAACTAGCCATCAAGGAACTTATCGACCCGACAACTATCGATAAGCTGGTGCTTGATGAAGCTGATCGCATGCTGGATATGGGGTTTATTACTGATATTAATCGAATCCTCAAACGCTTACCGGCACGCCAACAGACGCTTTTCTTTTCCGCTACATTTAACGATGACGTTTTTGCATTAAGCAAAACACTGCTGAACAATCCTAAACTTATTGAAGTGACAGCGCGCAATACAACGGTGGAAAAGGTCGAACAGCGCATTTACGAAGTGGATGCTAAGCGCAAAGCGGCATTAACGGCTTATCTGATTGGCTCGGGAAACTGGCAACAAGTATTGATTTTCACCCGTACAAAACAAGGTGCCGATGAACTGGCAAAAGAACTGGTAAAAGATGGCATTAGTGCGGTGGCTGTGCACGGAGACAAATCCCAGGGAGCCCGTGAAAGAGGCCTTGAAGAATTTAAGCTAGGTGATGTGCGCGCTCTGGTGGCTACAGACGTCGCAGCGCGCGGGCTCGACATTCAGCAATTGGGGCACGTGATCAATTTCGAGCTGCCCTACAACGCTGAAGACTACGTACATCGTATTGGCAGAACCGGTCGCGCAGGTAAGGAAGGAGTGGCGATTTCGTTGGTATCAGCGAAAGAAAAGTACTTGCTTAAAGAGGTAGAAAAGCTCACGAAGCAACATTTTTCATCTCAGTGGGTACCGGGCTTCGAGCCAGATATGAACGCCACTGAGGAAAGTCATTCATCTCGCAAACCGTCAAAAAAAGCACTACGGGCGCAAGCGCTGGGAAAAAGCGACAGCGGCAAAGCGCGAAACAACAAACGTCGCCGCCGTTAATGATTCAGGCCAGCGGTTTCGGCTTAAACAATATTTCTCCAGTCACCTCAGAAACGGTGATGGTTGAGATCTGCTGATAAAAACCGCCGCGAAAAAAAGCCAGATATTTCGGCACACTTACAAAAACGCCGACACCTTCGCTTTCTCTGTCTTCGTTCACGATACTGTCGATGGCACTCATTAAAATATGCCCCAACCCAAGGTGTTGATGGTCGGGATGGACGGCAATAAAAGAAACCATATGGTAGTGCTGGGCAGGCATGGCACTGCGGATTTTTTCCTCTTTTTCTACCATGGCTTTAGTACTGAAATATCCGGCAGTCAGCAGCATCTTCAGACGCCAATGCCAGAATCGCCCACTGGAAAAATCGCGGTTAGGCTTTGTCAAACAGGCTACCGCTAACAGGCGACTGCCATCGAACAGCCCAATCATGGGTTGCTCCGCATCCCAAAACGCTTCCAACTCCTCTCTAATAGCCGCTCTTAATCGTCCCTCAAAGCCTTCTTTCTCAGCCTGGAAAATATCCATGAATAAGGGATCGTCGAAATACGCGTTATATAGAATAGAAGCCGCCACTTTAAGGTTGTCGGCAGTAAGAAAAATGGCGCGGACATTTTCTGCCCGCACGTCTTGATCTAGTACAGTGTTCATAAAGCGATCCCCTGACAATGAGATCAGGCGGTATGGACTGCTGACGCCTGAATAACTAACCAGCTATTAGTTTAGTCACTGTACAGAAAATAGCCCCAAATGTTAAACCAAAGTTAACGATAATTAATTGGGCAGGATGAAATTTTATAACTGCTGGTAAGCCGCGTCACCCCATCCAGATAACACACCATCTCTGAATACTAACGGTGTACACTCGTCTTTGGTGGTTACGCCATCATCCATTGTTCGTTGCGTGCGGTAAAAGAGCACGCGATAGGCATGATCACTTTGTTCATGCATTTCACTGAAATCTGCAACGCCCATCTTGCGCACCACAGATTCGTAGGTCATGCCTTTTTCCAACTGCGCCACGTGTTTACGGTTATTGTATTCACGGTCTTCCCAATCTGAAGAGTAATGACCGTCGTCACCTCCTACAGAAATAACACAACCAGAAAGGGCAAACGGGGAAATCAATGCTATAGCCAGAACGAAACTTTTCATCATAATCCTTTTATTTTTGATGGTTTAACGACTTCATAATCAACTATTGGGCCAACCAGTAACCCTATGATAATTAGGCACTTGTTAAATTAAGCTTTAAAAAATCGTATCAACATTTAGCGCATTCCACTATTATTTCGTCGATTGAGCTACGTGGACATGAGTGATGTCTACGGCTCGCATTTTCAAACATCGCTTTGCTATGGAATTCAAATTATGTCGACGGCCGATCAGTCTCAACAGCTCATCCTGCTTTGCCATCAGATGCAGAAATCAGGTTTACAACCCAGTGTAGGCTTACTACGCAGTAAAGCGCCGTTTAAAGTATCGGTTACTGATGCCATCAACGCCATCAGGCTTTTTAACGCCAGTAGTCAACAAACCGAGCAACCCGCAGAGCCTAATGCCGACGACCGGGTTATAAAACTGGAAAAACGTGTTGCCGAGTTAGAAGCCGCGATGGTCATCCTTGAACAGCGGCTGGCAAATCTCGATGTGTGATTAAGCTTGGCGGGGAGAAAGCTGCTCGATGAACGCTGCCAGAGAAGGCGCAAGCACTTCCTGCGGCTCTTTCCCGACTCGTTCCAGAACCACTTCTCCGGTGTCGTTATCCACAGAGAGCAGGTAATCATCGTCATCCGTCAAAGCAAAAAACAACGTGATTTTCTGCCCTAAACGCTGTTTCATCATTATGTGGCCAATTAAGTTCTCTTGCAGTCGCTTAAAGTCCTCTTCACTGCATACCTGCAGTAGTTCGCAGTCTCCTCGCGCAGTTGTCGCTGGCAAGTGAAAACTGTAATAGCGGGTAAAAAACAAACAGAATTCTTCATCCAGGGTAAGTTCAAGCGCTGACTCCACCCCTTTGAAGGTGTTTTCATCTTGCTGCCTTACGGGTTGCCAGGACACGAAATCCCCGTCTTTAGCCGTTTGGTGGTAGCAAGGTGATGGCCAATCTTGCTCGTACGCAATGGAAAAATAGCTGTCTGCGTTGTTCTGATGATCGCAGCTTTCAAAAAAAGAATCTAAAGATTGTGCTAATTCAGCGGGCATTTACTTGGCCTTTTCGTTAAACTTTATGTCTGAGTAGCACCAGGAAATATCCCGGTCGACAGGTTTTATGGTCTCATTACGTCTGAGATTTTAAGGTTGATGTACACATTATGACAAATCCAATTAGTTTTCAGGTGCCTTCTGATCTGACACTTGGTAAAACGGTTGAATATGAAAGCCAGTATAACCCGGCGTTACTTCAAGGGGTTCCTCGATCGCTGAGTCGCGACACTATCAGCTTGAATGCTGATGCCCTGCCTTTTCATGGCTGTGATATCTGGACGGGGTACGAGTTGTCATGGCTTAATGCGAAAGGTAAGCCACAGGTGGCGATTATGGAATGTCGCGTTCCTATTACCTCATGCAATCTCATCGAATCAAAATCGTTCAAGCTTTATCTGAACAGTTTCAATCAAACTGCCTTCGATAGTACAACTCAAGTGAAAGAGCGTCTGGAAGCTGATTTGAGCAATTGTGCAGGTGAAGCAGTGACGGTGACACTTTATCTATCTAATGCATTCTCTAGTTTGTCGATGGCCGAATTTGACGGTGACGTTATCGACGATTTAGATGTGACCATCGACAGCTATTCACCGGATGCCACTTTACTGCAAACGTCAGCGAACAATGTCTCGGAGAAGCTGGTAAGTCATCTGCTAAAATCCAATTGTCTGATAACCAGTCAACCTGACTGGGCAAGTATTCAAATTGCTTATCAAGGCGAGCAAATCAACCGGGAAAGCTTGCTGAAATACTTGATTGGTTTTCGTCAGCATAACGAATTTCACGAGCAGTGTGTCGAACGTATTTTCAGTGACATCATGACCCACTGTAAACCTGAAAAATTAACCGTTTATGCGCGTTACACCCGCCGGGGCGGATTAGACATCAACCCATATCGTTCTAACTTCGAGCAGCCGGGCAAGAATGTACGCTCGGCGCGTCAGTAATTGTGATGCGAAGAATTTAAGGTTCAACATGGATTCTAAACAGTTAACAGCCCTCAAGACGCATAACGAAACGTTAGCCCAGTTCATTGTTAGGCTAAGTAGTTTCTATGAGGGACTGTCTGCAGAGACAGATAACGAACTCAAAGTCTTGCGAGGCCATTTATCCGCCAAACCTGATTACACCTTAGCCACAGCGAGTATCAACAAGCTGAATAATCATATTCAGCTTGCACAAAGCTCAGTTAAGCAACACACCCAGCTAACCATTCGAGAATTAGAAAAATCGATAAAGCAATTTCAGCAAAACTTTGCACAAGACCAAGAGTTAACCCGGCAATGTGCGCTAGTACTTAGTGCTGCCCAAATGCCTGTAAATAACTTGTTTGAGCTTCAGTCATTGTGTTTGCGTGCCATCAGATTATTTTCGAATGTTTCGCAACCCGTAGCGGCTGATAACAGTAAAAATATTCAAGCTGATACAGAAGGGCGTCAAAGTGGGACCTTATTCGAGGAAATTCAAAACGAGCTTAGCCAGTTAATTAACAGCTATGCGAAGAAGCAACCTGACGAGCCGCGAGTGCAAGATCTTAAAAAGCGCCTTGATAGCCCGCTCAGTGAAGACGATTTATTGCAAACCTGTTTAACGGTTATTCGGCTGGTAGTCACAGAAACAATGCATGAAGCCACCCTCTCCGGACGCATGATTTATCGGATTTACACTGCATTGGGCGGTATCCAGGAGAAAGTTGAGTCAAGTATTGAGACGTCCTCACAGTCTTTTGAAAAACGTCAAAAGAGTTCAGCGGATATCACTTCGCAGCTAAATCAAATGGATCAGACTGTTCAGGAATCAGACTCTCTGGAATTGTTGAAACAACAGGCCAAGACACACATCGCATCAATTTCTTCAGCAGTAGCAGATCGAAAAGCGGCTGACAATGAAGAGCAGCAAGCATTGATGAGTCTGTTTAATTCCATGCAAACGCAACTGGAAAATTTGCAGCGCCAAGCACAGCTCTACCGACGAAAACTAGCGGAACAGACGGCCTTTAGTCATACCGATCCCCTCACCCGTTTACCTAATCGTCTGGCATATAATGAACGTTTCAATCGCGAGTATGAAGAAGCCAAATTAGATAATCGTGCGCTTTCGCTGGCAGTTATCGATATCGACTTTTTTAAGTCAATCAACGACCGCTTTGGCCACCAGGCGGGAGATAAAACATTACAGGTAGTAGGCCATCACTTGAAAAAACACCTGCACGGTGATGAATTTATCTCGCGCTGGGGTGGCGAGGAGTTTGTTATGCTCCTACCCTTTATAGAGGTATCGGCGTTAGAGAAAAAGCTCGACGACATGAGACAATCTCTCGCTCGCTTACCGTTCAAATTTAAACAAGAAAAAGTCAGTATCACCGCCTCCTTTGGGGGAACATGCCTGCGAATGGACGACTTGCCGGAGTCAATGTTTGCCCGTGCTGACGAGTTACTTTATCAAGCCAAAAAAGGTGGCAGAAATCGCGTTGTAGTCGAATAGGACTGTGATATGAATAAAGTACAGCTAAACCCTGTGGGATGGATAAGTCAACTCTCACAGGTTGAAGTAAGTAAGCTTCAGGACATTACCAACAGCGAACTGTTTGGTGTATTCAAACGCTGTTGCCTGGCAGTATTAAATAGCGGTGTCGACGAAGACGATGCTGAACTACTTTTCGCCCCCTTTGATAATTTTGACATCCGCCTCATACGTCGCGAACGCGGTGTGAAGATTGAATTGATCAACCCGCCGGAAGTGGCCTTTGTCGATGGGCAATTGATGCGCGGCGTGCACGAACACATCTTTGCCGTTCTTCGCGATATCCTGTTCATGGGTAATAAATATGCCTTCGTGAACCAGAAAGCCCCATCGGAAAGTGCTGCTATTACCGACATGGTATTCGATATGCTGCGTCACGCCCAGGCATTGGAAGGCAACGACGATGTTAATACGATTGTGTGTTGGGGTGGCCATTCGATTAAACAGCACGAATACAAATATACCAAAGAAGTTGGTTATCAACTTGGGCTTCGGGAAATGAACATTTGCACGGGTTGTGGGCCTGGTGCAATGAAGGGGCCAATGAAAGGCGCTGCCATTGGCCACGCTAAACAACGATACAAAAAAGGCCGTTATATTGGAATTTCCGAGCCCAGTATTATTGCAGCCGAGCCGCCGAATGCTATTGTCAATGAACTCATTATTATGCCAGACATCGAGAAGCGCCTCGAAGCCTTTGTTCGTTTTGCACATGGCATTGTGATTTTCCCCGGTGGCGTGGGTACGGCTGAAGAATTGCTTTATCTGCTTGGCATTCTGATGAATGAAAGAAATGCGATGCATCCGTTTCCGGTAGTATTAACCGGGCCAGAAGAGTCTCGTCCTTACTTTGAAGCCATTGATGAGTTTGTTGGTGCTACCCTAGGAAAAGAAGCCCGGGACAAATATCAAGTTGTTATTGATGACCCACAAGAAGTGGCGCGGATCCTGAAAACCGGTTTAGCAAAAGTCGAAAATTTCCGTCGGGCTATGGGTGACTCATTCAGCTTTAACTGGTCGCTACGCATTGACGAAGCTTTCCAGACACCGTTTGAACCCACCCACGAAAAAATGGCGGCACTGGCATTACACAATGAGCAACCTGTCGGTGATATTGCGATGACGCTAAGAAAGGCGTTCTCGGGTATTGTAGCCGGTAACGTAAAGGCAGAGGGCGTCGCGCAAATTAAGGAAAAAGGGCCGTTTCGTCTTAATGGCGACCCGGAACTGATGACGCGCATAGACAATCTTCTGCGCTCGTTTGTGCAACAACAGCGCATGAAATTGCCAGGAAGTGAATATATTCCCTGCTATGTCATTGAAAAATAGCGCAGTCAATCCTTGTTACGATTTTATCGTTCCTTCAGGCGCCACTTTTAATGTACACTTATCGCAATTCGCAGTAAAAAGTGAAAAGGGATGAATAGCAAGGTTTTTAAACTGATTTTGCTCGGCATTGGTGCCTATGCATTGTTTGTATTTATGGTTATGTCTTTTTATCCGGACAAACCTGAAGATATGGACTGGCAAGATCGGGAAGAATATAACAAAGTACAGATCACCAAGCTGAAACTCGGTAGTACGAAGCAAGAGGTGTGGGCTATGCTTGGCTCACCTGATATTACCGAAGCAAAAATGGAATCCGGTACCCCTATTCAGGTCATGTTTTACCGCACACAACATGTTCGTGCAGATGGCCTGACTACACAGGATGAATGCACACCCTTGTTATTTGAAAATGATCAATTGATTGCCTGGGGCGAAGGGGCCTATCAAAGTTATCTGAAATCCTGATTGCAAAACCATGCTCCCTGCCACAAAAAAGATTCTTGTTTCAGATCTTCAACTTACCAAACTGTTTGATGCTTCAGATGACGATCTTTCTCTGACACAACAGTCATTGAAACAAGCCACAAACCTTATTCAGTCGGGGAAGCATTCACCCGATGGCTTACTTGCCATCGCTTTTCTTATCGATGATAAATCAAACGCCCCCAGCTTGGCATTGCGATGCAGTGCATTGCTGACTTTCGTGGGGTTGCGTCTTCAGTTTAATGAACATTATTTACAGCATTTTGTTGCTGGCGCCTATGCGGCCATGAGTTTTGCTAATGCCGAACGAAATCGGGTAGCGGCTTATCATCAGTTCTGTCAAAAGCGTCAACTTGATATCATTCAGTCATTATTGAAAGTAGCGAAAGTGGCAAGCAGTGCCACGCCAGAAAGGTACCTTCAAGAGAATAAACTAACGCGCGAGCAAATTTGGTTGATTATCATGTTTTGTGCGCTCAATAGTAAGGCATCTGCATTTGCCGAAAAAATACAGCCCGCCGTTAGCAGGCTGAGCTGCGCTTTCCATGCCGACCTAGGCACGCTTATCAATTATCCAGGAAAACTTTTACCTGGCACAGCCGTCAATGTGCCAGCCGGCGGTGGCTACTATCTTTATCGTCTTTCTCTTAATACCTCGGCGGTGTGGCTGACAGACACCAATCAAGTCGTGGAAACGCCCTGTCAGAAACTCGTCAAAACCGATGCGCCGACTTTAACATTACACCGCTGGCAAACGTTGACTGCGAGATACCTTGAAGAATTTAAGCCTACAACCAGGCAGCTCTTTCCTCTTCAATATCCAATAAGTCGTTTACCCACCGAGCTGCGGAGCATCATTACGGGGTTACAGGACAGCAATGCAGATATTAGCGCCCTCGCCCGTCGCATTGAGAATATTCCCGTATTTGCAGCCTATTTAAAAGAAACGGCCAGTACTGACAACCGCTTACAGCTTACGGTTAAAGATGTTAAGCAAGCCATGTTAACCTATGGAATGACGCGGGTTGCCGACATGCTCATACTACGTGCGCTATCGCAACGGTTACATCAACGTTTTTTCCCTCTCATGCCTGTTTTTGTCAGATTAAGTGAAGTGACCGCTGCGGTGGCATCAGAGCTCACTGTCCTTACCAAGAGTAAACAAACACCTCAAACTATGGCGCTCATCGCAACGTTTTCGACGGCCCCACTATTCACCGTGGCCGGTTTTAAAACCTTAAAGCGTTGGCCGAAGGTTGAACGTCAGCTTTATAATTTAAATTCGCTATGGAAAAGTGAACCGCAATCGTTTTCAGAAATGTCTACAGCGTTGGCCAGGCAGTGGCAGCAATCGCCTCTCTATCAAGGGATCATTAATCACTGTGGGCGCGAATTACGTGATATTCCTGGCGCACTCAAAGTCGACACGGCAATCATCAGTCTCGCTACAATGCTTGCCAGACTCTGGTTATTTGGCGAAACGCCTGATAGCGCCTCATCTAAATTTCAACAGCAAAGCTATGCAATGCTGGGGCTAAACCATAAGTTAATCGGTGATACTCAAGGCCAGTTATCACCGCTACTTTGGTTACCATACACTCAACGGCCATAACCAACATTCACCAAACTTATGGCGAGTGAGTTTGACTTTCCTGTTACACATCGCGTTCTTCATATAAAATACTACAGTAAGTCTTAGGCTGGTTTCGAAAAAATCAGCCTGGCGCATTTCTGGCAAAAACAGCAACGGCCTTTATCGCTGCCGTAAGTCGCTGTTTAAATCACGCCTGGCAACCTAACGAATTAATAAACAAGAATTACCAAAGGATTCCACAACATGACTCAGCAACGCATTACAGTCATTCGCGGCGACGGCATTGGTCCTGACATCATTGACGCCACTATCAAAATTCTCGATAAGGTGGGATGCAACTTCGCTTATGATTACGCAGATGCAGGTCTGGTAGCCCTTGAAAACCACGGCGAACTCCTGCCACAAGAAACACTGGATTTAATTGCGAAAAACAAAGTTGCGCTTAAAGGCCCATTGACTACGCCTGTGGGCGAAGGCTTTACTTCTATCAACGTGAGCCTGCGTAAACAATTTCAATTGTATGCGAACGTTCGTCCAGTACTGTCGTTCAAAGGCACCAAAGCCCGATACGAAGATATCGACATTATCACTGTTCGTGAAAACACGCAGGGGATGTATTCTGGTCTGGGACAGGTAGTTTCTGACGACGGTCAGGAAGCTGAAGCGAAGAGTAAAATCACCCGTGAAGGTGCTGAGCAAATCGTAGAATTCGCCTACGAGCTTGCCCGTCGTGAAGGCCGCAAAAAAGTAACGGCTGTACACAAAGCGAACATTCTGAAATCGACCTCTGGTTTGTTCCTGAAAGTAGCCCGTGAAGTGGGTGAGCGCTATCCCGACATCGAGTCTACCGAGATGATCGTTGATAACACGTGTATGCAACTGGTAATGAACCCACACCAGTTTGATGTGATTGTTACGACGAACCTGTTCGGTGACATTCTTTCAGATTTGTGTGCCGGCCTGGTAGGCGGCCTTGGTATGGCTCCTGGAGCGAATATCGGTAAAGAATGTGCTATTTTCGAAGCGGTTCACGGCTCTGCACCGGATATCGCCGGTAAGAACCTGGCAAACCCCACCTCAGTGATTCTGGCCGCGATTCAGATGCTTGAATACCTGAACATGGGTGATAAAGCGGAGAAAATTCGTAGCGCATTAAAAGAGGTTATTGAAACCGGTGACCGCACCACCCGCGACCTCGGTGGCCAGGCTGGCACAACAGAATTCACTGACGCAGTACTTGAGCGTTTGTAATACACAGTTGTATCAAGAAAGGCGGGTTTAATATCCCGCCTTTTTTGTGCCTGCTAATTCACTGCTTCCACCACATTCCTTCCCCAATACAGCCTTCCTACAATACTGTCCTGAAACTGGACTCCCCAAGCTATCTCCTTATGCGTAATCTACATCCGTACACGATGTACAACCCACTTAAAAGGATGAAGAATTATGTATAACCGTAAACTCGCAACTGCGGTAGCGTTAGCTACCCTGATATTTGGAAGCTCTATGGCATCAGCTGAAGTGATTGAATCCAGCGCCAGTGAGATGGCCGGCATCACCGCGGCTGACGCCATGGATCTCAATATGGTAACTGTTGAAGAACTCATGACATTGCCCGGTATTGGCAAGAGTAAAGCTCAGGCGATTATTGCTTACCGTACAGAAAAAGGCTATTTCCACGAAGTCGACCAACTTACAGAGGTTCGCGGAATTGGTGAGAAGTTACTTGAAAAAATGCGTCACAAGGTAAAGGTTGTACCGAAATAAGTTGCAGATAAAACAAAGCCCGCATGCGCGGGCTTCTTTTTATTTCTTTTACTGCTGACAATTATTAGCCATTCAGTGAAGCAAGGTATTCTTTGAATTCGTCACCTAAAGCTGGGTGACGTAGTGCGTATTCCACGTTTGCTTTCATATAGCCCAATTTGCTTCCGCAGTCATGACTCTTACCTTTCATGTAGTAAGCATCTACCTGTTCAATTTTCATCAATGAATCGATAGCATCGGTAAGTTGCACTTCACCGCCTGCACCAGGAGGCGTAAACTCAAGCAGATCCCAGATTTTTTCAGACAACACGTAGCGACCTACAACAGCCAGATCGGAAGGCGCATCTTCAAGCTCTGGTTTTTCTACCATCTGGTGAATCTTCGCCGACTCACCCGGTTTGATATCCACACCGCCAAGGTCTGCAATACCAAATTTGGTGATGTCTTCCTGCGGTACTTTTTCAACCATTACCTGGCTCACACGACTGGTGTTAAATTTAGCCACCATATCAGCAAGGTTATCTTTCTTCGGATTACTTGCTACGTCGTCGATAACTACGTCAGGCAGTACTACCGCAAACGGCGCGTCACCCACTAACGGATGAGCACAAAGAACAGCGTGGCCCAGACCAGCTGCGTGACCTTGACGTACGTGCATGATGGTTACGTCTTTCGGGCAAATAGACTGTACTTCTTCAAGCAGCTGACGCTTTACACGTTTCTCAAGCGTTGCTTCAAGTTCAAAAGAAGTATCGAAGTGGTTTTCAATACTATTTTTACTCGCGTGAGTTACCAGAATGATTTCTTTAACACCGGCTGCTACACACTCATTCACAACATATTGAATAAGCGGCTTGTCAACCAGCGGCAACATTTCCTTAGGAATTGCCTTGGTAGCTGGTAGCATTCTTGTACCCAAACCTGCAACAGGGATAACCGCTTTTTTCACTTGACTCATATTAAGTGTCCTTTTACTAAATTCCTCGACCCATGGCGTAATGCAATCCTTATTCCGCCATGCAGTTCGACATAAAATAATTTTGCTTTCACAAGCAATTTGATTGACGGTTTATGCCGTAACAACCAATCAATAAATCAGCCAATATCTTTTGGCTGAAGATAAACGGGCATACTGCTAAAGACTCTCTCCCTAACAATGTCCCAAAAACGGGCACGTTCCCAAACACAGGGCGTGCTACGCACCAAATTAGCTCAAAATCACCATATTAGTGCACTAGCAATGATGTTCTAAATGTAACCGAGTTCTGTTGGCAATCGATAAAACATCAACGCGTTTCAAATGTGATTACAGAGATTGTCATGTCTGCAAAAACTATCGTATTGACAAACACTATCTGGTCCACAGAGATTACTTACGCGCTTTCGGCGTAGTAAGTTCAGCAATTATGCTGAAGATAGCATCTTAATCTTTTAGAGCGCTTAATTGTCTTTCTAAACATTTATTTATCACCGGGCGGCGACTAGTATACCGAGTGCATCATGACGATTGTATGACTAATCTAACGCACCTGTTTTACCTTTGACACCATCTTTTAGCCCCTTAAGGAAGAAACGGCCTCGTATTTTGCCTTGTTCAAATACCCAGCGATTGATTAGCCAACGTACTGGCAATCCCATAAGGTTGCGACATTTCCAATATAGTGGAACGTAATCTCTTCGGCTTAGTATTAGAATATTTCTGGCTTGATAGTACAAGCGTATGGGAGCGCCACGTTTGAACGTCAAACCGAGAATTTTCTTTCGACCATCTCCTTGTCGATGTCGCATTTTTACATTCAGGAGTTTCACAATCTGATACCCCTTATCTCTAGCGCGCCAACACCACTCATGATCTACGCCATCGATAAAAAGTGACTCTTCTTTCTCACCAACCGTTTTAAAAATGTCGGCATTTAGCAACATTCCCGATGCAATAATCTGCTTAACAGAAGCAAAATCTTCGCTGATTTTTCGCTCATGCTGAATGGCAGGGCTAACAGCTTCAGCATTAAACTCACAAACGATTTGTGGCCCCACCGCGGCAATGTTCTCCACACTCTGTTGCGCTTTGGAAAACCCGTCGCAAAGACCCGTTAGTAGTGCTGAGGTTATGTCGCTATCTTGGTCGAATAGCGCGATGTGACTACAGCCACACTCAATAAGCACTTTAATCCCAGCGTTCTGAGCGGCGGCGATACCGATATTTGAAGGAAAATGAAGATAAGTAATTTCAGTAGAAAATGTGTCGACTAAGGGTTCCGGTGAATTGTCTACCAGGATGATAGGTAAATTCTCAGCCTCAATACCCGACAGCACCTTGTTGAGATGCGTTAAGTCGGGGTGAAAAAGTATAATAACGATGCCGGGCTTCACGATTTATTCCGCTTTTCCAGCATTTTACGATCCATTCGGTAAGCCATTTTCACAATTCTGGCCGGCATTAGCCGCATGGTAAGAACACCACAGGCATAAATCAGATTCCAGGGAGTTAATCGCCGTAACGCGCGCATAGCAAATAAACGCGCTCGGAATTCATTGAGCGACTTTGTGAGTCCGCGGCGTTTGTAGAAATTGTTTACCCGACGAAACTCCAGCAGTCGATCTTTAAGATTGCAAAAAACGATGCCTTCACTGGCGAGTTGAATCCACAAAAAGTAATCCTGCGTATTCTTCAATTCGGCATCGTAGCGAAATCCCTGACGAAAGACGTCATAGCGGAATGCAACGGTTGGGTGATTCATTGAACAACGTCGGGGTAATACACGCACGATCTGCGCGTGGGAGGCTGGCATAATACGAGCGCCAACCTTTTCACCTGCCTCGTTGATTTCCGTCAATGCAGCGCCTAACACGCCGACTTTCTCGTGATTATTCAGAAAGGAGACTTGTTTTTCGAGTCGCTCCGGCAGGGATATGTCATCGGCATCCATACGAAAAAAATAGTTCAGACTTAACGCCATCCCCCACTCTATCGCAAAGTTCATGCTCGCAGCCAAACCGACATTCTCGGCGTTTTTGGCTAGCACAATGCGACTGTCGTTAGCTGCGGTGTCGGTTAGGAAGGCTGTAATCTCGTCAGAGACGGGGCCATCGATCACAATGAGATAAATAAACGACTGATAAGACTGGCAAAGCACACTATCAACTGCTTGCTGTAACCATGCTAAACAGTCATTGTGATAAACGGCCATTGCAACGAGCGACTCTACATCTGATGCAATCGCTCCTTGATGAATAATTGTTGTATTGGCTTTGGACAAAGCAACCGCCGATATCGAAAGCAAAGCTGAAAATAAGAAGCAAACATAGCAAATTTATAACGCTGAGTCTGCACTAAATATGGGCAATCAGTTTTTCGCGGATGCTCTCATCGACTTCTTAATTGTTCTGATCATTCGCCAAACATTCTGGATCACGTAGCTGTAAATCATTAGCAACCCGATGAACGACCAAAACATGACGTATTCAGGAATGGCAAGAATTTCACCCACTATGCCTACGCCGGCGTAACACAGACCAAGGAATAAGATTGCAGCAAGGGCCTGTCTGCTTGTCAAACCCGCGCGCATGAAGATGTTATGCAAGTGCTTTCGGTCTGGACGAAGCATGGATTGCCCTTTTCGAGCGCGACGATACATAATTGCCGCCATATCCATAAGCGGGAGCCCTATCAACCAAACCGCTGTGATGGGTCTGAAAGCTGCCGCAGGACCTTGAGTGTGATCAACGAGCAACCAAACGATAGTGAGCCCGACGAACATACTGCCGGCGTCGCCCATAAATATTTTGTTGCCTTTGAAGCCTTTCCAACTCAGGTTAAAAGCCAAAAATGGCACGATGGCCGCCACGATTATAAGCGGCTCCATAATGGCACTACCATTACCAGTGAATAGCAATATGCCGACCACAGTAAGCAAAACAATCAGGCTCATGCCACCGGCAAGTCCGTCAATGCCGTCGATCATGTTGAACGCATTGATAACACCGACGACACAAACAATTGTAAAGAAGTAGCCAACGATACCTAGATAGGCTTCTCCGAAACCGAAAATGTTACCCAATGAGGTGATATAATTTTGCGCACTCCACGCCATAATGGCCGCCACACCGAACTGGCACAGCAAGCGCCCTTTAGCACTTAACTGAAAACGGTCGTCAAGCATACCTAACAGGACAATAAACGCAGAAGCAGTGAAGAATAGCGGGTTATTTCGCATCCACACATCAGTTGCGACACTGGCCACAAGCACGGCCATAAAAATAGCAACGCCGCCAGTGAGAGGAACCATACCGGCGTGACGTTTACGATAGGAAGGATGATCCACCAGGCCAAATTGATGTGCCAAAGGCGTCATCACGATCAATAGGATCAACGCGACAAAAAAAGCCGTAAACAGTGGAACAATTTGCAGATAATCAAACATACAAAAAACTATATCCGTTCAGAAATCTGAGTTTGCATTTTCGATTGCTTGAAAAGTGTTGAGAATTGATAGTCGTGATCCATGCTCTGGGTTACATCCTGAAAAGAATTGACAGTTATTTCGTCAATACCGCCATATGATAATAGACTAAAGGCGAAAAGACTACTGTCTGTTTTATTTCTTCTAAGAAAAACAACTTCAGCCTTTGATCCAAATAGTCACATCCAACCTATTTGTTGTCGTGTGGCAAGCAGGATTTGAGCCATTCCCTTCAAAACTATGTAATATTGCTAGTTGAATTTTTTAATCCCACAAGTGTCGGATAACTGCAAATGCGTTGATTTGTGTTATGCTACGGCCCCAGTTTTGACAAGGAATTATTAAGACATGTTTAGTATCAGAGGTTTGAGTACTGGTCTGGTAGGTCTGACGTTACTCCTCAGTGGATGTGCCTCCGCCCCCGAGCCGGTGAATGCAAACATTCCTTTAGTGTCTACAAAAAGTATTGAGTTGGTTAGCGCTGAAGTCGTATCCGTGCCACAAGGCCAAATTGCTTCCGGTAGCCAGGTTCAGATTAATGGCTCACTGTACCTTGTTGGAAACAGTTATCTATCTGCTTCTGGTATGAGTTGCAGAACATTAAAAGCAATGGCCATGACAGCGGCTCCGCGCTCTATGTGCCAGCGCGACGGGCAATGGCAAGTTCTTTCGCCACTCATTACTCATACTAACGTTCAATAAAATGGCAACATCTATGTCTGTATTTCGCTCACTCCTCACTTTAACTTCTGCATTAGCAACCACAGCGTTTCTTTCTTCTGTTGTTAATGCTCAGTCCATTGCTGATTTACAACAATTAAGAGAACAAGCACAGCAACAAGGTAACAATTCGTCTTCTACAGACAGTACCTCCTCGAATGTATCGGTTTCTCCAATGAACATTCCAACCAGCCGCACTTTACCCGGAGCCAGAGCGGAGAGCATGTCGACAAACGGACAATATAATCGTTCTTCAAGAGAAGGCATGGTACTGCCTGGTGAACCGACAATTGAAGATGTTTACCCTTATAGCGAGCCACTGAAAAGCCCACCTTTTGCAGCCAATTTATTTATCGGCGGGTTCGAATCTGAACGCGCTAACGGTTTAAATGAAAACTACCTGATTGCCCCTGGCGACAAAATTTCAATTTGGATGTGGGGAGCCGTTAACTTTTCCAATGTGGTGACCGTTGATAATCAAGGCAATATCTTCATCCCGAATATAGGCCCGGTGCAGTTAGCCAATACACCAGCGGGTTCAGTAAATAGTAAAGTTACGTCGGCTATAAAACAAATTTACACCAATGATGTAAATGTCTACGTTAACCTACTCACTTCGACACCTGTGGCAGTGTATATCACGGGCCCGGTAATCCGTCCTGGTCAATATGCGGGTTTGGCATCTGACAGTATTCTGTACTATTTGAAGCGTGCCGGTGGCGTAGATTTCACTCGTGGTAGTTTTCGTAATATCGACATCAGACGCAATGGAGAAATTGTCGCAACAGCCGATCTCTATGATTTCGTCAGGCTTGGCAAACTCCCCGGTATTTCATTCCAGGATGGCGACACCATCGTCGTTCGTCCTGTAGGGGACCGTATCACAGTCGCCGATGGTGCGAATAATAGCTTCACCTTCGAATTCAAAAAGGAAGAGCTCATTGGCCGCACGCTACTAGACTATGCCCATCCTCGCGACTTTATCAGCCATGTGTCAGTAGCAGGCTTACGCAACGATAGTCAGTTTGCTCAGTACCTTAATCTCAATGAGTTTGCAGAAATTACTCTCAATGCGGGTGATGAAGTCAACTTTATCAATGATCATGAAGCTAAGGTGTACCAAATCAATATTGAAGGCGGACATTCTGGCCCCTCAAAAATCATGGTCGACAGAGGAACAAGGCTTAAAGACGTGCTGAATTACGTGCAGGTTGTGCCGTCATTGTCTAACCCCGAGAATGTCTATCTGTTAAGAGAGACCGTCGCGGAAAAACAGAAAGAGCTTATCGAGCAATCACTCCAGAGGCTTGAACGAAGCATCTACACCGCGCCCATCAGTTCCACAGGTGAAGGTTCAATCAGGGTACAGGAAGCGCAGTTGGTCAGCGACTTCATTGCCAGAGCGAGAGATATCGAGCCTGAGGGCCGTGTTATAGTCTCTGAAAATGGGGAAGTCGCGAATGTTCTGCTCGAACCAAACGATACTATCGTTATTCCAGAAGCCACTGACCTGGTACAAATAGGTGGCGAAGTGATGATGCCTCAGGCCATTGTGTTCAATGATGATGCTACCACGGCAGACTATATAGCCTGGGCAGGTGGATTCACACAGCGCGCGGACGACGAAAGAATTTTGATTATTCGACAGAATGGTATCGTGGAATTTGACAGCATTCACCACAGCTTGTGGTCTGAAGGTGAAGGCAAGCTGGATATCAAACCTGGCGATCAGGTGATGGTATTGCCTTCTATAGATGTGAAATCCCTTCAGGCAATCAAAGATATTACCCAAATTATTTATCAGATTGCTGTAGCAGCTAACGTTGCCGTTAACTAATGGAGCTTTCGTTTAAAACGCAACTACGAGGATGGCGAACCGTTATCTTCGCGCTTTTTTTGCGAGAGATGCAGAGCAAATTCAACGATAAGCTCGGATTGGGTTGGGCTTTTGTTGAGCCCTTTATTTTCATTTTTGCGATGTCTTTTGCCCGAGGTTTTATCAGTGGGTCAGACGTCCACTCTGTGCCTATCTTTGTATTTATGATGATGGGCTTAATGGGCGTGCAATCCTTTATGACCTGCACAGGCAGTGTACCGAATGCAATAAAACAGAATAAGCCGCTTTATGCCTTCAGGCAGGTTCAACCTATAGCAGCTCTTATTACATCAGCGTTTATGGAATTTTCAATTAAATGCGGGGTAATTGTATTAATTGCTTTGGGTATTTATCTGCTTGATCTCGACTTTCAGTTAGCGGACCCATTGCTTCTAATAGCTTTGTTCCTTCTGCTATGGCTCTTTTCTATATCAATAAGCCTGATTTTCGCTGTGCTGATTGCCTTTGTACCGGAAATAAATAAAGTTAAAAATATGCTCAACCGACCCATATTTTTTATTTCCTGTACCTTTTTCAGCTTACAGGATTTTCCTGAAAGCACCTGGCACTGGCTAACATGGAATCCGCTGGTACATATTATCGAATTAAGCCGATACGCTTGTTATCCCTCTTATGGAGATGCCGGCGTTTCTGTATCTTTTATTGTTGAAGTGACTGCTGTATCTCTGTTTCTTGGACTGGCACTCTACCATATCACTTGGAAGAAGATTCTTGCCCGATGATTAGATTGGAAAACCTCACAAAGAGCTATCCCAGCAAACTGGGACCTCAATACATTTTCCGCAACCTGAATTTTGAATTTCCAACAGAGAATAGTGTTGCGATTCTGGGCAAAAATGGTGCTGGTAAATCCACGTTGTTCAGAATGCTGGCCAAAAGCGAATACCCGGACAGGGGACGCGTCTTAACCAATAAATCGATGTCATGGCCTGTTGCTTTACAGACAGGTATCCACCCACAAATGACAGGAAGAGAAAACACCCGCTTTATTGGCAGAATTAACCAGGTGAAATCCCTTACCAAGTATGAGAAGGCCGTGCAGGAATTTGCAGAAATAGGAAACCGATTCGACCTGCCTGTACGCACTTATTCATCAGGCATGCGCGCTAAGCTGGTTTTTGCTTGCTGTATCAACATAGATTTCGATATCTATCTGATTGATGAAGCTACCTCTGTTGGTGATCCCGCTTTTCGCAGAAAAGCCCGCCAGGCTCTGGTAGAGAAGAATACAACTGCTGGCATGATTATGGTCAGTCATGAACTGGATCAGATTCGAGAGTTCTGTACTTCAGCAGTTTTGATAAACAATGGCAGTCTCAAGTTTTTTCCAGACCTTGAAGAAGGCATCAGCGCCTACATGGAAGAAAAATAGTTAAGTGGTTATGACGAATGAATATTAAAGAAAATCTGAACAAGCTGAAAAAAAACAAGATTGTTTTTATTTTCGCTCCCTGGCTAATATACGCCCTTTACTTAATACTTATTGCTGCCCCCCAGTATGAAAGCGCAAGCAAATTGATTATTAAATCCACCGACGGGGGCAGTTCTTTTGACCCTACATCACTGCTTGGAGGTTCAATAGCAGGCGTCTCGGGATCCAACGACAGCCAGGTTATAGAGGCGTACATTCAGTCCAACGATATGCTTCAATTTCTGGAAAGGTCATTACACATCAGTGAACACTACTCATCAGACATGGGCGATATATTCAGCCGCCTCTCTGGTAATCACACTAAACTGGATTTTTTCGAATTTTATCAGCAGCATGTAACCGTTGAAGTCGACTCGGCATCGTCTGTTATCAGCCTCAGCGTGCGCGCTTTCAGCCCTGAGTTCGCACAGCAAATAAACCGCGCAATCATCGAACGCGCGGAAAACTTCCTGAATGAAATTAATAATAATCTTGCGAAATCGAAAATGACTTTCGCCCAAGGCGAGCATCAGATCGTTGAAGATAAACTTCAGAAGGCCAAACAGGATATTCTGGCGTTCCAGTCTGAATACAACGTGCTCGATCCTACCGCCGAGGGCGCGGTGAGTCAGCAGATTGCATTTTCTATGCAATCAACTCTGGCGCAAAAGCGTGCAGAGTTGAACACGCTGGAAACCATGATGTCGCCGAATGCATCCGAGGTTATTAGCCTCAAGCGTCAAATCTCAGCCATCGAAGAGCAGATGAACGAACAACGTGAAAATCTGAGCAAGCAAACCGGACAGCAATCGCTCTCGGTAACCCAGCAGATGGCGCAGTACAGCAACCTGCAAATTCAGCTGCAATTGGCTATTCAGGCATTCTCATCCTCCCTGGTATCGCTGGAGAACGCTCGTGTTGAAGCGTATCAGCAATTGCAACACCTTGTGACCATTGAATCCCCTACACTGCCAGATGACAATGCCTATCCTAAAATTGTCTATAATCTGGTGCTTTTCGGCGTCATTCTGCTTATCGTTTACGGTACTGTGCGTATCGTTATCGCGACCATCAAAGAGCTATAATCGGCCAAACGGGCTGGAACCACCCTGCGTTTCAGCCCGTTTATAGACTAATTATTTTCCCAATCCATTCTGTTGTGTATAGTGAATGGATTGGGTGCTAAAACCCATCACGCGTAGCGCTTTAGCCAGGCTTAAACACGTTTATGCAGACAAGGCAGGCTGCGCGATAACTATAACAATCAGTAAAAATGGAACGATATTGTGACAATAAAAACATCTAACGATTCCAGTTTCTTCGGCCATCCAGGGGGCTTGCAGACACTGTTCTTCACAGAAATGTGGGAGCGCATGAGTTACTACGGTATGCGTGCTCTTCTTGTTCTTTTCATGACAGCCAGTGTGCAAAAAGAAGGTCTTGAGTTCACTGTCGCAACCGCCGGCGCTATTTACGGCCTTTATACCGGTGCGGTTTATTTTCTTGGCTTGCCGGGCGGCTGGTTGGCCGACCGTCTTTTAGGTGGTAAACGCGCAGTTTGGTACGGTGGTTTAATTATCTTCGCCGGACACGTTGTTCTGGCCATCGATTTACAAAACCTGTTTTTTGTTGGTCTCATTCTGGTTGCAACCGGAACAGGTCTACTTAAACCCAATATTTCTGCCATGGTGGGCCAACAGTATGGCGACAACGATGCCCGTCGCGACAGTGGCTACGCCCTGTATTATATGGGCATTAACTTGGGTTCATTGATCGCTTATCTGGTCACCGGTTACCTGCAGGAAGGTTGGGGCTGGGATTACGCTTTCGGCGCTGCCGCTGTCGGTATGGCCTTGGGTCTGATTCAGTATCATTTCACTAATGGCTCACTGGCTGGAGCATCGGTAGAGCCCGCAAACCCGTTTATCGGTGAAGCTAAGCGCAAAGCGTGGATGGCAGTAGCTGCTGTTATTGCTGTATGTGCAGTGGTTATCGTGCTTGCTCACACAGGTACTATCGTTATAGAGCCGGTATCACTGGCACAGAAGGTTGCAATCTTCTTTACGCTAGTATTCTTCCTGTATTTTGGTTACATCTACTTTAAGGGTAATCTCAATGAGGATGAAAAGCGCAGAATGTGGGCGTTGTTACTGGTGTGTATTGCATCGGCCTGCTTCTGGTCTGGCTTTGAACAAGCTGGCTCATCATTGAACTTATTTGCGCAGAATTATACAGACCGTGCACTGTCATCGGGCTGGTTTGGCATGGATAGCATCCCTACCGTTTGGTTCCAACTGTCTAATGCATTATTCATTATTGTTCTTTCTCCGTTTTTCGCAGCGCTCTGGATTAACCTCTCTAAGCGCATGATCGACCCTTCCTACACCATCAAAACAGCCATAGGTATTGTTTTCATGGCCACAGGTTTCCTGGTTATGTTCCTGGCATCACAGTATGCTGCGCAGGGCTTGAAAGTTGCACCTATGTGGTTGGTGACGACTTACTTCCTTCACACAGTTGGTGAGCTTTGCTTAAGCCCGGTTGCCTTGAGCGCCGTTAGTAAGCTTTCTCCAAAACGTTTTGCGGGTCAGATGATGGGTGTATTTGTACTAACGTACTCTATCGGTAACATTATTGCCGGCCTGCTTTCGGGGAATTTCGATCCTGAAAATGTTGAAACGCTGCCTGCACTTTACATGCAAATTGCACTGTTCAGCATCGGTATTGCCATCGTGATTGGGTTGCTCAGCCTTAGATCACGCCACTGGGAAAAATCAGGTTTGTCAGAAAAGGCATAATCGGGTTTTCACCTGCAAAGCAATCCCATACAATAACCGCCATAACTCATTTGTTAAGGCGGTTTTTTTGTAGCTGCTATGAAAATATTTTTTTCCACTCGCAGTATTCCCGCATTGGCTACCCGCTCGCTTTCAGAGCGAGTTCGGATTATGGAGAATGCAGCCAAATGTCTCACCACGCCTGAGAAAACACTTCTCAATTTATTAAAATTGCTCGTTATTGTGCCTGTTTTCGTATTGATAATCAGAACAGCAAATGACTGGCATTCCCTGCTTTGGGCGTTAGTGGTATTTCTGTTGTACCCACTTATTGTGAAACCCATTCAATATTCGTTGTGTGCCAAGTATGTGCCACAAGTTTTATCAAAGGAGCGACAATGAAAACTATTCTGGTTACTGGCGGTGCGGGATACATAGGAAGTCACACCGTATTGCAGCTATTAGAGCAGAATTATGGCGTGGTTGTGCTGGATAATCTGGCAAACTCGAGTGCAGAATCTTTAAGACGTGTGGAGTCTATCACTGGAAAGTCCGTAACATTCGTGCAGGGCGATATTCGAGATACCACCGTGTTGGACAGTATCTTCAGTGAACACAAGATTGATTCCGTTATCCACTTTGCCGGCCTTAAAGCTGTAGGCGAGTCGGTGCAAAAGCCACTGGAATACTACGAAAACAACATGTACGGCACGCTGACACTGTGCAAAGCGATGCGCCAACACAATGTGAAGAATATCGTATTCAGTTCATCTGCAACGGTCTACGGCGACCCTGTTGCCCTACCTTTGCACGAGAAAATGGCTACCGGTCATCCCACTAATCCTTATGGCATGTCGAAACTCATGGTCGAGCACATGCTTACCGATCTCTATGCTTCCGACGAAGAGTGGAACATCGTTTTGCTTCGCTACTTCAATCCGGTTGGCGCCCATGAATCAGGTTTAATTGGCGAAGATCCTAACGGTATCCCGAACAACCTGATGCCTTATATTTCTCAGGTAGCTACCGGCAAATTAGAGCAGCTAAGTGTATTTGGCGACGATTACGATACCGAAGATGGTACGGGCGTTCGTGATTACATTCACGTTGTCGATTTAGCAGCCGGTCACCTTAAAGCGCTAGACCGACTCGAGCTCAACATGGGTCTCGACGTTTACAACCTTGGAACCGGGCAAGGTTATTCTGTGTTGGAAATGATTAAAGCGTTTGAAAAGGCGTCTGGCCAAACAGTTAACTATAAGATTGCACCGCGTCGTGGCGGCGATGTGGCAGCCTGCTACGCAGACCCGACATTAGCCGCCCAAGAGTTAAACTGGAACGCTGGCAAAACCCTGGAAGATATGTGTCAGGACGTATGGCACTGGCAATCTAAGAACCCGCAAGGCTATAACGCATAACGTTCAATATGGGGTTGGAGCTAAACGGCTCCATAGCACTCGAACAATAAAAAAGGCGAAGCTTGTTCAGCTTCGCCTTTTTTATATATAAATTTATGCAGCTTTATTCGTTACTGCTGTCTGTCTCATCTTCCTGGACATCACTTTCGTCAAGCATCATCTGGAATTGTTCGAACTCATCGAGCTCTTCTTGCTTAATGACCTTTTCACCACTCTTGCCATCAGTCACCCGATATTCCAGATTCTGGAAGTAGGCATTTTTAACGAAGGAGTATGGATCTAGCGACTGCTCCAATTGCCCTTCCTGATCGATCAGCGCTGCTCGTCCTTCCAACGCTGTAACGGCAAAGCGCACCACATTGTAAGTACCGGTGAGTACTGTCATCGGATAATAAACGTTGTCAACCACCCGTCCCGTTAAGGTGCGTGGATCATTTGGCCCCAGTACCGGCACCATCATATAAGGGCCAGTATCGACGCCCCAACGGCCGAGCACTTCACCAAAATTTTCACGCTGACGAGCAATCCCCATCTTTTCAGCCACATCAATGGTACCAAGAAGACCGACAGTCGAATTAATGATAAAGCGGGCCAAGCTATCCAAGCCTTCGTCGACTTTACCCTGGAAAAAGTTATTGAACATGTTACCCGGCTCTTCCAGGTTATTGGTGGCATTTAATAAACCGGTTCTAGCGAACTGCGGCATAACCGTGACGTAGCTGATTGTTACAGGCCGTAGGATATACTGGTCAAGCACTTCCCAGTTAAAGTTCCAGGCAACGCGGTTCAGCGGCTCCAGAGGGTCTTTCGGATCACCGTCTGGGATTTGCTGCTGTTCAGCCTGTTCGTTTGCAGCTTGTTTACTGGCACAACCAGACAATAGAGAAACGCCCACCATAAAACCGGCAAGCAGGATTTTCGACATATTTGTCACTTCAGTTCCTTGTTGATTTGTATTGCAATGGGGAGCACTTCGCCCGGTTTTACCGGTGCCGATAATACCCCCTGAAGATCTCCTGCTGCAGGCATGACATCATCATCGGAAGAAATTCGCGCTATAAGTTTCGCCTGAGTTAACGATGCCACTGTATAGGCAGGCATCATGGCATTATCAGTCGTTAACGACAAAGATACAGGGAAATTTTGTAACGGCATTTTAACCACTGCCGCAGGCATACGATTTTCGCTTAAATTGTCCTGGGCGTAAACAATCAGATATCCCGTTTCAGGTAGCATCGACCGCATTTCATCACTCACGGTAATGGCTATATCAAAACCGGTTCGGGCTGCGCTTTCAGACGGCGCTGGCACATCCTGCAGCTGCGCCTCCAGTTCGGCGATACGCTGTGCGATTCCGATTCGGGTTTCATTTTGCGGTGGCAGTTTATTTTCAATCTTAGCGAAATAAAGACGGGTGTTAGGCAGGTCACCCAATCGCGCAGACACCACTGCCATCATCAGTGCCAGGTTGTCATTATCCGGATTTTCATTGTTCAGCACACCCAGAACTGACTGAGCCTTCGCCAAACGCTGAGCATTCTCAGTTACCATAAGCGCCTGAGCGTAGGTGATACGAATGGTGGTGTCTTCAGGCTTAATCGACAGTGCTTTTTCGATGGCTTGAATCGCCTGGTCGTCCTCACCCACAGACATCCACAAACGCCCCAGATACATCCAGCCTGTGGCATCTTCGGGCTCATCACGCAAACGCTGACGAATAGCATACGCAAGGCTGGTGATATCCTGGGCAGTAAAATCCTGCCCATTTCCAGACGCCAGTTTTTCACTCAGTTCAGGTAAAGATTCAATGGCAGTGGTGGCCTGCTCCACCTGCTGGAGATGATTCACTGAAGAATATACTACCCCAGCGACGACAATCGCGATAACGGCTCCTAAAGCAAGTGGTATTGCGGCGTTGCGATGGCTTCCCTGCTTTTCTGCCACGGCCTCATCCACCAACGCGAGTTTTAATTCATCACTGGCTTTTTGTTTGTCAGACTCAGAAATTAATCCTTCTCGGGCTTCTCTATCGAGTTCAGCAAGACGCTGCTTAACAATCGAAATGTTTGACGCAACATCTCGTTGAGTAACTTGTCTGCGACGTAGCCAGGGGGTTGCCACCAAAACAATAACCAATGTTATGAGGCCCGACGCTATCAGCCAGAATTCCGCCCAACTCATGATTTATCCTGCTTTAACATTGCTTCAGCCTGTTTCAACTTCGCCCCCTGGTCGGGCAAAGGCGCTTTGGAAGGTCTGCGCATTACCAGAAATAACACCACAAAGATGAAAACCAGTGGCAAAGCCCAAAGCCATATAGTCGCCGCTGTGACGGGTGGCTTGTAATACACAAAATCGCCGTAGCGATCCTTCATGTAGGTAACGATTTCTTCTTCAGACTTGCCTTGCTTTAGTAGTGTATACACTTTTCGACGCATATCATGAGCAATCATGGCATCAGAATCAGCAATATTCTGATTCTGGCACATGGGGCAGCGAAGCTCTGCCGTCAGTTTTAAAAACAATACGCGCTGTTCCGGGTCATTAAACCCGTAGTTGTCCTCTACTGCGAGAACACTCACTGAAGCGAGGGCCAATAGGACGAACATCCAAGTACGCATCAACGACTCCCTGCTACGTTTGTCTGCTGCTCTGCCACGAGCTGGTCATAAAGCGGCCCAATTTTGTTCTCCCACACCCTGGGATTAATGTCGCCGATGTGATGCATACGCACTACACCACGGCTATCGATAAGGAAATGTTCCGGCGCGCCAGTGACCCCAAGATCTAATGAAGTATCCCGATATACGTCGAAAATATTATATTGGTACGGGTTACCATAACGGCTAAGCATACTGGTTACTTCTTCCTGCACCCGGGTCAATGTTTTAGTGCCGAAATCCGGGTCAAGATCCTGGTCAAAATACAGACCGACGAAGTTAACTTTCTGCTCTTCTTTCAATTTAGTCAGATAAGGCATCTCGACCGCGCAAGTTACGCACCAAACGCCCCATACATTGAGAATGGTCACATCACCTTTAAACACATCCTGCGTGTAAGTCACATCGGGCCGCATTAAATCTGGTAGCGAGAATGCCGGTACTTGCTTGTCCTTAACCTGAGAATCTAACTCTCGGGGATCAGAAAACAATCCCTGGAATAAAAACACCACGAGCACTAAGAAAATGACGAGTGGTATTAAGAAAAAACCGATTTTTTTCATCCCTGTTCTCCAGCAACTTCAGTGGATGTCCGACCCAGAATACGTTTCGCTGATGCTATCTTCGCCATGCGGTAGCGACGATCAGACACGGAGCAGATGCCGCCCAAAGCCATGATAACCGCGCCTGCCCAAATCCAGGTCACAAAGGGCTTAATATAAATACGCACAGCCCAGGCTCCATCGTCTAGTGGTTCGCCCATTGCAATGAACAAATCCCGGAACACCGTTGAGTGTATGCCTGCTTCCGTCATCGGCATCCGCTGCACGGTATACATGCGCTTCTCCGGCTCAAGATGCACCAGCTTGTCACCATCTACGTAAACATCGAACACGCCCACGTCAGCGGTATAGTTCGGCCCCTGATAGTCTTTAAGTTCATTGAATTTAAACGTGTAGCCACCAAGGGTCGCTGTCTCACCCGGCGCCATTCTGACATCCCGTTCAAGCGCATAATTCGATACCAGCGTGATGCCGATAATCGTCACAGCAAAACCCAGATGCCCCAAAACCATTCCCCAGTGGCTTGGAGTCAGTTTCCGCAGGCGACTAAAAAGCGTGTCATCAGGCATGGAATCAATTCGCTGCATGACCTCCCAAACGGATGAGACCAGAATCCAGGCAGCCAGCACCAGCCCCATAGCCGCCAGATACGTTGGCGTGTCGTAGGTAAAATTAATTAACACTCCGGCGCTGATACTCAAACCCAGTGCGATAAGCAATTGCTTCTGCAGTGCGCTGGCAGACTGTTGTTTCCAGCGAGTAACGGGCCCTAGCCCAAGAATAAGCACAAAAGGGACAATCAAGATGGTGAACATTTGATTAAAGAACGGCGCGCCAATGGAAATAGAGCCGAGGCCCAATTCTTTATGTACCAATGGCAGAATAGTACCGAGAAATACCACCAGTGTGGCGGCACATAAAAATACATTATTTCCCATCAGCAAAACTTCACGGGAAAACATGCTATACCGACCAGGCGATTTTAATTGCGATGCCCGCAACGCATACAGCAACAACCCAGAACCTGATAACACCACCAGGATGCCAAGAATAAAAAGGCCTCGTGAAGGATCACTGGCAAAGGAATGCACCGATACGATTACGCCGGAACGCACCAGGAAAGTCCCCAGCAGGCTCAGTGAGAACGCCGCAATCGCCAGCAATACGGTCCAGGATTTAAACACTTTGCGTTTTTCAGTCACCGCCAGCGAATGCATCAGTGCAGTTCCCACCAGCCAGGGCATAAAGGATGCGTTTTCCACCGGATCCCAGAACCACCAGCCGCCCCAGCCAAGTTCGTAATAAGCCCACCAACTTCCCAGCGCGATACCCACGGTAAGAAATCCCCAGGCGGCAATGACCCAAGGTCGTGACCAGCGAGCCCAGGTTGAGTCCATTTGTCCGGATATAAGCGCAGAGATAGCAAATGCAAAAGAAACCGAAAACCCCACGTACCCCATGTAAAGCATAGGTGGGTGGATAATCATGCCAAAATCTTGCAACAGCGGGTTCAAGTCACGGCCATCAACAGGAAAGAAAGGCAACATGCTGTCGAAAGGGTTAGAGGTAAGCAGCATGAACAGATAGAAACCGATGCCAACTAAACCGAGTACTGAGAGTACACGGGACACCATCTCATCGGGTATCCCGCGACTAAACAATGCAACGGCAACGGTCCAGATGGATAGCATTAACACCCAAAGCAGAAACGAGCCTTCATGCCCACCCCACACGGCAGTGACTTTGTAGTAAACAGGAAGCTGACTATTTGAATGTTGCGCGACGTAGGCCACACTGAAATCATCAGTAACGAATGCATAGGTAAGTGCAATGAATGCCATCGCGGTAAACAGGAACATGCCCAATGCCAGTGGCTTTGCGGTACCCATTAAAAAAGAATGATTAGTTTGTGCACCCCATAGCGGATACACCGCCAACAGAATCGCGCTGACCAGGGCCAGAGTTAGTGCAATATTACCTAGCTCAGGAACCATAATTAGCCTCCGTTATTCGCAGGCTTCACGTGTTTGATGCCTTTCATCTGCTCGGCCAGTTCCGGCGGCATATATTCTTCGTCATGTTTTGCAAGGACTTCGTGAGCTTCAATCACATTTCCCGCCAATAGCGTGCCAGTGGCAACAATCCCCTGCCCTTCACGGAACAGATCAGGCAAAATTCCCTGATAGCGCACAGTTATAGCCGGTCCGGTATCAACCAGGTCAAAGCTTACTGCGAGACTTTCTGAATCACGGTTAACAGACCCCGGTACAACCATACCACCGATCCGCAGTCGTTGGCCGACTTGAGGCTTAACCCCTTCGCGACCATCCACAATTTGTGTTGGTGTATAAAACAAGTCGATGCTGTCTGTCAGAGCGAACAACATCAAGCCTACTGCGCCCATAACAAGCGCACCAACAAGAGATACAACCAGTAATCGCTGCTTTCTGCGGGGATTCATCTTAATTACTCCTGTCAGGTTCAGTGGTGTCGTTAAGCGCTTGCTGCTGAGCTCGCTGAATACGTAGCTTTCGTTGCTGCTCAGTAACTACCTGTTTTATCAATCGCTTATGCTCAATTACACTGAAAATGGTAATAAGGGCCATGGCTCCCAACGCGACACCAAAAGAGAGCCAAACATAGAAGGCGTATCCGCCCATGGCCCAGAAGTCAGCCCAGGACTCAAACTGCATCATTGGTTTCCTTCTGTTTTACCAGCATTTGCACCCAAGGTCTGTGCATTTCCCGCCGGATGATTTCATTTTTAAGACGCATGGTGGTTACCAGCGCAATAAACAGTGCAAAACCGAATATATTCAGCAACAGCGGCCAAAGCATTTCTGTGGCGATAGAAGGCTTGTCGAATTTAGTGATGGTTGAGCCCTGATGCAGGGTATTCCACCATTCCACCGAATAGTGGATGATGGGAATATTGACCACACCAACCAGCGCCATTACACCAGCGGCTTTACCCGCCTGTTGTTTGTCTTCAAAGGCCGTATAAAGAGCGATAACGCCGAAGTACAAAAACAGCAGTATGAGTTCGGACGTGAGTCTTGCATCCCACACCCACCATGCACCCCACATGGGTTTACCCCATGCAGCACCAGTCAGCAGTGCAATAAACGTCATTACCGCGCCAACGGGGGCCATAGCAATCATGGCCATATAAGCGGTGCGCCATTGCCACACCATACCCACCAACGCCGCTATTGCCATTGCCACATAAGTGCTCATGGACAACATCGCGCTGGGTACATGTATATAAATGATGCGAAAGGAATCACCTTGCTGATAATCTTGAGGTGCATAGGCCAACCCCCAAATTGTACCGACCACCAGACATACCACAGCAGGCAGAGCAAACCACGGCAACAGAGTATTACAAAGCTGATAAGCCCGCTCGGGCTTTGCATAGGGATGTAACCACTTCCACATCAGTTCTGACTCACTTTAAGAGAATATGCAATGGCGGCAGGTGCCAGTGCCATCGCAATCAACAACATAGCGCCAATAATAGCAATTTGCGCACGGTATGGTAGCTGTAGCGCCGCAGCATCCACTGCTGAGGTAGCAAAAATTAATAGAGGAATAAATACCGGAATAAGCAGCAGAGCTAGTAGCACACCGCCCCGTTGAAGGCCTACAGTGAGCCCAACGGCGATAGCGCCAACCAAAGATAAAAGCGGTGTTCCTAACAAAAGTGTGATCACCAATGCGATATACATGTCCACGGTGAGGTTGAGGAACATGGCCAATAGCGGCGATAAAATAAGCAGTGGAATAAACGTAACCAGCCAGTGACAGAGCACTTTCATTGTCGCAACAGCATAGAGAGGCAGCCCAGACAATTGCAACTGCTCCAAGGAACCGTCGGCAAAATCGTCCCGGAATAATCTCTCCATTCCCATTAAGGAGGAAAGAATAGCCGCAATCCAGATAACACCCGGGCCAATTAGCTGTAAGGTATCAGGGCCGGGACCAACCCCAAGCGGGAAAAGTGTCACCACCATCAGTAAAAACATAAGCGGCTGCACCAGCTCGGCCTTCTGTCTGAAAGCCAACGCTAAATCTCGCTTGAATACTCCCCCCATCAAGCTACTCAAAACCGGTACTCCAAATCAAAGAAACGCACTGTTCCCGCACGCTCGCTGAGTGCCTGATGGGATGTGGTGAGTACTGCGCCACCGGCGTCTACATGTGCTTTCATTTTATCTTCAAGCTGCGCGACGCCTTTCACATCTAAGGCAGTGAAGGGTTCATCAAGGATCCAAACCTTCGCAGACTTGAGCCATAAGCGGGACAATGCCACTCGTCGCTGTTGCCCGGCGGATAATGTCCTACATGGTACATCTTCCATGCCTACCAGCCCCAGTTCGGCTAACACATGGTAAAGATGATCAAGAGAAGCAGAAACAGAATGCTGACGACACCAGAAAGCGAGATTTTCTATCGCGGTGAGCGCACCGTTCACACCAGGCTTGTGGCCAACATAGATTAAATCCTTGAACCAATGCTCTCCTAACGGCTGCGACTGCCAGGTAATAGTGCCACTTTCAGGTTGACTTAACCCGCAGAGAATTCGCAATAGACTGGTTTTGCCAGCGCCGTTGGGCCCACGAAGATACACCAGTTGACCAGACTGCAATGAGAACGACAATCTATCAAACAACACTCTGTCGCGTTTAATGCAACTTAGTTCACTGGCCACTAACCCTGACAACCAACACCTCATTTAAATAATTCGCTGTTTATTTTTGATGTTTGCGACCCAGCATTCTAGCATAGGCAAAAAGGATCACATCCCAACCATTGGCGTATTAAACCTTTTTATGACTTAGTTCAACCTGAAGGAGCATTGACATCGGTGAAAATCACAAAATGCTTGAATTTTTCAAATAGTTGCCGATAAATCTGTCATGAACTTGCAGATAGCTCAACTTTTTTCCGCTGCCAATGCATCGCTCTCTGCCGATGTAGCCAAATCACAACCTGAAATTCTGTCTCAACTCAGTTCAGCTTCGTTACAACGCACATCACACTCACAAATGCAGATATCTGCGCCCCAGTTACTTGCTTCAACGCTTTTAACATCAACCCCAGCCAGTAGTGTCACTGTCGATTCCGCCGCTACCGTTATTAGTGGTGAGAAGCAGATTACGTTATTCGATATGTTGCCGGTTAAGCAAATTACTCGCCTTACCCAGGCAGACACACAACGTTTAATAACAGCCTTAGCTGACGGCATGACATTGGCAGCACTGTCGCAATCGAAGTCTGGTTTCTCACTGACAGGCACAGTTGAAAATATAGCAAATCGTACAGTGAGTCTGAATTTGCAGATGCCAGGCAATCCTGGCGTAAAACTCGTTGTGCCCGACAGTATTGCCAGCCAATTAAAGTCAGGCGACAAAGTGACGTTGAAACTGCAACCAGATTCGGCACCCACCACTTTGGCAAACCAAGTTAAAAATAGCAGTGGGCAGCAATGGACAGCGACACTAAGCTCCACTGCATTACCAGAAAAAGAAGCATCATTTACGGTCCCGTCATCATCACCAACCGTTAAGCTTGCGGTTGCAAAAGTGATTGCAAGCGCGGGGATAACACTTGAGCAACCGCTTTCTACTGCATTGCAGAAAAACCTCAATATTTCCCCATCATCTTCAAATGGGAAACCGAACACGCCGGTATCCATGCACATTGTAAACGTGCAAGTTCGTGGTAACCAACTTGATGTCCGCGGCACTGAGCTAAAACCCATGTTAAACATTACCTTGCCGCAAAACAGTCCTAAACTTCAGCCTGTAGGTAATGACAGATTAGTCGAGCTTGCAAACCAAAATTCAATACCACGACAAACAGGAAAGCTCGCTTCAATACAAACAAATGTGACAACGCAAAACGTCGCGACACACCCATCACCTTTGTTATCAGCAAAATCTGATACGCTGCCGGATTCGGTGAAGTTGGCGGATAAGTTATCACCCGAATTGGGTATATCCGCAGAGGATGTGCCTGTTGTATTAGATAAAGTTCGACAGCTTTCACGACAACTCCTGGCGCAAACCGGTTCAACCAATCAAGCGTTAACAAAGCTTGTTAACGTGCTGCGCAATCCGGGTTTTGATATGCACACTGAAAGTAAAACGGTGTCGAAGCATCTGCTAACTCAACTTCTCGCGCTACAACCAGAAACGAAATCAACTTCCTCGTCGGGCTTACCACAAACGAATGTTGAACAGGTCAACAGTGATAGTGGAAAAACCGTCGAGAGTCAGGTTCGGCAATTGATTCAGTCACCGGCTCTGACTAGCACCCCTTCAGCGCTACTTAGTCAATCTGCGGCATCGGGTTTTATCAATGCACTGGTCAGCCTGCTGCAAATCAGCCTCGCTGGCAGGGCCGCCCGCGCCCAACCGGATCTAGCACGTATCATCGACAAAGCTGACTCGGTTTCAGGAAAAACCGTCAGTGCATCTGGAGGCTCAACATCTACGCCGCAAGCTGGGCGAGTGGCAAATGATTTTGCCCAACTTGATAGCCGGTCAAACCTGCTCGAACAGGTGCGGGCGTTACTCGCCAACCACCAGCAGCAGAAAATGCAGAATGTTGAATCGCGGCTTCAGGGGCAGGATACCTTATTTTATATTTTACCTGTTGCGAATGAAGACCAGCCACCGCCTGAACTACATATTCGAGCCGAAGAAAGAGATAGCAGAAACAACGCAGCAGAACGAGGAAAACAACGTATTTGGCATCTAACCATGAAACTCAGTGTGGGCGACGCCGGTGAGTTGCTAGCCAAAACAAAAATTAATAATGACACCATCGAATTGCGCATTTACACCTCTTCCGATGCTTTACTCACCTCGGTTATCGATACCTTGCCCTACCTGTTACGTAGACTTGAGAGTCAAGGCCTTACCGTTGAGCATCACAGTTGCCAAAGAGGGAAAATACCTAAAACAATGAAAGATATGCCCTATCAGTTGTTTGAGGCACTGGCATGAAGGAGCCCTTTTGTGAGTGATAAAACCCGAAAAGCTATCGGCCTGAAATATAACAGCGGTGAAGCGGGCGCTAAACCTAAGGTTGTTTCAAAAGGGTTTGGCGATTTGGCACAGGCGATTATTCAGCAAGCCGAAGAGGCTGGCGTACTTATTCATGAAGATCCTTATTTAACCGACATGCTATCAACACTGGATTTAGGGCAAGAGATACCAGAGTCACTGTACTACGTCATTGCCGAGCTAATTGCATTTTCTTACGTATTGCAGGGCAAGATCCCAGCAGGTTGGGAAGACAGCGGCCATCTGCCTCAACGTGTTTAAAGCGCGAACTAGCAACAGTGTAAGTGCTCTGCGCTTAACCACAATCAGAAACCCTATTATCTTCACCCACCAAAAAAAGACCGACATCATCGTCGGTCTTTTTCGGTCTTTTTCGGTCTTTTTTATCACTGCATGATTTGCATCATCTGCATGGATAGTTTGGCTCAGTGATGACCAAACTCTGCTTCTTACAGCGTATCTTCTGACTCACCTTCAGCTTCTTCAGGCTTAACGCTCTTCGTTGCCAGTAATTCAGCACGGATTTTCGCTTCGATCTCGTTAGCGATATCCGGATTTTCCTTCAGGAAGTTCATCACGTTCGCTTTACCCTGACCGATACGGTCGCCGTTGTAGCTGTACCAGGCTCCGGCTTTATCTACCAGCTTCTGCTTCACGCCCAGATCGATAAGCTCAGCTTCTTTGCTGATCCCTTCGCCATAGCGGATCATGAACTCTGCCTGTTTGAACGGCGGTGCGACCTTGTTCTTAACTACCTTAACGCGGGTTTCGTTACCCACAACCTCGTCGCCCTCTTTCACCGCACCGATACGGCGGATGTCCAGACGAACTGATGCATAGAATTTCAGTGCGTTACCACCGGTAGTAGTTTCAGGGTTACCGAACATCACACCAATCTTCATACGGATTTGGTTAATAAAGATACACAAGGTGTTAGATTTCTTGATGTTGGCAGTCAGCTTACGCAGTGCCTGAGACATCAGACGTGCCTGCAGACCAACGTGAGAATCACCCATCTCACCTTCAATTTCCGCTTTTGGTGTTAGTGCCGCAACCGAGTCAATGATTACCACATCGACAGCACCAGAGCGTACCAGCATGTCACAGATTTCCAGTGCCTGTTCACCAGTATCAGGCTGAGACACCAGCAGGTCATCGATGTTTACACCCAGCTTGCCTGCGTAGATAGGATCCAGAGCGTGTTCCGCATCAACGAAGGCACAGGTTTTTCCTTTTTTCTGTGCTTCAGCAATCACTTGCAGAGTTAATGTGGTTTTACCTGATGATTCAGGACCGTAAATTTCTACAACGCGACCACAAGGCAAACCGCCTATACCGAGCGCAATATCAATACTGAGTGAACCTGTAGAAATGGCTTCAATATCGTGGGCCTGATTGTCGCCCAGACGCATAATTGCACCTTTACCAAATTGCTTTTCAATCTGGCCTAAGGCTGCAGAAAGCGCTTTTGATTTATTGTCGTTCACGTTATATCCCCAATATAATGGTTGCCCGGTGATGTATTGTTGCTATCAGCGACGGTAGTCATTTTTCGACTCCGGCCTATTTATGCTGACCCGCCTGCACTTTTCTGTGCTTACATTCACGAAACGTTATTTCTGATGTTGACTGCATTCTATACTGTATAAGCATACAGTCAAGTGTAATTTGATGTTTAGTCTGGCAGACAGCGGTCTATTCAGCAACCAGTCGTTGGTACAGGGTATTGATAGCAAAATGAATTGCCTGCTCGCGTACCGCAGTTCTGTCACCAGAAAAAATCTGCTTTTCAGTGGTTAACGAACCTTTCACCGCAAAACCAAACCATACTGTTCCCACTGGCTTTTCAGCAGAGCCACCACCAGGACCGGCAATACCGCTGACAGAAATTCCCGCACTGGCACCACTGTTTGCCACCACGCCCTGCACCATCTCTGTAACGGTTTGCTCAGAAACCGCGCCAAACTGTTCAAGGGTGTCAGCTTTCACGCCCAACAGTGATTGTTTCGCTTCATTGGAATAGGTCACCCAGGACTGATGAAACCAGTCAGAACTACCAGATACAGACGTAAACGCATAAGCGATACCACCACCGGTACAGGATTCTGCACAAGAAACCGTCAGGCCCCGCTCGCGCAACAGGTTGCCCAGTGCAGAAACGTATTCTTCAAGAGGACTGTTCGCACAAACAGTTGAAAAATCCGTACTCATACTAATAATACTCACCAATGAATTAATTCCGTTGTACCATTTTACACATTTAGTCGCTGGTAAAGACAGAAAGTTGGCTGAATGGAGAAGCTGGCGGACCAGGTAGCGGACCGATATGGTGCTTCTGGACGGATTAGGGAACTGCAGCCTATTGCGAAGATGTAGCAGCCGAGTCCCCATTAATAGGTCTATACCGTGTCTTAAATACAGCGCCGTAATCATGTCGAGAAGCAGCTGAACGAGAAGGCGCGCGGACGGATTACGAGGACTGCATTTGAAACCGTCTGCCGCAGGGATGCGGCAGTCGAGGCCCCAGGGATGGGTTTACGCCGTGTTTCAAATGCAGTTCCGTACTCCGGCCATAAGCGCCTTCTCACTCAAGCAATATCAAAATAACAAAGAGGTTTTCTTGGAATCACATACGCCGATGATGCGCCAGTATCTGGCCATAAAAGCACAACATCCAAATATTTTACTGTTCTACCGGATGGGGGACTTTTATGAACTCTTCTATGACGATGCCAAGAAGGCGGCGCATTTGCTGGATATTTCGCTGACCGCGAGAGGCAAATCCGGTGGCGAGCCCATTCCTATGGCGGGCGTGCCTTATCACGCGGTTGAAGCTTATCTTGCCCGACTGGTAAAAATGGGCGAGTCGGTGGCTATTTGTGAACAGGTAGGCGATCCCGCTACCAGTAAGGGCCCTGTAGAGCGGCAGGTTCAGCGCATTGTTACGCCAGGCACCGTTACCGATGAAGCGTTACTCGAAGAGCGCCGTGATAACCTGCTCGCGGCGGTGTGCGGACATGCCATGCACTACGGCATTGCCACCCTGGACATTAGCAGTGGCCGTTTTCTGGTGATTGAATGCGACAGCGATGAGCAACTGCTGGCCGAGCTTCAACGCCTGAATCCTGCCGAACTGCTTTATCCTGAGGGCTTTGAAAGTTTGCCGCTGATTGAACGCCGTAAAGGTTTACGCCGTCGTCCCGAGTGGGAATTTGACGCCCAGACTGCCAGTGAGCAATTGAATCAACAATTCGGTACGCAATCGCTGGATGGCTTTGGCGTGAAAGGGCTGGATAAAGGCATAGGCGCCGCGGGTTGTGTTCTTCAGTATGTGAAAGACACTCAGCGCACTGCCCTCCCTCACATTCGCAGTATTCACCGTGAACAGCAGGAAGCCCGCATTCAACTGGATGCCGCTACTCGCCGTAACCTGGAGCTTACCCAGAATTTAGCCGGTGGCCAGGAAAATACACTTTTTAGTGTGCTCGATGCCACCGCGACGCCTATGGGAAGCCGTTTGCTGCAGCGCTATCTACACGCGCCAATCACTGATCACTATGAACTTACCCATCGTCAAAAAGCTATTGCTTCGCTGATCGAAAACGGTAACGAAGAGGTTGCAGACACACTCAAGCGCATCGGTGATATCGAACGCATCATGGCCAGGCTGGCGCTGCGTTCAGCCCGTCCCCGTGATTTTTCCCGTCTGCGAAACGCCTTCAATGAGTTTCCTGATTTACTGGCGCAGCTCGAAACGTTCAGCAATCCACTGCTGTCAAGCCTAGGTAAGGCCATTGGCACCTATCCTGAACTTCAGGAATTACTAAATAAAGCTATCGTCGATAACCCACCGGTGGTGATCCGCGACGGCGGCGTGATCGCGGAAGGGTTTAACGAAGAGCTTGATGAGCTGCGTAAGCTCTCGCAGGGTGCCACCGATTATCTTGACGCGCTGGAGCAGCGTGAGCGTGAACGCACCGGCGTATCTACGTTGAAAGTAGGCTATAACCGCGTTCACGGTTTCTTTATTGAACTAAGCCGTGCCAATAGCGGTGCTGCGCCAGCAGAGTATATTCGCCGACAAACGTTAAAAAATACTGAGCGCTATATCACGCCAGAATTAAAAGAACACGAAGACAAAGTGCTTACCAGTCAGGGCCGCGCACTGGCACTGGAAAAGCAACTGTATGAGTATTTATTCGATAATTTCCAGCCACATTTAACCGCGCTGATAAATACCGCAGAAGCGCTGGCCAAGCTGGACGTTATTCAAAGCTTCGCAGAGCGTGCCATTGCACTGGATTTACACTGCCCCACACTGACTGACGAACGGGAAATTACCTACGAAGCCGGTCGACATCCCGTCGTCGAGCAAGTCATGGAAGACCCGTTTATTGCCAACCCGGTAAAACTGAATGATGAACAACGTATGCTCATCATCACCGGCCCCAACATGGGCGGTAAATCGACTTACATGCGTCAAACCGCACTCATCGTCCTAATGGCTTATTTAGGTTGTTACGTGCCAGCCACCAATGCCCGCATTGGCCGGGTCGATCGTATTTTCACCCGAATAGGTGCATCAGATGATCTGGCTTCTGGCCGCTCTACCTTTATGGTAGAAATGACTGAAACCGCCAACATCCTGCACAATGCCACCGAACACTCGCTGGTATTAATGGATGAAATCGGACGCGGTACCAGTACCTATGATGGTCTTTCACTGGCCTGGTCCTGCGCCAGCTTCCTGGCCCGTGAGATCAATGCTTACACCCTGTTCGCCACCCACTACTTTGAACTCACCCAGATGGCAGAGTCTGAACAGGGTGTGGTGAACGTGCACTTAGATGCGATTGAACACGAAGACACCATCCGCTTTATGCACACGGTAGAAACCGGTGCTGCCAGTAAAAGCTACGGATTACAGGTAGCGCAGTTAGCGGGTGTTCCCCGCCCGGTCATTAATGCTGCCAGGGCAAAACTCCACGAACTGGAGAACCGCGAACCGGGCGAGGCGGTTTCCATGCAGGTTCAGGAAACGCCAAAATCCAGCAAAGGCCAGTCTGAAATGCACTTTTCCGATATGCCGGATCCTCTGCGTGACGCCCTTAACCAGTTGTCACCAGACGAATTATCGCCCCGGGAAGCTCTCGACCTACTCTATACCCTGAAGCGACTCAGTCAGGCATAAAGCGCAGGCAAAAAAATAACCCGCCTGACCAGCAGGCAAACAGATTGTTTGCCTGCTACTCTTTCGCTATAATGTTGCGCCGTCCAAGTGCTGAATCCCGTTTTGCCAACTCTCAGCACATTAGCCATACAATCCAACGCCTTAGGTTTCGCATGACAAATTATATTTTCGTCACCGGTGGTGTCGTATCATCGCTTGGTAAAGGTATTGCTGCCGCATCACTCGCAGCCATTCTTGAAGCGCGTGGTCTCACCGTTACGATGTTAAAACTGGATCCGTACATCAACGTTGATCCAGGCACAATGAGCCCAATTCAACACGGGGAAGTGTTTGTCACGGATGATGGCGCAGAAACCGACTTAGACTTAGGTCACTACGAGCGTTTTATCCGTACTCGTATGACCAAACGCAACAACTTCACCACGGGTCGTGTGTATGAAGAAGTATTGCGTCGTGAAAGACGTGGCGACTACCTGGGTGCCACTATTCAGGTTATTCCGCACATCACCAATGAGATCAAACGTCGTGTTATCGACGGTGCTGAAGGTCATGACGTAGCCATTGTGGAAGTAGGTGGAACTGTAGGTGACATCGAGTCACAACCGTTTCTCGAAGCAATCCGTCAATTAGGTACAGAAGTGGGTCGCGATCGCGCGATGTTCATGCACCTGACATTAGTACCTTACATGCCAGCATCTGGTGAGGTGAAAACCAAGCCTACTCAGCATTCTGTAAAAGAGCTGCGTTCTATCGGTATTCAGCCTGACATTCTGGTGTGCCGCTCTGTTGGCGCACTGCCAGCCACTGAACGCTCTAAAATCGCTCTGTTCACTAACGTAGCAGACAAAGCGGTTATCTCACTGAAAGATGTAGACAGCATCTATCGCATTCCAGCCGCACTTAAAGCGCAAGGTATGGATCAGCTGGTTGTTGACCGTTTCCGTCTGGACTGCAAAGAAGCTGACTTAACCGAGTGGGAACAGGTTCTATACGCAGAATCAAACCCAACGGCGGAAGTGAACATTGGTATGGTAGGTAAATATGTTGAACTACCTGATGCCTACAAGTCGGTAAACGAAGCGCTAAAACACGCCGGCCTGAAAAACCGTCTTACCGTGAATATTCATTATATCGATTCTCAGGATATTGAAAGCAAAGGCACTACGATGCTTGAGCAGCTCGACGCTATCCTGGTTCCGGGCGGCTTCGGCGAGCGCGGTATTGAAGGTAAGATCGCCGCTGCTCGCTATGCCCGTGAAAATAAAGTGCCTTATTTAGGCATTTGTTTGGGTATGCAGGTTGCTTTAATTGAATTTGCCCGCAATGTTGCTGGTATGGAAAACGCAAACAGCACTGAATTTGATCCGAAGACACCTTACCCGGTAGTTGGTTTGATCACAGAATGGCTGGATGCAGATGGCTCCACAGAACAGCGTGATGCAACCTCAGATTTAGGTGGCACCATGCGTTTAGGTAGCCAGCTTTGCCACCTGATCCCAGGCAGCAAAGTATGTGAGACCTATGGCAGTGAAGAAATTTATGAACGTCACCGCCACCGTTACGAAGTGAATAATAATCTTCGTGACCAAATCGAAGCAGCAGGTTTAAAAGTAAGTGGATTGTCCACAGATAAACGCCTGGTGGAAGTGATTGAAATCCCGGACCACCCGTGGTTCGTGGCAGGCCAGTTCCACCCGGAGTTCACTTCTACGCCCCGCGACGGACACCCGTTATTTAAGGGCTTTGTAGAAGCTGCTGGTCAATACCAGAAAGCTAATCACTGATTCTAAAAAAGTAAAAGGCCGCATTTTGTGGCCTTTTGCACAATCGTTGAGGAAAAAAAATGGCGAAGATTGCTCGCATTGTTGGACGCGAAATCCTGGATTCACGTGGTAACCCCACTGTTGAAGCGGATGTTTATCTTGATTCTGGCGCAATGGGTCGTGCAGCAGCACCCTCTGGCGCATCTACTGGTTCACGTGAAGCACTGGAACTGCGTGACGGCGATAAAAGTCGTTACCTGGGCAAAGGCGTAGAAAAAGCCGTTGCAGCAGTGAACGATGTAATTGCACCTGCACTGGCGGGCATGGACCCACTGGCGCAAACAGACGTTGATAACAAAATGCTTGAGCTGGATGGCACCGAGAACAAAGAAAAACTTGGCGCAAACGCAATCCTTGCTGTTTCTCTGGCAGTGGCAAAAGCGGCAGCTATTGAGAAAGGCGTTGCATTATACGAGCACATCGCTGATCTGAACGGCACACCGGGCGTTTACTCTATGCCAGTACCAATGATGAACATCATCAACGGTGGTGAGCACGCTGACAACAACGTAGATATTCAAGAGTTCATGGTTCAGCCGGTTGGCGCGAAAAGCTTCAAAGAAGCGCTGCGTATGGGTGCAGAAATCTTCCATAACCTGAAGAAAGTACTGTCTGCCAAAGGTCTGAACACCGCAGTGGGTGACGAAGGTGGTTTTGCGCCTAACCTGAGCTCTAACGCTGAAGCATTGGCAGTTATCGTTGAAGCCGTTGAAAATGCTGGCTACAAAATGAATGAAGACATCACGCTGGCTCTGGACTGCGCGGCATCTGAGTTCTATAAAGAAGGCAAATACGTACTGTCTGGCGAAGACAAGTCTTTCGACTCTGAAACCTTCGGTGATTACCTGGCTGATCTGGCCGAGCAATACCCTATCGTTTCTATCGAAGACGGTCTGGACGAGAGCGACTGGGACGGTTGGGCGAGCCTGACTAATAAGATTGGTAATAAAGTACAGCTAGTTGGTGACGACCTGTTCGTAACCAACACCAAAATCCTGTCTCGCGGTATCGAAAACGGTATCGGTAACTCTATCCTGATCAAGTTCAACCAGATTGGTTCACTGACTGAAACTCTGAACGCGATCAAGATGGCGAAAGACGCAGGTTTCACTGCCGTTATCTCTCACCGTTCAGGTGAAACTGAAGATGCCACTATCGCTGACTTAGCGGTAGGTACAGCGGCAGGTCAAATCAAAACAGGTTCTCTGTGCCGTTCCGACCGTGTTGCTAAGTACAACCAGTTACTGCGTATTGAGCAGGCGCTGGGCGATAAAGCGGTTTACCCGGGTCGCAGTGCAATCAAAGGTCAGTAATGACCAACAAACGGGTAGCACTGGCTACCCGTTCTTTTTAATGCTACTTTATTGATATATTTCATAAACCTTTGTAGCCATGTCGTCAGGTTCTTATTCGTCGTCCGATCAGTCCGATTTCTTCTCGGCCACTGGCGCTACTGACGGAAAACCCGTTTTTACCGAAATCTGTAACGCCCTCTACGAGCGCGAGTTACTGGTCCTTTCTCAGACCACCGGAAATCAGGTAAAGCTGCTACAGAGTCGGTTAGCCGCCCTTCCCCATCGAATTCAGCGTGCCGCCCATTATCTTTCCCGGCATAAAACCCCGCTCACTGTTGATAGCCATAACGGTACCTGGCAATACAAGCAAGCAGGACGCTGTCCAGCCAATAAAGTTGAATCGGAAATGACCCGCGTCTGGTATAGCGAACATGCTGCCTATGGCCTGGCTGTACCGGTACGGTTGCAACGATTTGATGAAGAACATATTGAACTGGACTCTATTGACCGGGTGCAGTTTGACAATGAGATGTTGCACACTAACAAATACGGCTGGTTTACCTTCGATGGCATTAGTCAATCAAGCAACGCAGAAACAGACTTTAAACTGATTAAGCCTACCAAAGCGATTATGGCAGCAGCGTGTTGTGGGCACCGTTGGAACCACAAAGGCAAACTCGCCCCCCGCACGGTGTCATTAAGAGAGTTATTGCTTTCTACCACCATAAAATGGAAGAAATTCACCCTTCTGGCCTGACCATTGAATGCAAATAGGATGAATATAACCATTATTTATAACCCAGAAGACAATCAAGGGTTGACCTGAAGGCGCTACATGGTTACATTGTCGGCTATCAACTGGGCAGGCAAATAAACGCTATTATTATGCAATCTGTTTTTCTATCTCTTCTACTCCTCATGGCAGCAAGACTGCACGGGTAGATTGCATCCAGTTATAGGAATCTCCATAAACCCGTGCATCGCACGGGTTTTTTTTTAATTGTTTTAACCATGAGTATTAAGCCATGACGAATCAGGTAAAGATCTTTGATACCACCTTGCGCGACGGCGAGCAGGCACTGCTGGCCAGTTTAAGTGCCAAAGAGAAATTACAGATCGCCCTGGCACTCGAACGCCTGGGCGTAGACATCATGGAAGCGGGTTTCCCGGTGTCCTCCCCAGGTGACTTCAATTCCGTTCAGATGATTGCCCGTGAAGTGAAAAACAGCATTGTTTGTGGCTTAGCCCGAGCTGTTGAAGCGGATATCGACGCCTGTGGTAATGCGCTGAAAGTGGCTGATCAATTCCGTATTCACACCTTCCTGGCAACGTCAGATATTCATATTGAACATAAGCTTCGCAAAACCCGCGACCAGGTTATCGATATGGCTGTTGGTGCTATCAAATATGCGCGCCGCTACACCGATGATGTGGAATTCAGCTGTGAAGATGCTGGCCGTACTGATATTGATTATCTGTGCCGTGTGGTAGAAGCCGCAATTAATGCCGGTGCCAACACAATCAATATACCAGACACTGTGGGCTACACCATTCCTACGGAATTTGGCAACATTGTTACCAACCTGATGAACCGCGTACCGAATATCGATAAAGCGACTATTTCTGTGCACTGTCACAACGACTTAGGCTTGGCGGTTGCCAACTCACTGGCTGCGGTTGAGCAAGGTGCGCGTCAGGTGGAATGTACCATGAACGGTATTGGCGAACGCGCCGGTAACACGTCGTTGGAAGAAATCGCCATGATTTTGCAAACCCGAGAATCGCTGCTTGGTCTTAAGTCCAACATCAACTCTACCGAAATTCACCGCACATCCAAGCTGGTAAGCCAGCTGTGTAACATGCCGGTACAATCTAATAAAGCCATCGTCGGCACTAATGCATTCAGCCATTCCTCCGGTATTCACCAAGACGGCGTATTGAAAGCACAGAATACTTACGAAATCATGACCCCAGAGAGTGTGGGTATCAACAAAAACAACCTGAACATGACATCACGTTCTGGTCGTCACGTTATCAAGCACCGTCTGGAAGAGCTGGGCTACAAGCCGGAAGATTACGATCTGGAAGCGGTTTACGCTGCATTCCTGGAACTGGCTGATAAGAAAGGCCAGGTGTACGACTATGATTTAGAAGCCTTATTATTCTTCGACCAACAAAAACACGATTCAGCCCACTACCAGCTGAAATATCTGCATGCGACTTCTGGTCGTGAAATTGTGCCAAGTGCAACAGTAACCCTGCAGGTTGGCGAAGAAGAAGTGACCAAAACCGCCATAGGAAATGGTCCGGTAGATGCCGCATTTAATGCTATTATGGAAGTGCTCGGTCACCAGGATCTGGTGGTTGTAGACTTCAAACTCGACTCCAAAGGAGAAGGGGCTGATGCCCTGGCCCAGGTTGGTGTCATCGCAGAATATAAAGGTCGCCGTTTCCACGGCATCGGTCTGGCTACCGACATTGTCGAAGCCGGCGTAAAAGGCCTGATTTTCGTATTAAATAATACCTATATCGCTGATCAAATCGATCAGCAAAAGAATCAACAAGAACGCGTTGCAGGAGTATAAAGTGAGCGAATTTAACATTGCCGTCCTCGCCGGTGACGGCATCGGCCCGGAAGTCATGCAAGAAGCCAACAAGGTATTGGATGCCATTGAAACCAAATTTGGTGTGACTTTTAACCGTACCGCTTACCCTGTGGGTGGCTACGCCATTGATACCGAAGGCGAAGCATTGCCGCCAAAGACTTTGCAAGGCTGTGAAACTGCCGATGCAATTCTGTTCGGCTCAATTGGCGGTCCTAAATGGGATTCCCTGCCACTGGAACAACGCCCTGAACGCGCCGCTCTGCTTACCCTTCGCAGCCACTTTGATTTATTCAGTAACCTGCGCCCAGCCAAAATCTACCCTGGTCTGGAAGGTCTTTCACCCTTGCGTGCTGATATTGCAGCCAGTGGCGTTGACGTATTGGTAGTGCGCGAACTGACCAGCGGTATCTATTTTGGTCAGCCAAAAGGCCGCGACGGTGAAGGCGAAGAAGAATACGCTTTCGATACCATGCGCTATTCCAAGCGTGAAATTCGCCGCATTGCCATTTCAGCCTTTGAAGCAGCGCAGAAGCGTCGCGGTAAAGTTACCTCGGTAGACAAAGCTAATGTACTGGTGTGCAGTCGTCTGTGGCGTGAAGTAACAGAAGAAGTTGCCAAAGATTACCCAGACGTTGAACTGGAACACATTTATATTGATAACGCGACCATGCAGGTAATGAAAAATCCTGCTCAGTTCGACGTCATGCTGTGCTCCAACCTGTTCGGTGACATCATCTCTGATGAGTGCGCTATGATGACGGGTTCTATGGGCTTGCTGGCATCTGCCAGCATGAATGAAGACGGTTTCGGTCTTTACGAGCCTGCCGGCGGCTCAGCACCCGATATCGCTGGCCAGGGCATTGCTAACCCAATCGCACAAATCCTTTCCGCCGCCATGATGCTCCGCTTCTCGTTAAACCAACAAGAAGCCGCCGATGCCATCGAAAGAGCGGTTGTTGCCACCTTAGAATCCGGTGTACTTACCGGCGAGCTGCTGCCTGCTGACAAGCGTGATCAGGCATCCACCACAGCACAGGTTGGCGACGAAGTTGTTAGACAAATTCTGAGTCAGGAGTAAGCACCACCATGGCCAAGACCTTATACGATAAAGTTTGGGAAGCGCACGTCGTTGACCAATTAGGCGAAGACAGCTTGCTGTATATCGATCGCCACCTAATCCATGAAGTTACCTCACCACAAGCCTTTGCTGGTTTGAACGAAAAAGCCCGTAAGGTCCGTCGTCCAGACCGCACTTTCGGTACCATGGACCACAGTATTTCTACCCGTTCACTGGCTATTGATGCCTGTGGCCCGCAGAATGCGCTGCAGCTAAAAACGCTGGCGACAAACTGTGAAGAGCACGGTGTTAAACTGTTCCCGGTAGGTCACCAGAAACAGGGCATCGTGCACGTAATGGGTCCGGAACTGGGACTCATCCTGCCTGGTATGACGGTAGTATGTGGAGATTCTCACACGGCGACTCACGGTGCATTCGGCGCATTGGCGTTCGGTATCGGTACCTCTCAAGTTGAACACGTTCTCGCCACCCAGACCCTGAAGCAAAGCAAAGCGAAAAGCATGCTGATCAATGTGAACGGCAAGCTGGCAGTTGGCATTACCGCAAAAGACATCATTCTTGCCATCATTGGTAAAATTGGTCACGCCGGAGCCACTGGCCACGTGATTGAATACGCAGGTGAAGCGATTCGTTCTTTGACTATGGAAGAACGTATGACGATTTGTAATATGAGTATCGAAGCGGGTGCCAAGGCGGGTATGGTTGCACCTGACGATACCACGTTCGAATACGTAAAAGGTCGCGAATACGCCCCAACAGGAAGCGATTGGGATGCAGCGGTCGCCTACTGGAAATCGTTACACAGCGAAGACGGTGCCACTTTCGACACCGTGGTAGAACTGGATGCTGCTGACATTGCACCGCAAATCACCTGGGGCACGAACCCGGGTCAGGTAATTGGTGTGGATGCGCCGGTACCGGCTCCGGAAGATTTCTCTGATGCGGTTGAAAGAGAAAGTGCCAGAAAAGCGCTGGCTTATATGGGGCTGTCTGCGGGTGACAAACTCGATGCAGTGCCAGTAAGTCACGTGTTCATCGGTTCCTGTACCAATGGTCGTATTGAAGATATGCGCGCAGCCGCATTCATCGCTAAGCAAGGTAAAGTAGCTGACACCGTAACCGCTATTGTGGTGCCAGGCTCTGGTGCGGTGAAGCGTCAGGCGGAAGAAGAAGGCCTGGATAAGATTTTCACCGATGCTGGTTTTGAATGGCGTCTGCCAGGCTGCTCTATGTGTCTGGGTATGAACGACGATATCCTGCAGTCAGGAGACCGTTGCGCCTCTACCAGTAACCGTAACTTCGAAGGCCGTCAGGGCCGTGGTGCTCGCACCCACCTGGTTAGCCCGGCAATGGCTGCGGCCGCCGCGCTGAAAGGCCGTTTTGCTGACGTTCGCGAATTTCAGGAGTAAGTCATGAGTCAGGGTTTTACAGTACACACCGGCCGCGCTTGTCCTCTGGATCAGGCCAATGTCGACACCGATCAAATCATTCCAAAGCAGTTTCTGACTGGCGTTACCCGCACCGGTTACGGCAAGCACCTTTTTCACGACTGGCGCTACCTTGACCTTCACGAGCAAGAGCCAAACCCGGATTTTGTGGTGAATAAACCGGAATACGCCGGCGCCAGCATTCTGCTGTCGCGGGAAAACTTCGGTTGTGGCTCAAGTCGTGAACACGCACCTTGGGCATTGGCAGATTTCGGTTTTGATGTTGTTATTGCAACGTCATTCGCAGATATTTTCTACGGCAACTGCATCAATAACCAGTTGCTGCCTATTGCGCTGTCATCATCGCAAATGGATGCACTGTTTGGTGCAGTAAAAGCTAACGCAGACCTTGAAATCGTGGTTGATTTACCCGCGCAAACCGTTATTGCTGGCGACCTTACCTTCAGCTTCGACATCCTGGCCCACCATAAAAACAACCTGATTAAAGGGTTGGATGCCATCGGCCAAACACTCGAACTGACCAGTACCATTGAAGAATTTGAAGCAAAGCAACCAGCCTGGCTTTAATTTCTGAGATTTGTTCTATACTAAAAAAAGGCGGTGTTTGTACATCGCCTTTTTTATATTTCGCGGTTTTTAGTTAGGAGCAAATCGGACTGGCTAAGCAGGTACAAACCCGGCCCCACTTCGGTTTAGGACATTTATTTTTAAAGCATCGAGGCATTATGCTTAAACACGTGTCAATAAACGACCTCATTCCCGGCATGTTTGTGAGCCAAGTCGTGGAACAAACGGGCAATACCCGGGTAAGAACGAGTGGTGTTGTGAAAAGCACCTTATCGGTTGAGAAACTTCGGGAAATGGGGATAACACTGGTTGAAGTGGATTACGCTCGCAGCCAGGTTACAGAGCCCCAGCAAGAGTCAACCAAAGTTTCTGAAGATTCTCCAAAGCCCAAAAGTAATAGCGATGTCCTGTCTTCTGCGAACCAGCTTTACGACGAAGCCCTAACGCTACAGAAATCATTTATCAGTGCGTTACAACGGGGCGCCCCTAATGATTTGACGAAAGCCTCTGAACTCTCCTCTAGCATCATCGAAGGGGTATTTGACAATAAAGATGCGATGTCGTGTCTGACGATGATCAAAAACTCAGACCAATATTTGCTTGAGCACTCCATAAATTGCGCCATTCTGATGGCAATGTTTGCCGACCATCTTGGCTACGACAGAGACACCATTGATGAAGCCTGCATGGGATCTTTGCTGATGGATGTGGGTATGTCTCAGGTACCTGAAGAAATTCGTCATAAAACAGATAAACTTTCACCTGCTGATTGGTCGGTGCTACGCCAGCACGTGGCGATCAGTCTGGAACTGGTAGAACAAGGAGAACAAATATCTGACCTTGCTTTATCGATCATTTCACAACACCACGAGCGTGAAGATGGCTCCGGCTACCCAAATTCACTGGCCAGCACTGAAATTGCGCCGTTGTCGAAAATGGCCGCAATTATCGACAGCTACGATGCAATGACATCGAACCGGAAGCATAAGGACAGTATCACCCCCACACTGGCGTTAAAACGTTTGGCGAAAGACCCCAGTCTCGACAGTCACTTAGTAAAACAATTCGTTCAGTGTGTAGGAGTTCACCCCGTCGGCTCATTGGTTAAGTTGAAAAGTGGCCGGTTAGGCATTATTGCCAAACCCCACCCGGAAGATTTACTGGCACCGGTGGTAATGACCTTCTACAGCATCTCCGGCGGTCATTTCAGCGAAATTAAACGGGTGGACCTTTCTCAGGTAGACGATGAAATTGAATCCGGCGTGCGCCCAGACGATTTCGGCATCAATCTACCGAAATTCTTCAAAGACGTGTTTATTAATCAGGTACCGGATTAATAAATCCGGTCTACTGCAAGTTTCGTCTGACCACCCAGACAATCCCTACCGTCATAATTACCGCTGGAATAAACCATAAAAAGTCCATCGTGTATTTTTCCTGTCATCCAAACAAAAGCAAAATAATTAGCCATCAGGTGCTGGGTGCACGCCGTGTTTCGAATGATTGTGCACCTGTCAGCCCAGCACATAACGCACGTTGCTCGCGCTACCAGTCGGTGAGCGCTGCCATGGAAAACTCTTTGCCTTCAAAGCTGAGAATTACCCGTTGCGCCTCGATTTTAACGATTTGTACTTCGTCTTCAATCCAGTCACCCTCGCCTAATTGCGTACCATTCACCCTTACCCAGCGGTCAGACGGACGGCTTGCATACATGTGGGCGTTGAATGCCATGCTCGGTAAGCGAGTGAGCATACGCACCGGTAGTTGATCTACGCGAGGCATGCTATCGCGCACCGTGACTTTGGTTTCAGCTCTTGGTTCGGTGGCACGGTTGTCCAGTTCGTCGATAGCTCTATTAAAACGTGCCATCAATTCCGGGGAGACTTCCACGTCACTTTCCTGAGGCGCATTGATCACTTCACCGCCTAAATCCACCTGAGCCTGAACCGAATTTTCTGCATAGCGCTGCGCAGTCTCTGCCTGAGTTTCACTTTGCTGAACGGGTGTCTGAGCGGGTGCCTGTTCAGGTGAAACAGCACCAGGTTGCAACTCTGACGGCACCGCGATGGCAACTTTTGCACTTTGCGCCACCTCAGCTTCCGTATCCAATGCTGCCAGGTCACCGGAATTGTTGGCATCTGTAACCACATCTACTTCAGCGGGGCTATTCTCCTTTTCAGGTTCATTAACCGCGCCCGGCTTCGTCTCATCGGCCACATCATCTGGAGCCGTTGCCACCACATTTTCAGCCTGTGGCCACCAGGCAGGATAGCTCCCCGCAGCGCCACCAATCGCAAGTCCAACGATTATCACGCCCGCAAAAGACATTACCTGACGAGAATACACCTTCCACATCGACGGTAGCCCCTGCACAGTAGGCAGAAACAAACTACGATTAAACTGTTCTGAAATAGCGTTATCCAGCTTATTCACGCTGGTATCGTGGTCACCTCGAATCAATTTTTGGGTTTGTGTTCGATGATGTACAGGCTTTTCAATTTCGACGGTTTGCGCGGGATCAACCTCCACTTCCAGCACGCCCATTTCTGCAAGCCCTGTTACCATAGCATCACTGGTCACCAACCCTGACTTTCGAATTTTTACCGGGCCGTTCTGTTCGGTAATGCGAACAATCACCATACCCGGTTTAAGTTCGGCAATTTTCATCAGTTCAGACATACAACCTCCCGATGCCAAAGCCCACCAGCAATGCTAATACAAAGGCCGTACCCAGCATCCATTTGCGCTGACTTTGAATACGCTGACTGACCACGTCATCACCGAGAATTTGTTCTGCTGCCGCCAGAAAAATAGGCTTTTTCACCACCGCATGTTGTTTCGTAAAAGATAAGGTCAGCGCGCGGTCGCATAAAAGATTAATGACCCGGGGAATACCACCGGTAATTTGATGAATCGCTTTTAATGCCTGTGGGCTGAAAATACTGATATCGCCATTCGCGACGCTAAGACGGTGGGCCACGTAAGACGACACTTCCGGTGCTGTTAATGGCAATAAGTGATACCGCGCGGTGATCCGCTGTGCGAGCTGACGCAGTTCATTCCGCTTCAGCAATTGTTGAAGTTCCGGCTGCCCGATGAGGACAACCTTCAGCAGTTTTTCGCGATTCGTTTCCAGGTTAGTGAGCAATCGCAGTTGCTCTAACACTTCAGGCATTAAATGCTGCGCTTCATCAATCATCAACACTGTGTTCACGCCTGCCTGATGATTGTCAGCCAGCTTGGCCAATATGCGGTCAGTAAAATACTTCAAACTGGCCTTATCGGCGTCGTAAGCGATACCCAGTTCATCACACACCGTGGCCAGCAATTCAAGGGCCGACAGCGTAGGGTTCAGAATCATCGCAACTTGCGTATTGTCAGGCAGTTGCTGCAGTAATTTTCGTGATACCGTTGTTTTACCTGTACCCACCTCGCCGGTAAGCATGACAAATCCACCGCTTTCCCTCAGGCCGAATGTCAAATGCGCCAACGCTTCTTTATGGCGTGGACTCATGTACAGGTAATCAGGGTTTGGAGCAATTGAAAATGGGTTGTCCGTTAGCCCAAAATAATTCAGATACATATGCTTGTCAGAGTTAGCAATTCACCGCGACTAAACTACCTAGCCGCTTGCAATAAGTCAAAATCAAAGCGATTCGAACACCAATTTAATGAATGGTTCAGGCATAATAACGAAAAACACAAAATGCGATGGTTTTATGGATGTTTATTTAGTGGGTGGCGCGGTGCGCGACGAATTACTCAATCGGCGGGTTACCGAACGTGATTGGGTGGTAGTTGGTGCGACTCCAGAAGAGATGCTCGCCAAAGGCTTCGAGCAAGTCGGCAAGGATTTCCCGGTATTTCTGCACCCGAAAACCAAAGAGGAATACGCCCTCGCCCGCACCGAGCGAAAGTCTGGCAGTGGTTACACCGGCTTTGTTTGTTACGCTGCACCAGATGTCACCTTAGAGCAAGATTTAATCCGTCGCGATCTTACCGTGAATGCTATTGCCAAAGACAATGATGGCAACCTTATTGACCCTTATCACGGTGTGAGAGATCTGAACTCTCGAATATTACGGCATGTGTCAGAGGCTTTCAGCGAAGATCCGCTTAGGGTATTTCGTGTAGCGCGTTTTGCTGCCCGCTACGCGCACCTTGGGTTTAAAGTTGCTGAAGAAACGCTTTCGCTGATGCGCAATATGGCTGACAGCGGTGAATTGGCACACCTCACTGCCGAGCGAGTGTGGAAAGAAACGATTCGCGCGTTGGGTGAAAATAACCCGGAAGTTTATTTTCAGGTCCTTGAACGTGCTGAGGCACTGAATGACTGGTTTCCCGAACTTATTGCATCGCTTAAAAATAGTGATTCGCGGCTTGAGCGCGCGGTATCAGCCAAGGCTAGCGACGATATTCGCTGGGCGCTGCTTTTCGCGAATACTTCAGCTGAAGGTACAGAAACCTTATGCAAAAGAGTAAAAGCGCCCAACAAATACGCTCAACTCGCTATGCTGGTTAGCCGTTTCAGCAAAGCATTCACTCCCTCAAACACCGCTGATGACTGGTTGAAACTCTGCAATCAGTGTGATGCCTGGCGCAAGCCAGAACGCTTCACAGACTTTATCACTGCATGTACGTTGATAAATGACAATGCCGATATCAGCAGCTCTTTGGCAACGCCGTTACATGAAACCGTAAAAGAGGCCAGCAAACTCAGCGCAAAAGCGTTTGTCGAGCAAGGATTGCGCGGCCCGCAGATTGGCGAGGCGATGAACCTGGCCCGAAGGGATATCTTTGAAAAGCGTTTCCGTTTAGATCTGTTCTCCTAGCCAGGAGGAAAGTAACTGGTTAACAAGTAACCTGAATTAAAACAATTTACTGAATTTTTCGATGCAAAATCTAACACAACAACTTCAGCAGCTTTTTGGCTTTGACGATTTTCGTGAAGGTCAGCAGCAGACCATTGAGCAGCTTTTAGCGGGGCATTCATCGCTGGCGGTATTTCCAACCGGCTCTGGGAAGTCGTTGTGTTATCAGTTTACGGCTACTCAATTGCCTCACCTTACACTGGTGATTTCACCGCTGATCGCCCTAATGCACGATCAGTTGGCATTTTTGCGCAGTAAGGGAATTGCCGCGGCCAGCCTGGATTCCACCCTCAGCAAAGATGAAAGTCAGCAGGTGATGCAACAAGCCCGGGATGGCAAGCTCAAAATTTTAATGATTTCCGTGGAGCGATTCAAAAATGAACGCTTCCGCCGTTTTATAGAAAATATCCCCATCTCCATGCTGGTTGTCGATGAAGCGCACTGTATTTCAGAATGGGGGCACAATTTTCGCCCTGATTACCTGAAACTCCCGCAATATCAACAAGCACTGAATATTCCCCTAGTGCTCTTACTTACCGCCACAGCGATGCGCCGTGTGCAGAAAGACATGGCACAAAAATTCAACATTGGCTTTCAGCATATTGTACAAACAGGATTTTATCGCGCAAATCTCGATATAGACCGGATCCCCGTCCACCACACGAGTAAATTAGTGTTACTAACGCAGGTGCTGGATGAAACGGCCGGTGCCGGTATTGTTTACGTTACTCAGCAAAAAACGGCTGATGAACTCGCGGCTCAACTTCAGGAAGCTGGCTATTCGGCGACTTCCTATCACGCGGGGTTAGGTAACGACGCGCGAGCAAGTATTCAGAACCGTTTTATGGCGGGTAAAACCCGTATCATCGTGGCAACAATTGCATTTGGCATGGGGATAGATAAATCAGATATCCGCTTTGTGGTGCATTACGACCTGCCCAAATCCATCGAGAACTACAGTCAGGAAATAGGCCGTGCCGGCCGCGATGGTCAACCTAGCCGCTGCGTACTGTTGGCAAGTTTAGATGGGATAAATGTGCTGGAAAACTTTGTATATGGCGATACCCCTGAAGCGTATGGTATCGACAAGCTTTTAACAGAAATTACCAGCAGCGCCGAAAATAATGAATGGGAAACGCAATCTTATTCACTGTCACAAGCCACCAACATTCGTGCTTTGCCACTAAAAACGTTGCTGGTGCAGATGGAGCTGGCTGGCGCTATTGAGCCTAAATACAGTTACTATGAAGATGTAAAAGTGAAATGGCTGGTCGCCTCGGAACAGATTGTAAAAGCGTTACCCGCAGAGCAGCAACCGCTTTTCAACGCCATTGTCGGCCAGACTACATTCAAAAAGATTTGGGGCGTGCCGAATTTCGACGGGCTTCACCAACAGGGTTTTGAACGCGGCACTGTGTTGAGCCTGTTAGAGCAACTTGCCGAACACGATTACGCCGAGTTAGAAATGAAAAAGCTCACCGACGTTTATCGCATCGCGCCGAACTTACTGACACCAGAACTTGCGCAAAACCTGCATCAGTATGCCGCCCGTAACGAACAATCTGAAATAGCCCGCATTGCCACCATGCTGCGATTTTTCAATCTCGACCGTTGTCTGAATCACAATCTCGCTTTGTACTTTGGCGACCAACACGCCCCAGAGCGCTGCGGTCACTGCTCGGTTTGCCGCGGGCATTCACTCAGTCTCAGTCGCGAGAACGACAGCGACGACGCCAGCGCGATTATAAACGATATGCAACAAGCGCTTGCGTGGCTGAACGAAAAACTGCCAGAAGGGCAAGTTTCCCCTATTTTACTCACCCGTTTTATGGCTGGACTGACTCAACCGGTGTTTACAAAAATAAAAGCCCGTCAGCAAGCGCTGTTCGGAAAATATGAAGAGACCGCCTATCACGTGTTGCTGCAGTGCTCTCATTCCATAATGGATGAACCAACAAGCAAACAATCGGGATAATTGTTATCAAAAAGCGGCAGTGAGGTGCTACAATACGCCTTTACTTTCGCGACATAAAAACACCGCATGACCTTTGAAGAATTAGAGCTTGATGACAGCCTCTGTCAGGCTGTCACGGAGATGGGTTTCAAAAACCCAACTTCGATTCAGTCTCTCGTGATCCCGCCGGCAATGGACGGCAAAGACATCCTCGCATCCGCCCCTACCGGGACCGGTAAAACAGCGGCATTTTTGCTGCCAGCTTGTCAGTACCTGCTTGATTTCCCACGCCGGGAACCAGGTTCATGCCGAATACTCATTCTCACGCCAACCCGTGAGTTGGCTATTCAGGTTTACGAACAGGCCAAGGTTATCACCCGATACACCGAACTGGTTTGCGGTGTAATAACCGGCGGTATCAATTACGGTACTGATCGGGAAATTCTAAGTCAAAACCTGGATATTCTGGTGGCTACCCCGGGCCGTCTTTTCGAACATATCGAGAAAGAATCTGCCGACTGCCGCAATATTGAATGTCTGATCCTGGATGAAGCTGACCGCATGCTTGATATGGGCTTTGGTGCTATTGTGGGGCAAATCGCTTCGGAAGCGCGCTGGCGGAAACAGAACATGTTGTTCTCGGCTACCCTTGAAGGCCCGGGCGTTAAGTTCTTCTCAAGAGACATTTTGAATGATCCGGTAGAAGTAGAAGCCAACCCTTCTCGCAAAGAAAAAGCCAAAACCCATCAGTGGTATCACCTTGCAGACGATATGGCCCACAAACAGGCCATGCTGGTGCATATTCTGAAAAACGATATCACTAACGCCGTGGTGTTTGTAAAAACCCGTGAGCGTCTGCAGGCACTGAAAGATTTCCTCATGTCAGAGAAAATCGAGGTGTGCTGGCTACAGGGTGAAATGCCACAGGATAAGCGCATCGCCGCACTGCAACGGTTTAAATCCGGTGCCGTACCTGTGCTCCTGGCCACCGATGTTGCTGCTCGCGGGATTGATGTGCCTAACGTCAGCCACGTGATCAACTTTGATATGCCGCGCAAGGCAGACATTTATGTTCACCGCATAGGCCGGACCGGTCGCGCTGGTGCCAAAGGCACGGCGATTTCGCTTATCGAAGCCCATGATTTCGAGATGGTTGGCAAGGTTGAGCGTTATACCGAAGAACCGCTTAAAGCCCGGTTTGTCAAAGATCTGCGACCGAAGCACAAAGCGCCAAAGAATACCGCGAAGAAAAAGGCCAAAAAGAAAAAAGCCGCCACAGCGAAAAAGAAAAAGTAAGTAATCAGTAAGGACGTTTTGTTATGGCATTTCCAGAAAAAATCGTACTGGCCTCCGGCAATGCCGGTAAGGTGAAAGAATTCGCCCGACTTTTTGCACCGCTCAATGTGACTGTGGTGCCACAGAAAGAATTAGGTGTTAAAGACGTACCAGAAACCGGCACCACGTTTGTCGAAAACGCGATTATTAAAGCCCGCCACGCTGCAAAATGTACAGGTTTACCCGCTATTGCCGATGATTCTGGTTTAGTGGTGAATGCTCTTGATGGTGCGCCAGGTATATATTCAGCCCGGTACGCCGGTAAAGGTGCTGCCGACAGCGATAATATTGAAAAATTGCTTCACGCCTTAGATGGCAACCCAAACCGCCGAGCGCATTTCTTTTGTATGTTAGTTTTTATGCGACATGCAGACGACCCTGTGCCTTTGATTAGTGAAGGTTACTGGCACGGCACCATCACCACCGACCAGGCTGGTCATGGAGGGTTTGGCTATGATCCAGTGTTCTATGTACCATCACACGAATGTACCGCTGCTGAACTCGACAGACAGGTGAAGAATCAAATCAGTCATCGTGGTCAGGCAATGGCGTTCCTATTGGAACAAATGAGACAAACTTTTGCGTAATCCCCCATTAGGCTTGTACATCCACATTCCCTGGTGTGTGCAAAAATGTCCTTATTGTGACTTCAACTCTCACGGGTTGAAGTCTGACCTCCCCCAACAAGAATATGTCAGCCATTTACTCGATGATTTAGCCATTGATGCCACCCGCGTTGCTGGCCGGGAAGTGACCAGCATATTCATCGGTGGCGGTACACCCAGCCTTTTTGAGCCTGCTTTCATTGGCAATTTACTAGCAGGTGTAAAGCAACGTATCGCGCTTTCAGATAATGCTGAAATCACCCTGGAAGCCAATCCAGGTACCGTAGAAGCGGCACGATTCGACGGCTATGCACAGGCGGGTGTCAATCGTATTTCCATGGGCATTCAGAGCTTTGAAGATAAACACTTAAAAGCCCTCGGAAGAATCCATGATACGACGCAGGCAACCAAGGCCATCGACTTCGCCCGCTCAGCGCCGCTGAAGAGTTTCAATGTTGATTTAATGCATGGCCTACCGGATCAGAGCATTGAAAACGCATTAAGTGATTTAGCAACCGCTATCGCGCTGTCGCCTGCGCATTTGTCCTGGTATCAGCTTACCATTGAGCCCAACACCCCCTTTTATTCTAAACCTCCAGCACTTCCCGACGACGACATTCTGTGGGAAATACAAGATCAAGGCCATGCAATGCTGGCCAAAGCGGGCTATCAGCAATATGAAATTTCGGGATACAGCCAACCCGGTTTTCAATGTCAGCACAATTTGAATTACTGGCGCTTTGGTGATTACTTGGGGATCGGCTGTGGCGCACACGGCAAAATAACTGATATCCGCACCGGCAACATTCACCGTACCGTGAAAGTTAAGCATCCAAGGGGTTATATGGATATTGCGCGCCCCTATCTCGACACAGAGTCAACGGTTGAAAAAGACGATCTCGCTTTCGAGTTCTTTATGAACCGGTTTCGCTTAGTTGAACCTTGCCCAAAACAGGATTTTACTGATTTTACCGGCCAGGTATTGTCTGCGTCTGAGCGACAAGAGTTAGATAAGGCCATTACGCAAGGCCTGCTGACCGAAACAACGCGTCATTGGCAGGTTACACCTAAAGGTAGGCGCTATCTAAATTCACTGCTCTCTGCGTTTGTTTGAAGAGGTTTAAACAAAACAGCCCGCTAATGCGGGCTGTTTTATTAACTGTAGATTTTAGCCAGACACGATTACGTCGAAAGGCTTTAATGCAACAACGTGCTTGCGAAGTTTATCTTCCAACACATTTAGTCGTTGGAGCTTGTCACAGAACCATTGCGCTTTGTTGTTAAGCGACGCAGGGCTCGTTTCGAGGTCGAGATGCTCCCCCACCGCTTCGAGCTGCCGGGTAATCGCCTCTACCCGCTCATCACTCAGCTCTACTCGAGATTCGTCCATCCCTGCAATTGCAGACAAGATACCGCCAATTGACATTGAAATGGCTTCTTCCAGCTCCGCCTCTATTCCGCTATCGACAAAATTGTCCACGCTCTCTAATGATCCCGGCCCGATAAAATAGTGGTCGCTGGCGTGGCGAAATTTATCCTTTACCCGATTACGTACCCGCTTCATGGCACTTTGCAGCTTGTCGTAGCTGTCGTGGTCTGCGCCCACCAGCCCTTGATACACGTTGTCGACAGTATCCGCTGCTAAATCAACGCCTTCAGTGGCCAGAATAATCATTTTCGGCACAACATAGTGCAGGCCACGAGAATATTCTCGTAACCAACGACGCTGTTGCACAGAGAGATCCTGCCAGCGCCCTTTAACGAACAGCTGCTCCTGGTCGTTGATCTGAATGACAGTTCGGTTATTGTCGAGGATTCGGAGTTGATGTTCATTCACCACCAAACCATACGCAAAGTCGATATCGCACGAATTTCCCGCAGATGCGAAAAATGGGATCGTCGCTAAAAAGACAAGCGTATTTCTGACTACATTGATGAGATTTCGCATTTTCATGCGTTGCATTGTGGACGGCTTAGGGGCAAATAAAAAGTCGCGACAAGTTCAACAGACTAAAATTCAGGTTGAATATATCGCGACCTGAAAGAAGCAGATAGACGCTAATCGACACTCGTTCGCACAAGTCTTACGTAAATGAATCGATCTTTTTCTTTGATTGAATGGCTCGCATTAAAAAATGCCACTACCCAAGAGCGAAGTGGGTCTTGCAAAGACGGCGTTGAAGTCCAGAAATCATCCGGTGGCGTGTTGGGAAACACTGTTTCGTTGATAGCGGGACGTACACACTCACGTTCAGTGATAGTAGTCAGTTCTTTGATATTGGGTAAACGCCACCCCGCAAGCAAGGTTGCATCGGCCTCTTGCGCAGCAATAAGCGCTTCTTGCCAATTGTATTTTACCGCTGTGCCAGTGCACGTTGTGCCATTCCAGGTTTGACCAAGTGCACAACGCTGCCAAATCAGGTTGCTTGGCGTGTGAAGTACCTCGCCATCACCCAAATCCTCAAATTCATCGTCACCTGCCGTTTTAATGCCTGAACCCAGACAAGTTTGCGCCGCCACGGACGCGGTTAACAACCACAAAAATAAAGCTACCAGTACTTTCACCTTTTACCTCCCCGCTCTGACCAAGCGCACACTACCCGGCGTGGCTTTGTTCAAAAAGTTATCCAGGCCAGAGGCAAAATCCAGCGCCCATGCATTCTGAGCCGCATCTTCGGCAACACCATCAGCACTGGGAATTCGAGTCCAGTACCAAAGCCGACCATCACCGTCTACCGTGCCCGAGTTAGGGAAATAGTCATCATCAACCCTTACACCACTGGCAAGACCAAAATGAATCAGCGACATCATTTCTTCGTAAGTCGGCATTCGCCAGTCATAAAATCCGCACAGTCCCACCGCATTGACGGCACTTACATACGCAGTGGTGTTACAGCTTGTGAGTGTACAGCTTGCATCGGTACCTGACTGAACGCCCTGATATCCGCCGTTTTCATCGAAGAAAAACCAGGTGTAGGTATGATTGGCATCGCGTACGCCACCGTCTGTCGTTTTCTTTTCCCACACCAGCCCGGTGACATTATCACGCACGCAATCCCAAGCTTGAGCGGTATCGTCTTCTTCGTCACCGTTGGCATTTAATTTGGTAAAGTCAAAGCCAGCCTTACCACGTCCTGCTTTTTCCAATAAGTTGGCAGCATGAATTACATCACTGCCTCGTTGACCATCTTGCCCTGGAAATGCGTTTTGCTGTGTATTTGCATAGGCCGTATTGTTGGCCTGTACCGTGACTCCAGTATCGTTGATCAGCGGTACCGGATAAGGACGCACCGTAATGTCTACCTCATCGGTAACAACATGCCCGTAGGCATCGGTTACGCTTAACATATAAGTAAACACGGTTTCGTTTTGTACCTGAGGTGCAATCGCATAGGTAGAGAGTGAGGATGGGCTTACCACACCGTCCAACATACCATCCCACTCGCTAATGAGCGGTAAACCGGACGCGACCGTGGTGGTGGCAGTGCCATTCAACACTACACGTTCACCGCTAAACACAGCTTGGTCGGCCCCGGCTTCTACCAAAGGTAACGTCTGACTTTCTGACAACGTATTTAACGAAAGCGAAGCAGTATCAGTGGTACCTTCCGCATCGGTTACGGTGAGGGTAAATGTGAGCGTTTGTGCTTCAGCTTCAACCGGCATGGTAATGGTGAGTGTTGAAGCATCTGTGGTGACATCGTTCAACACACTGTTGCCGGCGGTTTGTTGCCACTCCCAGGCCGCAATGGGGTTGTCGGGATCGGGGGCATCGTCGTCAATACTGGCTCTACCATTCAGCGTCACACTGCGCCCCGCAGAATAGGTATTGGCAGGCTGCCCCTCTTCCGGCTCAGCTTCGATAACGGCAACAGGTGCAATGTTTTGCGGCCGCACGAGAATATTGAGGGTATCGGTATCACTATTTCCGCTGGAGTTGGTGACCACAACCGTGATGACGAATGCCGTATCTGTGGTCACTGTAGGCGCGGTGAACTCTGCTTCTGAGGTAGTATTGTCTGCTTGGGTGATAGTGGCAGCAGGCGATGCACTCCAACGCCAGGTAGCACCGTCAGTATTGCCTGTAACACTGCCTGAAAGTGTAGACGTAGCACCTTCAAGCATTTCAATGTCTGCACCGGCATTGACATATAAGGCATTAGGAGAAGCATTGCCGCCGGTGTCACCATCGTCGCCGCCTCCTCCGCCACCGCAGCCAAAAAGCAGAAATGATGCACTTAACATCAGAAGAACTTTTACCGCAAAAAACTGAATTCTCACCATTACATGCTCCAAACGAAGGCATTTAAATTCGCCAACTTTATAACGACGTATCAGGTAAACGCTTTTTGCTAGGCTCTTTCTTCCGTACTGACCTGTAAAGCTTCGAGTTGCTTTTTACCAGAAGCGATATCCGTCATGTCATATACCATGACACTGATAAAATCCGTTTTTCCGTTAGCAGAGGTCAATGGCGCTAAAGTTACGTTTTGATACATATAAAGCTCATTGCCTGTAATCGGCCGATAATTGTGAAACTTGAATAAGTAGGGGCGTTGCTCCCAAGTCATGAACGCTCGCGTATTGAGTTCGAAAACGGGTTTGCACTTTTTAGTAAACCACTTCTCTTCAACATTGGGAAAAATGCTAAAGAGGGTTTTATCGCGCACCTCACTGGGAAGCAGGCCGCTGTGACTTTCCATAAAACCGTTCCAAACCTGTACGCGGAAATTCTTATCAAGCACCACAATGCCCACATCTACACTCTGGAGCATATCCATCATCCAGTGAAACGACTGCATTTGCTCTAATTCACTACCCTGCATTAGATGTCCTCCAGTAAATGCGCCAATTTGGCATTCATAGTCTGCATGGAGTCTTCAGTAAACAGGATCAGCAAGTCGCATCGCACGTTGTATCCCTCCAGGCCGTAGCTTAGCTCGATTGCCAGGGTACGTTTCCACTTAACCTGGTTCGTTTTTATGATTTCACTGATGGCCCTGTGCTGACCCAGAACAATGGGTTGGCCCTGTGCAAAAGTTACATCCATCTGTTGAGCCAGTCCGGTGAGGCAGGTACCGATAAGAATACTGGCCGCATCCATGAGTAATTCCAGTTGCAGCTGATCGTCCACTTCTTCCTGTACATCGAGAATTTTCGCAACGTCACCAAAGCTAGAATCGCTAAGAATACAAAGTACTTCTCCGCGGATCCCAGAGCCAATAAAACCCTGGCATACCGCTGTTACTTGCTCTTGGGAATCGATATCAGACAACATCATGCGCATCTCAGAGGCTTCTATCAGATTCACATTGGGTATAGGCAGGTGAACAAAAACATTCATGGTACGGGCCAGGTGATCACCCGCACGTCCCATGGCAATGTTGGTGATTTCCTGATAACAATCGCGGATGTCGGGATCTAATTCAACCGTCTCTTCAACGGGAGCTTCGCTTTCCATCAACTGATGTTTAATCAGCACTTGTTCAAGAGTAGTCGGATCGACGGGTTTGCGAATAAATTCAACGGCACCGAGCTTGGTTACGCGCTCGTGGGCTTCAGGCTGTACATCCCCTGAAATAACGACCACCTTAGTCTGCAAATTTTCATCGCGAATGGCCTGTAAGGTTTCGTAGCCATCCATCACTGGCATGTTAAGGTCGAGTAGAAGCAGTTGCCCTTTACCTTGCCGTAAAAGTTCTACGGCTTCTTTGCCGTGTTTGGCAAAGTGAATCGCCACTTCCCAGTCTGGGGGCAAACACTTGGCAACCTGCTTTCGTGCAACCATTGAGTCGTCACAAACCAAAACCGATATCATGTGAAAAGGTAACCTTCCTATAGCCGTTACAGAGATGAATGCCGCTCAAAACAAACACAAAATGCCGCAAAAATACGCAGAATTCTAATGAATAGACGGTGTCCGTTAACCTATTAACTAATAGCAGGATTCCAGAAAAAAGCCATTGCACTTATGTTTAAATCTGCAGAACATTCGCCCTTAAACGAACCAGGATAATTCAGGAAATAGAGGAAAACAGTAACGGTAAAATAATCGCCGTCATTATACCGTTCAGACACAATCCTAATGTAGCCAGTGCACCGGTTCGCTCGCTCATTTGCAGCGCTTTAGCCGTTCCTACCGCGTGGCAAACCGCGCCGAGCGCCATCCCCTGGGCCTGTGGCAAAGTAACATTTAACAGCTTATACATAACCGGCGCGATTACCGCACCAACAATGCCGGTAGCAATAACGAAAACCGCAGCGAGTGCAGGAATACCGCCAATATGCGCTGTCGCCTCCATAGCCAGGGGTGTGGTAATCGATTTTGCCAACATGGTCATTTGCAATGCAGTAGGCGCATCGAAGTACCATACCGTGAACCAGGCAGTAAGCGGAGCAATGACACCGGCAATAAAAACAGAGGCAACTAATCGCCAACCAAGTTCACGTATTTTTTCCCATTGCGCATACATCGGGATAGCCAGCGCCACGGTTGCCGGCCCAAGCAGCCAATGCACGAGTCCGGCGAATTGCTGATATTCTCTCGCACTGGTTCCAGACACCATTAACATCACGCCCACGAGAACGGCTGTTACCAACACGGGATTTGCGAGGGGATTGCCTTTCGTTCGACGTCCAATATTTAACGCTAGCAGATAAGCGATTACCGTGAGTAATATCCATAATCCTCCCTGCCAGGAAAACGACAACTCCGTCAGGCTTACAATGGATTTTGCCCAGTCATCAAAGGCTTCTGTAATCGTCACGAATCATCCTTCACCACAACAGATTGCAAGATTTTCTGTGCAATCCAGGCCGATATCCCAAGACTTATCGCCGTACTGACAATGATAGCCAGCGCAATACCGGTGATATTTTCACTGATCTCTTGCCAATACACACCCACACCCAAAACTGCCGGTACAAACAGCATCGCCATGTGCTTGAGAATAGGCGTGCCTCCAGCAAGCAACAACATAGGCGTCTTACGACGAAAGAATTGCCATGCTAACAACATCAGTAAGCCCATCAATGTGCCTGGTAGCGGGATTGACGCCACGCGAACCAGCATTTCTCCAGAGAAATAGAAAAAGCAGATAAGGCTGAAACCAATCAAAAAACGAAAGAAAAGAGACATGCGAGCCCAAGAATGAAATAGAGAGCCCAGTGTATCTGAGAGCAGGCTTAGGGCTCAACCGACCATGGTCTTATAAGTGCATACCAAAAACGGCTATTTCTGATATATTTATCATCACTTAACGTAATAACAGGGAAGTTATGCGGACTGCAGCGTTTTATAACGATATTAAGGACAGTATACGACCGGGCGATCTCATCGCTTTTGGCGGCAATAGTCTGTTCTCCAAATGGGCCAAGCTCACGACGCGCTCCAATGTGACACACGTTGGCGCTGTCACACACTGTCACACATGCCCAAATACCAATAATCTCCTACATCACGATGTTTTCGAAGCCACAGTGAGAAACAAAAAACGGGGAGTGATGATAACCCCTCTGCATGAAAGATTGGACGAATATGAAGGTGACATTTGGTGGCTACCTCTACACCGTTCGCCTCGTTCACGCTTTTTAAACGCTTTACACACCATGCAGGATTTCATCGATTCTGAAAGCGGTAGAAATTACGATATATGGCAACTTTTCGCCTCTACCGTGGATTTCTTTGACAACCACCCCTGGCTTTGGCGATTAACTCGTAATCTCAAATGTGAGCATGAGTGGTTCTGCTCAGAACTGATTGCCGAACTGTACAATCGTACTGGCGTAATAAAGCAGGTATGTGCAGCGGAAACTACACCGATTGATTTGTGTAGATTCAAAATTTTCCAGCATGGGTACGTGCAGTTGAAAGGGGAAGAGAAAGAAATTCGAAGGTTTAATTCGTTTTTGCCCGATAACTGGGGGCAATGGCTCACCGAAGATGATGAGCACGTTGATGAGCTTATTCGCTAATTAAAAAGCGCTGTCCTGGTGGACTTTAATAAACATCTGCGTTTCAGCTTTGCTGTAATCGATTTTATATTCTTTGCCGTTCAGCGTTTGAATAAACACCAATGTTTTTTCATCGCCAAAGATATCACCGGAAGTAAGATCAACCAGTTCCATATCCATCATTTTAGCTTCGCGCTTGTTATCAGGAATTTTTCCCTCATAGCGCTTAATACCTTTGTGAGTGACAATCACCGGTGGATTGTCGTCGCCGTTCACGACAAGCAGGTCAAATTTTCGAACTTTGTGTATCAGCGTATTACGACCGCTTACCAGGTAAGGCTTCTCAGTCATTATTGTCTCCGTGCTGGCAGGATAATTTAAACTAAAAGAAAGATAGCAAACAAAACAGATGCTTGCACTACAACACCCTTATTATTCACAGGGTTTTGTTCATACCGTCAGGATTTCAGATATACCTTATCTGGCGCATCCCACTTAAGCCAATCCCTACCTGTAAGATTTTTCATCACTTTTTTACAGCTCTCATCAGGGGCTTTCGCCATATTGCATTCTGCGACTTTATCTAAGTCTACTCTAAATAAAATTTGTTGTAGCTTGGCCAGCAAATTTAAGTCAGAAACATTCTGCGCCATAGGTAAGGTAACGGTAACGCGATTAGGTTTTGCACACGCAGATGGTGTGGTTTCTGGGGTACTGCCGTTGCAGCCGCCACTTGCCAGAAGAAAAGACCAAATTGATGATGGTTCCCGGGTATTTTGCAATTCAACTCTGAAAAAATTGTGCCCGATATTAACCGACTGAAACATAGTTGGCTTATCAAGAGGCGCTACCTGATCAGCTTGCGCGGTATGATTTTCACCGAAATCTAGCCCCAGAGTCAGACGTAACTCAGTTACCCGGTCGAGTAACGCCTCATTGATATCCAGCATGATGTGATCGCGGTTTTGCTTATCGTCACAGGCGTTCTGAAAATGCATAAAAGCCACATCTTTCGATTGCCAGTCATTCACTTTAAAATCCAGCGGGATCCAACGCCCTTCGACTTTCACTTCCGGATTACTTAAATAAAAAGCGAGGTAATTTACTTTCCAGGATGTTTTATCAACTGTTACCTCATAGGCACAATCTTCACCTCGGGTTAAGTCGGTAAATGTAACAGGGATATCGCCGGGAGCGCGATCATTGCCAAAAAAGCCGCAGCCAGAAAGCAACGCGATAGCCGGAACAAAGCAACACCATTTCAAGTTCATAGGTATCAAATTCAACTGGGTAAAAAAACTAAAGTAAGTGTGAGGCGCGTGACAGGTTACAGTCAATACAGCCTAGACTAACGGGGCAAAGAATCAGTTACTTGGAGAATCATGCAATAATTGAAGAGAAATTACAAAAGCGACGCAGTGACAAATGTGGAAAAGAAAAAAGCCCGCAACTCGTATGCGGGCTTACCTGTTTAATAAACGAATAAACAGCGCTGATAACTTCTTAGGCTGATTTACTTATTTTCTCTAGTTGATGAATAAACGGTTGCTCGTAAAACCGTTCACCCGTTTGCTGATACAACGCGTTGGCAAGCGCCGCAAACACTGGCGGGAACGGCGGCTCACCAAGACCAGTCGGATCGATGGTGTTTTTCACGAAACTCACGTCGACTGAAGCAGGAATTTCATTCATCCGAATCATCCGGTAACGGTCGAAGTTGTCTTTATCTGGCTTACCATCGGTAAAGGTCATTTCACCGTACATGGCATTACCCACGCCATCAATTACCGCGCCCTGCACCATATTAGAAGCGGCAATCGGATTCACCACAATGCCACAGTCCATGGCACTGAAAACCTTGTCAGCTTTTGGTAGTCCGCCTTTTTCTGTCACCGTAATCACCTGCGCGGCATAAGAATTATGACAATAGTACGCAGCGACGCCTCTTTTCACATCGTCGCCCATATTGTCCCAACCAGACTTTTCCCGAACTTCCTTAAGCACGCCGGCATAGCGAGACGCATCGTAATCGTAGGCTTCTCCAACGGGATCTTTTAAGGCCTTGTCGAACAGTGCCAGTCTGAAGTCGATAGGATCTTTCCCTGCCATTTCAGCCACTTCATCGAGAAACGCTTGTTCTGACGCGCCCATAAAGTTGGAACGCGGAGCACGGAATGCGCCGGTTGAAATATTCGACGCGACTGCGGCCCCTCTGGCGAGATAATTGGTTACTGCACCTGCAGGATAACGATTATGTGCAACACAATGCTCTGGCACGCCAACGCCATCCACCTGATAAGCGGTGAGCTTATTATTTTCATCTAATGCAGCACGGAATCGCACCATGTAGGTAGGGCGATACACGTCCATGGTCATATCGTCCTGGCGGGTGTACAACAGCTTTACTGGCTTTTTCACTTTGGCCGAAATCGCTGCTGCTTCCACCAGATAATGGGAATACGCCCGTCGGCCAAAGCCACCGCCCATACGGGTCATTTCAATGTGCACTTTGTCTTCGGGCACGCCGACCCTTTTAGCAACCGAGCCAACAATGAAGCCTGGTGCCTGCAACGGGCCAGCAACGTGAACGCCCACGTCAGTGACGTTAGCAAAGAAATTCATTGGTTCCATGCAGTTATGCGCAAGATACGGTGCAAAATATGTGCGTTCAATCTGGCGTTCCGCCGGAGTATTACTAAATATTGCAGCCACGTCGCCATCTTCGCGAAGTACCGGTAAGTCGGAGTCCAACAGCTTTTCCATTTGATCTCGGTGCCATTCGGTACTTTCCAGGCCAGCGGGCACAGTCACGTCTGTAAGTGAACCGAAACGGTCCATCTTGTGAGTAGATGCCTCTGCCGCTTTCCACTTGGCCTGCAGCGCTTTTTTCGCTTTCAGCACCGACCAGGTTTTGTCGCCCACAATGGCAATCAGGTGAGTAAATCCGATGGTGTCGAAATAGTTACGGGTATAGTCGTCTTCCATGGAATCGAATACAAACGCATCGACGATGCCCGGCATTGATTTGATGGCATCTAAATCGGCGGTTTCCAGAGTAGTACCGTAAGCAGGCGGATGCACAATACCCGCCGTTAGCATCCCCTCAGCCTTGTAATCGATACCAAACATGGGTTGGCCGGTTACCACTTTGTTGCCGGTCAGATTCGTTTTAGACTGCCCGATAACCGTGAAATTTTCTGGATTTTTAAGTGCTATCTCTTCTGGCAGTGACATCAATGCTGCATCAGCAGCCAATTTCGCAAAGCTGGCTGATTTACCCGAGCCGTGAGAAACCACACTGTTTTTAACCGTTATTTCAGACGTAGGCACTTGCCATTTTGCCGCAGCCGCCATCACTAACATGGTTCGAGCGCCCGCGCCCGCCGTACGCAGTGGTTTCCACCCCTGACGCATAGACTGACTGCCGCCGGTGAACTGGCGGTCATATTCTTCAGGCATAAAGTCGGCTTGTTTAGCTGTGATGTGATGCCAGTCGGCATCCATTTCTTCAGCCAAAATCATCGGCATAGACGTCATCACGTTCTGACCGAATTCGGGATTAGGCACCATTGCAGTTATGCTGCCATCGGTATCCACTAACAGATAGGCGTTCAATTCGGTGGCACTGTCGCTATGGCTTTTAACTTCATGATGAGCGGCCCTGCCCGGCCAGCTGAAACTGATCATCAAACCGCCCGATGCCGCAACGGAGGCTTTAAGAAACTGACGGCGGCCAGTGGAAGTCACGTTATTTTGTTGTGTTTTCATAGCTACTTCCTCTAGGCCTTCGCTGCCGTTTTGATGGCTTCTTTAATGCGCAAATAGGTACCGCAACGACAAATGTTACCGGTCATTGCCGCGTCGATATCTTCATCTGAGGGATTCGGGTTACGCTTTAACAACGCTGCGGCATTCATAATTTGGCCCGTCTGGCAATAACCGCACTGGGCGACGTCTTGTTCAACCCAGGCTATCTGCAACGGGTGGTCGCCTTTTTCTGAGAGTCCCTCAATCGTGGTGACAGCATTGCTGCCTACGGCAGAAACCGGCACCGAGCAGGAGCGCACCGCATTACCCGCTAGATGCACGGTGCAAGCACCGCACATCGCAATGCCACAGCCGAATTTTGTGCCGGGCAAATCCAGATCGTCCCGTAACACCCAAAGTAATGGAGTGTCAGCGTCGGCTTCGACTTCCCGGGACTGGCCGTTTACATCAATTTGGTACGTAGGCATTACTCTCTCCTCTGAGGGATTTTCTATTCGTTATTTATCTGTAGCGTGATTGGCTTTTAAACCTTTTGTGAACCTATCATGGTCTACGCTTCAGAAACGCATCTAACAGTGTAGTGTAAAGTTCTACTTTATCGCGCTGCCATTGCCCAACAATGCATAAAATCAGTAAAGGCTTATGATAAATCCTCATTAATGACCGGAAAGTGTTAAGTTGATGACATATCGAGAAAAAAGATCGCTTTTGTTTGATGATTATTATTCATTAGCGAATCAGTTTTAATATGATTAATGGGTTGAACACAGGCTGGTAATGTTATCGGAGTCAAATCTATGAGGAAAATAAATGACAACGACAATTAAAGCCATTGCCACGAAAGAAGCCGGCGTGAAACTTTCACCGATAACTATCGAGCGTCGGGAATTAAACGCTGATGACGTGCAATTTGACATACTGTACTGTGGAATATGTCATTCAGACCTGCATCAGATAAAAAATGATTTTGGCGGTAGCCATTTCCCAATGGTTCCGGGCCATGAAATTGTTGGCCGGGTAACGGCAGTCGGTAGCGATGTCACACAGTTTAAGGTTGGCGATTTGGCTGGCGTAGGCTGCATTGTGGACTCTTGCGGCCACTGTCCTTCATGTGACAAAGATCTAGAAATGTTTTGTGAGAACGGCACGACGTTATCCTTTAACACGCCCGACAAAAAACTCGGCGGTATGACATTCGGCGGCTTTTCCGAGGCTTATGTGTGTAAGGAAAGCTACACATTAAAGATGCCAGCCTCACTCGATCTCGCAGCATCAGCTCCCTTGCTGTGTGCAGGTATTACCGTATATTCCCCGCTAAAGCACTGGCAGGCTGGGCCAGGTAAAACCGTAGGTATAGTCGGGGTTGGTGGTTTAGGTCATATGGCTATCAAAATTGCCAGCGCTATGGAAGCGAAGGTCGTGGTTTTTACCACCAGTGAAAATAAGGTTGAAGATGCCATTCGTCTGGGCGCAGATGATGCTGTACTGTCCACCGATGAAGAACAAATGAAAAAATATCAGGGTAAAGTCGATCTCATTATTGATACCGTTTCGGCTAATCACGATGTTAATGCTTACCTGAATCAACTCGCCGTAGATGGCAGTGTTGTTTTGGTTGGATTACCTAACAAACCTATCGAAATCGGTGCATTTAACGTAGTGCACGGACGCCGGAGCTTTGCTGGCTCAAATATTGGTGGTATTGCTGAAACCCAGGAGATGCTTAATTTCTGTGCAGAGCACAATATTACGGCGGATATTGAAATGGTTGATGCTGACGAAGTGAACACGGCCTTTGAGCGGTTGGAAAACAATGACGTGAAGTACCGTTTTGTCGTTGATATGGCAACACTTTAATTAGTGAATAAATTTCATAACGCTCTCTGATTTAAAGCATTTAACTATTGCTTCAAAGGATGACAGATTTGTAAATGCGGCTATCAACAACAGGGCATGTGAGCGATACCGCAACCCCAGATGTTGCCCTCCCTTTTAGGGCAACATTTTTTAAACTACATCTTAATTTACGGTTTTATCAACGGCGCAATATTCTGTTTCAAGCCATGCCTTAACTTCACCACGCACTTCCACTTCACGTTTCCCTTTAATTGCCAGAAGTATACCGTCCCGTTCAATTCCACCTTTTGCAGAAAATTCAAACATCACATTACAGCCAACACAAAGTTCACGAAACGTTTTAATACTGCTTCCCAGGCCATAACCGGCGTTGGTATTAAAAGGAAACACGGTTTTATCGCGAAGTTCAGTGCTTCTAAGAAGTGCTTTCACCGGTGGGGGCAACGCCATACCCCATGTTGGAAAACCAATGAAAATTTCTGAGTAGCGCTCTGGGTCATTTTTTAGTGACACAAGCTCGGGCAAGAAACCACTTTCGTTTTCTTCCCTGACTTGCTCAACAGTTTGCTGGTAGTTTTCCGGGTAAGGTTCAACAAGGGAAAGCGCTTCTGTATCTCCCCCTGTAAATTGTTTAATCATTTCCCCCACTGCAGCCGTGTTGCCTGTTCTGCTGAGAAATAGTATGAGTGGCGCTTCTTTTTGCTTCATACAGCTCACCATCTCAATCTCAGACGCGGCTGCAGTCATTGCACTCAGGGCTGTTATTGCGCTAAAGGCCGTTAAACCGGCCAGTATTATTTTTTTCACCTGTTTATTCCTGCTCTCCAGACAAGGGCTGGCGCATCGCTTCTACGAACAGTGAAAACGCCGGTGAATACTGACTCCGGTTAGGAAAATAAAGATAATAACCCGGAAACACGTCGCACCAGGGTTCCAGTACCCGTTCGAGCTTTCCTTCACGAATATCTTCAAGCACCATATCCTCGGGCACGTAGGCAAGGCCTATACCTTGTAGGGCAGCATCACGAATAAAGCTGGATTTGTTCGCGGTGAACTGGCCCTCTACCCGCACATTCACATCGTGGCCGTCTTTTTCGAAATCCCACACTAAAAGCCGCCCATAAGTAGGCAAACGTAAGTTAATGCAATTATGCTCAGACAGCTCCCGGGGTTCCACCGGCTTGCCGAATTTTTCAAAATACGCCGGCGTAGCAACCACAGCCATACGCATGGTGGGGGAAATGCTCACGGCAATCATGTCTTTTTCAACACTTTCACCTAGGCGAACACCGCCATCGTATTTGGCGGCAACGATATCGGTTAATGAGTAGTCGATTGTCATCTCAATATTGATATCCGGGTATTCGCGCATAAACGCAACGATTTTCGGCCACACAAATGCCCGGGCAGCATGCTCGGCAGTAGAAATGCGAATGGTACCCGCCGGAGAATCTTTCAATGCATTTAGCGAATCCAGCTCACTTTCAATTTCGGTGAGTCTGGGCGCGACTGAATCATAAAGTTTGCGACCAATTTCAGTGAGCGACACACTACGGGTAGTGCGAGTAAGCAAACGCAAACCCAGCCGCTCCTCAAGGCCTTTAATGGTATGACTTAATGCAGACTGCGACACCGACAGGCGCGCAGCTGCACGAGTAAAGCTTTCTTCCTCTGCCACCGCGATAAAAGCGATGAGGTCGTTCAGTTTTGTTTTCATTTTACTAATGCTTATGACTGACCGTTATTATTACTCACTACCCTGACTTCATCGCCAGTTTTAATGCCATCAGGGGGATTAGAGATGACATCGGCGTTATTTGTTATACCCCGGGTAATTTCAATATTCCGCCCGAGATCACGGGCCACCGTTACCGGCACCACTTTCACCCTGGCCGTTTCCGCTGTGCCGTCGATGACCGCTACCGACAAACCTTCTGCGTTAAAAATAAGCGCACTGGCTGGTACCGTGATCATCGGCTCAGCACCGGCTAGCGGTAGGCTAACTCTGGCATAACTACCTGGTAAGAGATGTCCTTCGGCATTATCCACCAGAAGCTGCACCATCATTGTACCCGTTTGCGGCTCGACGGCGGAATTAGAGCGAACAATTTTGCCTTCGTACTGCGCGCCAGGATCTTCAGGAACGGTAATTGTAGCAGCAACACCGGATGACATCTGGCGGGCAAATTTCTGTGGCACATCAACATTTAAGCGCAGTGTTTCTGTTGCCGCCAGACGAAACAGCGGAATAATGTCGTCGGAACCCGCGTTAATCAGATCGCCTGTGTCTTTGTTTCGTGCAACCACTACACCATCAAATGGTGCAGGAACACTGGCCAGATTTTTCTGTACTTCCAGTCTACGCAAGTTCGCTTCAACGGATTCCAGGGCTGCTGCTGCAGAACGATAGCTATTTTCTCGCTGTTCCAGTTCCTGCGCGGTTACCGCATTGGTTTCAACCAGCTTGCGCCAACGCTTAACAGTAGAATCTGCCAACTCCATATCTGCTTTTGAACGGGTTACGTCGGCCCGCGCCTGCATCATCTGTTCGTCCAATTCCGGCGTATCCAGTTCAGCCAGAATATCACCCGCTTTAACCAAAGCGCCGATATCGTGATCCCAGGACTTAATGTAGCCATCGACACGGGCATAAATCGAGGCCTGCCTGAACGGCTGTAAACGTCCGGCCAAATCTAATTGTTCCGTGTTAACCCCATAGGTGGGTTTCACCACGGATACGGTTGGGATAAGCCTTTCCTGTGTCCATGTGGCAACTTCTTCACTGTCAGCCTGACGGGATAAGACCCCAGTAATAACGACGGCAACGGCAGCAACGCCTAAACACGCCAGTGCCAGTTTGCCCCGGCGAGAGCCTGATTGAATGTGTGGTTCAGACATAATTATTCCTCTACCGGTTTGTTTAAGTTAATTTTACTGTCATTACGATGAAGTACGCTGAAGATCACCGGAACAAAGAACAGTGTTGCCACAGTGGCAAACAGCAGGCCGCCAATAACCGCACGGCCAAGTGGCGCGTTTTGCTCTCCACCTTCACCAAATCCTAATGCCATTGGTAACATGCCGACAATCATCGCTAATGCTGTCATAAGTACCGGGCGAAGACGGGCAAACCCAGCCTCAAGCGCCGCCTGTACAGCATTGCCTGTCGCTTCAAGACGCTCTCTGGCAAAGCTGACAACCAGCACACTGTTGGCAGTTGCCACCCCCATACACATAATGGCACCGGTTAACGCGGGTACACTGAATGTTGTTCCAGTGGTAAACAGCATCCATACGATACCGGCGATGGCAGCCGGTAACGCCATGATAATAATGAACGGATCACGCCAGGACTGAAAATTAATCACAATGATGAAGTACACCAGGCAAACCGCCCCAATCAACCCGGTGAGCAAGCCCGTGTAGGCGCTCTGCATGGTGCTCACCTGCCCTTTCATTTCCACTGTCGCGCCCCGTGGTTTATTGGCTTCAAACTTATCGATTACAGCCTGAATGTCAGCCGCAACGGCCCCCAGATCCCGCCCCTGTGTGGTGGCAAAAATCTGGACCATTGGCTCGATGTTATATTCTGAATACACACCGTTTAACTGGGTGCGTGAAAACGTAGCCATACTGCCAAGCACAGAGGGTTCAGCGTCACCTCCTGACGCGCTGACTGGCACGTTATTCAGCTCAGTGAGCGAGTCGATACGATGTTGGGGCGTTTGCATGACGATAGGATAAGAAACGCCATTGGCCGGATTCAGCCAAAAGGTTGGTGCAACCTGAGCTGACCCTGCCAGATTCACCACCAAAGAGTTACTGATATCGCGCTGAGAGATACCGGCAAAAGCGGCCTGATTACGGTCGATATTGATCTTGATGGCAGGCGCCTGTCTGGACTGTTGAATGCGCGCATCTGCGACGCCGGGGATCGCTTTGATCTCCCGAAGCATCCCGTTGGCAAAATCGAAACTGGCGTTCAGATCGCGCCCGCGAATTTGTATATCAATGGGGGAAGGCGCCCCGAAATTCAGAATTTGACTGACAATATCTGCAGGTAAAAACGAAAATGTCATATCCGGGAACCGTTCCGGCAACACTTCACGTAATCGCTTGATGTAATCTGCCGTAGGCGCATGCTCTGCACTAAGCGATATACTGATATCACCATCGGAACTGCCTATCATACCGGTGTTGGAATAAATGGTGTTCATACTGGAAATGTAGGTGCCCACATTATCCACCATGGCACTGATTTCCTGCTGCGGAATCACTTCGCGGATCACGTCCTGAATTTCTGCAAAACGGGCGGCGGTCTCTTCTACCCGCATTCCCACCGGCCCTCTTGCATGCAGAGCAATCTGGCCACTATCTACATCCGGGAAAAAGTTACGGCCGATGAAAGGGAGTAATGCAAACGAGGCAATCACCACCAACATAAAGAAAATGATGAAGACCTTTCTGGCGTGCAACGCACGGCCCAGCGTAGCCTGATAGCGTTCGCGCATACTGTGAAAGCGCTTTTCAAAGCCGCCTTGAAAGCGACTGAAAAAGCCTCGCTTCGCCATCGATTCATCATGTGGTTGATGTGGCTTCAGCATGTATTTCGCCAGTGTGGGCACGAGTGTGCGCGACAACAGAAACGAAAACAGCATAGATAACATTACCGCTTCTGCCATAGGCACGAACAGATAACGTGGTACACCTTCGAGGAAGTACATCGGCACAAACACAATACAGATACACAATAATGACACGAATGCCGGTACGGCTATCTGCCGGGCACCATCTAAAATCGCGTTTTCTACCGGTTTTCCCTGTTCCAAGTGATAATTGATACTTTCTATGGTTACCGTGGCTTCATCAACCAGAATTCCCACAGCCAGGGCCAGTCCGCCCAAAGTCATGATATTCAGGGTATGTCCGAGCAAGGACATCACTAGAATGGCTCCCAATATTGATAGCGGAATGGATAGCGTAACAATGAGGGTGGAACGCCAACTGCCGAGAAACAGCAAGATCATCAAACTGGTGAGCAACGCGGCAATCACACCTTCGACAACAACACCGTGAACGGCATTGAGCACGAACATAGACTGATCGCCAATTTGCTTCACTTCAAGGGACTCAGGCAACGCGTCCCGTACTTCTTCGATTCGCGCTTTAATCCCGTTTATCACATCCAGCGTTGAGGTGTTCCCGCCTTTAAAGATGCTCATCAAAACAGAACGACCGCCGTCCACATGCACAATGTTAGTCTGTACAGCGCTGCCGTCGTACACATTCGCCACATCACGAATATAAACGATAGTCCCGCCTACGGTTTTTACCGGTAGGTCGCCAATTTCTTCCATGGTGGCAGGCGCGTTGTTAATTTGAATAGCGTATTCAAATTCTCCGATTTTCTGGGTGCCAGCCGGAATAATGACATTTTGATCTGCCAGTGCATTGGCGACATCCTGCCCTGACAAGCCTCGGGCCCTTAAGGCATCGGGATCCAAATCGATTTGAATTTGTCTTGATTTACCACCAAATGGCCAGGGAATGGATGCCCCCTGCACAGTGACCAACCTCGAACGAAGCTGGTTCATCGCCAGGTCCGCAAGCTGTTGTTCGGTGAGCCCTTTGCCCGATAAAGCCAGTTGCAACACAGGTACAGTAGAAGCGTTATAATTCATGATGAGTGGCGGCTGAGTTCCTTGCGGCATTTGCCGTAGCAGCGTTTGAGCGACACCGGTGACCTGCGCGTTCGCCATATTGATATCCACCGAATCGTGAAAGAATATTTTCACGATGCCGAACCCCGTATAGGACGTCGCTTCGATATGCTCCACATCGTTTACGATACTGTTCAGCGCCCGTTCAAATGGTGTGGTGATCCGCCCTGCCATTTCATCAGGCGGCAGCCCTCGCCACTGCCATGCAACGGCAATAACAGGAATATCTACATTAGGGAAAATATCCGTTGGCGTGCGCATAGCAGACAACGGGCCGAGAATAAGAATGAGCAACGCCAGCACAACAAACGTGTAGGGCTTACTCAAAGCAATGCGGACGAGCGCGAGCATAGATTTATCTTATTTGTGAATAATGAAGTTTAATTTATCACCGGGGTACACTAATGATTAGAGGTCATAACCTGCATACACTTATTAGAAAAACAGATAAATGTGCTGGCTAATGCGTGAATTTCATTAATAGCGGAAGAGTCTTAAGAAGAGCCCTAGTGATAACGGCATAAAGAAATGCTGTTTATTTACTCGCCGATTGAAAGATGATGTATGAATTCAGGGATGACTTTGGCGAAGAAGATGCATATACTACGCGGCAATCTTAGCTTGCCGTCCGGCAGGCCAGTTCGGAAGGCCCTATAGCTCAGTTGGTTAGAGCACACGACTCATAATCGTTAGGTCCCTGGTTCGAGTCCAGGTGGGGCCACCATTTCCTCTCTACATTTCTCTTGAATAACTCCGCTGTACAGATCATTAGATTCATTTGTTCCATACAGATTGACATAAAGGCAACCACCGGAAGACAAAATCGGTTTGAATTGATTGATGACCCCCACTCTTTTGTAACCCAGCATCAACATTCACATTCTAAAAATCAGTATAAATTGTTCTCAAAATAGACATGCCCCAGATTCGCAGTTCATGAACAACGAAGGTAATCTAACTGCAGGTTCAAACTGATTTTAGAAATACTAATGACAACAACACCATACAATCTGGTTGCCCGCATTCTACATTGGGCAATAGCAATACTAATATTCTGGGCAATCGGTCTCGGCTTGATTGCAGAAGATATGCCCAACTCACCGGATAAAATTGAGTTATTTGTACTGCACAAATCTGCAGGCTTTACCGTTCTGGTGCTGGCAATCATTCGCCTGTTCTGGCGCTTAATGCATCCACCAGCGCCGTTAGGACTCCCTCCCCTGCAAGAAAAAATGGCTGCTGCGGGGCACTGGGGTTTGTATCTGTTGATGCTGGCCGTACCATTTAGTGGCTGGCTGTTAAATTCTACCGCGGGCTATCCGTTTGCCTGGTTCAATTTAGTTTCAATTCCGCATATTCCCGGGTTAGAAGGCGAAAGCCGGGATCTGTATTCGTCACTGCATGTTTACCTGTTTTACGGCATCGCATTAATGGTGGCGGGCCATGTCGCCATGCTGGTAGTTCATAAGCTTTTTGATGGCGTTAATCTGCTACCGCGCATGCTCCCGGGCAAGGTCTTTGTTGGCGCAAGCGCACTGATTATCACACTGGCTGTATTGCTCGGCTTCAGCTTCTATAAAGCGGAAAGAGCCACGCCTGAATCCACTGATTCGCCCCAAGCGGTTGCACAATTACCGGCTGCTCATGAAGCAGTAGCTGACGCCAGTCAGACCGCTACCGAGACAGACAGTCCCCTTTGGCAACTGGTCGCCACCCCGGATAATTTTACTTTCACCAACAGCTACGCGGGCCAACCATTTGTTGGTGCTATTCGTGAGTTCACGCCAAAGATTTACTTCGACCCGGCTAACCCTGCCGATGGCGTTATCGATGTGACAATTAACACGCAGAGTATTACCACCAATAATAAAGACTGGGACGGCACCATCAAAGGCGGGCAATGGTTCTCGACTGACGCTTTCCCTCAAGCCCATTATATTAGCCGTGATATTCGCGCTGAAGACGGCAAGTTTGTGGCAAACGGCGACCTCACGTTGAAAGGCATCACTAAACCAATCGCAGTCACCTTCGAGTGGCAGGAAGAAAACAGCACTGCGAAATTTGTTGGTTCAGCGACGATAGACAGACGTGAATTTGAAATTGGTAGCGGTAGTTGGGCTACCAACGACAGCGTAGCTTTTGAGGTTGTACTGGATATCGATTTGCAGTTGAAGCGGTGAATCAACTAACGTAGCTATGCATTTCCGACTCAGTTGAGTAATAATGTCCACTCAACTTATTTAAAACCCAAAGTTTCAAATTATGGACAGACTTACCAGCATCGAGATTTTTGTCAAAGCGGTAGAATCGGGCTCTTTTACCGGTGCTGGTGAGTTATTGAATATGTCATCTCAGTTGGTCGGTAAACATGTTAAAGCCTTGGAGCAGGATCTAGGCGTAAAACTACTTAACCGCACAACCCGCCGCCAGCACCTTACTGATGTGGGTCGTAATTTTTATGACCGGGCCCGCAATATTTTGGCCGAAATGGAGGCTGCAAAGAACCTTGCTCATGAAGTGAGAGCCATCCCTACCGGTACATTGAGGGTGAGTGCTTCTGTCTCTTTCGGTGTTAATGCGCTGGCTAAAGTCCTCCCCCTCTATATGAAGGAAAACCCGGAAGTTAATGTGGAGATGTCGTTAACCAATCGCACAGTAGACATCATCGATGAAGGGTTCGATATTGTATTTCGCGTCGGGGAACTGTCTGACAGTGGGTTGATTGGGCGAAGCCTCAAACCTTATAAATTAGTACTGTGTGCTTCACCGGGCTATCTGAAACGCTACCCAGCAATTCGTCACCCTGAAGACTTGAGAAAACACGAGTGCCTTGGTTTCTCGTTTACTGAATTACGGAGTCGTTGGACATTCCAATCAACAAATGAACTAATCACAGTGCCTGTGACAGGAAAGCTAATGGTAGACAGCGGTGAGGTTCTTCTTGAAGCGGCAAAAGCCGGTATGGGTGTCATGTTGCAACCATCAGAACTGGTTGAAAGAGAGATTGCTTCAGGCGCATTGGTTGAGGTACTCCCCGATTACCCGGTTCCAACCCGCCCCATGCATCTGGTCTATGCGCCGGATAAACGGATGACACCCAAAATGCGCAGTTTTATTGACTTTGTAATGCTTCACTTTGGCGCCTCATAAACCCTACCTTTTCAACTAACTTCCAAGCCATTTTTTGAAACCGCGTGTTTTTAATGTTGTATTAAAGCGCGTATTTATCCTTTCATCTGTTTGCTTACACTCTCTTTAAATTAAACAGGAGCGAACACATGAAAAAACTCATTCTTCCACTTACTTTACTTAGTTCGATAGCCGCTGCAGACACCCTGAACTGGGATGGTCGCGTATTCGAGCCCGTTAACGTCAAAGCCGAAATCGTCGATTTTCAGGGCGAAAAAGTTATGAAGGTTGAACGTGATTTGGAGGCATTTCCTTTCGAGAAATCAATAGAAGTAGAAACTGTTGATGACCGACATTTCCTTAAATTGAAAAATTTCGAATTTCGTGATGGCACCTTTGAAGTAAAGCTATTATCCCGGATTCAACAGCCTACACCGATGGCATCATCGCAAGGGTTTATAGGCTTGTATTTCCGCGTAAACGACGATAACTCAGCGTTTGAGTCGATTTACCTGCGCCCCAATGCCGGACGTTCAGACATTCAGGCGATGCGCAATCATACGGTGCAGTACTTTGCCTTTCCAGGATACAAGTTTGCAGATCTTCGAGATGAAGCACCGGGCTTGTATGAAACCTGGGCTGATATTGGTCTTGATGAATGGATCACCATGCGAATACAAGTGACCGGCGAAAAAGCAGAGCTATATCTTAACGATGCAAAATATGCCTCTTTTATCGTCAATAAAATGAAAGGCACATCAAAAGCCGGAACGTTAGGTTTATATGTCGACATAGGTACCGAAGGCTATTTCAAAGATTTAAAGATAATTTCCTCGATTCACCCGGATACTGGGGATATATAAATGGAAAAAAGCCACTGATCTTACTCAGTGGCTTTTAACAATCAGGTTTAGGGTTCTGAATTTCAGAAACCGCTGAACTTGCTTATTCAGGCTTCATCGCTTTAATAAACAGCTTATCGGTATTACCACGAATACTGCTATCAAAAACCGATATGGCATGTGAGTCGCTTGCATTGTGATAAAGCGAAGAAGACTCGATGTGAGTAAATCCGGCTTTCTTCAACATGGGCGTTAATACTGTCGGATCTAAGCGATGAAGCTCGCTATTATTCTGTCCTTTCACACCAACATGATCGGTTAAAGCCAGCGTGCCGCCTGGCTTAAGTGCTTTGAACAGCGTATTGATGATGGCCTGTCCGAGTTCAGGATCCCGGTTATAGTAATCATGTAAATTGTTACCCCAAAACGCCACATCGACAGATGAATTCAGAGGGATTTCTGTCATTTCCCACACCTGCATTTCTACATTCGATAAACGGTCTTCATCAGTGCGGGCGATTAACGGCGCCACATATTTACCGTCCATCAATTTCATCGCAAAGCCATCGTTTTGTGCAATGACATGGCCGCTTTGACCTACCGCAGCGGAAAAGATCTCAGTGGCATAACCGCCGCCAGCGCCCACATCTAACACGGTATCGCCTTGTGATATACCCAAAAACGCCACCATTTTAACGGGTTGCCGCTGTGCATCCTGTGCTTTATCTGCCGCTGGCCGACTCAGCGATTGCAATGCCGTTTGTAACTGCGTAGCAACCAATGTGTTATCCGATGTCGTTACTGCTATGCCTGGGGTGGTGAAACTGGCTAATAGTGCTGTTGCCAGCAATGTGTGTTTAAGCTTTTTCATGTATCGCTCCTCATTAGTACTAAATGCATAGTAACGGGCATGAATCAGAAGATTGAGAGGGCTATTTATTCAGCTTATGAAACGCTTTGTTGTTAATAAATCAGGTCGAGGTAAAAAAGACTAATTGGAGGGCATCGGGTTGGAACAGATTTAAAGCTTGAAATGACATCACCCGAAGTACAATGACTTCGGGTGAGCTGATGCGGTATTACTGATCAAGAAATGGTTCAATACAGGCCCACACAGCATCAAAATTAACAGCGAAGACTGGGTGAGGTGTATTGGGAATAATGGCTAGCTGAGCATCCGGCAGCATTTTATATGCAGCTAGCACAGTATGTAGTGGTGCGTTCATGTCATTTTCGCCTGCGAGCACAAGTACCGGAGCGTGTATGGATTCAAACAGTGGCTTTTCAACTGTTGTCCGATCATACTGTTTGTTGGCCTGTTTAAACCATTGCTCAGTTTTTGCGGGCTCCGGCCGGATTTGCGCCTGTTGAGCCCAATAACGGGGATCTATATCGACAAGAATCTGAAATGGTGTACTTCTGTCTTTTCTTCCGCCCTGAACAAACCCTTCTTTCCACTCACCTGCGCCTATTGCCACCAGTTTATGAACCGCATCAGGATAGTCTGCTGCAAATTGATAGCCCGTATAGGCGCCGTCACTAAAGCCGATAACATCAACTCTTTCCACGCCAAGTTCAGTCAGTACAGCTTTAAGATCTTTGGCCTTTTGCGCATAGTCAGGTGCCACTGAACCAATATCTGATTTACCGTGACCCCGTGTATTCACAAGAATAACCTGATGATCATTTTTCAACTTATCAGCGAATTGCCCCATCTCAGCAAGAGAACCAACTAAGCCGCCATGAAGCAATACGACAGGTGAGCCCTCACCATACACTTCGAAATAGATATTAGCGTCTCCTGACCGCACAAATCTTCCTGTTGCAATGTTATTTCCGTAAGGTGTTTCACTTACGTAACTGCTCGGAGTTTGTCCAAACCAGCGTAAGACCTGATTCGGTTTCACCTCGGTGGCGTGCAATGTTTGAGTGGCAATGGTAAGAGTAAGGGTCAGTAGCGCAAGCAGCTTCATAAGTAAAATAGTGGTGGTTAAAGATGCATAAATATTAGCTCCATCCTGGATGGTAGATAAATGTTAAACGAGTACACACACTTGAAATGTTTATTATCAAATGAATTAAATATGTCTACTACATTCTATTCAACGCTTATCTTTATTCCCCACTTCAGCGACAACCATCCAGTACAGCACTAACATCACTACAACAAATACTACTGTAAATATCATTCCTAACACCGTGCCGCCGCTTGCTTGCGCAGGTGCAGCGAGGAATAAGGTTAAAATAAGTAGATACAGTTTCATGCGACACCCCACGTTTATTTTCACGCGCTTCCTTTTTTACAGATGGAAGGCTTGGTAGTTGACGATATCCACAATATCCCGACTGCATGCTTTCAAACAGATACAAACCAAAGGCACTTTTATATAACAGATCATAATCACAGCTGTTATAGTTCAATTCGCATCTGCATGAGGGGCGATATGTGGCAAAGTACGAGACCTTAGCGAGTCAAATTAAGCAGCAAATTGAACGTGGGATCTGGCAGGAGAATGAGAAACTGCCATCTTTACGCAAGCAAGCGCAAATCAGTGGCTATAGTTTGATGACAGTGCTGAATGCTTATCAGCTTCTTGAAAGCCAGGGCCTTATCAGTTCCCGGGAACGCTCCGGTTTTATCGTTACCGCCCCCACGCGCCCTTCTTCGATGAACAACGTGCAAGCGGCTGACGCAGTAAGTATTAATGACTTTGTTTATGAGGTAGTCCAGGCCTCCCGAGATCCACACATGTTTGGCCTCGGATTTGCGTACCCCGATCCCACGCTGTACCCCAGGCAGCAACTCAACAAATCCATCGGCGCTGCCGCGCAGCAAATATCACTTACCAGTGCCATGGATAACTTTCCGCCGGGCAACGAAGAGTTACGAAAAATTATCGCCAAAAGGTATGCCGCCAGAGGCATGAATATTTCGCCAGACGAAATTGTCATTACCGCTGGGGCGCTCGAAGCGCTGAACCTGAGTTTGCAATGTTGCATTCGCCCTGGCGATTGGGTTGTTATTGAATCACCGGTATTTTATGGCGCGATGCAGGCGCTGGAAAGGTTAGGATTAAAAGTGATCACCGTCGCTGTCACGCCAGAAAATGGACTGGATATTGCGGCACTGGAGCGCGCTTTTCAGAATTATCCGGTAAAAGCCTGCTGGCTTATGAGTAGCTTTCAAAACCCCATTGGGTATTCATTATCGGATGAGAAAAAACAGCGCATTGCACGATTATTGGAAACGTATGACGTCGCCCTCATCGAAGACGATGTTTATGCCGAATTGTACGCGTCATCCGCACCACCACTCCCAATAAAGCACTTTACGACGAACGGGAATAGCATGCTGTGTTCTTCGTTCTCGAAATCCCTTGTTGCAGGATACCGCATTGGTTGGGTTGCCGCTGGCCGTCATTGTATGACTATTCAAAAGCAACAACTCATGACCACATTAGCAACGAGTGCTCCAATTCAAATGGCTCTGGTTGATTACTTAAAAAGCAGAAATTATGAGTCTCACCTGAATCAGCTCCGAAAAAAACTGATTATCCGTAAGAAAGCGATGGCTGCATTCTTAAAAGAGAACCTGCAGAATGTCGCCACAATTCACATCGATGACGGTGGTTATTTTCTGTGGATAGAGTGCCAACCTCAGGTAGACACCATAGACATCTATCGTGAAGCGCTTCGCATGCATATTACGATTGCGCCTGGAAAGCTCTTTACCCTGAACAACGAGTTTGCTCACTGCTTCAGGCTAAATGCTTCGTTTGAATTAACCGATACCCGCCGGGCGCTTTTATCAAAATTAACGCGCTATATCCAAAAGATCAGCGTATAGCGCTTAGGGTTGATTAGGCTGTGAGATCCATAGACTGTAATTTCTCTACCAGCAGGTCGCGAAGATCATCCGCTTCCAATGCTTTGCTATAGTAGTACCCCTGATATTCCTGGCCCTTCAACGAGCGCACAAATTCGAGTTGTTCTTCGGTTTCAATGCCTTCTGTTGTGACCTGAAGATTGAGGATCTGCGCCAGTGCAATCACCGACTTCACGATAGCTGCATCCTGCTCGTTCACCACCGCCTCAGACATAAAGCTTTTATCAATTTTAAGTCTGTCGATAGGGAAACGTCGCAGCTGTGCCAGATTTGAGTAACCCGTTCCAAAATCATCAATGGATATCGACACGCCAATATCACGAAGCTGAAACATCACTTCCTGGGCATATTTAGGGTCTTTAACCAACGTGCTTTCAGTTAATTCAAGTTCCAACCTACGGGGATTCAATCCTGTATCTTCAAGTACCTGACGAACACTATCAATGAAACCGCGATGGCTTAATTGCATTGCAGAGATATTCACAGCAATCGGCAGCGGCTTGCCATTCTCATGCTCCCATTTCGCGGAAAACTGACACGCCGTTTTCAGAACCCAGTCACCAAGCGGCAAAATCAGGTTAGAGTCTTCAGCGAATGGAATAAGTTCGTCGGGCGTTACCACACCAAGCTCTTCGTCCTGCCAGCGGATAAGTGCCTCAACCCCAGTAACCACACCGGTTAATACATCCACTTTAGGCTGGTACGCCAGATGAAGGCTGCCGTTTGCTAAAGCCAAACGCAGGCGTTCATCCATTTTTGCTCTTCGCTCAGTGCCGCTGGTCATATCTTGTTGATAAAACACATAGCTGTTTCGCCCTGATTTTTTCGCGGCATACATGGCTGCATCGGCATAAACCATCAGCTCGTGCATTTGCTCTGCATGTTCAGGATACATACTCACGCCAACGCTGCTCGACACATTCACCATCACATCTTCAATTTGAAACGGCTGCTGCAAGGTTTCGACAATACGGAAAGCCAGGCTTTCAGCGGTCTTTTTGGAGGGATTTCCCTGAATGAGAACCATAAATTCATCACCCCCTACCCGGGCGACAAGATCGGTATCACGCACCGCTGCACTCAGTCGCGCCGCAGATTGTTTAATAAGAATGTCGCCAACATGATGACCGAGCGAATCGTTTATCTTCTTGAAGTGATCAAGGTCGACAAAGAAAACACTAAAAGAATCGCAGCCTTCGCTGAGCAATTCCGTGATCTTCTCTTCAAAGAATAACCGGTTAGGTAATTTTGTTAGCGGGTCCCGGTACACCATACCCTTAAGCTCGGTATTGGCTTCGCTTAACGACGCCGCCAGTTGCGCATTGGCCGAAGTGAGGTGTGTATCGTAAATAGAAAGCAGCAATGCACCAAGCATGATGATGACAGAAACCGTTGCCACATAAATCGCTAGCAGCGCTGGCGATAAGCCATCGTCATTGTTCATCATTGCATGCTCAGGATAAATGGTCGCAGCCATGCCGGTATAATGCATACCGGTGATACCCAGCGCCATTACCAGCCCTGCGCCTGTGCGATACCACAATGATGGACGTTGCTTTGAAGTTGGGTTAAGCCTGAAAACCAGCCACAACGCGGCGCCAGATGCAGTAACGGCAATTAGCACGGAAAGCGCGAAGATAAACGGCTGATAACTGAGTTCACCGTGAATTTGCATTGCCGCCATCCCGATATAATGCATCAGGCAAACCCCCGCTCCCATAAGCGCAGCCCCGGAACATAAACGAGTCGCAGTTAACTTGCCGGTTTTCACCACCGTTAGTGCCAGTGCGGAAGACAGCACAGCAGCGGCAAAGGAGATAACGGTGAGAGGAATGTTGTAAGCAACGGCTGAAGACATGTCCATGGCCAGCATGCCCACGAAATGCATGGCCCAGATCCCGACTCCCATTGAAAATGCACCACCTCCAAGCCACAACTTTGATGCCAGACCTTTCGTTGCTCTAAGGCGTCCCGCCATATCCAACGCGGTGAGTGAAGCGATAAACGCAACTCCCAGCGATAACGCCACGAGTCCAATGTGATACTGTGCTTCCATTTCTTTGCCCTTTCGTTAGCAACTGTGCATGCCATTTCCCTTCAATTTTTAAAAGACAGGAAGTATAGACAGTGACAAAACATCAGCCTTAAATATTAGACTTAAGTCTAATTAGTCGAATTTCATTTTAAAATCACTGCAATACAACGAGGATATGAAAAGTTATACCTGAGCGGTAAGTATGTCGATAAAGGCATTGATTCTTGCTGGTCGGAAACGGGCATAGGGAAGCACGGCGTACACATGCCCCGATGGCAAATGCCAGTTTGGTAAAACGCTTATCAATGTGCCTGCATCAAGTTCAGATTTCACCGAATAGTCTGGCAATACAGAGAGCCCCGTCCCTGATAATAATGCTGTTTTCACAGCCAGTGTTTTGTCCATCGATATCCTAGACTCAAACGCAACAAGCTGTTCCTCCTCGAATTGACTGACAAAGCGCCAGTCTAACGGCTGCTTCAAAACCGTATTTGCAATAAAGGGAAGATGCGCTAATTGCTCCGGTGTAGTGAGCTCCTGAACTTTCGGTTCGAAGGCCTTTGAGGCCACCAGCAACTGTTTAAAATCACCAATTTTGCGCGCCTGAACATTATGCTCTTTCAACCAGCCAACGCGAATACCCAATTCCAGGTTTTCTTTTGCTAAATCAAGAGCGCAGTCTTCCAGCACAAGATTCACTTTACAAAGTGGGTAGCGCTCAGTGAACAGCTTTATGGCAGGTACAACGCGATCAATACCAAAATCTAACGGTGCGGTAAGATTAAGCGTGCCTTCTGGCGTACTATTATATCGGTGCAACTCTCCAAATGCGTCCTCAGCCTCTTTTAGAATTTTTGTACATCTCTGGTAGAAACTCTCACCGATAGGCGTGAATTGAATTCTGCGCGTGGTTCTAAGTAGCAGCGTGGTCTGAAACTCACTCTCTAATCGGGCAATTTGCTGGCTCACCACAGCCTTACTGATCCCCATTTTATCAGCAGCGGCGGTGAATGAACCGGTTTCATAAAGGGCCACAAAGTATGAAAGCCTTCGAAGATTATTCAGAGACTCGCCGCCAGATTGATTGTTAGTTTTTAACATACAATTGATTAGCTATAGGTGAATTTATCAAATAATAGTATTGAATTAGCATCGGGTAAATAGTATCCACAGGGCTGGTAGCGAGTGTTTAAGAACCGTTTTCCTCCCTTATCGTTACCCAGGCAACTTGCCGTTAAAACGGAAATCCAAATGAGAAAACGCGCTCTATTCAACCAGGCCAATCGATTATTGCTTTGCATCGCCATAGCTTTATCGACCTTTGCCGTTCATGCCGCAAATCTTGATTTAACCTACTTACCCAGTGGTCAAGCCGGTTTTTCTCGTGCTCCAACACTGATAAGCAATGGCGAACAAGCCATTCTTATTGATGGTGGCTTTACCTATTCTGAAGCGCAGAAAACTATTCAGGCCATAAAAGATGCGAATAAACAGCTAAAAGCGATATTTGTTTCTCACAACGATCCCGATTATTACTTCAATTTAAAGCCAATCACCGAGGCATTTCCACAGGCAGAAATACTTGCAGCACCCGATACCGTCGCCGCCATAATGCGAACCGTAGAGCTTAAAATAAAAGTGTGGGGCGATATGCTGAAAGATAACGGCCCTCAATCACTGGAAGATATGGTGATTCCTAAGCCCTACTCTTCTTCGTCACTTAAATTAGGTAATGATGTTATTGAAATTAAAAATGCGGAAACGGGACTATCAGATAGGCACTATCTTTGGATCCCCACGTTGAAGGCAATTGTAGGTGGTGTGTTGGTATTCAGTGACATGCATGTTTGGGTGGCAGACACACAAAAAGACGCTGAACGTCATGCATGGATTAACACACTAAACAATATGATTGCATTACAACCTGAGTTGGTGGTGCCAGGACATATGCTTCCTACCTCAGCGACAGACGCATCAGCCCTGATGTTCACCAGAGACTATTTATTAGAATTCGAGAAAGCATCGCAAGCGCAATCGAGTGAAAAAATTATCAGCCAGATGCAGAAATCTTATCCTCAACTTTCTGGACTGCCCTCGTTGGAACTTAGCGCGAAAGTCATTGCCGGTGAGATGCAGTGGCCGTAATAAATAATACGTAATGTTAGCCAGTGTGGCCTTTCGAGCCACGCTGGTCATAAGCAATACAACAATTCAGACTGAATTATTGACGCATTTAGTGCAAAAAGTGTTTCACTTAGTCTCACTTAACCATGGGAAATTCCAGTTAGCGTTTTTCTCCGGTTATAAAATTTCCTTTCTTTTTTCATAGTAGAAAAAGCCATTTCCGGCCTCGAGACCGCGATGGATGTTCCAGGGTTTTACTCCCTACGAACGACGTACCAGCCCCGGTCGCACTATAAACTCTGATTGAAGAAAGGACTGTTGATAATGCGATCTACACTCTTTTACAGATACCTGTATGCGACACTAAAAGAAACATGCGTCTGGCGGTTTGTCTCTGTCGGTAAATCATTAAAACTACTGTGGACCGTTTTCGCGGTCTCAGCTATCACCTTCCCCGCTACCGCTAATGAACTCAATAATGGGGGCTACGTTGAGGGCGAAATTGCGGTTGCCCAAGAAGTTGATACTTGGACGTTTGAGGGTGATGCGGGGGATATTGTATCGCTCCAGATGACTGATGAAAACCAAGTCGAATTTGCGCCTCTACTTCGTGTTTATTCACCATCAGGCACACTTCTCAGTAGTGCCTATGCTCACAACGTGCCGCGTATTGATCGGTTGGAACTCCCTGAGTCTGGCAGTTATACCGTGACTGCCCAGGACGCAGATATTAGTGGTTCCAGCGGCGATGATGACACAGGCGCTTATCGCATCTATTTCGTAAAACCACCTGTTAGCGAGCATGGCGCTTTACTTAACGGCAGCTACGTAGAAGAAACCATCGAATTGGGTGACATCGATAGTTGGCAATTTGATGGTGATACAGGCGATATTATTTCCATGCAGATTACTGATGAAGATTTAGCAGGGCTAGCTCCGCTGGTTAGGATCTATACCCCTTCTGGCGCATTTCTGCAGAGCGCCTTCGATCACAATGTTGCCCGCTTCGACCGTCTCGAACTCCCCGAATCAGGCAGCTACACCGTGGTCGTGCAAGATGCAGATATATCAGGTTCGAGTGGCTACCATCAAACCGGGAACTATCGCATCTACTTCGTCAAGCCGCCAATCAATGAACATGGCTTTCTGATTAACGGCGGTTATGTAGAGGAAACCATCGAATTAGGTGATATCGATACCTGGCAGTTTGATGGTGACGCAGGCGACATTATTTCCATGCAGATTACTGATGAAGACTTAGCAGGGCTGGCGCCGCTGGTTCGAATTTATACGCCTTCAGGTGCATTTTTACAGAGTGCCTACGATCATAATGTTGCTCGATTCGACCGTCTCGAACTCCCCGAATCTGGCAGCTATACCGTGGTCATGCAAGATGCAAACATTTCCGGTTCCAGTGGTCATTACCAGACCGGTGACTATCGCATCTACTTCGTTAAGCCGCCAGTCAATGAACATGGCTCCCTGATTAATGGCGGCTATGTGGAGGAAACCATCGAATTAGGTGATATTGATACCTGGCAGTTTGATGGTGACGCAGGCGACATTATTTCCATGCAGATTACTGATGAAGACTTAGCAGGGCTGGCACCGCTGGTTCGGATCTATACCCCTTCAGGTGCATTTCTGCAAAGCGCCTTCGATCACAATGTTGCTCGGTTCGACCGTCTAGAACTTCCTGAATCTGGCAGCTACACCGTGGTCATGCAGGACGCAAACATTTC
>NZ_MDHN01000041.1:313163-453574 GCF_001757105.1 Alteromonas confluentis
GGCTATGTGGAGGAAACCATCGAATTAGGTGATATTGATACCTGGCAGTTTGATGGTGACGCCGGCGACATTATCTCCATGCAGATTACTGATGAAGACTTAGCAGGGCTGGCACCGCTAGTTCGGATTTATACCCCTTCAGGCGCATTTCTGCAGAGCACCTATGATCACAATGTTGCTCGGTTCGACCGTTTAGAACTTCCCGAATCTGGCAGCTACACCGTGGTCATGCAGGACGCAAACATTTCGGGCTCCAGTGGTCATCACCAAACCGGTGACTATCGGATCTACTTTGTTAAGCCGCCAGTCAATGAGCATGGCTCCCTAATAAATGGTGGTTACGTTGAGGAAACCATCGAATTAGGCGATATCGATACTTGGCAATTTGATGGAGATGCAGGCGACATTATTTCCATACAGATTACTGATGAAGACTTAGCAGGGCTGGCGCCGCTGGTTCGTATCTATACTCCTTCTGGTGCATTTCTACAAAGTACTTATGCCCACGGGGTCGCACGCTTTAACCGTCTAGAGCTCCCCGAATCAGGCAATTACACCGTGGTGGTTCAGGACGCGGATATTTCCGGCTCGGGTGGTCATCATCAAACTGGCACCTACCGTATCTACTATGTTAAACCTCCTGTAAGCGAACATGGTGCGCTCGTAAGTGATGGATATGTCGAGCAAGTCACTGATTTCGGCGATCTCGATACATGGCACTTTGACGCAGCCAATGGCGACACTATCAGCATCGAAATATTCGACATAGACTTAGGCCCATTCGCGCCGTTTGGACAACTTTACGACCCTGACGGACTCTTCCTGACCAGATTTATTGATCACGACATTGCCTTACTAAACGAATACCCGCTACTCAAGACTGGAACTTACACTTTAGTTGTCCAGGATGCAGACATTTCTGGCTCATCGTCATATGAACAAACCGGCCCCTACCGCATCGGCTTCAACCTTGAACCCGGCGAGCCTGAACCGGTACCACCGTCTGCGTCAATCTATACGCCAGGCAGTGTCTATCGCTTCGAAACCATCACCCTGGATGGCTCAGGTTCGACCGATCCTGATGCCGCGCCGCTACCGTTAACCTACGACTGGACCATAGTGTCACTGCCCGTGGGTAGCGAACTAGACCCCGGCGCACTTGATGATGTGACATCGGATTCAGCGACAATCGTTCCCGACGTCAGCGGTGAATATGTCTTCTCGTTAACGGTTGACGATGGTTTGTTCACCGACATCGCTGAAGTAACGGTAACCGTGATGAACCGGGCTCCAGTAGCCATTGCCGGAGAAGACCGCGAAATGGCCACCGGTGGTGTGGTAAGCCTTGATGGTAGCGATTCCTACGATTCGGAAGGTGATACGCTGACATACAGTTGGAGCTTCGTTGACGTGCCTGCAGGTAGTTCGGCTGACATCGATGAGCCAGCAGCGGTTCTCACTAGCTTCGAGGCCGATATCCAAGGGGTATATGTGGTGGCACTGGTTGTGAACGATGGCGAAGCCAATAGCACTGCAGATACGGTAACCATAACCGTAATTGATGAAAATGTGGCTCCGGTTGCACTTTCTTCCGTGCCTCTGGAAGCATTGGTGGGTGATACCGTGATGCTTTACGGTACTGACAGTTACGATCCGGATAACGGCCCATCCCCGCTCAGCTATGAATGGTACTTTGGCAGCATTCCGGTGGATAGCGGTTTAACCAACGCAGACATTGCCGACAGCACTACTGATACGGCGAGCTTTGTCCCAGACGTAGACGGTAACTTCACTGTATGGCTTACCGTCAGTGATGGCGAACTTAGCAACAGTATATCAGCAACCACGTACATTGGTGCGTTGCCAGTGTGCTCCCTCAATGCCGAAGCGGGCGCTAACGTGACGGTGGATTTGGGCGATGTGGTATCGCTGGATGGCTCGAACTCATCGTTCACGGATGCGTGTACTGATGTTGCGTTCTCCTGGCAGTTCGTCTCGGTGCCAGGCGGCAGCGTGCTGGATAATGACGACATTGCCAACCGCAACACAAGTGAAGCGTCATTCATGCCTGATACCGACGGCGCATTTGTTCTTAGACTCATGCTGGAAAGCGGTGAAACAGTTTCAGCTGACAATGTGACGATTTCCGTTGAAGCGAATGAATCCCCCATTGCGATAGCGGGGGAAGATCAAACGCAGGAAGTACAAAGCACTATCACGTTAGATGGTTCAGCCAGTTACGATCCGGATAACGGGCCATCGCCGCTCACGTATCTATGGCAGGTCGTGAGTCAACCTTCAGGCAGTAATGTTGCCTTATCTACACCCACCGCTGCAGTTTCTGGCTTCTTTGCAATGCTGCCGGGAGACTACGTGTTAAGTCTCACAGTGAGTGACAGTGTGGCCAGTGATATTGACGAAATTGTCATCAGCATAGAAGCCGAAGAAGAACCTCTGCGTTGTGACGTAAACGGTGATAATGTAGTCGATAACACCGACATCATGGCTATCTTCGCCAGCCGTTATTCGCCAGCGACGGGGCCTGACGACCCTGCTGATTTCAATGGTGATGGTGTGATCAACGTACTGGATGCAAGGGGCTGCGTATTACAGTGCACCTATACGAACTGTGCTGTTCAACAACCACAATAATGTTTTAACGGGGCTCACCTGAGCCCCGAATATCAGACAAGGATTGACTATGAAACACTTATGTATTTTATCTTCGGTTATGTTAATGCTCGGTTCTGCAACAGCGAGTGCTGCGCCGGTGTTATCTTTTGGTGAGCTGGAACAGGATTATCTTTATAGCGCTTATGAGGGCGACAGCTTAGAGATCCCAGTTTGGATTTCTGGGTTAGATCCCGAAAATGTGGGTGGCTTCGATGTGACGTTTACCTTCGATGAACCCGTCACCGATCTTGTCAGCGTCGATTTCTCCCTCGACAGCGTTGGCACGTTCATTTATGACAGCGTAGATTCCTATGGAGAGGTAACACTTTCAGCAGTCAGTCTGGATTGGGATCTCAGCGGCCAACCATCCGCTTTCCAAATCGCTTCACTGACATTTTCTGCGGTAAGTGCAGGATTAGGGCAAATGATGTTTACCGATGTGCTGCTATCTGACGATTTTGGTTCTCCACTGAGCCTGGCCGACAGCTTTATCGCAGATATCAATGTAATGAGCGTGCAAGTGCCACCAACACCGGTTCCTGCGCCACCAGCGGCAGGCCTGATGCTGTTCAGTCTGCTCTTATTACCACTGCGAAAACGCCTGTTTAAATCGTAAAGTCTGGCGACGCAACAAATCCCGGGCAACTCCCCTCTATGGATTTTTTGAGGCGGATTGCCCGCTCTTTATCCCCCATATACAACCAACTCAGACTCAGGTGAAATCGTGTCAGCATGTCCTTGTTTTCTTCAAGGGCTAGGGCCTCTTTTTTCAAAGTGTCGAGCAGCGCTTCCGATGCCAGCGCTTTATCAATTTTCATCAATCGAACATACACACTAATACGCACGGCCTTTTGCATGTCGCTGGCCTCGCCTTTGGTTAAAATCGCATCGAGATAGTCCAGACTCTTAAGATACAACGCCCGCGCGTCATCAATTTGCCCCAGGTGATAATAGGTATCAGCCAAATTAACCCAATACTGGAACAGCTCAGTTTGATTAGACTCCTCACTTTCCAGTTTCTGGTACACGCTCAGTGCATCGTCGTACTGCTCAAGATAATAATACAGCGTCGCAAGGTTTGACGTGATGACCGGATGTTCTGGAGAAACGAGCAGTGCGTGTTGATAGGTGTTGCGAGCATCGGCTAAATCGCCGTGACAAAACTGATAAGTGCCAAGATTCGTAAGCGTTTCTAATCCCTCCCAATCCTGCACCGCTTCCTGAGACCAGGAAATCGCTTTCTCCACCTGACCGGTAAAAAAGTAAACCCTCGCTAGCGTGAAAGGCAGTTTCCATTGCTCTGGTTCAAGCGCAATCGCTTTGATTAACGCCTGCTCTGCAGACTTGATATATTGCTCTTCTCCCGACTGACGAAAGCGCTGTACCTCAACTTCAGCAAACAATTGCAACGCCGCTGTATTGTCTGGGTCGCGGGCAAACAACTGTTGCAAGTATTGTGCAGCCAAATTCGCGTCTCCCGCCTTGCGGGCAAGCGCTGAACTGGCCAAAAGCACCGTTGGCGAATCTGCATTTAACGCGCGAGCTCGCTCGCACTCAGACTCAGCCTCTGCAAGATAACTCTTCTCGCCACTGAAGATGTGTTGTTGCACCAGAACATTACACAGGGTGCCGTGGGCATCAGCAAAGTCCGGGCTTTGACGTATTACCCGGTGTAGGACATCAGATAATTTAAGCAACACGGCTTCGTTACGTTCGCCCTCTAACAGGGTTAACCCATCGACATAGCGTTTATAGTTTTCCCAGTCTGGCGTATCCGGTGTTGCCTCGCCCTTGTCGGCATGTTCAATGGCCGAAGAGATGGATTCACGGACATAGGTTGACGACGCCGACGCGATAAAATGACCAGACCAGAAATGTGACATCCCCTCTTCATCATAGAGCGACAGCCGCAGTAAGACATGCTTGCCTATTTTGAGCAGTTCACCGGTAACAACCAGTTCCGCCTTCTCATCTGAAATAATCGAGGGTGGACTTAGCGCAGCCCCATAGCGAAAGCCAGAGCCCGGCACAAATGTACTCACACTGGCTACGGCCTCTTCCAACATTTGTGTGTAGGTGAGCTGTCCGTCGTCGCCCTCTATCGGCATCACAGCAACCACATTGCGGTGAAAAAGCCCCTGCTCTGAAGACACAATGTCTGATTTTTGTGGTGCAATATCTTCCGGCACCTGATTCACGATGCCAAAAGCAACGGCAATCACCACAGCAACAGAAGCCACTAACCACTTCCATCGACCCGGATGCTGCTGTACTGATTCGGATTGCGGATCGGACGCCGTGACTGGAGAATCAAGTGCATCTGAAGTGGTTGCTAGTGGTGAGGGAGAAGCTGAAGTAGCTGTTACGTCGTCTGCATTTGAATATAACGACCACGTGGGGCATGACAGAGCGTTTGCCACCCGTTCCAGACTTTTCAAATCGACTGGCTGACTAAATACCCTGCTTACCAGCGAACGCGGGATTTTATCTAACCCCTCGATTTCCTGAATTTTGCGTGCAAGTTCGGTTTTAGATCGAATTCCTGCTTGGGCCATGGCCTGATTGAGCTTTATCTGCGACGCAATAACGCCGCGTTCCCGACTAGCAGAAGCATCTGGCACTGAGGTGTCGGCGCTTTTATTATCGGTACTTTTGTTATCGTTGCTGGGATTGCTAGCGCTAGGATTACCGTCACGCTTATTACTGGTGCTATCGTTGTTGCTTTTCACGATCACTCCTAATGTTCCATCATCAGGTGTACAGCCTCACTCACCACTACGTTGTAATGTATTATCATGAGAACGCGCAGCATCACAACAAACAGCCGCCGCGAATTCACGATTCCAGGTCAAAATAAAAAGAAGTATTTACACGAAACGGTGCTAATGATTTCTCATCGCATTTAAAAAAAACTGAAAGCTGAATTTATCGTTATTCGACAAGTCGTTATTCAACATGTCGTTATTTAACAAATAGGGCAGCCACTTCCTGCCAGCGCGTTTCGCTTTCAGCCACCAGCAATTTACCGGTGATCTGAGGTGAATATTCGCTTCCATCAATCATTCGTGCCACAGCCCCAGCCTCCTGAGTAATTAGCAAACCCGCACCATGATCCCAAATATTCAACTTATTCTGGAAAATCACAAACGACACCGCACCGGTATTCAGCAAGCGGTATTCGGCAGCGGCACAGCGGTAATCCATGATTCGGCCCATTTTGTTGGCCACTTCAATAGCTTGCTGACGCTCGGCATCTTTAGTCACGCCAAAGGAATAGCAACACATGGTATCGGTAAGTGACAGTGCGTTATGACGACCCGCGGTTAATGGTTGGTCAACACCATTAATGCGCTGAAAAGCACCCTGCCCTTTTATCGCCCACAGGTAATCGCCTGTCACAGGCTCCAGAATAATGCCGCCAATCACTGTTCCTCGCGTAGCGATGGCAAGCATAACACCAAAATTTACTGACCCATTCGCGTAGTGCCAGGTGCCATCGATGGGGTCAAGCACGAAAGAAAGCTCTGCTTCAGCGAACTTATCCAGCGATGCAGGATCGTCGTACACACTTTCCTCACCAATCAACAATGCATCGGGGTACAACGCCACTAACCTGGAGAGTATGAAGTCCTCAGCCGCTTTATCTGCCACCGTTACTAAATCGTGATGATTGAGCTTCTCTTCAATTTGTCCGCTTTGTAATTGTCTGAATCGCGGCATGATTTCCACTTCTGCCGCTTGCAAACAGATTTCCGCTAGCTGATGAATTTGTTCTTGGGTGATCACGATGAATATCCTTTTTAGGCGTGGCAGATTCTTAATCATCTTATCATGACAGGTTGCCGATGGTATGACAGCAGCTTTCACTGTATTGCTTCAACGCTGCACTAGCTTTCTCTGGAGAAGTACTTACAGAGTGGTCTACAATGCCACACTCGCTTCCTTTCAGGTTTACCATGTTTAACAAATTGCTGTTGTTGCCCGTAAAGGGCTTAGTCACCATTCTACCCTTCGCCATAACCATTTATTTTCTGGTGTGGCTGGTAAGCACCACCGAAGCCCTACTCTCGCCCTTTATCCCGGCCGAATATTATTTTCCCGGATTAGGCGTGGTTACCGTCATCATCGCCCTTTCTGTTATCGGTATTCTGATTAATGCTTATCTGTTTAACTGGGTGATTTCGCTAGGTGAGCGTATTTTTGCCCGTCTGCCGGTTATAAAAACCCTGTTTGGCGCGGTAAAAGATGCGGTAGAGCTGTTTGAAGTGAAAAAGGGCGAGGAGACTAAAAAAGCCGTGGCCGTAGATATGGACAACGGCATTAAGCTTATTGGGTTCATGACCAACGACAAAGTGGCCAACAAGCTCTTTCCCGGGGAAGATAAAGTCGCTGTTTATCTGCCCATGAGTTACCAGATTGGCGGTTATACGCTCTACCTTTCCCGGGACAAAATCACACCACTGGATATTGATGTAGAAACCGCTATGCGCATTGCAGTAACGGGCGGTAATTCGATAGAAAAAGAGTAATTCAGGCCTACAGAAAACCTAGAAAAAATGCATTATCTCAATGTCCATCAGGGTGTGCTCTTTTGGACATTGAATGAAATCGATGATCCAGCCCCGCCCATTTTCTAGCGGCGGATGGGTCACACTCATCGCGCTATTTGGATAATGCTTGTTACAGGTTACGCAGTAACTTTGGCCAATCCCTGCCGCCACCATATTTCTGATGATATAGCGAAATTCTCCGCGACAACCGGCGATTTCGCTGTAAAACTCCATACTACTGTCGGCACACTCGGCCCAGCGCTGGATAAGCTGCGTATCGCTTACTTCATCAGGATCGTCTTCCCGCAAATTAATGGTTAGTGTCTCGCTATTCTCAATTTCATAAGGCGAACCATGACGCCCTTCAGCCAAAAACGCCGCCACATCCTTGGCTTCGAAAATAAAGATTCCACTGTCGTCTTTATCGAACCCTCTGAACCCACTGCCATATTCATAAATATATTTACCGCAGAAAGGCGGATTTTTGTAAACACCCTGACGAAAAGCGATTCTTCTTCTCTCTTCTTCAGGGTCGATAGGCATGGGTTTTGGCAGTCTAAAAGACTTCGATTGTTCGAGAACCGGTTTAAAAGAACCCCGACTTAACGCTGCAATAAAGAATAGTGGCCAGAACAGCAATTCGAAAGGAAAGAAGATTGCCAACGCCTTTTTGGAATATGGCCGTTCTAGTGTTTTACGATAGTAGAGATGAAACCCAAGGGTAACCGAGGCGGTTACCAGCCCGATGAGCAAATAATAAGAAAAAAAGCGCAGCAAACCCGGTTACTCCTTTATCCAGTTCGCGTTTTTTACATAAATACCAGTTTATGCGCATAACTTCTTCAAAAAATTGATTTTTCTGTTTATTGACTTAGAGAAAGTCGAAATTTTTAGAACAAAGGAAACTCAGTCAATACAAAAAAAGCATTATTTCCAGCCTTAGAATGTTCAAATATCAACATTTGAAGAAGTTTTATATTTATTTGATTGTCGTGAAAAACCATTTTTCGTAAGTTTGCATACAAAATTAATAATAATTTAAGAAAAACTAATTAAGGAGGCAGAATGCGACTCGACCCTCGCATGCTCAGGCAGTTTTTGGCCGTCTGCCGCGAAGGAACGATAAGCGGCGCCGCCAAAGCTGAACATGTTTCTCAACCTTCTATCTCTATGGCCATGAACCAATTGGAGCGGGTATTAGAGGTAAAGCTGTTTCAACGCTCGTCAAAAGGCATGATGTTAACTTCTGCAGGTAAAGCCCTGAAGTTGAAAGCCATGAGCGTGGAAAACTTACTGCAAACTGCACAACACGAAATAAGATTACTCGCAGAACAGGTCAATGGCCCCCTCCATATTGGCGGTACGCCAGGAGCGCTTTCATCCGTGATGGGCCAGGTAATGAGCAGCTTTTGCGAAATGTACCCCACGTTCAATTTGCAGCTGACAGAATGCGACGAAGACAATGCACACCACCTGCTAAGAACCTATAAATTAGATATCGCCATTCTGACGACTGGCATGGCCAGTCCGCCGGAAGAGTTTTGTGAGGAAACCTTATATTCAGACGCCTTCTCACTGGTTGTCGGCCAGGCCAACAGCCATTTGCCCAATGAGGTTAAGCTTGAATCACTGAGTACCATGCGTTGGTTAATGCCAGATAAGGTAGGCGGTTTCAGACATCAATTGAATGCACTGTTTTTGGGGCATTATACCAGCCTTCCGAAAAATATTGTGGTAACAGATTCGGTGCTCGCCACTAAACAGATACTCATCAATACCGATTACATTGCGTTATTGCCCACGGAATTAGTGAAAACAGAACTGGAGCACGGCTTACTGCGCGCGATCAATATCGCCAATGTAACTGCCAACCGAAAGGTTGGCCTGCTATGGCTGGCTGAGCGACAAATGAGTCCTTTTGCCCAGGCATTCATTGATCACGCGAGTCACTTTACCTATCGCTAATACAGACTGTCTTTTGATTGCGCACGGTAAATTACCGGAATGCGCGTCAACCTCTCATAATGTTCGGTGATTCTGCCGAACGCAGAAAAATCGAACCCAGCTTCTTTTAGATGTCTCACCATGCAGTACAAATAAACATCGAGCACGCTCCAGTCTTCTTCGCACCAGAACATGGAGTTTTTCAGGCGCTTCTGAATAACCTCAAAAGCCGATTTCAATTGTTCTTCAGCCTGATTTTTTAATACCAGCGCATCGAAGGAAAGCCCACTGGCATAGTTACAATACTGCATGCAGTGGGGCTGAATGTGGCTGGTTATCCAGGAGAGGAAGCAGGTCGACTCGATGAACGTTAACGACCGGGGTAAGATCTGCGCCACAGGATATTTCTTATGCAGGTAGAAGATAATGCCTAACGCCTCGGTAATGGTACCATCAGGCGTAAGCAGAGACGGCACTCTTCCCTTAGGATTAACTTTTAAATACTCTGGGCTTTCATGCTCTAATTTATCAATATCAATTCTATTTAACTTGTACTCTACCCTCGCTTTTTCAAGCGCGACGGTAACCACCATAGAGCATGGGCTGTGAGAGGCAAATAACGTCAACATGCTTTGACTGCCCTACACAAAGCGAATCGTGCATCTGTCTTGCTCACCTTTCTAGTGAAGGTGTTTAAGCGCACCATAAACAACGGTCTAATTCCTATTTACAATCTTAAAACCGCGCCACACTACCCCGAAAAATAGCATCTGAATAGTATTGATTTTTATGTGTGATATAACTCAATTTGATACCATAAGATCCGACCAGAAAAGTTAAATTATGTGTTTTTTCAGTATGATAAACAGAGTGAATATCAACCTACAATAATGTAAATCGGCAGTTCGCAATCCATTCACGGATATTATTTTATACTGTCGATAAAGTACGAAGGTTATGATGAAGGTAAGGTATAATTACTGCGTTCAAGCGTTACAGAGAAACCGTCAGATATGTCGCAGTCGTTGACTTACCTTTCCCACTATCCGCAGCATTTACAAGATCAGATTCAACAACTGATAAACAAAAATCAGTTGGGCGACTGGCTGCGTTCCCGCTATTCCAGTGTGCATAACATCAACAATGACAAGGATTTACGGGAGTACGCGCTGGAGATTAAGAATCACTACATGAAGAAAACCCAGCCGTTAAGTAAGGTGATATACGACAGTAAAATTCATGTGGTAAACCACGCCCTCGGCCTACACTCATATGTGTCTCGCGTTCAGGGCGGAAAATTAAAAAGTAAAAATGAATTGCGTGTCAGTGATCTTTTTAAACGCACCCCAGAACCATTTTTAAATATGATAGTGGTTCACGAGCTGGCGCACTTAAAAGAAAAAGATCACAACAAAGCGTTCTATAAGCTATGTCAGCACATGCTGCCCGACTACCATCAGATTGAATTTGATGTCCGGGTGTATCTCACCGAAATGGATGCCAATGGCACCGTGTTTTAATTCAATAAAAAACAGTAGTGAAAGAAGTATGGATTTTGAGTTTCTAACCGATGTCACCGGGCAACCTCTTGCGCGATGCGACATGGAAAGTGAATATTTTGGCGATTGGCTAAGTCATGACATTGGCAGCGACAAAGCGCTGATCACGTCATTACTGCATAATCTCGACCGTTTATTAGGAAGACAAATCCCCGACTACGAATTTGTTGGCAAAATTTATCACCTTACTATTGCCGATGAAGAAGTCGATTTGTTTCTCAATAACAATGACATTGCCGACAGCCAATTTGAAGATGAACAACCTGATGGTCCGGTCGCGGGCTGTGGCTTAGTGGAACTTAAGCACCTGCTAGCAAGTTGGCAGGCGTTTATAGCCTAACTGTAGCTTTCCTGCTAACGATAACGTGCTAATGATTCTCTGAATTGGCCAGTAACTTTACTAGTCCACCAAAGGCCAGCGCAGTACCTGCAGATAACAGCAAAAACAATATCGATTCCATTTCATTGCCTCCCAGTATCTAATGATCTACGTGATTTAACCAAAAAAACTCTGCCCAACTGGGCAGAGAACTACACGATTTACGTTTTGGATGGGTCCTGAACTACAATACGCCGGCATGAGCACATTTGCAAATGATAATTATTTTTATTTGAGAGGTGTAGCACTTATGCTTTGTTTACTTTGTAAATGCTTCATCTGCAACAGCACAGCACCGCGGGTAATCACGCTTGCCCCATTAAGTACAAGTAACGGCCATGCTTGCGCAAAAGGCATGGTCAATCCAAACAATAACGTACTGATATCTTTCGCTAAGATACCGTAAAACAATCCGAATGACAGTGAACCTATGTGCTGACGACGACGCAACAACAACCACTGATGCAGCGTACCTTGAATGAGGATCACCGTTACCAGCAACATCAGCGTGTTGGCCCCGAGTTGCGCCAAGGCTGGAAACGGCCGGAACCCCATAGAAATGAATCCGCCCACCAGCGCCGCTGCCGCCAACAACGACACCCCAGCGGCTGAGCTCGTGCGCCTTAATCGCCATATGCGCACAAGAATGACCAATGTCAGCAAACATGCGCCACAGCGTGTCCACACTAGATAATGATTAAACGGCTCAACCCCAATGCCAAAAATGAACATGGCGTAAAAGGCGAAGAAACTGGAGCCAAACTGGTTCAGCGACAGACTGTGGTTATCCTCTTCTACCTTTAATTGTTGTTGACTGATGCGCCGGATTTGCGCAAGCAAGCCCACCCAGGTGAAAATGAAAATGGCAGAACTGAGTAATCCCAGCAAGTGGTAAAGCATAATGGTGAAGCATTACAAATGAAAAGAGCATGGATTGTACCATGCTCTTTTTAATAAACCGCTTACGCGTTTAACTCACTTTTTCCCGTGACTCAGGCACCGACACTATTGCGCACGCGGTTAATATCCGCCGCTGGCGGCGCACCAAATAGTCGGCTGTACTCCCGGCTAAACTGAGACGGGCTGCCGTAACCCACTTTGTAGCCTGCCGTGGCTGCTTCCAGCCCTTCGTGGATCATAATTCGTCGCGCTTCGTTTAAGCGTAACTGCTTTTGATATTGCAGCGGCGACATACTGGTGACCGACTTAAAGCTGTTATAAAGCGCTGATTCGCTCATGTTTACCGCGTTTGCCAAATGCTTAACTTTCAAAGGCTCATCAAAATTGTCGCGGATCATTTCAATCACCTTGCTCATTCTGCTCGCGTTGCTGTCGTGCATCAAAAACTGGCGCAACTGCACGCCGCCAGGGCCATTCAGCACGCGGTACATCAACTCCCGTTTCAACATGGGCAGCAGCACCGGGATGTCTTTAGGGGTTTCATGTAACTGTAGCAGCCGTTGAAATACTGAAAGAATGCCTTCATCCACGTCGTAATTATTCATGCAACAGCCATTCGGCCCGTTTGCATAAAAGCCTTCGCCGATATCGCTCACCAATTCGGACAAAATGCGCATATCCAAATCGATGCTTACACCCACATAGGGTTTCTCGTTACAGGCATTCACTATTTCGCCGATAACCGGCAACATTACCGGCACCATAAGATAAGACATCTCTTTAAAGTTGATTTCTTTTTCACCCATTCGTAGCTTTTTTCCACCCTGCAATAACAGGCAGAACATGGGCTCGTAAATAGTGGGGTGCGTGCAACTTGTATTGCAGGAGCGTACGGTTTTTAACCCCGGAACGTTAGTTTGCCTGACACCATCGCCATCGTTAATTCGCGATGTAATATCGATAAGCTCTTGCTGATAAAGTTGGATTTTTTCATTCATTTTGGCGGTTCCGGTATTGCGTTCATGCGTCAATATGATGATAAGATAGCGCAATATTAAAGAATTATGCAATCAAACAATTTGCTGACCTAAAGTTTTCCATAAAGTAAAAATTGTTAACTACGCTTAAAATTAAAACGCAACACATTGATTTAGATAAAAATAATACCAAGACAACCGTTTTAAGCCATTTTTAACGTCACTTGTACAATTCTTTTCAATCATTGCACAATCCTACAAGTTAAACAGAATCGTGCAATCATCAACAAGTATCGTGTATTAAACAAACTGTTTAGAAACACTAAAATAGCTTCCATCAAATTTCTGCGATCAGCCTGTTTTATTTATCAGTGAAAACGGGGCGGGATCGTTTTCTCAAAATTTAAGGGAGTAACCCATGTCCAGATTTATCACCCCCACACTCGTTACAAGTGCAATTTTGGCCAGCGCGGTACTTGGCGGTTGCAGTGAAGCCAAAGATCCCGCTATGCAGGCAGCCACAGCCCCGGAAGTGAATGTGGCCAATGTTGTTTCAATGCGCCTCAGTGAATGGGATGAGTTCAGCGGTCGTTTGCAAGCACCAGAATCCGTTACCCTGATCCCTCGCATTTCAGGTTACGTTGAACAAATCCTGTTTGAAGAAGGTGCGCTGGTAAAAGCGGGTGACGTACTGGTTAAAATTGACCCTCGCCCTTTTGAAGTGGATGTGGAGCGACTACAAGCACAGCTGGATAGCGCTGAAAGCCATATGAACCTCACTGAATCCTTATTTCAACGGGGTGAGTCGTTGGTGAGTAAAAATGCTATTTCGCAGGAAGCGCTGGATAATCGCCGGGCAGAATGGCTTGAAGCAAAAGCACAGACAGCAGCGATTCGCGCTGAATTGAAACAGGCGGAGTTGTCGTTATCCTACACCGAAGTGGTTGCCCCCGTGAGCGGACGGGTGTCAAACGCCACCATCACTAAAGGTAACTACGTGTCTGCGGGTAGCAGTGAACTCACCCGCATTGTGTCCACAGAAAAGATGTATGCCTGGTTCAGCGTGGATGAGCAAACCTATTTGCAATACGCCCGCAATGGTCTGATCAACAACCCGAAAACGGCAGCGCAAACCGTATCGATGGGTCTATCTGGTGACGACGATTTTCGTTATCACGGAGCGATTGAGTTCGTTGATAACCGCATCGATGCACAAACCGGTTCCATTCGTATTCGTGCCACTTTCCGTAACGAAGATGGCTCGCTGATGCCGGGCATGTACTCAAAAATCCGCCTTGCTGGCAGTGATGTTCACGATGGCATTCTGATTGATGAAAAAGCCATCGGTACAGACCTTAACAATAAATTCGTGCTGGTTGTCGACAGCAACAACACCGTGACCTACCGGAAAATCGACCTTGGCGAATCGCTGGGTGATTTACGCATTGTGGAAAACGGCTTGAGCGAAGGCGAGAGCATTATCGTTAATGGTCTGCAACGTGTTATGCCCGGCATGCAAATCACCCCGGCAACCGTAGATATGGCCGATGAATCCACCCTGGCCGCCATTCGCACCAGTCAGCAGCAACTTGAACCAGAAAGCCTGGCACTGAATGTGTCGGTTAATGGCGTAGTTGTAGAATAATAACAGGAACAAGCACACCTATGTTTTCACGATTTTTTATCCACCGGCCTATCTTTGCCACTGTGCTGTCACTGCTGTTTGTGATCACCGGTGGCATTGCAGTCTGGCAATTGCCCATTACCGAATATCCGGAAGTCGTACCGCCCACGGTGGTGGTTACCGCCAGCTATCCTGGAGCCAACCCGCAGATCATTGCTGACACAGTAGCATCGCCACTGGAGCAGGAAATCAACGGCGTTGAGAATATGCTCTACATGTCGTCGCAATCTACAGCAGACGGCACCATGACACTTACCGTCACTTTCGCCATCGGCACCAATGCCGACCTGGCGCAGTCTCAGGTTCAGGCACGGGTCGACCGTGCGGTACCTCGTCTGCCGCAAGAAGTACAACGTCTGGGCGTGGTGGCTGAGAAGTCATCGCCAAACCTTACGCTGGTAGTGCATTTGTACTCGCCGGATGAACGTTATGACATGCTGTATTTGTCTAACTTCGCGACCCTGAACGTGCGTGATGAACTCGCTAAGATCAGTGGCGTAGGACAAGTCCGCCAGTTCGGTGCCGGTGAATTCAGTATGCGCGTGTGGCTTGATCCTTCGCGGGTTGCCGCGCTTGGTTTAACGCCAGTAGATATCTCCAACGCCATTCAGGAACAAAATCAGCAAGTTGTTGCCGGAAGCCTGGGTGCGCAGCCTGTTAAAAATGCCGATTTCAACATTTTGATGAATGTGAAAGGTCGTCTCGCTTCAGTAGATGAGTTTGAAGACATCATCATCAAAGTGGGCGAAAACGGTGAAATCAGTCGTTTGAAAGACGTAGCACGGGTCGAGCTGGGTGCCGATTCCTACGCCCTGCGTTCTACCATTGATAACAATCCGGCCGTGGGCATGGGCGTGTTTCAGATGGCAGGCTCTAACGCCATTCAGATCTCCGAAAATGTACGCGCCACCATGGACAATTTGTCGCAGACATTTCCGGAAGGCGTGAGTTATGAAATCGCCTACGACCCTACTGTGTTCGTTCGCGGCTCCATTCAGGCAGTAGTAAAAACCCTGCTTGAAGCCATCGTGCTAGTGGTGATTGTGGTTGTGCTGTTTCTACAAACCTGGCGCGCCTCTATTATCCCTCTGGTTGCCGTGCCGGTATCGTTAATTGGTACCTTTGCTTTTATGCAGGTGATGGGCTTCTCGCTTAACGCCCTGTCGCTGTTCGGACTAGTACTGGCGATTGGTATCGTGGTAGACGACGCCATCGTGGTAGTGGAAAACGTTGAACGTAATATCAGTGAAGGCCTGGCACCAGTGGAAGCCACCATCAAGGCAATGAAAGAAGTGACCGGCCCCATTGTTGCCACAACGTTGGTGTTGGCGTCGGTATTCATTCCAACCGCTTTTATGACCGGGCTCACAGGCCAGTTTTACAAGCAGTTCGCGCTCACTATTACTATTTCTACCTTTATCTCAGCGATTAACTCACTGACTTTGAGCCCTGCCCTGTCAGCTGTGCTGTTGAAAGGTCATGACGCCCCTAAAGACTGGCTGTCTAAAGGTATCGACACCCTGTTCGGACGCTGGTTGTTTGCGCCCTTTAACCGGTTCTTCAGCAAGCTTTCTGACGGCTACGGTTTTGTGGTTAAACGCATCATCCGGGCTGGTGCACTGGTACTGGTGGTGTATGCAGGACTGGTAGCACTCACTGGCGTTCAGTTTCAATCTACGCCAACCGGTTATATCCCGGCACAGGATAAACAATATCTGATTGCGTTTGCACAACTGCCCAATGCAGCCTCGCTGGATCGCACCGATAAGGTGATCGAACAAATGTCAGCCATGGCGCTGGAACACCCGGGTGTTGCCAATACCATTGCGTTTCCTGGTCTTAGCATCAATGGCTTCACCAATGCTACTAACAGCGGGATTGTGTTTGTCACGCTGGATGATTTTGACGAGCGCAAAGATCCGTCGCTTTCTGCTAATGCCATTGCGGCACAGCTGAATGGGAAGTACAGCACCTTAAAAGATGCCTTCGTTGCCATATTCCCGCCACCACCGGTAATGGGTCTGGGTACCATTGGTGGGTTCCGTCTGCAACTGGAAGACCGTGCCGGTTACGGCTTTGAGGAACTGAACCGGGTGACCATGGAGATCATGCAAAAAGCCGCCACAACACCAGAACTGGCCGGAGTATTCTCGGGATATCAGGTGAACGTGCCGCAAATCGATATCGATGTGGATCGTGAAAAAGCCAAGCAACAAGGCATCGATCTCAACACGCTGTTCAGCACGCTACAGGGCTACATGAGCTCGACTTACGTAAACGACTTCAACTTGTTTGGTCGCACCTACCAGGTGAACATGCAGGCCGATCAGCAGTTCCGAGCCTCAGCCCAGCAAGTTGGTCAGCTAAAGGTAAGTAATGCGCAGGGAGAAATGGTCTCGCTGGACTCGTTTATCCGCGTTAACGACACCGCTGCGCCAGACCGGGTAATGCACTACAACGGCTTTACTACCGCAGAGATTAACGGCGGTGCAGCACCGGGATACAGCTCTGGTGAAGCGCAGGCAGCTATTGAGCGTATTCTCGATGAAACTCTGCCAAACGGCATGACTTACGAGTGGACAGAGCTGACCTATCAGCAAATTCTCACCGGTGATGCCAATATGCTGGTGTTCCCGCTGGTCATCGTACTGGTATTCATGGTGTTAGCTGCACAATACGAGAGTCTGCGTTTGCCTCTGGCCATTGTGTTGATTATACCGATGACGTTGTTGTCGGCACTGAGCGGCGTCATGCTGTACCACGGTGACAACAACATTCTCACGCAAATTGGACTCATCGTATTAGTCGGCCTGGCCACCAAAAACGCCATCCTGATTGTGGAATTTGCCAAAGAACTGCAGGAACAAGGATTAAGCCGGATGGATGCCATTCTGGAAGCTGGACGTTTACGTCTTCGCCCCATCCTCATGACTTCCATCGCTTTCATTATGGGCGTGGCACCGCTCGTGTTTTCTACCGGTGCGGGTGCAGAAATGCGTCAGGCCATGGGTGTTGCCGTATTCTCAGGCATGATTGGCGTTACCTTGTTCGGCTTGCTGCTTACCCCACTGTTTTACTACCTGCTCACGCGTGAAACGCCGACACAGAAGCCATTACAAGGAGAACAGGATAATGCGTAGATCTGTTACTTTCCTGGCAACCGCAGTGGCGGTTGCCACCCTGGCGGGCTGCACGGTCGGCCCAGACTATGAAAAGCCGCAACAGGTTGCCAACGTAGCGCTTGCTGACTACGTGGCTGCCCCAGCGTTACAAACCTGGTGGACTGAGTTTGAAGATCCCGCCCTGTCTGTGCTTATCGCTACCGCAATAAAGCAAAACCGGGATTTACAACAAGCGGCGGCGAATGTGGCAAAAGCCAATGCGGCGTTTCGTCAGGCTGGCGCGAATCGTTGGCCCGACGGTGACCTGTCGTCATCCTATCAGGTGAGTGAAAATGCCACCTTGTTTGCCGCCGACGATAACGTGATTAATCGCAGTTACACCAACGGCCTGTCGTTAAGCTGGAATGCCGACCTCGCCGGTGGCCTGAAGCGTGCGCAGGAAGCCGCTTCAGCCCAGGCGCAACAGGCAACCATGCTATGGCAAGACGCGAAATTGCAAATTATTAGCCAGGTAGCTGCCAGTTATGGCGACTACCGCGGTGCCCAGCGCCGCCTGTTTTACGCCGAGATGAACCGCAATTTTCTGCAACAAAGCATGGACGTGATCCAGGCACAGATTGAAGCTGGCAGCGCTACCGAATTTGAAAAAGCCCAGCTTGAAGTTCAAATGCGCCAGGTAGAAACGCAGATCCCCGCCATCCGGGTAACGCAGAAAACCGCGCATAACACACTGGCGGCATTGCTGGGCCAAACGGCTGAATCACTGACCATCGGCGGTGGCGCGGGTATTCCCGCACTGCAAACCCCGGTAAAAATCGATGACAGCATCAATTACCTGCAATATCGCCCTGACGTGGCCTCTGCCGAACGAAACCTGGCTGCCATGACAGCTCAGCAGGGAGTGGCAACGGCAGAGCTTTACCCCGACGTTTCGGTGAGCGGTTTTCTTGGCTTTTTATCCTCGCCGTCACTTGCGCTGAACAGTGCCAGTCAGAGCTGGAATGTTACACCGTCAATTCGACTATTACCGCTCAACCTGGCCGCAGTGAATACCCGTATTGATATGGCAGAAGCCGATACGGCCATCGCGCTTTCACAGTTTGAGCAAACGGTTGTTGAAGCGGCCAATGACATGCAACTGTCTTTCGACACGTATGGCCTTACGCGGGAACAGCTGGTAAGTGCACAGAGTCAGTTCGAAGCCAGTGAACGGGCAGCCAAAATTGCCCGGGCCCGTTATCGCTCAGGCACCACAGATTTCCTGCAATTACTCGATAGTGAACGGGAATTGCTGGATAGCCGGGATCAACTTGCGGTAGTGGAAGTCGCGCATTTTCAGCGGTTGGTTGGGGTGTACCGGGCGTTTTCCGGTGCTTTACAGACCGAATCTGAATTACAGGCATCAGCCCGATAACAGTAAAGGGCGCGTTACGCGCCCTGTGCTGTAAACAAAGAAGAAGAGACAGTTTGTGTTCTGGGCGTTGGCGATACATTAAACACGATAAACATCAGAAAGGTGCAATATACAGTCGCGACCAGTAAAATGAACGCGCTGAGATCCTGTTGCATCAGCATCGCCAGCGGCACAAACAAGGCGACGGGCACGAAGGCCAGAAAGGTTTTCCACCGCAGCATCAACGTCATCCAGATATGCTCCCCCTGCTGACGGGAAAGGTTCAGGCCATTACAGAAATGGGCAATCACGTAAGGCATCAGTTGAGCAACACAAATTGCCGCGCCCGCAACCACGATTCCCATCACCGAAAAACCGTCCCACGTCATCGCCTGTTGCCCTTCAACAGAAGGCATCATCGCTGCTAAAGACGTTGCTACGACATAACCCACCCAACTCAGTGCTGTCATCGCCACAACGGCAGGCAAGAATAAGCGTTGCTGGTGTTTAAGTTCGTCGAACAATCCAGTAAGTGTTCCAAAACGATAGTGAATACTTACACAACACACTACCATTGTAACCAGTAGTCCGTAGGCACCCATTTTGAGCGGGAACAGAGAAAAAGGAATGGCCGTAACCGCAAAAGCTAATAGCAGTAAAGCACCAGATACAATGGGCGCATTGCCAATAAAGCGGCACATTTCCTTGTAGCCCCGGATATAATCCATTGAAGAAAGATTAGTATTAATTTGCATAAGGAAGACCTCTGAAGACAAGTGGTTACTATATGCACAACGCTTAAAATTTGAAGACTTCAAACATTAAACCGGGTATCACTAATACTACCCACGTATAGCTGACAATACCTTTTAAGCGCTACCTATCCACACAAATTGCCTGCATTTCAGCGTGTTCGGTTCTCGCCAACCACGCTTCTGCAATAAATAATTGCTGCAGTGATAAATGATTGCTGTTAGCCTTTTCGATGAAATTTCCGCTGCATGCCACCATCGGCCTTAATACAATACCCATAACTCAGGTCTTTCTTTACCCATGTCTCACGCATCTAAACAACAACTGCTAGACCAGGCTAATCACTACATTGTTGCGCAACAGTGGGATGAAGCCGTGAAGGTGCTGTACGTAGGCGTTAAGCAATTCCCTGAATTTTATGAGGCGTGGTTGCTATTTAGTCGCGGCTTATATGAGGTGGGACATATCAGGGAAGCCGTGCAAATTGTTCAGCATGCTGAACAGTTAGATCCGCTACAACCCGACTTTCTACATATACAGCAATGTATGCAACGCAAAGCGCTTGCTGAGGCAGAGCAGAGAGCCAGACAAATGCTCTCACACACTGCAAATCACCCGAAAGCGTGTTTTACCCTGGCAAGTATCGCGTTAACGCAAAATCAACCCGATGAAAGCACTGCCTGCCTGGAACCCGCAACTAAGGTGCACCCTGCCAATGCAACCCTGTGTCATTTGTTGTCTACCTCCTACGATAAGGCCGGGCGCTTTGAGCATGCAATAAAAGAGGCGACAAGGTTAGTCTCGCTCGATAATGGGCCAGACCCATTATGGATACTCATTAATTTGCTACTCAAGTATGGTCAATACTCGGCACTGCTTGCGCGCTGCGACGAGGCTGAGAAGCACCTTGCCAGCAATCCCCAAGCGCTTAGCAAACTCAATGTTATTCGCGGTCAGGCATACCGCATTCTGGGTAAACGTGAGCAGAGTATTCGTTGTTTACAAGCCAGTATTAATGCCAATGCTAATAATGCTGACGCCTGGTGGGCGCTGGCAGACTTTAAAAATTACCATTTCAGTAACGATGAAAAAGCAAAATTGGGCGGCTTGGTTAATAGTAACGTTCCTGCCCACATTCGTTGCCCGGCCACCTTTGCGTATGCCAAATTAAGTGAAGCTGAAAACCGTCCCGCAGAATCGTTTGCGCTGTACAAACAAGCTAATGCACTGAAGAACACGGCAGGGTTTACTCCGTTAGCAATACAAAAAGAGTGTGAAAATCGCATTCATACGTATCGGCGTCAGTCGCTCGCCTCACAGGCAGCAATAGACCACCAGCAACCGGTGCCCATATTTATTGTGGGCCTGCCCCGCTCCGGCTCTACCTTAATAGAGCAAATGCTGGCAAGTCACACCCAAATTGAAGGCACCATTGAACAACCCACGCTGCCCGCCATTGAACGCCAGGCAGAACGGCTGGCAGCGAAGCAATATGGCTGCAACTTGTCGGACGCGCTGCACCAGCTCAAATCGGATGACCTTGCCTCTCTTGGGCAAGCCTATCTCGATAATGGAAGATTATTCCGTACAGGCGAACGTCAGTTTTTTACCGACAAACAGCCCTTCAATTACCGTTTGGTAGGACTCATTCATAAAATTCTGCCGCAAGCGAAGATCATCGATGTCAGACGCAATCCCATGGATTGTGGATACAGCCTATATAAACAGTACTTCCCCCACGGTGTTTATTTCAGTTATGACCTTGCCCATATTGCCGATGCGTTTAATGCCTATGAGGCGCTAATGCATCATTGGGATGATGTACTGCCTGGAAAAGTGCTAAAGGTGCAATATGAGAATTTGGTGGCAGCACCGGAAGACGAGTTGACGCATATTTTGCACTATATTGGTTTGCCCTTTGAGCAATCATGCCTCAACTTTCAACATTCCGGGCGAGCCGTTCACACTGCAAGCAGCGAACAGGTGCGCCAACCTATCAATTTTGATGGTATTGATAGATGGAAGCCGGTTGCAAACGAGCTTGATGATCTAAAAAAGCGCCTGAATTCACTTAAAATGGCGTAAAAATAGTTATTCAGCCAAATAAGATATCTATTCAACTTGATTAGTTATCCATTCAACGATAAATTTCCGCCCAAAAAAACACAGACTGCTGTAAGCGCACCTTAAAAGTGCAAACTGTCGCACCAAATTGGTTTATCGCCCCTTTTTTTTGCTCTTTTCGTGCTCACTGTCCGCACCATTCAGCTCCATAAAACTTGGTATGAAGTGTGCTCAGTACATTACTTAGTCATATCGTGTCATAAAAATTACAAAAACATACATAAATAAAAATCCGTTTCACAGGAAACCACTATGAAAGAACACACACATCAACTCGGCAGAAAGCGTTCTGCGGTCTCTTTATGTATTGCTGCGGCGTTAAGCTCAGGATATGCCTTCGCTCAGGAAGCCGAAGAAAACCTGCAAGACGTTGAGGTGGTGAATATCACCGGTTCTCGCATTCCAACCGATCCTAACGTGATTTCTTCTGTCCCTGTTCAGTCGCTGAACAGCAAAGATATCTCAATGTCCGGTGAGCTTAACCTGGCTGATGTGGTGGCCGACATTCCTGCCCTGATTTCGTCGCAAACAGCAGAGAACTCCGCTAACGGCGGAAATGCGCTAAACCTGCGTGGTATGGGTGATGAAAGAACCCTGACTCTGGTTAACGGCCGTCGTCACGTTGCAGGTTTCCGTGGTACGTCTGCGGTTGATATCGGTACCATTCCCCGCGCTCTGGTTGAACGTGTTGAAGTGACCACTGGTGGTGCTTCTGCAATTTACGGTGCCGATGCGGTAACCGGTGTGGTTAACTTCATCCTGAAAGATGACTTTGAGGGTGTTCAAATTAATGCGACCGGCGCACTGCCAGAAGAATCGGGCGGTGATTCCTATGCGTTAGACGGAGCGTTCGGTAAGAACTTCGACGATGACAAGGGTAACATTGTGCTTACCTTGTCTTACGAAAAAGAACAGGAACTGCTGCACGGCGACCGTTCATGGTCTCGAAATAATGGCATTTCTCGAATTGTACCAAACCCAGGCGGTGACACCCAACTGCAGTTAGCTGATGACGTTCGTTACTGGCTCACCTCAAACGAAGGCTCTGTAGCCCCAGGTTTTGATGGTCGTGATGTCACTTACCTCGATATTAACAGCAATGGTATTGCTGACTGTCAGGAGTCTTTAGGAGGTCAAACTGGCTATCTGGCAGGCTGCTGGATCACTAATCCGGATGGCACAATCCGGGTTAACAGCGATGGTCCAATTTATAATGGTCTGCTCAGTAGTGGCGGCGACGGTGCAAGAGCGACCTTCGACAACGACACGTTAATGCCGAATACCGATAAAGTCATTGTTAACCTGAATGGTAATTACCAGATAAACGATGAACTGAATGCGTTTTTCGAAGCCAAATATGTGAAGGCGGATACCACGTCTTACGCAGAATACGATTCATACTACGATACTCTGGCTATCCTGCCAGATAACCCGTTTGTCCCGCAACAATTACAACCTGTAATGGATGAAACCGGCTATTTGTTGATTACCCAGGATGCCATCGGCTGGGATGACGATGAAACTACATACACCCGTGAAACTCAGCGCTTTGTTGGCGGTTTCACCTGGGATTATTCTTACGACCACTCGTTAGAATTTGCCGTTAACTACGGTCGTTTCACCCGTGAAGACGAATACTCTGAACAAATCACCGACCGCGTATTTGCGGCAATGGACGCCACCACCGATGCAAACGGAAACATTGTTTGTCGTTCCGACATCGACCCTACTGCGGCATACGAAATCGACTATTTTGTTGCCCAGAATAATTACGCCAACGGTGCTTATTCAAGCAGCAACTACTACACCTTCACGCCTGGCGATGGCCAGTGTGCTCCGCTGAATCCTTTTGGTACTTTTGCCGCAAGTCAGGCAGCACAAGATTTCATTACTGCCCGCATGCGCGACAAAACCACTCTTGAGCAAACCGTGGTTAGTCTTACCGGTGTTGGTCAGTTTGAAGTGATGGAAAGCGTATTGGATGGCCCATTAGGTTATGCAGCGGGTCTTGAATACCGTGAAGAGTCGAGTGAAAGCGTACTGGACCCACTTGCCCGCGGTATTTTGCCTGAAGGCACATCATTCACAGCTGGTCAGCAGGTTAGTGAAGTTTCACCTTGGCTGTACTTCCTTACCGGCATTGATAATGTTCAGCAATTCAACACGTCAGGTGAATATGACGTGATTGATGCATTTGTAGAAGTGCGCTTGCCAATCTTTATGGATCGTGAGTTTGCCTACGAATTTACCCTCGATGGCGCCATTCGTATGGCTGACTACTCCACACTGGGTAATGCAACCACCTGGAAAGTCGGCTTCTCTTACAGCCCCATTGAGGACCTTAACCTGCGTGGTACCTACTCTGAAGCGGTACGGGCACCTAATATTTCAGAGCTGTACGACCCGCAAATTCCTATAACTGTTGATCTGGACGAAGATCCTTGTGATCCAGCCAACATTGGTGCAGGTACCTCATCACGGGTTGCTAACTGTGTTGCTGGCCTTGAAGCCGCTGGCGTACCTACCGAAGACATCGTCGACGCCGATGGTAACTACATCTGGCTTAACCCGCTGACAGCCCGTTTCTCAGGTACTTCCGGTGGTAACCCAGAACTTGATGTTGAAACTGCAGAGACAGTAACAATTGGTACTGTATATCGCCCGAGTTACCTTGAAGGTTTCAGCATTACACTCGATTACTGGAGCGTGGAAATCGAAGATGCTATCGCAGCAGTAGATGCTGCAGATATCCTGAACGGTTGTTACGATTCAGCAAACTTCCCGGGTATTGATTATTGTAACCAGTTTACCCGTCGTGCTGATGGTGGTCTTAACGGCTTGGATACTTTCTCACAAAACTTCGCTTCAATCGAAGCTGAAGGTTATGACGTGTCTGTAAACTACCTCTTCAGTATTGGCGCCAACGACTTCGGTGTAAGTTTAGTAGGAACCCGTCAGGAAAAACTGAACCGATACATCAATCCGCTTGATATGTCTGACGTTGATGTTGATCTCGAAGAAATTCGAACGCCGGAAACAGTAGGGAACATCGAACTGAGCTGGACCCGCGGCGACCTGAGCATGGCCTTCCAGACTACGTATCAGAGCCGTCAGGCTTATGATGAAATGGAAGAATCGCTGGGTATCAACGGTTATCAACAACTGTTTGGCGCCGGTGGTGGTTTCTTTGGCAGCACGCTTATTCACGATATCAACGTAAGCTACCAGCTTGAAGAAGGTCTGGCAGTATTTGGTGGTATCAACAACCTGGCTGACGAAGAACCGTTCGCAACGCAAACAGCATGGCCTGTTGGCCCACGCGGTCGAACTCTGTTCTTAGGTGTTAATTACACAATGTAATTCCACCGTGTGACTGACGGCGGGCTGGTAAGCATTATCGTTCCGCCAATCCAGTTCACTGTATAGCAGCGCAAATAAAAACGGTTGGTTACATCAGTAACCAACCGTTTTTTATTGCGTTTTGAGGCAAAACTCACTGGAGAAAGCAGAAAGGGCTGCCTTCCCAGTAACGTACTACATACTCATAGATTTCAGTTTAGCGTCGAGACGCGGGTAGACCCGTCGTGCATTGCCTGAGTAAACCTGCTCGCGGTGCGCTTCGCTTAAATCCAGCGTATCCACATACCGCTTTGTATCATCAAAATAATTACCGGTTTCCGGATCAATACCCCGCACTGCACCCACCATTTCTGAGCCAAACAGAATGTTGTCGATGTCGATTACGTCGAACAACAGGTCGATACCCGGCTGGTGATACACACAGGTATCAAAATATACGTTCTTCATTACATGCTCTCGCAATGGCGGCTGCCCAAGCATGTCTGCAAGTCCACGATAGCGACCCCAGTGATAAGGCACCGCACCACCGCCGTGAGGAATAACGAAGCGTAGCTCAGGAAAGTCTTTAAACAGATTGCCTTGCAGGAATTGCATGAAAGCGGTGGTATCCGCATTCATATAATGGGCACCGGTGGCGTGGAAGTTGGCGTTACAGGAACCGGAGACGTGCACCATGGCAGGCACATCCAGCTCTACCATCTTCTCATAAAACGGATACCAGCTTTCGTCGGTGAGCGGCTTTGATGTCCAGTGTCCGCCTGATGGATCAGGGTTGAGGTTACAACCCACAAAACCCAGTTCAGTCACACAGCGTTCCAGTTCTTCCACCGAGTTTTGAATTGGTACGCCGGGCGACTGGGGCAACTGACAAACGCCAATGAACCGTTCAGGGTAAAGATCCACCACGCGCTTGATGAGGTCGTTACATGCTCTGGTCCACTGCTTGGATACAGCCTCATCACCCACGTGATGTGCCATGGCAGACGCCCGTGGGGAGAAAATCGTCATGTCCAGACCACGCTCATTCAATAGTCTGAGCTGATTCTTCTCGATACTCTCCCGGATCTGATCGTCGCTGATATGAGGGACTTCTGGTAGCGCTTTACCGGTCTTGTACGCTTCAATCTGCGCTTCGCGGAACAACTGAAGTGGTTCCGGTGCCGTTGTGTAATGGCCGTGGCAATCAATAATCATAATGCTTCCTACCTACTTTAATTCAGGTTCAGCGCGATAAAAACGCGCTTTCAGGGATCATCACTTCACCGCGCATTAGCAGCCGGGCAGTTCGCACCAGTGCGGCTTTTTCAACGGTGAGCGTATCCAGCGAATCAGCACCGCTAACTTGCATAGCAACAGTAAACTGACCGGTGGGATGTTCAACCTGAATGGATGACAGGTTGCCCCAGCCTTTGCAGTATCCGTAGGCGATGGAACCGTCTACCACGCAGGCTGTTGCAACACTAACTGAACCGAGTACACCAATTGCATCGTGAACCCGGTGTGGAATAAAGGAACGGGTATTTATCTGCCCGCCATTCTGTGCCGCCGAGACCAGCGTCATCTTCGGCACGGTTTTGCTGGTAACGTCGCCCAGGTTCATTGCCCTGCCTGCTTCCAGTCGTATCGCTTCAACTTTTTCTTTCAGTGCACTATTGGCTTCCAGCGTTTCCGGGCTCTCATCACCTGCAACGCCTAACGCTGCAGCATCGAGGATCACCACTGGCATGCCATTATCAATACAGGTAACTTCTACACCCGCGAATTCGTCTTTCACGTTTCCGGTGGGAAACAGTGCGCCACAGCTAGAGCCGGCCACATTTTCAAAGTCGATCAGCACCGCTGCTGCCGTTCCGGGCACACCGTCGATGGCGGTATCACCTTCGTAAACCGGCTTGCCATCACGCACTTCAACCTGAGCTGTTGCCAGCGCACCGGTGTTCACCATGTGGATACGCACGTTGGTTACACCGTCTTCAACCTCAACCAGACCATGTTCAATGGCGAACGGACCCACACCAGCGAGGATATTGCCGCAGTTCTGCGCGTCGCTCACCACGGCTTTATCAACAACCACTTGTAGAAACAAATAGTCAACGTCCGCATCGTCACGGGTTGACGGACTGACCACTGCAACCTTGCTGGTGAGCGGATGGGCGCCGCCCACACCGTCAATTTGACGGGGATCGGGAGAACCCATGGCGGCGAGTAGTACCGCGTTCCGGGTTTCAGCGTCAGCAGGTAAATCGCTGGCCATAAAATACAGGCCTTTAGACGTACCGCCGCGCATCAAACTACAGGGAATGGCGCGCACTACCCTATTCTCCCTTGCTGTGTTCTTCGTAGGTCACGTACTTGAGACCTTTTTCAGCCAGACGGCCACGCATGTTGTATATATCCAAGCCTAACTCGCCAGCAGCCAGACGGTCGCGCTTTGAGGCTTCGTTTTCAACACGCTTTAATACTTTCTCATGCACTGCATCGGCTTCGCTGCGAGCAACCACAACCACACCGTCGTCATCAGCTACAATCATGTCGCCGGGATTAATCAGCGCACCAGCACACACCACCGGCACGTTTACACTAGCGATGGTCTCTTTGACTGTGCCTTGAGCAAAAATGGCTTTCGACCACACCGGAAATTCGATTTCTTTCAGGGTGGCAGTATCGCGCACGCCGCCGTCGATGATCAGGCCTTTCACGCCACGGGCTTTTAACGAGGTCGCTAACAAGTCGCCAAAAAAACCATCGATACACGGGCTGGTTGGCGTAACTACCAGCACATCACCTGGCTGACACTGTTCAACGGCAACGTGGATCATCCAGTTATCGCCAGGGGCAACCTGACAGGTCACCGCAGGGCCAGCAATAGCAGCGGGACGATAAATCGGACGCATATAGTCGGCTAACAAGCCTTTACGGCCTTGCGCTTCATGTACGGTGGCCGTTTCGGCCCCCTGATAGTTTGCAATAGTTTCGTCGCCCGGACGCGGGCAGCCAGTCACACAAATTGCCATGTTCATAACCTTCTTTGTTCTGATGACAAAAGTATGCGCCTGCGAACCCAACAAATCCGTTTAGAAAGATGTAAAAATCCATTAGTATTTGCTATATCGAATTAAAGCTCAGAGTTCATAGTGCTGTTACTGAATATCCGCCATCTTTACTGCGCCCTTGAAATACGGAAGTTTTCCAACCTTTCCGAAGCCGCAAGGCAGGTTCACCTTACCCAGTCTGCCCTCACGCAAAGCATTAAGAAGCTGGAAGATAAGATTGGTTTCCGACTGTTCTCAAGGGGCACCACCGGTATGTATGTCAGTGAAGCGGGTGACGTGTTTCTCAAGCGTTTTGAAAGGGCTTTTGCGCTACTTGAGCAATATGCCAGCGGGCAATTCACCACCGATCGCACGGCGCGTATCACCTTTTTGCGTGGTATTAATTCCCGACAACTGTCAGCCATTATAAAAATGGTAGAGCTTCAAAATTATACCCATGCCGCACGTGTACTTGATATTGCTCAACCGACCTTGCATCGAACCATGCGTGATTTAGAAGCGCTGTGCAGTGTTACCTTGTTCAACCGTTCGCCTTCCGGGGCAGAACCCACGTGGCGAGCCCGCCGTCTTGCCCGTGTGGCAGGTCTGTATTTTGCTGAGTTGCAGCAAGGCTTTGATGAGGTAAAGGCCCTCGACGGTAAACACTTTGGTACTCTGAAAATCGGCAGCTTGCCACTGGCGCTTTCAGAACTTGTGCCCGCAACGGTGCTAAAAGTCATGGACGCAGTACCGCAGTCCGATGTGAGTATTGTTGATGGCCCCTATGAGGAACAGCTACATGCCTTGCTGCATGGTGACATTGATGTGCTGATTGGTGCGCTGCGTCCACCAGATATGGAAGAGCTTCTGGAACAGGTTCCTCTGTTTGAAGACAGATTGTCGTTGGTCGCTCGCGCCAACCATCCCATTCTACATGCAGACTCAATGGAAAGTGGCGACTGGCAACAGGTTCAGTGGATTGTGCCGAAAAAAGAAACCCCAGCACGGCTTATCTTCGATGAATTTATCGTGTCGCGTAAACTTCCGGTGCCCCATGATGTGATTGAATGTAATTCTCTCACCGCCATTCGTGGCCTGCTGATGAAGAGCGATCGGGTAGCCATGCTCCCAGCCAGACAAGTAGAAGTGGATGTTCGCGCGGGCCTACTGGCGATTTGTGATATGAAATTAAAAGATCCGCCACGGGCCATTGGTTACACTATTCGTAAAGACTGGATACCCACCAAACTGCAAAATATGTTTATTTCCGTATTGCACGCTGAATGCGCTGCAGAATCGACAATCTCGGTTTAAATAAAGTTTCGCAACAGCACTAAGTCCGCGAGGGTGAAAACACCTTCAAGCTTTCCCTTCGCGATCATGGCTGCGTGACTGTTCCCGAAACCCTTTGGGCGACAACTTTTCGTGTTTGCGAAAAAATCGAGAAAAATGTGAGGGCTCGTTAAAACCGAGGCGGTCGGAAATGGTAGCAATACTCATGTCAGCAAACACCAGATAGCGTTTAGCCTCTGTTAACAAATACTGATGAATGAGTGCCAGCGCATTTGCGTTAGTGGCAGTTAAACAAATTTGGTTAAGATGCGCGGCGGTGACACCAATTTGCTGTGCGTACCATGCAACATTGTGCCGACTGGCGCCATGCTGTTGAATGAGCTGTCTGAACTGCGTAAATTTTTGCTCCGGCTTCGATGGGCGACCAGACTGTTCGGGTAGCGATTGCTTAATACGCGCCAGTGAAATAAACAACTGCTTTAGCAGCACCTGGATCATTTCAACACGATAGCTGTGCCAATTGGTATCTTCCGTTTCGAGCCGCGAAGCCACTTCAGCAACGTCTTTTTCATCACCCGGCGGTACCGCAATTACTTTACCTTCGTTGAGGAAGTCTGTGCCCGCGGCAGGTAGCCACAATTCGTTGACAATAGGCGACGCCACTGAAAATACTGTGCCTTCTGAGCCTTCCCGCCAGCGAAAACCGTGTATAAGCCCCTCTGGCACCGACACCACGCACGGCGCACTCACTGTTAACGTCTTTCCATCAAGCACAACTTCTCCACCACCTTTTAACACCAGAAAAAGTTGATGTATGCCTTTATGACGGTGCGGACTGATTAACCAGTCATGCCGGGCACTGCGAGAATAAAGCGGCTCACTGTAAAAGAACTCTTTGTGACTGGTTTGTGGATCACCATAAAAATCCACATAGTCCATGGGAGTTAACATTAAATTAATAAATCCATGAAATTGACAAGTAATAGCTAAATATAGGCATTCTTTCGTCAATAAATCTACCTAAAATACAACAATCTTTGTTAATAGGAGAGCATCATGGGATGGCAGGAACGAGATTATGACAGCATTCCAGGCACGTATGTGTTCGACGGCAAGCGTGCTAACCCAGCGTATGCGCTGAATAAATTACTGTATACCCTCAACGAGGAGCACTGTCGTTTGGAGTTTGCTGCTGACCCGGAAGCATACTGCGACAAACTTGGTGTAAAAGGCGAATTTAAAAAAGCCGTTCTGGAAGAAGACTTCCTTGGCATGCTTCGGATGGGTGCCAATATTTACTTCATGGCTAAAATGGCAATTCCACGGGGCACCTCTGTACAGGATGCAGGGGCAGCATTTCAGGGTATTACCACTGAAGAGTTTATCGCCAATCTGCAAAAACGTGCGGAAGGCCTGACAGACAAAATTAAATCAAGAGGAGACTACTGGAATGGCTAAAATTATTGGCGGAATCACCAGCTCCCACATTCCAGCGGTAGGCAATGCCATCAGCAATAATCTGCAACAGGAACCCTACTGGAAACGCTTTTTCGATGGCTACGGCCCAGCGAAAGAATGGCTTAAAAACGCACGTCCAGATGTTGTCATCGTGGTGTATAACGACCATGGACTTAACTTCTTTTTAGATACTGTGCCAACCTTTGCCCTTGGCTGCGCCGACGAATATTTTAATGCCGATGAAGGTTGGGGATTAAAACCGGTTGCGCCGTTCAAAGGCAATGCACCACTTTCCTGGCACCTTGCCGAGTCATTGGTGGAGCAGGAATTCGACATCACGATGTGTCAGGAGATGAAAGTGGATCACGGCTTTGTGAACCCCATTCGCGCATTGTATGGTGACCACGAAATCTGGCCGGTGGAGGCAATTCCGTTGGCAGTGAATACCGTGCAACACCCCGTGCCAACGGCTCGTCGCTGTTACAAGCTGGGTAAAGCGCTCGGTAAGGCGCTGGAAAGCTACCCTGAAGATACCCGCGTCGTGATCCTGGGTACCGGTGGTATGTCACATCAGCTGCAAGGAGAACGGGCCGGTATCATCGACACCGATTTCGATTTGGAGTGTATGGACAAAATTGCCACTGATCCTGAATGGTTTGCCAACCTCTCCAACACCGACATTATGCGGATTGCCGGTACCGAAGGTATTGAAACCATTATGTGGATGGTCATGCGCGGGGCATTAAAAGACGATGCCAAAGTCATTCACAAGCACTATCACGCGCCTATCTCAAACACGGGAGCGGGTGTATTAGTGCTGGATAACGAAGCGGAGTAAGGGCCTTTTTCAACTTCTTCGTTATAACATTCGCCCATAAAAAATGGCCTGCCAGTGAAAACTGACAGGCCATTTTTCATTTGCGATAACGCGTTTAAAAATCTTCGGTATCGATATCTGCTTGAGCGCCCGCACCATAACGTGCGCCCTGCACACTTTGACGGTTAATAATGTCGTCGGCGTGAGCCAGTACAGACTCTGCGATGTCAGCGTCACTGGCACCGATATCTTCAGTAAGATGGGTTTCACTTTTTGTACCAGGCAGCGCATGAATATGTTCGCCCTGCGCCAGTACCCACGCAATCGCCAACTGCGCCGGTGTCACGCCGTTGTTTTTCGCCAGGTCTGCAAATTCTGCATAAAGGGATTTATTGGCAATCCAGTTTTCGCCCTGGAATCTCGGCATCCCTTTTCGAATATCGCCCTCAGCCAAAGCAGCCGGATCATCAATACCACCAGCAAGGTAGCCCCGGGCCAACGGACTGAATGCCACAAAATCGATGCCCAGATCTTTACAAGCCTCCAGAACAGCAATTTCTGCATTGCGCGTCCACAGAGAATATTCGGTTTGTAATGCTGCAATAGGATATTCTTTATGTGCCCTTCGCAATGATTCTGCAGACACCTCAGACAAGCCAACGGCGGCAATTTTGCCTGCTTTCACCATATCGCCTAACACGCCCACGCTTTCTTCCAAGGGTACGTCTTTATCGATGCGGTGCAGGTAATACAAATCGATTTGCTCTACCTGTAAGCTTTGTAATGCGGTATCTAAGGTTTTCACCAAGGTTTCAGGACGACCGTCGATAACACGTTTGCCGTTAACGCCGGTCATGCCGCACTTACTGGCCAGAAAAATCTCGTTGCGGAAACCTTTGATGGCTTCGCCCACCAGTTTTTCATTCTCGCCAAAACCATAAAGCGCGGCAGTATCGAAATGGGTAATACCCTGCTCAAATGCAGAGGCCAGCAAACTGCTGGCCTGTTGTTGAGAAACGGAATCACCATAAGCATGGTTGAGGTTCATACAGCCGAGACCGATCTCGGACACTGACTTACCTGCCAGCACTCGTTGTTTCACTTTTTCTCTCCTTTGCTCAAACAAGGCCGCCTCTTACGGTGTGCGCGCGGGTGAAGTCAGAAACACGCCGTGAATCCATCCTTGGAGGCTCTGCTGCAGCATCCATGCTGCAGAAGGTTTCTGACTTTACCCGCGCTCCCATCAGCGAGGCGGCACCTTTGCTTATTCGCGCTTCAATTAAATTACGCGTTTAACTGCTGCTCAAGATCGTGCAGTACTTTGTAGCAGTTAATGACTTTGTGTACGCTGCTGTTCGGTTCACGGCCTTCTTTAATGGCTGCCAGGAACTCGCGATCCTGCAATTCGATACCGTTCATAGACACGTCTACTTTTGATACATCGATCGCGTTTTCGCGACCATCAACCAAATCATCGTAACGGGCAATGTAAGTGCCGTTGTCACAGATGTAACGGAAGAAGGTACCTAAAGGACCATCGTTATTGAACGACAGTGACAACGTACAAATTGCCCCATTTTCTGCCTGCAGTTGAATAGACATATCCAGTGCAATGCCCAGTTCTGGGTGAATCGGGCCCTGGATTGCGTTCGCTTTCACAATGGGTGATCCGGCTTGGTATTCAAACAAATCAACGGTGTGCGCAGCATGGTGCCACAGCAGGTGATCGGTCCACGAGCGGGGCTCGCCTTTGGCGTTAATGTTCTTGCGGCGGAAGAAATAGGTTTGTACATCCATTTGTTGGATATTCAGTTCGCCAGCGGTAATTTTGTTATGCACATACTGGTGTGACGGATTAAAGCGACGAGTATGACCTACCATGCAAATCTTGCCGGTTTCCTGCTGGGTTTTTACTACCGCTTCGGAATCTTCCCAGCTATCCGCCAGTGGAATTTCAACCTGTACATGTTTGCCCGCCTTCATACATTGAATAGACTGGGCCGCATGTTGTTGTGTAGGCGTACAGAGGATGACTGCATCGGCGTCTGATTCCAGCGCGTCTTCCAGCGAGGTGTAAACGTTTGGAATGCCATAGTCGTTGGCAACGGCTTGCGTTTTTTCTGCATTGCGTCCAACCAGACCAACGACTTCTGCGCCGTCGATGTTTTTCAGACCATCCAAATGTTTAATCCCGAAAGCGCCGGGACCTACCACGATTACTTTCATTTTATTCTCCAAAATACTGTTCTGCATTCACTCGGGTAGCGCAGCATAGGTTTGCTACCCTACTGAAGATTAATCCGCCCAATAAAGGCGCATAGGGTTATCAATCAATAATTTTCGTTGAAGTGCCTCGGTAGGCGCGATTTTCGGGATCACGTCAACCAGATGACCATCATCAGGCATATGATTTTTCATATTCGGGTGCGGCCAGTCGGTGCCCCACAGAACGCGATCTTCAAAGCGGGTTACCACTTCGCGGGCAAACGGCACCACATCTTCATAGCGGCCTTCAGGACCCACCAACGATAACCGTTCCGGACAGCTCACCTTCGACCAGAAGTTCTTGTTCTCTTCCATTAATTTCAGGAACAGCGCAAACTCAGAGCCATCGACCGGTTTGGAAATATCCGGGCGCCCCATGTGATCGACCACAACCGTGGTGGGCAAGCTAGTAAAGAAATCGTACAATTCTGGCAATTCCTGTGATTCAAAATAAATCACGATATGCCAGCCCAGTGGCTTAATCTTTTCTGCAATGGTGCCCAGTGAGTCGAAAGGTAATGCATCAACCAAACGTTTCACGAAATTAAAGCGAACTCCACGCACACCAGCGGCATGCAAAGCCTGAAGCTCTTCATCGGTAATGTCAGCTTTTACCGTGGCGACGCCCCGGGCCATCCCATTGGAATGGTTAAGGGCATCAACCAGAGCGCGATTGTCGGCACCATGACACGTCGCCTGTACAATGACATTGCGACTGAAGCCAAGGTAATCTCTCAATGCCCAAAGCTGGTCTTTAGAGGCATCGCAAGGGGTGTATTTTCGTTCTTGTGCAAAAGGGAACTGATCGCCGGGGCCAAATACATGACAATGCGCATCGACCGCACCTTCCGGCACCACAAATTCTGGTTTTGACGGCGACTGATGCCAGTGCAACCAGTCAGCATCAACAGTAAATTTACCCATTCAGTAATCCTTGGCTTGCAGATTAAATTGTACAATCAGTACATTAAGAAAGATGCTGTTCGCGGTAACCAGTCGATAATTAAGGCCCGAAATACCGTGAACATATTCACATATCACCAGTATGCCTAATTGAGATACGTGCTGCTCTTTAGAAATTCGTAAACAGACATTACTTTTTTCTATATCTAAACCTTAAAATAGCCACAACAATTACTCACAACGCCATATTTTATGGGGCTCAGGCTGAAATAAATAAATTTGATATTCAGTTTTAATTTAATGGCATCAAGACACCACGATACTAGAGATCGCTGTTGCGCCGGAAGTCACCTGCGGTGACACCTTCAGACTGTTTGAAGAACCGACAAAAATAGCCGGTATCCTTAAAGCCTAACGTGGTGGCAATTTCTTCTAGTGACTGACGGGTATAGATAAGCCGCCTTTTGGTTTCGTTAATGAGTTTCTGCTGGATCAGTTTTTTCGGCGTGGTGTGCAGGTGATGCTGACAAATACGACTTAAGGTAGATACCGAAATAAACAATCTAGCTGCATAATCCGCCACCGTAAGATGTTCGATAAAATGTTTATCGATAAGTTCACGAAATCCCAGCAGTACTTTTGAATCACGGCCAGAAATGCTGGCGTGAGAACTGCCTTCCTTGACCTGACGGGCAATAGAAATGAACAACAATTTGATAATCATGTTAATGCTGAGCGCCGCCCCCACACCAGGGTTTTGCATTTCTTCGGCCAGTAATTTCAAGTAGTTGGAGAAGCGCTGCGCCTGTTCTTTACCCTTAAATTCAATGGCTCTCGGGGTCCACACTGCCTGGGTAAATTCAGCAATGTCTCCACCGGAATTGATTTCATTGATCACATCGGTATTCACCGATAACACATAGCCATGGGTGTAAGGAGCAAAATTAAAACCATGTACCACGCCGGGGGGAATGGTCACCAGCCAGTCTCCGGAGAGTTCCAGCGTTTCGTCATCTAACTGCACCGTCCAGTTGTTGTCGAACACGCAAAGAATTTGCAACAGCTTGGCATGCCGGTGAAGCGAAATTTCCCATTCCAATCCCGCACTGCGGGCGCGAATATCTTCTAAGTGCACGAAATCGGCACTGAGCTTCAGAAAAGACTCACCGTACAAGTCGTAAAACGGGATATCCGGAGACTTAGAAACCATTTACATTAATTACAAATCGCTAACTTGATTAAAAAGTACAATAGAATGCACCGAATTTGAATTATTCTTTGCAATAATTTTACGCACTATGAAGCATATTCCCCTGAGTCAGGAAAGATTATGCAAACAGTAAAAACACAAGTCGCCATCATTGGCGCCGGTCCTTCAGGGCTGCTTCTGGGTCAGCTGCTGGCAAAAGCAGGCATCGACAACGTCATTATTGAACGGGTATCGGGTGAGTACATTCTCGGTCGGATCCGCGCAGGTATTTTAGAACAAGGGTTTGTCGATTTGGTCCGCGAGGCCGGTGTGAATGCGCGAATGGATGCCGAAGGCCACGTTCACGACGGTTTTGATATTGCTTACTACGGAAAGCGTTTCCGTATTGATTTAAACAAACTGACCGGTGGTAGCACCGTTATGTGTTATGGCCAGACAGAGATCACCCGCGACCTGATGGAAGCGCGTGAAAGCAGTGGCCTGACAACCTTTTATGAGTCGTCAGATGTTGAGTTACACGGCGTTAAAGATGCGCCTCATGTAACCTTCACCCAGAATGGCGAGAAGATCACCGTGCAATGTGATTTCATCGCTGGCTGCGACGGCTTCCACGGCGTGTCTCGCAAAACCATTCCCGAAGAAAAACGCAAAGAACATGAACGCGTTTACCCGTTTGGCTGGTTAGGTGTGCTCAGTGATACGCCACCGGTTAGCGATGAACTGATTTACTGTAAAACGGCCCGCGGCTTTGCCCTGGCCAGTATGCGTTCAGAAACCCGTTCACGCTATTACCTGCAGGTGCCGCTTACCGATAAGGTGGAAAACTGGAGTGATGAGCTGTTTTGGGAAGAGCTGAAGAAGCGGTTACCGGAAGATGCCGCCAACCGTTTGGTAACCGGCCCGAGTATTGAAAAATCTATCGCTCCCCTGCGCAGTTTCGTATGCGAACCCATGCAATGGGGCAACTTGTTCCTGGTGGGCGATGCCGCTCATATTGTACCGCCTACCGGTGCAAAAGGCCTGAACCTGGCAGCCTCAGATGTCTCCACGCTGTATAAACTGTTACAGAAGTTCTACAAAGATGGTGATGAAAATGCGCCTACCCGTTACTCAGAAATTGCATTACGCCGGGTGTGGCACGGCGAACGTTTCTCGTGGTGGATGAGTAATATGCTGCATGATTTTGATGAAACAAACGCATCAGGAATGGATAAAGCCACCTTTGACCGCTTTATGCAGTCTGAACTGGATTTTTACCTCAATTACGAAGAAGGCCAGAAAGTGATAGCCCGACAATATGTGGGCATGCCTTACGAAGCCATTGAATAACCTGATTTGTTTTCGCGAATGTAAGCCGGGCGCTAGCCCGGCTTTGACAACGTATTTTACAGCATCAGCACATACTCTTATAAAAGCACGCGCAGAATAACTTGCCCCATAAGCGCGGCAACCAGCGCATAAACCAGCATGGGCAGAATGGTTCTTTTTATCAGCGCCCCCTCCTGATTTTTAATTCCCAGAATAGAACACACGGCAATAATGTTGTTCAGGCAAATCATGTTGCCCATGGAAGCGCCCACCGATTGCAACGCCAACACCACCGTTACAGGCAAACTGGTTTGCAACGCAATGCTGTGCTGAATACCACCAAAAGTGAGATTTGAAACGGTAGCAGAACCTGAGAAAAAAGAGCCCAGCGCACCAAGCAGCGAAGCCACGTAACTCCAGTTTGCTCCCATGGTGTCTGCCAGCGTATTTGCAATAATGAAGATGGGTGCATTGTCATCGCCCTGCATCATAAAGTTGACCATCATCAAGGCACCAACAAGGGCCAGAGCAGGCAATTTTATGCGCTGCCAGGTATCGGAAGTGGCTCGCTGGAGCTGACATTTTGTTAAGGCGAGTATAGGAATTAGCAGAATGACGGTGACCACAAAGGGAATGATCGCCGGTACATAAAGTGTTTTATACGACCATGCCACGGTAGTACCAAAGATGTTCGACCACGATAGTATGAGTGCCTGACTCACACCAAAATCGCCAACCGAAAACCAGAGGCTAGTGTCGTTAAGCCAACCTTTAATTGGCCATTGTTTGATGCGGGTGACGATAAGAATCGCGATCAGCAGTAAGAACGGCGACAGTGCTTTGAAGACCGCTGCCGGATTCAGTGAAGCCTCCTTCAAATCGTTGTTATCGCTTTGTCGCGCAAGACCAATATGAAACTTCGCCGCCAAAATGGTAAGACAAAGCCCCACGGCCCCGCCAATTAACGATGGAAATTCATAATTCACCTGCGCCAGCAGGTAATACGGTGCGGTGCAGCTTAATGCACTCATCACAACAAAAATGCCGTTGTCGCGAATCGCTTTCCAGCTCACCAGAAACCGTAATGCCAACGCAGGAATGATCAGGCTAGCAACCAAATGAATCAGCGCCGTCCATTGCGATGTGGCCAGAAGCTGCGCTTCACTAAGTTCCAGCGCTGCAAAACCAAACCAGGCGGGCGTCCCCACTGCGCCAAACGACACTGGAACACTGTTCATCACCAGTGTAAGCAGCGCCACCCGCATAGGATTAAACCCTAACCCCACTAAAATTGGCGCGGCAATCGCAGCCGGGGTACCAAAGCCAGACGCCCCTTCCAACATAAACGCAAACGCCCAGCCTATGATCATAAGCTGTGCAACCTGATTACGGCTTATCGATTCCAGCCATTGCCTTAAGGTATTCTCGGCACCGGATATGACCAGCACACGATTAAGTAAAATAGCCCCGGCAACAATAGAAATAGGCGTAAGCACAGACAGCCCTCCGGCCACGGCATTAGCCAGTAACGTAAGCCTGTCTGCCTGAAAATAGAAAACCTGTAGCAAACCCGCGAAAAGCGCAGTAAGTGGTAATGCCACATGGGCCGCCAGCGGATGCTGCTTAGTCATACTCCAAACGAGAAATACAACGGGAAGTGCAGCGATTAACGTATCCATGTCAGGCTCCGGAATAAATAATAGGAAGGCGCGCCTTATGGCGGTGATTTACAAATACTGTATCATCGGTCAGATAATTTAATGATGACTTTACTGTTTATACTGACAAATATTAAGTCAGTAAGTATTGATCTTCGTACCTCAAATGCTTTGCTGCACAACAGTCTCCCGGGGTTTCACCATCATATATGCAAACCTTGTTAAGACACCTTTCTCACCAGACACCAATTGCCATGAACTTTACGCATAGCATCAGAAAAATAAATTAGTTGAGACAGAGCCAAAGAATTATTACCGTTTACGGCAAACCATTTAATGACTTAGGAATAAACGAATGGCAGTGAGTGACCAGGACGAAAAGCAGTTGAGGATCGACCTCGCCGCGGCATACCGATTACTAGATCTCAACAACTGGAGCGACATGATCTTTACCCATCTGTCTGCCCGTGTGCCAGGTTCAGAAGATCGCTTCCTGCTCAACGCCTATGGCCTGCTACCAGAAGAAGTGTGCGCGTCCAACCTCATAGAAGTGGATGTTAAAGGTGAAAACGCTAACATCAGCCCCGAGTCGGTTAACCCGGCTGGTTTTACCATTCACAGTGCGTTGCACCTTGCTCGCGAAGACGCCCACTGTGTTATGCACACCCACACCATGGCGGGCATGGCGGTGTCTGCGCTGGAGGAAGGTTTGCTGCCAGTGAACCAGACCAATATGGAATTCTACAACCGCGTGGCTTACTACGATTATCAGGGCGTGCCGCTGGAATGTGACGAGCGTGAAGCCATCGTAGCTGCCATGGGCGATAAGAACAGCATGATCCTGCGTAATCACGGCCTGCTGACCGTTGGCCGAAGTGTGGAAGAAGCCTTCTATCGCATGTACTACCTGAACAAAGCCTGTGAAATTCAGGTTGAAGCCATGAAGACCGGCGGCAAGTTGCTGTTACCTGATGATGATGTATGTGAACACGTTGCCGAGCAGATGGCCAACCCGCGTTATAACGCGCAAAGTATTGATCTCATCTGGAAAGCCATGCTGCGTAAACTCGACCGTATCGACACCAGCTATCGCGATTAATCGAGCCAGGCATTGAGCGAGTAACTGGAGCGGTGAGCGAATTATTCCTCACCGCTTTTTTGTAGACCAGCTAAGCGAACTGAAAAAAAGACCCGCAACGAGGCGGGCCCAACGGAGAGCGAAAAAACCGGAAATCTGGCCTTTCGCGAACACTCAGGAAAATCTATTGATTGACAAATTTGCGGATTATCGCCGCCGAACCATCGAACTTAATCTGTTCCTGTTCATTTAGACTCAGGGTAAAACGCATCCCCAGCCCGCTACGCATAATCTGCGTGGGATGGCTGATATAGCACCCCGCCCTTTCATCGAACACCGACACCGAAAACACCTTTTCGCTGTCGTCAAAAATCGCTTCACAAATTTTGCTGGTGATACCAGCAATACCATATTCAGTGCACTTTTTGCCGTTGTATATTGCCGTAGCAGCATGAGCAACCTGTCGCTCCAGCTCGTCTTTCGCTCCCTGGGGAATATCCCAGCTATTGATGTGACGATTTGCCACATGCACAGACGACCACACCACAAATTGTGAATCGCCATGCTCACCGCCCATGAAACCATGCACATCGCTGGGACTTACCTTCAGCAAATTACCCAGCAGGCGTTGCAGGCGCAGGGTATCTAACGAGGTGCCAGTACCGAAAACACGACTTTTCGGTAATCCGGACGCTTCCTGCAACACCTGTGTGATGACGTCACATGGGTTCGTGATATTCAGGACGATGCCGGTAAACCCAACCGTCTTAAGCTTGCTGGCAAGCTCAAGTATACCGGCGCTGTTCTCATTGAACTCGTCCAGACGATCAATCGACGTAATCACCTTCGGACCGATGGCCACGACGATAATATCGGCGCGAAGCATGGCAGACGTGTCGTTTGCGCGGATAGTCACATTACCGTCAAACGCGATGTTAGCATCCTGGAGATCAAGGGCATGACCTTCTGCCTTGCCGTTGTCTGCATCCACCAATGTCAATTCTGAAACCATTCCTCTGGTTACCAAAACGTGTGCCAGTGATGAGCCGACATTCCCACAGCCAAATATCGCTACATGTCTGTTCATTGTTACTACTCCGATTAATCTGCGTACAGTTTAACCAGCTAAAAACCGCGGTTTCTAACGGCGTTTTTTAATGGTGCTATGAGTTTTTGTAATGGCATTTGCGGAGCGGTACCGTGGACGGGATAAGATATTGTGAAAATGAACCGTCTGCCGCAGGGATGCGGCAGCCGAGCCCACATGGATGTGTTCACGGCGTGTTCATGAAGGCTACCACCCACACCGGCCAAAAGGCCTCAAACCCCCTCGATGGCTTCGTAGACGGCGCGATTCAGGCGCGCGCCGCCTTTTTCCAAGCTGCTGATGATGGTTTTGAGTACGAGCAACGTGCGTTGGTTCATCCGCTCTCTGGGCTCTGTAACCAGGTATACAGATTCACCGATTTGATAATCCGTTTCGATGATTTTCATTAGCCTACCTTGCTGAATATCTTCTTGCACTTCCATCACATCCGCCAGCGCAAGCCCCATCCCTAACCGCGCAGCTTCAATTGCCTGGTAAGCGTAATCGAAATAGGTGTGCCGGGTTACGTCGCGAATATCAAGCCCATGGGAAGCCATCCACTGCGGCCACTGATTCAGCCTGTCGTGCAATAACGGATGAGCCAGTAATGCCGCGGGGGATGCCTGCCGCTGGCCATTCACCAGCTTCGGACTACAAACCGGCACATAGTATTCATCGTAGAGCTTACGTATCACCCTGCCTTTATCCGTTGGCGCCCCCAACGTTAATGCAATATCGTACTCCTGACTCAGCGATTCCTGTAGCGGCTCCAGCGTTTTAATCCGCAGGGTTATTTCCGGATATTGCTTTTGCACATTCGATAAAATCGGCATCAACCAATTCATCGAAATAGTTGCTGTACACGCTACGATTAATTCACCTTCGATCTGCGTGGGATTCATGTAGTGCAAGCCCCGGTTTAGCTCTAAGAACGCTGTCTGCACCGACGCCAACAACCTGCTGCCTGCCGGTGTCAGCTGCACGCCATTACCCTCCCGGTGAAACAGATTACTTCCCAGGCGCTCTTCTAGCTGCCGAATATGACGACTAAGCGCAGAATGAGAAACGTTCAGCTCTTCTGCTGCACGGCGCACATGACTATGTCGGCCCGCCGCCTCAAACGCACGCAATGCCGTTAGCGGTATCTGTCGCAAATCCAGATAGGGAGATTGCTCTGGTCTCATTTTGTCACCAAGGTGGTAGATTTTCGTTACTTGCCTACACCAATTAACACCATAAACTGGAAAAAACATCAATGCTTATGGAGCAAAAAGTCGATGACTGATACCAGTTTTTTCCGTCGCCGGGTTGATAACGGTGGTACTGAAAGGATGCCTCATTGGGGCATGAATTCTGAATATGGCGTACTACAAGATGTACTGATTGGTCCTATGGACAACTACACATGGCAGATGGGCAACGCCATGTCACGCCGTTCAGTTCGCCTCGGTCGCAGCTTCGACAAAGAAATCGCCAAACAGCAATACCAGGAAATGGTCGATATTTACGAGCACTGTGGCGTGAAAACGCACTTTCTCAAGCCAGATTCAAACCTGCCGTATCAAATTTATGCCCGTGACTCATCGGTGATGACACCGTGGGGCCCAATTGTTACCCAAATGTACAGCCCCTGGCGTCGTGGAGAATGGCTAGAAGTCGTGAAGTTTTATCAGCAAGCCGACATTCCTCTTTACGATGTGGTGACAGCCGGCACCTTTGAAGGCGGCGACTTCATGGTGCTTGAGCCCGGTGTGATCTTGTGTGGTTACACCGGCGAGCGCACCAGTCAGGAAGGCCTTGACCAGGTGCGGGGCTGGCTGGAAAAAGAAGGCTGGGAATTCCGCGCTTATCAGTTCGACCCGTACTTTCTGCATCTCGATGTAAAAGTGGCCATGCTGGCCGAGAAACTTGCCGCTGTATGTACTCAGGCCGTTGAACAAGAACAGCTGGACTGGTTCAAATCCCGTGGTATCGAAATTATCGATCTGTCTTATCGCTCTGTTCTTGAATTAGGTGTTAACGTAGTAGCACTGGGTAACGACCGCGTACTGGTGCCTGCAGGCAGCACAGAATTGGTAGAAAAAGCCAAGGCCCACGGACTGGAAGTGTTCAGCCCGGATATGTCACAGTTCACATCGGGCGGTGGCGGTGTTCACTGCATGTGTCAGCCATTAAGCCGTAAAGATGCATAGGAGATAAAGGATGTCAGTACTAGCCATAAATGGTGAACGTCTGTGGTCTACCCTGATGGAAATGGCCCAAATCGGTGGCACCGCAAAAGGGGGCTGTAATCGCCAGGCATTAACCGACGAAGATAAAATTGGCCGTGAATTGTTTATTGGCTGGTGCAAGGACATTGGTTGCACGCTGCGCGTTGACCAGATGGGCAATATGTTCTTGCGAATGGCCGGTCAGGATAACTCTCTGGCTCCGGTGATTACAGGTAGTCACCTCGATACTCAGCCTACCGGCGGTAAATTCGACGGTGTTTACGGTGTACTCGCTGGTTTGGAAGTGCTTCGAACTCTTCATGACGCCGGTATTACGCCTCTGCGCCCCATTGAGGTTGCCGTATGGACCAATGAAGAAGGTGCCCGCTTCTCCCCGGCGATGGTCGGTTCAGGTGTCTGGTGCGGCGAGTTTGATCTGGAATACGGATTGAGCCGCACCGACAAACAAGGCGTGTCGATTAAAGAGGCACTGGAAAAAATCGGCTTTCTGGGCGATGAACCCTGTAAGCCCTTCCCGGTAAAAGCCGCATTCGAATTGCATATCGAGCAAGGACCTATTCTGGAGTCGTTGGAAAAGCCCATCGGCGTGGTTAAAGGTGTGCAGGGTATGCGCTGGTACGACTTAATCATTGACGGTCAGCCGGTTCATGCGGGCCCGACTCCCATGGAGCAGCGTCGTGACCCATTTATGGCACAGTCCGCTATCGTAACGGAACTGTATGCCTTGGCAGCCGAATATTCGCCCTTAGCGCGCGCCACGTTTGGTGATATAAAAGCCGAACCAGGGTCTCGCAATACGGTTCCCGCACGTATTACCCTGGCCGTTGATTTACGCCATCCCGATCAGACCATCCTCGATGAAATGGACGCTAAGTTCCGCGAAATCGCGAAAAATGCCTGCGAAAAATTCAATCTTGATTTTGAAATCAAAGATGAATGGAACTCCCCGGCTGTCGAGTTTGATAAAACCTGTGTCGATGCGATGCGTGAATCAGTGCAAGAAAAAGGCTATGCCTTCGAGGAAATGTTCTCGGGTGCCGGTCATGATTCGGTATACACGTCGCGGGTTATTCCCACATCAATGATTTTCATCCCGTGCGAGAAAGGCATTAGCCACAACGAAGCCGAGAACGCCACGCCCGAAGACATCGAAGCTGGCTGCAATGTTCTACTTGGGGCCATGCTGAAAGTGGCGAATAGTGCGGAATAAGCAGGATTTCGGTGTCCTGAATTAAACATATAAAAAAGGGCGCATCAGCGCCCTTTATGCTTTGATAAGCGACTTACCACTCTGCTTCAGGCACATGAATAATGGCACCATCGAGGATGTCGGTCACTTTGATCTGACATGACAAACGGCTGTTCGGCTGTGGCTCTATAGCGCTCTCCATTACCGAAAATTCTACTTCATCAGCGGTACCAATTTTGTCAATCCAGGCATCATCAATGATGCAGTGGCAGGTGGCACAAGAACTATTACCACCACAATCAGCAGTGATTTCCTCAATTCCCGCATCTACCGCGGTTTGCATGATTGAATCACCCTCAAAAGCATCAACAACTTTTATGCTTTCGTCAGGCAGGATAAATGTAATATTTGGCATTGTTTGACTCCAACAGGTCTTTTTCTTGGCCTGGTATAAACGATTGAACGTGCGATGTAGCAGTTGGTTACTGACTACACCGCAGCAATGATGAAGGGCTGTTAAGCGCCTATTTAGCCTGCATCTTTGACAACCACATTTTATGGAATGCCATGCCCACCTGATCCCAGGCTTGCACCAAATGTCCCTGATCCGCCACTGATGAGGTGCGGGAATGCTGAAGCTTGTCCAACAGTTCGATGTCCTGCTGGTTTACCTCGTTCAACACATCACTTAAGCGGGTGCGTTCTTCCACGAACTCGTCACTGGCCGCTTCGTCACTGGTAACGTAAATCGTCAGGGTCTCATCGGTTTTCGCTACGCTTGTGGGTTTCACCACAATGGTCTGTACCCAGCACGGATCAACAAAAAACAGGGTGTTGGGGAAAATGCCGAACCACTGCTGGGTTCCGCGTTTCTCTTCTGCCAGACCGTTCCAGTGCGGCAGTTGTTTAGCGGTTTTCGCCGGTTTGCTGCTGGCGCCATGAGGTAAACGCAGGCCAACAATATCGTCAGACAGGAACAAATCATCCTGCCCCAGCGCAGACTCAATGGAGCAGGCCTGAGAATGCACGAACGGCACGTGGTAGCCGTCGAGGAAGTTGTCTACGGCGAGCTTCCAGTTCACCTCACCGGAATAGTCGGTGGAACTCACATGACGCATATCCTGATGGGGATACTCAGCGAGCAGTTCGTCCAGCGGCTTTATGAACTCTTCAAACGGCTGGGCATCGCCAGACACGTTAACGAAAATAATGTCCCACCAGATCGCAAAACGCACTGGGATAAGGCCTTTATCGGCTTTGTCTTCTGCAGAGATGGGCTTGTTTTCACTGCCATAGAAACGGGGCGCGCCCATCAACTCACCATCAAGTTTGAACGACCATTTGTGGTACGGGCAAACCAGTGTGCGCTTGTTGCAGGGTCCATCCACCAGCGGTGCGCTCTTGTGGCGGCACACGTTATGGAATACCCCAATGCCGCCATCTTTGTTTCGGATTGCAATGAGAGACACACCGGCGATACGTACCGGCATAATGTCCCCGGGCTTTTTCAGCTGTTGAGCACAGCCAATGCTGGCCCAGCCTTTGGCAAAAACGTTGTCTTTCTCTTGTTCGTAGAGGGTTTGTTCTGCAAAAACAAAACCCGGCAAACCGTGTTTCGAAACCGCTTCGCTATCGATGTTTTCTACTTGGGTAATGCGCATTTATTTCACTCGCCTGTTGACTCTGTTTTATCTTTTTTCTATCTCCGAATCAGACCATATTCGCAGTCAATCCGGTATACGAAGAATGTTATGTTTTGCTGCTGAGGCTGGCATGCTGCACGAACGCCGACAGGGCTAAGCGCATTACGCCCTGTATCGAGCATGGCGTAACCCCTTCTGGCCCGGGGAGGGCATTACCTTCGAGAACACGGCGTAAACCCATCCCTGGGGCCTCGGCTGCCGCTTCCCTGCGGCAGACGGTTCACTCCGGTAATACCCTCCCCGGTCCGCGGGTTTAACGTTCGCGACACACAGGGCGTAATGCACAGCCCGAACTGTGGCGTTCTCTCCGGTTGCTTATAGCCTCTTCGGCCTTAGACAAAGTTGATAATTGCCAAGAAAAAAGCACGGCTTTCCCCGGGCCAGAAGGGCTTATGCTATCCCTCCATCCGCATCAGAACAGCAGGTGCGCTATCACGGTGAGAATGGGCAGCGCAATGATGGTTCTGATGATGAATATCAGTATTAAGTGTTTCACTGATAACGGAATGCTGGAGCGCATGATCAGAATGGCGCTTTCTGCGAAGAAGATGAGCTGAGTAACAGACAAACCAGCCAGTACAAACTTGGTGATTGACGAGGTCAGTTCACCCGCAATAATGGTGGGAACAAACTGATCGAAAAGCCCCAATACCACGCCCGGCGCCGCTGCTGAGGCTTCCGGAATATTCATCACATCCAGCAGCATACTGATTGGGTATGTGAGGGTTTGGAATACTTCGGTGTTGTAATATAGTGCTAACGTGAACAGTTCGATGGTCATCGCTGCAGGCATCATCATCAGATAAATATCCATCATCGAGTGCCAACCACGGGCCAGAGACTGCTTAGGCGACGGTGCTTTTTCAGCCACGCCAACGGCGCGGGCGACAGCGTGTTTGATACGGGATTCACCGTCATCCACGTCTTCATTCAGTGTTTTACCGTGGGCAGGATAATACTCATCTTTAATCCAGCTCAGCGGTGGTAAACGGGGCGTGATCACAGCGCATAAGGTACAAATCAGGAACATGGTGCCATACAGCTGCAGGAAGTAATCGCCTATGCCCGCCACGTTGGCGGTGAGTAGAACAAAGGGAACCGATACTACTGAGAAATTCGTCGCGATAACCGAAGATTCGCGAGCACTGTAGTAGCCTCTTTCGTACTGCGCATTGGTGAGTACCACGGCAATAGACGATGAACCGACCCAGGAGGCAATGGTGTCGATGGTAGCGCGACCCGGCAGGTTAAACAGTTTCTGGAAAGGACGCTGCAGCATGGTACCGACGAATTCCAGCAGACCGTAGTCGGTGAGGAATGGCAGCAGCAGACAGCCTAAACCCACCAGCAGAAATACCGCACCAGCAACGTCAACATAAGCCGTCACGCCAGTCTGATCGGAAATAAGCCACTGCGGCCCAACCTGCATCACCGTCATCACGGCAAAAATGGCGGCGCTCACGTTCACCACAACCCAGACCCAATGTGAGGCAATGAGCCGATCAGACATGGGTAGCTTTTGCGCCATGTGTTTTGGCGATACGTTGTAGATGACTGAAACCACTGCCGCCAGCACAAAACAGCCTGAAGTAAAAATCCCCATGCTGTCGCCGAGCCAGTCAGATATCTTACCGGTAAGAATACCTAGCGCGATGGTCCAAGAACCCTCCACGTAAAGCGGGGTAAGGAAAAATAAGACCCCGAAAAGGGAACAGCCAAGAAGCTTTGACCATGTTACTAAACTGCTGGAATCCTGCATGTCTAATGCCTGCTCGTTATCACTCATTTTTGTATCTCCGTAACACGTAATGTCGGCCTCAGTTCCGATCCAACCGCGTTTTCAAATTGCTTCCCGCTTACTGGATAGCTTGGCAATATCTTGTACATTAATATCGATAATGTGTTGCTTGAACCATGCCAGTCTTCGCTTAATAGCGTGGTTATCCCGCTAATGACTGTTTGGTCAGATTTGCGGCATCAATGGCCCATAATTGTGTGTAAATCGGCCAAAATATTTTGTTCAGAGGCGTAACGCTAAACCGGTTTTTGCTGAGTGAAGCGTTCGCATGGCTTGAGTTTCAAAACCGCACCTCTTTGGCGCACCTGTTGCCTACCCATGGTGCGCACGCCCCATATCGGTTCATCCATACCAACACACATATTTAACGTCCGTTTATTCTTCGCGAAGTCACGCGGATGTAACGGCCTTATCCCACAAACTCTCTGCGGTTTCTTTCAACAGCAGGGCTTCTTCCCAGCGATCGCTGAGCTCGTATCCATCGGCGCCAGTCATGGCATAAACAGGCGGACCGAGTTCGCTTAAGAATACGCAGCGGGCATCGCTGTCTTTGCCGTGGCGTGCGATGTACTGCTCGAAACCTTCCAGCCACCAGCTCTGGAACAATTCAAACCAAGGTTTGTGTTGGGGGAATAGAATCGGCACCTGAACTTGCTCACGGGTAGCAACACGGCCATGGAAGGCCTCGGCGCGGGTAAGAAACTGGGACATACGCTTATGCGCATTTTCGTGAAGTGGCAAGTACCATTCTTGGTTGACCAATGTGTGCGACAGGTCTGCCACCATCAGCAACTCAGGCACCCGCTCCATCAGTTGCAGCGTAAAAAGCAAATCGTTGGTCATGCAGTTACGGTGAATTTCAACATGGGTTTTCACCCCACCTTCCTCACCAATGCGCAGCCATTCTTTGGTAGTGGCGGCCACGTCGTCAACGCTCCATGGCTCTATCTGACCGACGATGGCAATGAATCGAGGCTGTACAGGCTGGCGGGTAACAAAGCTAACAATTTCCTCGTAATGAGGAACGCTTTGCACGAAAGCGTTGTAGCAAAGGGCGAGGCCAAATTCCTGCAGCAACGGCATGGCTTCTTCAACAACCTCTTCAGTGTGATAACCGAGGTCAAAACTCACGCCTTTGAATCCCGCACCGGCGATTTTTTCTATCTTTTCCCGAAGGGTCCACTCGAACCCATCAGGCCGCTTGAATTCCATCGCCCACATGGACTGAAATACATCCAGTGCTACCATTTTATGTCCTCTTCAGTTAAGGGAGTCACACCCTCTTTTTCCAGTTGTTTTTTTAGTGATAAAAGCGCGTCTTCGTAGTGTTTCCACTGCCCTACATAGCGGCTGTGCAGTGGTTCTTTTATTTGACTGGCGCTGGCGGTTTGCGTGGCGCCAGCCTGGTTATGAAATGCAAGGCAGGCTGGCTCCCAGCTGAGATTGCAGAAATCCAGCATGCTGCGAACGGTGTTTTCAGGCTGCGCAACGAGGGTCTCATAATTCACCGTGTGCACGCGCTCGCCGTAGGTTTGCTGCCATTGATTCATCATCTGCTGATAGGCCGGCATGTAGGCGGCAATATCATCCAGCGAATAGGAATAGTCGTAGCCTCGGGTGAACAGCATTTTGAAATTGCTGAACGCGGTATCCATGGTGTTACGGGTGACCTGAATAATCCTGGCGTTGGGAATAGCAGCCAAAATAACCGGCACAAACAGCGCATTTAGCGGCAGTTTGTCGGTGAATATTCCGGTGCAGGCTAGCAAGTCACGGCTAAGGGCCATATAGCGTTCGCCGATGGCGTTAAAATTGACGCCGGATATTTTTTTAAGCGCTTCAGCCGTCACGCCTTCCGGCCCTTCAAACCAGCTTTTGCCACTGGCTTCCAGTAGCGTCATCGGCATAAAGTTCAGCTCGCCGCCGCTGGTAACAGCAGAATGGGTTGTGAGAATACGCTCAACCAAGGTAGTCCCCGTGCGCGGCATACCAACGATAAATACCGGGCCGGGTTCATCAGACTGAGTCAGCGCGGGAAATGCGTTATTTGAAACCAGCGACTGCATGGCCCGGATGCGAGCAATTTCGTGTTCAGTGGTGAAAGTCTGCTGGGCTTTTTTTGCCGCAGCGCCCAGACTGAATACTTCAAAGGCAGAAGCAAAATCCCCCTGCTCTTCCAGCACTTTACCTCGGGCGTATTGTAGAGACGCCAGCACCATATCGCTTGACGTTGCATCCCTTGAATGTGTGCTCAGGCATGCGTCAATTCGGGCCAGCGTGTCGTCATCAGCCCGGTGCTTTTTCACATGCGCCAGCGCGCTGCAGGCTTCTACACTGGCGGGGTTGCCGTTAAGTACTGCACGCAATAGTGCAGCTGCTTCGTCCAGCTTACCGGTATAGCGCAAAATGGCTGCCAGATTATATTTCGCTTCAACATTGTCACTGTCGACGCTGAGAAGTTGCCTGTAGACATTTTCCGCTTTCGCGTAATCCAGCCCCTGAAAGTACAGCAGTGCCAGAGCGGCTAAGTCAGACACAGTCATGATCGATGTCAAAGCATCAAGCCGATTTAGCACTTTACGGGTGGCATTCCAGGCGCTGAATCCGGCATACACCTTTGCCAGATGCAACAGATAGGTGGGGTTTTCAGGTACAAGGTCCACGGCTTTCAACGCCGCATTTACCGCCATACGGTTTTGCTTCAAACGCAAACTGACTTCAGACAACAACTGCCAGCCGCGGGCATCATCAGCATGGGTTTTGACAAGTTGAATACAGTCCGCCGCAGCCGCATCGAAATTACGCTGTGCAATATATTGCTCAATTCTGGCGTGGGTTTCAGACTGGTTCATGTTTTACTCCGACTGTATTCAACTTAACAAAATGAGAGAGCTGGCTGACCGCAACCGGTCAGCCGTGCTCTTTATTGAATCAGAAAGAATAACTAGCTGAAATACCAATGGTACGCGGGCGCACGCGGTAAGCTGGATCAGCTAGCTGATCGGCATACTGCAAACCATATTTCGGACTGGAGTACAGTTCGTCATTACCACTGCTTGTCATGTCATCGGCGTTGGTCAGGTTGTCGGCGTAAACGCGCAGCGTCCAGTCGTCTTTACTGAAGGCGATGGCGGCATTAAGCAGAGTGGAACTGTCGATGGTATCAATGGTTTGCTCGTCATACCCGGTGATGAATGACCCTTTGTACGACACGCCTAAACGACTCACCATTGCTATGCCATCGAACACTTCGGTACTGTGAACCAGACTGGCAGTGAAGGTATTTTCAGGCACGCCCGGCATGGTTTCACCGGCACTTGCCACCAGCAATTCTGACTCCACGCCATCAGCCACATTCGGACGGTAAAAGTCTTTGGTCAACTCTGCCTGGGTATAACTCCAGCCGAAATTCAGTTTCAGCGAATCGGTTAACGCGGCATTAATTTCCATCTCGAAACCTTTCGACTCAGCCTCGTCCGCATTGAACATCACCGGGAAACCGCCATTCGGGGTTTTGAAGTTCAAAATCGGGTTTTCCCAATCGATGTAGAAAAGCGCCACCGAGTAATTTACCTGGCCATCTAACAACATGCCCTTGGCACCGATTTCGTAGTTGGTCGTTTTGTCCGGATCGAAGTACAGGTAATCCGGGTGTTCAGCGTAAACGCCGCCTTCTACGGTGTCTGTAGAGAGATCATCAACCGGCGCACCGTTTGCACCACCATGGCGGAAACCCTGGGCGATGTTGAAATACACTTTGGTATCTAAATTCAAATCGTAAGACGTATTCAGGCGATATAGCACATCATCGAAGTCACGCTCACCTTCACCGGAACTGTAGCCGGTTGGGCCTTCACCACAATAAATGCCGCAGGGAGGTAATTGTACTGATTGGAATGCCCAAAACGTTTGGTCGAAATAACGTAAGCCACCGGTCACCTGCCAATCTTCTGATATGTGATAGGTTAACTCTCCAAATATCGCCCGATCTTCAAATTCGGTGGCTTGCACATTACGGTAACCAAGATCTGAGGCGATGGGGTTTACCATGGCGTAGAAGGTATCCACACCAAAAATGAAGTCATCGGCGGTTTCATCGTAATCCTGGTCGGCGTAATACCCGCCAACTAGCCAATCGATGGTGTCAGTGGAACCAGCCAAACGCACTTCCTGGGTGAAAGTATCGGTTTTATATTGCTTTACACCCTGCACCACTTCTCGGGGAATACCGGCATAGAACTGCCAAAAGCCTTGATATGAATAGCCATAGCTTTGGTCGTGCATGTTGTTTGCTTCATTAGACGTAAACGACGTCGCCGATGTGAGCATGGCGTCGCCCAATTCGTGTTCAATGACCAGTGATGTGATATCTACTTCACGCTCAAACTCACCAATCATTTTCTCGCCGGTGTTGTAACCGCCTAAACCTTCTGACGCGGCTGTAGACCCTTTTACTTCGTCTTTCTGATAGGCGTACGTTAATGTAACGTCGGTCTCGGCTGATGGCGCCCAGCGTGCAGCGACTCGCGCCATGGTCACGTCAACTTCGTTGATATCATCACGCGAGTACACTTCGCCGGTAGGCTGGCGGTTTTCATCGAGGCCTTCCAAGTAGTCAGCGTCGATGTAGCCGGCTTCATGAATTTTGGCGAACACACCGCGTACTGCAAATTCGTCAGACAGTGGCACGTTCAGTACAATATCGCCGTCGAAATCAGTACTGTCTGATTCTGCGTTTTGTGCCACCTTGCCGCTGACTTTGCCGCTAAATTCGTCAAATTCAGGCTTGTTTGGAATGTAGCGTAAGGTACCACTCAGCGAGCCTGAACCGTACAGTGTAGACTGCGGGCCGCGAAGCACTTCCACACGATTAATATCGCGGATTTCCAGGTTAGCTGACATGGGCGTTTCACCCAGGTATACCGAGACTGCAGGGTCAGTTTTAGAACCGAAGTTTTCAAAACCTGACGCGTTAGCGTTGATACCGCGGATGAAAATACCGTTAGAGATACCGTTCTTGCCACGACCTACATCGTTTAATGTCAGGCCCGGAATGTTGCGAGCGAGGGTGGAGAAGTCTGTGATGCCGTTTTCTTCCAGCGATTCACCGCCGTAGGCAGAGATGCTGTACGGTACTTCCTGAATAGTCGTTTCACGACGGGTTGCCGTGACGCTGATCACTTCCAGGTTACTTTTTTCTTTTGCTTCCGGTTGTACTTCATCTGCAGCTGTCTGGGCCAGAGAACACAAAGGTAATCCTAGCAAGGCACAACCGATGGCGACATTCACTTTACTCAACTTCAACATTGTTGTTTCCCATTACACTCTTAAGTTTATAAATTCATTTTTTTATTTATTGCTCTTATGAAATTCATACTAGGGCCGCTGATTTTCACCATCAAACGATGAAAAGTTTTGCTGCCATTCCAAAATGTAATACCCCTGTCATATTGACGCGTCATGGGCTTTCAGGGTGTGTTGACTACAACAGGTGAAGCGCGCTCAGCCTGCAAAAAGCAATGAGCGAGTAAAACTTCGTGATATGCTATCGGCCATCAAACAGGTATCGAACTGCCCTATTCCCCTCGCGACGGTGCAGTTTTAAAAGAAGACAAGGTGTTGTCTCGATGGCAAGAAAACTCCCCAGCATTACTTCTTTGCAGTGCTTTGATGAAGTGGCAAGGCACCTGAATATGACCTATGCAGGCGACACATTGCACCTTACCCAAAGTGCGGTGAGCAGGCAGATAAAAAACCTCGAAGCTTTCGTTGGCAGACCACTCTTTTATCGTCAGGATAACCAGCTCAGCCTGACGCCGGTGGGCGAACAATACGCCGAAGAAGTGCATAAGATCCTGAAACACCTGGATGCAGCTACTCAGAAAATCTCTTTGAACAACGTATCGAAAAAAGCGGTTGAGTTAAAAGTGGTTACCGAGCCAACGTTTGCCATTGCCTGGCTGATGCCCCGCCTCACCGAGTTTTACCTGAACTATCCAGATATCGAAATTACACTGGGTACAGACTATGAAACGGTTACCCGAAATACCCGCAAATGTGATTTTGCGATTTTATGGGGGCATGGTGAATGGCCGCCTTATGCCTCAGAACCCTATCGGAAAGATACGTACCTGGCAGTAAGTACGCCACGCTACATGAAAGGTCGTCAGCCTGCGAGAACCATGCGGGATGTAACCCAATTCAATTTTATTCACCAAAGTAGTACGCCCTCCACCAGCCATGAATGGCTAAAAAAGGCAGGTCTCACCGACCAGGAAATTTCGCAAATGGGTGGGCAAAGCTTCGAATATTTTATGTATTTACTGCAAGCAGTGAAAAGTCACCTCGGGGTATCTGTGTTTCCTGAATATTTGGTGAAAGATAGCCTGGCTTCCGGTGAACTTATTCTGGCTTGTTACGAGACCTTCGAGCCGGAAGAATCCTTCTATCTGCTGTACCCGGAAGAACGCAAGGAAGACTACGCCATTCGTCAATTTCGTAAATGGTTATTAACCCACAAAGACGATCGTTAATGAACCCGTTGCCTACTGCATTAGCCCCACAGGAATTGCATCGCCACTTGCCTGCCGTTATCCGTGAGTTGGGCACCACCGCTTTCTGGTCTGCATTAAATGACTGGCTGTGCCGATTTATTCCCGTAGATAGCGTATCGGTGATCGCCTATTCAGAGAATCAGCCACCGGTGCTGCTATTTGCAGTATTGACCGAACGTGAGCGGGATATTTTTTTCGCCCGCTTCATGGATGGTACCTACATTGCCAGCCCGTCGTACCGTGGAGTATTGGAAAATTTTCCGGCGGGCGTGTACTTGTGGCCAGAACTCATGCCCGATGACTTCCGCGAATCCGATTTATACAAATCTTATTATCAGGCTAGTCAGATTGAAGATCTGGCTTACGTGTTCTGTTCACCCATTCCAGGCTTACATATCCAGTTAGGCTTAGGTCGACATCATCCCAATCCGCCATTCAGTGAAAACGACATTGCGAATCTCTATGAACTGGAAACACTGGTGTTGGAATTAGTGAACAAACATTGGCGACTGAATGGCGAGCAGGTTCCACCTGATTCCCGGTCGTTATCAATGCACGTTACCCAGCGCGTGAAAGAAGTGTTAAACGGCTTTGGCGAGAACATTCTTACTGACAGAGAACGGGACATTGCCCGCTTGATCATTTCCGGCTATTCCTCGCAAGCCGCCGCCGACAAACTGAATATTTCACCGGGCACTGAGCGGGTGCACCGCGCCAAGGTTTACGCCAAACTTAACCTACGCTCTAACTCTGAACTGTTTTCGCTGTTTCTTAGCCAGTTAACGGCGTTGTCGGAGTGAATTAGAGGCTTCTAGCAGGGCATCCCAATCGTCCGGCGGATTTCCGGAAGGCAGCATGTGAGCAAAAACTCGATAAGCATCGCTTTTGCTCTCATAAGCACGTTTACTTTTTTCGTCGTTAACCCAGGCGTAGACAATAATTCGAGCGCGACGGTGATAACGAAAAAACAGTCGATACTGCTGAAAAAACTTAGCCCTAAACCAGTGCTTATTTTTTTCACCCAGGGTTTTACTCTGCCTAAACTCGGGGTTCGCTGGGTTAGATGGAATGATGTTGTAAATCAATCTATTAATCGCCGCAAGCCGCTTCGTTGCATGTTTGTTTTGATATTCGTCAGGATTTATTTGCTTGAGGCGGGTAACTTCAGTAATCAGTGATCGGTATTGTTCTTCAAATAGTGGATGCATACACAGCGTCCATCCATTCACGTTGCAGATGGAAGGCTCGGCCAAGTTCAATCGTCCTCTTCATGCAGTACAGAATCTAAATCGACCGGTATACCATCAGTCAACGTCAGAGCCTGCTTTTGCAGATTCTCACTTAACGGGACCAGGTGCTCTGGACGATTCACCATGTCATTTTCCAGAAAAGACAAGAACTTATCCAGTACAGGATCGTCGCTATGGTTTTCGACTTTCGAAATCATGACATTGCCATCGCCAAGGATCGTGTATTTAATTTTGTCTCTTTTTGTCAGGTTAAGTGCCTTTCTGACAGGTGTTGGCACTGTGGTCTGGTAACGATCAGTCATAGTTGATTGAGACTCAATTGATAGCTTGCTCATTGTTCACCTGTTAGCTTTGCTTCTGCAATTTTGACTGAGCAAATAATAGCCTGCGGCCAAAGGTAATGCAATTGCATTACCTTAAAGTTATGCTTTCAGCTTACCGTCCAATCGAACGTATTCCGACTGTCCCTAAGAACAGATATTTTCAGATTTGAAACTCATTCCTCACCCGCACTCTTATCCCTAATCTCCGGATAATCCTTCACACACTGTTCGAGTAATTCCAAAAACAGCTTTATCTTCTTGGGCTCTGCGGGTACTTCTTTGTGCACCACCGATTGCGAGAAGTGATACACATAGCGACTGGCAGATAGCACTTTGAACCTACCCTCCTGTATATCATCTTCAATATGACTGTGCGGTAAATAGCCGATGTAACGCCCTGAAGCAATCAATGCTTTACGGGAATCGAACTGATAGGCCGTGGCGCCGGGTGTGAGCTTTTTAACCTGCGCCCTACCCGCCTGACTGATTTCCACGCCGGGTACCACCGCCTGATGATCTAGTAAGATTTCATCAGTAATCTCCTTCTCATCGGCAGTGAATAATGGGTGGTGCTGACTGCAACACAGAAATATCTTTTCATCAAAAGCCGGCTTGTATCGTAAACCGGCCATGCGACGATAATCGGGAAACAGTCCCACATGGGCCTTGTCTTTCATCAGTGCCCGTTCGATATTTTCTATGCGATCGCCGTCAACGGTAAGCTTAAGTTCTGGTGCGCGCTCACTGATTTGCGCCACAATATCGGCCAATAACCGACTGCGGGTCTGGTCCAGAATATCCGAATGCAGGATCACCAGACTACCGCTCACCTGCTGACTGAGTTGGGATACCGAATTAGAAAAATCACTCAAAGCATCAAATAAAGTCAGTGACGCCTGATACACCTGACGACCATCAGGTGTAAGCACGAACCCCCCTCTTCCGCGCTGGCACAATGTCAGGCGTAACCGGGTTTCGAGGTTATTCATATGAATGCTGATAGTCGAGCGTGCGAGCCCGAGTTCATCTTCTGCAGCAGCAAAACCACCGTTTTCCACAACCGATTTAAAAACGTTTAACAGTTTTATGTCGTACTCAGTGATAACACGCCCAGCAATTTTCATAAGTTTAATATTTTCAAACTTTAGGTTTAATGTTTGGTATTTAACTTCTTTAAATCTGCTGCTTCAATAGAATCATGAAAAATAATCAGGTGATGATATGAAAGAACAAATTTCTGCACTGTTTCAATCTGGCTCATTTGTAGATGGTCAATGGCTTAGCGGAGACAACACCTTTGCCGTGTATGACAAAGCCACCGGCGAGAAGCTTGCCGACATCGCCGATGCGGGTGAAGCAGAAATGCAAACTGCGGTTCAGGCAGCAAAAGCCGCTTTTGAAAGTTGGTCTGCCATGCCCGCCATCGAGCGCAGCAAACTACTGCGCAACTGGTTTACCCTGATGACCGAGCGCAGCGACGAGCTGGCTGAATTAATGACCCTGGAACAGGGCAAGCCGCTTGCCGAATCCAAGGGCGAAATCGCCTACGGCGCGGGCTACGTTGAATGGTTTGCTGAAGAGGCCCGCCGACTGGATGGCGACATTTTGCCTGCCAACAGCGCCGGTCAGCGCATTTATGTAAGCCGTCAGCCGGTAGGTGTTGTGGGCGCTGTCACGCCCTGGAACTTTCCGAACGCGATGATCACCCGTAAAGCCGCCGCCGCATTGGCAGCAGGCTGTACCTTCGTGGTGAAACCAGCCAGCGAAACGCCATTATCGGCACTGGCGCTAGGCAAATTGGCAAAAGAAGCCGGTATTCCAGATGGTGTCATCAATATTGTTGCGGGAACCAATTCAAAAGCCCTTGGGAAAGTATTAACCCAAAGTCCTGATGTGGCGAAGTTTTCTTTTACCGGTTCTACCAAAGTCGGAAAAATTCTTACCGCCGACTGTACCAGCACCATGAAACGGGTAAGTATGGAATTAGGCGGTAATGCGCCATTTGTCGTTTTTGATGACGCCGACCTTGATGCGGCAGCTAGTGGCGCGATGGCTTCTAAGTTCCGTAACGCCGGACAAACCTGCGTGTGTGCGAACCGATTTATCGTTCATGAAGATGTGAAAGACGCGTTTGTCGACAAGCTGCTGGCAAAAATGGCCGACCTGAAAGTCGGCAACGGCATGGATGAAGGCATAACGATTGGTCCATTGATTAAAGAAGGCGCAGCAGAAAATGTACACCGCCTGGTGACATCGGCCATTGAACAGGGCGCGACTCTGAAAGTGGGTGGAGAGTGGAAAGCAGGTAGCTTTTATCCACCCACGCTGCTGGATAATGTCAGCACCAACATGGACATCGTCAACGAAGAAATATTTGGTCCGGTAGTCACCATTATGACATTTAAGACCGATGACGAAGCCGCAAAGCTGGCAAATGACACCCCATTTGGTTTGGCCAGCTATTTCTATTCACAAAATATTAGTCGTATCCATCGATTCTCCGACGCATTGCAATTCGGCATGGTTGGCATCAACGAAGGTGCTATTTCCAACCCTGCCGCGCCATTTGGCGGTGTGAAGGAATCGGGCTACGGCCGCGAAGGTTCAAAATACGGGCTGGATGACTACTCATTTATTCAGTACCGGTGCTTAGGAGGAATTTAAAATCATGTCAGTGAATGCTGAGCTGCACGCTAGAAGAAATGCCGCCATTGCCAATGGCCAGGGTACCCTTTATCCCGCTTACATCGAACGCGCAAAAAATGCGGAATTGTGGGATGTGGAAGGTAACCGCTTTATCGATTTCGGTGCCGGTATTGCCGTGTGTAACACCGGTCACGCCCACCCTAAGTTGGTGAAAGCGGTAACTGAACAAATGGAAAAGTTTAGTCATACCTGCGTAATGGTGAACCCCTACGAGTCTGCCGTTTTACTGGCAGAAAAATTAAATGCGGCAGCGCCTGGCGATTCACCGAAAAAATTAGCATTTATCACCACCGGGGCGGAAGCCGTTGAGAACACGATCAAAATCGCCCGTGCTTATACCGGTCGTCGTGGAGTGATTGCGTTTAACGGTGGCTTCCATGGTCGTACCAATCTGACAATGGGACTTACCGGCAAGGTTACCCCGTACAAAGATAAATTCGGTCCGTTCCCGGGCGAAATTTATCATGTGCCATTTCCTATTCCAATGCACGGTGTGAGCGAGCAGGATTCACTGAAAGCGATTAAAAATCTTTTCAAAGTAGATATCGTGCCCAGCGACGTGGCAGCGCTGATCATTGAGCCTATTCAGGGTGAAGGTGGTTTCTACGAAGCCTCTCCGGCATTCTTAAAAGCCCTGCGTGAACTGTGTGACGAACACGGTATCGTGATGATTTGTGATGAAATCCAGTCTGGCTTTGCCCGTACCGGAAAAATGTTCTGCACCGAATACGCCGGTATCGAACCAGACCTTATCACCATGGCAAAAGGCATCGCCGGTGGTGTACCACTGTCTGCCGTGGTCGGTAAACAGCACATCATGGATGCATCACCGGTTGGTGGATTAGGTGGTACCTACGGTGGTTCTCCACTGGCCACTGCGGCGGCGCTGGCCGTGCTGGAAGTTATCGAAGAAGAAAATCTGATTGAACGAGCCCAGTTCATCGAAAGCCAGTTCCGTGAAACCTTAGGCAAACTGGAAGCGGAATTCCCACAACTGGTTGGCGACATTCGCGGTAAAGGTGCCATGATGGCCATAGAACTGGTTGAAGACGGCGATGCTGACAAGCCCAACGTCGATCTCACCAAAGCCATTATCGCAGGCGCCATGGAACACGGCCTCATCTTGCTGGCTTGTGGATTCTACGGCAACGTTATCCGTTTCCTGCCGCCACTGACCATTGACGATGCCACCTTGGCTGAAGGTCTGAACGCGTTCTGCGAACTATTCCGTAAGGCAGCAGCGAAGTAACAGACGTTACTCTCAAAAAGACTATCCGATGTGAATGCCGGTCAGCACTGCTGCCGGCATTTTTTGTTGTTTTGAAAAATTGTAAACCGGATTTCAGTTCAGTAGTGACTTTACAATTGCAGAGTAATAATTGGTTTCTAATGTTCGGTATTAGTACACCTTTTACCACATCGCCAGAAGGTGTACTATGTACAACAAGTTCATTCACAGGAAGTGATATATGAACCATGCGATAGAATTTATTGAAACTTCTGTTTTTACCCGACAGATTAAAGCAATAGCTACTGACGACGAACTTCGACAATTACAGGAACAGTTGATCGCCCAACCCTACAAAGGTGAACACCATGACCCTTTTCAGTGAACTTGAAACCTCTCTTGAAGAAGCTGTTGATATTCATCAGGGAAAGATGCAGGCCACACGCTCAACCCGATACGAAGTCGCAGATGTAAAGGCTATTCGTAAGCAGCTCCTGAAAGTGACCCAAGCCGAATTTGCCAAAACCATGGGCGTGAGCATCGATACGGTAAAGAGCTGGGAAAGCCGGAGAAGAAACCCTGCGGGTCTGGCAGCGAAAGTCCTTGCCGCCATTCAGGCAGATCCAGCAATCTATTCGGCGCTGGCATCACAGTAAAATTGTGGTTACTTTCCCAATCACCTCACCACTCTATTCATCACACTCAAGTTCAAACCCTTCATCCAGCCAGCCGGTCACGCCGCCAATCATTTTCTTCACCGGCCTGCCTAGACGGGCCAGACGGATAGCGGCTTTTTCCGTGGCGTTACAGTGTGGACCAGCACAATACACCACAAAGCAGGTATCGTCAGGATATTCAGCCAGGGCTGCTTCATTAATGGTGGCATGAGGCATAAATACCGCGCCTTTGATGTAACCTCTCTTTGCCACCTCAATTCCGCGAACATCCAGTAACACAAAGTCATGCAGGTCGTTACTCATGGCATAGTGCACGTCCCAGCAGTCGGTTTCAAATCGCAGCAAATCCTGAAAGTGACGCAGTGCTTCTTCGCTTGGGGCGGGTTTTGGTCTGACAACATTTGAATGCATGATAAATCTCCTTGTGTGATGGTTCGGAGATCATTATTGCGCGATTCAAAAAACAGCGTTATTGTCTAAATAGACATACACCGTAATTTTTTGGACAAATCTTCGTGAACAACATCCGTGTAGTCATTCTGCTCACCGAAAGCCTGTCATTGTTTGAATATGCCTGCGCCACTGAGCTGTTCGCCCTGCGCCGTGATGAATTCGACAGATGGTACGACACCACCACAGTGTCGCTTTCGGCGACGCAGTACGAAGGGCTGGCAGACAGTCAGTTACACTGCCGTCAGGTAGATACCCTCCCAGACTGCGATTTGCTGATCGTGCCCAGCTTCCCGACATCCATAGAACAGGTGCCGGAGAAGCTTCTGCAGGCGGTCCGGCAACACCACGAGCGCGGCGGCCGCACCATCAGTTTCTGTTCCGGCTCATTTCTGTTGGCAGCCGCAGGGCTACTCGACGGACGCACTGCCATAACCCATTGGCGCTATGCGGATGTTTTCCGGCAACGCTTCGGGCACATCGCGTTTCGTGATGACATGCTGTATCACTACGATGGTCAGGTGGGTTGTTCGGCGGGCAGCGCGGCCGGTATTGATTTAGGCATAGAAGTAATAAGACAGGATTTCGGTCACGCCGCTGCCAACGTGGTGGCTCGCAGGCTGGTGTTACCGGCTCACCGAAGTGGTGGACAGTCTCAGTTTGTTGAAAAGCCTTCATCGGTGGGGGCTTCGGGTTTATCGAAAAGTCTGGAATGGGCGGTGAAAAACCTGAGCCATGAACTCACCGTTGAAGATATTGCCACAAAGGCGAATATGACCCGGCGCACCTTCGACCGCCATTTCAAAAAGATTTTCAACCAGACCCCGCAAGTGTGGCTGACTCAGCGCAGACTGGAAATAGCTCAGGAGTTGCTGGAAAACTCAAATTTGAACATCGAACAGATTGCCCTTAAAGCAGGCTATGAGAACAGCACCTCGTTGCGAATTAACTTTAAGAAATATTTGTCTGTTTCACCGAGCGTTTATCGGGAGCAGTTCGGACGGATGAACTTTAAATAAAAAAGCCCGGTCACGCTTCACAGCGAACCGGGCTTTTACTTACTTTTCAGTTTATACGTGTAAACTTTTACTTGTCACAGGGAGCTACACGTTCTGAATTAATTGCCTAAGCGTAGACCTAAGTGACCGGAGTTTCCAGAAACTGTTCATCGGTCACAGGTTCCATCCAATCTACAACGTTGCCATCTTTATTTTCGTTAATAGCAATGTGCTGCATGGATGTTTTGTCAGTAGCCCCGTGCCAATGACGACGACCGCAGTTACACCAGATGATGTCACCTTCACGGATCTCGTGTTTTGGGCCACCTTCGCATTGGTGCCAACCCACACCGCGAGTGACCACAAGGATTTGCCCTAATGGATGCGTATGCCAGTGACTGCGTGCGCCCACATCAAAATTAACGATACCAACGCCCACCTTCGATGGCTCTGGTGCAGAAAATAAACCTGATAGATGCACACGTCCGGTAAAGGTTTTATTGCCTCCATCTATGGCTTCGAATTCGCTGGCACGTACTATTTTAAAATCTTTATTTTTTAGCTCTTCGCTCATGGTTACTAACCTTTATGTTGCTTACGACCGTCAGGCAGTCCCTTGTCGGGCGGACAGATAAATTACTTCTCGTTGCGTTTCTCAAAGATTTCTTTGAACACAGGGAGTGCTGAAAACGCTTTCGGCCAGCCGCTGTAAAACGCTAACGTGGTCAGCACTTCACCGGCTTCTTCTTGGGTCAGACCATTGTCCATGGCTTTATTCAAATGGAAGTTAACCTGCTCAACCTGACCCGTCGCTACCAGCGCAGCAACGGTTGCCAGACTGCGGTCGCGGGGCTCAAGACCCGGGCGTAGCCATAAGTCACGGAACAGCGCATCGGTAGTGTACTGGACAGTACCCGGCGAGACGTCACCGAAAGTGCTGCCGACGTAATTCGCACGCTGTTTTTCCTGCTCTTCATTCAGTGGCAGTAATTCCAGTTCAGAAGACGGTAACTGCTGCGCTTTAATATCGCGAGCCGCATAAACAGGTCCGATGGAAGCAATGGCCGATTTTGCGTTAGCAAAGCCGGTATAAAACGCGAGGTGATTTACAATTTCAGCAATTTCATCAGGAGACACATCACTGTCCAGCGCCTTGCCTACAATCTCTGGCATCGCATCAAGCTGGCCACGGGCAATCAAACCGGAAAGGGTAACAATGCTGCGGTCTCGGGAAGACAGTGCTTTACGTTTCCATAAATCGTTGTCGATGACATTATCAAGGTTTCGTTGTACCTGAGGCGCAACGGTTTCTGCATAATTAGACTGTGTCACTGTAGTTTGTCCTGTTGCATAAAATGAGAATGAAAAAAGCGCCGCGAGGGCGGTCTGTGTCGCAAGCTGGGGAGCACGTTTCAGAGCAGTTAAAGTCATTCAAGCTCCTTACTTGCTGTACTGTTCGTCAGTTACTTTTTCCATCCACTCAACGTTTTTGCCATCTTCAAACATTTGCACGGCAATATGCGTCAACGTAGTGCTCTCGGCCGCGCCATGCCAGTGCTTTACGCCTGGTGGCGTCCAGACGACATCACCGGATTTAATGGTTTGTTTAGGCTGGCCCCACTCCTGAACATAACCGCTGCCTGCAGTTACCACCAGATACTGGCCTTTAGGATGGGTGTGCCAATTTGAACGTGAAGCAGGCGCAAAGGTAACGCTGGCGGCAGAAACACCATTTTCCTTACTACTGAAATACGGGTTAACGATACTGGTGCCAGTGAAGATTTTTTCTGCACCGGTGATGGCTTTTTGAGTGCCGTTTTTTGTGATCTCCATAGATTGCGCTGCAGCGAAGCCACATGCAGAAAGGAGTAATGTCACGCTAAGTAATTTTACGGTAAATCGCATATTTTCAGTTACCTTCCATTTAAACGTATTTGAGAAAACGCGTACTAGAGGTTACGTGAAATGGATGGCGAAGTTTTCCCGTTGTAGTGCAATGCTGTTATGAGCGAAGTTCATTAATCTTTTTCACCTAACCAGCAGTATTTTTCACTACAAGCTCTTTTCCTTTCTGCTCTCAACTCTCGGAGTTTCAGGCAAGAATTTCACAGGATTGTGGCTTACCTTTTCAGTTTACAGGCAGTAACGTAATCAACTGGAGAGTTGGATGATTAACCCGGCCATCAACACCTATGGCTACCGGGCGTGTCACCACAACGCCAATCGTGACTCATCTCTCCTACATTCAAATTACTGCCTTCAACTGAAGTTGTTCGAACAGGCTCTCTTCTCAGGGAAAAAACATGATTAAACTCACCATAAATGGTCAGCCTCAAACTTTTGAAGGCGACGCGGAAATGCCGTTGCTCTGGTATCTGCGTGACGAAAAAGACATGACCGGCACCAAGTTCGGTTGTGGTATGGCACTGTGCGGTGCCTGTACTGTGCACATTGACGGTCGCCCTGCCCGTTCCTGCATGACGCCTATGCGCTCGGTAGACGGTGCAAGCATCAGTACTATCGAAGCCGCCGAAGAGGATCGTATCGGCGCGGCGGTGCAAGCAGCATGGATTGAGGAACAGGCCCCACAGTGTGGCTATTGTCAGTCTGGCCAGGTGATGTCAGCCATCGCGCTGCTGAAAGAAAAGCCCTCCCCTACGGATGAAGATATCGATGCCGCCATGAGCGGGAATATCTGTCGTTGCGCGGCTTACCCGCGGATCCGTCAGGCTATTCATCGTGCAGCTCGGGAGATCAAATAATGTCGATTAAACATTCTCTTACTGAATCATCTGAAGGTTTTCGCCTCAATCGTCGTCAGTTTCTTGGAGGACTGGGCGCGCTAACGCTGGCCGTTGGCTTTGGTGGCCGCATTGCTGTTGCCGCAGAAGGTAGCCTGCAAGCAGGTGAGTTTGTGCCTAATGCCTTTATCCGCATCGACAAAGACGGCTTTGTAACCGTGATTTCCAGCTATCTGGAAATGGGTCAGGGTACCTTTACCGGGCTGGCAACCCTGGCGGCGGAAGAGCTGGATATAACGCCAGAACAACTAAAGGTTGTCGGCTCTCCGGCAGATGCAGAAAAATACATGAACCCGGTACTGGCTGCCGGTGGATTTAAAGTCCAGGGTACCGGCGGCAGTACAGCCATGGCTGGCGCGTGGACAACCATGCGTAAAGCCGCAGCTTCTGCCCGTGCAATGTTACTTCAGGCCGCCGCAAATACCTGGAAAGTGCCGGTAACAGAACTTCAGGTGAAAGACGGTATTGTTTCTCACACATCTGGGAAGCAAGGAAGTTACGGCGAATTTATTGATAGTGCTTCTGCGCTGCCACTCCCTGCAGACGATCAGATATCACTGAAAGACAAATCAACTTACACCCGCGTTGGCAAAGCCGATGGCATGATGCGGGTGGATATCCCCGACAAGGTAAACGGCAAAGCTATTTTTACCCAGGACATAAAATTGCCGGGTATGTTGGTGGCCGTTATTGCCCACCCTCCCCGTAAGTTTGCCAAAGTGGCCAGCGTGGACAAAACCGCCGCAATGAAAATTCCGGGTGTGGAAGCGGTACTGGCGATCCCTGGCGACAACATTATCCAGGGTGGTGTTGCGGTACTGGCTAAAAATACCTGGATTGCGAAGAAAGGCCGGGATGCCCTTACTATCACCTGGGATGAGAGCACGGGCAGCCGGGAAGATTCTGAAGCGCTGTTCACAGAATACAAAAAGTTGGCAGCGACCCGCGGCCTTGAAGTCGGCAATAAAGGTCAACAGGTTGAAGAGGCACCCGACGGGGGCAAAGTGATTGAAGCCGTATTCGAGTTGCCCTATCTGGCCCACTCGCCTATGGAACCGATGAATGCCTTAGTGGAAATTACCGATGACGGTGCCCATTTATGGAATGGCGAGCAATGGCACACCGCCGATCAGGCAGCTATGGCGAAAGAGTTAGGATTAGCGCCAGAAAAAGTGACCGTGACACAGCTGTATGCCGGTGGTAGTTTTGGCCGCCGCGCCTGCCCCATGTCGGATTACATCATTGAAGCGACCCGCATTGCGAAAATAGCAAAACAAAACGGTGTTACCGGACCAGTGAAACTGGTGTGGATGCGTGAGGAAGATGTGGGTGGCCTGTTTTACCGGCCAATGACCGTACACAACAACCGTATCGTACTTAATGCCGATGGTTCTGTGGCTTCCTGGCGCTGGCGCGTGGTAGGGCAAAGCTTCTTTCCCACACCGGAAGATCAGGTAGATAGCGGTTTGATGGAAGGTACCCATGAACTTCCCTACGCCATCGACAATATGCTGGTAGAACAACATCTTTATCAAGGCGATATCCCGGTATCCTGGCTGCGTTCGGTAGGCCATACCCACACGGCATTGGTGGGTGAAGTGTTGATTGATGAAATCGCCGCATTTAGTGGAAAAGACCCTTACCAGTACCGTCGGGCATTATTAGCCGAACATCCCCGCTTCCTGAAAGTACTGGATTTGGTGGCGGAAAAGGCTAACTGGAACAGTCCGTTACCGCAGGGCAAGAATGGCGAGCGTCGCGCCCGGGGCATCGCTATCCGGGAATCTTTCGGCACCGTGGTCGCTCAGGTTGCTGAAGTGACCGTGCGGGCAGACAACACCTATAAAGTAGATAAGGTTTACTGTGCTGTAGATTGTGGTCAGGTAATTAACCCGGTGAACATTGCCAGTCAGGTAGAAGGTGGCGTTGGCTTTGGCATGTCCTTCCTGCGTCAGCAAATTACGCTAAAAGGCGGCGTGGTTCAGCAGACCAACTTCAACAATTACCCTGCATTACGCATCAACGAAGCGCCTGCCGTGGAAACCTTTATGGTTGATTCTTCTAATCCGCCAACCGGTATTGGCGAACCTGGTGTTCCTCCCACAGTACCTGCCGTGCTGAACGCCATCAGTGCGATTACCGGTAAATTTATTCGTCGTATGCCCCTTGGCGCACACGTTCAGGCTTAAGAGAAGGATTAAGAATGAAAGTATTAAAATGGATCCTGCTCATTGGTGTGGTCGTGGCCGTTGTGCTTGGCGGTATGGTGATCTGGACAAAAGTGGCGCCTCAGGGCGACGACCCGGTTTCGCCTATTGCGGGCATTCCTCACGATATGCCAGATACCATGACCCGGGGCGAATATCTCACCCGTGCGGCGGATTGCTTTGCCTGCCACTCTCCCGTTGAAGGCAAGATGTTGTCGGGTGGACGTCCGTTTAAATTACCGTTCGGAACGATCTACGCCACCAACCTGACGCCAGATCCGGAAACCGGTATCGGAAACATGTCTGATGAAGCCTTTATCGCCGCCGTTCGCGACGGTATTGGTTCAAAAGGCCACGAATACCCAGCTATGCCGTATACCAAGTACAGTCAACTGAGTACGCAGGATGTGCTGGATATTAAAGCGTATCTGATGTCCGTAGAGCCGGTGAACAAGCCCACCCCGGAAAGCGATTTAATCTTCCCGTTTAATCAACGCTGGGGCATGGCGTTATGGAACGCAGTTTTCTTCGAAAATCATCGTTATGAAGCAGATGAAGAGAAAAGTGACGAATGGAATCGTGGTGCATATCTGGCCTCTGCCCTTGCTCACTGTGGAGAGTGTCATACACCGAGAAATATTGGTTACGCCACCAAATCCCGGGAGTATATGGCGGGCACAAAAGTGCAGGGCTGGAAAGCGTTCAACACCACCTCTGACGGTACTTACGGTATTGGCGACTGGAGTGACGAGCAGCTTCGCAGCTATCTTACTACAGGTCATGCACCGGGCAGAAGCTCAGCGTCTGGCCCAATGGCAGAAGTGGTTGAGCTAAGTTTGCAATATATGACGGACAGCGATATTGATGCACTTATGGCTTATCTGCGCGCCGTCGATCCCAGCCTGGGTGGCAGTGAAACCGCGGTAAATACGAGTCCTGACTCGCTGAAAAACGCCACTGCCGTACTGCCTAACTCAACGTCATCACAGCAACGGGGTAAAATGTTGTTTGAAGGCGATTGTGCGGGCTGCCACCAATGGGATGGTCAGGGGCGTCAAACAAAGTATGCGTCATTAAAAGGCAGCAGTGCCGCCAACGACAGCGAAGCGCTGGCAGTCACTCAGGTAATTCTGAATGGTACGTCTATCAGCATCGGTGAACGGCATGAGTACATGCCTGGCTTTGGCAGTATTTATTCAGACAGTGACGTAGCCGCATTAGCAAACTACGTGGTGTCTCACTTCGGTGGTAAAGACGGTATTGTTACCGCAGAAGATGTCGCTGAAACCCGGGCTCAGGGAGAGTAATTCTTTCGTATCCCGTTCCGACAGATAATTTACCTTTAGCATGGCCTGAACCATAGAAGCGATAAACCACAGAGAAAAAGCCAGCACTGATATCAGATGCTGGCTTTTATTTTTAAGACTTAATACTTGCTCAATTGTCAGGCTCTCTTCATTATCAGACTTAATTACGGCTTAGCTGGTGCATCTTTGAGAATTTTCAGCATCTTTGGGTCGCCATTCAGTTCGGCGATGTCAATAAGATAGCTTTTCTGCAGTTCATCCAATGTTTGCCCGGCAAGAAGTTGCTTAACCCGATCCACTTCGTTATTCGCAATGGCCGATTGAAGCCCCTCCATATTGGCGATAGAACGGGATTCTGCACTCTGACTGCTTTGTGTTGACATAATAGCTTCCTCAGAAAAAAAGCCCTCATTGGAGGGCTGGAATATGGAATCAAATATTAGCTTTTCATCTTCATCAAACCTTCAGCTTCCACGGTAAAGGTATTGAAAAACTCTTCTTCCATCTCGCCGGTCACACGAACACGTTCGCCTTTCATCAATGAAAGTTTACCGTCTTCATCCAGCGGCGGTAGTTCGTCTAAATCATCCAGCTCTACCGTAAGTGTTGAATCACCCACTTCTAACTGTAGCGCTTTTTTACCAATAGATTTTACGGTACCAACAAGTACCATTTCTTCATCATCCACATCCAAAGCACTTGCAGCGCTTAGGTACATGTCTGCTGCGTGTTGGTCTACATCATCAGCAAGGTATGTGGTTTCCATCTCGTCAACGAAAACACTTTGTGCTTTGATACGCTCGTCGGAAAACAGACTGTCGTCAAGTTGTGCCGTCACCATTACATCTTTACCTTCGAGTTGCTCATACGCTTGCGCATCGAGATCGGTATTATTAAGCTCTACGAAAATGGTGCCCTCACCATAATCAAGAGTGAAGAATTTGGAATCTACATCAACCACTTCACCGGTAAGGGTTATCCAGGTGCGAGGCTCGGTGCTGACTTGCGTCATCGTAGTGGAATCCTGCGCCTGCATCTTTGCTTTCTTCATACGCTCATCCACGTATGACATTTCATCTTGTTTCATCTCGGTTGCGGAGTGCTGCATTGCTTCAGCTTGAGAATTGATTTGCTTTGCCGCAGCAGCGCCAGATACTGTCGCCAGTGTTGTTGTAACCATTACAGCAGCAAGTGTTTTATTCATGTTCATCATAATGACCTCCAGATTGATATGTCTTTCGAGAACGCTTAAACTCATGCAAGGCCAATACCTTCCATAAAATTCAGTTACTTATAGTGATTTCGTAGTCTTATATCATCCAGATGGTCAGAAAAATTCGCATGATTTTTGTAGAGTTTACAGGGAGAGTAATCTGAAACTTGTAAGATACTTTTCGACCTGCTGCAACTATGGGAAGGAGTAATTTGATTGCAAAAGCGCACTCAAACGTGCGCTTACGTATTTGACAGCGACAGTTTCAATTTCCGATAGAAGTGAAATAGCGGTAATAAACCGGCTCCCACCAGAATTATGATTCTGACTGCCTCGTATTCGACAAACCACGATGGCCTGAGAAAGCAACTGATAATAAGCGCTGCAGATACCAACGAAAACAGGTCTCGGCTCAGTTCACTCAGGCTTTCATATTTCATGCGCGTGACATCTGTCGATATTGGTCAGTGGACAGAGGATTAACTTTTAGAATTTCCATATTCATTCCTCGTGTAAGTTAATGTTATCCAACTTAGATAACAAACTTAGTTTCTATTGGAATCACAGCCGGAACAACTGCCTTCTGGTCCAGTATCAGGGGACTATAATTGCATTTACGACCTTCCTACCCCACCGCATCAAGCAACAACTGTCGCATGGCACTCGCCGCTGGCGATAGTGCAATACCACGACGGCGAAGAATAGAAATATTTCTCTCAACACTGGGATTTATAAGTGCAATTGCCTTCAATGAATCAGGCAATTTATCGGGAACGCCTGAACTTGGCAGGATAGCAACACCAATTTCGTTTTGTACATAAGCGAGTGCCGACGTCATCTGTTTAGGTTCAAGCACGATGTCGAGTTTCATGTCTAATGACAGCGCCGTGCTATCTATGATGGTGCGAATAGTGGTGCCTTTATCCATGGCTATTACTGCCTGATTCGCCAGGTGTTTCCACATCACAGATGATTTGGTGGCGAGTGCGTGATGGGCCGGGCATACCACCACCATAGAATCTTTAATCAGCGTAGTGGCTTCTATTTCTTTATCTGACTGCGCATAGCAAATGCCAAAATCAATACGCTTCTCATTTAGCGCTTCAATAATTTCATATCCGGCGCAGTCCATTACATTGAGTTTGATATCCGGATACTGAACATTGAATTGTTTAAGCACTTTGGGCATTAGCGATGAACACACTGATGGAAGCACGGCAATGTCGAGTCTGCCCCGCTTGACCGACTTATACGTTTTTACATCGTAAAGGGCCTGCTCGAAATCACCCACCAGCTTTTCGGCAGTCTCTTTGAATTCCGCACCGGCAGGTGTCAGCTCAACCTGACGGGTGTGTCGCCTCACGAGCTGAATTCCAAATTCCTGCTCCAACTGTTGAATAAGCGTACTTAGCGCAGGTTGCGTTAAACAGACTCGCTCAGCAGCACGGGTAAAGTGTAGCTCGGTAGCAACCGCCAGAAAGGCTTTGAGATGTTTAATATTGACCACGAGTCCACACCAGATTAATTGAATTAACCTATAGATTTATACGATTAATTTATTGGAGTTATGGATTATAGAAAATCATAGTATGAATAAAATGTAAACATCAAATCACAATAAGGTTAAGCTGAGAGTGATGATCCACAACAAGGAAACGTTTATGAATATCCAAACTTCCCCTCGTGCCCTTATTCCGAGTCTCGCTCTGTTTTTCGGGCTTGCCTCAACGTCGTTAACGGTACAAAGCAAACCAGAACCTGTCATTGATGTGCACGTTCATGCCATGCAAGTGAATGGAAAAGCAGGCCCTATGTGTCCGTGGTTTCTCACCGATATGCCGGGCGGCGATCCCCACCTTCCCCCGCCGTCATTTATGAATACTCAATGTGAAGAGCCGTTAGTGGCAGCAAGCTCAACGGAAGATTACATTGAGCAGGCGATAAGTGAAGCAAAACGTCTGAACGTAACAATGGTAGCCAGCGGCGACGACACCGTGCTTAGAGCCATGCACGAAGCCGCGCCGAACAGGGTTATTCCGTCGTTAGGCATGGCGTTAAGTCTTACTGGCGATATGTCACCTGAAGATTTCCGAGAAGCCTTAGAAAGCGGTTTTTACAAAGTGGTTGGAGAAGTCGCGCCACAATACCGTGGGATGTCGCCGTCGGATATGAGTCTAGCTCCTTACTTTGCTATTGCTGAAGAACTTAAGATCCCCGTTGCGATTCATATGGGCACTGGTGGTAACGGCATGGCGAATATCACCTCGCCCGACTACCGTGCCTCTCTCGGCAATCCGTTTTTACTGGAAGATCTACTGGCCAGACACCCGAAGTTAAAGATCTGGGTGATGCACGCGGGTTACCCGATGGCGGATGAAATGATCGCACTGATGGGCGCGCATGCCTACGTGTATGTTGATATTGCCGGGATGATCTGGAGCTATCCGTTATCTGAAGTGAATCGGTATATAGAGCGTATGGTCTCCGCAGGATTCGGACGTCGCGTATTGTACGGCACGGATTTACTCGTCTGGCCGGGGCTGATGGAAACCTCTATCAATGTGATAAAAGACGCTGACTATCTCACTGAAAAACAAAAGCGGGACATCTTGTTTAATAACGCGGTGCGATTCTTCAACCTGAACGCTGAAGATTTTAAATAAACGTTTTAACGCACTGAGGCGGGCAGATCGATTTATACATTTTGCTTATCAATTTATATAATTTATTGATTTGCCTGATGACTCCAGTGAAAGCATAGTACAGGAAAGACTCAAACTAAGTAGCCATCACACTATGATTTTAGTTGTAAATTCTGGAGTAGCAGTATGTTTTCACTTCTGAAAGGGATTAAGGTTCTGGACCTTACCACCATTGTCCTTGGGCCCTACGCAACACAATTCATTGGTGACTTTGGTGCTGATGTCATAAAGGTCGAAAACCTGAATGGTGATTTATTCAGAACGGTCAGACCGGGGCGCTCCGACGATATGGGTGCCGGGTTCATTAATTGTAACCGGAATAAACGCGCCATCGCTGTCGATTTAAAAAGCGACGAAGGCCAGTCTGTGCTTAGAAAACTGATAGCGGAATGCGACGTGGTTGTTCACAACATGCGTTCTTCAACAGCAGGCAGATTAGGCATTGATTATGACTCGGTAAAAGCAATCAACAGCAAGGTTGTTTATTGCTTTGCCCCTGGCTACGGTCAAAACGGCGAGTATGCACACAAACCCGCTTACGACGACATTATTCAGGCAGAAAGTGGCATCGCATACCTGAACCGCAGTCAGGATGGCCAGCCCCGATTTATCCCGACGATTATCTGCGACAAAGTGGGCGGAATGAACCTGGCCATGTCGATTCTGGCGGGGTTAGTTCACCGACTTAAGCATGATGAAGGCACCTGCATTGAAACCCCCATGTTTGAAGGTATGGTGTCATTTTTAATGACCGAGCAGCTGGCCGGAGAATCCTTTGTTCCCTCATTGGGTGGTACCGGCTATGAAAGACTGAATTCGCCCTACAGGAAGCCCTTTCCTACTGCCGACGGATACATCAGTATTCTGCCTTACAGTACCCGACACTGGCAGCAGTTTTTCAGTTTAATTGGCCGGGACGATTTAACCGAAGTAGACATTGTTTGCGATCCGGTAAAGCGCAGTGAGAATGTGGGCACGCTGTATAAAATTGTCAGTGAGGCTACACCGTCACGGTCAACGTCAGAATGGTGCACGGCACTCACTGCTATCGATGTTCCTTTTGCACGAGTAAACGATATTGATAGCTTATTGGACGATCCGCATCTTACTTCTCAGCAGTTCTTTACTGAGTATGAACACCCTACGGAAGGACGATTGCGCCAGCCCGGCAAGGCCTTTTATGTGAACGGAGACAGTCAACAGGACGACCTCCCGCCCCCGGTTCTTGGCCAGCATTCTGCATCGATCCTTACTGAAATCGGCTTCTCTGAAAATGACATTCAGGATCTCATTAACAAAGAAGTTATCTTCGCAACAACAAGGACTGCGAAATGAAAATCCGCTTTCGTTTGCCTGCACGACGTTCAGGTCTGTTAGGACTACTTACACTGGTTTGTGTGATCGGTTGCGCTCAGCAATCCGACGAAGCCCCTTCCCGTTTTGACACGCTGACACAACGCCTCGACGCACTGGTTGAGTCAGGGACTGTGCCCGGCACCATCACCACAGTGATAGAGCACAACAAAATTGTGTATCACCATGTCAATGGGTATCAGGATATTGCCAGCAAAACACCGATGGCAGAAGACACCCTGTTCCGCTTGTATTCCATGTCAAAGCCAATTACCAGCGTGGCAATTATGATGCTGCAGGAACAGGGAAAGTTATCGGTATCGGATCCGGTGGCTAACTATCTACCTGCATTCAGCAACATGCAGGTTTATGTTTCAGGCGGGCTGGAAGATATGGTCACGGAACCGGCCAAACGCCCCATCACTATTAGCGATCTGTTGGCACACAAATCAGGCATAACCTACCACTTCACCGGTACTACCCCCGTTCATCAATATTATAGAAAGTACGGTGTTAAACGAGACACGCCGGTGGGCGCATTACCTACCGATGGCGCGCCGGCAAAAAATCTTACTCAGCTTGCAGAACGACTGGCTGGCGCGCCGTTGTTGCATCACCCGGGTGAAACCTTCGATTACAGTTATTCCACCACACTGCTTGGAAAAGTAGTGGAGGCCGTAAGTGGGGAGCGGCTGGACAACTGGCTGGAGAAAAACCTCTTTAAGCCACTGGGAATGACAAGCACATCGTTTTTCGTCACCGGCGACGATCTCAACCGTTTTGTCACCAACTACCTGATGACAGAAAATGGTCTTAACGTGATCGAGACGGCAGACAACACCGATTACAAAGATCCACAGCGGTTACTCGATGGTGGTGGCGCATTGGCAGGCACCGCAGAAGACTACATAAAGTTTGCCTCCATGCTTGCCAATAAAGGCACGTATAATCAGCATCGTTTTCTGTCTGAAGCCTCTGTCAGCGCCCTGTTGGCTCCCAGCATTGCCATCAGGGATTTCGGCAATGACTCACCTATTGAATTCGGATACGGTTTTGCCATTGGCTCAGAAGCCACTGAGGCTGAGGCGTATATGCCCGACGGCACCTTTGGCTGGGCAGGTTCTGGAAATACGATATTCTGGGTCGATCCTGAAACCCAAAGCCTTGTGGTATTCATGACCCAGGTAATCACACCGCCGCCTTTTGCCAACCAGGTACCGTTCAGGCAGTACCTGGTTGACGCCACCTCTGTGGCAAAGTAGCAAGCTTATATGCTGGCTCTCATCGGACTGCTCACCATTCTGACCGTTTTGCTGACCATCGTCAGCAAACGGCTCTCTCCTTTGGTGGCCCTGATAGTTTTACCAATAATTGGGGCAATGTTTGCAGGACTTGGGCAGCAAATCCCTGAATTTCTGGTAAAAGGGATCACCAGCATCGCGCCGGTAGCGGTGATGTTTATGTTCGCCATTTTGTTCTTCGGTATCATGAATGACAATTATGTGTTTGCGCCCTTCATAAATGCCGTACTTAAATTGTGCGCGAATGATCCGCGCAAATTGTTTGTTGGCGTTGTGCTTATCACTGCCCTTGTGCATCTGGATGGTTCTGGTGCCAGTACCTTTCTGATTGTGATCCCGGCGGTGTTACCGGTTTTCGATGCGATGCAAATTCGTCGCCGGAAACTTGCCGCCCTGGTTGCGATGTCTGCGGGTGTGAACAATATGCTGCCCTGGGGAGGCCCCACCATTCGTGCAGCGGCCGCCCTTGATATTCCGGTAATGGAACTGTACGCCCCGTTATTCCCGGTCCACTTGAGCGGTTTTATCTTTGTGGTGGTCATTGCCTTTTGGATGGGCGTGCGTGAACGCGTATCCCACACAGGTAACGCGACGCAACCTGAACCTACCTCAGCCACAACTTTACTGCCTCACACGACAGATCTTCGCTGGCTGCTGAATATTTGCCTTATCGTTGCAGTTATCGGCTGTATGATTACCGGTATCGTTCCGCCAGTGATTGCTTTTCTGGGCGGTGCCATTATTGCGCTTTTACTGAATTCAACGTCGCAGGATGCGCAAAAAACGTCGATTGAGAAACATGCCGCACCGGTATTTATGATGGTCAGTATTTTGTTCGCCGCGGGCTGTTTTACCGGCATTCTGAAACACTCCGGCATGCTCGACGCCATGGCCACAAGTGGTAGCGAACTTCTACCTGGTGCTCTGGCGCAGAATATCCCGTTGGTAGTTGCACTGTCTTCCATGCCCTTAAGCCTGCTGTTTGACCCGGATTCCTTTTACTTCGGCATCATGCCAGTACTTTCAGGCATTGCCGTTGACTCGGGACTGCCCGCCACCAGCGTGGCGCACGCAGCCTTACTCGGGCAAATGACAACAGGCTTTCCAGTTAGTCCGTTAACACCGGCTACCTTTCTACTTATTGGGCTAACCAATATCAGCCTGGCTGATCACCAACGCTACACCCTGCCGCTGCTGGCCTGTATTTCTTTTTTTATGACAGCAGTAGCCCTGATATTGGGTCTCATCCCCGCTTAGGAATTTCATGAACGACAACGCGATTAAAATTGTAGAGATGGCGGCCAGAGACGGCCTGCAAAGTGAGCGCCAGCCAGTTCCACTGGAAACAAAAGTGAACCTGATTGAACGCCTCGCAGACTGTGGGCTTCAGTTTATTGAATCGGGCAGCTTTGTTCGCGCTGACCGCGTACCGCAAATGGCTAATTCATCTGACGTATACTCGCAACTAAAAAGAAAACCCGGTGTGATTTATTCGGCATTAACGCCTAACCTGCGGGGATTCAATCAGGCGATAGATGCCGATGCAGATGAAGTGGCTATTTTCGCCTCGGCATCGGAAGGATTTTCACAGAAAAACCTGAATTGTGATATTGACACCAGTCTGCGTAGATTTGAGGAAGTAACGCAAGCTGCATTGGAAGCGGGTGTACCTGTCAGAGGATACGTGTCATGTATTCTTGGTTGCCCATATGACGGCGAGATCCCTACTAAACAGGTAATCGATGTTACGCAGAAACTGTTTGCGATGGGCTGCCATGAAGTGGCCCTGGGCGATACCATCGGCACCGGTACAGCGGGGCGAACCAAAGCATTACTAAAAACCCTGAGTAACGAAATGCCATTAGCAAACATCGCCATGCACCTACACGATACCTACGGCCAGGCAGTCGCCAATATTTATGCGTCGCTGGAAGCTGGCGTACGCACCTTTGATGGTTCGGTAGGCGGCATTGGCGGCTGTCCCTATGCAAAAGGTGCCACCGGCAATGTAGCTACCGAAGATTTGGTGTATCTGCTCGACAGAGAAGGCTTCGTTCATGGCACCGACCTGTTAAAACTGTGCGAAACGGGCCAGTGGATAAGCCAGCAACTCGGCAGACAAACGGCTTCTAAAGTTGGGCTGGCTCTACTCAGCAAGCGAGAACCCTAACACCACTAAAGACCTTGCCCGATTTGCTCTAATGTCCGCCCCCGGGTTTCAGGGAATATTTTGATAACCAACACCAGGCTAATAAACGCAAAAGCGCCATATAAAGAGAATGTCAGGGCCGCTCCCAAATACATCAACTCCCAGGGGAACAACAGTTGCACCATAAAGCTTGAAAGGGAATTCACTACGCCAACCAGCGAGATAGCGAGTGCCCGACTCTGGTTGGGAAATATTTCAGCGAGCATGGCCCACATCACCGGCCCCAGTGACATGGCGTACGAGGCGACAAAGGCAATAATGCCAAACAACACCAGCGGCGCATTCATGTCGATGCCTTTACTCAAAAGCGTACGCTGATACTGGTGATACGACTCATCCCCCAGCGCGCTACGCAGTGCATGCTTGAATTCAACATCAGAATCAAATGCAATGCCTTCCAGTGGTGTTAACGCCGACTGCAGTTCAGCTGAGCCAAGGGAAATTTCAGCTACCTCCACACTGTCCAGCTTGTATGTTGCCTGCTGGAAGCCATACGCGCACACCGACATACTCAGGATCACGCCGCACAAGCCAGTGATCAGCAGCGGTTTTCGACCCCAGCGATCAATGGTCACCATGGCGACTACGGTAAAAATGATGTTCACCAGACCAATAAAAATGGCCTGCATAAAGGCTGCATCGGTGCCCACGCCGCTATGTTCAAATATGGTGGGCGCATAGAAAAAAATGACATTGATTCCGGTAATTTGCTGCGCAACGCCAAGAATAAGCCCGATAAGTAAAGGAAAGCGCATTTTCGGTGTCAGCAGGAACCCCAGCCGTTCCCGCCATTGCCAACTCTTCTGCTCCAATGAATCGCCGATAGCGGCGAGCTGCTTTTCAGCCTGTTCGCTGTCGAACAGCGAATGAACGACCTGACGAGCTTCATCATGACGATTATTTAGCATCAGCCAACGAGGGCTTCGTGGTACTGTGAACAATAGCGTAAACCACAGCGCCGCCGGTATCACCTCCATGCCCACCATGAAACGCCACGCATGGTCATTAATGCCTAACTGGTGAACCCACTGAGCTTCACTGCTACTGAGTTGTAAAAACATGAAATTGCTGAAGTAAGACACGGCAAAACCAAGCACGATATTCAGCTGATTAACAGAAATCATTCTTCCCCGGTGGAAGGGAGCGCTGATTTCAGCAATGTACATGGGCGCGATGAGTAAGCAGCAGAACGCCATGCCGCCGACAAAGCGGGCGCAAACCAGCATGGTGTAGTTTACCGACATGGCAGACGTTAACGACGACATGAAATACAGTGCGGCGATGAATATGAGCATTTTTCGCCGCCCTATCACATCACTCACCGCACCGGCGCAGCACATGGCGAACAACGCTCCCAGGGTGGGTGAACTCACCACCAACCCCTGTTGCCATGCACTCAGACCAAACTCGGTATCGATGAATCCAATGGCCCCGGAGATAACGCTGGCGTCGAAGCCAAAAATGAATCCGCCAATGGCAACAACCAGCGTATGTCGCAGCGTGGGGGAGACCCGACTAAACGGACTAAAGCGGCCCAAGCGAGTCCCGCTCTACGAGTTCAGGTTCGAATACATGAACAATGGGCTCAGGAGATTTAATGTCGTAAACATTTTCCAGGATCCAGGCTGCCGCCATTTCTCCCATGGAATGTACCGGGTTATTGATGGTGGTGAGCTTAGGGTGCAAATAACGTGAGAACAACACATTATCAAAACCAATGACGGAGAGATCGTCTGGAATATTCAGGCCCGCTTCCCGGGCAGCTGTCATGGCACCTGATGCCATTTCATCGTTTGCGCACACCAACACTGAAAGATCTGCATTGTCGCTGAATAACTTACCGAAGCCTTCTTGGCCGGAGGACTCATGATAGTCGCCCTCAAAAAGCAACGTGGGCTCGTTGTCGATACCCGCATCGTTCAATGCCCGAACATGACCATTTAATCGTTCGGTGGCGTCCTGCTTAAACAGCGGACCGCTGATGTAGCCAATTTTTTTGTGCCCGTTGTCGATAGCAGCTTTGGTGGCCAGGTAGCCGCCGTTTTCGTTGTCTGCAACAAAACACTGATCTTCCATGCCTTCCACTTTACGGTTCACAACCGCTACCGGCACCCCACTCTTGCCGAGTTTCGTCAGATAATCATCCGATACTGCTTCTGCGTGCAGAATAAGGGCATCACAACGGCGACTGGTCAGGAAGTCTATCGCTTCTGTCTCTCTGTGTTCTTCCACGTGCCCTGCCGTTATGATCACGTGTTTGCCGTGCTTTTTAAGAATGAGTTCAATGGTGCTCATCAACTCACCAAAGTACGAGCCATGCAGCTCCGAAACCAGTAAACCAATACTGTTCGTGCGATTTGAGGCCAGAGACTGCGCAATCGCGTTTGGTCGATATCCCAGCGCATCCATGGCATCCAACACCTTCTGACGCGTACGCTCACTCACCCTGGCATTCCCGTTCATTACCCGGGAAACCGTTGCCAGCGACACGCCGGCCGCTTCAGAGACTTCGTAGATGGTAGCCATAATTGTCTAATTGCTTCTTATGTAAGTGGTTTTGTTTTGTTGATTATATTTTAACAGTAATGTACCGAGAAAAGCCTTTTCGAACCAGTGTTTCACACTCCACCGCAACGAGAGCGGAATGCTATGTTAATTGGTGACTGTTCACCACCCGTTTACGGCTGCTAAAACAAAGGCTATTGAACTCGTTCACACTTCATGTAATTATCATGTTAAAAAATGTAAGCGCTTTCAAACGAAATGTAAACTGGAATGTAAGCGCTTTCAAATCTTAATTGAAAGGACACCCATGGGTAAGAATCTACTTTCCGCTCTGATTGCCAGCGCGCTGCTATCAGGTTGCGCGCAATCTCCTGAAACAACCGCTAATGATCAATCAGAAGCCGCAACGTTATGGCCAACGCTTGAAATTGCTGTGAAGCAAGACCCTGCTGTAGAAAGGCGAGTTGCCAGCATTTTGGCATCGATGACCGTTGAACAAAAAGTGGCGCAAATTATTCAGCCAGAAATCCGCAGTGTTACGGTAGAGGACATGCGCCATTATGGTTTCGGTTCTTACCTCAATGGCGGTGGCTCCTTCCCCGGCGATAACAAACATGCCACGCCAGAAGAATGGATTAATTTAGCAGAGGCCATGTATCAGGCGTCTGTTGATGACAGCCTGGATGGCTCAACGATTCCAACCATGTGGGGAACAGATGCGGTGCACGGCCACAATAATGTAGTCGGTGCCACGCTGTTTCCCCACAACATTGGTTTGGGTGCAGCAAACAACCCGGCGTTAATGGAAAAAATAGCGAATATCACCGCGCAGGAAGTCATGGCCACGGGCATCGATTGGGTATTTGCGCCAACCGTCGCCGTAGTACGTGACGATCGCTGGGGCCGAACCTATGAGAGTTATTCGGAAAATCCTGACATCGTTAAGGCCTACGCGGCGGCGGTGGTAAAAGGGCTGCAAGGCCATGCTGATGCCGATGATTTCCTGGGTGACGAGCGAGTGATCAGCACCGTAAAACACTTTGTTGGCGATGGCGGCACAGTACAGGGCGACGACCAAGGCGACAACATCGCTACTGAACAAGCCCTGTTTGATATTCACGCTCAGGGCTACGTGGGTGGCCTTACCGTTGGCGCGCAATCGGTGATGGCGTCGTTTAACAGCTGGCACGGCAAAAAGCTTCATGGCCACCAGTACCTGCTCACCGATGTGCTTAAAAATCGCATGGGTTTCGATGGCTTTGTGGTGGGCGACTGGAACGGTCACGGTCAGATCGCAGGATGCACCAACAATAACTGTGCCCAGGCGATTAACGCTGGCCTCGATATTTACATGGTACCTTCCGACTGGAAAGCCCTGTATGAAAACACCCTGGCACAGGTAAAAGATGGCACCGTTAACGCCGCTCGGTTAGACGATGCCGTGCGCCGTATCCTGCGGGTTAAAGTTCGTGCGGGCTTATTTGATAAACCAAGTCCGGCGGCACGGCCGCTTTCAGGTAACAAGTCACTCATTGGCAGCGAAGCACACCGGGAAGTGGCACGTCAGGCTGTGCGTGAATCACTGGTGTTGCTGAAGAATAAGCACAACCTGCTACCACTGAGCGCGAGCAGTAAGATCCTGGTTGCCGGTGACGGTGCAGACAATATCGGCAAACAATCCGGCGGCTGGACCATTACCTGGCAAGGTACCAACAATACTAACGACGACTTCCCCGGCGGTAGCTCCATTTACCACGGTATCGCCGCACAGGTCGACGCCGCCGGCGGTGAAGTAAGTTTATCGGCAGACGGCAGTTACACCGAAAAACCGGATGTGGCTATTGTCGTATTTGGCGAGGAACCTTATGCAGAAGGTGTTGGCGATCGCGACACACTGGTTTACCAACCTGAGGGCAAAACAGATTTAGCGTTGTTAAAGCAACTGCAAAGCGACGGAATTCCGGTGGTTTCAGTCTTTATTAGCGGCCGCCCGATGTGGGTCAACCCAGAACTTAATGCCTCCGATGCGTTTGTCGCCGCCTGGTTACCGGGCTCAGAGGGCGCAGCTGTGGCGGATGTGTTATTCGGTCTGCAGGATTTTAACGGCACCCTACCCTTTTCGTGGCCTGCTTCCGGCTCACAAATTGTGAATATCGGCGATGAAGACTACACGCCTCTGCTGCCTTATGGTTTTGGTTTAACGTACGGCGATAAAAACGTATTGCCTGATAACCTGAACGAAAAAGACGAAAGCCTGAAGCAACAATCTGCAGAATCTGTTGCCATTTTACAGGGCGGCGTTCGCGCACCATGGTCATTACAGCTTACCTCCGGCAATAAACACAAAACTGTTACCGCTAGCGCTGAATCTTTTGGCAGCATTGCTTACCGCACCAGCGACAAAGTGGTACAGGAAGATGCGATCACCGTCACCTTCGATGGAAAGGCGCCGGCCGGTATTGCTTTCACGCGCACTGAAAAAGCTGAATTAGTCGCATCGGATGCGCAGACGGAAAACCCTGCGCTGGTTTTCAGTGCCAATGTCTCGCAGCCTTTTTCAGATGACGTTTTCGTTACCTTGTGTTCTGAACAGCAAGACGGCGATGAAGCCTGCCCGTCCGGCGTCAATATCGCACCGGCGCTGTCGGGCTTTGAAGCTGACACTTGGCAATCAATGGCATTGCCCCTTAAATGTTTCGCCTCCCCTGACAGAAACACACTGACAACTGCCTTCGCCCTGCACACATCAGGTAGCGGAAGTTTGAGTCTCGCAGATATGTTTATTCAACAAACACCAGAGCAATCAAGGGTGCTGGCATGTGAGTAACTTTGATAGCAGAGAATCGCACCTACGGGAACGTGTAGTTATTCTGCATGCTTTCTGTGAGACCTGAAATGGCAAGCCAGTTTACCAGTTGAAGATGGTATTCGGCTTCAATGTCGATTCCCGCCTGGAGAGCAGCAGCTCGCTGTTCAAGAGAGGTGATATACTCAGTGAGAGTTATATCGCCTCCTTCCAGCAAGATTTTCAAATCTTCTGCTAGACGTTTTTCCCGCTCATAGGTCAGGCTCTGCCATTCTTTCAATGCCGCTTTGTAAACCGCTGTGTTTTTAGAGGCCGCTATAACTGCTTCACGAGCTCTTAATATTGCATCTTTATACAGTGCCTCCATACCAATACTAGTACTTACAGCAGCCCGCACATTTGCGGAATAATCATTTCTCACAGCCAAAGGCATAGCAAAATTTAATCCATAGACAGTAGCACCACCATTCTTCCCGGTGCTTATGCCGATTGTGGGGTCCTGACCGGCAGCACTTTCTGAAACCAGAATGCCTTGTTTACTGAGTAGCCATTGTGCTTTGGCAATACGGACATCCGGATTATTCTGGCTATCAGTTAGCGGCGCTGATACCAGTAAATTATCGACATCTTGCCAGATGTCTTGCGGCATTTTTTCATAGGTACCCTGCCAATCGGGTAACAAAACAGATAACGACAATTGCGCTTCAATCTTAGCTTGCTTAGCCAGAGCAACCATTGACAACTGCCGGACCTGATTCAGAATACTCAAATCTTCACCAGTCCTTGTTTCTTCTCCTGACCTCCGCTGGCTTCGTATTCTTTCGGCCAGTCTTTGCAGTCTTTCAAGCTCCTCATCAGCAAGTTTCAGACTGCTTTCGACCTTTTTGAGAGTGATGAATCCGGAAAGAATTTGGGCAAACATCGTTTGCCGGAGTGCTGCCAGTTGCTTTTCTGCCACGATTAAATTTAACAATGCTTCTTGTTTCAGATTTGCGCGTTTATCGTGTAAATCTATTGTCTGAGAAAGACCAATAATATAGTTATTGTAGCTTCCCTCTCTTGAATAATCGGCGGAAAGAGACGGGTTATAAACCGCCTTGCTGTTGCCATCGACAAGCGCCTTATGTTGCCGGACAGTCTCTTCGGCGGCGATAATTTTTGGATGAGCATTTAGTTGCTTAGCAATCCCCTGCAGCCATGTTGTATCAGCATTAGCTTGTAAGCTTAATGCAGCAAGGGTAAAGAATATCAAAGTGCGGCAGACCCAAACTTCGACAATGGCGCTATTCATAATTAATACACTTAATAACTGTTGTCGCAAAATGCTAAAACAAGTTTCTTAGGTTTATCTGAAGAATTGCTATTGGTTTGAAAACACTTGTTTTGTTTATCCGGTCATTTATTGCAGATTGCACGCAATCTACAGTGTTAAACCGGGCACTGATATTGAAGGTAATTTCAGTCTGTCTTAAGTAAATCATAAGCAAGTCCATTTAGGCTTTACCTCATCTTATGTATCAGAAGCACCGCCAGATGGTATGCACCAGGACACTCTCGTTATTTCTCATCTTTTCCATTCCTTCACTTGCTCATGCAGAGACCTGTGCCGGCAATGAAGAAAGCCATGTAGCCATCAAAACCAATGACATTTTTGATTTAGATGACCCAGGTACTTTTTGGCTCCATAAGCTTGCAAATACGCTTCATGTGATAACTAAACCAGATACAATTTCAAACGAAATTGCTTTTATGAATGAAAAATGCGTCGTCTCAGAGAGAGATTTGCAGGAAGTTGAAAGGCACCTCAGGAAACTGAAATACATCAATACAGCATCAGTAGTCAGAGATGATAAAGGCCTGATAAGTGTAACGACAAGCGATAAATGGTCCCTGATGCCGACCATTAATTTTGGACGGAAAGGCGGACAAAACAAGTTTTCATCAGGTTTAAAGGACAGGAACCTTCTTGGCTATGGCATCGACACTGAAATGGAATACTTCAAGGATGTTCAACGCTCTGGTTATAACCTGAATATTCAGTTTCCACTTTTCACTAATAATAATATTCAGGGTAGCGTAACGCTCTCTGACACCGACGATGGTTCTGCTCAGGGCATAAGTATTGCCAGGCCTTTTGTCAGTCTGAATACGAATAATGCATTTTTTCTGTCAGCCTATTCCGGCGATCTCCGGCAACAATACTTTCTGAACGGTAAAAACTACTTCTCTGTTGCCTATTCTGACAAACAGGCAAATGCCTGGTGGGGAAAGCGATATAGCAGAGATGAGACCTCCGTGATTCGGTATATTCTGGGGGTGGATTATGAAAAGAAAACCTTCGGTGATATTGAAGTTTCTGACACTGCGTTAAAACTACCATTACCTGAGGACAGGGAATACTTCACCCCTTTTTTTGAACTGGAATACATAGAGGATGATTTCAGAGAACTGAGTAATGTCCATGTCATCAACCAGATTGAAGATTTTAATATGGGATGGCACTTTCAAACCTGGTTCGGCGTCAATATCGCAGAAAGAAAAAACAATGAATCATTATACGTTGCACGTTTTTCCGCAGGAAAAGGCACTCAATTTACTCCAACAACCTTATTACTGTCAGATGTATCGCTGCTGACTAACTTTGGTAGTACAAGCCGGAGCCGGGCTGTTCTGAATGTAAATAATGAAATTTTCCATCGCCTTTCAGAACAGTTCGGCCTGTATGGTTCGCAACATTTTACCTATTCCAATGGTCAGTTTGCCGACCTTCCGGTAGTAATAGGTGAAGAGAACGGCGTAAGAGGTTACGCACTTGAATTTCAACGCGGCTCAAGCTCTGCTGCGTTTACCGGTGAACTGAGATACTACCCGAATATCAGTATTTACAACCTGTTTGAGTTGGGCGCTGCAGCTTTCATTGATACCGGTAAAGCGTTCGGTACCAGTGAGTTTGCTCCCCAAACTGACCAGTGGCTGTCCAGTGCAGGAATCGGCGCCAGGCTCTACTCGCGCCATGCATCGGACACAAAAGTTATTCACTTCGACATGTCTTTCCCTATGTTAAGTCATGAAAATGTGAATAACGTTGAATTCCTGATTACGACCAAATCCAGTTTCTAATCACCGCAGAGAATCCCATGCAAAACATTATAAAATTTTATTTTATGACGAGTCTTCTCACTGTTACTTTTTTTGTCCGGGCGGGAGGTGTCCCCACGGCAATGCATGTTACAGCTCGTCCGGCAGACACTGAAATCATCAGCATGGACATTACCATGCCTGGTGCCGTGCGGAGTCAAATAAACGCAGTACATTCTGTCAGTCTTCCATATAGCGGTAGAGTAAATCAAATAGAAGTAACTGAGGGCATGCACATTGACGAAGGCGCCCCGTTGCTAACGCTATCGGCTCTGCCCGGTGATACCCAATCATTGCAAGACGCCAGAAATGCAGTCAATTATCTGCGAAGGCAGAAAGAACATTTTACTGAACTTCGCAAACAGGAATTGGCAACGCAAACACAACTTCGGGATATCAGTAAGCAGCTCAAAGATGCGATAGCAACACTGGACACCATAGAAAAACAGGGGATCAGTGAGCATGGTATTACCCTTCCTTCCCCTGTATCCGGAAATATCGTAAAGATACTTGCCGGCCCCGGCGACCAGATCGCAGCCGGATCCGTACTGGCAACCATTATTGAAACCAGCCGTTTGAAAATAGAGTTTTCAATATCACCAGACAATGCCAGACGATTGTCACCGGAAACCCAATGCCATTTCAGCCCCGTATTTTCACAGGCTGAGCCAACGCCCGTAACCATAGATGCGATTAACCGACAGGTGGATGCTCAAACAGGTTTGCTTACTGCCTACAGCACTCCAATACCACGCGAGACCGATTTGTATGTTGACGAAGCTGTCAGCGTGACATGCCAGACCAATCCTCATCGGGGAATAACAGTGCCATTGAATGCTGTGATGTCTGATGCTGACGGGCAGTTTGTTTTTATTTTTAAGGATGGAGAAGCTAAAAAAGTCACCGTCGAAACGGGCATTATTACAAATCAGAAACAGGAAATTCTCAGTGGCATCTCACCGGAAGATAATGTCATTACCGACGGTAATTATGTATTAAGCAACGGTGACAAAGTGGACGTAACTTATGAATAATCGCATTGTTCACTGGAGCCACAATCATAAAAGGTCATTGATTTTTTTAACACTTGTCCTGGCGATAATCGGGTTGATTTTCAGCCGGGCGATTCCGGTTTCACTTTTTCCTCAGGTCAATTTCCCCCGGATTGCCGTTGCTATAGACGTCGGCGACATCCCTGCGAATCAAATGGTTAACAATGTCACCAGGCCGCTGGAAGAAGCGATTCGTGCTGTTCAGGGGGTACAAAGTCTGCGTTCCACTTCAAGCAGAGGAAGCGCGGAGATTTCAGTAGCCTTCAACTGGTCTCAAAATATGATTGAAGCAGAGGCACTTGTTCAGGGGGCCATAAGTCAGATTCGGGATGTATTACCACCTTCTTTACACTATGAAATACGCAGGATGGACCCCACAATTTTTCCTGTCATGGCGCTCAGCCTCTCATCAGAATCGGCGTCACTTACAGAGTTAAGAGATATTGCCACCTTCGATATCGTTCCGAGAGTATCAGCTGTGCAAGGACTCGCTAAAGCCACAGTGACAGGTGGCACACGGGCTGAATATCGCATAGAAACCGACCCAGATAAACTGTTGGCATTGGGTTTGAACCAGGACGATGTATCCGCCGCAATTGCAGCTAACAACTTGTTGCAATCTGAAGGCCGCATACAACAACAATATAAATTGTTTTTGTTGATGGCTGATGCGCAGCTACAAACATTAGACGATATACGCAACACAGTATTACGTCATCGCCCCGGGGCTGATATTACTGTCGCTGATGTTGCGGCTGTCTATCGCACGGTCAAACCAGAATGGATCAAAGTCTCTGCCAACGGCAAAAATGCGGTGCTTGTACAGTTATTCCAACAGCCTGATGGAGATACCATACATATCGCCGCACAAGTTGACGCGATGCTGGACACCATCAGGCAAACGCTACCGGCGGACAGTGAATTACAGGTCTGGTACGATCAGAGTTTACTGGTATCCCAATCCGCTTTTAGTGTGGGAGACGCCATGATAACGGGCGTACTGCTGGCAGCTATTGTATTGTTTGCGTTCCTTCGCAGCTTCAAAACCATTCTTATTGCCATACTTGTTGTGCCGGTCACACTTGCAGTAACAATTTTGCTTCTCAAAGCAACGGGCTTGAGCTTTAACATCATGACATTGGGTGGCATGGCTGCCGCAATAGGTCTGATTATTGATGATGCCATCGTAATGATTGAACATATCATCAGTTGCATAAGAAAGAATACTGAAAGTGTCAGGCATTCAATATTCCTTGCTGCCACTGAGATTTCAAAGCCACTTACAGGCTCATCGCTGGCTACCATTATTATTTTTTGTCCGCTGGCTTTTCTTGATGGCGTGACAGGTGCATTTTTTAAAGCACTGTCTCTGACGATGGCCTTCAGCCTTATTGTTTCATTTCTTATATCCTGGCTTTGTATTCCGCTTCTCGCCGGTAGTCTTTTTTCTGAAAACGACGCACAGGCCGACGATTCCGGCCCGGTAACCCGATGTTTGTTAAAATGGTATCAAAATGGCTTTCATACACTAAGCCGGAAACCCTTGTTGTTACTCTTCGCTATTGCAGGCCTGCTTTGCCTTTCTGCGGTTAGCTACACGAAAGTTGGTACCGGTTTTATGCCTACAATGGACGAAGGAGGTTTTGTTCTCGATTACAGGGCTAACGCCGGCACATCTCTTGAGGAAACAGACAGACAAATAAGGCAACTGGAAACCCTCATCCGGCAAACACCGGAAGTAGAATCTTATTCGCGAAGAACCGGAGCTGGCCTGGGAGGAGGATTGTCAGAAGCCAACGAGGGCGATTTTTTCATAAAACTAAAACCTTTCCCGAGAGCGCCGGTAGACGAAGTAATGTCAAAATTACGTAGCCAGATCGCATCTAACCTGCCCGGTTTGGAGGTCGAGTTAATTCTGCTTATGGAGGATCTGATTGGAGATTTAACGTCAGTCCCCCAGCCAATAGAAATAAAGCTCTATTCAGACAACACAGAGGCACTTCTTTCCACTGCCCCAAAAATCGCTGAACTTATTTCAAAAACAAAAGGCGTGGTGGATATCAATGACGGAGTCACTATTGCCGGCGACTCCTTCAATTTTACTATTAATGAAACCAAAGCAGCACAATTTGGTGTGACAAGGCAATGGATAGCAGCTCAACTTGGAAATCTGTTTGAAGGCACTGTCGCAACTACTATTAATGAATCATTGAAATCTGTGGATGTCAGGGTGTGGCCAGCGCTCAATCACCGCCAGAATGTTAATTCACTTGAAAATTATTGGGCCGTCGGTACCGGCGGAACGCCGATACCGCTTGCAGAAGTGGTCTCGATCAAGAAAATACGTGGAGAACCTCAGATAACACGTGAAAATCTAAAACGGATGGTAGCCGTTACTGCGCGGATCGAGGGCAGAGACATGGGATCAACAGTTACAGAAATTGAAAAGCTGCTGAATATACCGGGTACTCTACCGGATAAAATGTACTATCAGATGGGCGGCCTATATGCTCAGCAACAGCAATCATTTACCGGTCTGATGTATGTCTTTACAGCCGCTCTTGCCATACTCTTCGCACTGATATTGTTTCTCTACGAGGATATTCTCATTGCCATCTCCATAATGGGAACGTCTCTGCTTGCTGTTGGCTGTGTCTTTACAGGGCTCTGGTTTACAGGCACAGATCTGAACATTACCGCGATGATGGGAATGACAATGATCCTGGGTATTGTTACAGAAGTTGCCGTGTTCTTCTATTCAGAATATCAGGCAATCCTCACAGAGAAGTCTGACTGGAAGGAAGCACTCTGGCAGGCAGGGAGTAATCGTTTGCGCCCGATTATGATGACAACGCTTGCTGCTATTATGGCACTGGCTCCACTTGCATTTGCTATGAGCACAGGGTCAGAAATGCAGCAACCATTGGCTATTGCCATCATTTCAGGGCTACTGGTTCAACTACCTCTGGTGCTGATGATTTCTCCGGCAGTGTATATATTTCTGAGGCAAATACAGGATAAGTAGTGACAGTCCTCTGAACGTCAGAGATGAACTGCACGGTTTTGACAAAGTGCAGTTCTGTCCGCGTTTCGCGTCAGGTAATTCTGTTTTTTACATTTGTTGGGTGTTCCGTAACGTTAGCCGAAAGGCGATATCGCCCTCATCAGCACTCACCCTTATTCCGGCATCCACCGCTTTCAGGAGTGTTTTGACGATAGCCAGTCCGAGGCCAAAGTTTTCTGTCGAAGTACGGGCGGGATCGTGTTGCCATAAAGGCTCGAACATCAATTGCAACTCTTCGTCGCTCACCGGTTTTTGCATGGTATTGCTTACCACAATATCCAGAGTATCACCGGTAAGCTTTTCAATATTACAAGTCACCTTCGAGTCAGTCGGACTGTACTGTAATGCGTTAGCTATCAGGTTGGTAAACACGGACTCCAGCGCAAATAAATTGCTTTTCACGGTTGCGTCAGTAGCTTCGTCAATGACCAGATGTACCCTTCCACTTCCCTCAGAATCAATCACTTTTGTAAGCAGATCGCAAACATCGATGATGTCTGCACAAGCCAATTTCTGATTAGAGTATTTGTGCAGAAGCATTAGCCCTGAAATGATACTTTTCATTCTTAGACCAATCGTTAAGACATCGGGTTTAAAGTGAGCTTCTAACTCTTCATCGCCCGGGAACCGGGTCGCTATTTCAGCCATGGTGATAAGTTCAGTCACGGGAGTTTTCAGTTCATGAGCAATATCAGACGTTAACCTTCTTTCCCGTTGATAGTGCTTACTGTTTTCTGCAATAAAGTAATTAAGGCTCTCCACCACGGGAAGTAATTCCTCAACCGGTACTTTCATTTGCATTGGTTCAGGTTTATCGATTAACCGCGTATTACGAATTTGACCTATGAAGGCATCCAAAGGTGTTAATGCATAAGCCACTGTGTTTTTCACGGTAAAGCGCACCGTTAATGGAACAATGATGAGTGCCAGAATGAAAGCGGCGTCGATTAGCCAGAGTGAGTACTGCAATTGCTCTATAGATACTGCGTAGGCTAGTGTCATCGGTTTACGCTCGCCTTTTTGCTTTGTGGCGAAATAAGCCTCTCTGTTTTCGGTATCTATTTGAGGAATGAATCGGGTGTAAGCTATACGCCCGTTCCTGCCATCTGGCAAAACGATATCTTCCAATACCGTTTCGCCTTCCTTAACAGCCTTAAATGGCAAGGCATTCATACTGTGCATGTGCAGTGTGGCTGACTTCTCGAACGTTTCTCCGTCGTACCATAATTGAAAATACTCAGGATCATTGGTGCCGGTAAATTCCGGATAGTATTCACCGGCGAACTCAAATTCGACGCCGGTCGTGTCTTCATCGACCAGCGTTTCTAACAGGCCAATTTTGTCATGTACCGCATGATTGAACTGACGTTCTACCCAACCATCCACGGCAATATCTGTAATTAACAGAGCGGCTACAATGAGTAAAGAAATAGCAACAGATAAGCGTCGGGTGAGTGTTTTTCGAATAGAGATCATAGTTCCTCTGCGACCATATAGCCGAACCCCCGCTTATTTTTAACCGGTAATTCGCCGCCCAGTTTACGCACTTTCTTTCTTACCGCAGACAAATGGGCTTCAATGGCATTTTTAGACACCATGTCATAGCTCCCGGCAATAGACTCACTCAGGCGCTCTGATGTCACTATGCGGTTTTTATTGTGAAACAAGCACTCCACAATCCGGTATTCGTTGGGGGTCAGGTCTACCGGCGTTTGATTCAGCAGTAAAAGCTTACTTTGCAGATCTAACGTAAAGTCTCCCACCACCACTTTGTCATCACTGTGAACCAGCTTTCCCCGACGCATCAGGTTAACCATACGGGCACATAATTCATCGAAGGAAAACGGCTTTGCCAGATAATCATCCGCACCGGCAATGATACCGTTAACTTTATCGTCAGGTTCAGAGCGGGCCGACAAGATTATTACCCGGGTATCGATGTTTTTCTTCCTTAATACCGTCAGAATTTCCATACCATCAAGGTGAGGCAACATAAGATCAAGGATCACAATGTCGTATTCACCCAGAAGCGCCATGTTCAGCCCATCCGTACCGGTAGCAGCGTTGTCCACGGCATAACCTAACTTTTTAAGTCCGATGGTGATATTTCGTCTGAGCGCATCGGAATCTTCAATCAGCAATACTCTCATCGCCAACCTCTTTTAAAATCAAAATCGTCGAAGTATATACCAGAAAACTTAAGATTAGCTGAAGATGTAACTCTTTGCTTTTTATGCACATATTTATTTGTATTACGCCCCCCGGAACAATCAGTTTGTCTTAAGACATTCTTAAGGATCCAGCCCTAAGATGCAGCGAAATAAGATTAACCCGGTCCCGACAGGATGCGTATTTTCGCTTTACTAAAATTCAGGCTGACCCCGGCACAAACGCTTGTGTCTTCCTGCTTGCTCATTACCCTGCTTTTTAATGCTCCCTTTTTGAGCACTGTATGGCAAGCCGTATCGCCTGACAGCGTGAAGGATTATGCGTTTCTGGCAACGGTACCTGTGTTGCTGTTCAGCCTGCTCATACTTTTTACTACTCTGAGCGGGGGATTAATTTTTCCGCGGATGATTTCCGCGTTACACATCATTATTGCGTCACTGATATTTTACGGCATGACAGCATACGGCCTGCTGTTCGATAAAAGCATGATTCAAAACCTGATAGAAACGAATTCAGGAGAAGCATTTTCTTATCTCAACGCGAGCTTTGTCTTGTTCTTCTGTGTACTGGGCATTTTGCCTGTATTCGCACTGTGTAATATGGAAATCAAAACGGCGTTCAGTAAAAGTATTAAGCATATTCTTATGATTAATGGCATTGCTATTGTGGCAATTGCACTTATCGCAGCACTTTTTTACAAAGATTATGCGGCAGTTGGCAGAAACAACCGGAACATCATCAAACAAATTACGCCCCTCGCTTTCTACGATGCTGGCTACAAATACTTGCGCGATAATTATTTATCCCCCCCTTTGCCATATCGTATTTTAGACAGCCACCCCACCCTTGCTGAAAGCAACCGGGACTTACCCGACACTATCGTCATGGTGGTGGGCGAAACAGCCAGAGCCGATCGCTTTAGTCTGAATGGCTACAGTAAAAATACTAACCCACTGTTGTCAGATGAGAAGGTGGTCAGTTTTACTCAGGTTACTTCCTGCGGCACAGCAACTGCCGTAAGCGTACCCTGTATGTTTTCCCGTTTAAGCCGGGACAACTATGACAGCCGTATAGCTCATAGCCAGGACAATGTGCTGGATATCATTCATCGAGCCGGTTATTCAGTGACATGGATTGATAATAACAGCACCTGCAAAGGGGTTTGCAGCCGCATTAAAACAATCCCTTACGACCCGGCGCGGGATGAACGTTTCTGCGACGGCGATTATTGTCTGGATGCAATATTGCTTAACCAACTTAAAGAAACGCTTAAACAAAACACACAGAAGAAGCGCTTGATTGTCTTACATATGATCGGGTCCCACGGACCGACTTACTATCGCCGGTATCCAGGTGATTTCAAAGGCTTTACCCCTGACTGTCCGAGGAGCGATATTCAAAATTGCGACATGACGCAGTTATCGAATACCTACGACAATACCATTTTATATACCGACTTCGTTTTAAGCCACATTATCGAACAGCTTAAAACCGTGGAAAACGCACAGTTGCTTTACCTGTCTGATCATGGTGAATCGTTGGGAGAAAAAGGCTTATACCTTCACGGTTTTCCTTACAGTTTAGCGCCGGAAGAGCAAACCCACGTCCCTATGCTTTACTGGCGAAACGGCGACGATATGACGGCTAAGATAAGTTGCGCGAAATCACTGAAAGATCGACCGTATTCTCAGGATAATTTGTATGACACGCTGTTAGGACTTACAGGCGTAGTCAGCACTACCTACCAACCAGAACAGGATATATTCGCCTCATGCCAGTAAATAAATCTACCAGTAATGTTATTTACTTCAATAACACGAAAAAGCCAGGCGGTATACGCCGCATCATACTTGCGGCCGGTCACTCCTTGCGGGCTTTTAAATGGCTTGCGGCAAACGAGGCTGCATTCAGACAAGAACTACTGCTTCTGGCAGGCGCGCTTATTATACTGGCAGTATGGGACATTCCGATTCAGCAAAAAGGTTTATTACTGATTTCAGTCCTGTTCGTCATGTTTGCGGAGATTATTAATACCGCCATTGAGGTCACCATTGACCGTATCGGACTGGAGTTACACCCCATGTCGGGACTTGCAAAAGATCTCGCTTCAGCAGCCGTCATGGTTGCTATTGCTATGGCTGCTGTTGCGTGGGGTGTAACGCTTATTGGCTGGATATGATATTCAGCCAATCGCTTTATCTGTCTTCCAACCGGTTATAATCCAGCAGTCCACCTTCAATGGGGTAACGGCTTAGCGCCCACTGAATCACTTCATCGCTAAATTGCCAGAACGCCGGATTGGTTCGTCTTACGCCATAGTCGGTGATAAACGCTTCGTAATCGGATTCCGATTTAATCCGTTTTACTTTCGCTACCATGTTCTGCACCTCTGACGCATTTATCTGCCAGAACACATCGGGATAGCTCCCTAATAAACCTTGTACCAAGGTAACCGAATCTTGGCCGTAGTTACGGTTTTCGTCTTCCTCAAACAAACTACTGACATTGTAATGCGCGCTATTTCGTAACAGGGTGAACATTTCAGGTTCACCTTCGCCGTTGTCCGGACGAACCATTAGCATAGTAATTTCTGGCAAGATAGTGGCTTGCTCCGGTGACAACGTATCCAGACTCCCTAAAAGCGCCAGTTGGTCGTCTGACAGCCAGTTACTGCGAAGGCTACTGCTTTTAGGCTGCACGTTTTCAAGGGCTTGTTTCAGCATGCTATAGAGCTCGGATTTGGGGTTATCGGAGGAATACTCGATACCGGTATCCTGTTCAAAGCTATTGATGTCGCCTTCGATGAAATCAGTCAGCTCCGGCCCCGCCTGCTGGTACCATTCCGACAGTTGTTGATGACGGGTTTGTGGTGGTAACAACGCCAGAAAGTTCGACTCACCCTCCATACGGAGAAAGTCCATATACAAGCGGGTCATCAGCTGATGACCGTAGTTCCCATACACATCAAAACCGGCCACCAGCAGGTAATGAATTCGCTCGAGCAGGGCATAGTCAATAACCCAGGCCGTCTTTGTGGGCTCGCCCACCAGCCCTTTCGCCACCGTGGCATTGTCGAAATGTCGGAATACGGTTAGGGTGGCATTGGTGTTATTGCCATCCCCGTCCCAGATACTCTTAAGGCTTAAATGCTGACCCTGCCGGAAGGTATCGTTCATAAAATCGGTGCGGGCGCGAAGATAATCGCCCTGATGCTCAGCGTATTTGACCCAGCTTACGGCCAACGCAGTCGACTCCTGCTCTGCTGGCAGGTGTAAGTTTTCTTTTTGCGACGCATAGAAGCGATTCAACTTTTCAGACGTTGCTACTTCGGGATCAACAAAGAATACCCAGAAGCGGTCGTTAATTACGTTAAGTGCCACCTGACCACGACACACTGGCCCTTTGATGTAACCCATAATGGTATTCTGCGCGCGCTCCAGCATAAAACGGTAGCGGGTGTTAACCGGCATTAAGGTAAAGGCGGTAAGCGGGTTCGCGGCCACTTCAGGTTTATAAGAAGGCAACTCAGGCACATCAAATTCGGCCTCGACAAACCATGCATTCCATTTCGCCATAAGGTCGTCATTGATTGCGTACGGCTGATGCGTTTTACTCACGATAGTCGACGTGACAGGCTGCAGGCGATACCACACTCTGTCCGTGCCAGGGTGATCGAAGGGGCGGCGGGTTGCCACCACATCCAGCGGCTCACCGGGCGGTGTTAGCGAACGTACCAGATTAAAAAACTGTGGCGTCACGCCTTCTTCAGAAAGCGCTTCGAAGTAAAGGTGCGACGTAAACAGGTGCTCGTAGATATAGCGGGCAGAAAGCTGCGCTTTATTCGAGTTGCCATTCAGCCAGGCTTCGAATTTATCGGCACGCTTCAACAGTGCATCAGGCAAAGGTTGAGCTTTGGGTAAGGGTGCGCCATTGTGTAGCCAGCGCATCAACGTTTGCTGCTCTTCGTTGGTCAGTCCTGGCAGCGCGTAGGGCATGCCGCCTAACGGTTGCTCGGCAATGTAACTCCCCATTTCATCCAACGTGGGACACTGCTGCGGGCGGTTCAGACTAATATCAAAACCTTCGCCTAAGTGAGTCGTTTCGGGTAGCGGATTGGCCTGTTTTAACAATAGCATTTGCGCCAGCACGGAAGATTGCGTAGGCGGTGGCGAATCTTCAGTTTCCACGGTTTCGGGCAACACGGTGAAGAAATCCCGCTGGCGCCATTCATCCACATTCTGCGCGTCGATGAACAATCGGTTTGGCGTGGCCGCCGTTAGCCTTGTGCCCTGATACACTTTCTCTTTATTGGCACCTCGGGCAAGCCCTTCAGCGGAGGACATTTTTAACTGGCAAGGGGCATCGTAACAGGCATGACAAACCACACAGCGTTGGGTTAAAACAGGCTCTACGTGTTGATCAAAAAAACCAGCAGACAATGGCTTCATTGACTCTGACGTTGTGGAATCGTTTAATAGCGGCGCCTCTTGTGGTTCCCACTGCCAAATGGCTACGGCAATAACCAATCCGAGAATAGCCAACAGCCCAGCTTTCCACCCACCCAATTTCATCATTCACCTGTTTCCTTCAAAAACCGGCGCCAGTCTACCATCAAGTGGTCGGGCCTTAATACACAAAAACGCCTAAGAAAAATTCACAATAAAAAAGGGCTGCGATGGTTTCCCATGCAGCCTCAAGTCGTCAGGTTGCTCTTGTTATTAGTGTTATCAGCTATCAGAAGGTATAGCGAGCACCCAGTGTATAACGCGGTCCATATTGGCGTGCGTAAAGGAATTGCTCCTGAAAACGCCCGTAGCCTCGTTCGGTTTCATTATTTACATTCACGCCTTCAACAAACACAGTGAAGTGATCGTTGAAATCGTAGTTCACGCTGAAGTCCCATTGACCAAATGAATCAGCCTGTGTGGGTGGTACATCGGCGGAACCCTGTGCCTGCCCCATGCCTTGCAAATAACCTGCACGCCAGGCGTAAGTGACTTTTACCGACAACGCTTCTTTTTCGTAGAACACCTGGAAGTTGGCAGAATCACCAATACCCACCAGCGGGTTCTGACCACTTTCGAGAATGTACGGATCGTAAGTCACATCGCCGTCAACCAGCGTACCGTTCACGCCCACACCGAAACCGGTGTCACCGAAAGTATGCTGAACGGCCAGTTCAATACCATCCACTGTGCGGGAATCCGGCAAATTACGCGGCTTGGTCACACGCCACGTGATGAGTGGATCATCGGCATTTGGCTCAATCACACCTTCCGCATTGGCATAGCCGTTATCCTGGAAATACTGGAAGATGGCACTGTCTGTGGCCTGTACACCATCAGCTTGTAGAGCCGCTACCGCTTCGTTCCACCGCGGTCCCTGGTAAATATCACGCAACCCTTCGAAGGTCTGATCGCCCCCCGTGGTTTCGATATACTCACTCACTTTCTTACGGAACAGGCCCACAGAGGCATAGCTGTCTTCGCTGTAATACCACTCCAGTGATAAGTCGAGGTTTTGCGACTCGTAGGGCTTCAGGCTGGTGTTGCCTTCAGACGCTGTGCGCGCACCAATTTTCGGGCTACCACTGAACGAACGCCCCCCTTGCAGCAAGCCAATAGGCGCACGGGTTATCGATTTACCCCACGAGAAACGGGCAACCACGTCTTCGGTTACGTCCACTTTAATGTCGAACATGGGCAGCAAGATGTCATATTCACCGGTGAAATCCTGCAGGATAAGTTCCGACTGATATTCAGTGATCCACTCAGAAGGGGCTACCCAGTTCACCTGCGTAGGCACCCGCACCTGCGCGGAACTGGGCACTTCAGTTTCTTCGTAGCGCACACCGGCATTCACCTGCACATAGAAATCACCAATATCAAAATCCCACTCGGTTTGTACGTAAACAGAATCGGTGATCTCTTCAACAAAATTCACTGTTGGCGCATTAAAGAACGGATCGATGGAGTAAACGTTGCTGTCACCGGTCACATCTGCCGTAAGGTAAGCCAACTGCCGGGTGATCGCTTCGTCAAAGCTGTAGGTGTAAAAATAATTCGGATTCAGCGCATCACCGCCGCCACTGAATGCATCCAGGAAATCACCGGTATCATGGCGGGTAAACATGCTATCCGGGAAAATTTCAGTGTAAGACGGACTGAAGCCAGGACCGCCTCGCAAACCACCCCATGCGTCGGTTGCACCCAACGACTGTTCGGTACGGGCATAACCAAAGTCGACTTTCACCAGTGGAATACTGTCGAAAACCGAGTTGTACCAGGTACTGTCAATTTGTAGCTGTTCAATATCCGAACGGCCCTGATTGCGGGTAAACTGACTAAAGTTAGAATCAATTTCACTGGGCATCAGCTCGTTGGTGCCGTTATTCCAATTGATGTAATAACTCGGAATATCACCTTCCCGATAATCGTACACTTTGGAAATCAGCTTATCGGAGCCAAGAATGACCTGGCCACTGCCGCCTAACCCTTTGTCCTTGCCGTTATCAATCTGATTGTAGGAGTCGTGATAATCCACTGACACTTCCCAATCATCGGTGATTTGCCACTCGAGATTTACACCCAGAGAGCGGGCATTCACCTCGGTGGTGTTACGGCTGGCTGTAGCAGAACCGTCGTCACCGGCAATATCGGCATACAATGCAGTGCCATTTTCGTCCAGTTCATAAGCATTAATATTCGGCCCGAAGTTGTTCCAAATCCCCCAGCCAAAGCTGTTAGTGCCGGTGACGGCGTCTGATGCGGTGTAATCCACCGTTGCAGTGAAATTATCGGTAGGACGGAACTGGAAAGTAACCTGCGCGTTGGTCCGCTCACGCTGTACATCGGCAAAACCAAAGTTCAGATCTTTCGGAAAGAATGCCGCATCAGTGATAACAGAACGGTTATCTACCACCATAGACGGGTCAAGCTCGGGCAGATCTGCATCAGGCACTTGTACCCACCCCTGAATACTGGCGGACTGTTGACGGAAATCCCGTTCCTGGTGAGAAACCGACAGCCCGATGCCGAACATATCGTCGGCAAACGTGTTAGTGAACACACCTGCTACTTCCGGCGTAATGTCGCTGCCTTCCTCATTAGAGGTATCCATAATGCCTTTGGCCGATACCGAGAATTGCTGGCCTGGGTTGTCCATGGGGCGCATAGTCAGAATATTCACCGTTGCGCCAAGACCACCACTGGGGTTTTCAGCCCTTGCCGTTTTCTGCAGTTCCAGGGTTTTTACCCCTTCCGAAGACAAGTTCTGTAAGTCGTAAGAACGAGTGAAGCCGGTGCCCGGCATCTGACGACCATTCAGGGTGATAAGGTTAAATTCAGGGCCAAAACCACGCACTGTGATCTGGCTACCTTCACCGTTTGCGCGGCTGATGGTTACACCGGTAATACGCTGTAACGCTTCCGCCAGGTTGGTATCCGGGAATTTACCCAGTTCTTCGGCGGAAATGGCATCGACGACACCGCTTGAATTCCGCTTGAGGTCTTGCGAGCGCATCAGCGAGCCACGTATCCCCTTAACCTGAATGACTTCCATGCTTTCGTCAGCAACGGCTTCGGCTTCCTGTGCCTGCACGCTGAATATGCTTGTTGTACCCAGTAACAAAGCCATTGATGTGGCGACCCGGGTCTTTTTAAATGTATTGTTTTTCATAGTTGACCTACTCATCATAATCAATTGTTCCGGCGAGCCAGCCTGGCGTCGCCGGAGGCTTTGTTATTGCGCTGCAATTTCTGCGTTATCGATACGGTAAACCGCGCCGTCGCCCTGTCCCCAGGCCGGGAACACCATCACTACGTTAATGTCTGAAACATCGAGACCAAGATCAGATAGCGTTTGCAGTGGGAAGGTATAGGTTTGCCATTCGCCCGCTACTGGGTCGACGCCTTCAAGGCTTTCCGACAGCGGCAACTCAACGGCAGTAGCAGCACCGGTAGATTCAATTTTAAACAGCCAAGGGGCTGTGCTGTCAGCAGGCATAGAAGTCACTTTCATTTCAAAACGAACAGCGCCAGTGGTAAGCAGTGCTGAAGCATCGAAAGACACCTCTTCGTCTGCCAGGAAGCCCATTACTGTTGGGGTACCGCCAATGCGGAACTCGGCGACGTCTCCGTGGGCGTCATCATCGGCTTCGATTGTCGGAGTAGAACCGCCACAGCAATCCCACACGCTCCACATGTCCGCAGCGGTATCAGCGAACAGGGTTAAACCAGCAGCCGCACCGGCATCCGGGTGGTACAGTTTCATGTTGTCGATACGATATGCCGCACCTTCACCGGCGCCCCAGGCCGGGAACACCATGATCACGTCAATGGCACTGATATCCAGACCACCGGCCTGCAGGTCAGCTATGGGGAAGGTGTAGGTTTGCCACTCCCCTTCAAACGGCGCTTCCCCTTCCACACTTTCGGTGATGGGTAATTCAATGGCCGTAGAAGCACCGTTTGATTCCACCTTGAATAACCAGGCTGCAGAGGCATCGTTTGGTAAGCTCACAACGCGCATATCGAACTGCAACAGACCACCGTCTGCCAGCGCTGTAGCATCAAACGGTGTATCACCGCCACCGTCCAAAGAACGGGTAGTAAAGCCCATCACAGTAGGTTCGGCACCAATACGGAATTCAGCAGTCAAGCCGTGGGCATCGTCATCCATTTCTTCTGTGGGAGTTGAGCCGCCGCAGCAGTCCCACATGGGCCAGTTTGGGTTTGTAGCATCTTCAAAAATCACCAGTTCCGGGTAGTTGGATTCCGCAGAAATTTCCACGTTGGCCATGCGGTATGTGGCACCGTCACCCGCGCCCCAGGCTGGGAACACCATGATGACGTCAATAGCGCTCACATCCAGGCCGGCTTCATCTAGCATGGACAGAGGGAATTCATAAGTTTCCCACACACCCTCTTCCGGCGTATCTCCGGCAGATTCATTCGGGCCCACGTAGCCGGTTGACAGTGGAAACTCTACAGCGGTTGATCCTTCCGAACTTTCAATTTTGAACAACCAGGCAGCGCTGGCATCGGAAGGCAGCGATGTGACTTTCAGATCAAACTTTACACTGCCGGTTTCAACCATAGGTGCACCATCAAAAGGGGTTGCCTGCCCGTCCGGATCGGTAATGAAAGTACTGCGACTGACAAAGCCCATTACAGTAGGTGTTGCGCCAATAGAAAATTCGTAGACGTCGCCTTTTTCGACATCGTCGATGATGGTTGGCGTTGAACCACCACAGCAGTCCCAGGCTGGCCAGTTCGGATTAGTGGTACCGCCAAAGATAGTCAGGTTCTGCGCTACGCCACTGGAAGGGGGTGAAGGAATGGGCGCTTCACCTTCTACCAGTGCATCATCTGTAGAGGCATAACCCGGACGCACGGTTTCACAGCCTTTACCGGTATCTGGATTAGTTGAACATTGATAAACATGCACATAGTCGATTTCGTACGTTTGCCCTTCCGCAAAGGCTTCCGCATCGATGCCCAGCTCATTCACGTTAGATGGCCAGTCGCCGCCCACCGCCAGGTTCAGGATCATGAAGAACTCCTGATCGAAAGGGGCATTGGTATAGTAGTTCTGCAATTCGCCGCTGGTCTGATCGAAGTATTCTGTGTACCAGCCTCGATGTGCCAGGCCTGTTGCTTCGCCTTTGCTGTTATATCGCACCGTTGATTTTCGCTGTGTGGCGTACAGGTAATCATCCATGTACCAGCGAATTTCCCCTTCCTGCCATTCCACGGCATAAGTGTGGAAATCGTCAGCCGGGTTGGAACCATCTGGTAATTTATACGCCTTGCCACTGTATTTATTGTTCGGCCACTCACTGCCGTAATGCAGGGTACCGTGGATGTTTGCTTCCGGGTTGCCGTCGGCATCCATGGCTTTCAGGTTCACCGCTTCCATGATGTCGATTTCACCACTGCGGGGCCAGCCACCATAAACAGAATCGGTAGGCATCATCCAGAATGCTGGCCAGCTTCCCTGACCAGAGGGCAACTTTGCGCGCATCTCAAAACGGCCGTATTTAAAATCTGCTTTGTACTGTGTAACGAGTCGGGCTGAGGTATAAGGCTTTTCCGCCCCCTCTTCGGCTGGCAGTGCAACAATGTGCAGCGCACCATCCGCTACATAGGAGTTAGCATCACTGTCGGTATAACATTGCGATTCATTATTTCCGCCGCCAGCGCAATTTACCTCGTGGGTCCACTTGCTATCGTCGATGCTTGTTCCGTCGAAGTCATCGCTCCATACCAGTTCCCAATCTGTCACCGGTTGCGTGGTATCAACGATGTTGATATCGGTATCTGTTGTGGCGCCCCCACCGCACCCAACAAGGGTCGTGACCGATATCGCGGCCGCTAACCGCGAGAGTTGCGTGATTTTCTTAGTCATTATTTTTCAGCCCTGATCGATTAATTATAAGTTGTGTTCCGCCGAGTGGAGGCGTCGAACCGCATTTTTGTAAGCGCTTACAAATTCAAATAAAAAGAAAGCACTTCTGAATGAAAGCGCTTTCATTACATTAATTGAGGGTAAAATAAAGATCAACAATATTTTCATTACATTAACAATTCATTTCATTAAAAACCGATGAACGGGTTGTTTTCCGCCAGCGCTGTAATCTGCGCGACATTTAACCAATTTACCCTCGACATAACGGGCGCGATTCTTTATATTGCGCGGCCCTGCACGCATACCGTGTTTCATTTATCTGTTCAGCATCTGGGAAAGAATTTTGATTACCACCGCCAATATCACCATGCAGTTTGGCTCCGCGCCGCTTTTTGAAAACATTTCCGCCAAATTTGGTAATGGCAACCGATACGGCCTGATTGGTGCCAACGGCTGTGGTAAGTCCACGTTCATGAAAATCCTGAGTGGTAAACTCACGCCGACAGCGGGAAATGTGTCGATGTCGCCAGGTACGAAGCTTGGGATCTTGAGCCAGGATCAGTTTGCTTTTGAAGAAATGTCGGTGGTTGACGCTGTGATCATGGGCGACCGCGAATTGTGGGAAGTAAAACGCGAGCGTGACGAGATCTACAGTAATCCGGATATGAGCGAAGAAGACGGCATGCGTGTGGCCGACTTAGAAGTGCAATTTGCTGAAATGGATGGCTACACCGCTGAAGCCCGTGCCGGCGACATACTGATTTCTGCAGGCATTGAAGAAGACTATCACTTTGGTCTGATGAAGGAAGTGGCTCCCGGTAAGAAAGTACGTGTGCTGTTAGCTCAGGCGCTGTTCGCGGAACCGGATATTCTGCTTCTGGACGAACCCACCAACAACTTGGATATTTACACCATCAACTGGCTGGCGGAAGAGCTGAACAAGCGTAAATCCACCATGATTATCATCTCCCACGATCGCCACTTCCTGAACTCAGTATGTACTCACATGGCTGACATTGACTACGGCGAGTTACGTATTTATCCGGGTAACTATGACGACTTCTCTGAAGCCGCTGCGGCAGCGCTAGAGCAACTTCATCATGAAAATGATAAGAAGAAAGCAGAAATTGAAGAACTACAAAGCTTCGTTGCCCGTTTCTCGGCTAACGCGTCTAAAGCTAAGCAAGCAACCTCCCGGGCTAAGCGTCTGGAAAAAATTGAGCTGAACGAAATCAAAGCGTCCAGCCGCCGCAAGCCTTACATCATTTTCAAACAGCACAAAAAGCTGCACCGTCTGGCAATTACACTGGAAGAGCTTGGTCATGGCTTCCCAGAATTACCTTTGTTCAGTGGCGGTAACCTGTTACTGGAAGCTGGCGCACGACTGGCAATTATCGGTGAAAACGGTGCCGGTAAAACCACCCTGCTGAAATGTCTTATTAATGAGCTGGACGCCAATGAAGGTGTGGTGAAATGGGCTGAAAATGCTGCTGTAGGCTATGTACCGCAGGACAGCAACCGTGACTTCGCCAACGATCTCACCCTGTTTGAGTGGATGAGTCAGTGGCGTGGACCAAAGCATGATGATCTGCAGGTTAAAGCCATGCTCGGTCGCCTGCTGTTTGGCTCTGACGATTTCAATAAGAAAGTCAGCGTGTGCTCTGGTGGTGAGAAGAACCGCCTGTTGTTCGGCAAGTTGATGCTGCAGGATATCAATGTGTTGGTGATGGATGAACCGACCAACCACCTTGATATGGAATCTATCGAAGCATTGAATAACGCCCTGCTCCACTACGACGGCACGGTTATTTTTGTCAGCCACGACCGCGAATTTGTGTCGTCACTGGCTACCCAGATCATTGAAATTAAAGATCAGAAAATCAATCATTTCGAAGGGACTTACGAAGAGTTTCTGGCTCACAGCGCCGGCGCTTAGTATTTTTCTTAATACCTTTTCGACGACTGACACTATCGCCTTTTGACTTACTGGACTATGTTTAACAGTAAGGCGCAAAAGGTGATGGTGTATGTCAGTATCCAGAATCTACCCTAAACAAATCGTTCCAATCCTCTCCGGCGGCGGTACCCGGCTACCCGCTCATATCGGTATTTTGCAAGCCCTCGACGATCTCAACGTAAAACATGAAACCATTGTGGGTGTGTCCGGTGGCTCCATTATTGCCGCCATGTACGCTAAAGGTTTTTCTGTTGCGGAAATGAAGCATCTGGCGCTGAATACCGACTTCCGGCAGTTTGCTGATTTTTCTCTGTGGCGTTTGCTACGCGAAGGCGGGCTGGCCTCTGGCGACGTATTCGAAAAATGGCTCGATGAACAGCTGGACGGCGCCACCTTTGCGTCGCTCAAATACCCCTTACATATTCTTGCCACCGACGTAAACGGTGGCGGCCCGGCTTTATTCAATAAAGAAACCACCCCCGATGTGCATGTGTCTGCTGCTGTGCGGGCATCCATGTCTATTCCGCTGATTTTCTCGTTCAAGCAATTTGGCGACAAACTATTAGTAGATGGTGCCGTCCTTTCGGAAGATGCCCTATTCCGCGACTGGCAGCAGGATGGTACGCCCTCAGTATGTTTCCGCCTGCAAAGTCGGCAGAAAAAAGAGCCGTTAAACAAGAAAGCGCGGTTCGCTCTGCCCACCTATGTCATGCTGCTCATCAGAACCTTCATGTCTGCGCTGTCACGGGAATACGTGCACGCTGAACATTGGCACCACACGATTCTGGTGGATACCGGCGAGGTCTCTGCCGTAGACTTTGACGCTAACGATATCGATAAAGAAGCCCTTTTCGAGATTGGTTACAACACCACCCTGGCTTACCTGCCTGATAAGCTAAAGAAGCAGTACACCCAAATTAGTTAGTTCATCGGCCTTTTTCACTGATTTTATCGCAAACCCTTGACTCTAGAGTTAACTCCAGGGTTTATAGTAGCTCATATGAAAAAATCAGACTTGCTGAAAATAGGCGAATTGGCGCGCCTGACTGACCTGAGTAATGACACCATTCGCTTTTACGAAAGCAAAGGCTTACTCACCCCTTCTGAACGCTCTGATGCAGGTTACCGGCTCTATTCTGCGGATGACGTGGAAAAGCTTTTGTTTATTCAGCGTACCAAAACGGTGGGGTTCACACTGAATGAAATCAGCGAACTCATGGAGCTGAAACTCCACCCGGATACGCACACCTGTGGCGAGGTAAAGAAAGTCACCGAACAAAAGCTGCAGCAAGTCACGGCTAAAATTAATGAACTTGAGCGAATTCGTCAATCGCTCCTGCAAATGAACGATTTGTGTGATGGCGGCCCGAAAAGCGCCCAACACTGTACCATTTTACAACTTCTGGACTCAGAAAAACCGTTATGAATGACATTACGCTTTTACTTACCAACTTCTTTGGACTGTTCATGGAGTCAGCCCCATGGTTATTAATGGGTCTACTGGTCGCCGGAATCATGCACGAACTAGTACCTGTTAGCCTGCTGCAAAAACACATGGGCAAAAATAGCACCGGGGCGGTGGTAAAGTCGGCTTTAATTGGTGCGCCTTTACCCCTATGTTCCTGCGGCGTTATTCCTGCTGCACTGGGTTTACGCCGTAGTGGTGCATCCAAACCGGCAACCGCGTCCTTTCTGGTATCGACGCCAGAAACCGGGGTGGACTCAATTTCTGTTTCCTACGCCCTTCTCGGCCCGGTATTCGCCATCGTACGTCCCTTTGCCGCCATCTTCAGCGCCATTTACACCGGTATGATGGTGAAATGGTTTGTGAAGGAAGACACTAACATACAGAAAGCTGTCGATGATTCCACAAAGGTAACGCCCGTTGAGTCATGTTGCAGCAGCGAAAAGCCTGCTGAGAAATCGCAGACATCGTCATGCTGCTCGTCAGAAAAAGCGCCCGTACAACAGGCGACTTCATCTTGTTGTGGTAGCGAAAAAGCGGCCAAACCGGAAGTGACAAGTTGTTGTAGTTCGAAAACGCCGGAACCCGCGGCATCATCCTGTTGTAGCGCTGAACAAACAAAAGCGGTGAAAGCCGAATCCAGTTGTTGTAACACGTCTACGCAGGCCGCTCAACAAGAAAGCAAACTGGTGCAGGTGTGGAAATTCTCCACGGGCAAGCTGCTTGAAGATATCACCATGTGGCTGTTATTGGGTTTAGGCCTTGCTGCCGCTATTCAGACCTGGGTTCCTACTTCATTTTTAACGCAATGGGGTGACGGATTCCTCGCCATGCTAGTGATGGCGCTAATTGGTGTGCCCATGTACATCTGTGCCACTGCCTCGACACCATTGGCGGTTGGCTTTTTATCAGCGGGCCTCTCACCTGGTGCCATTCTGGTGTTCCTGTTAGCAGGCCCGGCCACCAATATTTCTACCATGGGCATGATTGGCCGTGAACTGGGCAGACGCTCACTGGTCATTTATCTGTTCTGTATTCTTACCGCCAGTATCGGTCTTGGTTATTTACTTAATTTCGCTGTTGATGCCTTTAACTTACAAGCACTAATCCCGACCGGTGAAGGTGCCCATATTCACGGTGAAGGTGTGAGTGCCATTTACGCCTTGTGTGCGGTCGTGCTGGGCGGTCTGATGGTACGGAATCTGTGGCAGTTGGCGAAAGCCAAGATTGCACCGGCCGGCGGTGCACAAAGTAGCTGTCACTAACCGTTGCTAACCATTAGCGAAGAAAAAGGAGGGTTTTATGTTTTCATTTGCCAGAAACATCAGCTTTCCCGTTCGGCGGGAACTGGTGTTGTCCCGCCGGGCAATGCGCAATCGCAACCAAAAAAACGCATTCAAACACCTTGAAAATGCCCATGTACTAGGCCAGCTGTCAACCTACTGGCATACCCGGGTTCACTGGCTGATGTTTGTGTGGGCATGGCAGCAACATGACTTTCGAGAACTTCGCGGTCAGACCGTCCGCTTAGTGGGCGCCATAACAAAAACGGCTATCGGCCTTTTACCTACAGGAAATACTGGTGGGAGCAATGTAAGCGCCTTTATGCCTATGCCGTTATCAACTAAGCACCATTCAATCATTACGCGTGCGCGACTGCGCGGAGACTGTCACCGGTAGCCACACAAAAACATAATTTCATCGGCAAAAAAGGTTAAGCTCCAATCGCTTAGGGTTCTGTTACTGTTAGCGTCTAGCACTATAACTAACGGAACACGTTTCATGCCTATTAATCGCAGACAATTTCTTGTTGGCGGTAGCGGTCTTGCTGCTGCAGCCAGCATTCCGAATGCTTTAGCATCTTCAGCCCCCTCACTAAGCCAACTCAAAACGCCAGAGCTTGGTAGCAATGACGGTGTCACCTGGGTCTCCACCAGTCAAACCCATGCCTGGCAGTCGCGAAAAGGCATCGATATTTTTGTGCCTGGCGACCTAAGTATCGTTGATGTGAATGTGTATGTGGAATTTGATAATCCCCAGCAAACCATGACAGGCTTTGGCGGGGCGTTTAGCGAGTTGGGCTGGCAGGCGATGTCAGGACTGACTGAAGAGAAACAAGAAGAGGTATTGGCACTATTATTTGATGAACAGCTAGGTGCAAACTTTTCGATTTGCCGAACACCAGTGGCTGCTAATGATTTCGCACTGAAGTGGTATAGTTACAATGATAATGACGGTGACTTTGCGATGAAATCGTTCTCGGTGAAGAACGACGAATCCACCCTTATTCCGTTTATTCAAGCTGCACAAAAAGTACGAAACGATTTAACCATATGGAGTTCGCCATGGAGTCCACCGGTATGGATGAAAACCAATGGCCACTACGCCATGGCTCAGCCTTGGCCTGGTGGATTTGCAAATGGCATTAAACCGGAACAGACCGGTACGGAAGGAAATGACTATTTCAGATTGGAAGACAAATACCTGAAAGCTTACGCCCTGTACTTCAAAAAGTATGTTCAGGCGTATCAGGAACATGACATCGTGATAAGCGCAGTGATGCCTCAGAACGAGTGGAATTCAGCTCAACCTTTCCCCAGCTGTTGTTGGACACCAGAAGGGCTCGCACAGTTTATACCGCATTTGGGTAAAGCGATGGGGCCTATGGGTGTTGATGTGCATTTGGGCACGTTGGAGCGCCCTTCCATTGATATGGTAAATACGGTTCTCCAAGATGAAGCTTCAGCCAATTACATCAAAGGGATTGGCGTTCAGTGGGCCGGCAAAGGCGCGCTGCCATACATCAACAAGCAGCATCCCGATCTGGCAATCTGGGGCACAGAGCAGGAATGTGGTACAGGAACTAACGACTGGCATTACGCTCGTTACGCCTGGGGCCTGTTGAAGAAGTATATCCAAAACGGTGCCAACGTATACGAGTACTGGAATATGGTGCTAGGTCAAGATCCACGTAGTACCTGGGGCTGGCCGCAAAATTCCCTGTTTACAGTGGAGAACGGTAACTACCGGATTAACCCTGAGTATTACCTAATGCGTCACCTGAGCAGCTTTGTTAAGCCCGGCGCTAAATACATCCCAGCCACCAGCTTCACTGGATTTGAAAATCAACTGGCGTTTCAAAACCCTGACGGTAGCCTGGTATTGGTTATTCAGAATGAAATGGCTGAACCACTAAACGTAAAAGTGTCGTTGGGCAAAAAACTGATGACGGTACCCATGTCAGCCGATTCCTTCAATACCATCGTGGTTGACAAAGCTATGCTCTAGCGCGGGCATTTTCCTGCACTTTACCAGCCAGCCGGGTGAGATATTCCCGGTTGGAGAGTAGCAAACCCAGCAATTCTGCTGTGGAGCGCTGTACACCGCCTAACGCTTTATCTGCCACTCGCATTTCATGTTGGCTCAGTCCTACACAAGCATCGCTGCAGGTAGCCTGCATGCCCATTAGAATGTACTGCTTACTGGCGGACGAGAACAACTCTAACCGCCGATCGGTTTCGTACAACCAAGGTGGCTGAGTTTGCCACAAGAGTAGCGACTCTTTCAGGCTCTCCGGAATAGACGCGCCTTCCCGGTGAGCACGCCAGTATTCGCTGTCGTCGCGAGAAGACAACACATAATGTAGCTTGATGAAATCGATGATCTCTTCCCACCGTTTGTGAGTCATCTCATTGTAACGCTTCGCTAATACTGTCATTGCATTGCGGCAACGAGGGAACTGGTGGCTGATCCACTCGACGGACTTCTCAACCAGCACTAAAGCAGTAGCTTCAAGTGGTTCTACAAAACCAGCAGACACCCCAATACCCACACAGTTACGGTGCCAGAACGTTGAGCGATGGCCGGGTTCAAACGTGATCAAACGAGGCTCTGCACCAGAGGCATCAAGATGCGGATCACTTTTGACATAATTCATTAGCGCTTCCCGAGCTTGTTCTTCAGAACAATGCTGACGGGAGAAAACGTGTCCGATCCCGCGACGGCTAGACAGGGCGATATCCCAAATCCAGCCATGTTGCTGCGCTGTCGCTACGGTTGCAGAAGCAATGGGGGCGGTGTCATCTTTGTAAGGCACTTGCAACGCCAATGCGGCATCGTTGAAAAGTTGATCCCGTTTACTCACCAGGGGAATATTGTAGAAGCCGTTGAGCAGTAATGCTTTAAAACCACTGCAATCGATAAACAGATCGCCGTCGATCTGACGTCCATCATCTAGTGTCAGAGAGGCAATATCACCATTCGCTGCGCCATTGACGTTTTCCACATGACCCAACGTATGTACCACGCCCAGTTTCTGCGTGCAGTGTAATCGCAACATTTCGGTGAATTTACCCGCATTCAGGTGATAACCGTAATTCATTGCAAAAGCGTATTCAGGCATGGCCAGGGTTTTCGGTGCCAAAGACTGTTCGCATACTGCGCCTTGAGCACAGACCATAGACTCGAAATCTGCACCGGGACGGTTCTTTACAAAATGACTGGATAAGTTGACAGCACCATAGCCAGCTGGCGCTGTGAAAGGATGATAATAATGCTCGCCATTGCCATACTGCCAATTAACAAACTTTGAAGCTTGTTTGAAGCCCGCATTACAAAATCGCATGAAGTCTTGTTCAGACAAGCCGATTTGTCGAAGCGTGTCGCGCATGGTAGGCCAGGTTCCCTCGCCCACCATGAGGTTTTTTACATTGGGTGATTCAACCAGCTCAATATGAACAGGATTGGTACACCCGGAATGGATGCCATTTTTTGCAGCAAGGATACCAGCAGTAAGCCAACCCGCGGCTCCACCACCTACAATCACAACACGGTTAGTCATTTTTCAGGCTCCTGAAAAAATTAACCCACCTTCCCTGCCGGGCAATATTTTTGAATAAATTGCTCATGGGGTGGCAACTGTGCCACCTGGTTTTCAATTTGTTGCTTCAAAGCGGCTAACTGTTGTTTTAATCCTTCGGGTGGAAGCATCTTGCCCGCATGATGGTATTGCTTGGGCTGTAAGCCCTGCCCCATCATCACCTGAATCCAGGAATCCACTCTGAACAGCGACACGTCGTCCGGCCAGACATAACCATTTTCAGCAAAAATGGTCATTCTGTGTCTGAGAGAATCCGGAATATCCATAGTCCGGTAATGATCCCAGAACGGACTGTCATCGCGCGCAGTCTGATGATAATGAAGGATAATAAAGTCACGGATAGTTTCAAGTTCAACCGCCGATTCCTGGTTAAACCTTTCGGCTAATATTCCGAAATTATCCGAGAACGGAAATAATTTCATAAGCCGGATCAGTGCCGTGGTCACTAGGTGAATACTGGTAGATTCAAGAGGCTCTAAGAAGCCGCTCGATAAGCCAATGGCAACACAGTTTTTGTGCCAGGTTTTTACCCTGCGGCCGGTTTTGAACTTAATGCGACGGGGCTCTGTTAAGGGTTTCCCGGTCAGATTGGCCAGCAAGGTTTTCTCAGCATCTTCATCGCTCAGGAAACGACTGGAATAAACGATGCCATTACCCGTGCGGGTTTGTAAGGGGATACGCCATTGCCAGCCAGCATCGTGGGCAATCGCCCGGGTGTAAGGCCGTGGTGGTTCAGGAGATTCAGTCTGCACAGCAATGGCGCTGTCGGCTGCCAGGTAGTGACTCCAGTCTTCATACTCCACGCCAAGCGCATCGCCGATTAATAAGCCACGGAAACCAGTACAGTCAATGAAAACGTCACCCTGTACGCATTCACCATTATCTAATTCTAAGCTACGGATGTTTCCGCTTTGCTCATCAACAACGATGTTGTTAATTTTACCTTCTACCCGTTTAACGCCTGCGGCTTCTGCCTTTTTGCGCAACCAGGCTGCATAAGCGGTGGCATCTAAATGGAAGGCATAATTAACCGGCTTCTTGCCTGCGGCGAGGGCGAACTTGCCGGCTTTCGCTGCTTTCAATTCCAGACAGTAGTCATCTAAACTGTCGTTCAATCCACTGTCACGGGCCGCCATCCAGAATGCATGAAATTCAGCCATCCAGGCACGTTGACCTATTTCGCCAAACGAGTGGATGTAACTTTCGTTTTTCTGCCCCCAGTTTTCAAACTCAATGCCGAGCTTGAACGTCGCCTGTGTGGCCGACATAAACTCTCGTTCATCGATGCCCATTAACTGATGGAAATTGCGCATGGTTGGAATGGTTGCTTCGCCTACCCCAACGGTACCGATTTGCTCTGATTCCACCAATGTAATATCAAGCAAGTTTCCCAGTCGGGTAACCAAACTAAAGGCACTTAACCAGCCAGCAGTACCACCACCGGCGACAACAACACGCGTCTTCGTCGCTGAAGTCATCTTGGGCTCCTTATCGATTCAGGTTACTGATTAACATGGCGCGCAGACGGCGGGCGTTTATCTCGGTCATCTCCCCCAGTGCGCCCTGACATTCAGGCGGCAGATGCTCACGCACCACTTCGCCTTCACCAAATACGTAATAATCGAACAGTGCTTTCCATGCACGCTTTTCGTCTTCCGGCTTGTCTCGTAGACTCATCATGCCATTTAACAACACATCCATCGGATTGCCTTTATAGCGCTCTGTGGTCATCCACCAGAAGTTCACCATAATGTTAAAACGCTCGAACGCTGTCACCTCGTGCCACCACATACTCGGATAATACAGTCCATCACCAGGCTCAAGATCGGCAATCCATGCATTTTCAAGCGCCGTTTTTAGGCGAGGAAACTTTTCAAAATCCGGCTCAGCGAGGTTAGCAATCGTCACTACCTGACCACCCGGTGTAGGATGCAGTGGACCTGGATACAAGTTTTCAATCTGGTCTGGCGGAAACAAGGTGAAACGGCGTTTTCCCAGCACACAACACGCGAGATTCTTGGGTTGATCAAAGTGACAGGCCGCCAACGACTCAGTGCCAATCCAGATTTTGGCCAGCACCTGATTTTGCTCGAATTCAGGATGATTAAAAGCCAGCGAGTGAGAGGCAGCTAATGCGGGAAAGCCCTCGTTGAGGATTAACGAATTAACATACAGATATTCATGCTCTTCTTTATCCAGCTCATTGCGAATAATGTCCAGCACATTGGGAATCGTTGAACGTTCTGCGGCGAAGTTAAAACCGGTGTAGTTGTCGTTGTAACCAAAGCGCCCTTTTATGGAAGCGGGCGCACGGTAAACAAGCATGGGCTTCTGACTGTAATTGTCTTCCAGCATCTGCATGGCAGGCAATATACCCTGCTGACCGGTTTTAACCAGCGGCCAGTCTTTTACCAGCCCTTTGAGGATAACCGGTTTATCCAGAGCAAAGAGTTCATCAAAAGGAATGTTGTCCGGCGTAATGCCTTCCCACACGGTTACTTTCTGTTGAGATGCCTGCACCATAGCGAGTTCCGTTTGTGATTATCAGGAAATTGCGGACTTTACAGCAATGATGACTTCGCGTTCTTGAGGTCAATCAAGCGCTGGAAATTTGCAAGCGAAGAGACAATAAAATACAACGGCCCAAGCATGCCGAACTGGCTCAATCGCGCTAGTGCTTCGCCACTTAGCTGGCTAAGTTTATCTTGATTAATCGTGTAGTAATTACTGAAGTTAACCTGTTCCACGTTGCTGAGCTTCACCTCAATGTTAACGTGTTCAAGCAGCTCCATTTCTTCCACCAGCGCAAACAACGTTTTATTGTATTGGGTACCCGCTTCAATAGTCTGCAGAGCGCGTTTTACATAGCTCAAATAACCTGACTCGCCGCCCATGGGCATGAATACAGGTTCCCCTTCCGTTTCGTTGATTCGGGGATCATCGGTATCCACACAAATGAAAGGTTGCGGTGCGGCATCATCAGACTCGCGATAGGCAATGCTAAAAGGCCCTCTACCTAACAATGCAGGTACATAACGAGTAATCCAACCATTGTCATCGAGGAACAGGTTTTCGTCTTTGCTCAGGCCAAGTATGGCGTGGATTTGGATGTCGCCTGACTCACTGTCTTTATGAAACACCAGCGGAAATTCTTTGTGCAACTCACTTACTTCTGAGGCATAAATCCGAGTTCGGTTTACCTGATAACCCGTAAAAGCGGATGGGCGAGTATCGACTTTCAGATCTTTGTGGTCAACGTTATTTAACACGGTGGGTGTAGACATAGATTGGTCCCCGGTTACTGCGGGTTAAACGAATGGTATACGCGGGATGTTATCGCGCTACCTTGTTATGCGCAATGTCGTGATGGTTTTGAAAGTGTAAACTGGCCGACCGATGTCGGCCAGGAAATTAATCCGCCACAGTGAAGAACCACAGTGGCGGGTTGCTAACAGCGATTAGAAGCTGTAGCGCGCACTCAGTACGATACGTCTATCAAGTTCCTGGATGAAGAACGTATTGTTGTAGCTACGGCCATATTGACGCGCACCTTCTTCCAGTAAGTTGATTACGTCCAGGCTCATGGTGAAATCTTCAGTGAAGTCATAGCTCACGTTCAGATCCAGCTGCTTGTATTCGTCAACAAACAGAGGGTTACGAACTGCAGATACACCACGGTTTACTTCCGCAAGGAAAGAGTCACGCCAGTTGTATGCTACGCGAGTAGACAGACCTTCTTTTTCGTAAATCAGTACCAGGTTAGCTGAGTCGCTCAGACCTTCCAGGGCGAATTGGTCGATTGAAGGATCTGCACCGATGTCGTAACCGATATCACCGTCTACGATAGTGAAGTTAGCCTGATAACCAAAACCGCTGTCACCGAAGAAGTGCTGCCATGCAAACTCGTAACCGGAGATACGTGCACTCTGGTTGTTTACAGGCTGTGTAACTTCAAATTGTAACTCTGGATCACCAGCTTGTGGAGACACGCTGTAGTTAGCGAATACGCTATCAGCGAAAGCCTGACCTTCAACGAACTCATCTGCACCGCCTGGATAAGCTTCAGGGTTAGCTAATAGTGCTGTCATGGTGAAGAAATCACGCTCAGTCACTGCCAAACCACGCGCTTCCAGTTCAGCAATTGCCTGACCTGAAAGCGTACCTTCTGCACCTGAAGTTGCATCAAGCAAGCCAAACAGAGGTTGAGAAACCTGCTGCGTACCTACGAAGTTATCTACGTCTTTACGATAGTAACCCACAGACACCATGCTTGAATCACCGTAGTAATATTCAAGAGACAGGTCGAAGTTGTTGGATTCCAGTGGATCCAGGGCTGCGTTTCCGCGGCTACCAGAAGCCACACCGCCTAAGTATGTAGGACGACCAGGTGCACCGATAGAAGTAGCAGTGTACATCTGGTTATACGCAGGGCGTGCCAGAGTCATGCTGTAAGAAACACGTGCTTTTAAATCATCAGACAGGTTTACAGACAAATCGATGTTAGGCAGGAATGCCTCGTAAGAGTGCTTCGCAGACAGTGCATCTTCACCGTTACCCAGTTGAATACGGAAGTCGTTATCAGACAACCAGATAATTTGCTCAGGAACAGACTGTAATGAAATTGACTCTACGTCGGTCTTCTCGTAACGCGCACCCACTACCAGGTTAGCTTCGAAGCCACCGATTTCGCCATCCATTGTCGCCATAGCGTAAAGAGACAGGATATCTTCTTTAACTGTATTGTTGTCAGAAGCTACTGCTGGCAGATCGCCTGGTGTGAAACCGTATGCTGGTGCTACTGCATTCAGCAGGTCTACAGCGTTGCCGCGGAACGATACGCTACCCAGAGGAACAGTAGTAGAACCCGCAGGCATCGCAATTGAATCTGCACCGGCCACACCGCTCATGTCGTGATCTTCAAATGCACAAGCAGTACAAGTTACATCAAGCAGACCTTCTGGAATGTTACCAACATCTGCTACACCCCAACCACCCAGTTGCGCTTCAGTTTCATAACGTACCTGGTTCATTTCAGTAGACATATAGCCCAGGCCGAAATCCAGTTTTACGTCAGAGCCTTCATCCCAAGTACCGTCGAAACGGAATTGCTGTACATCGGAAGTCTGATCAGAAGAAATGGCACGTGTTACCTGAGGGCCAACATCTGCAATATCGAATACGCCGTTGTTGTTACCTTTCTGAGAGTCATCGATAACAACGCTTGCTTGTGGCATATCCAGACCGAAGTCCATGGTTTGCCAGCCAGCGGTTGCACCTGCAACGTTGAAACGAATAACGTTTTTACCGTATGGGCCATTACCGCCTGAGCTTGCTTTGGCCACGTTGGCGTCGAAGCGCAGGTTTAATGTATCATTAGCCCACCAGTCTGCATTGAAGCCGAAAGATTTCAGTTCATCTTTCGCGCCCATGACCAGATTCTGGAAGAAGAAATCTTTACCACCGTCCACGTCTTCAGTGAAACGAATAGGCGTAGCAACCACAGGGTTACCATCGAATTCCATTGAATTGAAGTTACGGGCAAACCAAACGCCATCTACAATAGAAGTAGATTCGATAGTATTACTCGCATAAGTTGCGTCAGCAGTTAACGTCAGTGTTTCTGATGGTGCGAACTGTAAAGTAACCATGCCGTTCAGACGTTCACGGTTATCTTCGTTCAGACCCAGACCCAAGTTAGTAGGCATCGCAACTAACTGGCCTTCTTCAGGCGCGTTAGTTACAGTTGCTCCGTCGATCAGACCAAATGTACCTGGAGACGTTGAATCCCAGTTATACAGCTGATACTGCTCAACACTCATGTGACGGCTACCAGAATCACGTTCCTGGAAAGAACCGAACACTGCAACACCAAATGTGTTGTCTTCATTTGACCAGTTAGCAACACCGCTCAATTCTGGTGTTACGCCGTCGCCACTGTAATCTTTCATGGCTTTCGCGCCGATAGACGCACGGTTTTCACCTTGAGACAGTGGCTTCAGCGTGTTGATGTTAATTGTTGCACCGATACCACCTGATGGTACGGCTGCACGGCCAGTTTTATATACTTCAATGCCACTTACACCTTCCGATGCCAGGTTAGAGAAGTCAAAAGAACGGGTAGTACCTGAAGCGCCTTGGTCCAGCGGGTTACCTGTAATAGAGGCAACGTTTGCTGCAGGCATCTGGCGGCCGTTTAATGTGATCAGGTTAAAGTTACCGCCAAAACCACGAACAGTAACTTCAGAACCTTCACCGTTTACACGGTTAATAGAAACACCAGTGATACGCTGGAGAGATTCTGCCAGGTTAGTGTCTGGGAATTTACCCATATCTTCGGCAGAGATTGCGTCAACGACACCAGTAGACTGGCGCTTAACGTTCATTGATTGAGACAAACTACCGCGAACGCCGCGTACTTCAATCTGTTCTACTTGTTCAGGCGCATCCTGAGCAAATGCAGGTGCTGCAACCATTACGCAGAGTGCCCCAGAGACTGCGTAAGATAGCTTTGTTTTATTAAACATAGTTTGGTTTCCAGTTGAGTTTTCACACGTGAATTTAAGTGCGTGTCCCTTATGAGGTGAAAACTGAACCGTTATCCGAAGATAAGGGAGTAGCAGCTTTACTCTTGCCCCATCACGCACTCGTTGTGCAAATCGTTTCGTTATGATCCCATTCTCACAATGAAACGGGTTACATTTCGCTATCTTTCGTTAACGAATTGTAACAGGTGTAGTTATAGCCCGCCTTGTGAAGTAATTGCAAGTATTTTGTTAGGCACCCTAACAAAATTATTCTTTTTTATGAAAATGAAGTATTCTTTAGTCGTAATTTTGAGCAAAAAAGGAGATTTTGTGCGTTTTCTCTGCTTAAAATAAGCGGGAAAAGTTACAGCAGTTTTACAAACCAGGTTAAGTAAAGACCACAATATGAATGCCTGCAAGTTCGGCTTATATAAAGTGCCGCAAGCGAAATTGAGCGGTCAGTCAGGCCTAGTGTAAGCAGTAAATCTGTATACCATCTGGTTTTAACGTTAGTCGTAACGCTACAAATATTTAATTATTCGAGTGAGCCGAAAGCCCATTTTTTTATTTTACTCGAGATGAAAAGTGTAAAGGTGAGTCAGGCTGGGTAAATAGCAATGCCTGCGTAAAAAGTACAAATAACACCCAACTGTCAACCCGGCACATTTTTTAGTCTTTGCGTACTCTTTGAGGCAATTAAAAGACAACAAAATCTGAAATTAACGCGGTTTCCCTTCCCGCAATTTATTTACAACAAATAAACAATTAGGATTTACGGTTCGCCGTAAGATAATCAAAATAATATGCCCGTACATAAACAATCTTGCCAAGGATTTGAACAGCAAAGCTTGGCGTTGGACACAGACAGACGTTTTTTCAAATGTCTGCTACAACATGGACCGATGAGCCGTGCGGCTATTTCGCAGCTTACCGGTATTTCACGACCGACCATCTCTGAAGCAGCTCAGCGTTTGAAAGGACAATCGCTGGTTAACGAGACGAAGCGCAAAACACAAAATAAGCAGGGCCGAGCTGGCATCTTGTACGAAATCAACGCTATGCGTGGCGTTACGTTAGCAGTGGCGCTAGACAGTGCCCACATACAAATGCGTTTGATGGACCTGGCCGAAAACGTGATTTCAGAGCAGCATTCTCCCCTTTCAGATGTGCTTACGCAGGAAGCTTTTCTCGGCCGCGTAACACAAATGGCCGAAGATCTAGTACGTCAGGTAGATACTGTTGTGCTCTCTGTGGGCATTTCCATTGCCGACCCGGTAGATGCAAACACTGGCCTGGTGGTGCCTTTACCTGAGGCACCGTTCCCCCTTTCCCACAACATCAATTTTTGCTCACTGTTTTCAAATTTATTCCATTGCCCGGTAACTATTGACAATGACGTGAACTGGGCGACGTTGGCTGAACGAGCCCAAGGCAATGCTAAAGATGAACAAAATTTTGTGTTTTTCTATTTTGGGCGCGGTATTGGTGCAGGTATTCACATTAGTGGTCACCTGTTAAGAGGCAGCTCCGGAATGGCAGGAGAAGTGGGGTATTTTAAAGTGGATGGCGACACTAACCTGCAAGATTACGTAGAATCTCAGGGGCTTCTGAAAGCCCTGCTTGAGAACCGTTCACTAAAAGCCAACCCGGCCATTGATAAAATTGTGCACGTTATTTCTTCAACGGCCATTCTGGTCAATCCCGATCTGGTAATCCTGGGCGGCCCTCTTGCCCGTCACGATGCGTTTATGGCTGCGCTAATGACAAAAATTCCTGAAAATACCTTAGTGAAAACCCGGGTTATGCCCAGCGCCATGCCAGAAACCGCGCCTTTATGCGGCGCATCGGCGGGGGCACAGGAACTCGCACTGGCGTCACTGGGGTTACTTCCTCAGCCAGAATAGCCACGCATTTAATTGCAGGCCGCTTACACCAAAGCGGCCTCTTCCATCACCTTAAATTCTGCATCAAGTTCACTTACTCCCAAACCGCTTCGCTTGTGCACCCTGATCTGCGTAGGAATACGTTCTTTCATGGCCTCTACATGGCTAATAACCCCAATCATTCTGCCTGACGCGTTCAGGTTATCCAGCGCATCAAGGGCAATATCCAGGGTTTCCGCATCCAAAGTGCCGAATCCTTCATCCAGAAACAGTGAGTCGATACTGGTTTTGTGACTCACCAAATCTGATAGCGCGAGCGCCAGCGCCAAACTCACCAGAAAACTTTCACCACCCGATAACGTTCGGGTGTCACGGGTGATATCGCCCTGCCAGGTATCTGCCACCAGCAGAGAAAGGCCGTTTACTTCTTTGCGCTGCAGGCGATAGCGACCATGTAACCGGCTTAGCTGTCGATTTGCCAGTACAATGAGATTATCCAGTGTGAGGCCTTGCGCGAATTTTCTGAATTTATCGCCTTTGGAAGAACCAATCAGCTCGTTTAGTGTAGACAACACATCAAAGGCAGCTTGCTTGGTTTCAATGTCATCAGCAATTTGTTTCAGTTTTTGCTTCTGTTCGTCGTCGGCCTGCTTGCGTGCTTGCAATTCCCCTCTGCGGGAAAGGTATGCATCACGCGTTGTTTCCGCTTCTTGCAGTACCTGTTGCACTTCCGCTAAGTCTATCGTTTGCCAATGGGCCGCTTCCTCACTGTTTTTCCAGGTGCTGTAAGCCTTAGTAGCCTCATCAGCAAACGCGCGCGTCTGTTTAAGTGCGTCCTGCAATGTTTGCTGCTGTTGTTTTAATGCTTGCAAAGCATGCTCTTCCAGTCGCGCCTGCTCAAATGCGCTATCAGAATCAAACCCTTGCTGTTCCCGACTTTGCAACCACTGCGCTTGCGCGGCTTCAAGGCGTTCTGACAAAACAGACACACTTTTTTGAAGTTGTAACGATTCGGCGTTCAGTGCTGTATACCTATCGGTGGCCGTTTGCACCGTTTTGTGTGCTTGCTCTGCCCGTTGTTGGTGTAATGCAATGGCCTGTTCAGCGTCATTGAGCGCCTCACGTGCCGGCGTATCACCCAGCAATGCTTTTCGCTGGGAAAGTGCTTCACTGTGTTGTTCAAACAATGCCTGAGCAGCGTGTTCCGCCTCGGCAATGATTTGCTGAAGCCCTTTCGCGGCAGTTTCTTGCCCAGCGAGTTCAACATTGAGGGGGCCAGACTGACGTTCAGAGTCTGCAACCTGTTGCTGTGCCGCCTCAAATCGCTGTGCTCGCGCCTGCAGATCTTTCAGCCAATCCATCAACTCCCCGTCAGGTACCGTCAACCCGGCCTCTGTTACTTGCTGATGAAGCGCCTGTACCTGTGCCTGAGACTCTGCGATTACAACAGACAAGCGTTGAGCCAGAGCTGTTTGCTCTTTTTGCCCCTGTTCAAGACGCGTCAGAGCCAATTGATGATTGTTAACCGCTTTTTCTACTTTCCGCTCACATTCATTCAGCGCAGTACTTAAAAGGGTAACCGCCTCCTTTTGTGCTACCAGGGCGTTTGCTTCAGCCCTTAACGATTCCGCTTCATTTTGCAGTGCAGTTTCATATTCACCTACGCTAGCAGCCTGCTGAAGCACCAGAGTGACCGGAAGTTGATGCTGTTGTTGATCCCACTGCGAAACAAGCTGTTGCAATTCGCCTTCGGCGTCAGCAAGCCAGCGGTCATAGCTTGATAATTCGCTATCAAGTTGCTGGCATCGCTCCTTGAGTGCGGTGCCCGTTTCTTCTGCTTGTGAAAGTTCTAGCTCAAGCGCTTGTTTTCGTTGCAGCGTTTCTGGAATATTTATCTCGCCTTCCGCTGTTATTGGATGCGATTCTGCGCCACAGAGCGGACAAGGTACACCGTGTTCCAGTTTGGCCCGGTATTCGGCAAGTTGCTCCTCCTGCCGTACCAATTGGCTCACATCTTTTAATGATTGGCTTGTCGTCTGATACGCCTTTCTTAATGCTTGTAGCTCCTGCTTTTGTATTTCCAACCGGCTTGCCAGTGCATCCCGCTGCTGCTTTTGGTTCCCCATATTCTCAGAAACCGAAAGGTAACGGCGCTGCACTTCCGCTGCTTTGCTCAAGGGCCGCCACTGGGCGTCAATCTCCTGAGCGCGTTGTTCCCCAGTAACACGTCGCTGCTCACCGCCGAGAGTTTCAAAAGCACTAACCGCAGCCTTTGCTTCGGCTTGCTTTTCTGCCTGTTCTGAACGGGCGGCTTCCACATCAACAGCCAGCTGGTTAACCTTGGCTTGCTGCGCTGCAATAGCGGCTTGTTGTGCAGACTGCTCTGCTTCAAAGGCTTGTTTTTGCTGCTCGTATTGTGCCATTAATGTTATTTGCCCTTGCCAGCCAGAAAGATGACGACTCAACACGCCATCATTTTTATGCGCATCAAGATAAGCTTGCTGCTGTTGGCGCTGAGTATTCAGCGTGGTTAGCTGCTGCCTAAGGGTGGTTAACTGATTTTCCTTTTCTTTAAGGGTTTGCTGTTGTTCTGTTACTTTGCGGCGAACGTCTTGTTGCTCCTGTTGCAGGCGACCGATTTTATCGTCCAGCGGTACAACTTGCTCGTGGACAAGTGAAATGCGCGTTTTCATGTCCTGTTGCACTGCGCTGCACGCACTGGCGGCTTGTCTGTTAGTCTCTTTCGCCGCCTCCAGCGTTTGCTCTGCTGTCGCCACCTGCTGTTTTAAATCAGCTTCATTGGTAGCGGCTTGCTCACGCTCCTGCTTCATGGTTTGCAGGCTTTTCCACTCAGGTAGTAACTTGGCTGCTTTCTCAGCCAACAAAATCCCCTGTTCTTGGGGCAGGAAATTATCGTAGTGTTGCTGCGCTTGATTCAGGTTTGCTGTAGCTTGCCGTTGCTTATCTTCGCGTTCCGTCGCCCCCAGCCACCAAGTCACACCGTTCTGCCATTGCTCAACCTTTTGACGGGCAGACGCTAACTGGGATTCCGCACCGTCAATTTCCGTTTCCAGCGCCAACCTTTCCTCGGCAGAAAGTAACGATACGTTATCCATGCCTTCCCGTAACAGGCCTAACTCAAGCTTCGCTTTAGCGTAATTCTCGTAAACCCGCATGGAAATGTCGGCGTAAATTTCAGTCCCGGTCAGTTCTTCAAGCAAGGCCGCGCGATCGCTTTCGCTGGCGTTGAGAAAAGCGGCAAAGTCGCCCTGTGACAACAACATAGATTTAGTAAAACGGGCAAAGTCCAGTCCCGTAATCGCTCTAATCTCGTCATCTTTGCTTTTAACCTGATTGGCAAGCACATCGCCACTAGCCACTTCCGCCAATTCCACTACTGCCTGCTGTAGATTGCCATCGGCTTTCCCCCGGGCACGGCGCATGCTCCAGAAAGCGCGGTAGGCTTTCCCCTTCACGGAGAATTCCACTTCTGACAGGCATTCTGCGGTTCCCCGCGTCATGATTTCATTGGAAGATTGAGTCAGGTTTCCTAATCGTGGGGTCTGGTGATAGAGCGCTAAACAAATGGCGTCCAGTAGCGTTGTTTTACCTGCACCGGTGGCGCCAGTAATCGCAAACAACCCATTATCGGTAAAGGGAGAACGGGTGAAATCAATCTTCCACTCGCCTTTAAGGGCATTGAGATTTTTAAGTCGTAGCGTAAGAATTTTCATCAGGCTTCCTGCTCCTCACCCAACGAGGCCACCACGGCAGAAAATTGTTGTCGTAGGGCTTCTTTGGTTTCGTCCGCCTCGCTGTCTAATAATTCAAGGCGTTTTTCAAACACCTCTTGTGGTGACAATTCCGATAAGTCTTTCTCATACTCGTTGCTCATACCCACAGCGTGTTGTTGCTGAACCCGACGTAATTGCAGTACCTCTACGGGCCGACCTTCAACCATGGCTTGAATACGCTGGTGTAGATCAGACAGATACCCTTGTGTGGTCACCTCAATGCATAACCAGGTAGAAGCCTCCTGGTTCTCAAACTCACTCAGTGCCTGTTCAATGTCGTCCAAACTCCCGCAGAGTACCTGCATGTCCTGAAACAATGGCACGGGTACGGATTCAACAGAAGTGGCCTGGTGGCCGTCGAAGGAAACCACCAACACCTGCTTTTGTGTACCCAGCTCATCAAAACTCAGCGGAATAGGTGAACCGCTGTAACGGATAATGTCAGATTTTGCTACCCGCTGGGGACGGTGAATATGACCCAATGCAATGTAGTCTGCCGGCGGAAAGCCACCTGCATCAAAACCATCCAGGGTACCAATATAAATTTCCCGCACACTGGAAGACGTTGACACGCCAAGGGCGGTAAGGTGCCCGGTAGCAATAACCGGAATATCGATGCCAAGTTCAGCGCGACGGGCTTCAGCCAACTGATAAACCGAAGTGTAATGGGCTTTTATTGCCTCACCAAGACTCTGCTTTTTATCTTCTCCAGACTGACCTGCCTCGCTAACCATCACATCTCTGGCGCGAATAAACGGAATCGCGCAGACAATCCCCGTCACCTCATCGTTATTATTACGGATTTCCACAACCTGCTCTGCAGGATCGGCGCACGTTGAAGCAATAACATGAGTATTCAGGCAAGAAAGCAAGCCACGGGTTTCATTGAGCACAGAAACTGAGTCGTGGTTGCCACCGAGTATGACCAATGTGCAAGCATGGGCCTGCAGAGACACCACAAATCGGCTGTAAATCTCCCGTGCATAACTAGGCGGCGCCCCAGTATCAAAAATGTCACCAGCCACAATGATGGCGTCAATGCCATGCTCGTCTACCACGTTAAGTAACCAGTCGAGAAATCGCTGATGTTCATGCTTTCGATTTTGAGTGAAAAAGCTCTGACCCAGATGCCAGTCGGAAGTGTGCAGAATTTTCATGAAACTAAACTTGGGAATAATCAAACCATTACCTTACCACATGCTTTGAAAGCGGGTAATGAATCAGTCAGTTTGATAGATGGATTTGAGGTCACCTGAGGCAAGAAATACACGGGAAGCGAAGCCGGATTATTTAACGGTAATGCCCTCTGTGCTGATTTTATTGAGCAAACCACGCCAACGAGAAAGCTTAGCTGACGCTGAACCTGATGACTTCTTTTGCCCTGGCGCCCATACACCGGTACTGTTGAAACTGAACACAGGCATCAAGTCGGTTCTTTGTCGGGCGGGTAACACTTCTGAAATAAGGCTGTCGAGGATAAGCGGCTGACTGTCTGGCGTGGCATAATAACCTAGCACCATGTGCGCTTGCGTCACCGTACTGCGGCGTCCACCTATCTTGGCTTTAACGTAAATGAGTCGAAGCTTCTCATCAGCAACGCCCAAATTAAGCAGGAAAATATACTTGGCGATGGCGTAGTCTTCACAGTCTCCTACCCGTTTAGCCAAGAATTCCGCTGGCGACGCCCAATAATCACTTTGCTTCCAAACCACGTCATCGGTTTGGTAAGTCACATTTTCACTGAAATAATGATTAACCCGCTTAAGTTGCTCGGTTTCAGGCAGAGACGCTGCATCTGAAAACAATGCACTTAGCGCAGCTCTTTGACCGCTATCAACCTTTCCGCCGTGTCTTTCAACAGCTTGCCAGAATTGGTCAAAATTTATGTTTACTAGTGCAAATGCGGTAAGGGTACAGCAAAGCGCGAGCGCAGCTGCAGTAATCCCGACTTGAAGATTAAAGATGCGAGAAAAGAAAGAAGACGCAATGCGTTTCAGCACCGGCACAGCAGCTCACCCGGGGGAACTGGCTTGCTCACCAATCGTAAAGAAAGAAAAATGTTCACTCGTGCCCGCCTACCGCTTGCTGTCCAGACGTGTGATACCATCAAACCCCATGGATATCAACACTTCCTCATCCTTCTGCGATACTACGCCATCAGCAATGACTGCCATCCCAAGCGAGTGTGCCAGGTCTGCAAGGCCATTGAGATAAACCTGGTTAGAGCGATTGTTGACAACATCGTACACGTACGCACTGTCGATTTTCAGATATTTAAGGCCAAACTCGTGAACGTCAGCCACTTTTGAGAAACTCTCCCCTACACGCTTAAGCCCGGTGTTGACGAGGAGTTTATCGGCCATGCGACAAAATTGACGGAATGCGATGGGGTGAGTAGCGGCAGTATGTTCCCGCAGTTCCAGTGATAACCGGGACAATACCTGACGTGAACCTTTTAACGTACTCTCTAGCTGAGAGAGTGATTTGTCACTGATAATCGACTCTTCATACAACAACACGGAACAGCGCTTATCGGTATTTTCTGCCAGCCAGTTCAATGCTGTTGTCAGGGTGAGTAGATCTATTTTCTCAACCTTGCCAAAGCGTCTGGCTGCTTCTGTGAGCCGGCCAAACCCTCTCACTTCGCCGTTATCATCAAAGTTGAGCAATGCTTGATAGTGCATCACACTGCCGTTGTGAGAAAACACTTTAACGGTCTGCAGGTGACAATGTTCACTGGCTTTAGCGAAATCCTGCTCCCACTGCTCTAGGCTTTCACAGTGGTAATGCCGCTCAGGCACGGGCTGCAGATTAAAACCAAAGACAATATCCTGCTCTTGCACTTCCTCCAACAGCTCGTCTACTCTGTCGAGCAGTTCATAACTGGCTTCATTTGGACTTAGATAAACGCCGGCGGTCACGCAGTGTAATGAGGCATCACCGAATTCTGGCAAATCAGAAATAGGGTTATCTTCAACAAACACCTGCGCAATGTCTTCCATCGCCCGACATTCAGAAAGCAGCACACAGATATCAGTCTCGTTTATTCGCGCAATTCTAAAATCGGTGTACAACTCGTCGTGGCGGCGATAAAACTCCGCTAATTTTTCGGCGAAAGTTTTAATAAAGTGATTGAATACGTCAGGCGCCATGGATTGCACATCGCCCTGATGTTTCATTAAGCTATGCATCAACAAGCCATTCTGACCATCTTTGTCGCGATACCTAAGTTGCGATTCAAGAATAGAAAAGAAGGCATTAATGTTGACAAGTTTCGTCACCGGATCATGCTGATCCCGCTCACGGGCGAGTTCCAGTCGGCGGTTATTTTCAACGAGATTCGCTTTAAATCGATCGGCCAACGAGTTCATCGCGTTAACCACTCTGGCAAAGTCAGCCGTCCACGGGCGGGAAATTTTTATAAATTTTCGTTCTGAGAAGCTGTTCGCCTGGTTAACTATACTGCCGAGGGGTTTCAGAATGACCCTGAGAATTAACGAACCGATAATGCCAATGGCGGCCATCAGAGCCAGAATACTGATCACGAAACTTTTGAACTTTGACCACAATGAATCCATGGCGAAAGCGGTCTGACTTTCAACATACAAGGTACCGTAGAGATCCCAGCCATCACTCACTTGCGATATGCCTGGTGCCACTTCCAGTGCGGCTAACTCCTGAAACCAATTAGGTGCCGTTGATGGCTCCCCTTCGTAGTAGATTTCATCAATAATACCGCCTTTATTATCCTCAAGACGAATTCTGGCATAGTGGCCGGAATCAAATTTTGCTGACAACATTAATCTGATTTCTGCCGGTGACTTTTCAGCCTGCGTTAATACCAGCGCAAGTGAATTGGCATCATCATTATTTTTTAAATAAAGCTGTTCTTCAGTATTCTGCTGAGTTGAGAAAAACAACACCAGAAAGCTTACCATGCTGTTAAGTGCAATGATCGCCAGTACCGCAATCCAAAGTTGTTTATTCAGCGTCACAGATTGCCACTCGCCTCATCTTCAAGTTCTACCGGCAACGTCAGAGTGAAAGAGGTTCCTTCACCCACTTCCGTTTTCATTTTCAGTTTGCCCTGCATTTTGTCTTCCGTCAGGGTTTCCACAATATGAAGACCCAACCCACTGCCTCCCTGCTCCCGCCGGGTGGTGAAATAAGGTTCAAACATCACATCTCTGAATTTGACGGGAATACCTTTTCCGTTATCAGCAACAATGATGATTGCCGACGACTCAGTGGAGGTTACCGTTAATGTAATTTGGGGTTCGGTAATGGTGCTGTCGAAAGCATGGATAGAGGCATTAAACAGCAGGTTTGTCAGTACCTGTGACAGTGCTCCTGGATAACTCTTCATCATGAAAGTTTCGTCGATATCTTCTTCCAACACGATTTCGATTTGTTTCGCTTTCAACTGCGGTTTAACACTGCTTAGCACACTTTCAATGGTATTGTGCAGAGAAAAGGTCAGCAGTCGATCCGCGCTTTGGTTAACCGCATTCGTCTTAAAGTCTCTGACTAGTTTGGCTGCGCGACCAAGATTGAACGTCAGTAAATCTGCGACCTCATTGCTTTCTTCGATAAACTCTTCGAAATATTCCTCGGTTAACGAACCGTCATTAAAGCTTTTATTGAGGTCATCCACGCTTTCTTTTAGATGTGACAACGACGTGATCGCCACGCCAAGCGGATTGTTTATCTCATGGGCTACTGATGCCACCATGCCCCCCAACGTACTCATTTTCTCTAATTCGATAGCCGCTTGCTTTTTCTCACGTAAATAATCAGATTCAATAAGTAGAGGCGTAAACTCCAGGATGACTCTCTGCAAGTTTATATCTTGTTTATCTATCGCCTTATCGCTGGTCAGCACGATAAAGCCGCCCACTTGCTCTTTATTAGCAATCATATAAACAGCAACCGACAATGCTTGCATACGGCTTTCGTTCAACCATGAAGCCATGGCCAAAGATATTTTGTCATCGTCGACCCATCCACTTTCCTGGGCATCAAGCATAGGCTCCAGAACATGTCTTTCTACATGTCGGGGCGCATCAATGCCCATACTGTCTACAGCGATGCAGCTATCGGCACTAATTGACCAGCAAGACACGTGTTGGCACTCTGCAGCAATAAAGATAGCCTGATCGAGAAAGGTAAATTGCGCTTGTACCGGGAGCTCCCTCAATAAGGTCGTTCCCATTAATTCTCCCATCGCTTCGGTGACAGATTTACTCATTCAAACACTCCTTAGTCCGGAAAGTTTTCACGAATCGACCAGAAAAAATCGATATCTTCGATCATCAGGTCTGATAGCGTAGGATCAAATTTCGCGCCTTTTTGCGCGCTGAGTTGACTAAGCACCTCATCCTTGGACATCGCCGCGCTATTATCAGTACCAGACGTCATACGGTCGAACTCTGCAGCAAGCGAAATAATGCGTGCGCTGACAGGAATGGTTTCGCCGCTGAGCTGATTGGGATACCCTTCACCATCCCATTGCTCGTGGAATGTCTGGCAGGCTTGTGCAGCCTTTTTCATCATTGGCTTATCAGACTTACTCAACAACGCTGCTCCCACATTAGGATGGTTTTTCAGCAACGCCATTTGTTCAGCAGAGAGGTTCTCTTCACTCTGTAAAACCGAATCTGGCAGAGTGATTTTGCCGATATCACATATAGGCGCGAGTCGGCGAATAGTCTCAGCATCATCAACACCTAAACCAGCACGCCGTGCCAGTTCATAACTCAGTTCTGCTGTGCGTAGACTGTGTGAGTTACTTTCACTACTGCGCTGTTCAGCCAGGTTCCCTAATAAGTGAAGAATATCGGATTGCGTACCTTTGATTTCTTCACTGATCATCAGGTTCTCGTAAACCAGTGACACATTGATGCAGTAAATTTCGAGGAATTCTTTTTGAGAGTCCGTCAACGCCCCTTTGGTTTCTATGAAGAGCAGATTCTCATATCCCTTATCCGTGCAGGTATAAAACACGTAACCGTTATCAAAGTGCTGAGATTTCTTGGTGGCTAACACTTCTTTAAAGCAAGTATCGACATCATCTGGCACTAATGGCGCGCTACTTTCTTTAATGTCGGCCAGACTGCCGGTAGCGGCAAGCACCGCCCGCTCCTTCGCACCGCTGCCTTCTTGCGGAAAGGTCGAACAATAAATGGCACTGGAATCTAACTGCAACAGGTTCATGATTTCTTTAAGCACGGCTGAGGCAAAGTCATTCAAAGAATGGGTTTGCAACATCTTGGTGGTACTTTCAATAACCTGTCTGAGTCCCTTGCGATGATTTTCAATAGTAGAAATATCACGATAAGACCGCAGCCCCGTATACATCAGGGTTTTCAGCTTCTGACTCGTAAGTTCAGTTTTTTCTTTGTAGTCGTTGATGTCATAGCGTTCGATAACTTCATGCTCAGGCGCCTGCCCCGGCTGTCCCGTTCTGAGCACCAGACGACATGCATTGTTTTGCAGATCTTTGCGAACGTAGTGCACCACATCCAGACCGGCATGATCGGTTTCCATCACCACGTCCACCAGCGCTAACGCGATATCCGTTTCGGTATCAAAAATTTCCATCGCTTCCTTGCCAGAATAGGCATGTAAAAACTGGATCTTTTTGCCATCAAAGCGGAAACGTTTAAGAGTCAGATCTGTCACCCGATGCACTTCTGTTTCATCGTCAATGATGAGCACTTTCAGTGGTGATGACGCCTTCTCTTCAACGGTTTCGTCCCCGGAAGGTGCAACGACTTCTTTCTTCTTGGCAAATAAAGGATTTCCCATCAGTTACTCCTTATCATCTAAGTCTTTAATTCGTAATGAAACCCACAAGCCACCTTCTGGCTCTTCTCCGTGATTAAGTTCACCCTGAAGCTTACTTTTCACCAGGTTGTACACCACACTTAAACCCAGCCCAGCATTTCCCCCACCACGTCGGGTGGTGAAAAATGGGTCAAAAATCTTACCGAGATCTTCTTTGGCCACCCCTTCGCCGTTATCCGCAAATTTGAGCATTACCCATTTACCGAACGTAGTAACGCGTATGGAAATAACGCAGTCCTGCTCTTTGTTAGCAAAGCCATGAATCGCAGCATTGGATGCCAATGCGTCCAGCACTTGATTAATTACCGTGGGGTAAGTGCATATTTCTGAACGACGGCCTATTTCAATGTTAATTTTCACTTTGGTAGACATGGCGTTCTGCTTATAGTGTTCTGCAAAATTTTCTACCAGTTCAGCCACATCTACGGTTTCAGGCGCAACCGAATCATCAGCGTTAATGACGTCAATTTTTTTGAAAGATGAAATAAGTTTAGATGCTCTTTTCAGGTTTCCCAGTGCCATTGCGAGCACTTCTTTACCAGACGTAATAAATTCCTCGAATCTATTCTCATCTAATTCGCCGTTATCGAAATCTTCCTTCAAATCACGAATGAGGTCGTTAACGTGAGAGCAACTGGTAATACTGATCCCAAGCGGCGTGTTAACTTCGTGAGCGATGCCAGCGACCAGTCCACCCATGGCACCAATTTTCTCTGCCTCTACGGTTTTTTGCTGGGCAAATTTAAGATCTTGCAGGGCACTTTGGCGCTCGTCGCTGAGGCGGTGCACTTTTAATGCAAAGTAGACGATGTACAACACCATCAGGCTGAAAAGAAAAGCCAGAACAGGAATTAAAATGTAGAAGCGATTGAACAAATCTTCCGGAGGATAAACCACCATTTCCCACTGTTGATTGAAAAGAGTAACTTCACCTCTGTAGGGTTCTGCCAGCGCAGACGAGTACTTAACATCCGAAAAGGCCACATTTTTTTTGTCGTCTTGCGTTTGATAAACGATAAAGTTACTGGCAATGCGATTACTGATCGAGAGCCTCGCCGCCTTGTGCACGTCTACCACCATAATCACTAACATTTTGTGATCGGGCATGGCACGGACCAACGAAACAAACTTACGTTGGGTATCATCAATGGCAAACAATTCTGTCGAATAGTCATCCATATTGCCCACCGTTCGCATATCAACGTAGGTTCGCGTTATAGAGCGCATCTGCTTGCGACTGAGAAATTCATAGCCGTCTGCCACAACCCAGTACTTGATTTCTGGTAGCGTACTTTTGGCTCCGGCGCGAATGTCGTACTCGTAGATGCCGATTCCGCTTATTGCCGGATTATGCTCCAGGATAACTTCCGCAAAATATTCAAATTCGATGCTATCGACACTGTCTGATGAATCAAAAAACTTGTTTTGTAAGTGCAGCGCGTATTCGAAATCGTTGAGATTAACGTTGAAATGATCGATAAATTCTTTCACCGGCCCATCAAAAGTGGCGACACGCTCTTGCTCTGAGAGCTTCTTATAAAGCTGAAAGCCGCCCAGAATGCAAAGTATGCTGAAAAGCGCTCCCAACCCAATGACGGTCTTATTTTGAAAAGTGTAAGTCACAATGTCCTCATACTTATTTCGGAATGCTATTGTGGAGCGCTATTAAAGCGACCAATTTTTAACAACAAGGCCACCCGGTCTTTCACCCGGTACTTTTTAAGAATAGAAGACATATGTTCTTTTACTGTCCTCACGGTGATATTTAACGTTTCAGACATTTGCTGATTCGATTCACCCTTCAGCAATAGTTGCAGAATTTCTCGTTCACGTTCGGTAAGCACCTCACCGCTATCTTCGCGTAACGTATAACCTGGGTGTTCGCTCAAGCGATGGAACATGGCAGTCACCAAACCGCCAGGTATCCATAAGCCGCCAGCGGTGATAGCCTGGCTAATGGCTTCACAATGACGGAATACCTCTGTGGCATTGCAATAGGCCCGGGCACCAAGCAATAAGCTCCCCTGCATTTCTTTGATATCAGGTTGATAACTGACCACCACAGGAGATATCTCTACTGCTACCACATCACGGACCACTTTCTGCCAGTTGGACTCGCGGGTATCGATCCAACATATCCCTCCTGAATTAATAGTCGAAAAAGAGGCATTCAGCCAAGAATCGGCGTCAGAAAGTGAGGAAATTTTCCTGAGTTCATCGCCATGAATAAAATATTTCATTTCTACCGTTCCCTTAAAGCAGAAGTTGAAGCACGAATCAGAGGGTTCAGCAGATACTGCATTACCGTACGTTTACCTGTGATGATATCGACTTGCACCATCATGCCGGGCAGAATGTCCAGTTCACCTGCATCACGTGCCGCGGTCGATAAACGCACAAGATAGAAGGTACGGTCCTGATCATCTGTTACAGTGTCGGCACTTATATGCTCCACAGAGGCATTCATGCCGCCATAAATGGCATAGTCATAGGCACTAAATTTTAAAATTGCGGGTTGCCCTAACTTGAGAAAGGCAATATCTTTCGGCGGAATTTTCGCTTCCACCAACAGCACGTCGTCAGAGGGAATAAGCTCAGCAACTGCACTTCCCGGTGTAATGACTCCTCCTACGGTGTTGACTAACAAACGCTGAACGGTGCCCGACACGGGGGCGCGTATTTCAGACTGCTTTACCACATCCTGAAGGCCGGTTTGCGACTCCTGCAAGGTTTGCAACGTTGCCACGGCTTCGTTCAACTCCTCACTCCAGCGGTTCTGCACTTTCAGTCGCGCCTCTTTCAGATTGTTTTGTTCTTCGTCGATGGTAGCTTCACTGCGGAAAATCGCTGCCCGGGTCCGCTGAATAGCCCCTTGGTTTTCTATGATCTGGCGCTCTAACCGTAATATATCTATTTCAGACACCGCCCCGGATTCAAGTAATGGACGGGTTACACTTAACTCTCGCTCAGCCAGCGTTAAGGTGTCCTGAAACTGCTTGAGCTCAGAACGAAACGACTCGACATCCTGTTCTCGCTGGGCTATCCGACTTTCAAACCGGGCCTCAGTTTCCTCAAGTTCTCTGATACTGGAATAGTAAAGCGCCGTTTCGTTGGTCACGATATCGGGTGCGGCTAGCCTCAGATCATCGGTGAAAGCCAGTGGCTCGTCACGGGTCTGAGCAGAAAGGCGCTCAACCTTGGCCGAAACCGCATTCATGCGGGAGCTGTTTTCCTGTAAAGAAGAAATATACCGGGTGGGATCAACGCGCAGTATCACGCTTCCTGCTTTTACAAACTGCCCTTCCTTAACCAGAATATCCTGCACGATGCCGCCATCGTATGATTGCAAGACTTGTAGCTGACTAGAGGGCACCACTTTGCCATCCCCCCGGGCCACTTCATCAACCGGTGCTAAGCACGCCCAAACGACAAGCACCAAGATGGTCATTACTACGCCATAAAGCAGCACTCTTGCACGCAGTGGCCGTTGTTGAATGCGTGCCCACTCGGCTTCTAACACCCAATCATTATCGGGTGGCGGCGTCAGACGTTCTCTCATCCAGGAAAAAATCATGAGTTTGCCCCTCCTTTTAACGCTGATGCCAGGCGCAGCATGATCTCGTCTCTGGGGCCATCGGCAATAATACGCCCACGATCAAGCACCACGATGCGATCAACCAAGCTGAGTAATGATTGCCTGTGTGTATTCAAAATTAAGGTTTTGCCTTTAGTTTCTCTGGCCAGAAGCTGAGTTATTTTCTGCTCGGCTGCCGCATCCATGGCGGACGTGGGCTCATCCATTAAATACATGGCGGGTCTGCGGATGAGCGCTCTCGCCAGCGCCACCGATTGGCGCTTACCGCCTGAGAGTAGGCAACCGCCCTCACCGACACTCAAATTCAAACCATCGGGATGGTGATTTACGAAATCAGTCAACCCGCAGGCACCCAGAATTTCCCAGATGAAATCTTCGTCATAGTCTTCCTGAAAAACGGTGATGTTGTCTTTCAAGCTACCGGTAAACAGATTGATGTCTTGCGGCACATAGCCAATTTGATTACGCAACGTGCTCGGCTCATATTGCTGTAAGTCGATATTATCCAAGGTGATTATTCCGCTGGTAGGCGCATAGGCGTGCAGCAGCATCTTGTGAATTGTGGTTTTACCTGAGCCGTTGTTACCCAGAATGGCTACTCGCTCACCGGATTCAATGGTTAGTGATAATCGACTGATCACGTGGGAAGCCTGGTTGGGATAAGCGAAAGACACGTTATCGAATGCGAACCTACCTTTTATGCAGGTGTGCTGAGTCCATTTACGACTACCATCAGACTCTTCCTCTTTCTCCATAAGCTCTGAAAGGGTTTCGTAGGCCACTTTGGCGTGATGATATTGGGCAAGTAGTCCTGCTGCCTGAGACAATGGTCCCATCGCCCGGGATGAAAGCAAGTAAGCTGCAATCAAACCACCTTGTGTCAGTTCACCGTCGACCATGAGAAACACGCCTACCACGAGAATAGCGACGCCCACAGACTGCTGAATCCACAGCGCGGCATTGGTAACCGATGTGCCTGCCAGGCGGAGCTTGGCGTTAATTTTTGCGAGGCTAATGGAGTAAATTTCCCAATCTCGCTGAATATGATGACCGGCATTGAAAAACTTCACGTCTTCAAACATTTTCACTGACTCGGTCACCAACCCGTTGCGTGCCGATGACGCCTCACTGGCATTGGTAGCAAGCTTGGCCATGTTTCGCTGCGCATAAAGTCCGAAGCCAAGTAAAATCAAACCGCCAACAATAATAGGCAACGCCAGAAAACCGCTTATCAGAGCAATAATGACAATAAAGAAAATGGCGAAAGGCAAATCGACCAGAGACACCAAGGTTAATGAGTTGGTAAACCCACGAATAGCCTCGAAAGATTGCAGATTGCTGACGAAAGCGCCCGTTGATTGGGGCTTAACGTTGAATGAAAACCCAAGCACTTTTTGCATTAAATTAGCGGTAAGGCTGATATCAATGCGACTTGCTGCCAACTCGACAAAGAAATGTCGCAGCATACGTAAGCTAAACTCTGCCAGCAGCACCAAGCCTGCACCTATGGCGAGTACCCAAAGGGTTTCAATAGCGGCATTGGGCACCACGCGATCGTAAACATTCATCACAAACAAGGGCATAGCCAGCGAAAGTAGGCCGATGAACACCGATGCCATTAGCACATCTCTATACAGCGGAATGGCCGTTGATACTGCGCTCCACAACCAACTGGTCTCCGTGTCGCTTTCTGCTACCGTGGGAGGACGGCCGATTTTGTTATCGGGGCGCAGAAATATCACAAATCCAGTAAATTCAGTATCGAGTTCATTAAGAGAAACTTTTTCTACGGTTTCCGATGAGTCTGGAAAAACGACCTCGGCAATCTGCTTTTCTGTATCCAGCCCAACCAACACGCAAGAACGCTGTTCCTCAAGTACCAAAATCACGGGCAGCAGGGATTTGTTTATTTCAGTTAGCGGCCTTTTTACTATTTTACAGTGCAGCCCAACACGGCTGGCAGCTCTTGGCATCACCGACGGTGAGAGTTCTTCATGCTGCATAGGCAAGCCGGCCAAAACAGCATCGGCTATCATGGTAATGCCATGAAAATCACAAATTGTTTTCAGGCAAGCCATCAGACATCCGCCACGTACGGTCGATCGGGCTGCGACTTCCTCGACAGAAAGGTGAGAAAGATTGGGTGGTGACATTAGCGCTCCATGTCCGTAGTTTCAGACAATGCAGCGTTGTTAATAAAGCGAATTTCTACTCTACGATTAGCCTGGTCGGCTGCATCCGTGTTGTTATCGATAGCTGGGCTGTCCTCGCCGAGGGCAATCACCGAGAATCGGGATTCGAGACCTTCGGTTGTGATTGCTGTTGCTAACCAGTCAGCCACATTTTGCGCCCGCTTCAGTGAGAGAGCCTGATTGTAATCTCGGTTACCTTTTAGTGAGGCGTGACCATATAACTGGATAGCATTCGATGGCGATTCATTCAGGAAATCCACAACAGGTTGTAATGCCACTTTTTGGTCTTCACTCAATGTGGCGTCATTTTCAGCGAAGAAGGCATTCACTGCGGGGCGCAGCTCTGGCTCCAGCAATGGCGTTGGTTCAGGAGCGTTGGAAGCCGAGTCCTCGACCATTTCATCGCCAAAGGGTTCTTCGACCATGGGCTCTTCTATTTCCTGATGACAGCCAAAGTCGTCTGCCGTCATATTTGCAGGCGTGTCTGGACATTCATCCCATAGGTCAGTTACCCCATCGCCGTCGCTGTCTCGTACCAGAATGTTGGTTTCCTGAGACATCACATCGGTACTTTCCGCCGGGCAAACATATTTGGGGTCGTACACTGCACCAGACAATCTGATTGCTTCGGTTACGTTAAAGTCCGAGCGCGTTACTGCCAGAAACTCAGCAAGCTTGCCGCTACCCGCCAACAATCTGAGTACCGCTTTATACTGGGTATATAAGGCTTCAGTGTAAGCCCGACCAGATTCATAGGCCTCATTTTCTGAGTCGAGCAGATCAAGCAGCGTTCGTTCGCCGATTTTGAATTGATCAAGATATGCCGTTCTTACTCGGCTTGCAGACAAGCGGTGTTCGTTCAACGCAGGTAATTGTCTGTCGAGATTGCGAATATCGTTAAATGCAATTTGCACGGTTTGCCTAACATCGCGACAGGAGCGATCTCTCAGATCAAGGGCTTGATCTTTCAGGGCGAGGGCTGACTTGATTTGGGCGCGATCAGCACCGCCGTTATAGAAGTTGTAGGAGACTTCAATGCCTACCCGGCCTTCCGTGATCGTATTGTCTAATCCCGCCTGGTCCCGTGTTTGCGTACCGTAACTTCCCACTAAATTTACCGTTGGCAAATAGCGAGACTGCGCAGAATCAATGGAGAATTGATTAGAGCGAATGTTGTACCAGGTCGCGAGGAAGCCTGGGTTGTATTGATAAGCCACCATCAGACTATCGATGACAGACGCGGGCAAGTCGGCATAGATAAGATCATCAATGCCAGCAAGTTCATCAGGGGGGCGTTTACCCGTTAGGCGCTGATAACGCGAAGCGACATCATGTAAATTAGACTGCTCCGTCATTACGTTAGATTCGGCCAAATACAACCGACCACTAATTTGCTCTAAATCGGCGCGTCTCGCTACACCGGCCTGCGCACTTTTTTCTATCTGCTTGTATACATCAACGTGTGTTCTTAAGTTGTCTTCAGCCACGCGAAGCAACTCACGATAAAGAAGTACATCGGCAAATGCAGTGGCCACTTCTAACGAGATCAGTTCCACCTGATTCAGTAATTCGAGGTATCTGACTTTTTGTGCAGATTCCAGCCGCTTAATTTCAGACGATGTGAAAAACCCATCAAAAAGCATTTGTGTGGCTGTAAGGCGGATCTCGCTATCAGAATAGCTCTGATCAAGGCCAGAATTTCGTCTTACTAAAGCGCTTCTCGCTGTTAAATCAACCGTGGGGCGATAACCCGATCGCGCAACCTTGGTATCTTGCCTTGCGCTTTGCAGATCCTGCCAGGCGGCGTTGATATCAGGGTGGGAGTCTATCGCCTCACGCACTACTTCAGAGAGTTGTACCGGTTCTGCTGAGGTAGCGCGAACACTAAGTAACCCGAAAGCTAACCACAAAAATAACCATCGAATTGGCATATGGTCTCCATGAATAAATAACTGAATCAAAACAATTCCTGGCACTAATAAAGCCTGTTATTTAAAGGTAGACACTGGAATCTGAACCCGCAAACTATCGGGGTCAGAAAAAGATTAAAAAAAATTTCTGACTTAAATCACCTATAAAACAGAACCTTAGTAAAAGCCTGTTCTCTGGTACAGGGCCGGACTTTTTGACTGACCTATCTTTGAATGCATTAACAGTCACAGGTTTTAAGTCATGCTCAATGTCACAAATGTCACTGGTGAAGTGATTATCCGTCTGCCCAATGGCGAAGAACGTCCGGTTGTTGCCGGCGATGTTATTCCTTCAGATGCTGAAATCATTGCTGAAAACGGCGGTCAGATAATGACCGAAGAGTTAGGCAGTGTTGTATTAAGTGCCGGTGTTCCACAGCGTGTTGAATCGTTCGAAAATTTCACTGCAGCCACCTCAGATGATGAATTCGTCGTCTACGATGACTCTCTTGATGATGTATTGAGTATGGTTGATGGCGGTACAGATGCTGCCTTTGATGCCGCAAGTGGCGAAGTTGACATCGACGCGCTACTTAGCGGCGATGGCGATATTCTCGACGCCTTAGAAGAAACCGCTGCCGGTCTTGGTGGTGGCGGTGGTGGCGGCGGTGCCTCATTTGTGCAATTAAGTAGAATTGCCGAAGATGTCGACCCCCTCGCCTTCGAATTTGAGCCGACAACAGGCAATGAAGCCACACTCGAAGACACTGACGCTGCCGGTAACGAAGCAGAAGCAGAGCCAACAACCCTTGAAGATGTAGTCATTAGCGGCGACTTCCCTCCCGTGGTATCAGGTCAATCGAACCTTGCACCTGACACCCCCGTGACCATCATTGTCACCGATGAAAACGGTACAGAAACGACCATTGATGTGCCAGTCGCAGAGGATGGAAGTTTCACCGTTACACTTCCAGATACACTGGAAGACGGCACCTTTGATATTGTAGTAGAAGCACCCGACCCGCAAACGGGTACAGTTACCTTTTCAGACACGTTTGTAGTGGATACTACCGCCCCAACTATCACGGTTGATCCCGTTGACGTTACCAACGATCCATTCATTGAAATAACAGGCTCAAGCGATCAACCTGCAGGCAGCGAGGTCAGTGTGACGATTGTTGACGCCGCAGGAAATACGCAAACTGTCGTAGCAGTCGTCGCTGATGATGGCAGTTTCTCCGTTGTACCCGACGCGCCTTTAGCCGAAGGGACATTCGATATTTCTGTATCGGCAACGGATGAAGCCGGTAATACAACCACGGTAGAGTCAAGTGGTGAAGCAGACTTCACACCGCCTACAGTGACTTTTGATGTGACAACGACACCGGGTGAACCTGCCGTCGTCAATGGTAATACTGACCTTGCGCCTGGTAGTACGGTAACCGTGACGGTTACAGACGCCAATGGCGATGCGTTTGATCTTGTCGCCGACGTTCAAGCTGATGGTTCTTTTACTGCAACACTGCCTGCGGACTTAGCCGAAGGTGACTATACCGTTTCTGTTGAAGCTACAGATCCTGCGGGTAATCAAACGCAAACTTCCGGTGAGTTCACCGTAGAAGCTGGTGCACCAGTTGCAGAAGAAACCACAGAGCCAACTCCACCGCCAGCAGCTGAAGAAGAAACGACAACGCCGCCCGAAGAAGAGGCTGGCACAACCGAGCCTGCGCCAGAGGAAGAAGCAACGCCGGGTACAGAAGAGCCTGCACCAGGAGAAGAAGCAACACCGGGGACAGAAGAGCCTGCGCCAGGGGAAGAAGCAGCAACGCCAGGTACAGAAGAGCCTGCGCCAGATACTGAGGCACCAGACGGAACCACGGAAGCTGAAAACTCACCAACACTGACAATTGATCCTGCTACGCCAGGCAATGACGCCACACCAACCGTTTCAGGTTCCACAGACTTACCAGCTGGTGAAACGGTATCGATTACTGTAACTGACGCCAACGGCGACGCCCAAACCTTCACGGCTACCGTACAGCCTGACGGCTCATTTAGCGCCGATGTACCTGCGGACTTAGCCGACGGTGCGTACACGGTTGACGTCACTGCCACCGATACTGCGGGTAACACAACAACGGCAACAGAAGCTGGCGGTGAAGTTGATACTGCCGCACCAACAGTCACCGTTGACCCACAAAATACAGGCAATGACGCCACACCAACAGTATCGGGTACCACAGATTTGCCTGCTGGCGAAACGGTATCGATCACGGTAACGGACGCCAATGGCGACGCCCAAACATTCACCGCAACCGTACAGCCTGACGGCTCATTTAGCGCCGATGTACCTGCGGACTTAGCCGACGGTGCGTACACGGTAGATGTGACTGCCACCGATGCTGCGGGTAATACAACGACAGCAACAGAAGCTGGCGGTGAAGTTGATACTTCCGCACCAACAGTCACCGTTGATCCACAAAATACAGGCAATGACG
>NZ_MDHN01000041.1:453624-459728 GCF_001757105.1 Alteromonas confluentis
GGTGAAGTTGATACTGCCGCACCAACAGTCACCGTTGACCCACAAAATACAGGCAATGACGCTACACCAACCGTTTCAGGTTCCACAGACTTACCTGCTGGTGAAACGGTATCGATTACTGTAACTGACGCCAACGGCGACGCCCAAACCTTCACCGCAACCGTACAGCCTGACGGCTCATTTAGCGCCGATGTACCTGCGGACTTAGCCGACGGTGCGTACACGGTAGATGTGACTGCCACCGATGCTGCGGGTAATACAACGACAGCAACAGAAGCTGGCGGTGAAGTTGATACTTCCGCACCAACAGTCACCGTTGATCCACAAAATACAGGCAATGACGTCACACCAACAGTATCGGGTACCACAGATTTGCCTGCTGGCGAAACGGTATCGATCACGGTAACGGACGCCAATGGCGACGCGCAAACCTTCACCGCGACAGTTCAGCCTGACGGTTCGTTCAGTGCGGATGTACCTGCGGATCTAGCTGAAGGTGCTTACACGGTTGACGTGACTGCCACCGATGCTGCTGGTAATGCAACTACAGCAACAGAAGCTGGCGGTGAAGTGAACACCGCCGCTCCATCACTGTCTTTAGACCCACAATCGCCCGATTCAGATACTACACCCACGGTATCTGGCACAACGGATTTACCGGCGGGTGAGACCGTCTCGATCACGGTAACCGATGCCAATGGCGATGCCCAAACCTTTACCGCCACTGTTCAACCTGACGGAACATTCAGCACCGATGTGCCTACAGATTTAGCTGAAGGCGCATACACAGTCGAAGCGTCAGCTACAGACGCTTCTGGGAATACAGCAACGACAACAGAAGTTGGCGGTGAAGTTGATACTACCGCACCTACCGTCACGCTGGACGCGCAGACAACGGATAATGACGCAACGCCAACAGTATCTGGCACCACAGACTTACCTGCTGGTGAAACCGTGTCCATCACGGTAACGGATGCCAATGGTGATGCACAAACCTTTACCGCCACTGTTCAACCTGACGGTTCATTCAGCGCTGATGTGCCTGCGGACATGGCCGACGGTGCTTATACCGTTGAAGCTACTGCTACAGACGCTGCGGGCAACGCCACGACAGCTACGGACAACAACGGTGAAGTTGATACTACCGCACCTAACGTCACGCTGGATGCGCAGACAACGGGTAACGATGCCACACCAACAGTATCAGGTACCACTGATTTGCCTGTCGGTGAAACAATCTCGATCACGGTGACCGATTCAAACGGTGATGCCCAAACCTTCACCGCTACCGTACAACCTGACGGTTCGTTCAGTGCCGATGTGCCTGCAGATATGGCCGACGGTGCCTACACGGTAGATGCCACTGCCACCGATGCTGCGGGCAATGCGACAACGGCTACAGACAATAACGGCGAAATCGACACCGCTGCACCAACGGTTACGCTGGATGCTCAGTCAACGGGTAACGACGCGACGCCTACAGTATCAGGCACCACAGATTTGCCAGTCGGTGAAACCGTGTCCATCACGGTAACTGACGCCAATGGCGACGCTCAGACCTTTACGGCAACGGTACAGCCTGATGGCTCGTTCAGTGCCGATGTGCCTGCAGATATGGCCGACGGTGCTTATACCGTTGAAGCCACCGCAACAGATGCAGCAGGTAACGCCACGACTGCCACCGACAACAACGGTGAAATCGACACCGCTGCGCCAACCATTACGTTGGACGCGCAGACAACAGGTAACGATGCAACACCAACAGTGTCGGGAACTACTGATTTACCTGTCGGCGAAACCGTGTCGATCACAGTCACGGACGCCAACGGCGACGCTCAGACCTTTACGGCAACGGTACAGCCTGATGGCTCGTTCAGTGCCGATGTGCCTGCGGACATGGCCGACGGTGCGTACACGGTTGACGTCACTGCTACAGACGCAGCTGGCAACGCGACAACGGCAACTGACAACAATGGTGAAATCGACACAGCTGCACCAACTATTACGCTGGATGCTCAGTCAACGGGTAACGACGCGACGCCTACAGTATCAGGCACCACAGACTTACCTGTCGGCGAAACCGTCTCGATCACGGTTACTGACGCCAACGGCGACGCTCAAACCTTTACGGCAACGGTACAGCCAGACGGAACATTCAGCGCTGATGTCCCTGCCGATATGGCCGACGGTGCTTATACTGTTGAAGCCACTGCAACAGACGCAGCGGGTAATGCCACGACGGCCACGGACAACAACGGTGAAATCGACACCGCTGCGCCAACGGTAACACTAGATCCTCAAAATACAGGTAACGACGCGACGCCCACAGTATCAGGCACCACAGACTTACCTGTCGGCGAAACTGTCTCTATCACGGTAACGGATGCTAATGGTGATGCACAAACCTTCACGGCAACCGTACAACCCGATGGTTCATTCAGCGCAGATGTTCCTGCCGATATGGCGGATGGAGCCTACACGGTAGATGCCACTGCCACCGATGCCGCGGGCAACGCGACCACCGCTACCGACAACAACGGCGAAATCGACACCGCTGCGCCAACGGTAACACTAGATCCTCAAAATACAGGCAATGACGCCACACCAACAGTTTCAGGTACCACGGATCTGCCAGTCGGTGAAACCGTGTCGATCACGGTAACGGATGCTAATGGTGATGCCCAAACCTTTACGGCCACGGTTCAACCCGACGGTTCATTCAGCGCCGATGTCCCTGCGGATATGGCGGATGGTGCTTACACCGTCGAAGTCACTGCTAGCGATGCGGTGGGCAATACGACTACCGCTACCGACATTAATGGAGAAATCGATACTGTTGACCCAACGTTAACGCTGGACACTCAGACTTTGGGTAACGACGCGACACCCACAGTATCAGGCACCACTGATTTACCTGTCGGCGAAACTGTCTCTATCACGGTAACGGATGCTAATGGTGATGCACAAACCTTCACCGCAACCGTACAACCCGATGGTTCATTTAGCACCGATGTTCCTGCCGATATGGCCGACGGTCCCTACACGGTAGATGCCACTGCCACCGATGCTGCGGGCAATGCGACAACGGCTACAGACAATAACGGTGAAATCGACACCGCTGCGCCAACAATTACATTGGACGCGCAAGCCACGGGCAACGACGCCACACCAACAGTATCAGGCACCACGGATCTGCCTGTCGGTGAAACCGTCTCGATCACAGTGACCGATTCAAACGGCGACGCCCAAACCTTTACGGCAACCGTACAACCTGACGGCTCATTCAGCGCTGATGTCCCTGCGGACATGGCCGATGGTGTCTACACGGTTGAAGCCACTGCAACAGACGCAGCGGGCAACGCGACAACGGCTACAGACAATAACGGCGAAATCGACACCGCTGCGCCAACGGTAACAGTAGATCCTCAAAATACGGGCAATGACGCCACCCCCACAGTGTCAGGAACTACTGATTTACCAACCGGAGAAACTATATCGATTACGGTAACGGATGCTAATGGCGATGCCCAAATCTTTACGGCAACCGTCCAGCCTGATGGCTCGTTCAGTGCCGATGTACCAGCAGATATCGCAGAAGGTGCCTATACCGTTGAAGCGACTGCCACTGATGCAGCAGGTAATACAACGTCTACTACAGATAATGGTGGAGTATTAAATACTGCAGCGCCATCGCTCACGTTAGATCCACAATCCCCTGATACCGACACGACGCCGACTATCTCTGGAAGCACCGATCTTCCAGCCGGTGACACCGTCTCAATCACGGTGACGGATGCTAATGGTGATGCACAGACCTTCACGGCGACCGTGCAACCTGACGGAACATTTAGCGCCGATGTACCTACTGCTCTTGCTGAAGGTGCTTACACGGTAGAAGCCACCGCCACCGATGCTTCTGGAAATACAGCAACAACAACGGAAGTTGGCGGTGAAGTTGATACAACCGCGCCAACCATTACACTGGATGCACAAACCACGGGCAATGACGCCACACCAACGGTATCAGGCACCACAGATTTGCCAGTTGGTGAAACTGTGTCGATCACCGTGACAGACGCTAATGGCGATGCCCAAACCTTTACGGCAACCGTACAACCTGACGGAACATTCAGCGCTGATGTCCCAGCGGATATGGCCGACGGTGCCTACACCGTAGAAGCCACTGCTACAGACGCTGCAGGCAACGCGACGACGGCTACGGACAACAACGGTGAAATCGATACCGCTGCGCCAACCATTACGTTAGATGCGCAGACCACGGGTAATGACGCCACACCAACGGTATCAGGCACCACCGATTTACCTGCTGGCGAAACCGTGTCGATCACGGTGACCGATGCCAACGGTGATGCACAGACCTTCACGGCGACCGTACAACCTGACGGCTCATTCAGCGCCGATGTCCCTGCGGACATGGCCGACGGTGCTTATACCGTCGAAGCCACTGCAACAGATGCAGCAGGCAACGCCACGACTGCCACCGACAACAACGGTGAAATCGACACCGCTGCGCCAACCATTACACTGGACGCGCAGACAACAGGTAACGATGCGACGCCTACAGTATCAGGGTCTACTGATTTGCCTGTCGGTGAAACGGTATCAATCACGGTAACGGATGCTAACGGCGACGCCCAAACCTTTACCGCAACCGTACAGCCTGACGGAACATTCAGTGCCGACGTGCCTGCTGACATGGCGGATGGTGCCTACACGGTTGAAGCCACTGCAACAGACGCTGCGGGTAATGCGACGACGGCTACGGACAACAACGGCGAAATCGACACCGCTGCGCCAACGGTTACGCTGGACGCGCAGACAACAGGTAACGATGCGACGCCAACTGTTTCTGGTAGCAGCGACTTACCTGTCGGCGAAACCGTGTCGATCACCGTGACAGATGCTAACGGCGACGCTCAGACCTTCACCGCAACCGTACAACCTGACGGTTCATTCAGCGCTGATGTACCTGCGGACATGGCCGACGGTGCTTATACTGTTAAAGCTACTGCAACAGACGCTGCGGGTAATGCGACGACGGCTACGGACAACAACGGTGAAATCGATACCGCTGCACCAATCATTACACTGGATGCACAGACAACGGGTAACGATGCGACGCCTACTGTTTCTGGTAGCACAGATTTGCCAGTAGGGGAAACCGTCTCGATCACGGTAACGGACGCTAACGGTGACGCCCAAACCTTTACCGCTACCGTACAGCCTGACGGTTCATTCAGCGCAGACGTGCCTGCTGACATGGCCGATGGTGCGTATACCGTCGAAGCCACCGCTACAGATGCTGCGGGCAACGCGACCACCGCTACCGACAACAACGGTGAAATCGATACCGCTGCACCAGTCATCACCCTTGATCCACACTCACTGGGTAACGATGCGACGCCAACGGTATCGGGTACCACCGACTTACCTGTCGGCGAAACCGTCTCGATCACAGTGACAGACGCTAACGGCGACGCCCAAACTTTCACCGCAACGGTACAGCCAGACGGTTCATTCAGCGCTGATGTGCCAGCAGACATGGCGGATGGTGCCTACACAGTAGAGGCCACTGCCACCGATGCCGCGGGCAACGCGACAACAGCAACGGACAACAACGGCGAAATCGACACCGCTGCGCCAACCATTACACTGGACGCGCAGACAACAGGTAACGACGCGACGCCTACAGTATCAGGGTCTACTGATTTGCCTGTCGGTGAAACGGTATCAATCACGGTAACGGATGCTAACGGCGACGCCCAAACCTTTACAGCAACCGTACAACCTGACGGCTCATTCAGCGCAGACGTGCCTGCTGACATGGCCGATGGTGCGTATACCGTCGAAGCCACTGCAACAGATGCTGCAGGCAACGCGACAACGGCTACCGACAACAACGGTGAAATCGATACCGCTGCACCAACCATTACGTTAGACGCACAGACAATGGGTAACGATGCGACGCCGACTGTTTCTGGCACCACTGATTTACCAGTAGGTGAAACCGTCTCGATCACAGTGACCGATGCCAATGGCGACGCCCAAACCTTCACGGCTACCGTACAACCTGACGGTTCGTT
>NZ_MDHN01000041.1:459778-460026 GCF_001757105.1 Alteromonas confluentis
ACGGCTACCGTACAACCTGACGGTTCGTTCAGCGCTGATGTCCCTGCGGATATGGCCGACGGAGCGTATACCGTCGAAGCCACCGCAACAGATGCTGCGGGTAATGCGACGACGGCTACGGACAACAACGGCGAAATCGACACCGCTGCACCAACCATTACGTTAGATGCACAGACAACAGGCAATGACGCCACACCAACAGTATCGGGAACTACTGATTTACCTGTCGGCGAAACGGTATCGATCAC
>NZ_MDHN01000041.1:460076-460396 GCF_001757105.1 Alteromonas confluentis
ACTACTGATTTACCTGTCGGCGAAACGGTATCGATCACGGTGACCGATGCCAATGGCGACGCGCAAACCTTCACGGCTACCGTTCAACCAGACGGTTCGTTCAGTGCCGATGTTCCTGCGGACATGGCCGATGGTGCTTATACTGTTGAAGCCACCGCTACTGACGCAGCAGGTAACGCCACGACTGCAACCGACAACAACGGTGAAATCGATACTGCAGCACCAGTCATCACCCTTGATCCACATACGCTGGGCAAGGACGCCACACCAACAGTATCGGGAACTACTGATTTACCTGTCGGCGAAACGGTATCGATCAC
>NZ_MDHN01000041.1:460446-463946 GCF_001757105.1 Alteromonas confluentis
AACGGCGACGCTCAGACCTTCACCGCAACCGTACAACCTGACGGTTCATTCAGCGCTGATGTCCCTGCGGACATGGCCGACGGTGCTTACACCGTAGAAGCTACTGCAACAGACGCTGCAGGTAACGCGACAACGGCTACGGACAACAACGGTGAAATCGACACCGCTGCGCCAACCATTACGTTGGATGCGCAGACAACGGGTAATGACGCGACGCCAACAGTATCAGGTACCACCGACTTACCTGCTGGCGACACCGTGTCGATCACCGTGACAGATGCTAACGGCGACGCTCAGACCTTCACCGCAACCGTACAACCTGACGGTTCATTCAGTGCGGATGTGCCTGCGGACATGGCCGACGGTGCTTACACGGTTGAAGCCACTGCTACCGATGCTGCGGGTAATGCCGCTACCGCTACCGACAATAACGGTGAAATCGATACTGCTGCGCCTACCATCAGCTTGGATGCGCAGACAACAGGTAACGATGCGACGCCTACTGTGTCTGGTAGCACTGACCTACCCGTTGGTGAAACCGTGTCGATCACAGTCACGGACGCCAACGGCGACGCTCAAACCTTCACGGCTACTGTTCAGCCTGACGGTTCGTTCAGTGCGGATGTGCCTGCTGACATGGCCGATGGTGCTTACACCGTAGAAGCTACCGCCACCGATGCAGCGGGCAACGCCACCACCGCAACCGACAACAATGGTGAAATCGATACAGCAGCACCAACCATCACCTTGGACGCGCAGACAACGGGTAACGATGCGACGCCGACTGTTTCTGGCACCACTGATTTACCAGTAGGTGAAACCGTCTCGATCACGGTAACGGACGCTAACGGCGACGCCCAAACCTTCACGGCTACCGTACAGCCAGACGGAACATTCAGCGCCGATGTCCCTGCTGACATGGCCGATGGTGCTTATACTGTTGAAGCCACCGCTACCGACGCAGCAGGTAACGCCACGACTGCAACCGACAACAACGGCGAAATCGATACCGCTGCGCCAACCGTTACGTTGGACGCGCAGACAACGGGTAACGATGCGACGCCCACAGTATCAGGGTCTACCGATTTACCAACTGGCGAAACCGTGTCGATCACGGTGACCGATTCAAACGGTGATGCTCAAACCTTTACGGCAACGGTACAGCCAGACGGAACATTCAGCGCAGACGTTCCTGCGGATATGGCCGACGGTGCTTACACCGTTGAAGCCTCTGCCACCGATGCTGCCGGTAACGCCACGACTGCAACCGACAACAACGGTGAAATCGACACCGCTGCACCAACCATTACATTGGACGCGCAGACAACGGGTAACGATGCGACGCCGACGGTTTCTGGTAGCACGGATCTGCCAGTCGGTGAAACCGTGTCCATCACAGTGACCGATTCAAACGGTGATGCCCAAACCTTTACCGCTACGGTTCAACCCGACGGTTCATTTAGCGCCGATGTGCCTGCGGATATGGCCGATGGTGCGTATACTGTTGAAGCCACTGCAACAGATGCTGCCGGTAACGCGACTACCGCTACGGACAACAACGGCGAAATTGATACTGCAGCACCAGTCATCACCCTTGATCCACACTCGCTGGGTAATGACGCCACACCAACAGTATCGGGAACCACAGATTTGCCTGTCGGTGAAACCGTGTCGATCACGGTAACGGATGCTAATGGTGATGCTCAAACCTTCACCGCAACCGTACAACCCGATGGCTCGTTCAGTACCGATGTGCCAGCGGACATGGCGGATGGTGCCTACACCGTAGTAGCCACTGCCACCGATGCAGCGGGTAATGCGACGACGGCTACGGACAACAACGGCGAAATTGATACTGCAGCACCAGTCATCACCCTTGATCCACACTCGCTGGGTAATGACGCCACACCAACAGTATCAGGTACCACGGATCTGCCAGTAGGTGAAACCGTCTCGATCACGGTAACGGACGCTAACGGCGACGCCCAAACCTTTACCGCAACTGTTCAGCCTGACGGTTCATTCAGCGCAGACGTTTCAGCGGACATGGTGGATGGTGCCTACACAGTAGAAGCCACTGCCACCGATGCTGCCGGTAACGCCACTACCGCTACGGACAACAACGGTGAAATCGATACCGCAGCGCCAGCCATCACCCTTGATCCACACTCGCTGGGTAATGACGCAACGCCAACGGTGTCTGGTAGCACCGACTTACCTGTCGGTGAAACGATCTCGATCACGGTGACCGATGCTAACGGTGACGCCCAAACCTTTACCGCTACCGTACAGCCTGACGGTTCATTCAGCGCAGACGTACCAGCGGACATGGCCGACGGTGCCTACACAGTAGAAGCCACCGCAACAGACGCAGCGGGTAACTCGACGACAGCTAGCGACAATAACGGTGAAATCGATACGACACCACCGCTGCTAATCATTGATCCTGTAGGCGATACAAACGATAACTCGCCCACCATTTCAGGCAGTGCAGATGTGGGTATTGGCACCATTGTTATCATCACGGTGACCGACTCCAACGGTGTTGAATATAATCTCTCGGCGATTGTTCAAGCCGATGGTTCCTGGAGCACAGATTTACCTGTGCTTCCTGATGGTTCAATCACGGTTGAAGCTCAGGTATTTGATGACGCTGGAAATATTGTTGATGTTAGCGTTGCGGGCACCATCGACACTGCTGACCCAGGTCTGACGTTAGATGCTTTCGCTACAACGAATGAACTTCGTCCCACTATTTCAGGTACATCCGATGAAATTGGTGCGGTCATCGAAATCGTATTGCTCGATGGGCTTGGTGTACAACAAAACTTGACTGCAACTGTTCAACCGGACGGCACTTGGGCGGTTGTTGTACCAGCCGATCTGAATGAAGGTCTGCTAAACATCGATGTCTCCGTACTAGATGCTGCAGGCAACTTAGCCACGGTGAGCACGTCGGGTCTTATCGACCTCACGCTGCCAATTCTCAACGTGAATTCCATCACTGATCTCAACAGCGATACGCCGTTAATTTCAGGGACTTCTGATGAAATTGGTGCATTGATCACTATCGTTGTCACCGACGGCAACGGCGATGCGCAAAGCTTCACCGCCACTGTGCTTGGCGATGGCACCTGGTCGGCGAACGTTCCATCTGCTATCTCCGAAGGTCTGCTGGATGTAAACGTGTCGGTGCTGGATGCCGCAGGCAACTTAGCCACGGTGAGCACATCGGGTCTCATCGACCTCACGCTGCCTATCCTCAACGTGAATTCCATCACTGATCTCAACAGCGATACGCCGTTGATTTCAGGGACATCTGATGAAATTGGTGCATTGATCACTATCGTTGTCACCGACGGCAATGGTGATGCACAAAGCTTCACCGCCACTGTACTTGGCGATGGTACGTGGTCGGCGAATGTGCCCTCTGCTATTTCAGAAGGTCTACTGGATGTGAACGTATCGGTATTGGATGCCGCAGGCAACTTAGCCACGGT
>NZ_MDHN01000041.1:463996-464196 GCF_001757105.1 Alteromonas confluentis
CTGCCTATCCTCAACGTGAATTCCATCACTGATCTCAACAGCGATACGCCGTTGATTTCAGGTACTTCTGATGAAATTGGCGCACTCATTACCATCGTTGTTACCGACGGCAATGGTGATGCACAAAGCTTCACCGCTACTGTACTTGGCGATGGTACGTGGTCGGCGAATGTGCCCTCTGCTATTTCAGAAGGTCTACT
>NZ_MDHN01000041.1:464246-464464 GCF_001757105.1 Alteromonas confluentis
TCAGAAGGTCTACTGGATGTGAACGTATCGGTATTGGATGCCGCAGGCAACTTAGCCACGGTGAGCACGTCAGGTCTTATCGACCTCACGCTGCCAATTCTCAAAGTGAACGCTATCACTGATCTCAATAGCGATACGCCGTTGATTTCCGGTACCTCTGATGAAATTGGTGCATTGATCACTATCGTTGTCACCGACGGCAACGGCGATGCGCAAAG
>NZ_MDHN01000041.1:464514-563654 GCF_001757105.1 Alteromonas confluentis
CTTGGCGATGGTACGTGGTCGGCGAATGTGCCATCTGCGATCTCAGAAGGTCTGCTGGATGTAAACGTGTCGGTGCTGGATGCTGCAGGCAACTTAGCCACGGTGAGCACGTCGGGTCTTATCGACCTCACGCTGCCTATCCTCAACGTGAACGCTATCACTGATCTCACCAGCGATACGCCACTGATTTCGGGTACCTCTGATGAAATTGGTGCATTGATCACTATTGTCGTTACCGACGGCAACGGTGATGCACAAAGCTTCACCGCCACTGTACTTGGCGATGGTACGTGGTCGGCGAATGTGCCATCTGCGATCTCAGAAGGTCTGCTGGATGTGAACGTGTCGGTGCTAGATGCTGCGGGCAATCTGGCCACGGTGAGCACGTCAGGTCTTATCGACCTCACGCTGCCTATCCTCAACGTGAACGCCATCACTGATCTCACCAGCGATACGCCGTTGATTTCAGGGACATCTGATGAAATTGGGGCATTGATCACCATTGTTGTCACCGACGGCAACGGCGATGCGCAAAGCTTCACCGCCACTGTACTTGGCGATGGTACGTGGTCGGCCAATGTGCCCTCTGCTATCTCCGAAGGTCTGCTGGATGTAAACGTATCGGTGTTGGATGCCGCTGGCAACTTAGCGACGGTGAGCACGTCAGGTCTTATCGACCTGACACTCCCAATATTGAACATCAATCCGATTACCGATCTTATTAGTAGTACACCACTCATTTCCGGTACATCCGATGAAATTGGTGCACTTGTATCGATTGCCATCACTGATGGCAATGGCGATTCGCAAAGCTTTACCGCCACCGTCCTTGGCGATGGCACCTGGTCAGCGAATGTGCCTTCAGCCATTTCAGAAGGGCTGCTGGATGTGAACGTGTCGGTATTGGATGCCGCAGGCAACGTGGCATCGGTGAGCACGTCAGGTCTTATCGATCTCACGCTGCCTATTCTTACGGTAGACGCTATTGGTTTTACTAACGATTTGACGCCCACCATTTCGGGTACGTCGGACGAGATTGGTGCAACCGTAAATATTCTCACCGAGGATGCTCTGGGCAATACGCAGACCCTATCAACAAACGTTGGCGGCGATGGCACATACTTGCTGGATATCCCACTGGACGTTGCAGAAGGTATTTTAAATGTTGACGTATCGGTTATCGATGTAGCAGGTAATCTGAGCGAACTGTCTGTGAGCGGCGTGGTTGACGTTACCCCGCCAGCAGTGAATATCACGCATATGCCATCATTAACAGAACCCTACATTTCAGGAACGTCGGAGGCTGGACTAGAGGGCCTGGCAGTAAATATCGATTTGACTGCGAATATACTGGGTATCGAAACAACACTCGATCTATCGGTTACCATTGCTGAAGATGGCACCTGGACTTATGGTCCCATCCTCAACCTTGGCGTAGGCCCAGTGTCAGCTACAGTATCGATCACCGATGCAGCAGGGAATGTGTCTGAAGTGACGGAGAGCGGTTCTATTTCAGTGCTTGGCGGCTTCCTCAGCGGACCAAGTTCGGAGCCAAGTGGTTCAGAAGATTCAGGTTCACTGCTTTCTATAAACTTGGGGCCATTGAGTATCGATATTTAATAGAAACAACGATAAAAAGGCCGACAGATAATCTGTCGGCCTTATCGAAAGAACAACCCGAGAATGTAGGGCAGATCTACAAATTTGTTGAACATCTCTTCTGATACTGGCATCTGGCGGGCCTTCAGGGCTATCTTTTGCTTACCTGTTAGCCAGTCGAATGATGCTGATTTTTTGTCGACTGATTCATGTAATGCTGTTAAATCATCATCTCCGAACCCAATTACCAGAACGCCATAAAACTCATCAGAGAAAGAATGAAAGATCCCTCCTGGGACGGCTGGTATCAGATTATCCCGAAGGAAAATTCTAAGTTCGTTGATTCGACTGATATCTTTATTTAACGACGGCACAGAAACACTGATTACCGTCACATCTAAACCAAGACGATGTGCATTTTGTGTAAGTAACCGAGTTTGCTCAACAAAATGTTGTTGACCGGAAAATCCCACATCATCTATATCAAAGTCGTTCTGGACTTGCTGATTAAGCGCCTCATTCATTGATCTACTTCGAGAAACTTCTTCACTCAAAGCGTCAAAACGACGGGTCAGATGATCGTATCTAATCTGCAGGCCAAGTAGTTCTTGCTGCCTTTCCATTACCCGGGTTAAGTCCTGATGACATCCTAATAACCGGATTGGCTCTCCATCTTCAGAGTGGATGGCAATACCTTTACAACGCACCCACACAATTGAGCCATTTTTATGTTTGTAGCGCACAACCTGATCGTAAGGAATGTCGGGATTTCTCAGGTGAAGTTGAAGATTGCGCTGCGCTAGCGCCAGATCTTCAGGAAAAATAAGATCCTGCCATTCGCTGACCTTATGCAGTTTAAACTCAGGATCAAAACCAAATAAACGCCAAAATTTCGGGCTCATCCACTCATTTTCTGGCTCGGTTAAATCCCAGTACCAAAGGCCGTCGACTACCTCATTCTGAAAAAACTCAAACATTAACTTGTCGTGCTGGAGCAAATGGAAAAGCTCTTTTTCCAAATAGTGCTCCTGCATCGACAATATCTTTGGTCTTTCTTCAGGCTTGACCATTATCTAAGCTCAATAATCGAAATAATGACCCCTTTCGCCCTGTCACCAATTTTGTACTGGCTAACCGTTACTTCAAGGCTAGTGTCTGTAGTCTCATTGGTGAATACCTCAGTTACAGAGCCCTTTTGGCCTCTATTAACCTGAGAAACCAAATCTTCCAGTGATTTAAGCGGCTTCTTAAATGACAGGTCGCGGAAATCGCGGTTAATATCAAAATCAATGATATTAACGTATTGCTTCATAGCTTGAGTAAAACGGCGGATCTTCAAATCACTGTTTAAGAACAACACCGCCAAATGCGTGGCTATCATCAAGTTCTCGAGGTCGTTGTTGATATCCGTTAACTCTGCGATCTTTTGCTGATATTCGCTATTTACCGTGTAAAGCTCTTCGTTAACCGACTGCAATTCTTCGTTGGTCGACTGGAGTTCTTCGTTAGCAGCCATCAGCTCTTCGTTACTGGATTGCAACTCTTCGCTGGTGGTGTCGAGATCTTCTAGCGCTTCGCGATACAATTTCTGACAGTCGATGAGCGCGTTGTCGAGCTCTTCAATCCGCTTCTCAGTTTGTTCTCCGCGCTCATAAGTGATATCGGAGATCGGGATTTTGCGCATCTCACCTTCGAAGAAGCTTAATGCCACAAACGTATTGTCCGGCCCGTTTTCGCTGAAAGAGAAACATCGTAATGACCAGGAACCATTTTCTTCCGTCTTGACGTCTTCCATGAGTACTGATGTGTGCTCACGAAGTACCTGATGCGCGGCTGAAATAGCCTGCCCGGATAACTCATCAAGAAGGATATCCGATAAATCGTAGGTCACTAAACCCGGGCGCAACTTCTCAGTAAACGGCGAGGTATCACCATAGCTATACACCACGCGCAGCTTCGCATCAGTGATCAATGTGGGAGGAATATATTCATCCATCACCGCCTGACGACCAATAGTGGCAGACTTACGCTCTTTTTCGATACGCTTATTCGGCGTACTCAGATAACTGGAAATTGCTTTAGGCTTATAATTCCGGTTACGAAATGCGGGCGAGGAAGAATTAATCTGCGAGGACGGTACCTTAATATCTTTTGTCTTCTGATAGATTCTGCTGCGCTGATCGGTGAAGTCAAAATAGATACTGAAACTCCCCGGCGATTCGGCACTGCCTAGCACCAGAAAACCACGCACTTTCAGCGCAAAATGGAAGAACGCCATTACTTTTTGCTGCGCTGAATTCTGCAAATAAATAAGCGTGTTCCGACAGCTGACCAAATTCATATTGGAGAACGGCGGATCCTGAATAAGGTTATGAGTAGCGAAAACTACCATGTTCCGCAATTGTTTCGTTACCTGATAATTACTGTCGTTTAGTAATTTGAAATGCTTAGTGAGATATTCTGCAGGTACCTCTGAAGAAATGCTACTGGGATAGGTACCGTTAGCGGCAAATGCGATTGCAGACTGATCGATATCGCTGGCAAATACAGTGACCTGCCTGTGTACGTCAAGCTCTTCCATCGCTTCGGCGAACAAGATGGCATAAGAATACGCTTCTTCTCCTGTTGAGCATCCAGGACACCACAGCCGAATAGTCTCGTCAGGTGGTGTTTCCAGCACTAACGGCTTCACCACATCTTCATACAGTTTTTCCCATACCTCGACATCGCGGAAAAATTGCGTCACACCTATAAGCAGGTCTTGCTTAACCAGTTCTACCTCTTCTGGTGTGGAATTTAAATACTCCCAATACTCAAAGAGGGTGTGCTTACTATTAATGCTCATGCGGTGTTCGATTCTTCGAGACACTGTTGATTCTTTGTAAGCGCGGAAATCCAGCTCTGTACGGGTGTTGATGAGCGCTAAAATATCATCCAGAATTTTAGAATTTTTGGATAAATGTTCTCGGAATTTGCTACGAGTTTCCCGCGCGAGAGGATGCTGAATAAAGCGTTTAATCTGATCAGGAATATCGCGGATAGGTAGTACGAAATCCACCGAGCCAGTATTAATGGCATTGAGCGGCATGCCATCGAATTTGGCTTCATCAGGGTCTTGGACAATAACCATAGCGCCCATCTCTTTCAAGGATAAAACCCCGCGGCTGCCGTCTGAACCGGTGCCCGATAGAATTATGCCGATAGCATGATTTTGCGCATCTTCAGCGAGGGTACGAAATAATTCATTGATGGGCAGGTTAATGCGGTTGTCTGGCGGTAAATCTGAAAGGTAAATCTTCCCTTCGGCAATACGCATTAATTTACCTGCCGGAATGAGATACACCGTGTTGCTCTTTAACTCTTCACCTTCTACGGCTTGATGCACAGCCATTGAGGTGTTTTTACTGAGCAGTTCATCCATCATGGATTTGAAATCCGGAGACAGATGCTGAACGATTACATAGGACGCCCCTAAATTGTCAGGTAGCAGGTTAAACAGTTCCTGCAATGCTTCCAGCCCACCGGCAGAAGCCCCAATGCCAACGATATAGTGCGAAGAGTTATGCTCATCCTTGCTTTCCATAGTGCTTTACCCACGCTTATGATGCTAATTTTTGATCATTCAATATTTTTTTCAGTGTATCCGAATCTACCGGCGGAGAGAAATAAAACCCTTGAAAAAGATGCACTCCCATCTTTTTACACCGGGTGAATTGCTCTTCGGTTTCGACCCCTTCTGCTAAAATCTGCAAATCGAGGCTTTTTCCCATCGCGATCATCGCGATAAGTGTTTTCTGGAATTTATCCGTTTCCAGCATGTTACTGATGAAGTAGCGATCGATTTTTAGCTCGTCGAAATTGTAATGCATGAGCCTTTTGAATGAACTATAACCGGTTCCAAAATCGTCCATGGAAATAAGAAACCCTTGATTCACCAAAAGTTCTATCTGTTTCTCCACCCGCTGACTGTTTCGCTCTAGCATTAATTCGGTAATTTCAACGCACACAGATGTTAACGGAATTTTATGCACGGTACACAGTCGGCTGATCCGGCTTGTGAAATTGCCCACCTCCAGCTGCGATACATCAACATTGAGATTTAAACGAAGGTCAGGATTCGAATTGAGCAGTCCAGCAAAGCCCTCTAGAGCACGATCCAAGGCCATCGAAAGCAGTTGGCGATCAAAATCGTTGAGCTTTGCAAAGGTTATAATGTCTTCAATGCTCTTAAAATACTGCAACGGTTGTCGAAAACGAATTAATGCTTCTACCGACATGATTTTACCGTCTAGCCCGTAAATGGGCTGATAATGGCAATTTACGTCGTTATTATTGAGAATTTCGGACAGCTCTTTACGCTGACTTTTTAGCCACTTTAATTGCTCGCTAAGGTTGACGTCATAAATCTTGAAGTGCTCATTGGAAAAGCCCCCTTTTTTTACTTCATACATTCCCTGGTCCGCCGCATGGACCATGGCTTGTACTTTTTCCGACCGTCCCATTTCTTTATCAAAATGGATCATCGGTGTCCATGCGATACCGATGCTACAGCTAATTTGCTGTTCTCTGCCGTCGATGGCAGCCATTCGGTTTAATGAATCGGAAATCTTTTTCGCAACGTTTCCTACAGTGCTATGTTTATCAATTCCTGGCAAACAAATGACAAATTCATCACCGCCGAAGCGCGCAGTCATATCGTGCTCTCTTACTATTGAACGGATCTTTCGTGATACAACTTGCAGCACCTTATCACCCGCTTTGTGACCGAGGGTGTCATTAATTTCTTTGAATTTATCCAGGTCGATGAATACGAAGAGCGAATTAGCAAACTTGGCTTCATCCATTTCTTCCACTTTGCGGATAAAGGCTGAACGATTGAGCAATTCGGTAAGCGGGTCGTGGTCAGCCAAATATTGCAGCTGCGACTGTGCCTGATGTTCGCTGGTAATATCACTTACAGTAACTGTCGCGTTGATGAATTTATCTCTGTGATCGAAGTGAGCGGAAAGCTGCACAGAAAAAATAAATACCTTGCCTAAGGGGGTAATAAACTCAGCTTTACTTTGATATACGCTTCGTCTGAGTTCTTTGTCCATAATATGCGCCTGCATATCACGTATGGTGTTCTCAGGAAGAAATTCTGCCCAGCCCCTACCAAGCAATTCGTCAATGGAGGTTTTCATCATATCGGCACAATGGCCGTTTACAAAAACTGCATCCCAGTTGCTATCAACGTTGATAATGCCAATGGGGAGATCATGAGCAATTTTGGTAATGCCTTTATTGTCAGAAAAAATGGATAATGCATAGGGTTCTTCTGGTATTGCAGTAGCAGATAAAACACAGTGATAGCCAATTAACTTTTCAATACTGACCACAATAGGTCCGGCATTAAGAAGTGAAATATCTTTTTTAGTAAGAATTCGGGGAATGAGCGAGCCATACGCAAATTGCGACAATCGTTCTGACGCCCTGCATAACTCAAGGTCCCTGTCATAATAAGCCGTGAAACCGTCATTTAACTCGACGATAAGATCACGCACATCTTTTTGAGGAGAAATTAACGCTGTGGAACTTCCCATTTCAATCAACTCTTTGCACCTTTCAAACTGCGTTAAATCACAGATCATCCATTCACAAAACACATAGTTTCATAAAGATAGTACTAAATGAGTTAAAACGAGAAACATTAGATAAAAGTTTATTGCGCGTGAAATACACGCGCTCTAGTTATGAATAAGAATGGCAGGCTTTAGTTAGGGTATGGCGATGGACCGCCCTCCTCGATAAAGCGGTCGATACGCTGCTCCAGTACCGATAATGGCACTGAACCGAGTTGAAGTACGGTATCGTGGAAGTTACGAATATCAAACTTATTCCCTAACGCTTTTTCCGCCTTTGCCCTTACCTCTTCCATTTTCATTTCACCTAGGTAGTAAGACAACGCTTGCCCCGGCCAGGCGATATAACGATCTACCTCGGTGGTAATTTCATGTACCGACAACGCCGTGTTGTCTTTCATAAACTGTTGCGCCTGTTCGCGGGTCCAGTCTTTAGAGTGAATACCGGTATCTACCACCAAACGGGCTGCGCGCCACATCTGATAGCTGAGCATGCCAAACAACTCATAAGGTGTATGGTATATGCCCATTTCCTCACCCAGTTTCTCGGTGTACAACGCCCAACCTTCACCATAAGCAGAGATATAGCTTTGACGACGGAATTCAGGGATATCATCATTCTCCAGTGATAATGGCATCTGGAAAGCATGACCCGGCGCTGATTCGTGTAATGTGAGTGCAGGCAACGAATACAGAGGACGGGACGGCAGATTATACGTATTCACCAGGTAAACGCCCGGACCACCACGGCCAGCCGTATAAAATGGCGCAATATCATCGGGCACAGGAATAATGGCAAAACGTGCCCGAGGTAAATGGCCAAAGTAGTCACCGGCCACCGCATCAAATTCTTTTGTCGTCCAGGCTGCCCGGTCTAGCAAGGCTTGCGGGGTATCAACGTAAAATTGCGGGTCGGTACGCAGAAATGTCAGAAACTCTTGCAGTGAGCCTTTGAAATCAACATCCGCCATAACCTTAGCCATACGCTCGCGAATCTTTTTCACCTCACTCAAGCCGATGTTGTGAATTTCATCGGCCGTTAAGTCCAGCGTAGTGTATTTTTTAATTTCCGCTTCGTAATACGCTTTACCATCAGGTAAATCGTACGCGGCGATAGAAGGTTGTGCGTTGGGAATATAGTCTTCGACTAGAAATTCCAGCAGCTTTTCGTGAGTAGGAATAATTGATTTTTTAATGGCAGCTTTACCTTCGGCGATAAGTGCCTTTTGGCGCTCTGGACTGATTTTCGAAGGCAGCTTGGTAAAAGGCTGAAAATAGATGTTGTCTTCGCCGCTGGCTTCCACCACCGACTTTACAGAAGCTTCCCGTCCCACCAGCGATATTTTTGGCAAGGTGTAGCCACGAGCCAAACCCAGCTTCATATTGCTGATTTGCTGGTCGAAATAACGTGGCATGTCGTTTAGCCACTTAATGTAGTTCACATAATCCTGTTCGGTGTGAAAGGTTTCCCGGGCCAGATAAGTTAAGTTACTCCAGAAAGCCGTGTCGCCTTCCAGGGGCTTTTCATACATACGGAATTTCTGGTCAGTAATTTTAGTTTCTATCTGGTAGCGATAGACTTCATAGTTAACTTTATTTTCTGCCGACAGCGCTTCTACATTTAACGCATCCAGTTGCTTAAGTACTGACTCCCAACGCTTCAAACGACTGGCCTGTACTTCAAGACTCACGTCTGGCAGCGAACTTGGCGCAGCCTTGGTATCGCTGTTTTCATCAACACTGTATTGATTGGTTCGCCAGTTCCATTCACTGGTATAAATGGCTTCAAACTGGCTATCCACACTCTGCTCAGCCTGGGTAGCGTTTGCAGCATGAGCAATGCTTGCGCCTTGTGTTGCAATAGCGATAGATAACGAGAGTAACTTAATTGACCGAGATAATGTTCCCACAGAAAACTTCCTTATTGTTGTTATCAGGTTGTTCACCTGGTTTTGTGAGGCCAGTTTTAGCATTTACCGGCAGGTATTTACCACTGCTTGAAGTCAGTTCGACAAAATGGGCGGATAAACGGTAAATCGACAGGCGAACAGAAATTACCGCCTGACGCACGCATCGGTTTTTAGGTTTTGGTATACTGTATTCCTTACAAAACACCATTATAATACCGGGAGGCCCAATGGCAGTAAACGGGATTGGCGGCAAAACAACCGCCGAAGCATTATCATCATTAAAAGATATGACACAAGACATCTCCGCCGTAGGCAAACCGGAGTATCTTTCCCGCATTGCAAGCGCCCAAGCGTATATGCAGCAAAATGATATTGCTGCCGTTTACCTGAACGCCGGCACAAACATGACGTACTTTACCGGCCTTGAATGGTACGCCAGTGAGCGTCTTGTAGGCGCTATTCTGCCAGCAAACGGCGACATCGTTTTTATTGCTCCCACGTTTGAAATTGGTTCGTTGTCTGAACGCCAGCTTATTGAAGGCGAAATTATTGGCTGGCAGGAACACGAAAGCCCGTATACCTTATTTGCTAACACCCTTTCAAACATGGGCATTAGCGAAGGCGCCACCATTGGCGTGGACGAATCCACTGCATTTTTCATTGTCGACGGCTTCAATAAAGCACTATCCGGTATAAACATCATTAACGGTAGTGCTGTAACTGCGCACTGTCGTATGCAAAAAAGCGAGACGGAATTAGCACTGATCCAGCGCGCTATGGACATGACCATCACTGTGCATAAAGCGGCGGCCAGTATTTTGCGTGAAGGGATCACCACCACCGAAGTCGAGCAGTTTATCCATGAAGCACACAAGAAAGTGGGCGCGCCAGCAGGGTCTTACTTCTGCATTGTATTATTCGGTAAAGCCACCTCATTCCCCCATGGCGTGAAAGATCCGCAAGTGCTGAAAGCCAACGACATGGTGCTAATTGATACTGGTTGTAAACTGAAAGGTTACTTATCAGACATTACTCGCACCTATTGCTTCGGCACGCCCACAGAAAAGCAGGCAACCATGTGGGAAGCGGAAAAAGCCGCTCAGATTGCTGCCTTTAACGCAGCCAAAACGGGTGCGCCATGTGGCGATGTCGATGCCGCTGCCCGCGCCTGTCTGGAAACCTATGAGCTTGGTCCAGACTATAACCTTCCGGGCCTGCCTCACCGCACAGGTCATGGCATTGGTATGGATATTCACGAATGGCCTTACCTGGTAAAAGACAATCCACAGCCACTGGCAAAAGGCATGTGTTTCAGCAACGAGCCGATGATTGTGGTACCCGGAGAATTCGGTATTCGTTTAGAAGACCATTTCTACATGACCGACACCGGTGCTGCCTGGTTCACTGAACCGGCCCACTCCATCGAGAACCCGTTCGGCTAATCATGAGTTATCGCGTTCCGAAACAGCGGTATGAAACGCTGCTGGAAATTAAAAAGAGTAAGTTCTTTGCTTGTGCTGGCTTCGTGGAGTCCCGCGAAGCGGCGATGCAAATGCTTGAAGAAGTGAAAGCCCAATACCCCGACGCCCGGCACCATTGCTGGGCGTATCTACTTGGTACTCCCCATCAACCGGTAAGCGTGGCCATGTCAGATGACGGCGAGCCTTCGGGCACCGCAGGTAAACCCATTCTGAATGTGCTGCAACACAAAGATGTGGGCAACATCATGATGATTGTCACCCGCTATTTTGGTGGTATCAAGCTGGGTGCAGGCGGACTGGTACGCGCTTATTCCGGCGCAGCGCAGCAAACCATGGAAACCTTACCAGTAATTGAAATGGTAAGTCTGGAATCGTTTCAGGTAGAAACCGACTTCGCCCAGGAGCAGTTTATTCGCCATTGGGTCTCAACGGTAGAAGGCAAAATCGCCGATTGCCAGTACAGTCAGGCCGTTACCCTGTTTGTCGATATTCCCGCTGATGCTGAAGATGCCCTGATGGCAATGGAAGGCAGTCATGGATTGCGGATTAAGCGGGTTGCGGATTAGTCAGACGACACAGAGAGCGCCCGGACAGCGCGATCATACAAGCCGGCCTAAGCATGACGAGCGGTTGAAAGTAAGGAGCAATTGCTCGTACGGAACGGTAAGCCCGCGGACAGGGGGTGGTGTTGCCTGAGTGAACCGTCTGCCGCAGGGAAGCGGCAGCCGAGGCCCCATGGATGGGTTTACGCCGTGTTCACGAAGGCAATACCACCCCCTGGCCAGAAGGGCTTACATACGTTCCTACGGGCAATTGCGCCTTATTTCGTCCAATTGGCACAGTAAGGCTTCGGCTTTTATTATCGCGCCGTCTTGCCGCCACCCCGCTCAAATTCCATCCAAAAACGCGGTTTAGCAGAATCTGCTGCATTGCTTGAACGCTCAAAATTTTTCACTGCACTAGGGCGCTTTTTCAGCGCATTTTCAGCGTGGCAATCACCGTATACTGATTGTGGAAGAATTATTCACCAACAATAAGAAGCTTTAATTACATTAAATAAAATAAGCTCAGAGGATAATGCTTTTGCCGTTGACCAGAGAACTTATTGGAGAGGAACACCATGATAACCAAAAGAATTTTGACTAAATCGGTGCTTGCGGGTGCTGTTTCAGTCGCCCTATCGTCTACCGTCAACGCACAAACTTCAAACGAGCAACAAGATGTTGAGCAAATCGAAGTGGTTCAACAACGTCAGGCTTACCGTGGCGACGTGCCACTCAAATCTATGCCGCAGAATATTGATGTGGTCAGCGCAGAACTGCTTGATGACCTCGGCGTAAACGACTTTCAGAACGCGCTGGACTTCACCAGCGGTATTGCCCGTCAGAACAGCTTCGGCGGCATGTGGGACAGCTTTGCTATCCGCGGATTTGCCGGTGATGAAAACCTGCCAGGCGGCTACCTGGTAAATGGATTCAGCGCAGGCCGTGGTTACAGTGGTCGCCGCGAAACCTCGAATATTCAGTCCATCGAAGTGATTAAAGGCCCGGGCTCTGCACTGTTCGGCCGTAGTGAGCCTGGCGGTACTATCAACATTATTACTAAAAAGCCGCAGTTCAGTGAAGAAGGCTATATTCAGGCGACTATCGGCAGCTACGACCTTTACCGTGTAGAAGGTGATTACACCAATGCGATTACCAAAGATTTAGCATTCCGCGTAAACGGTGCCTATGAAGATGCCGGAAGTTTCCGTGATACTGTTGAAACCAACAAACTTTCCATCAGCCCGTCTTTCCATTACAACTTCTCTGCCGATACCAGCCTGGTTTATGAGTTGGAATACCTCGATCAGGAACTGCCGTTTGACCGCGGGATCATTGTTACCAACTATGAATTCGGTGATGTGCCCATTGAAACCTACTACGGTGAACCCGCCGATGGCCCTACGCAAATTGATGCAACCGGTCATCAGCTTACGTTCCAGCATAAGCTGAATGATAACTGGAACTTTCTTGCCGGTTTGAGCTACCGCGAATCCAGCTTTGAAGGCTATTCATCGGAAGTTGAACTTGGCGGTCGCCAGTTGGTTACCGAAGAGGGTTTTGAAGAAACAGTAAACCGTCGCCGCCTGTACCGTAACTATGAAAGTGAAGATCTGGCCGGTCGTCTTGAATTTAGTGGTACTGTAGATTTAGCCGGTATGGCTCACCACATTCTGATTGGTGCTGATGCCTACGAATACACGCTGGACATCACACAAGATCGCTGGCGCGTAGCCTGGGGCGTAAACGATACCACCTACTCGGTAAACAAATATAACCCTGTGTATGGTCAGGCATTACCCGAGCTTTCTCCAGTTCGCTTCGATACCGAAGACCAGAGTTCTGTCGGTATTTACTTCCAGGATCAAATCGACGTAACCGAAAAATTCAAAATTCAGGGCGGTATCCGCTTCGATGATTTCGATCAGGACTTTGAATCTTTTCTCACTGGACAGGTAACCTCGCAGTCGCAAACCGCCACCAGCCCGCGAGTTGGCCTGGTGTATGAAGCTTCCGAACTGTATACCCTGTATGCAAGTTACTCAGAAGGTTTCCGTCCAAACTCAGGTTCCAACTTCGACGGTGAAACGTTTGAGCCGGAAGAAAGTAAATCCTATGAGGCAGGTGTGAAATTCAACACTGCCGATGAAGGTATTACCGGTACTGTCGCCTTCTTCCGTGCGGAAAAATCTAATGTGCTGGCGGCCGACCCGAATCCTGAACATTCAGGTTTTTCCGACACCATTGGTGAAGCAGAAAGTCAGGGCGTGGAAGTGGATTTAACTGCCATGCTGGGTGACAACACTATGGTGACAGTGGCATACGCCTATGTAGATGCCACCACGTCAAACGCTATCGTCAACGCTGATTGGGGTGTTGAGATTCCGGCTGGTACCCAACTGCTGAACATTCCGAAAAATAAACTGAATGTAACGGCAATTCACTACCTCGACATTGCCGGGAAAGAATCGAAACTGGGTGCCAGTGTGAGTTACGTAGATGACCGTCCAGGTGAGTTAATTGACCCGAACTATGTACTGCCGTCTTACACCACGGTTCGCATTTTCGGCTCTGTCAACCTCACCGATGCTCTGAGCATCAATGCTGACATCGAAAACCTGTTTGATGAAGAGTATTACGCCAGTTCTTATTCAGCGATGTGGACAATGCCGGGTAATCCGCGTCAGGCCAAGCTGAGTGTGAAGTACGCATTCTGAGTGTAAAAAGCCGGACCGTTCTGGTTCGGCCTTTCAGGATTTTGCATACGCTATAGGTAAAATAGATGACTGTTTATGCCTATAGCGGTAATGTGAAACAGAATGTAGTACAGAAGGAACATACCGTGGCAGACATGAAATTAGACCGTATTGATATTAACATCCTGGCAGAGCTGCAAAAGAACGGAAGGATCACCAACACTGATTTGGCCGACGCAGTGGCACTCTCTCCCAGCCCCTGTCTGGCAAGGGTAAAGCGCTTAGAAAAAGCCGGTTACATTACCAGCTATAACGCTAAAATCGCGTTAGATAAGTTAGGTGAAACCGCAACTGTTTTCACCGAAGTTACACTGACCGACCACCACATGGAAGATTTTGCCAAATTTGAGCGCAACATTCGCACCATTGACGAAGTGATCGAATGTCACCTTATCAGCGGCGGTTACGATTATCTGCTCAAGTTCGTTACCCGTGGTATCACCCATTACCAAACACTGATGGAAGAAATTCTCGAGAAGGATTTTGGCATTGCCAAGTATTTCAGCTACATCGTGCTGAAGTCGCCTATCGAAAAACTTCATTACCCCCTTACTACTTTGTTTAAACCGGAAAAATAATTGTGTCGCTGACGCTGCTTTATAAAGGCCCTGCTGAGCGGGGCGAATGCTGGCAACAGGCCGTTGCGGCAGCATTGCCTGAGGTTCGCTGGTTTACCTGGCCAGACGTACCGCAACCGGAAGCCGTTGACGGCTTCATTACCTGGACGCTGCCAGACGATTACCAATCGCGATTCCCGAACCTGAAGGCCATCTTCTCCGTGGGTGCCGGTGTTGATCAGTTCAATCCGGCATCCCTTTCATCCGACCTCAAACTGGTACGCATGGTCGACCCTTCCATTGCTACCCAAATGAAAACCTACGTGCTGACTGCCGTAATGATGCTGCATCGAGAGCAGTTTCGTTACCAGCGTCAGGCCGCACAAAACCTGTGGCAGGCTCACCCGGTAAAACTGCCCCATGAATGTACCATTACCATTTTAGGATTAGGCAGCCTGGGCAGCAGCGTGGCAGACATGCTTCACCAGCTAGGTTTTAATGTGCAAGGCTGGAGCCGCAGTCCGAAAACCCTTGATGGGGTAACCACTCTACACGGCGACGAAGGCCTGAAGGCGCTTTTACCCAATACTGACATTTTGGTTTCCCTGCTTCCGCTCACCGATGAAACCCGCGGGCTATTGAACCAGGATTTACTCAGTCAGTTGCCCAAAGGCGCAGCGTTAGTTAATGCAGGTCGTGGCGAACAGGTGGTGGATGATGATTTGCTGTTCATGCTGGATTCCAGCCATCTGAGCCAGGCCGTGCTGGATGTATTTGAGAAAGAACCCTTACCCGCAAAACATGCATTCTGGGACCACCCGAATATTCATGTTACGCCCCACACCGCGACCGTGACGCGCAATGACACCGCGGCAATTCGTCTGGTCGACAACCTGAAACTGTGGTTGCAGAACGAAACCATGGAGGGCGAAGTAGATAAAACCCGGGGCTATTAACGGCACCCGGGAATAGCCCATAAAAAAGCGCCGGTCAGCGTGCATCGCTCACCGGCGCTTTTTCTTTAATACCGCTTTAATCGTATACGCAAACGTACACTTTTTTGTATTTCTCTATGGTGCGCCAGGTCCCCTGAAAACCATCCTGCATCAGGAATGTATCACCCGCTTTGTAAGTCACCGGCTCGCCGCCGTCTTCTGTTAGCTCAATCAGTCCCTCAATCAGGTAACAGAATTCAAAGAATCCTTTCTTCACTGAACGGTTTACGCTGGCCTCACAGGTCATTACGCCTACTTTGATTTTGTCGTTGCCCGCCGCCACGTGGGCCCACTTTTCCAGTAACGGATTGCCTTCAATCAGAATTTCAGGATTCGCATAACTTTCGGTAGGGGCTTCAGCAGGATGCTGCACAACAGTTTGTAAACGGCTCATTAATTTAAACACTCCGGATAAAAAAATAACGCTGTCTGCCTACCCGGCAACAGCGACTTCAGTTATATCCAGTATAAGCAGGTCGCCCCGGCAGCTTTCGCTAAATCGGCAAGGCTGCGGGGCATAATGATTGGCTTGTCAGATAAAATTCAGACAAAAATTACGCGTCTGTTTTTACCCGGGCAAACCACGGATATAGCGTGGGTAGCACCACCAGCGTGAGTAAGGTGGAGCTGATAAGTCCGCCCACAATTACTGCCGCCAGCGGTTTCTGAATTTCAGCACCTAGCCCGTTAGAAAGCAGCATGGGGATTAACCCGAGCGCTGACGTCAATGCCGTCATCAATACCGGCCTGAGGCGCGAGCAAGCCCCGGAGACAATTGCTCCCATCGCGTCCGCCTGATCTTTAAGCCTTAAATTCAGACTTTCCACCATGACCACACCGTTTAGCACCGCAACGCCGAACAGGGTAATAAAGCCGACAGAGCTTGGCACAGACAAATAGTGTCCACTGATATACAGCGACAGTACGCCGCCTACCGCCGCCAGTGGAATGTTTATCATGATCAGGGCCACCAGCCGCACATTGGTAAAGGCAAAGTAAAGCAACAGCGCAATCATCAGCAGTGAAACCGGCACCACCAGCATAAGACGCTGCATGGCGCGCTGCTGATTTTCAAACTGACCGCCAATCTGCACCGCATAGCCCCCCGGCAGCGCAACCTGAGAGTCGATGGCGTTACGAATATCACTCACCACGCTGCCCATGTCACGGCCATCAACGTTGGCCTGGATCACCACTCTGCGCTGTACATCATCACGTCGTATTTGCGGCGGACCAGACTCGATAGCCACTGATGCCACGTCTTTAAGGCGTATCCAGGCACCCTGCGCACTGAGCAGACGTAGCTCGTTAATGGCATCAATATCATCGCGGAATGATTCGTTGTAACGCACCACAATATCGTATCGCTCGTTACCGCTAATGATTTGTCCTGCCGAAGCACCACCAATCCCCTGCTGCACCAGATCCATCACATCCGCCACATCCAGGCCATAGCGACTCAACTGTCTGCGATCAGGCCGCACCACTAATTGCGCCTCGCCGCTGATTTGTTCCATAGCCACATCCTGAGCACCGGGAATTTGCGCCACGGCGTCAGCGATTTGTTGACCATAATTGGCCAGTACATCCAGATCCGGACCAAACAGCTTGATTGCCAACTCCGCTTTTACACCCGACAATAACTCATCCACACGGGTAGAAATGGGCTGGGAGAAATTGAACAGCAAACCGGGATGCATTTCCAGTTTACGACCCATGGCTTCCTGCAGGCCCACGCGACTTGACGCGGTTTGCCACTCGTCCACCGGTTTAAGACCAATGTAAATTTCGATATTGTTGACCGGCTCAGGATCGCCACCGATTTCTGCGCGGCCAATTTTGCTCACCGCATAAGTCACTTCCGGAAATTCCAATAGCATTTTTTCCAGTTTCGGCGCGACACTCAAGGCAGTATCCAAACTGGCAGAAGGGGCCAGCGTAACCCGCAGGTTAATGGTACCTTCCTCCAGTTCCGGCGCAAACTCCGTACCCAGTTGTGGAATGAGTGAACCCGCTATGGCTACCAGCGCAAGTGCTACACCTACAACGGCCTTTCGATGATGCATAGTGCGGGTCAGCAAGCGCGCGTAAGCCGCCTCCAGCTTCAGCAATACAGGATTTGCCCGCTGGACTACAGGACGGGCTTTCAGCAGATACACCGACAACACCGGCACAAACACCAGGGCAACAATAACCGCGCAAATTAAAGCCAGCATAATCGCAATAGCCATCGGCTGAAACAGCTTCGCTTCTACGCCTTCGAAACTGAACAATGGCGTGAATACCACCAGAATAATGAGCGTGGCAAAGAACACCGGTCGCGCCACTTCCTGGGCGGCACGCACTATCAGTGCGGTGATGTCACCCGCGGCGTTATTGTCTTTCGGTAGCTTCTGATAGATGTTTTCCACCACCACCACCGAGCCATCCACCAGCATACCGATGGCCACCGCCATACCGCCCAGTGACATCAGGTTGGCAGAAATGCCCAGCATACTGAGCATGGCCAGCGCCAGACCGATAGACACGGGGATGGAAATCAACACCAGTAACGTAGCCCGCACGCTGAGTAGAAACAGCGCCAACACCACCACGATAAACAAAAACGCCAGCAGCAACGCGTTGACCACGGTATCCACCGCCTGTCGAATGAGATCTGCCTGGTCGTAGTAGGGTTCAAAGCGCACACCTTCCGGCAGTGCGGCGTTGATAAGGTCGATGCGCTGGTTTATGCCCTGAATCGTTGCATTGGTGTTGGCCCCCATGCGTTTGAGCACCACGCCGGATACAACTTCGCCCCGGCTTTCCACCTTACCCTGCTCGTCTTTCACCGACATGGTTACCGCTCCCTGGCGGATTTCACTGCCCATTTCCACCGCGGCCACATCACCCACAGTGATAATGGCAGCTCCTTCGGTTTTCAGCGGGATCTGTCTTATCTCATCTAATGCCGCTTCACCAGAAGACAACCAGCCTGTTCCCCGGATCACCAGTTGTTCAGGGCCACGCTCCATATACCAGCCACCGGCATTATTGTTATTGCGGGAAAGGGCTTCTACCACGTCCTGTTGCGTCAGGTTGTAGGACAATAACCGATTAGGCCAGAGATTCACCTGATACTGACGTACATAGCCACCGAAAGACAGCACTTCAGTAATACCGTCCACCGGCATCAGCAGCAGCTTAATGAGATAGTCATTCATACTGCGCAGCGCCATGCTATCGTAGCCTGAACCCTCATCGGCAATCAGCAAATACTGGTACACCTGACCAAGTCCCGACGTATTCGGGCCAATGGCTGGCATGCCAATGCCTTCGGGGATCATGTCTGCGGCGATTTGCAAACGCTCAAACACCAACTGGCGGGCAAAGTACACATCGGTGCCCTCGCGGAACACCACCGTAATGCCGGATAAACCGGTTTTCGAAATAGAGCGCACTTCTTCCACATCAGGCAGTGCATACATCACGGCCTCAATGGGATAAGTAATAAGCTGCTCCACTTCCTCAGCGGCGAGTCCCGGCGCTTCGGTATTAATGGCAACCTGAATATTGGTCACGTCGGGAAACGCATCCAGATTCAGCCGGGGGATCATCAGCGCGGCAAAGGCACACAAGCCCGCCAACGCCAGAATTACAATCAGACGCAGTTGTACTGCGCGGTCAATTAAACCTGCAAACATACTGAGTCCTGTTAGTGGTTGTGCGGATCAAAACCGCCTTTGGCGATTTCAGAAGCAACGAAAAAAGCACCGCGGCTCACATAGGTCGTGCCTGCGTTAACACCGCTGATTGCCTGCCATTCGCCGAACTTCGGCCCCAGGGTAACCGTAACTGGAGACAGGTCGCCGTCTTCAGTTTCGGTAAATATCTGCCAGTCGCCGTCGGCATCGCGCATTAATGCAGATTGCGGCACAGCCAGCACACCGGTCGTTTCCGGGCCGTTGAAATAAATGTCCGCAAACATACCGGAATGGAAACGGTGTGCGGTGTTATCCAGGTCAAGCCGCACGGTACGGGTACGACTTGTCGGATCAATCGTATGGGACTCCTGGGTAACCATCGCTTTTGCCGACATGTCACCTACGATCACGCTAGCCTCATCGCCGGGCGCAAGATGCAGATCGTTTTGTGCTGACAGGCGGGCTTCTACCCACAAGTGGGCTTCATCAGACAGCAGCATCAGCGGTTGTCCGGGTTCGATACGCTGCCCCTGATTAAAGTCATCGGTCATAATCAGGCCGCTCGTTTGTGCAGTGAGGGTATATTCGCCCAGCGGATAGCGCTCGTTCTTTTCAATGAGCTCGATGGTGGAAGCAGAAAGGCCCAGCGCCTGTAAGCGCCGACTGGCGGCGTTGTAGTTGGTTCGCGCCTCAATGAAACGTTTTTCCCCAACCGCACGCTGTCCCAACTTGCTGACCCGCTGCCACTCAACATAGGTTTGCTGAAGCTGGCTTTGCGCATCAATCATTTCCTCACTGAACAAGGTAACCAGAGGCTGCCCGGCACTGACTTTCTCGCCCAATGCAGCATGACGAGCCGTTACCACCGAGCTCACTCGAGGAGAAATAATGTAGCTGCGGTAACCATTTACCTTTATTTCACCCGGCGCATAAACCTGCTGACTCAGAGACATTGGCGACAATACTTCCAAATGAATGTCTGCCAGCCCTCGCTGCGCTTCAGAAAGGGCAACTTCAGCCTGCTCTTCATGGCCGCCATGAGCTTGTTCATTATGATCTTCATGCTCGCTTTCATGTGCAGGTTCATGTGACAGATGACTTTGCCCGAAAACCGGAGAAATATTTAATACAGCAAGCAAACTCACTGCTTTCAATAATGTTGATAAATCCTTCATGTTACTGCTCCTGTGAATTCAGTGAAGATATGTGATTTGCCAGACGGGCAGTGATATGCAGGTATTCAATTGTGGCAAGCTGGAAGTTGGCTTTGAGTGTAAGACCGGCCTGCATGCCGTCTCGTAACTGCTGCACTTGCCACTGATAATCAGAAAGGCTCAAGTCGCCTTGGGCATAGCGCGACTGAAGCACCTTTACCTCATTGGCAAGATCGTCTTCATGCAATGCTTGCCATTGCAAAAAGCGTTCTTTGGTTTGATTTAATCGCAGGGCGGCATTGTCGAGGGTTTCTTTGGTACTTCGCATCAGCGCATGCATTTCCTGCTCACTGGCCAGCGCCGCCTCACGTGCAGCATCATTCACTTCTGAATAGTCATTGCGCCACTGCAGCGGTACAGATACGTTCAGCGACACCAACGACTCACCCGCCTGGCGCCCCACCCCAACACCGATATTCGGAACGGGTTTATTGGATTTCAGTTGGATATCAGCGTCTGCCTGTGCGCTCAGCCAGTTAATCCGGGCTTGTTGCAGTGCAGGGAGCCGGGCCACCTCGATAGGGGTATTACCGGGCAGCACCTGCTGCCAGAAAGCTTCACTGACAGGACGATGCATAGCCTGCTCGCCAGCTAATGCCCTTAGTGCTTGCCGGGCATCCAGCCAGTCCTGCATACGTTCATTTTCCGACACCATCCCCTGGCCAACCACGGCTTTCGCCATGGCCACTTCGGTATGGTTAACCTCACCGGCGTTGAGCTGCGCCCGGGTCAGTTCAAGTAACTGTAGATCCTGTCTAACCTGTAGCCGGGCTAATTCATAAGCCTGTTCGCCCAACTCGGCCTGCACTTGCGCGCGCATGAGCTCTGCCAGCAAATCATTGGTGATAATGGTGACACCAAGTCGCCCTTGTTGAGCCATCAGATCACCGAGTCCGGTACGGGATTGTTTTACATCCCACCAGTCGATATCGGACGACAGTCCTACCTGAAAATTGGTTTCATCACCTTCCCGTTCGAGGGAACTGTCGAAAGACGGGTTGTAAAGAGGCCGAGCCATGGCCGCCGCGGAATATTCCGATGCAGTCATTTGATGGGTGTAAGCCTGCATGGTGGGATGCTGCCGTACGGTCTGCATTGCCCACTTCGACCAGGAAGTAGATTCCGCCGCACACAGCGATGTACTGAGTGCGAGCAATAAGCCCGCACCTAAAAAGCGATGTTTCATTGAATTTATCTCTTAACGATGACACGCACTTCGGCCTACGCCGAAGCATGAAGAAAGCCTGTTCGTTAAGCGATAGGAGGTCGAAGCAGGTTGCTCCAATGGCCTTCCGTCAGAGGCTGGATAAGGGAATGACGGGTGTAAAACTGATTATCAGTATTCAGTGCTTTTACTGCTACGGGCAGGTAAATATGCTGGGCGCCGTGACAATGACAGCAGTGCTGACAATCGAGTCCGTATTTGTCGGTGGTCTTTGGGTCTTCCTGAAACTGAGTGCCGGAAATATCAACGGCATCACTCTTCACATGAAAATCGGTATCCTGATGGGCTGCGTGCGAGTCGAAAACCACACTCATTGCCTGCGAACTTACTGAAAGCAGCAGCAATAAAATGAGTGTTTTAAACGAACGACTTCGCATACTGATGGCGACCTGTTATCCGAATGCCTGGGAAATGAGGCTGTAGATGGTAACACCGCTTTGTGACGACGGCAAAAATTTACCTTTTACCATTACACTGACTTTGTCGACCTGCGCCAGTCCCAGAGATTCGAGCCAGGGTTTCAGTGCTAGCGCTTCTTCGGTAAGGTCAAAGCGGATAAACCCGGTTTCATCTGCCAGCAAGCGGCTGATTAACGCTTTGGCCGTGTCATCATTATCCGCCAGCACCGGCCCGAGCGTCTGGCCATGTCCGCTGGTACGCAGCATGGCGAATCCTGCCGGTTTACCCTCGTTAAAGGCAACCAGTCCTTTTCCTGTGGCAGCCACGGCTTTGAGCAGTGATTCCCGTGAACACCCGTAAGCGGCCGCATCCAGCGCGATTACATCTTTCAGCGTGGTTTCGTCCAGATCGCTAAATGACAGCGCAGAATTTGTCACCTCAGGTTGAGCTGTCAGCTCGCCCTGCACCTGATACACAAACCCGCACTCTTCAAAACCGCATTGCTGATACAGGCGTGTCCCGGCCACGGTAGCCACAAGCTGCAAGTTGCGCGCGCCAGTCTGACTCATCACCGTGTCCATTAGAGTTCTGCCAAGGCCGTTGCCCTGACGGTGCTCGGGCACCACCACCAATCCTACGGAGGCGTACTCACTGCCGTAATCCCACCACAGGATGCAGCCAGCAATTTCACCGTCAGCATCTTCGATGATGCTGCCGTTACCCTGGGAGAAATGCAGTTGCCAATCGCCCATCCGGTGGGGCCATTTAACCTGCTGAGTAAAGGTTAAACAGGTGGGTAAGTCGGTGTCACGCATTGCGCGAACGGTGAATTCAGTTTTATCCATTGGCTTTAATTACCTGCAATGTATAGAAAAATTTCGTAAATAGTGTAACGGTGCCGACTCAGCAGATTTTGCCGTTTGAGATGCGTTCACAAGTCACTTCTGTGTTTTCACACCATCTGTGACGGCAGAAAATCTTCCACCAGTGCCACGTGAAGGTTCACGCCGGTGGCGATGATATCGTCATTGAAATCGTAACCGGGGTGATGCAGAGGAATATGTTCACCGCCACGGCCCTGCCCTAACCACACATAAGCGCCCTCACAAGCCTGCAGCATAAAGGCGAAGTCTTCAGAGGTGAATGCCGGCTCCGGGGCCTGTACTGCCTTACCGACTGTTGCCGCCACTTTCAATGCATGCTCGGCAGCCGCCCCCGCATTAATCGTGGCCGGATAATAGCGATGATAATCAATACTGATTTGTGTGCCGGAAGCCAATGCAACGCCATCAATCACCTGACGGACGGCGGCTTCAATCTGATCTTGTACCGCTGGGTCAAAGGTTCGCACTGTGCCGGTAAGTGTCACCGCTCCGGGTAGAACGTTATGCGAATTGCCGCCGCTTATCTGAGTCACCGACAATACGGCGGTAGACGTAGGCGCAATCCGACGGGAAACGATGGTGTTGAGTTGGCTCACCAGCTCACTGGCAGCCAAAATGGCATCCGGCGTCTGATGAGGGACGGCAGCATGACCGCCTTTGCCTTTCACTTTAATCGAAAATTTATCTGCCGCCGCCATAATTGGCCCCGGACGGGTTGAAATGGTTCCCGCCGGTAAATCCGGCCAGTTGTGAAATGCATAAACCCGGTCACAGGGGAAACGATCGAACAAGCCATCTTCTATCATGGCTTTCGCCCCCGCCTGCCCTTCTTCGGCCGGCTGGAAAATAAAATGCACCGTGCCATCAAAATTGCGGGTGCGGGCTAACTGGCGGGCAGCACCCAGTAGCATGGTGGTGTGACCGTCATGGCCACAACCGTGAAACACGCCATGATGGCAGCTGGCGTAAGGCAATCCGGTTTCCTCGACAATGGGTAACGCATCCATATCCGCACGTAATCCTAGCGAGCGGTTTGAATTACCCACTTTCAGCGTGCCGACCACACCGGTTTTTCCAACGCAGGTAGTGACTTCTAGCCCAATTTCCCGCAGACTCGCCGCCACTTTTTCAGCAGTCTTCACTTCTTCATAAGCCAGTTCAGGATGGGCATGAATGTCTCGCCGGAACGACACAAGCTCATCGAGCAAATCATCAATACCGGTATGCTGAGTCATAATGTTGTCTCCTGAACAGGGTGAAAATGGAACGGTCTTTTGCTGGCCATACGGGCAGTCTTGCAGGATGTCAGTGTAGCGTGTCCGGTGCAATGAAATCGGCCTGTTTGTACTGCTTTTTTCAATATAATTTGCCGTTCAGACAAATAAAGCGGCACCCAATGCTGCTTTATCACCCCTATACTGGATTCCACTAACTTGCAGCAGAATCTGCCGGTCACGTTTCTCGCAGACACATGATCATCGCAGACAGATGGCCACCAGAACTACGCAAAGACATAAACAGGAAGCGCATAATGAGTAAACAACCCGTCGAGCAATTTCTTGATAGTAGCCGCCTTAAGCAGGCTTATATCAATGGTGAGTGGATTGCACTGTCCGGGAATGCGCCCTTTGACGTTATCAATCCGGCGACAGAAGAACCGGCTGCAACTATCCACCTAGGCAATCGGGACGATTTAAACAAAGCCGTGGCAGCCGCCAAAGCAGCATTTCCGATCTGGGCGAATACGCCGGTAGAAACCCGTCTGGCCGCACTGGATAAAATTATTGAACTGATTGAGGCGCGCACTGAATTACTGGCTAATCTGATGTCCCTTGAAATGGGCGCTACTCTGGCTTATGCCCGCGGAACCCAGGTTCCCCTTGCCGCCGCCCATATCCGTGTCGCCCGTGAAAATCTGGCCAAATACGAATTTACTGAAATGCGTGGTACCACCGCGGTCACCCGTGAACCAATTGGCGTAGCGGGCCTCATCACCCCATGGAACTGGCCTCTTTATCAGGTGACGGCCAAAGTAGGACCGGCTCTGGCTGTTGGCTGTTCAATTATTCTTAAGCCCAGTGAGCTTTCACCGCTGAGCGCTCTGGCGTTCGCCCAGATTATCCATGATGCCGGCGTGCCTGCCGGGGTATTCAACCTGGTGAACGGCAACGGCATTGATGTGGGTGAGCCCATGGCCAGCCATCCTGATATCGATATGATTTCCTTTACCGGTTCTACCCGCGCCGGCGTACTGGTTGCCCAGGCAGCAGCACCTACGGTAAAGCGTGTTGGTCAGGAACTGGGCGGCAAGTCGCCGAATATTCTGTTGCCTGATGCCGATTTTGCCAGTGCAGTAGGTCCTGGTGTACAGGCCGGGATGCGCAACAATGGCCAGTCCTGCAGTGCACCAACCCGAATGCTGGTTCCCAGAGAACGTCTGGCAGAAGTTGAGAAATTGGCCGCCGAATCTGCCGAATCTATTGTGATTGGTCTGGCTGATAACGAACTGGCCACCCATGGCCCGGTTGCCAATAAGCCGCAGTTTGAACGGGTACAAACCATGATCCAGCGCGGTATCGATGAAGGCGCCCGCTGTGTCACCGGTGGTACCGGACGTCCTGAAGGTTTTGACCGGGGCTATTATGTTCGCCCTACCGTATTCAGCGATGTCACGCCAGACATGGATATTGCACAGGAAGAAATTTTTGGCCCGGTGCTGTGCCTGATCCCTTATGACAGTGTGGAGCACGCCATTCAGATTGCCAATGACACTGTTTATGGGTTGGCGGCACATGTGCAGTCCACCGATCTGGATGCAGCCAGAAAAGTCGCCCGTCAGATCCGCTGTGGACAGGTACTGATTAACTATCCAACCTGGGACCCACAGGCACCTTTTGGTGGTTTTAAACAATCAGGCAGTGGCCGGGAATACGGCATCGAAGGTCTGGAAGAATATCTCGAAATCAAAGCCATTGTAGGCTTTGAAACGCAAGCATAACGAAATTGATGTAAGGTACTACAAGCATGTCTCCGCAACTGAAAAAAATTGCAAGCAACGAGAAACTGCCCTCAGAGGTAGATGTTGTCGTCATTGGCGGCGGCATTATTGGTGCTGCTGCGACCTATTTTATGTCAAAGCAGGGTTATAAAGTCGCGCTGATTGAAAAGGGCCTGGTGGGCTGCGAACAATCCAGCCGCAACTGGGGTTGGTGTCGCCAGCAAAACCGCGACGAACGTGAACTGCCTACCTCCGGGCTGTCTATGCGTTTATGGGATGAAATGTCCCGTGATATTGGTTTTGATCTGGGGTTCCGCCGCTGCGGACTGCGCTACGCCACCGACGATCCGAAACAGTTGGCCCAGTGGGATTCATGGCGAGATCTGGCAAAGCAGTACGGTGTAAATACCGTCATGCTGAATGCCAAAGAAGCCAACGAGATGATTCCGGCCAAAGGCCGCACCTGGCTTGGTGGTGTGCATTCTATTGACGACGGTAAAGGAGAACCCGCCATTGCCGCCCCGATGATTGCCGAGGGAGCAAGAGCACTGGGCGCAACGATTCACCAGAACTGCGCTGCACGTGGCCTTGATATCAAAAACGGCAAGGTTGAAGGGGTTATCACCGAAAAAGGCACCGTCAAAACCAGTAAAGTACTGTGTGCTGCGGGCGCCTGGGCATCCGCTTTCTGTCGTCATCACGGCATCAGTTTTCCTCAGGCTAGCGTGCGTCAGACCGCTTTTCGCACCAAGCCCATCACCAATATCGGTGAAGCGATTTATACCAGTAACGTCGCCCTGACCCGTCGCCTCGATGGCAGCTATACGGTTGCGATAAGTGGCACTGCGCTGCTGGAGTTTACCCCTCAGGGCATTCGATATGCCAAACCCTTCATGCCGATGTTTATGCAACGCCTGAAAGCGGTACAGGTGAATATTGGCAGTTCATTCTTTAAAGGCCCGGAAGCGTTCAATCGCTGGACCAATGATGGCATTTCACCGTTTGAAAAGATCCGTATTCTCGACCCGGCACCGGTGAAGAGCAACCTGCGGAAAACTATGGAAACGGTAAAAGCCCTGTTCCCGGCACTCGCCGAAATGGAAATGGCAGAAAGCTGGGGAAGTTATGTAGACTGCACCCCAGACGCCATTCCGGTTATCTCCCCAATCGACCAGATTGACGGGTTCTTTTTGGCAGCAGGTACCTCCGCTCACGGATTTGGTCTCGGACCGGGCCTCGCCAATGTGGCCGCCGACATGGTATTGGGTAACACCCCCGCCATCGATGCCAGTTCCTACCACCTCTCCCGGCTACTGGACGGCTCGAAAATCCGCGTTGGTGCGATCTGAGGTATCTTGCTGCCAGTTTGTCAGCCGGGCTTTTATGCCCGGCTTTTTTATTTAAGGTAAGACTTCAGAATTTTGTTCAGCGCGTCTATTTCCTCGCTACGCTGCGCATCGGTCAGTCCCGGCGCCCCCACGTGTTCGCGAATGTGCTCCTCCAGTATCGTGGTCATCAATCCATTCATGGCGCCTTTTATCGCCGTTACCTGCTGCAGGATAGTCAGACATTCGTTACCTTCTGTCAGCGACTTTTCCACTGCATTTAACTGACCGCGTATTTTCTTCACCCGGGTGACTAACGCCTGCTGATTTTTGTGAATGTGCGCCATTTAAAGACCTGTTCTTTTCCAAAATAGTATACTGGGGTATAGTATATTAAAAGTTTGCAAAGGTTAACTAATAATGTCTGTAAAAGCGGCTGAAGCACGCATTCACTCCCACGATTTTTATGTTGAATCAGGCGATTCAGAAAAGAAAATCAATCTGGTCTTTTTACTCACTACCCTGACCATGATTGTAGAAATCGCAGCGGGAAGCTGGTTCGGGTCCATGGCTTTGCTGGCCGATGGCTGGCATATGTTTACTCATTCGGCTGCCTTTGCGGTATCACTGTTTGTGTACTGGTATTCCCGCAAGCACCGTCATAACCGTGACTTCTCTTTTGGCACCGGTAAGGTTAACGCTCTGGGTGGATTCGCGAGTGCGGTTGCGCTGGCAACAGTATCGCTTTTTATGCTGATGGAGTCTGCGGGCCGGCTGTTTATGCCACAGGCTATCAGCTTTGATGAGGCAATCGTGGTCGCCGTGATTGGTTTTATCGTTAACGTGGCTTCGGTTTTTCTGCTACATGATCATCATGGTCATGGTCATCATGATCACGGGCATAGCCATCAAGACCATGGGCATCATCATAGCCACCATGAGCATCATTCCCACGCACAGGGTCATCACCATCACGCCCATTCTGATCACCACAAGCATGTCCACCATGAACATACTGATCATCACCACCATCATGCAGCCGAACACACTGCACATCATGAACACGCTGCGCATCAGGGGCATCACGACCATAATCTGAAAGCCGCTTATCTGCATGTACTGGCAGATACTCTGACGTCGCTGCTGGCGATTATTGCGTTAGTATTGGGGAAATTTTATGGCTGGCTGTGGGCAGATGCTGTGATGGGCATTGTCGGCGCAGTGGTTATCGCGAGATGGGCCTGGGGACTGATCACCCATAGCAGCGCAATGCTGCTCGATAAATCTGTTACTCCAACAAAATTTGATGCCGTGAAACAGTTACTTGAAAAGGACGGGCAAAGTACCGTGACCGATATCCATTACTGGCAACTGTCCGCTGGCCACAACGCCGGGATCATTTCATTGACCACGGCGTCGGAATTAACCCCGGATGAAGTAAAGGACAAGGTCAGTGAGTTGCTGCCCTGCGATCATCTTACCGTTGAAATTAATCCTGCCTGAAAATAATAAGCCCGTTGTACACAGCAACGGGCTTTATCATCATGATCCGTAAAGGATTAACTATAACTCAGCATCGCCTCATCACGGTGACACAGAACAGACTTACCGGATGAGAGTTTGCGCGACGGTGGCGCTTCACTGTCACATAAGCCATTCAGTTTAACCGTGCAGCGGTCTCGAAAGCGGCACAGGCTGTCACTGTTGCTGATGGGGATATTACGGGCTTCCTGATCCTGATTGCGGCTATCCAGCCACTGTGGGTCCAGCGTAGGCACACTGCTCACCAGCAGGTCGGTGTACGGGTGATACGGCGCAGAGGCAAAGGATTTTCCGCTGCCATGTTCGACCTTACTGCCCTTGTACAGCACCACCACTTCATCACACAGGTGTTTTACCGTGGAAATATCATGACTAATGAACACAATGGCGATATTCAGTCGCGCCTGTAATTCTTCCAGTAGTTCGAGAATAGCAGCCGCCACAACGGTATCCAGTGCTGATGTCACCTCATCACAGAGGATCACGCTGGGCTCTGCAGCCAGTGCACGGGCCAGGTTAATACGTTGCTTCTGCCCGCCGGACAGAGCACCGCATTTACGATCGGCAAGTTCCACCGGCAACTTAACCAGTTCCAGCAGCTCGGCCACCCGTTGCTTGCGGGCTGCCCCGGTGAGACCGTGGAAAAAGGTGAGCGGCCGGCCCAAAATATCACCGACCTTATGGGCGGGATTCAGTGCCGTATCAGCATTCTGGAACACCATCTGAATATGCTGGCATTCTTTTTTGTCTCGATCTGCAATCGCAGAAAACAGTTCACGTTTGTTCAGCAGCATGTAGCCGCTGGATGCGGGTAACAATCCGGCAATAACCCGGGCAAATGTCGACTTACCAGAGCCCGACTCGCCAATGATCCCCACAGTCTGACCACGACGGACCTTCATAGAGATATCCGACAGAATAGGAATTTCTGGCCTGCCGTCGGGTTTGATTCTGCCGTAGCCTGCTTCGATATTGGCAATTTCCAGCACCACATCGCTATCGGCTTTGTTTTGAACAATGTCAGAGTGCTGGACGGCACTGAGTAGCTGACGGGTGTAAGGGTGTTCGGCATCGCTGAGTATTTTGGTGGTGGGATTATTTTCCATCACCCTGCCCTGCTGCAGCACCAGAATGCGGTCAGCCATTTGCGCTACCACCGCCAGATCATGGGATACATAAACCGCTGTGGTATTGGTTGCCTTCACCGCCGCTTTGAACGCTTTGAGCACATCCACCTGTGTGGTGACGTCAAGGGCAGTAGTGGGTTCGTCAAAAATCACCAGTTCCGGGTCGCAAATCAGCGCCATGGCCGCCATCAGTCGTTGTAATTGACCGCCGGACACTTCGTGGGGATAACGTTTACCGATGGTATCCGGCGATGGAAGGGATAGCTGCGCAAACAGCTTCACCGCTTTTTCTTCAGCCGCTTTGCGGGACATTACGCCATGCATGAGCGCGCTTTCTACCACCTGATCCATGATCCGGCGGGACGGATTAAATGCCGCTGCAGCACTCTGCGCCACATAAGCGACTTTGCGTCCTCGCAGGGTGGCCAGCTGTGCATCCGTTTTATCGGCCATATTGTCGTTGCCCACCATCACCGCACCGCCGCTTATCCAGCAGCCCGGGCGGGCATAACCCAGCATGGTCAGCGCGATGGTGGTTTTCCCTGATCCCGATTCACCAATCAGCGCGAGCACTTCACCACGCTGCAGGCTGAAACTGACGTTGTGGACAATGGTTACCGGTTGCTCCGGCGAGCCTGCCTGCACCTGTAAATTATCGACAATGATATGTGCTGTCATGTTACTTCCCCTTCGCCGCATAGGTGGCACCGCCACGCAAGCTGTCGATGACCAGGTTTACTGCAATGGTGATAGTGGCTATGGCAATGGCCGGTACGATGACCGCAGGCGCACCTTCGGCCAGACCGGAAATGTTTTCCCTTACCAGCGAACCAAGATCGGCCTCCGGCGGCTGTACGCCCAGACCGAGAAAACTCAGGCTACTTAACAGCAGTACAACAAACACAAAACGCAGCCCGAAATCCGCCAGCATGGGGTGCAGAATATTTGGCAAAATTTCTTTTACGGCCAAATAAAGCCGGCTTTCACCACGGGTGCGGGCAACGGTAACAAAATCCATACTGGCAACGTTAACAGCCAGTGCCCGGGCAATACGGAACGAACCGGGCATATAACTGATAGCGGTAATGGTAAGCAGAATAGGCACCGAAGAGCCAAACGCGGCAATCATCACCAATGAAAAAATCTTACTGGGAATGGAAATCAGCGCATCCATAAAACGGGCGATGATTTCGTCTGTGCGCGGATGGCTCACCGCTGAATACAACGCGATAAGCGTACCCGCGGAGCAGGCCAGCGCCGCCGCCAGCAAAGGGATAAAGATAGTAAAGCGAGTGCCATCGAGAATACGGCTGAACACGTCCCGGCCAATATAATCGGTTCCCAACACGTACTCGCCACCAATAGGCTCAAACACATCATAGGCCACGATTTCACTGGCTGTGTGTGGCGCTAACCAAGGGCCGAATAAAGCGATAAACAGCCAGAACGCCACCAGCGCCGACCCGAGCTTGCCAGAAACCGGCATGGATTTAAAAACGGACATCATGATCAGCCTCCGGTTCGTAGTTTAGGGTTAGCAAGAATTGCAGCGAGATCAGCAATCAGTACCAGGATCAGGTAACCGGTACAGAACAACATGGCACACGCCTGCAGTAGCGGCATATCGCGGTTGGTTACTGCGTCGACCATCAAACTGGCAACGCCGGGATAGTTAAATATCACCTCAACAATCACCACTCCACCCAGCAAGTAAGACAAACTGAGCGCCACAGCGTTAACTATGGGGCCGACAGCATTGGGCAAGGCGTGACGAAGTACCGCTCGAGACAGCGGCGAACCTTTTAACAACGCCATTTCCACATAGGGTTGAGACAGTTGTTCAAGCACTGCCGCCCGGGTCATTCGCGCCATTTGCGCGCTTAGCACAATACACAAGGTAGCCACAGGAAGGGCAAAGGCACGGAAGTAGTCGTAAAGCCCGGCATCGGAAGGAATGTATGAGAGCGACGGCAGCCAGTTCAGTTCAACGGCGAAAACCAGCACGAAAATGGTTGCCAGTAAAAATTCCGGCACCGCTACCATCGTCAAGGTGGCGATGTTCATAATCTTATCGATGCGGCGACCGCTGTGCATGGCCGCCACAATCCCCAGAACCATCGCGAAAGGCACTGCGATAACGGCTGTCAGCCCTGCAAGTAACAGCGATTGAGACAATCGTGAGCTAATCAATTCACTCACAGGTCGTGAGTTCGCCAGCGACGTACCCGCATCACCGGTAACCAATCCGCCCAGCCACTTTGCGTAGCGGGTAAGTGGCGGATCATTTAGCCCGTAAGCATCCCGCAGCGCGGCTACCGCTTCTGGGGTAGCACTTTGCCCCAGCATTTCCTGGGCGGCGTCACCGGGGAGCAGGTTGGCAATAAAAAACACCACTGCCGACACGATAAACAGCGTGATAAGCGATAATCCGATCCGCTTCAGGATCAGCTGGAAAATGACCTTCATTGCAAACTCCTTAAGACCATTATGCGTCCAGCCAGACATGTTCAGCGAAGGAATAACCCATTAATCCGCCAGTAGGAATAGGATAAAATCCTTTCACCCGTTTATCGTAGCCGTCGATCAGATTCATGAATACCGGAATACTGACACCGCATTTATCGGCAATGAGCTCCTGCATGTCCCAGTACATTTGTTTTCGTTTTATCTCGTCCCCTTCACCGCGAGCGGCAATAAGCAGCTCATCAAACTGCGCATTCTGCCAGCCTGACTCATTCCATGGCGCGTCAGATTTATAGAACAAACTGAATAGTTCATCGAGGCTAACCCGCGGGTTGATGTTGCCGAACCCAAGAGGATGTTTCATCCAGTGATTTGACCAATAGCCATCTGAGGGCACCCGGTTTATACCGAAGTGCATACCCGCTTCAATTCCAGACAGCTGTAATAGCGCCGCCATGTCCACCGAGCCTTCTGCGGCCGGAGACGCGAACACAGGCACACGAATTCCGCTCATACCCGCTTTCTTCAAGTGAAATTTTGCGCGGTCAATATCGTAAGGACGCTGTGGCAGCTCATGGTTAAAATACTTGTGACTTGGCGCTACGGGATGGTCGTTCGCGATGGTGGCATAGCCACGGAACAATGCCCGTTTTATCAGTTCCCGGTTCATCATGTATTTCACCGCCAGCACAAAATCCGGGTTACTGGTGGGATAACCATCCTGACGCATGATCAGGTTGGTATATAAGCTCGATTCTGTCTGCAGCACATCACAGGTCCCAGAACGCTTCACCCGCTTGGTTGAACGGGGGTTTACCGCCAGTGCCATTTGAATGTCGCCAGACAACAAGGCATTCACCCGGGAAGATTCATCGGCAATGCCCACTAACTCCACTTCATCCAGGTACGGTTTACCCGGCTTCCAGAAGTTGGGATTACGAACGCCAATGGTGCGAACACCGGCTGAAAATTCTTTCTGTTGATAAGGACCGGTACCGTTCGCCGTTTGTGTGAAGTCGGTAGTGCCATCTGCAACAATACAAAAATTGGCAGATGCCAGCATCACTGGTAAATCAGCGTTGGGCGCATTCAAGGTGATTCGTAGAGTATTTGGTCCGGTAACCACCACCTCTTGAAACTGGGCAGCAATGGGCGCTGCCCGTGATGTTACCGCCGGATCTTTGTGGCGCAGCAGTGAATACACCACATCCTGTGGCGTTAAGCTTTTACCGTTATGAAAAGTGACACCGCTGCGTAATGTGAAATGCCAGTTCTGCTGGTCTTCGGTTTCAATCGTTTCTGCCAGCGCTGGATCGGCCCCCAGTTCACGGTTGAATTGCGTGAGACCACTGTAAAACATGTAAATGCGGACGTAGTCGGTGCTCAGGGAAGCCTTCGCTGGGTCCAGCGTATCCTTGGTAGACATAGACGTGGTAGCAACACGAATGCGTCCGCCGTGTTTTGGTTTACCGCCAGCCTGATTAGCCGTTGTGCTTTCATCAGAGAGCTGGGCCAATACATGTGCTGGCAACGCCAGGCCGCTTGCGGCAGTCACGAGGCCTGCGGCACCTAACGATTTAAGCAGCGCACGCCGACTTCCGGAATGATGCCCTCTCAGGGCGGCATCTATTTTATTATTGTGCATGGTCGTCCCTTATACATTACGGTTCTGGCTTGTGTACTTATCAGTGCAGTTTGTCCTGCAACTTGTAGTACATGCCAACGAAAGGTAAAAACCAGGGTTTACCAAAATGAAACGGTACCGCAGGCCAGTCTGTGGTCATCCAGGGGCAGTCTGTGGGTTTGCCGTCAATAATGTCGGCCATCACGTTACCCATGTGCAGCGCCATTTGTACGCCGTGCCCGCTGTAGCCCATGGCATAGAACAGGCCATCGTGCTCACCCACTTTGGGCAGGCGATCAGCACTCATATCCACGGTGCCACCCCAGCAATAATCAATGCGGGTGTTAGCTAATTGGGGGAACATTTCGTGTAATGACTGGCGCAAAATTTCACCACTCTTCAAATCAGAACGCTGATTAGACACGGCGAAGCGAGCGCGGCCACCGAACAGCAATCGACGATCCGGCGTCAGTCGGAAATAATTACCAATATTCTTACTGGTGACATAAGAGCGGTTGCCTGGGAACAGTGAAGCGCACAGTTGCTCATCCAGCGGCTCAGTGGTTACCGCAAAGCTGCCTACCGGCACAATCCGGCGACGGAACCAGCTGAACGGACCTGGGCCACTGCCGCCCGTAGCAATAAGTACAGTTTTCGCCACAATGGTTTGTTCCGGCGTATGCACCATCCATTGCTGAGGCCCTTTTTTATCAAGCTTCACCACCGGCTGATGCTGAAAAACAGCCACACCCTTTTCAATGCAACGGGAAGCCAGACCGTAAACCATTTTACCGACGTGCAGCTGTGCGCCGTTGGGGGTGAGTAGTCCACCGTAAAATTTGTCGGAGCTGATTTCCTGCTGTAGCGCAGTGGCGTCGAGCAATTTAGCGCCAGGATCCACTTCCTTGGTCAGCGCATCATGGGTTTTTATCAGTTTATCGAAATGTTCCGGCTTCGCCGCCAGTTTGATTTTGCCAGCCCGGCGAAAATCACATTCAATATTTTCATTTCGTACCAGCGATTCAACGGAATCCACGGCCTGGTTGTAAAACTGATAGAAAGCGCGCGCCTTGTCTTCGCCATAGGTGGATACCAGTCCGGCGTAATCCTGAGCGGTGCCGTTATTGCACTGCCCGCCGTTGCGACCAGAAGCTTCACCACCCACGACACCGGCTTCACATAACGCCACTGAGGCGCCGCGTTTGGCCATTGCCAAAGCTGAAGATAAGCCGGTAAATCCGCCGCCAATCACCACAACGTCAACCGACTGTGACGACAAGGTCGTATCTTCGGTATTAATTGTCGGCGCTGTATCGAGCCAGTAAGACGCGCTTTTCATATGAATCCTTATTCCAGACCGACTACGCCCGGCAGACCGCGGATATCCTGAATTTCGGTGTAACCATAGAATGGGTTGGCAGGCTCGTGGCCACGGTTTACCCAGACTTTGTTTTTAATACCGATATCGTGCGCAGACATCAGGTCGTAACGGAAACTGGAAGAAACGTGCAGAATATCTTCAGGATTACAGTTCAGGTTATCCAGCATATATTCAAACGCCTGCAGACGAGGCTTGTAGGCTTGCGCCTGCTCTGCGGTATACACATGAGCAAATGGTGCTTCGAGGTTCGCCACGTTGGAGTGGATTTGTCCGTTCATTGCATTGGATAAAATAACCAGTGGGATCTCAGCTGCGACTTTCTTCAGTGGCTCAACCACGTCGGGATGAGGGCCCCAGGTAGGTACGGCGTTGTATATCGCAATACTGTCTTCATCACGATATTCAATATTCCACAGTTTGCACAAACGCATTACGGCGTTGCGAACCACTTCCTGATAAGGTTTCCACGCACCCAGCACTTCATCCAGACGGTAAGCAGAAAAGTCTTTCACAAATTGTGGCATTTGCGCCTCAGTAATGCGGTCGGCAAAAAGTTTTTGTGCCATCGGCGCCATTTCAAAATAGATCAGGGTGCCGTAACAATCGAAGCTAATATACTTAGGCTTAAATACACTCATTGTTGTTTCCAGATATAGTTGTTGTTGCAAGTCGGTTCTTGATTTTTATTTCACTCTTATTACAACACGCAGTGTCACTTATTTAATGCCAAATTAAATCTGTTGTAAGCATTCTTCAGTCTGTTTTGACGAATCAATCAGCAGACTATGCTGAATCGACAAACGCTTATCTCACTGTAATTTGCATGGCTAAACCCCTTCCTCAGCCCCGCGCCAAAGCGCTTTTTACCTGCCTGTTTCTGCAGTAAGGTGAAAGGGTTACATCAACACTGCGCGAGTAATGTTGTGTTAATCTATCCTCGCTCAAACCGCACAGCAGATTTTGCTGAGAAGTTCGCAAAAACAACATTTCCACACTCTTCTTGTCGCCGGTACAACAAATTTTAACCAACAGGGAACGCTACCATATCGGATAGAAATCGTACCTGTCAGTTTCAGGTACATCCTCTTCGACGATGTATATAAAGAGTGCGCTTCCTGCTTTAAGGCACCCGGCTCTGCAATACACTTAACATGGACAATCATCATGCAAACGCCTGCTTTGACAGAACTAGACAGTCGTTATCTCATTCATCCTGTTTCCAACTTCCGTGATCATCAGAAAAAAGGCGTTAAAATCCTTGAGTCAGGCGATGGCGTTTGGCTGACAGCGGCAGACGGTGAAAGATATCTGGATGCTTTTGCCGGTTTATGGTGTGTAAATGTCGGCTATGGTCAACAACGCGTAGTCGATGCGGCGGTGAAACAAATGCAAACTCTGCCCTACGCCACAGGGTATTTCGGCTTCGGTAGCGAACCGGCAATTAAACTGGCAGAAAAACTGGTGTCGATGACCCCAGACTCGCTGCAACACGTTTACTTTTCATTAGGTGGCACCGATGCCATTGATGCGGCCATTCGCTATATCACTCATTATTACAATGCCATTGGGAAGCCCACGAAGAAGCACATTATTTCCCTGAAGCGGGGCTATCACGGCTCTTCTGGCGTAGGAGCAGGCATAACAGGATTGCCAGCATTTCATACCAATTTCGACGTACCAACCCCATCTCAGCATCATATTAGCTGCCCGTATCTGTATCGCAGCGAGTTCGACACACCTGAAGCACTCATCGCAGCGTCAGTGAAAGAGCTGGAAGATAAAGTGGCGGAAATTGGCGCAGATAATGTGGCTGCATTCTTCTGCGAGCCTGTGGTGGGCAGTGGAGGCGTGGTGGTGCCTCCGAAAGGCTGGCTGAAAGCCATTGAACAAACCTGTAAGCGTTTAGGTATTTTGCTTCTGCTGGATGAAGTGATCACCGGCTTTGGCCGTACCGGCAAAATGTTTGCCTGCGAACATGAAGATATTCAACCCGACTTGATGACTATGGCAAAAGGCCTGACATCCGGCTACGCCCCCATGGGCGCGGTTATGATGTCGGATGAAATTTTTAATGGCATTGCTGATGGCCCGAACAAAGCTGCGGTAGTCGGCCACGGTCAGACCTATTCGGCCCATCCGGTAAGTGCAGCCGTTGCTTTAGAAGTGATCAGTATTTACGAAGAAGGCCTGCTGGCCCACGCGCAGAATGTTGAGCCCTACTTCAAAGCGAAACTTGAAGCGTGCCTGTCGCATCCGCTGGTCGGCGACGTGCGTAACCTTGGCCTGCTCGGTGCCGTTGAATTGGTGGCTGATAAAGCGACAAAACGTCAGTTCAACCCAGCGCTGAAACTTAGTGAAACCATCGCAGACATTGCCTGGAAACATAAACTCATTTTCCGCGCGTTCGGTGACAATATCTTAGGCTTTGCCCCTGCTTTAAGTTTCACTGAAGCAGATTTCGACACCCTGTTTGAACGTCTGCAACTGACGCTCGATGAAGTTCTCGCGCTGGATATGGTTAAACAGGAGATGGCAGGCTAATGAGTACGTACAATATTGCGGTTATTGCCGGTGATGGTATCGGTAAGGAAGTCATGCCGGAAGGTTTAAAAGTGGTTCAGGCTGCGGCAGATAAGTTCGGCCTGACACTGAACTTCCACCATTTCGACTGGGGCGGCTGCGACTACTATCTGAAACATAACCGCATGATGCCGGAAAACTGGAAAGAGCTGGTCGGCGATATGGACGCCATTTACTTCGGCGCAGTGGGCTGGCCGGATACAGTACCTGACCATATCTCACTGTGGGGTTCAATTCTGACCTTCCGCCGTGAGTTCGACCAATACATCAACATGCGCCCGGTGCGTACTTTTGAGGGGGTAAAATGCGCCCTTTCCACCCCGAAAGCCAATGAGATTGATTTCATTGTGGTGCGTGAAAACACCGAGGGAGAATACTCTTCCATTGGCGGTATCATGTACGAAGGCACGGAACGCGAAGTGGTGTTACAGCAGTCTGTGTTCAGTCGCCATGGCACCGACCGGGTGCTGAAATATGCCTTTGAAACCGCCATGCGCCGGGAAGCGAAAAACCTTACCGTAGCCACCAAAAGTAACGGCATGGCAATCAGTATGCCCTGGTGGGATTCCCGGGCCGAAGCGATTTCCGCTGATTACCCGGACATCCGTTGGGACAAACAACACATTGATATTCTTTCGGCGCGGTTTGTGATGAACCCTGAACGGTTTGACGTAGTTGTGGCTTCTAACCTGTTTGGCGATATTCTGTCGGACTTAGGCCCTGCCTGCACCGGCACCATTGGTCTGGCGCCGTCAGCCAACCTGAACCCGGAACGTAAATTCCCATCACTGTTTGAACCGGTGCATGGGTCAGCGCCGGATATCTACGGCAAAAACATTGCCAACCCTATCGGTATGATCTGGTCTGGTGCGCTGATGTTACGCTTCCTCACCGCTGACTCAGGCAGTGGTGCAGAAGCCCACGACGCGATAATCAGTGCCATTGAAACCACACTCAAAGACGATGTGTTAACGCCAGATTTAGGTGGCACAGCCAGTACCCAGGCACTGGGTGATGCAATAAAGGCAAACCTTTAATGACGAAAGAAACATTGGTCGATTTGGCTTCATCGTTAAATGAGCCCTCACTGCTGAGTAATCTGAATTTCATTAACGGTAAGTGGAAGAAAGCCGTTTCTCAGCAAACCTATGAAGTGATGAATCCAGCCACCGGTGAAAGCATTGCCGGTGTTGCCAACAGCGACGCCATTGATGCTGCAAACGCCGCCCGTTCGGCGCGCAAAGCGTTCAACAGCTGGCAGTTAACCACCCACCGTGAACGCGCCACTCTGCTGGAAAAATGGCATGGGCTTATGCAGCAACATTCCGATGATATTGCCCGCATCATGAGTTCTGAGCAGGGCAAACCGGTAGCGGAATCAAAAGGCGAAATCGCTTACGGTGCGTCCTATGTAAAATGGTTTGCCCAAATGGCCATGCAACTGCGCGGTGACATTTTGCCCGACAGTGTACCCGGTCGTGTGCAAACGGTGGAGAAACGTCCAGTGGGCGTGGTCGCCGTAATCACGCCCTGGAATTTCCCGTTTGCCATGCTGGCCCGTAAAATTGCTCCCGCACTGGCGGCAGGCTGTACCGTAATAGTTAAACCTGCGGAAGACACCCCGCTCACGGCACTAGCCATGGCAAAACTGGCAGAGATGGCAGGTTTCCCGCCGGGCGTGATCAATGTGGTTGCTGCCTCACGGGAACAAACCGCTATCGCTGTAGATGCCTGGCTGAAAGATGTTCATGTGAAAAAAATCAGCTTTACCGGCTCAACGCAGGTAGGTCGTTACCTGGCAGAGCGTGCCGCCAGTTCACTGAAAAAGCTATCCCTTGAACTAGGTGGTAATGCCCCGTTCATCGTATTTGAAGACTGCGACATGGATGCGGCCATCACCGGTTTGCTGGCAGCTAAGTTGCGTAATGGCGGACAAACCTGTGTGTGTCCGAATCGCATTTACGTGGCCAATGCCATTTATGACGAATTTGCCAGCCGCCTGGTAGACAAAGTGGCTGCCATGAACGTGGGTAATCCGTTTGAAGATGACACGCAGATAGGCCCGATGATTAATCAGAAAGCCATCGATAAAATTAGTCATCACGTGAAAGATGCCGTCGAGCAAGGCGGTATTCTTCTCTGTGGTAACGCTGAACCCCGGGACGGTCTGTACTTCGAGCCCGTGGTCATTGCAGAAGCCAATAATAAAATGGCGCTGTTCAGCGAAGAAACGTTTGGTCCGGTGCTGCCACTGTTCCGGTTCTCTTCAGAAGACGAAGCTATTGAAGAGGCGGACAACACGGAATATGGTCTTGCCGCTTACTTCTATACTCAGAACCATAAGCGTATTCATCGCGTTAAACGCGCCCTGCAGGCGGGTGTAATTGGCGTTAATGAAGGCGCGGTGGCCAGTGAAGTGGCGCCGTTCGGTGGTGTAAAAGCCTCTGGTTATGGCCGTGAAGGTTCCCATTATGGTTTGGATGATTTCCTGCAACTGACGTATGTTTGCGAAGGAAATCTGTAGCCCGTAGTCGTATATGGAAGATGAAAAAAGCGCCGTCGGCGCTTTTTTTTGGCATCGCCAGACATCTGGTTTCGCTCAATGTGCAATCCCAATACTGTTAGTCAGCGTCGCCGTGACAGCCAAAACCAACACGCCTACCACGGCCTCGGCAGTTATGGATTTACGTACTTTGTCGCAGTCATGCATTGAAGTAATACTCCCCACCAGCTTCCACTTGTGATGCGCGGCAAAACTCAACATACCGCAAACTAAAAGCAGCTTCACGCCCATCACCCACAAATAGATCGTGTTCACCTCACCACTTACGTTAAGTATAAGCAGAGTAAGCAGTACTCCGCCTGAGAACAGTAACAACCCGACCCATAGCGCCGCTTGATTACCGTAAGTATGCAACGTGTTGCGCAACGCTTCGTATTGCGAGGTTTCTGTAGACAAACGACATAACCTGATAAGCGGATAAAAACTCCCCACCCACCAGCCTGCCATCACCACATGCACAGCAACGCAAAGCTGTGCCAGTACTGATGTCGCCGCTGAGTGCCCGCTGCGGGTAAATGACCAGCCAATAACCATGGCCGTGATCACCAAACCCGTTTTTAGTAACAGCGACCACGCCCCGGCTTTGCTAAGTGACATCCACACCGTAAATACAAACACCAGAACTAATGCAATTGCTCTTGCTAGCGTCTGCTCACCAATGGTGGACTGCCAGGCAATCTGCAGCATCAGCGGATCAGTAATGCCAGCAAGCCCATCATCCAGCATCATACCGGCATTTAATGGTAGAACCGCAGCAGCACCTAGCACACTCAGGCCAAGCAAATACCATTGGCAACGTAATAATCGACGCTCACTAATACCCGGATGGGTGACAGAAAAATGGGAACTGAACAGACCGCGCATGGCGGCAAGGCCGATAAAACCAAAGATGCCAAGATAGAAACATAGCCTGGCAAGAGAGAGAAGCGCGAGCCAGCCCATCAGACTGACCCGCCAGGCAGATTAATGTGCACCATGGTTGGCGTGAGCCGATTTCATTTTATCCATGTCATGCATGTTATGATGGCCATGGCCCGACGCAACACTGAAGGCATAACTGTTTTGAAAGGTGTGTCCATCTTCCCCCATCACTGTCCATTCAACCTGATAACTACCCGCTTTTAGCTCGGGTAACGGCCAGGTTAACTCGCTTGCAGCATCGACTACAGGCTTAAACCCAAAATCCACCTGCTTGCCATTTCCGTCTGTCAGCTTTAGCTTTATCACCCGAACATCACCGGAAAAAGACAGGAAAAGTGCTTCAGGAGAAACATTCACCTCGGAGCCCGCCGCTGGCTTGGAATCATATAACTCAGTGTGCGCCTGTGTCACACCGGCGAAAAACACCGCACTCATTATTATTGCTTTGATCAGTTTCATATAATTTCTCACCGTATTGTTAGATTAGAAGTACTTCACCAACGGATTAGTACTGTTATGTTTAAATTTGGCGAATGCTTTTGTTGGCCAGTACAACGCCAGCGCTAGCACCGCAGCGACCAACCAAACCTGCCAGACATGATCGAACGCAAATAAATCGCCGTAATTCGGCCCCACCAGATTCAGCGCAATTCTATAACCCACCAGCAGAATAAACAGATGAAGAATGTAGTAAAACATGGGTGCAGAACCGAAGGTCTCCACGGCCTTGCTTGCGCGATTGTTCACATTTTCGAGACCCGCAAGCACCAGTAACGCAGCGCCCAACGTAAACAACACATAGTCCAAAGATGGCGGGTATTTGGTGTAATTAATGAATGACATCACCGTGTGGATAGCATCCTGCTGAACTTCCCAGGGCAGTACCTCACCGTAAATGTTCAAGCCGCGAATAATGGCTAACAGACACCACATCGCCAGACCAATTTTTATCAGCGCTGACTGACGCTTTGCGCCATCTACCGCTCGTGAATAAATTGGCCCCATACTGAATCCCAGCAGGATCACGCCTATCCACGGCAGCACCGGATAAGATGCTTTAATGCGGAAACTTTCAGACTCAAAAATGAAACCGCGATCATGCAGAATTGCCCATAAGGTGTATCCAGTTTCACCGGGCGCAAAGCTGATCGGACTTAACAGATTGTGTCCGGCTACAATGAGCACACCCAGGGCAAGAATCATTTTGTAAGGTAACTTACAAAGTACTGAAAGCGCGATCATGCTTATACCGATAGCCCACATTACCTGTAGCCATAACGTGTCGTAGCTCCCCATCCACAGCCAGTTAATAACCGCAATTTCAACGAACACGATAAACAGGCCGCGTTTGAACAGAAACGGCGTTGCTGAACGTGGCGCCTTATTATGCGGATGAGAATACAACCAGGCAGACAAACCGGTTAGAAATACAAATACCGGTGCACAAAAGTGAGCAGAAACACGGGTAAAAAATAATTGCGGACTGGTGGTATCCAGATCCATTGGGTCGCCAACATTCTGATGAAAGAAGAAGCGTTCACGCACGTGATCAACCAGCATGAAGAGCATCACCAATCCACGCAGGATATCGATGGATGCGACCCGCTTTTTTACCACTGCAGCGGGGGTCTGAAAATCTGAACTCATAGTGTCACCTGTTTTTTTGTACTGCTGGCGGGCTGTACATTGCAGCCCGCGACCTTATTAATTTTATTCCGGAATGTGCGGTAAGATAAACGACAATGTGGCCAGCAACTCATATTTATCTATGATTTTAGGCCGGTCTGTCGGCGCATCGTAAGTCACTGCAACGACGTTCAGGCCCTGATTGCGCACCGGCATTGTCACCATTCCATTTTTATCCGTTGGTATAGGCTTGGCGTCGGTATCGTTGATGAAATCGTTCTTAAACATGGCGCCTTCAACAGGTTTCCCGCGATAGAGTACCTGGTACGTCTGCATCTCTCCCAATAGTAAGGGAAAGCTGTCGCCCACGGGCATTATTTGTAAATCCTGGGCTGGTAATTGAGGGATCTTTTTCAGTGGTCCATCCAGAAAAACCGCATACTTGATGGTTTCCTCACTGAGAATGGCATTGGGTACTTCATCTCTGCCCTTACCTATCCAGTGCCCTTCACCGGTATTACTCCAAATGCCATTTTGCATTACCGCAGACACTGCCGCATGCTTACCATCAACGAAAATCATCGGGTCGGCCACTTTCAGTTCCGCGTCTACCTTTTCCCAGTCATCGTTGTACGCGGTAAATGACTCAATTTTTGGCAGGCGCTTCACTATTTGCAGATCATCAGCACCTACACCGTAAACCAATGCGGTTTTTTGCACTCGCTCAGCGAAATAAATACCATGCGCATAACTCTGCGCCGCGGCAAGTGTAGCAATAGCCAGAACGGATAATTTCTTCAACATGCGTGTTTCCTCAATATGTTTGTTGTTTTAAGCGAATATTAATGACTGAGTAAATTGACGGAGGCTATAAACTCCTGCCGCAAACACCCTCGTCACTTCTGCCCTTGAGTACCACTTTTTCTAATGCGCCTGTTCCACTGGCGACAGTCTGCTTTAAATGCGTAACCCCATGCTGGTTATCGTTTATTTTGATAAAACTGCGCGACTGCATCCCTAACTTCAAAAATGATACGCAAGAGTTGTGAGCAGAAACGACTCTTTAAAACCAGCTTGCTGATAAAAAGCGCCGTTTTATCTGAATGAAAAAACAGGAAACGCTGCGAACGCGCTATAGGCGATTTTGAAACTGACTTATCTCTGCAATAAAGTTAGTGTACAAGTGTACGCTGAAATTCTAGAATGGCCGTAAAGAACAAAAAAGCGCCTTAAAAAGGAGAACGCCATGTCCAAATCAGATCCACGTCCTGTGGCCGCAAAAGCTTACTCGGTTGTTGAAGAGTGGCTTAACAGTACCAGTCACGGTATTGGGTTAATTGCTGCGGTAGTCGGACTGGTGTTTTTGCTGATGCGGGCAGAGCATCCGGTGGCGATTGCGGCGGCGGCTGTGTATGGCTCAACGCTGATTTTAATGTTCTTAAGCTCCACGCTTTATCACGCCATATCAAATAAGAAAGCCAAAGGGCTATTAAAACTCTTCGACCACAGCGCCATTTATTTATTGATTGCTGGCACGTACACGCCGCTACTCATGGTGGCCATAGGCGGCTGGTTGGGAATTACCATGACAGCCATCGTTTGGTTACTAGCGGTGGGCGGCGTAGCCTTCAAGCTGGTAGCGCAGCACCGTTTCCCGAAGATATCCGTGGCCACGTACCTGCTGATGGGCTGGATTGCGTTGGGTTTAATTTATCCGCTGTATGTTGCGCTGCCAGGCGCAGGGCTATGGTTAATCGTAGCGGGCGGCCTTTGTTTCAGTATTGGCGTGTTATTTTACGTGGCTAAGTCAAAACGCTACACCCACGCTATCTGGCATTTGTTCGTGCTGGGCGGATGTGGCTGTCATTTCTTTTCCATCTACTATTTTGTGGTGTAGAGGTCGGTAGTGCAAAGCTCGGTGGCACAAAGCTCGGTGGCATTAAGCTCGGTGATACAAAGCTCGGCGGACTAGCGCTCATTCGCCTTACTGTCGTTTTAAAGTGACAGTTATTCCACTCCCTGCCTGATTTTATATTGGGCTTATCCTCCAAATACATCGTATAAGCACATAACTACCGTATTTATCGTAGCTGGCCCTGCTTTTGCTTACTACATTGCTAACTCTAGTAAGTGTTGTTTGCAATACACAGCAAGCAGGCACATACGACGCTGCTTTACCCTGATTTCTTATTTCCAACCGGAGTTCCTGAATGCGACATTTGCCGCAAACGCTGCTCAATTCACGTAATTCACTGACATTCATTCTGGTGCTGATTGCCAGCACCTTATCGTTGTCGGCCTGCACGCAGGTACAATCAGAGCCCCGAAACCTCACGGTACTCCCGTCGCAGCCAGGTACCGTGGCCTTAGAGAAGCTTCTGGAACAGAATATTACTGATGCCAGCGACGCTGAATCTATTGTGCTGGGACTGGCTGAATCCAAGGATTACGGGCGTATTCTCAATTTGCTTAAAGCAGACTACGCCGATGAAGCCGCGAAGCTATTATTGACCATGAACGAAGGGGTTTCGCTGGAAGAAGCGACCCTGAAGCTGGCAAAAGCTACCGACTCGGAAACCGCCATGGGTCACGTGGTCAGAACAGCATTTATCCTGTTCCCGTTGGAGCAAGGTGGGCTTTACCATTATCTGCAGGATAATCTTGGTATCCGCGCCACATTATTAAATAAATGGGCAGAAAGCGCAGGGTTACTCACCGCCGCCACCATGCCTGAACCCGATGAAAATGGCCTGTTCATCCAGCCACTCATCAATTCAGCAAGTATTACCTTATTCCATCCTGATCGCGATACCCGTGGTGCAATGTTCTACAAACCCGCTGATTCAGAGACCTGGGAAAAAGCCCGCGACATGACATGGGAGCCGGTAAACAGTGTGCTTACAGGGCCAATTGTTTACCTGCAAGCCAATACCACTTACGACGTAAAAGTTATTCTCACCGAACAGCAAGATGTGGAAAGAGAAATCGTCACACAATTCACCACCCGCCCAGATACGCCGGTTATTAACCCGGAAAAGGTGTACAAACTGTCAGACATTTATCGTGGCGGCACATTAGATTTAGAAGCGCTGGGCATTGAAGGTGACGAAAACGGTTACGCGAAAATTGTCGGCGACAAGGACACGGTGATTCGTGCTGGTGACGATGAGAAGTACGCGGTAAATGTGGGTGACAACAGCTACATTTATTTTGAAAACATCACCATTGAGGCAGCCAGAGTCCATGGCTTTTACGGCGAAGGCGCCCACGACATCTGGATCAATAACTGTGATATTTCCGGCTGGGGACGCGCCCCGAATGTGATGAAAAAAGGTATTGCTTATGAAATGGAAGATGCCCAGGCGATAAACTACGACTCGGCAATTTACTTCCGTCAGTCGGGTGTGATCACGGTGGAAAACTGTAATATTCACGACCCGCGTGCTATTGCGAATGACTGGTCGTTTGGTCATCCGAAAGGGCCAAATGCTTTTCTTGCCCACGCCAATCATCCCGATCCAAAATTTAAAGGCCAAGTCATTCTGCGTAACAACCATTTCCACGGCACCCAGACGCATCGTTTTAACGATATTATCGAAGGTCGTAAAAACGCAGAACCGCTGGGCGGCTTCGTGCGCGATTCAGCCATTTACAACAATGAACTGGCCTATTCAAACGACGATGCCATTGAGGTAGACGGTGGTCAGCAGAATGTGTTGGTCTACAATAACGATATCTCTCACACCTATTCTGGCATCAGTATTACGCCGGTTCGGGTAGGCCCTAGCTTCATCTTTAACAATTATATTCACGACCTGGGTGATTTACGTGGCAAGCAATGGGCCTCAATAAAAATGGGTGGCTTGCTTACTAGTCCGTCGGGTCAAAGTGTGATTCTGCATAACTTGATCACGGTAGGCAGAAATGGGCTAACGGCCTCGCGTTTTAAAAACGACGATACCTTCTGGACTTATGCACAAAATAACATTGTGATCACCGAAAAAGACAACAATCAGGTAGGCTACGCCGTATACGATCCGGAAAACTATAGCGGCTCGCAGTTTATTAATAACTACTTCTATAATTTAAAAACCGGTGCCCCGAAAATTGAGGCAACCCTTACCGAGCCCTATGTATTTGAAGAGAGCAAACTGAATCAGCAAATCGCTGAGGCGTTATTTAATGGCGGTAAAACCGTTATGCTCCCTAAATGCGACAAATATCGTATTAACAATTTTACTCAACGCAATGAAGACGGCACACAGGCATTGTACGGAATCGTTGAATAGTTTTAAGTCAGTGAAGTAACAAGGACGCTTCGTTTTATGTCGTTAAAAGCCCGCTCCCTGAAGGGAGCATTCTTCAACTTGTCTGCCAATGGCGCAGGCCAGCTGGTTAATTTCGTCGTTTATGCCATCATGGCCCGCATTCTCGGGGTCGAAGAGTTTGGTCTGGTCGCCATTTGTCTTATGGTCGTGGAATTCTGCAACCTGTTCGTTACGGTAGGCGTTTCGCAGAACCTTATCCAACGGGATAAATGGGACAATGAATTTGCCAGCCTGTCGTTCTGGTTTCTGATGGCCGTGTCGCTGGCCATAGCCGTACTCATGTTTGCCGTTGCTGTACCGGTTGCCTGGTACACCTACTCAGAACTCGCAGCCCAGCTCATTGCAGCACTCGCTATTATTCCGCTTGCCAACGGGGTTCGCTTGGTACACAAAGCCAAGATGGAGCGGGACTTTTTGAATAAGCGCCTGGCGGCCTACGACACTGCTGGCGTATTAGTTGGCGGCGTAGTCTCTGTAGCGACAGCCCTAACCGGGTTCGGCGCATGGGCCATCATCTTTGGTAAAATTGTACAGGCATTTGTGTCTACCGCCCTGACTTGGCATGGTTCGACGTTCCGTCCACACTGGGTAAAAGATAAAACGCACCTGCCCGAAATCATTCATTTTGCCAAGCCGCTGATTGCCATGTCGTTTATGAATTTCTTCTCTCAGCGCACGTCCAATATCGTTATTGCTGCGTTTTTAGGTGCAGCTACGTTCGCATATACCTCTGTAGCCAGACAAGGCTTCTCGGTATTGAACAACCTCACTTTCCAACCGCTGAATCGTATTGCATTGGCAGGGCTTGCCAGGGTTAGCGACGATAAATTATCAGACACCTTTGGCCGGGTAGTCAGCATGACAGCCCTGTTCGTCACGCCAGTCTATTTTGGTGTGGGCGCCATCGCCCATCCGTTTATCGATTTGGTATTTGGTGACAAGTGGGTAGACAGCGCTTATCTGTTATCGATCCTGGCACTGCAAACGCCGTGTAATGTGATGGCGTACTATTTGCCCAACCTGCTCATTGCGCGTGGAGAGCCCGGCGCGGCATTCAAGCTGAATATCATTAACCTTACTTTTAACTTCTTATTGCCGTTGGCCGCTGTACCTTGGGGGCTTTACGCTGTGATCAGTGCCTTGGTAGTGGCGAATTACATTACGCTTATTCTTAAATTCTGGCTGGTGAGCCGCTCTTTAGATGTGAATTTAAGCCTGGCCTTTAAAGAAACCTGGATGTTCACCTTCGTGGGTTTGATCATGTTCGCCGTGGTGTTATATCTGGAGCGCTTCCACGTGTTCGGACTGGACAATATTTTCCTGGAACTGCCCGCTCTGGTCGCCGTTGGTGGAGTCATTTATTGTGGTGGATTACTGTTATTCTTCCGTCGTAAAACACTGAAAATCGTCAATGAGTTTAAATCCGGGAAGAAACAGAAGAAGAAAGGCAAGACACCGTTAGCAGAAGACACGATAGATTGAGATCGCTGAAGCACTCACACAGGGGCACGTAAAACGCCCCTGATGGTTGCCCTTATGCGCAGTCTCTGGGCATATTTTTCGGGCTCACCATTTCGTGCTCGGCTTTGTGTACTGGCACATCCTCCTTGCCCTGCGCGATGACTTCTCCCGACTGCCAAAGCTTCCATTCGCCTCGCTCGTAAACATCCCATTCCTCGTCGTGAGTAAGTGGTTCTGTCGCTATAATGCTGACTACATCTTTGGGATTTGTTTCAGAGGCAAAATCTACCGCCACTTCCACATCTTTCAGGCAAGCCGGTCCAAAGGGCGCGCGGCGAGTAATGCTGGCGAGTTTGGTACTGCAAAAGGTAAATAACCAATCACCATTACTCAGTAAACAGTTAAATACGCCTTGCTCGGCATAGGATTTCGACAGTGCCACCAGCGTCGTCGCCAGTTGCTCAGCGGTGGCATCTCGCTGCAAATTTTGCCGCACGTGGTTCATCAAATCACAGAACAATTCTTCGCTGTCGGTATCGCCAATGGCTTCGTATATACCGGTGCGACGGGTAAAACCAGGGATCTGGCCGTTATGCGCAAACACCCAGCAACGCCCCCATAATTCCCGGGTGAATGGATGCGTATTAGAAAGGTTGATGTTGCCCACGTTGGCCTGACGAATATGGCAGATGGCGGTTTTGCTTTTAATCGGTAACTTGGCAACAAATTCGGCAATCTGAGAAGTGGCGCAGGGTTCGGGATCATGAAACAAGCGCACGCCCTTTCCTTCGTAAAAAGCCACGCCCCAGCCGTCTTTATGCGGGCCAGTTTCACCGCCGCGACGGGTCAGGCCGGTAAAGCTAAAGCACAAATCGGTTGGTGTATTGGCACTCATGCCGAGAAGTTCACACACAGCAGTTTCTCACATCAGACGTCAGATGCGGGAAGCATAGCCAACAACGCAGAGGGTTTCAATGAACGGACCGCGTTTGTGCAACGCGGGCCTTAGCAGAGACTTTAGTGAACAGACACTTGAGCAAGCAGAGATGAGGGGTTGTTTTTACACGCCCCAGAGATCGAACGGAAAGGCTTTATACAGTTTGTCTGTCACCGCAGTGAAGTCTGGCGGCGTGTCTAAATGCATCGAGATCCCTTCTTCCAGGCTAGTCGTTTTAGGCACATCGGTACGGCCAGTACCCTGATAGTAATCCTGGTATTTAAACATGGATTCACCGCTGCCCGAATCGTAGAAAATGGCTGGTATGCCATACGCTTCGGCAATGATAATACCGTGAAGACTGCTGGATATAACCCGCTTGCTGTTTACGATGGCTTCAATGAAGGAGCCTGGATACTGCATTGGCGTAACCTGGTCCTTTTCGTAGCCTGCGTATTGGGCCATGTCATCGTTCATGTGGTTAATGATGATGTAGTCTTTCTTGTCGGCTTTTTCCATGAGCGGACGGGAATAGAAATAAGGCAGCAACAAGGCCGGATCGCCATACACTTCAGGTACGTTAATCCCGCGATTTAACAGGTACTCACGAGTGAGCGGACCGCGTACTGCACGCACATCCAACTCGGAGAATTTAATCACGTCGTCGCCCATCTTCTGGTTATAGCCAGTTCCCCACAGCGTATCGCCATCACGGGCGAAATGCAGTACCGAACCTACGCTTACCAGTTTATTGTCGGGGTTGAGCTTATCTTTAATCAGCTTGCCTTTCATGGCCAACACGCGTTTTACTAAATCATAAGCAACGTAGTCACCAATATTCGGGCGATCATCTTTTTTCGACTGCCACCAGTACACTCGCTTCTTTTCTTCAGCCAGAGTCTGTTTTATAGCCCATTGGTTCAGCATGCTTTTTCCTTCTTATCCGTGACGCTTGAAGTCACCTTTCATCCAAATTTGTGTTTATGTTTTATACCCATGAGCGGGTGTATCAGGAGAGCTTTTTAGCCAGCTTGTGCCAGATGCTTTCCTGGTTAAATCGCAGTAATTCGTTGTCGGCATTAAATTCTTGCTGGAATCTTGCCAACCACTTTTTGTTCAGTTCATTACTTTGTCGTTTGGTTACCGGCGATGTGGGAATTTTCGGGCTCTCCACGTCGATACCCATGAAATCAGCAATGCGTAATACCGTGTTCACGGTGTTAGAGCGTACATCGGAGAAATTCAATTCCATGTACTTACACCCCGACGCGGCCAGTGAGTAGCGCCATGACGCATTTTCGAGACACACCCGACGGAGCCCGGCTTCGATGTCATCGAACCGGTAATCCGGATCGGCAACCGGTTTACCCTGCTCAGAAATCCACGCCCCGGTTTGTTTGGCTACCGCAAGAGACACCGCCTGCGCCATTACATCTTCCCGGGTAAGCAGCACGAAGTGTGGATTAGGCAGCAAGTCGCACATTGCCTTAAAGCCACCAAATTCCTGCACGTGGGAGTAATGTATCTTGATACCAAAAGTACCGTTTGATGAGGTACGTCGAGCCTGTAAGGCTTTCAGCACTTCCGGCAGGGTTTTGCAATTCAGTCGCGCTTTCCACTCGTCGAGGTTCTTACGGTTTGCATATTCCAAAGGAAATCCAAACGCATCGGTCTGATGCAGCAAGTGGCCCAGCATATGACTACCGGAGCGTACCGTAGAGGCGATCACAAGGGTCTTTTGGGTTTCAGTTTGGTGCCGATAATCGTGTTCCGAAGAAAACTGATCCTGATAAAGCTCCATGTTAATGCTCCTGTTGGTTAGCTAACGCGCTGACGTAATTTTTTTACCGTTACCGCAGCCAGATGGTTCAGTGTGGTAGCCAAACCAGCGATATGCACTGACTTCATCACCCACTTCATCTTGTCCTTCTTCTGCGGCAGGTATACCAGCAACTGCGCCGCTACCCGTTTACGGTAATTTCGGTCGCCGAGAAACTGGCGATGCTTATCGGCCGACCGCAATCGCACCACGGCTTCATCGGGTGTCATTTTCGCCACTTTGGCGCCAATGCCATCCATATTCATAAAACGATAAAGAAAGATAGGTTTAGGAATGTTGAATAGCGCGTAGTCTTGCTGCAGCAAGCGCACGTACATATCCCAGTCCTGGCCGTTAGGCAGAGTTTCATCAAACCGTTCGGTAAGCGCTAAGGATTTACGAATACTGAAACCACTCATTCCGCAATACTGATTGCCGGTTCTGAGTACATCCCACTCAACCCGACGTGATGGCTGTACATAAAGCTCATCTTCCTTACCCAATACGGCGTACCCGCTCACTACTGCATCAGCGCCTTTCTCATACGCCTTTTTGTGTTCCCACAAATACTCTGGTTGCCAGATGTCATCGTCATCGAGAAAAGCAATCACATCGCCTTTGGCGTTATCTACACCAATATTGCGTGCCTTATTGGCACCCGACGACGTTTTCAGGAAATAGTAGTGAAAATCGGGTTTAGCAGAGAATTCAGCAAGAATGTCATCATATGGCAAGGAAGATGCATCATTCACAACAATCACCTCAAGCGGCTGCTCGATTTGTGCATACACCCCATCCAGCGCTTCTTTGAGTTCTGCGGGGCGGTTGAAGGTTGTGATCACAACACTGAATTTTATGCTCATTGGTATCCCTGTGAGTTTACAAATCAATCCGAAATGGAACAGAAATCTGTGAAGATTTCCCAAACATGAATACTATGGAGCAAGAATCATGCAAGAAATCCTGAAGCAGCAATCAGAAAAATATCTCGCCCGCTATCCCAAGATTTTCTTCTGCCACGTACCCAAATGCGCAGGGGTTTCTCTGTCCAATGCGATTTACCAGGCCGTTTATCCATCGCTGTTAAAAGCTACGCGTTTTACCGGCCACATAGACCTTCGAGCCAGTCGCGAATGCGAGCAGCTATTGGGCGTAGATATGATGACAGCACGAGAAACGCAGCTTACCTTTCAGCTTAGTAGTAAATACCAGGTTTTCACTACCGGGCACTGTGTGGCGCGTCCTGAGGTGGTGAGTAACTTTTACAAAGACTGGCACTTTCTGACGATACTACGTAAGCCCGTTGACCGTTTTATTTCCGAATACGTGTACAACCGCTTTAAAGAATCGGAATGGCAGAAAAATGAAACCGATATCGAAGAGTATCTGAACTCAGAAAAAGCCCTCAGTTCAGCGGTGACCTACGCAAGATATTTTTCTGGGTATCGTGATGCTAAGGAAATTTGGGAAAATGCCGATGATGTGATCGCTAAATCTGTAGCCAATTTGCGTCGTTTTTCCGTGTTTGGCACATTGGAGCAAATGGATAAATGGCAGGAAGATTTTAACCAGCGTTTCAACACCCGCATCAACATTGCGAGTAAAAATACCAGTCCGAATCGTGGCGCCTCTTCTGCCATTACCAGCAGAACGGATTTGATGTCGAAAATTGCAGAACTGAGCAGAATTGACCAGGCCATTTACGATGAAGTGGTAAACATGGTAAACGCCCGCACGGTAACCACTGCGAAGGCGAGCTAATTCTACATGTACTACGAGCACCGCTGACACAGCGGTGCAAAGTTATTAGTGCTGTAGGCCAAATATTTAAAAGCCTCGAAACAAGTGTCTCGGGGCTTTTTGCATTGAAAGTGTTTACCGGTAGCCTAACATCACGAAGACGTTAGGTACCCGTTCAGGTTGATAGCACCACACGCCAGGATTCGCGTATAGCCTGCTCGCCGTAGTGAGCCACAGCCTGGTTTATCACTACACTCGAATCGACATAATCGAGATTAGCTAACTGTGACTCCAGGTTGTCTGGCTGAAGAATTTTAACGAAAGGAAATTCCCGCGCTTTCATTCTGGCGAAAGCGGAGTCGAAACAGAGCACATTTGCCCCAAGGCTCATCGCCATGTAGAAAGTGCCTGATGAAATCATAGCATTATCATCGTGAGCCATAATCACAAACCGCGTATTAGAAATGGCTGCTTCAAGCGTTTCCTCTTTAACGAACGCATTGTTCCAATCCACTTGCAAACCCCTTTGCTCAATAATCCCATGCAATTTGGCTGCATAACCCTTGTCGGAACAAAAACCCATTACTTCCAGCTTTTGCGCCACCGGCCACACCTCTAATAGTTTATCGAGGCGCTTGTAAGGCTTGATCGACCCGAAATACAGGAAATCATGGGACTTTTGGGTATCTCCAATGCCTTCAAAGAATTGAAATAAATCCCTATCGTTAAAATACAACGGGTGCTTGACCACACTGGACTCGATTTTATCTGTCATTTCCAGGGTGACGATTCTATCGGCGACCATGGAAAGTAAGCGCAGGATCACGTTGTATAACGAGGACTTTTCGGCAACATTGTGAGGTTTGTAGTTATGACGTACCCAAATCACCTTGCTGCTGAACAGAGGAATAGAACAGACGGTCAGAAAAAATGCGAACAGGAAGGCCCAACGCTTTGGTCCAGACATGCCTTTCCGAAAAGGCTGATCTTCGTACCAGTTCAGTACCAGCCAATTTTCGTCCCGGCTAAATAAATTAGCCGGGCGAAACAACGTCTTGAATGGTTGAATATCATAGCCAAGTTCAGAGAACGCACCTTTTATGCGTTCAACAAAACCATTGCTATGTACAAATGGGTAGAGAAACAGTTTTCGGTTTTCTTCCATTACGCCGCCGTACGAGGTTGAGCCGGAAGTCCCATAGCCAGATTATTGGCAATAACAAATGTATCGTTAGAGATGGAATCCCAGTTGAACGTGTTCAGGAACGCTTCTTTGTTTATTGCCAACGCCAGCTCATTCACGTGCGTTAATTTATATGCCAGTTGATCAGTATCACCCACGCGAAAATATGCATCCTCTGGTAAGCCGATATCGGCATTTGGGGTGATGTCGCTGATGATCACCTCTGTACCCGCCGCGATGGCTTCTAATGCGACGATGGGCAGACCCTCATGATAGGAAGGTAAAACAAATACGCGGGCAAATTTATACAGCGCATTCAACTCGTCGCCCTGACGACGCCCCGCAAAAATGATGTTGTCTCCCGCCTGCTTTTTAAGGCTCATGGAGTATTCATCTTCGTGGTCAGCACCACCAACGATTACTAATTTCAGATCCGTATCTGCTTTTTTATAGGCTTCAACTAAATCGTGAAAGCCTTTCTCTGGAACAAGTCTACCTACAGTAAGTACATACTTACCTGGTTCAAGTTTCAGATCTGCAGGCAACGCTTCTGCGCCCATGTTGGTGTCCATATCGGTTTTCGCACCGTTAGGCACGAACATGATGCCGTTGGATTTTCTGGAGAACTTATTCTTCAGTGCCCCCGTTAACGAACGGCCTACAACGATGGCGCGGTCTGAAAATTTAAGCGCCATAGTCTCGCCGAATTTCAGTACGTTTTTTGCGAACTGATTCCATTTCTGGCGATCGTAGTCGGCACCGTGGTGCGTCACCATCACTTGCATACCCAGTAATTTTGCCAGCGGTGTGAACAACGCTGGACCTATACCGTGAATGTGCAGTACATCGGGTTTCACCACAAAACGGGCGTAGAAAATCGCTAAAAACGTATGTAGGAACGTTTCCACGAATTTGCTCTTCATTGTCCATACCGAGCGTAATTGCACACCTTTGTACTCTTTAACCGAAGAGTCTACATAGGGTGAACGACAAATCACGGTAACTTCCATGCCAGATTTAACCAGGCGCGGATACAGCTGCTGACAGTGAGACTCAATGCCTCCCATCACGTCAGGAATTCCTCTTAGTCCTACGGCACATAATTTCATAACATTCTCCAAATTCTCAGCGAGACCTGAGTTTCAAATCAATTCGCCAGACGAGACTCTAAGGCTGGTGCTGCAAACCACTCGTTGCGAGGTAATTTCACCGGTCCGATGGCGTTGCCAACTAAAATGGCAAATAAAATAAGCCCCTCGATATTCCACAGAGGCATGGTGGCGAAATTCATAATCAAAAAGCCCACCATTGAAGAACAAAGCGTAAAGGCAAATTGCTTGTTCTTAATTTTGAATGCCTGCAGAGCAAAACTTCCTGCAGCGCACAGAAACGTGAGCAGACCCACAAAGCCATACTCATATAAAAACGATACATAGGTGTTATGGGCATATTTCGGGAACACGCCCGACCAGGATTCTGGGCCCCAACCCACCAGTTGATGAATTAAAGAACCGTTAGCGTATTGGTAGAGGTACATGCTCCACAGATAAACGCGAGCAGAGAAAATGTCTTTCTCGGCCTCGGAGTAATAGAACGGTGCTTTAATCAGGTCGTCGATGCTGGTTAAAAATACGAATACGTCGGCAAAGCGGTCTTGCATGGTGTAACTGGCGAGCAGAAACAGCATGCTCATACCGAAGAATGCAGCAATGAAAAATACGCCTCTGTAGCGATGAGGAATTTTGCTCTGCATGGCGGTGTACGCAAAAATAGCGGCCAAAGGTAAAATGGCCAGTACTGACGTACGGTAGTTCACCAGAATTAGTAACACACAGCCCAGCATGAACAGGGGGCCGCGATAACGGATAGCACCGGGCGAAAGTAAACCCACCACCAGAATGTAGCCAGCAATAATCATCGAGAATGCGGCTTCGTGGTTATAGCCACCAATATAGCTGGTAGAACCATCTGCTTCTGTTGCCTTCACCTCGCCGAGCAGCACCGACATCAGCGCCAGAGACACTGGCAGGAAAAAGCTAACAAGCAACTTTCTTAGCACGTAATCTTTATTGGTTTTGCGAATAGCCATAAACATGGAGCACGCTAGTACCATGAAAAATAACCATTTCACAGCAACGTTGATAAGCCCGACCACACCGCCGTTAATGATTCCACTGGCGATAATTGCCGCGAAAAATGCGTATACCGGTAACAGTACCCGAAGTTGAAAAACCTTCGGTGGTAACATCAATAAGCCGGTTGCTGCGATACCTATAGAAGCCAACGCATTAATTGAAAAGCCAGCCACCAGCGGTTCGTAAGTAATGTTGTGAAATGCAGACAGGAAAAAGCGCAGCCATACTGCCGCTACAACGAAAGCCAGATACTTATTACAGTTCTGGCGAACGGTTTGCCATACCAGCCATGCACTGATGGCGCTGAAAAGAACCTTAACAACCAGAAACATACTTCTGCTCCAATTGGGTTACGTTCAGACCTAATGCACCGCGAATACGTTGGCGGAATACTTCATTAGAGAAGGTAGCGGCACGCTTTTGACTGCGGTCGGCATACTTTTTACGGTTAGTTTCTGCCGCCATGTAATTCAGTGCGTCGGCAACGCCGCTGACGCTGTTCACTTCACAAAGACAGCCGTGAGCTTGCGCTTCGAAGCCTTGAACAGAATATGGGTATTTACCAGTGAGAATTTCCGCAGGTCCTGATTCGCAGTTCGTTGCTACCACCGCTTTGCCTAAACACATCGCTTCCGCGATAGCATTGGGGAAACCTTCTGCGTTTGAGGTAGAAACAAAAAAGTCGGCATTTTTAATATACGGATACGGGTTCGACTTAAACCCTTTAAGGTGAAGGCGGTTTTCTAATCCCAGTTCTGCAGCGCGTGTCAGTAACGCCGCCTTTTCATCGCCTTGTCCCAAGATCACGATATCGTGATCGATGTTAGACGCCGCGACAGCCTTCAGCATTAAATCAAAGTTTTTGTTTTTAACTAATCTGCCAGTGCCAATGATGTAAGGCTTTGCTGGTAAATCAGAAACCGGTTCAGCAGCTAACGCATTGATAGCGTTGATGTCGTAAGGGTTATACACGGTTTGAACGTTGCTGGCAGACACGCCGAAGTTTTCTACTAGATCGGCTTTTACGCCCTCGCTAACCGCAATAATCAAGTCTGCTGAAGGGTAACTCGCACGTACCAGAATTTTAGAAATGAGATCTTTTAAGCCGCCTGACAAGTGGCTACTGGTGTTCACACGTTCACTAATAATTGCCTGATGACCGAAGCGCTTGGCAAGCGCCACATTAAGCATATTGGCACGGGTAAGAAACGATACGCAGATGTCTGGCTTTACTGAAAACAAAACATTTTTCAGCGCCTTGTAACCCGCGTGAAGACTACCTTTGGTGTCTAACACCACTTTATTCACATAGGCCGGTACTTGTTGCTGTTCTGGCAGGTTATCCAGCAGAATAAGATGAACACGGAAACCCGCAGACAAGAAATCCGCTTCCATAATTGCCAGCAGCTTACTCATAACACGCTCCGCACCACCCCCTTCAAGCGAGTTGATGATAAAAGCGATGTCAGTTGCCGGCTTTGCCATGGTATTTCCTTGACCGTTTTAGCGAGTGAGAAAGATCTTTTGTAAAAGACATATTCACTATTTGTGCCAAATCGTTAAGCGTTTTGCTTAGAAAAAGAAAAAGGAATCCATTCGCGGCGCTTAGTCTTATGCAAAGATTAAATAAACAAGCCTAAACCAATGATATTAAATGGATTAGTTTTAAAACCTTGGTGTATTTCTAATACATGAAAAGCGCAATCCGAATGGAAAATAAAAAAGGTTATTTATACTTTTGGCTAAAACTGCGGGCTGGTAGGACATTTCTGTGTAGCCACTTAGCAACAATTACCCATGTAGGAGAATTTGTTTCAAAAGTCGTGTAACGACATATCAATACTGTTTAATATAGACATATTTTCTATTGTGCTGATGTTTAGCACCCATTAATTACGGAATGGCTAGTTTTGTCTCAAGAATCTCACCCCGTTCATCAATCGCTACTGATGAAACGCTTGTTAAATAAAATGCCGGAAGACGTTGCTGAATCCTTTTCCGAAGAACAATTGATTGCGCTTAACAAAGCCATAGGCGGAAGAAGCTGGGCCAGACACAAACTTGATTTACGCGGCACGGTGAATATTTGGCGTTCAAGTTTCTACTTTGTCATTCTGGCAGGGAAAAACCGTCGAGAGTTATCGAGACTGGAAGAACATCTCAGCCGAGCAACGATGGCCTTAATGCTGACGCTGTTTGTTACCTTTTGCACCTTATTTGGGTTATTGGTTTTATATCTTATTAAATCTGCGCTAGGTATTAATCTGTTTGAAGACTTCTCTTTAGGAATATGGAGTTGGTTCAAACAAAACGTATTTTAAAAACACAAAGCCCGCTAAAAAGCGGGCTTTGATGGTTTGATAATGCGGCGTGTTTTTGCGCACTTAAAGGTCAACACCCACAATGGCAGCGGGATTCGTCTTGAACAGTCTGTTCGCCACGTCTTCAGAAGCTTGCTCACACACGACCTTGTAGGCAACCCCCATGTCATTAGGCCTGCGTTTCGTGTCGTGCATATCTGAAGCGACCATATCAATTTGATTTTCTTGCAACATATTCATGGCCAGCTCTTCTACATGCTCACCAAAACGGCCAATAAACGCCCCTGCTGTCACCTGAAGTAAGCAACCTTGATTGCGCAACCACTGAATTTTCTCTGGGCGCTTCCAGACATCCCGATTTCGTTCAGGGTGAGGAATTAATGGTTGAACGCCTTCATTGTGTAACCATCGAAAGAGCTGATCTAAACCGGCGGGCATATTACTGTGCGGCATTTCCAGCAGTAAAACCTGTTTCCCTTTATGGGTACCGAGATAGGGCAATTTTGACTGCTTAAACCAAACAGGCACCATTTCGTTTACCCGCACTTCTCCTGCCCAGGACATAGACAACGGAATGCCCTGCTCTGCCACAGCCGCTTTCAATTCCTGAAAGCCCGCTTCAATATTTTCCTGGGTATTGTCGAACGTTCCCCAATGAATATGAGGCGTACAGACAAGGTGGGTAACCCCTGCCTCAACGGCCTGCCTGGCCATATCCAGTGCCATTTCCATTGTGCGGGCACCGTCATCGATGCCCGGAATAATGTGACTATGTACGTCGATCACAATACTACACCCTTGTTACTCATCTTAGTTTGTATTGTAACCGTACTGGTCGTAGAAGCCACCATAGCGTTGCGAAACGTCAGACTTTCTCAGGTCAACCTGGTTCAGTACCACGCCGTCTACACGGTGTCCTACTTGTAAGAAGCGGCCTAGTCCGTTCTTGATCATCTTCTCGCTGGTACTGTCAGCGCGGACTACGTAAATCACCGAGTCACAGCTTTTCGATACCACCATAGCATCTGATACCGCCTGTGTTGGCGCGGTATCCACGACCACATACTTATATTCTTTCTTAAGATGATTGATTAGGGCTTTAAATCCGTCGCCATCTAATAACTCTTGTGGGTTAGATGGAATACTGCCCGCACAAATAATGTCGATGCCTGATTGCTCATCGTGTACCACACACTCTCGCAGCGAGTGGGTTTTCATGATCAGGTTAGATAACCCTGGCTGATAATTCGGTACATTGAATCGTTTGCCTACAACCGGACGACGTAAGTCAGCATCAATAAGAATGGTTTTGTCTAACTGACCTAACGCAAAAGAAAGGTTCACCGAAACGGTGGTTTTTCCTTCTTTTGGCACAGACGACGTTACGAGAATGGCCTGGTTCTGACGCTCAAGGTTAATCAGCGACAAACTGGTTCTCAGCGTTCTTACCGACTCACTGAACTGGTGGAATTTGTTATCGAAGAATGCACGCAAATCCATGTCCTGACGGCGTTTACCGTGGATAAGTGGAATAAGTCCCAGCATGCGCTGCCCCAGTTTTTTCTCCACATCATCGACAGAACGCACACCGCTATTCATTGCTTCTAACACAAAGGCCAGCAGAACACCGAACCCGAAGCTGGCGACAAAGGCCGCAACAATCAGTAAGGTCTTATTCGGTGCAGTAGGGTTATTTGGCACAGGCGCAGGGTCGAGTACCCGAGCGTTGGCCGACTCAAAGCCACCCATTTCGCTGGTTTCTTTCAAGCGGGTAAACATTGAGTTATAAAGTTGCTGGTTAATATCAACTTCGCGTTGCAATGCGCGGCGGGTGTTTTCAAGATTCGACAGCTTACGATACTCAGATTTCGCGTCTGACACTTCTGTTTGCAGCGTAGCTACACGTTCTTGAGACGCACGATATTGCGTAGTAATACTTGAAATCAAATCACGAATTTGGGTTTGCAAGGTATCGCGAACAGAAGTGAGTTCTGCGTTCGCTGCAATCATCTGCGGGTGCATAGGCCCAAATACTTTACTGAGCTCAGACACCCGGCTCATGGCTTCCGCTTCCTGCCGACGCACACTTTGAATATTTGCATGGTTCAGTACTTCCGGCAGTCTCGCCAGTGCACCGTAATCCGCACCATTTCTTTGCGTTTGCTCGTAAATAGTACGGTTTTGTTTCAGTGTCGTTTGCGCTTTTAACAATTGATCGCTCAACTGCTCCAATTCTTCGGCAGCTAAACCGACCACGCCATTACTGAGATTGACTAATTGATTCTTCTCATAGAATTGAGACAAGTCCCGTTCAGCGGTTTGCAGCTTGTCACGTAGGCCATCCATACTTTCCGTTAAGAAAGAAGTGGCTTTGGTGGTCATTTCCACCTTGGCTGACAGGTAATTTTCTACATACACATCGCCCATGGTAGTGGCAATGGCAGCCGCCAAACGAGGCGAGTCGCTGGTAGCCGTAATATTGATAACCTGGGTATTTTCTACCAAAGAAACATCAATGGATTTCATCAGCTTATTAATGGCAGCTTGACGACGCCTCTCCATTCGGTCTTCTTCGCTTAACGGTGTTTTTTCCGTTTTTTCGATGAACGGCAAGTTATCCATAACGAAGTTTTTCGCTTGGGTAATAACCGACTTTTCGCCATCTGAAGGCGGCATGAAAACAGGGTCGTTCGCCAAATCGAGCTCATCAACAGCACGGGCTGCCACCTGGCGAGACTGAATGATTTGGTATTGGGTACGCATGTAGTCTTTGCGCGTGGTATCCGATTTATACACCTCTTCGATAGACATGACATTGGCCGGCTGCGACTCAATGAGCAGACTGGCCGTAGTAGAATAAATCGGGGTCATGCGCATTACGATGAGGCCAACCAATACTGTAAACAGTATGGCTAACAACGAGATACGACCCAAATTACGTTTAAAAACTTGCCAATAGTGCGCAAAGTCGATGGTTTCATCGTTCAGAATACTTGTCTGAAGCGAGTCCTTCATATTCAACGACATATAAGATCCCTTAGATTCTAAATTTCATGCGCCAATAGCATTTGATTCGCACAGACACTCACCTTAGAAGAAGCGCTGGGGTATAGTAATAATGTCGCCGGGTTGAATCAGGTGACTGACATTCACTTCCATCGTTTTTTGATTTCCATTACTTTCTCTCACAACCTGAATATCCGAGCGAGAGGCTCGTTCAGTATAACCCCCGGCTAGTGCGGCAGCCTTGTTCACCGATAAACCTGGCTGATAAGGATAACCGCCTGGGTTTTTAACTTCTCCGTCGATAAAGAAAGGTCTATACTCGATAATCGATACGGCCACCGATGGATTAACCAGGTAATCTCCTTCCAGACCGGTGTAAATAAGATTTTCGACCTCGGACAATGTCAGACCGACCAATTTCAACTCCCCAAGAAATGGATAGTTGATTTTTCCAACATCAGGCAAGCGGGTTTCCATCGACAGGTCGCTCTGCCCAAAAACGTTGATAGCCACTTTGTCTCCAACCCCCAAACGATAAGAACTCATATTAATATTTCCTTCCTGAGCTCTCGCGACACAACTCATAAATAAAACGAAAATCATTAATAGTGTTCTTTTGGCAAATAAGTTCATTACAGTGTTACCTTTGCAGTTAGTCCATAAACATTTCTGTCGTATTCAATCAGTTCTCGATTGCTATCGCGAACACTTTTTGAGAAAAAAATTCCTAAAGTAAGCCAACGTCGAAATTTATAATCGCCGGACATAGTAATTCTAGTGGTATCGTCCTCTCGAAGATCTTCAGCCATACCTTGAAATTCGTCAACTAGATAAGCTCCGGTCATCGTAGTTGAGAATCTTTCGACCCAAAAATGTTGCCAGTCGAGCGAAAGATCTCTTGACTCAATGAAGTCAGCTCCTGTTGTATTTGTTTCCCTGACTCCTTGTCTAGTTCTAATAGTAAATTTTGAGTAAGTAACGGGGAGCCATGACGCACCAACTTCCCATGTTACTCCAGAGAAATCGTTTCTTTCAGGTGATTTAAATGATTTTTTGCGATAACCAATCTTTGCAAAACTTGATGATGTGGCGTTCAAATCCCAATCTAGCCCTGCTAGAACGCGGGATTCCGAGCTATCTAACGGTAGCTCAGGATTGCTGTCGTAGGCATACCTAATCTCACTTTGACCAACATCGACAACGAAATTAGTAGTAGGGGCTATCTTATATTTAAACTCAACATCCGCTTTGTAGATGCTTCTGTCTCTAATAAGGTACAACTCTTCTCGTCGATCATAGTCGATATCTTCATATCCAATCGAAAATGCTACCTGACCAAATGAAGATAAGGCTCCATAAGTATAAGCAGCGTTACCATTGATTCTGTCAAAGGTATCGACACTATTTAGTGAACTCCCTCTTCCATTTGAGTAGTTGCGCCCACGCTCGTCATGTCCAGCCAAATAGGCAGCATTAATAGTAACTCGATTGCGATCGTTAATCACAATATTGCTCTTACCGCTTAGCATGTGGTCTGTATAATCATCGGCTGAACTCGAGAAGTGCTTTCCGTTTTCGAGACGATATTTGACCGAAATTAAACTATCATTTAATTTGGTATAAATTTCCGCTTCAGGTGCAGTCACAAGTTTCCAGCTATCTATCTCATTAGCATTGGAATAAGCCACGTTATCTACATATGCCATAGTCGAATACAGACTTGGCCTGAGATTAAACTTCCCGAGCAAAATATCACCCGCAGCACTGCTTTGCGCGACAGCAGTTGGGGTAATAACTGCACCACCAAACATTAGGCAAAACATCCGTCTATACATAAATTTTCCTTCTAAGATAGTCCAGCCATCTAATTTAAAGAATATTGGGAGCATCGTCTATTCCAAGCAAAAATTTTGACTTTGGCGACACGCAAGAAAAGCATATCGGATGCTAAATTTATGCCAGAAAGTATCTTTTCAATACTTGAAATCACCTATTCATTTTTATTGGATAAAACTGGAACGGGATCTGCATTACCTATTTCAGGAAACGGTTAAATTTTGTGACGTACAAATTGCCATAGCCGTGCAGTTACCTGTAACCCATTGATAAACAGGCACGTCACACTTCGGAGAGACGAAAAAATGAAATTCAATTTACTGCAAAGTCAGACGCTGAATAGCAACGCCCTTAGGGTGAACGATGAGCGCAGTGGTATTTCAAGCTCGTATCAAAGCAGCTTTTCAACGGTATACAGACTGGTAGACCTGTCTGTTATTACACTGTGTTTTTACGCGACCATGTTTTATTACGCTGTGCCTGTAACCACGGGTACATTGATTCTGTTATTTATTAGTGTAGTCGCTTTTCAGGTTTCCGCGGAAGCCCTTGATTTATATCGTTCTTGGCGTTCAAGCCACACCAGCGCGCTAATGAAAACCGCGGCTATTGGCGGCATCATTAGTTTTGGGGCTACCCTTATTTTTGCCTTCGCCTTCGCCCATGCACTGCCGCTCACTACAACCGCGACAGGCGTTTGGTTTGGGTCGGCGCTAGTCGGCCTTACAAGCTGGCGTTTAGTACTTCGTCAGATCCTGTTTAAAGTGCGTCGCAGTGGCTTAAACGCGCGCTCTGCCATTATCATTGGTGCAAACGATGTGGGCTATAACATGGCTCTGCAGATGATGAATAACGACCAACTGGGTATTCACTTCCACGGTGTGTATGACGATCGTCCTCGCGACCGTGTAGCGGAAAACCTCTCTGATCAGATAAAAGGTAATATTGATCAGGCTATTGCGTTAGCGAAAGCCCATCAAATCGATTACATCTATATTGCGCTGCCCACCAGTGCAGAAGACCGTATTAAGTCGATTCTTGAAAAGTGTAGTGATACCACTGCTAACGTGTACCTGATCCCAAATTTCTTCATGTACACCCTGTTGAATTCACGTTGGCAGAGTGTGGGCAACGCCCAGGCGTTGAGTGTATACGACACCCCGTTCCAAGGTGCGGATAACGTACTGAAACGTATAGAAGATATCGTGGTAGGTACAGGCATTCTTACTGTGTTAGCCATTCCCATGCTGTGTATTGCAGCAGCGGTGAAACTAACATCGCCTGGCCCGGCTATTTTCCGTCAGAAACGTTACGGCCTGGATGGCAAAGAGATTACGGTTTATAAATTCCGCTCCATGTCTACCCAGGATAACGGTAATGTTGTGAAGCAAGCGACGAAGAATGATCCTCGGGTAACCCGCCTTGGCGCTTTCTTACGCCGTACTTCATTAGATGAATTACCGCAATTTATCAATGTGTTACAAGGCAGAATGTCGATTGTTGGCCCTCGCCCTCATGCGGTTGCGCATAACGAGGAGTACCGTAAGTTGATCACCGGTTATATGCTGCGTCACAAAATTCGTCCGGGCATTACAGGCTGGGCGCAGGTGAACGGCTTGCGTGGCGAAACGGATACGCTAGATAAGATGGCAAAACGGGTTGAATACGACCTGGATTACATGCACCGCTGGTCTGTCGGCTTTGATCTCAAGATCATTTTAAAGACGGTAGTTGGTGGTTTTAGCGATAAAAATGCCTACTAAAGTATAATGAAGTGTGTAATCTTTTCGCGTAGAACAGTAGCGATGGATAACACACTTCATTAACAACTATTTCATGCCAACCACAAAGTATTGCTTAAAAGCTATTTCAGCGTTGGGATGGGTAACAACGGCGACAGCACTTCACCAATACGACGGAAAAGACGCATACGAGTAGTGCCTGAACGCCACACCAATCCAATTTCTCGATAGGCATTATCTTCCGCAGGCAACGCTTTCAGTTCGGTGTTACGAATGATGTTTTGATTCAACGCCAGTTCTGGCAAAAACGTATACCCTAACTTACTGTTCGCTAGCTGAACCAGCGTGTACAAACTGCTGGCAGCCAGGCTACTCACCTGTTCACTGTGTTGCAGGTTACACGCACTCACCGCATGGCCCGTCATACAGTGCTCTTGCTGCAGCAGAAAGATACTGTTGTTAGGTAACGTAGTGATATCGAAGGGATCAGGTAACGAACCGGCCAAATTTTCATGGGCGACTAAGTGGAAGGGATCGTGGCCCAGCACCATCTGTTTACAGCCCGGCGTTTCCATGGGAAGCGCTAGAATGAGTAAATCCAGTTGCCCGTCGGAAAGCTGCTGCAGCAGGTTTTGCGTGGTATCTTCCTGAAGTTCTAACGTAATGTCAGGTAAAAAGGCTTTAAATGCGCCAATCATACCCTCAAACATAAACGGGGCGATGGTTGGAATAACGCCGAGTTTGAGTTTCCCTTTTTCCCAGTTCCCGGCATTCTGCGCAAACTCTACCAACTCTCCCGCTTCCTGAAGCAGGATTTTACTTCTGGCGACCACTTCCAAACCCAACGAGGTGAATACAAAAGTTTTGTGTTCGCGCTCAAGTAATTGGCTACCAAATTGGTCTTCCAGATTTTGAATTGCAGTACTTAACGTAGACTGACTCACATTACAACGTTGAGCAGCACGGTGAAAATGCTGCTCCTGATGGAGGGTTACCAAATAATGCAGATGTTTAAGGTTAGGCCACTTCATAAATAAAATAATAGATTAGAAAACACATTTCTAATCTATCATACTGATAACATAAGTCATCCGTTATTTACGCAGTAGCCCTTACAAAGTAAGTGTTATTTGTTCATGCGCCGGATAACCAGAATCAAGCTGACTGCCATGAATATGCCGAAAGTGCCGGGCTCGTGTACCTGCACTGCCGTCACCGCTTGCAAGCTTTGCGACAGTGCTTCAAATGGCGTGTTTGCTGCACTAACGCTACTCAGTAAGCTGTTGCTGGAATCTACCCAGCCCCCGTTCATACCACCGCCCTGCACAATCGCCAGCACATAGAAGGTGTCGCCAGGATTCACTGCTAAAGAAAGGGAGAGTGACTCTTCAACCAGCTCGCCGCTGCCAATGGCATAGTCGTCAGAATGATACATTGCTGCACCGAGTTCATTGGACCACTGCGGCGCAAAGCCAATGTGGCTCTCTAATGTTTCGAATAGCACCAGGTTGGAAAAGAAATAGCTATCAGTGTCTCCATCCCACTCGCCCGCCGACATTGTGAAATCGAAAGACGTGGTAAAGGTGAGCGTATCACTCGCTCCAGTCCATTCAAATTGCTGATACGCAGCCACGTTTGAGGAAGCGCGGGCCTGTAAATCGCCTTCAGCATAAAAATGGACTTCTGGCAGGAAAAATAAATCCGGGTCGAGGCTGGCGGTAGCCCAGCTTGAATACGACTCTAAAGCCACAAAAGTGGCGTTATTTACGACCACTTGTTCCGCAATGATCTCATTCGGATACGGGTCGTAAGACTGGGCAATACACTCCGCTTCATTCGTGGCATAGGGGCATATGCGGGTGGTGGTGTTGATGCCTAATCCGGAGGAAATAGTTGTGGCTTGAGCACTCACTACAGCAAAAGAACAACCTACAGCTAATACAACGGGTAAAACTTTTAAGAATCCTTTCATCAGAATTATCCTGTGGGTAGAATTAGCGTTTGATTTACTTTAATAGCATTTACCAAATAGTTCAAATTTTAACCGCCGCAATATTTTATTGCCTTCGCGCTTTGGCAAATTCACTGAAATGTCATGAAACGGCACGACTGTTCAGCCACAAAAAAACTATACTGAGTAAAGTGAAGCAACGGCGAGCTATTCTGTTTATTACGAGGTACCCATGAAGGACAACATTAGCAACATACTTTGTGTGTTACACGATACACACGGACAAGACAGCCTCGTCCAGCGCGCAATGAACATTGCGCAAAAATATCAGGCAGAGCTTACGGTAATGTTGGCAATGGAATCGTTGCCGCCGAATGCACGCATGATCATGCAGTCGTTTGAGTATCTGGAGTCGCAATCATCCATCAATCAAACTGCGCAAGACTGGCTCGATGAAAAAGCCGCGACCTGGTCGCAGCAATATCCGGTAAAAACCGTCGTTACTATTGGTGATCGGTTTATCGATATCATCCATCATGTTACCAACAACAACCACGACCTGGTTATAAAGCAGAACGAAAACGAAGCGTCGGGCTACATTACCAGCAGCGACGATAAGCACCTGCCGAGAAAGTGCCCTTGCCCTGTATGGATTATGCAGGCCGATGAGTTGACAAAAGATAAGCAGGTTGTTGCAGCCATCGATGTGAATTATCACTATCCTGAGCATGAAGTGTCTCTGCGTAAACAACTGGCTTTCGATATCCTTTTCCATGCCTGGCAACTTGCTGCACTGGAAAACGCTTCGCTGCATATCGTGCATGTGTACGATGGTGTGCCTGAGAATATTCTGCGTCAGGGATTCATTAGTGTTAATGAAGATGCCGCACAGCAAGACTTGAATGCTATCCGTCAGGAACGCCAGGAAGAAATTGATCGCTTACTGGGCGTATTGGCCCTGGAAGTAAAAGACAGTGAAGGCAGCGAGTTGAAGCCACAGGTTCATCTGGTACGTGGTTATCCCCGCAGGGAAATAGCTAACACTGCAAACGCCTGTGGCGCCACTACGCTGGTGATGGGCACGCTATCTCGGCTAGGCGTGCCGGGTTATATTATGGGCGGCACGGCTGAAGAAACCCTTGAGCAGGTTGAGTGCGCTTTGTATGGCCTTAAACCGCAGGGATTTACATCACCGGTTTAACCACTTCTATACGAAAAAGGCCGGTTACCTTTGCGGGTAACCGGCCTTTTTGTTTCTATTCGCTTGCTTTTGTTCGCTTGCCTTTTACTTACTTAGGCAACACCAAACGCCGCTTTCAAGCAGAAGAAGAATACGATTGCCAGAATGGCACCTGCAGGCAGGGTCACAATCCACGACACCACAATGTTACGTACGATGCCCAGATTCAGGGCCGACACACCACGCGCCAGGCCAACACCCAGTACCGCACCCACCAGCGTTTGCGTGGTTGAAATAGGTAATCCCGTTCCTGAAGCAATAACAACCGTACAAGCTGCTGCCAGTTCTGCGGCAAAACCCCGGCTTGGCGTAAGATGGGTAATACCCTGACCGATGGTTTTAATTACCCGGTGGCCGAATAAAGCCAGACCAGCAACGATACCTAAACCACCTAATGGTAAGATCCAAGGAGCCAGTTCTGAACTTGAATTAATGGCACCACCGGAACTCACTACGCTTACTACTGCCGCCAACGGACCAATCGCATTGGCAACATCGTTGGAACCGTGAGCAAATGCCATACAACAAGCTGTTACCACCATAAGCATGGCGAACACTTTTTCGATATTGGCGCTTTGAATATCGGCACTCTGGTTCTCAGAAAACTTCATGCGAGAAATGGCGTAACGGCCAATACCACCCAAAATAATGGCAATCACCACCGCCAGGATGTAGCCCATTTCAGGCGAAAACGTGAGACCCACGTGCTTCAGACCCTTCTTGATGGTTACCAGCGACATAACGAAACCGGCCAGACCCATGTAGAAAGGCACGTAACGTTTGGCATTTTTGAACGGCGTTGCCGTATCGAAAATCAGTTTATGTGCACTGACAAAGATCAGATAGGCAATAATACCGGAGATAGCAGGCGTAATAACCCAGCTTCCCACAATACCACCTACTTTGCTCCACTCAACGGCATCCATACTTACACCAGTGGCCGTAAAGCCAATGATAGCACCGATGATGGAATGGGTAGTTGATACCGGCCAACCTAACCAGGACGCTAATCCCAGCCAGATACCAGCGGCCAGCAAAGACGCAATCATCCCCAGTACCAGATAATCTGGCCGCTCAGAGAAATAGGTTGCGTCAATAATGCCTTTACGGATGGTACTTGTTACTTCGCCCCCCGCCAAATAGGCGCCAGCGAATTCAAATATCATCGCGATAATAATAGCTTGTTTGATCGTCAGCGCTTTGGACCCTACTGAGGTTCCCATTGCGTTGGCGACGTCATTGGCACCGATGCCCCACGCCATAACGAATCCGACCACAGCGGCCAGAATGATAAGCGTCATGCCATAACTTTGCAGAAGTTCCACAGGTTTCGCTCCTGGATATTATTTGCTTGCTACGCAGGAAAACGCCAAAGGGCGCTGAGGATTGATCGTGACATTTCCACTCGGGAAATTTACAACAGGCGCTAGCGGTAAGTTATCTGTCATAGGTTGTTTTTTAAACGTTTCTAATTTGGCTGCGGCGCATGATAACGTAACTCATCCCGATGCAATAGTGTAAATTTGCCGGAATAAGACAAATCGCAAAGAATCCCGTCGGGTCCGACTATTATTAAAGCAAATATTTCATTTTTGTGACAACCAGACCTAACTAAGATGCTTTAATTTCTGTTGGATGTTCTCTAAGGGCGCATGTCGCACGTCGGTTCCGCGAGACAAATACACCACATATTCGCAAATATTCTTGCAACGATCGCCGATCCGCTCCAATGATCGCAGTGCCCAGAGTACTTCCAGCCAGTCTTGCATATCATCGGTACTCTTTTGCATTTCTTCGGTGGTGTATTTAAGCAGCTTTTTGTATTCCGCATCGATACGGTTGTCTTGGTCGTATACTTCCAGCGCTGAGTTTTCATCTTGCCGGGCCAGCGCATCAAACGTACCGCGCATCATTTGCACTACCCGCTCACCAATGAGCAACATGCTGCTTTTGATGGTTTCAGAAGCGGGCAGCTTATTTTTCGTTACCAGGCGGGCAATACGTTCAATTTCATCGCCCATGCGCTCGATATCGGTGATCGCCTTCGACACCATCATCACTAAACGAAGATCGGACGCTGTTGGGTGACGCTTGGCAATGATCCGCAAGCACTCTTCGTCGATCTGCATTTCCATGTTATTAATTTTGAGATCGTTAAGAATGACTTTCTCAGCAAGACCGGCATTGTTCTGTTGAATGGCTTTCAAGGTATCGACAAGCTGAAGTTCAACTTCCCCGCCCATGGTAAGCACAGAATTACGCAAATTCTCGAGTTCGGTATTGAACTTGCCGGAAATATGCGTGTTTAGAGCAACCTGACGAACCATATGTGCCTCCTGTTAGCCGTAGCGACCAGTAATGTAATCTTCGGTTTGTTTATGTTCCGGCATCGTGAACAAGGTGTCACTGTCGGCGTACTCAATCAATTTGCCCTGATGCAAAAATGCAGTGTAGTCAGACACCCGCGCCGCCTGTTGCATGTTGTGGGTTACAATAACAATGGTACAGCGCTTTTTCAGGCTCGCCATGAGCTCTTCAATAAACAAGGTGGTTAACGGGTCGAGGGCGGAAGTGGGCTCGTCGAGCAACAAGATGTCGGGTTTCAATGCCAGCGCCCGGGCAATAACCAAACGCTGCTGCTGACCACCAGAAAGAATATGTGCAGATTCAAATAACCGGTCTTTGACTTCTTCCCATAGTGCCGCATCTTTCAGCGATTGTTCTACGGCGTCATCCAGATACCGGCGCACACGAATGCCTTGCAGGCGAAGGCCATAACACACATTATCGTAAATGCTCATGGGAAAAGGATTTGGCCGCTGAAACACCATGCCTACCTGGGTCCGCAGCTGCGACACATTTTCTTTGCGGCGGTTAATATCGCGGCCACCAATGAAAATACTGCCGTCGTAACGGCAATCCGGGGCCAGATCGTTCATGCGATTAAAACAGCTAATCAAAGTAGACTTGCCGCAACCACTTTGGCCAATCAGCGAAGTGATACGGTTCTTCGGTATCCGCATACTGATATTGTGAAGCACGTGCTTTTGCCCGAACTGCAGGTTAAGTTTTTCAACCCGGATAGCCGTTTCCTCTTCACTGAGGTTCTGTACATCCAGCGTTTCGTGTTCAAATAGCTTCAGCATAAAATTCTCAGTTTGTGAGATAACGTTTACGCAGCCGCGCCCGCAGCAGCACAGCCAGAATATTAAGCACCAATACCACCAGCAGCAACAATAAGCAGGTAGCAAACATCATAGACGCCCCTTCCGCATCGGTTTGACTGTGGAACGCGCCATCATAAATCAGTACACCTAAGTGCATAAACTGCCGGTCGAGGTGCATGTAAGGAAACTCGGTGTCTAACGGCAGGTTTGGCGCAAACTTCACTGCGCCCACCAGCATGAGCGGGGCTACTTCACCTGCGGCACGTGCAATCGCCAGAATCACGCCTGTCATAATACCCGGAGAGGCCATGGGCAGCACGGTGTGCAAAATCGTTTCTGCTTTCGTGGCCCCGAGCGCATAACTGCCCGCCCGTAATCCATTAGGCACCCGCCGCAAACCTTCTTCGGTGGCAACAATCACAACGGGAAGTGTAAGGATTGCCATGGTCATGGCAGCCCAGAATAATCCCGGTGTTCCTAAGGTTGGCGCGGGCAGCGTATCGGCAAAAAACAGCGCATCGATATTGCCGCCCACCACATACACAAAGAAACCCAGACCAAACACTCCGTAAACAATGGAAGGCACGCCGGCCATGTTCGACACGCTAATACGAATAATGGCGGTAAGCAGGTTGTCAGGCGCGTATTCATTCAGGTAAACCGCAGCGAGCACGCCAAACGGTGTGACGATAATGGTCATGATAAATACCATCATCACCGTACCAAACAAAGCGGGAAACACACCGCCTGCAGTGTTGGCTTGCTTGGGTGACTGAATAAGAAACTGCCCGATATGACCGAACGTGACGCCAACTTTCCCCCACACACCAAGTTGTCCGGGAAACACAATCTCTTCAATGCTAGCCACCGGTACCGACAGAGTTGTGCCATCGGCCATGGCGATTTTCAGGGTGTAATTGTCGCGCTGATCTTCCAGTTTAATGATCTTGTTCTGCCATTGCCTGAACGCATCGTTGAGCTTTTCTCTGGCAGGGGCATCCATGGCTACACCACGTACGTCCAGTTCAGATAACTTTTGGTGAATAGCGCTTAGCCAGCGGGTGCGGATATCTTCAATTTGCTGCTCAATACTGCTTACCTTCTCTGCAACCGACGCATAGGCCTGCTCAGAGTATCGAACATTGTCTGACGCGCGAATTTGTACCGGTACCCCCAACACTGATAAGCCATCATTCAAGGTAATATCGGCGCTGTTTACCGACTCTACCAGCGTAAGAATACGGTCTTCATCGATAAGAGCTTGTGTGCCGTGGGGCGCGTCACTGCTGGAGTACACCACCAACCTCACCGCGTCGCCCTGATCGTGAAATTCGCTGAATACCCGGGCATAAACGGCTTTGGCCTGCTCAGTCTGGTCATCTACAAAGGTTAACGAGTACACAGGCGCAGGCCAGAAATAAGCCACACCACGGTAAATGATCAGTGCCAGCACCGACACCAGCGCTAACAGCAACAAGGTTGACAGAAACGCCGTAAAGCTGATGACGAACGACTGCCGCTGCGCCGGGTTCATGATGGCTTCAATCCTGGTTTTAATCATGACGGGCGTTCACTCTGAGACGTTGGCGTAATAACTCTGCCAGCGTGTTTACCACAAAGGTAAATCCAAACAGAATACAAGCGGTAAAGAATAAGATTTGATAATGCACACTGTTTACGTCGGTCTCTGGCAGTTCAATGGCCAGGTTGGCAGTAAGTGCCCGCAAACCTTCGAGAAGGTGCCAGTCGGAGATGGGCGTGTTGCCGGTAACCATAAGCACAATCATGGTTTCGCCAAACGCCCGGCCGAAGCCCAACATGATAGCCGCAAGAATGCCCGGCATAGCCATTTTGAGTACCACGTGATGCAGCGTTTGTAACCGGGTTGCGCCCAGTGCAAACGAGGCATGTTTCAGGTAATCGGGTACGCCACTGATGGCATCTTCTGCCAACGAATAAATGGTGGGAGAAATCGCCACACCCAGCGCTAGCGCCACTACGATGGTGGTTTTGCCAATAGGCGTTTCCGACGAAGTAGACAGCGCAGTGAGGGAATCCACACCGGTTAGAGTAAATATCCAGTCTGGTGCCCACTGCATACTCACGTAACCCAAGGCGAGCAGTAACAAGGGTAGCACAATGAGCTCGGTGCCCCGGCGCAACACCGGTGGAAACTTTCTAGCAATACGATATTGAAACAACGCGGCGACAAACAAAATCACCGGCACTACAATTAAAAAGAAACCAAAGGAAAACAACACCCGCTCAGCCATGGGTGCCAACCAGATGGCAGCCACAAAACCAATGAGTACAGAAGGCACGGCTTCTAACATCTCAAGCGCGGGCTTCAGCCAATGGCGCAACCGTGCTTCAGAGAAGTAGGCCGAGTAAATGGCCGCCCCAACAGCCACCGGTATGGCTATCATTAACGCCAGTACCGACGCTTTAAGACTACCGATAAGTAACGGCACCAGACTGTATTTCGTTTCCTGATAATCGGAACCACTGGTGGTTTGCCATACGGTATCGGCTTGTTGATAGCCTTCGTATTCCTGCGGCTGGAACAACGAGGCCCAGGTAGTCACGCCACTTAGCCAGTTTACTTTCTGAATGCTGACACCAGTTTCTGACGCCAGATATAAACGCCGTCCATACCAACTCAATGAGCTGCGCGGCACCTCAAGGCTAGTGGCACTCACGACTTCTCCGGTTACCCGGTTCATAAGTACTAACTTACTGGCAGAAGTTAATATTGCCAAAGCATCCGACGTGGCATGAACACTCACATCAACAGGCGTTTGATAGTCGTCGAAGGGAATGGTCCAGGTAGGATAAAACGTCATTTGCCCGTTGTTGTTACGCAGAATCCAACGGGTGAGTAGGCCATTGTCTGATGCCGTTAGTAGCGTGCGATCTTTTGGTAGGCTTTGCCACCACACAATACTTTCTTTGGTGAGCGAGTCGTTGGCAACACCATCCAGCGGTTGCTGGGTAAGTAACCCTTTTTCGAACGTTAACGTTAATGCCGCCCCAGGCAATGGCAATACCATGGCGCGAGGCGAGAAAGAGAAATCGATAATGCGGGTAGGATTCGCGCGATTAACCCAGCGAACAAACGTTTGAGAGTCGGTAACAACCTTTGCCACAATCCAGCGTTCGCCCGGATAAACCTGCCAGGACTGCTGCGCCAGCCATACCGCTTCGGGCAACGCAAAGCTGATTAAGCCCGCGCCCAAGGCTTTCGGCTCGGCACCGGTTAGCAAAGGCGACTGTGTCATGGCAATAGACTGCACATCGACCACCCTCACCTGGCCAGAACCAGAGATATCTGCAATATAATGTTGTTCTTTTTCACTGACCACCGCCGTGCTGTGGTCGCAAGGCCGAATGTAATCGTGAAACGACGCAAACCCCGTTTCGGCCTTATTCAGATTCAGCATGCGAACCCGACAATCCTCTGTTCGCGCTAGCAGTGGCTGACCTTCCATGAGATCACCGGCAGACAGTACCGACAACCCCTGACTTTTCTGGGCTTCATTAAATTCGGGCGAGGACACTTCCGATAACGACGGCGACATCGCCAGCGGCATTGCCTGGGAAATCAGGTGAGAAATTAACAACACCAATGTGAAAAGCACCAGCCCGCCGAAAAGCGTCACGGTGACTTTCAGGCGCTTATCTTTGCGCTGCCTTTTTATGATTTGTTTGTCCACAGGTGACTTCATATTGTTAAAAGCAACTTTTGCCTGATTTTTCAAAGATCAGATAGGGTTGGTTGCCAATCATGTGTTATTTTAATACTGCTAATCAAGTGGAAAATCGCAGGCCCCGTGGCCTTCAACCTTCAGCACCGTTGCCGGGTGCCATCATTAAAAACAGGAGTGCGATATGCAACCTCTGATCATTACCATCATGGGCAAGGACAAACCAGGTCTGGTAGATGCGCTTGCCAAATGTGTTTATCGTCACGATGCCAACTGGCTGGGCAGTAGTTTTGCTCATATGGCGGGTTTATTCACCGGTTTTGTGGAAGTGCACGTACCGGCCGACAAACACGACGCCCTGGTATCTGCACTCAACGATTTGCCCGACCTTACCGTACAATCGGTATCGGTGGCCGACAATGAGAAAACCTTTAGCGAAACCTTAAGCGTTGCCATTATGGGTAACGATAAGCCCGGCATCGTACAGGAACTGACAAATATTCTAAACCAGTTCAACCTGAATATTGTGTCTTTCGATAGCCGATGTGAAAGCGCGCCGGCCTGGGGCAGCATGATGTTTAAAGCCAAAGCGACCATTGCGGTACCTGAAGACTTCGACGACAGCGCACTGCAAACCTCGCTGGAAAGTATTGCAAATGATTTAGTGGTAGATATCACCACCAGCGTATAACCCGCTTTCCCCCGCCTGTCACATGGTTGTCACGGATAAATGGCAGGCTTTGCAAATTTTTTAGATAGAAAAAACTGCGACGTATGGATTACAACGAACTCTACTACCCGAAAGAACTTAGCTGGCTGGCCTTCAATGAAAGGGTGTTACAGGAAGCGGCTGACAAAAATAATCCTGCGGTTGAGCGCATTCGTTTTCTGGGTATTTACTCTAATAACCTGGACGAGTTTTACCGCGTTCGTGCCGCTGATGTAAAAAGACAAATCACCATTGCCGAAGAAAACGGTAGTGAAGAAGAAGCATCTAAACTGATGTTGTTGATGGAAGCCATTCAGAAAAAAGTGGTGCATCTGTCTAGCAAGTTCGATGAGATCCACAAAGACGTGGTAAAAGCCCTGGCGCGATACAATATCTTCATCGTGCGCAAAGACGAACTAAACGACTACCAGAAAGTGTGGTTACGCAATTTGTTCGTGAACAAAATTCTGCGCCACATCGCCCCTATTCTCATTGAAAAGAAAACTGACCTGCTGAGTCGTCTGAACGGCACGTCTGTTTATCTTTATGTGGCGATTCGTCGTGAAGGCCGCAATACCCGCTATGCCGTAGTGCAAGTGCCTACCAGCGAAACCTCCCGCTTCGTGGTTATTCCACCCGAGCGCAGCCGTAAGAAGAAGCACATCATTCTGCTGGATGACATTATTCAACTGTGTCTGGAAGAAATTTTCCGCGGTTTCATTAAATATGATTCGCTGGAAGCCTATTCGTTTAAAATGACCCGTGACTCCGAGTACTCCATCAACGATGAAATTGATGAAAGCTACATGGATAAGATGTCTGAAAGTATGAAGCAGCGTCTTATTGCCGAGCCGGTGCGGGTAATTTACGACCATGCAATGCCTGAAGACATGGTACTGGATTTACGTAAACGCCTGAAAGTAACTAAGCTCGACACCATGCACGCTGCGGGGCATTACCGCAACTTTAAAGACTTCATTGGGTTCCCTAATGTGGGTCGTGAGTATTTGGAAAACCCCAAATTACCGGCCATCGATACCAAAACCTTTTCGAGCTACAACACCGTGTTCGACGCCATCACGGCGCACGACATTCTGTTGTACTACCCGTATCACCGCTTCCTGCATTTTACCGAGTTTCTCCGTCAGGCCGCTTTCGACCCCAGCGTTAAATCCATCCGCATTAATATTTACCGTGTGGCCAGCAACTCGCGCATTGTAAACTCGCTGATAGATGCGGTTGATAACGGTAAGAAAGTAACGGTAGTGGTAGAGCTTCGCGCACGTTTTGACGAAGAAGCCAATATTGAATGGTCGCGCCGGATGACCGATGCAGGTATTCGCGTTGTGCTTGGTGTACCTACCCTGAAGATCCACAGTAAAGTGTGTATCGTCGCACGGGAAGAACGCGGTTCGCTGGTGAACTATGCCCATTTCGGTACCGGTAACTTTAACGAGAAAACCGCTAAAATCTATACTGACTTCAGCCTGTTTACCCGTAATCAGGAGCTGGCAGAAGAAGCAGCGAGCGTGTTCGATTTAATCCAATATCCGTATCGCCGGTATAAATTCCAGCATCTGCAAATTTCGCCGCTGAACAGCCGTACCAAGATCCAGTCGTTGATCCGTCAGGAAATTCAGTATCTGAAAGAGGGCCATAAAGCCCAAATCACCTTTAAGATTAATAACCTGGTAGATAAAGAACTTATCGACGATTTGTACCGTGCCAGCCAGGCGGGTATGAAAATTCGCGGTATTGTACGCGGTATGTGTTCGTTGGTGCCGGGCTTACCGGGGATCAGCGAAAACATCACCATTACGTCTATTGTCGACCGTTTCCTGGAGCACCCTCGCGTGATGGTGTTCGAAGGTGGCGGCGACAGAAAAGTCTTCATTTCCTCTGCAGACTGGATGACACGTAACATGGACAACCGTATTGAAGTAGGTTGCCCGGTGTACGATAAACGCTTACAACAGCAGATCGTAGATATTCTGGAACTGCAGTTCAAAGACACACTAAAAGCACGCATCATTGACAAGGACCAGACGAATAAGTACGTTCGTCGAGGTAACCGTAAAAAACTACGCTCACAGATAGAAATTTATGACTACCTGAAGCGTCTTGAAGATGAGTAATCTATTTGAGCCCCACCGAATCCGTTTTTGACGCTGTAGAAAGCCGCGACACCACCAAAGTTGCGGCACTGGACATTGGCTCCAACAGCTTCCACCTGGTTGTAGCCCGCATTAATGCGGGCTCGGTACAAATTCTTCACCGTTTGAAAGAAAAAGTCAGGCTAGCAGCCGGGCTTGGCGAAGATAACGTCTTGTCGGATGAAGCTATCGAACGGGGCCTGAAAATGCTGGAGCTGGTTGCGACCAGCCTAAACGGATTTGAACCAGATTCCGTACGTATTGTGGCTACCCATACCTTGCGGAAAGCCGTTAACGCGCGCACCTTCATTAATGCCGCCCGGGAAGTCTTGCCCTACCCTATCGAAGTCATTTCCGGTGTGGAAGAAGCCCGTTTAATTTACTCCGGCGTGGCACATACGAATCACAGCGATGGCCGCCGCCTGGTAGCAGACATTGGTGGTGGTTCCACCGAGTTCGTTATCGGCGAAGGCTTCGACCCGCTAATTTGTCGCTCATTGCAAATGGGCTGCGTAAGCTACACCAACCGTTTCTTTGCCGACGGCGAGCTGAAAGCAAAAACCTTCAATCGCGCCATTACAGCCGCCAAGCAGGAACTGGAATTGATTGAGAACCGCTACAAGCATCTCGGTTGGACTCAGTGCATTGGCACGTCGGGCACCATTAAAACGCTGTTCAATTTGGCCCAGCGCGATAAATCTAACGGTCACGACGAGCCGGTCACACTAAAGAGCCTGCGTAACGTAATGAAGAGTTTCATCGACGCAGGCCACATCGATAAACTCACCATGCCTGAAATCAGTGAAGATCGTCAGGGCGTTATCGCCGGTGGTTTGGCTATTCTGATTGGTATTTTCGAAGCGCTGGACATTAGCGAACTGGTGTACTCGCCCGCCGCATTGCGTGAAGGTGTGCTGTACCAAATGGAAGACGAGCTAAAGCACTCTGACATTCGTGAGCGCACAGCGAAAAGTTTAGCTACCCGTTACGATGTAGATACCACTCAGGCAAACATGGTTCTGGCGACCACATTAAACCTGTACGATCAGGTGGTGGGAGACTGGAAGTTCAAAAACAAAGATTTCCGCGCTATGTTGGGTTGGGCATCGTTGCTTCACGAAGTGGGTATTCAAATTAACTCTCGTGGCGTTCAACGTCATTCGGCCTATGTGTTGTCGAACGTAGACATGCCTGGATTCACCCAGGAGCAACAAGAGTTGCTAGCGACGCTGGTGCGTTTTCATCGCAAGAAAATTAAATCTGCGGAAATTCCAGAATTTCAGCTGTTCGACAGCAGCGCAGTAAAACGTGCCATCGCCTTACTCCGTTTAGGCGCGATGTTGAACATAAAACGTCAGGAATCGTTTCTACCCGAACTGAACGTAACCACCAGTAAAAACAGTCTCACCCTCACCTTCCCGGCAGGCTGGAAAGAAAGCCGCCCCATTATGAGTGCTGACCTCCAACAGGAAGTACAATACTGGAAGGCAATAGACTTAACGCTGAACATCGAAGAAGCTGAATCGGCTGCCGAGTAGCGCCCTATCGCTCGCGGTAAAGCCCGCGCCGGCGTGTGGGAGTATTGGGACTTCGGAACAGTAAACCCGCGGACAGGGGGCGGTGTTGCCTGAGCGAACCGTCTGCCGCAGGGAAGCGGCAGCCGAGGCCCCATGGATGGGTTTACGCCGTGTTCGCGAAGGCAATTCCGCTCCCTGGCCAGAAGGGTTTACGCCTTTTCCGAAGTACCAATACTCCTAACAACCGACAGTGCTTTGTATTAGCTCTGTGCGCGTTTTACCTGGTCGCGGCCTGATGCTTTAGCGCGATATAGCGCTTCGTCTGCCTGGCGGATGCCGTCGAAGATGGTGTCATCTGCGTTCAGGCTTGCTACCCCAAAAGACGCAGTGAGCTTCAATGTGGTGTTTTCTACCTTGATCTCCGCATCTCTTACCTCGTCGCAAAGCCGTTGGGCCATGGTAGACGCTTGCTGAATGTCGGCGTTAGGTAATACGATAAGAAACTCTTCTCCCCCCATACGAACCAGTGTATCGCCGCTGCGTAATAAATCACTGATGATGTGAGCAAATTGCTTGAGCGCTTCATCTCCTGCTGGGTGGCCGTGCTGATCATTCACTTTTTTGAAGAAGTCGATATCACAAACCACAACTGAAAAATGCTGCTCATGGCGCTGGGCGTGAGCTAACATGCGAACGGATTCGCGATAGAGATAGTGGCGGTTTTTAGCGCCTGTAAGCGCATCAATGTAGGCCTGCGTACTCAGCCGAATAAATAAAGATTGCATCAGGCTGGCGGGAAAACCCAGCATAAACAACAAGCAAAGCATGAATATGGCAACAAAAGCCACTTCCGTACCCACCGGCTCTCCCGGCTCCAACCACATGCGATAAAAAGGCACCCCAAACACCACGCCAATGGTGGTAAGTGACACGACGATAAAAATCATTTCATCGCCGCCGCGGTTGTCGGGAATATTTTGGTAAATCAGACGCAAGGTTAAACCAAGAGGAATAAGCACACAAATCGACACCAGCATTTCACGAATTAATAGCTGGTTATTACCCAAATAGAAATATAACGATAAGGCTTCGCAAAATACTAGGTGCAGAATGATCATCGCAATTTGCTTGTGGGTTAAAACCTGTCCGTAGCGTTTGAGTACGGTGAGATACAACATGTACATGGCTAGCAACACACAGAGATTTAACGTTGCTGCACTAGCGAGAGGGAAGCCTAATGGTTGCAGGCAAATACCGAGAAAAGCGAACCATAGCGTAACGAGGAATAGACGGCCGTAAATAGGGCTTTGGGCTTTTACCCGCTGTGAGGGAACGGGCAACACAAACGTGAACGCGACACCTACGCCGACCAGCAAGCTCAAAATGCCAATCAAAAAGTAGATTTGTTCAAAAGTGTTCACTACCACTGATCCTTCAATTCCGGCGGGATTTACCGCCTTCTAGCGCACCTAACTGATCACTTTTTGATCACACCGAAACAATAGACATCGAATATAGGTGTGTCAATTCCATTGTGAATTGTACGAAAGGTAAAATAATAACGTTATAGATTTATAAATTATACAACTAAAGTATAGGATGTTTTTAATAAACAGGAAAGGAAGGAGAGAGAAAACCGACGCGAAACCACGTCGGCTTTGATTTGAATTAAGATTTTGAAGCCTGGTAAATACCTTCGATGGCTGCATCGAGTGTTTTATCAAACTCAGCATCAGACTGCTGCGCAGATACACCTTCAGTCAATGCACGAGAGAATGAAGCAATAATGCCTTGGTTCTCTGCCAGTTTCGCGTTGGCTTCGTCGCGGCTATAACCACCTGAAAGCGCCACTACTTTAATCACTTTAGGGTGATCCACCAGCTCTTTATAGAAGTTATCTTGCGTTGGCAGTGTCAGCTTAAGCATAACTTCCTGGCCTTCGTCGAGCAGGTTTAACTGGGTCAGAATTTCCAGCTTCAGCAGCGCTTCGGCTTCGGCTTTCTGCGGGCTGTTAATGTCTACTTCAGGCTCGATAATAGGAACCAGGCCAGCAGCAATAATTTGCTTACCCACGGTGAACTGCTGTTCAACAATCGCCTTGATGCCTTCGTGGTTAGCCATTTTAACCACAGAACGCATTTTGGTACCGAATACGTCTTGTGCCACGGCTTTCGCCAGTAATGCATCCAACGCAGGCATGGGCTTCATTAGCTGAACGCCATTCGCTTCTTCTTCCAATCCTTTGTCTACTTTCAGGAATGGAATAATACGCTTTTTCTCCCACAGGAATTTCGCTGTAGGGATACCTTCAATGTCACGGTCGAGTGTATTTTCAAACAGAATTGCACCAATAACGCGTTCGCCACTGAACACATCGCTGGTGATAATGCGGGTACGCATGGCATGAACCATGTCGAACATTTGCTCATCTGAACTGTACTCAGACGGTTCAATACCATAAAGTTTCAGTGCTTTTGGGGTACTACCACCACTTTGATCCAGCGCGGCAATAAAACCTTTTTGCACTTTGATTTTATCCAGCATAGCTTGCTGAGCTTGTGATGCCATGAGCAACACTCCTTTTTATTTTCCGTCATTACAACGGCTGTAGGGTTGGGAAAATACTCAAGCGTTCCGCAGCGTCCGAAATACATAATGGGGCGGACGAGGCGGAATCGACTTCAGTATATTGTCGGCAAACGTCACTGTTCGCCGACAAATTGGGTAACGCGATTACGTTACACAGTGGCTGTTTCTTATTTGTTTTTTTCTTCTAAAACAGCAACTGCAGGCAATGTTTTGCCTTCCAGGAATTCCAGGAAAGCACCACCACCGGTGGAGATATACGATATCTTATCAGCGATCTCGTACTTATCTACCGCAGCCAGGGTGTCGCCACCACCAGCAATTGAGAATGCATCGCTGTCGGCAATGGCGTGAGCCAGCGACTTGGTACCTGATGCAAACTGATCGAATTCAAATACCCCAACTGGACCATTCCAAACAATGGTACCGGCATTTTTGAGGATTTCTTCCAGCGCCGCTGACGAATGAGGACCAATATCGAACACCATGTCTTCGTCGCTGATTTGGTCTACCGCTTTTAGCGTGGCAGGCGTAGATTCAGAGAACTCCGTACCGACAATCACATCGGTAGGCACTGGAATATCACCGCCGTTGGCTTGGGCCTGGGCGATCAACTCTTTCGCTTCGTCAACCAGGTCCATTTCAACCAGTGATTTACCCACGTTATGGCCCTGTGCGGCAATAAACGTATTGGCAATACCGCCACCAACAATAAGCTGGTCGACTTTTTCAGCCAGGGTTTTCAGCACGGTGAGTTTTGTCGATACTTTAGAACCACCAACAATGGCTACCATTGGGCGCTTAGGGTTGTCCAGGGCTTTGCCTAACGCATCAAGCTCAGCAGCCAGCAGCGGGCCAGCGCAAGCTTTAGGTGCAAACTTTGCTACACCGTGGGTCGATGCCTGGGCGCGGTGCGCGGTACCAAATGCGTCCATCACAAAGATGTCGCACAGGGCGGCGTACTGCTTGGATAATGCTTCGTCGTCTTTCTTTTCGCCCTTGTTGAAGCGAACGTTTTCCAGAATAACCAGTTCACCGGCTTTTACTTCAACGCCGTCGAGATAGTCTTTTACCAGGGAAACCGGCACATCCAGGGCATCGTTCAGGTAATCAACCACAGGCTGCAGTGAATATTCTGCTTCGTAATTGCCTTCTTCAGGGCGGCCCAGGTGAGACATCACCATTACCGCGGCGCCCGCTTCCAGCGCGGCTTTGATAGTAGGAATAGATGCCTTGATGCGGGCATCAGAAGTGACTTTACCGTCTTTTACCGGTACGTTCAGATCCTGACGGATCAACACGCGCTGTCCATCCAGCGCAAAATCCTGCATGCTTGGAATTGCCATAGTTTTCCCTTAAAAACTCAGTTACTTTCCTCAACACCCCGACTGGTACATAGCCAGCGTGGTATCAATCATCCGATTCGCGAATCCCCATTCGTTGTCACACCATACCAGTGTTTTCACCAGTTGTCGGTGGCTCACGCGGGTTTGCGTGCCATCAACGATGCATGAATGCGGGTCGTGATTAAAATCTACAGAGACTAACGGCGCTTCCGAATAACCTAATATACCCGAAAGTCGTCCTTCTCGCGCTTTTTTCAGTGCGTTGTTTACGTCCGAAATGTTCACTTCGGATTCCAGCGTAACACTTAAATCCATCGCCGTGACGTTTACCGTGGGCACGCGTACTGCAATCGCTTCAAACTTGCCGGCAAATTTCGGCAAGATACGTTCAATACCAGCAGCAAGGCGGGTATCTACAGGAATAATTGATTGACTCGCTGCCCGCGCCCGGCGCAGATCTTTATTGTAAGCATCAATAACCTGCTGATCATGCATGGAAGCGTGAATAGTGGTTATGGTTCCGCTTAATACCCCGAACGCATTATCCAGTGCCTGGATAACCGGCACAATGCAGTTGGTTGTACAGGAGCCGTTAGACACTAAACGATGTTCAGAAGTGAGAGACTCTTCGTTAGTACCGAAGATAATGGTGTTATCGAGATCAGTGCTGCCAGGTTGGGAAAACAGTACCTTCCCTGCCCCCGCATCCAAATGCGCCTGACCGGCCACGCGATCAGAAAACACACCGGTGCATTCCAGCACAATGTCTACGCCTAGCTGTTGCCAGGGCAGATTGCTGATATCGGGTTCAGCCAGCAACCGGATGCTGTCTCCGGCCACATTAAGCTGATCATCATGAAGATGCACATCAAAACCGAAACGACCATGGGTTGTGTCGTATTTCAGCAGATGGGCAATACCTTGCGGTTCTGCCAGATCATTAATCGCAACCACTTTTATCAACTGATTGCGCCCTGTTTCATACAGGGCGCGAAGTACGTTACGACCAATGCGGCCAAAACCATTTATGGCAACTCGGACCATAAAAAACCGCCTGTTGTCGAACTGTTATAAAGACTGTGCTGCCTCAACAACGGCATCGGTAGTGATGCCGAAGTGTTTGAACAGTTCGCCTGCTGGGCCAGATTCACCGAAGGTGTCCATGCCCACAATAGCGCCGCCGAAACCGACGTACTTGTACCAGGAGTCTTTCGCCAAGGCTTCAACCGCAACACGTTTCGTTACCGCTGCAGGCAGAACAGATTCTTTGTACTCGGCACTTTGACGGTCGAAAGCATCCGTACAAGGCATAGACACAACGCGGGCTTTCACGCCGCTTTCAGCGAGTTTCTCAGCTGCCGCGACAGCCAGCTGTACTTCTGAGCCTGTACCAATCAGCAGCACATCAGGTGTACCGGCGGTATCTTTCAAGATGTAACCACCTTTAGCGATGTCGGCAACCTGCGCTGCAGAGCGTTCTTGCTGCGGTAATCCCTGGCGGGTGAAAATTAATGTGGTAGGACCATCTTTACGCAGAATCGACTCTTTCCAGGCCACTGCAGACTCAACCTGGTCACAAGGTCGCCAGTTGTCAAGGTTAGGCGTAGAACGTAAAGCCACCAATTGCTCAACCGGTTGGTGAGTTGGGCCATCTTCGCCCAGACCAATAGAATCGTGGGTATAAACGAAAATCGAAGGCGCTTTCATCAGGGCTGCCATACGCACTGCGTTACGGGCATATTCCATAAACATCAGGAAGGTAGCGCCGTAAGGCTTGAAGCCGCCGTGTAAGGTAATGCCGTTCATCATGGCCGACATACCGAATTCACGTACACCGTAATAGATGTAGTTACCAGACGCGTCTTTCGCATCTACGCCTTTTGAACCCGACCAGATTGTCAGGTTAGAACCGGCGAGGTCAGCAGAGCCACCCAGCAGTTCAGGCAGTAACGGGCCGTAGGCGTTCAGTGCATTTTGCGACGCTTTACGGGTAGCCGGTGCATCAGGGTTGGCTTGCAAGTCTGCAATGTAAGCATCTGCTTTTTCTACAAAATCAACCGGCACGTCACCATTAATACGACGGGTAAATTCTGCTGCCAGTTCAGGGAACGCTTTTTCGTAGGCGGCAAAGGCTTCGTTCCAGCTCGCTTCTGCTGCGCTACCTTTTTCCTTGCCATCCCACTCAGCGTAAATGTCTGCTGGTACTTCAAACGGACCATGGTCCCAGTTCAGCTCTTTGCGGGTTAATGCAATTTCATCATCACCCAGCGGTGCACCGTGACAATCTTCTTTACCTTGCTTGTTAGGCGAACCAAAACCAATGATGGTTTTGCAGCAAATCAGCGTAGGTTGGGTAGTGTTCGCGCGGGCCGCTTCTACTGCCGAGCGAATTTGCTCAGGATCGTGACCATCAACGCCCGCAATCACTTGCCAGCCGTAAGATTCAAAACGTTTTACTGTGTCGTCGGTGAACCAGCCTTCTACTTCACCGTCGATAGAAATACCGTTGTCATCGTAGAACGCAATCAGCTTGCCTAAGCCCAGCGTACCAGCCAGTGAACAGGTTTCGTGAGAGATACCTTCCATCAAACAGCCGTCGCCTAAGAAGGTGTAGGTGTAGTGGTCGACGATGTCGTGACCATCTTGGTTAAACTGTGCAGCCAGTACTTTTTCAGCCAGCGCCATACCTACCGCGTTGCTGATACCCTGACCTAACGGACCTGTGGTGGTTTCTACGCCCGGTGCATAGCCGTACTCAGGGTGACCTGGCGTTTTTGAATGTAACTGACGGAAATTCTTCAGTTCTTCCAGCGGCAACTCGTAACCTGTGAGGTGCAGCAATGAGTAGAGCAGCATAGAGCCGTGGCCGTTTGAAAGCACAAAGCGGTCGCGGTTAGCCCAGTTCGGGTTGGAAGGGTTGTGTGACAGATAATCGCACCACAGAACTTGCGCGATGTCTGCCATTCCCATTGGGGCACCTGGGTGACCTGATTTAGCTTTCTGAACAGCATCCATACTTAATGCACGTATGGCATTAGCGAGTTCACGACGAGTTGGCATGCTAACTCCTTTGATATTGGCTAATAACTACAATTTTTGACAACCCGGAGCGTGCTCCGGAAACGAGTGGTCGTCCTGCTGCCAATAATAATGAATAAAATAGTGGCAACTATTCTTACCTAAGCATAAAACCAGTTCAATGTGTTTTATGCCGTCTATACTTATCGAATCTGGTTATTTGAATCGATATCAACATAATTTACGTAACAACGAACCATTGCTGTCAACGAAACGTAACAAATAGACTTTTAGACGTCCAGAAGTAAAGATGGTATTTTTACCCAGTCTCGGTACAATGTGAATCATAGTCCGACTGCGTTTTATACCAGCGGGCAATTGAATATACCCAACCAATCATCAGCAACCTTTAATATAAAGATGATTTGGTAAACCCCAGAATAACGGAGGATTTATGGCCGCACGCCTTTTCACATCGGAATCTGTCTCTGAAGGACATCCGGATAAAATTGCCGATCAGATTTCAGATGCTGTGCTCGATGCCATATTAGAACAGGATCCCAAAGCACGGGTTGCCTGCGAAACATATGTCAAAACTGGTATGGTTTTGGTAGGTGGTGAGATCACCACATCTGCATGGGTAGACATTGAAGAACTTACCCGTCAAACCGTTAAAGAAATTGGTTACAATCACTCTGACGTAGGCTTCGATGCCGAGTCATGTGCGGTTTTAAACGCCATTGGTAAACAATCGCCCGACATTAATCAGGGTGTAGACCGTGCACGTCCTGAAGAACAAGGTGCCGGTGACCAAGGCTTAATGTTCGGTTACGCCAGCGATGAAACTGACGTACTCATGCCTGCGCCAATTACGTATGCTCACCGTCTGGTACAAAAACAGGCTGAAGTACGTAAAAACGGCAAGCTTGATTTTCTGCGTCCAGATGCGAAAAGCCAGGTAACCTTCGTTTACGAAAACGACAAGCCAGTAGGTATTGATGCGGTTGTACTGTCTACCCAGCACAACGAAACCGTTTCTACCGAGCAGCTTCGCGAAGCAGTAATGGAAGAAGTGATTAAGCCAGTTCTGCCTGCTGAATGGCTGACAAAAGACACCCAGTTCCACATTAACCCTACCGGTCGTTTTGTTATCGGTGGCCCTATGGGCGACTGTGGTTTAACTGGCCGTAAGATTATCGTAGACACCTACGGCGGCATGGCCCGTCACGGTGGTGGTGCATTCTCTGGTAAAGATCCATCAAAAGTAGACCGCTCAGCAGCCTATGCCGGTCGTTATGTGGCGAAAAACATCGTTGCAGCAGGATTAGCCAAGCGTTGTGAAATTCAGGTTTCTTACGCTATCGGTGTTGCCGAGCCAACGTCTATCAGTATCGAAACCTTTGGTACTGGCGTGGTTGACGAGAAAACGCTGGTTGCATTGGTGCGTGAACACTTCGATTTGCGCCCTTATGGCCTTATCAAGATGCTGGATCTTGAGCGCCCAATTTATCGTCCTACAGCGGCTTATGGTCACTTCGGTCGTGATGAATTCCCATGGGAAGCTACCGACAAAGCAGCAGCACTGAAAGCGTCTGTTTAAACGGTTCATCCTTTTAAATGAAAAAAACGAGTGTTCCTGACACTCGTTTTTTTGTATTTAAAATCAGCCGTCCTAAAAAAATTTAAAGATTATTTAGCAAATTTACTATTTTCTTCATCCATAAAGACTACACTTAAGTATAAGATACTCACACTTCAACTTTTAACTGGGCAGCAGACTCAGGCACACACAGGAATCCTAGCCATGAAAACATTCTGGCGAGTGAGTTTGTTGATGATGTTATCTGCGTCCGCCCTGGCCGCAGAAGATTCGTTGCTGGCAGAAAAAGAAAGTAAAACTGCCTTCGTCGCTTCCCCCTATCAATCTGAGATTTCTTTTCAGAGCAAGCGCCTGCCTAAGTGGCAATTTGGTGTGCGCTACAATCGCGAAATGCCTTATCACGACCAATGGGTAGACAGCATTACCTCTTACCAGTCGGTAGACTCAGTGCGGGTTTCCGCCAGCCGGATGATCCTGAAAAACTCAACCCAGCGCATCTTCGCCGCTTTGCAAACCAGTAACGATACCCAGGCCGCCTATTCTGAGTGGCTTTATGTACCTTACAATGCCGGTACGGCAGCCAGCGTCGGCTGGCAAATTGGCGAGCTTGATTCAGTGAAAATGGCCGTAGAATTACAATATCGCGAAGTGAGCGATACCGATATCAGTTCGTTGCTACTGGGCGTGCAATATTATTTCTAAAAGGTTTTAAGCTGTTCTAGCGTTCTGCCAAGGCCGGCAGCGACGCCGTGGAAATGTAGGTTTGCTGAATAAGTTCCGCATCTACGCTGGCGCGATGTCTGGAAACACTGTTCGCTTCCATCAGCGTCTGCTTAGTGGCGTGCCAGTGCTCCATCTGAGTTTCTGACAATATATATTCCAGCGCACTGAGCTTGAAGGTCATTAACACGCCGGCCTCAGCATAAAGATTAATTAGCCAAGGATAGTCGACCACCCAACCATCTGAATAGGCGACGTGTTTGCCCATGAACGCATTTAACTGTTTGCACACCTCAATACCGGATTGCCCGTATTTCTCCAGTTGTTTGCGGCTAATACCGTGCAACGCTTCGGCTTCGGAACTCCAATGGTGCCACCCCGGATATGGCTTAATCAATCGACAAAACCGCGCCCCATCGGCACGCTTAACACCAATTTCAATGGGAAAACTGTCACTGCCAAAGCCACTGGCTTCAACATCAAGAATGGTAGGAGGCTGAATGATAGACACGCTTCAGGTTATTGATTATTCATACCTTAAAACTAAGTGCCTATGGGAAAAGGTGCAAGTTTTTATTGCTGTAAATTCCCCCATCCTTTGTCTAATTGCAGAATTACCGTAAGCCACTACTATTTAGCGTGTCTTGAGCCAATGAAGAAAGTTATTAGATTTCAATGAACACGTTCCGCCCCCTTCTACTGCTGATCGCTACGCTAACGGTATACTCCACCGTTGCCTTTGCTACGAATGAAAATGCAGCGAATGAGACGACTGACAAACTGACCCTCGCCCTCGATGCCGACTTAAGCGCCGTGGCCGTTGAAGGTGGCTTTGCTATTCGTGAGGGTATGGAAATCGCCATTGACGAAATTAACCAGCAAGGCGGCGTGCTAGGCAAACAACTGGAGCTGGTATTACGTGACCATCGTGGGAATCCGGCGCGAGGCGTTCGCAACATCGAAAACCTGGCAGACCACAAGCAATTACTTGCCGTATTTGGTGGCGTACACACGCCTGTGGCCCTGGCTGAACTGGAAAAGATTCATCAGCACAATTTATTGTTCATGATCCCCTGGGCCGCCGGCACAACCATTGTCGATAATAACTTCACGCCCAATAATGTTTTTCGCGTATCAATTCGTGACCAAGAAGCCGGTCAGGTGCTTATTCGTCATGCCAGCGAGCGAAACATAAAGCGGGTCGCGCTGGTATTGGAACGTACGGGCTGGGGGCGTTCAAATCAAAGCTCGTTAACCAAAGCGGCTGGCGAATACGGGCTGAATATCGTTAATACCCAATGGATTAACTGGCGACAGGATAATTTTGATACTGAAGTGCAATCGATCATCGAATCGGGTGCTGAGGCAATTATATTAGTAGCTAATGCCCCTGAATCTGCCGTCGTTGCCAAAACCCTCATTGCGAAGCAAGCGGTTAACTTACCAGTAATCGCTCACTGGGGTTTAGCCGGTGGAGATTTTGTTGCGCTAACCGGTTTGGAAAACCTGAGCCAACTGGATATCTCGGTTATCCAAACATTTAGCTTTTTACAGCAAAAGAACACAAAAGCGACTTACCTGTTTAACGAGTACCAACGCAGAAACGGAGAAACGACGGAGTCCGCCGTACCCGCCGTGGTTGGCGTGGCACATAGCTACGATTTAGTGCACCTGCTGGCCAAGGCCACCGAGCAAGCTGGCACCGCCGATCCAGATAAAATTCGACATGCACTGGAAAATCTGCCACCGTTAGAAGGCGCGGTAAAACGTTACGCGCCGGCGTTCTCCCCGAGCTTCCATGATGCGCTTCTGGCTGAGGATTATTTTATGACAACTTTTAATGAGAACGGACATCTCGTTCCTTTGTCTGCACAACCGTGACTGCGCGCCCGACTCTTTATCACCAACTACAACGTTATATTCTACCTCGCCTGTTAACCGCGTTGAGTGTTATCAGCGTTATTCTGTGTCTGTGCATTTTTTACGTTGCAAAAAATCAAATAAAAACAGAGCAGCAAACTAACCTGCAATATCTCAAGCAGGATTTAATGATTACCCTGGATAATACCCAGCAGTTGATGGAAGGGATTGCCGCCAACGACTTGTTGATCAACAGCTTGATAGATATTCAGCAGCGGAAAAATTATCTGCCGGTGTTTTTTGGTTCGCTGCGTTTTACCCGGGCAAAAGTTTATAGCTTAGGGCTTTTCGAATTTGATGGCACTTTGCTCATCGAAACCCACAGTAACCAGCCGATGTCCGCTTCAATGGCGAACAGTTGGCAAGAAACCGTACTGCAACAATCGAATTCCTATCGGCAAATTACCGAAGACGGTGTGTTAATTGCCGTGCCGGTATTAATTGCAGGCGCAGCAGAAGGCGCACTGGCCCTTTATATCCCGTCATTTCAGGAACTCATTTACGAAAGAGACACTACCGCATATCAACTCATTGTAGATAGCCAGGGCAAAATACTGTTTTCAAGCCACCCAGATTTCTTCAAGGTAAATACTCACTTCGACCAGCAAAAATACGAATACTGGACATCACAGGAAACCGAATGGCAAGGCCTCACGCTCATTAGCCAAGCGCCCGCATTAGATGCCTATTCCAACGTTTTGTGGCTGATCCCCGCCATACTCATAACCTTAAGCATGGCGATTGTAATTAGTTATTACGCCACAAACCGGGCAGCACGTCTTAGTGCCTCTACCCTGCGTGGGTTGCACGACGATATTCAGCAAAGTGCAACCCGCCGTCAGCCCCAATCTGCGGAAGACCGAATTGAAGAAGCGCAGGAACTGGCTGAAATCAGGGAAGCGTTTAATGCGTTAGTAAACAATATCAGCTCCATCACCCTTTCAAACCGGCAATTTTCGAACGCTATCGATTCGCTGGAAGAGATCTTGGTGGTATTGGACTCAGACAGCAATAAGATCCTCGCGAACCGCGCCTTTAATCAGTACATCCTGTATTACGACCTGAACGAATCGCAGATCGTGAGCGTGAAGAACCGGCTTTCGGGCAATACGAAAAGCCTGCAACGCACCTACGCCTCACTAAGCGAAAAAGCACCGGTTATCATAAACTGGACTGCCCTGCCCTTGCTCGACGACAACCGCATGCAAGTAGGTACCATTCTGGTAGGCAACGACGTTTCCAAGCAACGGGTATTAGAGAAGCGGATTAACGTAATTAATCACGCTATTAAAGCCGCTACTGTGCCCATTCTTATTGCCGATGCGAAGAAAAAGGGCTTTCCCGTTATTTACGCCAACCCCCATTTCAGTCGGGTAACGGGTTTCAAAGAAGATGAGACCTTGCATCATACCTTCTTACTGATGAGGGAACTGGAAGCTGTACCAGAAAAAGCCGACAAGATAAAAACGGCGTTACAACAAGGTACCGCTTGCGATGAAACCTTGCTGTGCTATCGCAAAAACAAAACGCCACTGTATATTCAGGTAATACTCACCCCCGTGTTTAACGAAGGTGAGTTGGAGCACTTCGTTGCCTTCTTTCAGGATGTAACCGAGCGGGAGCAAGGACAGCAGTTTCTCGAAGAAGCCCGTTTACGCGCGGAAGAATCTGCCCGGCTGAAATCGAGCTTTCTTGCCAGCATGTCGCATGAGGTACGCACACCTTTGCATGGTGTATCGGGTGCGTTGCAACTGGTAAGCAAAACCGCGCTGGATAAAACGCAACAGCATTATGTTGGCCTGGCCGATGAGAGCATTCGCAACTTACAGCACATTGTGGATGACATTCTCGACTTCTCAAAAATTGAAGCAGGACAACTTAAGCTGGAAAATGTGCCCTATAACCTGCCCTTGCTGCTAGAAACCTTGTACGAACAGTTCAGCATCAGCAGTGATGAAAAGGGCCTACAGCTTAATTTGGATACCGAGCTGGCCGAGCATGTGATGGTGCAAGGCGACCCCGTGCGGTTGCGTCAGGTATTGAGTAACCTGTTAAGCAATGCGGTTAAATTTACCCAGAACGGCAGCATTTTACTTTCAGTGAGTCTTGTAGAAACAAGCAGCGAACAATGGCAGTTACAGGGTTTTGTGCAAGACAGCGGCATCGGCATAGATGAAGGCAACCTCGACAGCATCTTTGAGGTGTTTCAGCAGGAAGATACATCAACCACCCGAAAATTTGGTGGTACGGGATTGGGCCTTTCTATCAGCAGGCAACTCTGCCGCCTTATGCAAGGCGACCTCACCGTTCAAAGTCGCAAAGACGAAGGCAGTAAATTCTTGTTCACCGTAGCCGTTTCCAGACCCGCATACGAAGCGTACATTGCCTCGCCAGACACAACTAAACACAGCGAGCCAGAAGCTACGCTACAACCCAGCCGCATACTGATTGTGGAAGACAACGAGATTAATCAGCTTATCGCCCGGGAACATTTAAGCGAACACAAAACGCTCACCGCCAAAAACGGTGTAGAAGCGCTGGAAGCACTGAAACGACTTAAAGTGCAGTTCGATGTGATTTTAATGGACTGCCACATGCCAAAAATGGATGGCTTTGAGACCACACGGCGCATCCGCGCAGGTGAAGCCGGTGAGCGATATACAGAAGTACCTATTATTGCGCTAACAGCGAATGCCATGAAAGGTGATAGAGAGCGTTGTGAAGCAGCGGGCATGGATGATTATATTAGTAAGCCGTTTACTGCCAAGCGGTTATTGAAAGCAGTGAGTAACGCCAGATACAAAAAGGGCCAGTAAATCATACTGGCCCTTCAAATTTATTTATCACTTTCAGGGCCTAATTTAGCGGCCCTGATGAGTAAAGATTCTAACAGCTTACTTCGCTTTGCGGCGACGCAGGCTAGCCAAACCTACCAAGCTTAAGCCCATAATAGCGATTGACGTTGGCTCTGGTACGTTTACAGACAGGTTGAAATCGCCTGATGCCAATGCGATATCAGTCGCCTGGTTGTTGCTGTCGAAAGACAGGAACTTGAAGCCGTTGTCCAGGCCAGTCACGTTGCTTACCAATGCATCCATATCGATATCGCGGGTTAGGTCGAAGAACAGAACGAAACCGTCACCGTAATAATCGCCCCAGTTGAAAGACAACGCAGAACCCGCGGACATTTCATCAGCGTCATCAACAAAAGTGTAAGCACCATTGTGCGGTACGGATCGTCATTTTCATAAACTGGGACAATTAAAATATTTGGAGTAAAAAAACAAGTGCAAACTTACAAAACACATTCTACGTTGCGCACTAAATCTAACAATATTTAATTAAAAATTTATCAATAGTAAAAAAGATTGATTAAAAAACACTCGCGCATTACTCTCGCAGATCTTAATCTTTTATAAATCCGTAACTTGTATAAACTTAATCATAAATATAATGTGACACTATTCTATGTAGCGATAGTCCTTTAATACACTATCTTTTAAAAAAGATACTATTAAAGACCTTAAAGAATAAATTGAAAACCCTAGAACTGGCCCGAACACTACAATTAAAACAAAGGGTTAGAATAATTTTCGTGCAGATAGGATTGAAGCAAGAATGCATTTTGATTAAAATCAATAAGCATAGACTTCGAGAGAAACATTTACATTTATAAAACATCACATGTATTTTTTCTCACTCACGAGCTGCGTTCGTTGCCTGACATTTTCGCTATTCAGTGGGTAGTAAAAAAACCTTTTTAAACCCACATAATCTGTTGTTTTTACTTTTGAAAAATTGTAAAGTCGCATTTACAAACTCTAGCATCTAGATTTGTACCTTAATTTCTATTTTAATTAGAAACTCGCTTAAACCTTAATCTATTGTAACAATTCAGCAATAAATTTTAATTGTCTTACGAAAAGGCAAACCTCCAGTAATGAAGGGACGCAAAGCCACGGGTCTTCTAAGATAGCCGGGTTGTCGGTATTAAAATTTAAATCCGAAATTTTCGGAAACTATGCTTAAATACCACTTGAATGGAACCTTTATGCAAAACTCATTAAAGTTATTTTGCAGTGCACTTTTATTAAATGCCACAACAGCCGGCGCGACTTATAATCATCATGATTTTGAAGAGAAAATCTACTTTTCAGATACAATGCAGAAATTTGATGGTGTCTCTACAATATATAGAATCGAGCTTGATACAAACGCAGAAACAGCAACTCTTATCCCACTACAAATCAACGAAAATTCAGATGGTATAGCCGAATATGATCACATTGATGTATTAGCGTCCTCAACAGATGGTAATACATTGTGGATGATTAATTCACTTTATGCTGAATCCACCGAACTGCTAAAATATAACGTACAATCAACCAGCTTAGAGAGTATCGGCCTTGTCTCTTGGGATGGACCAGAAGCAGAAGGCGACGCAGACCAAGCGGCAGTTGCACCTAATGGTGATCTGTATATTACTCGCAAATATAGTAACTTTGTGTACCGCTTAGACACAACAACAGCACAAGCTGAATTTATCGGTGAAGTCACGGATACAAACTTAAATGGTGGAGATATTTCGTTTGGTAGAAACGGGGTACTTTACATGAAAAACTATGCAGGGTTATTTATACTAGATATCGAAAATGTATCAGAACAGAATATCCCTGCAGAAATGATTGGTACTAGCGGTGTGTTTTATACTGGTCTCGCTAACAGAGATGGCGGTTATGGTAATTTACTGGTTTCAAACCGAGAAGATAGCACCTTCGAAGAAGTAAGTCCTGATAGCGGATTAATACTCAAAAGTTACATTATGCTTACAGAAAGCGGAGCTCCATATAGCCATCAGCTTGGTGGTGATATGGCTACGGGGCCTTTCCAAACTTGTAATAGGAATGTTGATTTCTGGAAAAACAATAGCTGGAGAGATCAATCAATCACTATAAACGGACTTCATATAGATGAAATTGTAGGTAGATTCGGTACAAAATCAGAAGGTAGAGAACCCTATAATGGTATGCTTTGGAACACAAGAAACTACACATACAGCAAAGTATATGCTCAACTGATAGCAGCAAAACTCAATACTTTTAATTCATCAAACTCTAGTTTGATTAATAGTGCAGAATCATTCTTGCGTGGAAAATCTCCATCGAAGAAAGTTAAATTCTGGGATATCTTTCACTATACATTGTACAAAACAGCACTATACAAATTTAATAAAAAGAATAAGTGTAAATAAAGTATTGTTAAAGATCTACTCTACGATTAACTGAGTAGACTTCCTTAATGGTTATAGCGGCTATCTGCAAGTGGATAAATGTGTTTGAGTCTGTGACGGACTGTCAGTAGCAGCTCAGCAAACCCGAAACCGATATTGCGCAGCTTCTACCATGGCAGTTTGCTAAACGTTAGATGGGGATAACTGTTTACACAGAAACGGCATGTCTGTCGGAATACAGTATTCAGTTGTGAAAATCCCTGCTATCACCCTTCCCTTTCAAGGCTTTAAATAATAAAAACCGGCTCGTCTGAGCCGGTTTTCTAATCCTTACAGCTTTAAAGCAGACTTAATTCGCCTGCTGTCGCATTATTTTACTTTGCGACGCATGCCAGCCAAGCCTAACAGGTAACCGTCCGGTAATCCCCACATTCAAAAACTGATGTCGCTACTGCATCGTGTTCTTTTGCTAAGGAGAACACCATGCGATACCAACGACGAGACGTTAATACCTGGCTGGCGCTTTTCGAACGTCAGGAACAAAGTGGATTATCAGCGGTGGCGTTCTGCCGTCAGCATCAGATAAACATTCAGACGTTTTATGCCAGACGCAGTGACATCCGGCTTCAGCGAACCAGCAATAAGTTTGTTCACGTTAAGCGCGAAGTCACCACGTTCGAATCCCGTATTGAAGATGACCCGCAGACCCTTTCGCTTGAATGCGCTGCTTCGACATTGCGCATACCCGCCAATGTCAGCCCACAGTGGTTAGCCGACCTGATGAAGGCGCTGAACGAATGAAGATGTTCGTCGAGCCTTCTGACATTTATCTTTATCTGGATAATGTCGACTTCCGTAAATCCATCAACGGCCTGATTGTCGTGGTGGAACAGCAGATGGAATTGAATCCGTTCCGGGATGCGTTGTTTGTGTTCTGCAATAAAAAGCGGGATAAACTGAAGGTGTTGTACTGGGATAAAACTGGCTTTGCCCTGTGGTATAAGCGCCTGGAGAAGCATCGCTTCAAATGGCCATCAGACACTGAATTACAGCACATGCACCTGAGTGAGCAGCAGTTGCAGTGGCTATTGTCGGGCTTTGATGTGATAGGCCATTCGCCATTGAACTACACGGCTTCCGGCTTATAACCGGTGATCATAAGTAGCATTTATCGATCACGAAATAGTCTGAATAACATCAGGTAATCAGTACCTTAATCGGCGATAATAGTCTTATGAACGAAGAAGATTATCAACGCCGCATCGCTGAACTGGAGCAGCAGCTCCGGGAATTGAATAACCGGTATCAATACCTGGAAGAGCAGTTCCGTATCGCACAGCAAAAACAGTTTGGCAAAAGTACTGAAGGCCACCCTGGTCAGGGTGAGCTGTTTAATGAGGCGGAAGAACTGACTGCCGATGTTGAAACGCCAGAGCAGGAAACCATCAGCTATACACGCAATAAACCTAAGCGTAAACCACTGCCTGAGGACTTGCCGCGTGAAGTCATCGTTCACGATATCCCTGATGAAGATAAAGTCTGTGGTTGCTGCGCTGGCACACTGCACTGCATCGGTGAAGATAAGTCTGAGAAACTTCAGTTCATTCCTGCTCAGGTGAAAGTGATTGAGCATGTACGTCCGAAATATGCGTGCCGTACCTGCGAAAAAGAGGGTATCAGCAATACGGTTAAACAAGCGCCGGTACCTCACAGCGTTATCCCTAAAGGCTATGCAACACCCAGCTTGTTAAGCCAGATAATCACCAGCAAATATCAGTATGGTCTGCCACTTTACCGGCAGGAAGCCATGTTCAAACAGCATGGCATCGAACTCAGCCGTAAAACCATGGCAGACTGGATAATCCGTTGCGCTGAGTTATTTAAACCGCTTTATGACCAGCTTCATCAACATCTGCTAAAGCAACCGGTTATCCAGGCGGATGAAACCACGCTGAAGGTTGTCGATTCTGACAAAGCGACCAGTTACATGTGGCTGTATGCCACCGGTGCAGATTCACCGCAAGCGACCATTACCGGCTCGTCAACACCCAATATCGTACTGTACGATTATCACAATAGTCGTGCGGGGCGATGTGCCGTGGACTTCCTTGATGGTTATAGCGGCTATCTGCAAGTGGATGGCTATCAGGGCTACGAACAAACGCAGGCCACCTTAGTCGGCTGCTGGGCCCATGCGAGACGCAAGTTCATGGAAGCGAAAAAAGGCGCTGGCAGTAAAGGCAGTGGCAAAGCCGACTGGGCACTGAACCACATACAGAAGCTCTACCGTGTCGAGACGCAGTTAAAAGAAGAAACCGCAGCAACCCGCTATGCACAACGACAAGAAAAAAGCCTGCCGTTGCTTAATCAGTTTGAAGCCTGGCTGATAAAATCAGCCCAACAGGTATTACCGAAAACAAAACTCGGCGAGGCAATACAGTATTGCCTTAATCAATGGCATAAACTGGTTCGTTACACACTCGATGGCCAGCTCACCATCGACAATAACCGCGCAGAGCGAGCCATTAAACCGTTCGTCATCGGCAGAAAAAACTGGCTGTTCAGCCAGACCGCAACCGGTGCCAATGCCAGCGCCATCCTCTACAGCATCATTGAAACAGCGAAGGCTAACGACCTCAATGCGTTCGATTATGTCATGGCCTGCCTGGAGCAGCTCAGCAAACCCGAAACCGGTATCGAGCAACATCTACCATGGCAGTTTGCAAAACGATAGGTGGGATTAGCGGACGCTTAC
>NZ_MDHN01000042.1 GCF_001757105.1 Alteromonas confluentis
AATTAAATTCACGCACAGCTAGTAGACAGCGTTTACGGTGTGGACTACCAGGGTATCTAATCCTGTTCGCTACCCACACTTTCGCACATGAGCGTCAGTCTTTGGCCAGGGAGTCGCCTTCGCCACTGATGTTCCTCCAGATATCTACGCATTTCACCGCTACACCTGGAATTCCACTCCCCTCTCCAAGACTCTAGTCTGCCAGTTCTAAATGACCATCCCAGGTTGAGCCCGGGGCTTTCACATCTAGCTTAACAAACCGCCTGCGTGCGCTTTACGCCCAGTAATTCCGATTAACGCTCGCACCCTCCGTATTACCGCGGCTGCTGGCACGGAGTTAGCCGGTGCTTCTTCTGTTGTTAACGTCACAGCTGGCAGGTATTAACTACCAACCTTTCCTCACAACTGAAAGTGCTTTACAACCCGAAGGCCTTCTTCACACACGCGGCATGGCTGCATCAGGGTTTCCCCCATTGTGCAATATTCCCCACTGCTGCCTCCCGTAGGAGTCTGGGCCGTGTCTCAGTCCCAGTGTGGCTGATCTTCCTCTCAGAACAGCTAGAGATCGTCGCCTTGGTGAGCCTTTACCTCACCAACTAGCTAATCTCACTTGGGCCTCTCTTTGCGCCGGAGCCTAAGCCCCGTTTGGTTCGAAAACATTATGCGGTATTAGCAGTCGTTTCCAACTGTTATCCCCCTCGCAAAGGCAAGTTCCCAAGCATTACTCACCCGTCCGCCACTCGTCAGCGATGTGCAAGCACATCCTGCTACCGTTCGACTTGCATGTGTTAGGCCTGCCGCCAGCGTTCAATCTGAGCCATGATCAAACTCTTCAATTAAATATATCGAAAAACTTTTATGAATCGTCGGTTGACACTCTTAACGAGTGCCCACACAGATTGTCTTGTTATACATTTTTAAAGAACAATGCTAAGTGCTTATTAAAAGCTTTGCTTAGCTGCTTCAGTGGTTTCCCCTGAAGCGGGATGCGTATATTACGCTTATTAATCTCAGAGTCAACACGTTTTTTGAATTAATTTTCAAATCGTCGTCTTATTCCTTTTTCATAACAAGACCGTTCTCTGAAACCCGTTGCATCACCAGTATGCTAAGGTCACCTGGATTAGTTGATGGCCGGAGCTGCTGCTCACAACAATCAAAAACGTAGGCTTTCACTTATAAACGCAAAAAGCCCGCTCAGATGAGCGGGCTTTTTCGTAATTGGGAGCCTGACGGTGTGCTACTCTCACATGGGGAAACCCCACACTACCATCGCCGCTAACGCGTTTCACTTCTGAGTTCGGAATGGGATCAGGTGGGACCACGTCGCTATTGCCGTCAGGCAAAGTCGTGCAAAACCGAATGCTTTTTCTCGGCTTTTGCGCAAGGAGGACAAACAGTACTCTCCGGAGTATGTCTATCAGCCTTTATAAACTTTTAAGCTGAATCTTAATTTCACTGATGTAGTCATCAATGAATTAACAATTCTGGAAAACGATATTTTCATCAATCTTAAGTAACGCTACTCTAACTTCTTAATTAGTCAGTCATGACCATCAACTTCTAAATGATAAAGCCATTTAGGCGTTGTATGGTTAAGCCTCACGGGCAATTAGTACAGGTTAGCTTAATGCCTTGCAAC
>NZ_MDHN01000043.1 GCF_001757105.1 Alteromonas confluentis
AATTAAATTCACGCACAGCTAGTAGACAGCGTTTACGGTGTGGACTACCAGGGTATCTAATCCTGTTCGCTACCCACACTTTCGCACATGAGCGTCAGTCTTTGGCCAGGGAGTCGCCTTCGCCACTGATGTTCCTCCAGATATCTACGCATTTCACCGCTACACCTGGAATTCCACTCCCCTCTCCAAGACTCTAGTCTGCCAGTTCTAAATGACCATCCCAGGTTGAGCCCGGGGCTTTCACATCTAGCTTAACAAACCGCCTGCGTGCGCTTTACGCCCAGTAATTCCGATTAACGCTCGCACCCTCCGTATTACCGCGGCTGCTGGCACGGAGTTAGCCGGTGCTTCTTCTGTTGTTAACGTCACAGCTGGCAGGTATTAACTACCAACCTTTCCTCACAACTGAAAGTGCTTTACAACCCGAAGGCCTTCTTCACACACGCGGCATGGCTGCATCAGGGTTTCCCCCATTGTGCAATATTCCCCACTGCTGCCTCCCGTAGGAGTCTGGGCCGTGTCTCAGTCCCAGTGTGGCTGATCTTCCTCTCAGAACAGCTAGAGATCGTCGCCTTGGTGAGCCTTTACCTCACCAACTAGCTAATCTCACTTGGGCCTCTCTTTGCGCCGGAGCCGAAGCCCCGTTTGGTCCGTAGACATTATGCGGTATTAGCAGTCGTTTCCAACTGTTATCCCCCTCGCAAAGGCAAGTTCCCAAGCATTACTCACCCGTCCGCCACTCGTCAGCGATGTGCAAGCACATCCTGCTACCGTTCGACTTGCATGTGTTAGGCCTGCCGCCAGCGTTCAATCTGAGCCATGATCAAACTCTTCAATTAAATATATCGAAAAACTTTTATGAATCGTCGGTTGACACTCTTAACGAGTGCCCACACAGATTGTCTTGTTATACATTTTTAAAGAACAATGCTAAGTGCTTATTAAAAGCTTTGCTTAGCTGCTTCGAAGCTTTACCCCGAAGCGGGACGCGCATTTTACGCGCTTCGTTTTCAGTGTCAACATCTTTTTGAAAGTTTATTTCACAAGTTGTTTTCGTTGAAAACCGTCATTTGAGGTTAAGATAACTTCCTATAACGACTTCTTCGTGGTCCGTTTGACGTTCCCCGTCGAAGTGGGGCGCATTCTACGCTCCAGAGGTTTTTCGTCAACCCCTTTTTTAACTTTTTATCGGTTTTTCTCGAAACTCGCATTCAAACGCCTAGTTTTCCAACAAAAGTCTGATTTTCATTGGTCTTTCGTCTACTATTTCAACAGACCATTGTCCAAATTGTTACAAATGAGTAAACTGTAAGCAGCCTCCACGAGTTTCACTAAAATAATTAAAGGTAGGTTTATGAAAGTAGGCTTTATTCAATGCGCAATTATTAGCGCGGTATTTGCAATTGCTGGGTATATTGTTTTCTCTTCCGGTTCTCTGGAAGCGAGTTTACCCGTGACAGTTGCAGCTTCTCTATTAATCAGCGGTATCGTTACACCTTGGCTTGCATCGTTTCTAAGTAAGTCTTCGACTTCAGCTTCGGCTAGCTCTGATGTTGAAACTAAGACATCCGAAGAAACGGCCACTTTATATGTTGGTAACTTGCCATATAAAGCGAACGAAGATGCAGTTAAGGATTATTTCAAAGGTTTTATTGAGGTCCAGAGTGTTCGCTTAATGAAAGATCGTCGAACGGGTAAACGTAAAGGCTATGGTTTTATTGAAGTCATTACCCAGGATGTCGACCAGGCAATTATCGAACTCAATGATAAGGTGTTTTTGGATCGTACGTTAAAAGTACGTGCTGCCAGAGAAAAGGGTGAGACTGAATAACTGTCTCCGATTTTTAGCTTAATCTGTATTAAACAAGAAAGGCACTCAATGAGTGCCTTTCTTTTTATTACTTACTCTTGGTATCCGGCTCTACCGGTTGAATTGTTTCCCGACCACCTGATTTCAGTGGTTCTGCTGGCTGAATGGTTTGACGATCATCCGGTTGGATTCGTTCACGTTCATTCGGCATCGCTTCTAACACGCGCTGGTTAAACGTATGAAAACGGTTAATCGCAGACAGCAAATCAGGAACCTGCACTTCCTTCATTTCATTAATGAGACCGCTAATCAATTCATTAAAGTCCTCACCTGATGCCAGTTGCTGTGTTGCTGATTCAAACACGTTAAGCATTTTATCCAAATACTGAGCAACCGGACGGGCTTCGTCTCCATGTGCAGCCCCGGTGTCATTTTCCCTGTAATGCTGTATCGCACCATAAGTCTTAACGACTTCTGTTTGCTGAACTCTATTAAGTTGTAACGCATAGCCGGTCAGTTCCTGATCATCGAAGCCAAGCTCTAGCGCTTTCTCAAAAGCCTTATCAATGTCACCGCCAAAAAAGGTATCAGCCAGATCATTTACCGATCCTACCAAATCTGCAATCGCCGTTAACTCACCGTCATCAAGTTCACCTTTAAGTGAGAAACTGATCCCCTGCCGGTCAAAATACGCATAGGATTCCGTTTTTTCGGCAGCCAACGAAATAGATTGCTCATCGCTATCCCCTATTCCAGGCATGACTGTCGCACTGTAACTTTGCTGGTTCTGGTACTGAAACTGCCGCAAACTTTCAAAGCTTAGCGTTACTTCATCACCGTCCCGGGTGCGTATCATTAAACTCGCTGATTCAGAATTCGAACTTCTCATCTCCATTGATGACTCGAGCGCTGATAACTGTGCTGGGTCTTGAGTTTGCCCCAGTAAGTTAGACTCTAACTCATCAATTCGATTAGAAATTAGATCCCGGCTGCGTCCGATGCCAGTCGCGATCTCGTCATTTAGCATTCCACCAAGATCACGCTCAGCCATCGCTATTCCGCGAGCAACGCCTTCCCGAGCCTGTGAAAACAGACTGTTAAGCTTGTCATCATCAGCACCGCCCCTGGCTGCGCCTTGAATAACGCCACCCACAAATTTCATAACGTTTTTTGCCACTTCTTCAAAATCAAATAACGATGCTTGCTTTTGCTCGCCCTTGTCATCGCTTTTTCTGGCAAATTTTCCACGTTGACCATCAACAGAAACTTCCTGCTCCATTGACGAACTATAGACTTTGAGACCAATGGTGGTTTGCGAGCTGCTCACACTCACCATCGCCGTATTGCGCTGCTGAAATTCTGCAGCTTGACGGAGTCCTTCTTGCTGTAACTGCTTTTGAATAGCTTTATTCGGATCTTCAACGCCTGTTGATTCAGAAACGGTTGGTTTCTGCTCTTTTACAGGTGGCGTCTTGTCACTAACAAATGCCTTAATTTCACCCACGTTCATAATAATGTCCTCACTAACCTCAATTCTTTATCGGCAGCTTTTCGAATTTGTTTAATTTTAATACGATCTCAGAACAGTGATTGCACTATATTGCAGAGACACTACAATGCGCAGCCCGGAAACAAATGAAGTATTAACCAATGAGTACGATTATGCACAGCCACGAATACCTGACACAGCTTGAAGAAAAGAAAGCCAGATTAGGTCATCTTTTGAATGAGTTCGGCAACCATGAGTTGGTTGTAATCCCTTCAAAAGAAACAGGCTACCGCATGCGTGCTGAATTCCGGGTATGGCACGAAGGCGACGACCTTTTTCACATCATGTTTAACAGTGAAACAAAGGAGAAGTATCGGGTTGATAGTTTTGCTCCAGCATCGCAAACCATTAATGAGGCAATGGACATACTGATCAGTCAGCTGCGTCCGTCGAAGACTCTTAGAAAGAAGTTGTTCCAAATTGATTACCTCACTGGGTTATCTGGAGAACTGGTGCTCAGCCTTTTATACCACCGTCAATTAGACGAAGAATGGGAAGCTGCCGCTGAAAACCTCCGCTCGTTATTATCTAAGCGCTTTGGCACTGTAAATATTATTGGCCGAGCCAGAAAACAGAAGAAGATTCTAGGTAATGATTTTATTATCGAAGAGTTACCGGTAAATGCGCGCACTTATCAGTTCAAACACATAGAGAATAGCTTCACTCAACCTAACGCTGAAGTTAATTGCAAGATGATCGAGTGGGCAATGTCGCAATGTGGAAGCAGTGACGGTGATTTACTGGAAATGTACTGCGGTGCTGGTAATTTCTCCTTGCCCATGGCCAGTAAGTTCAGACGAGTGATTGGCACCGAAATCGCTAAGCCATCGGTTAATGCAGCGCAATTTAATATTGATGTGAACGAAATCGAGAATGTGGATATTGTGCGCTTGTCGGCAGAAGAATTTACCGAAGCTTTGAAGACGGGGAGAACATTTTCGCGCCTCAACGGTATCGACTTACAAGCTTATAACTTCACTACGGTACTGGTAGACCCACCACGCGCAGGCTTAGATGAAGATTCATTGAAGATGATTCAGGACTACCCTGAAATTATTTACATTTCATGCAACCCTGAAACACTGGCGGAGAATTTGAAAATGCTGACGCAAACCCACGAACTGGTTGCGACCGCCCTGTTTGACCAATTCCCTTTTACCCACCACATTGAAGCTGGCGTAAAACTGGTTAAAAAGCCGGTCTAGGCTTTACTTCTTTCACCTCTGGGGCGAAACACCTTCGCTCCAAGTTGCACAAATCTTAATTGCGCTTTTACCCTGTTTCCAATTTCCTGACGCAAAGCGACATCCACTTCGAGGGCTTCTGCACCAGCGCTGAAAACCAACCGTACCATGGCTTCTGCCTGCAAACTCGCAAGGTGATGCTCTACGTTCTGACTTTCTACAATGTAGTCAGAAAGTTCCTCGATAAAATGCTGGATCTCACGTAATACGGCCATGCGGTATGCCGTTGAAGTACCGGTATGTTCACGCAAAAGCAAACGAAACACGTTGGTATTGCCGGTAATAAATTCCATAAAGGTATCGACGGAAGTATCGATAACCCCGCCTCCAGACGCGATTCTGCGACGGGCCTGACGCATAAGTTGCCGCAGTGCTAAACCGGCTTCATCGACGAGAGTAAGTCCTAACTCATCCATGTCTTTAAAATGACGATAGAAAGAGGTGGGCGCGATACCAGCTGCCCGGGAAACTTCCCGCAGACTGATGGCCGACAGGCTGCGCTGTTCATCCAGCAATCCGAATGCCGCATCGATAATGCTCTGGCGGGTTTTTAGCTTTTGCTCCTGACGATTCAACGTCAACTCCTTTATGCGCGTGCAACTTTCCATGGGTAGTGTAACCGAATCAGCCTGGCAGCGAGAAATGCTGATTAAAAATATTCCAAGTAAAAACAAATAGACCGCCGATCCTTGCCTTACAAAAGCAGCAACTCATGCATTGTGCACTATACTTAATGCTTAAAATATTGGTTTTCCCTTGCCTGTGGTATGGGAAAAAGCTAAATTAGCGTACAGTTGTAAGCCGAGTTGTTAAGATGAAGAAACCACCTATTATCCTCACCAATATTCTTGTTTTCGTAGTCACCGGCGCGATCGCTCTACTGGCGGTGCCTCTGTGGGCGGTCACCATGGGATTCGACACTGTTGAAATCGTTACGGCTATTGTACTTTTTTATTTTACAGGGATGTCGATTACTGCGGGATACCACCGCCTGTGGTCACATAAAACTTACGATGCCCATATTTCGGTAAGAATCATTCTGGCCATTGGTGGTGCGATGGCACTACAAAACAGTATTCTGCACTGGTCGTCTGATCACCGTGTGCACCACCGTCATGTCGATGACAACGATAAAGACCCCTACTCTGCCAGAAAAGGATTGTGGTTTGCTCACATGGGTTGGATGCTCCGGGAATACCAAAAGCATCGCTATGACGACTACAGCAATTGCCGGGATTTACAAAAAGATCCAGTGGTGATGTGGCAGCACAAATACTATTTGCCGATTGTCTTGGTTGCAAACTTTGGCATAACCGGACTATTAGGCTGGATAAACGGTGACGTGCTGAGCATGATTTTGTTCGCCGGTGTATTCCGTTTGTTCATGGTGCACCATGTCACTTTCTTTATAAATTCTCTGGCCCATTTTTGGGGTAATCAGCCATACACCGATAAAAACACCGCCCGTGATAACGGCATTTTGGCCTTCTTCACATTTGGTGAGGGCTACCACAACTATCACCATATCTTTGAATACGACTACAGAAACGGCATTTATTGGTGGCAGTTTGATCCAACAAAATGGCTTATTCGCGGCTTATCTTTTGTAGGGCTAACTACTAACTTGCGCCGCGTGCCTGAAGAGCGAATTGAAAAGGCCCGGGCAGCAATGCAATTGCAGGAAGCCAGCCAGCGACTTTCCGCGTTACCTGATGCAGATGAACTGCTACAAAAAGTGCAGGCGGAATACGACTTACTAGTGCAAAAAATGTCTGCCTACTACGCGGCGAAAAAACGCCTTATGAATGTTCGTAAACGGTGTTTAAAACGCAGCGTTGAGCGCCTTGAGATCGACTTTCATTATAAAGAACTGAAGCATGCCTTAGCGCTTCAGAAAGAAAAGTGGCTCCAGTTACAGACACTTGCGCCACAACTTGCATAGCTTTAACTTAAAACGCCGCTTCTTGCGGCGTTTTTATCTTCTGACTGTTGCAAAATCAATAATATAAGCAACAATTAGGTAATGAGTCACTCTTGCGGTTTTCTGCATTTAATAGCGGAATTAAGAGTCCAGGCAATTAAGATATTTGTACGGATTATGCATGACCGAAGAACAACTCTTTACCTTCACACCTGAAGCAGAAGACACATCAAACACGTCTAGCCAATCAGCGGAATGGCTTGTACTCAGCGTTGAAGATGACCCTGGTTATCAGCAATCTTTGAAGTTAGGTCTCAACGGATTAACCGTGCGAGGTCGCCCCATTCGATTTCTCACTGCCAACTCAGCAACGCAGGCTTCCTCTGTGCTTGCCGAGAACGATGGTATCGCGGTAATACTGCTCGATGTCGTGATGGAGCAGGACAATGCGGGCCTTTTTCTGGTTAACACCATTCGCACTATATTGGGAAACTCCCGGGTAAGAATTATTCTATTGACCGGTCAACCCGGTATGGCGCCACGTCAGGACACGCTGAAAGAATATGATATTGATGAGTACTGGAATAAAGTTGATTTAACCGAAGAGAAACTTCGCGGAATCGTTTCAAGCAATATCAAAACCTGGTCGAATCTGACTGAGCTTTTTATTGCAAAACGTGGTTTGCAGATGATTGTCGACGCATCCCGCGCGCTCACATCGAAGCAGGATGTCAGCGATTTCACCTACACGGTATTAAAAGAAGTGTCGCGAGTAATAGGCATTCCCGACACGGGTGGCATGGTGTGCGCCAGTAGGCCGTCGATGGCATCCCTTGAGCAATGTGAGGTGGTTGCAACGTCTGGGGAGTTCTCGCAGTCAAATTCGCCGTTACTGGCAAACTTGCTAGAAGAGCAACAATACAGTGAACAAACAGGGCTCATCGAGGCTATTAATGAAGCGTTAGCCCATCATGAGCATCAATTTTTCGAAAACTGGTCGATTCTTTATTTCGATACAGCAGACGTAGACAACAACCAGTATCTTATCGTTGTAAAGTCACCTAAACCTCTTGAGCCCAGCCATATCACGCTGCTTATGGTTTTCAGTGAAAACATCAGCAATGGATTCGTTAACCTGGCGCTCATGAACAAACTTTCTATGCTGGCCTATTATGATGAAGCGCTTGGTGTACCCAATAAACACTGGTTGGAGCGCGAAATTAGCAGCATGTCTACTTATGACAGATCGTCAACCTCTCTGGTTTTCTTAAGTATCCTTGATTTTTCTACCACTGAAATCACGCTCGGAACCAATTTCAGTTCATTGATTGTGTCTACGGTGTTGGAAAAAATTAAAGCCACTTGCCAAAAAGCCATGACGATATGTTATCTGGAGGATGGACGTTTTGCGATCCTCTATCGAACAGATCGCCTGACCCAGGAAAGTAATCTGGACAGATTGGCCTCTCAGACGGTTGTCATAGATGGAGTTGTGCAGCGTATATCAAATAACATCAGCCATGTTGGCGTTCAGGATCTCGATGCGCTGGATCTGAAAAAATCGATTAAAACCGCCCAGCTTGTGCACAACAGCCCACGGCTTAAATTGGGCGCCGTTTATGCCATTACGAAAGCACATATTGACGATATAAACGCTCGTCATACATTGCTCAAGTCTCTTTCAGACGCACTGGATGATGGCTCCGCATTCTTCCTCGAGTTTCAACCTAAAGTAAACTTACACGACGGCCGCCCTGTGGGGGTTGAAGCACTTCTACGCTGGCAATTCCGAGAAGGCGAAGTGTTGCCTCCAGGTGCATTCATCCCCCTTGCAGAAGCCTCTGGTCTTATCACCAAACTCGACAGCTTGGTGATGGAATTAGCAGTAAGTGCAGCAAGAGAACTTGCCGAGTTGGGCAACCACTTTGCGGTAGCATTTAATGTTACCCATGCGGATGTGATGTCTCCCTCTTTTATTCCTCACTTGGAACAACTTCTAAAAAGACACCAGGTAAAGCCTGAGCAGATAGAAATAGAAATTACCGAAACGCAGGCGATGGCTGATTATGAGGGCATAAACCCTATACTGGAAACTTTGATTAATATGGGAATCACCATAAGCATTGATGATTTCGGAACAGGCTACTCATCACTTGCTCACTTAAGCACGCTTTCTGCATCGACGTTGAAAGTTGACAAGAGCTTCGTTGATACCCTGATGTTGGGCGAAAGTAATTCGAATACGCATATCCTGGATATGGTTTATCGTTTGTCGCGCCAGTGTCATTTCAAGATCATTGCAGAAGGGATTGAGACCGAGACTCAACGAGACGCACTAATTAATAAAGGCTATGAAACAGGACAGGGCTTTCTCTTCAGCAAACCACTGCCGCTGCCAGCATTAATTGATTGGCTGAAAAAGGCAGGTTAAATGAATCGTTCTCTTTGGCGGAGAGCCAGTCTTTTTTACGTTGCCAATTTATTTCTGTCTCTATCAACTGGCTACATTGTTTATCAATGGTTTCATAGTGAATCTATGGAGCAGTTGTCAGCCGATCACACGGCAATGATTTCGTCGGTTAACACCGCGATTAGTCAGGAAATGGGCGACATCACAAACATCATTCGGCTTGCCAATGAACACCTTATGGAAGCTATCGATAATGACAGTGATGACGATTCGAGGGCAGAAATTTTTCTGCGCATAGGCAGTGTTTTAAGCAATGTTTCGCAAATACGATGGATAGATTTAACCGGGAAAGAAACCATACGAGTTAACTTTACTGAGAATGGCGGCCAGATAGTGCCGGAGAACGAACTGCAAGATAAATCATCCCGTTATTATTTTATTCAGGCAAAAGAAACGTCGCCCGGCGGTATCAGTTTGTCCTCTATCGACTTGAACATCGAAAATGGCCGACTTACCTTACCTTACCAGCCTACTATTCGGGTTAGCCTACATACTTTCCCGAGACATCCGTTGGGAGAAGGTTTTCTGGTCTTTAACTTCGACATGACCGAGCTGTTCCAACGTTTGCGTAATTTTGAAGAGCCACAAAGCCAGCTACTCATCGCTGCCGGTGAAACGCAGTGGCTCATTAACCCTGACAGTAGCCTTGAATGGTCATCAAGTAAAAACAGCGAGCCAGCAAGCCTCAAAGTAGCGCAACCGGAACTCTATGAAAGATTGGCTGAGTACCATGTACTGTCACTGCAACGAGGTGAAAATGATGCCATCTTTAGCGCCGCGTTATTACCCATTCGCATGAAACACACGTTCAGCAGTGAAGAGCTGTATATCCTTGCCCGTACGCCGGGACAATACTATACCCTGCTGATGAAAGATGCGTTGCTGCCAGCCATACTCACATTTTTGGGTACATTTGCGTTAGTCGCATTATTTATTCTGCGAGATATTCGTCATCAGGAGCACGTAAACGTATTAAACAAGCAGCTTCTGGCAGAAAAAACAGAATTAAAGACTGCCCTTGAGCGTCAAACCCAATTAAGAGACGAGCTGGTAGAATCTGAGAAGATGGCATCTCTGGGCATGCTGGTTGCGGGCGTCGCCCATGAGTTAAGTACGCCTGTGGGCGGCACAACAATGTGTATCAGCACATTGGAAAATAAACTTGAGCGGCTAGAGCAGCAAATTTCGTCCGGGCTTACCCGCTCGGAGTTAGATAATTACCTGTCAGCGACAAAAGAATCCCTCACGATATCGCGGCATAACCTGGAGCGCATTACAGACCTGATAAAACGGTTCAAACGTTTAGCCGTAGACCGGGGCAGTGAATCGCCCGTTAGATTTAACCTCATGCAGGTGATTACTGATCTGATTCGAACGCTGGAATCGCAAGCGAGTAGCCGTCGAGTATCCATCACCCACAACATTCCCGGGGACATTCAGCTAAATAGTTTCCCAGGCTTGTTCTCTCAAATTCTGCAGAACCTGATTACCAATGCAATTCATCACGCCTTTTCCGATATGCCGAGAGGGGAAGTCGTGGTAAGTGCCATTAATAAAGAAGACAGCATTGAAATTAGAGTAAAGGACAACGGCAGCGGTATTGCTGAAGAGGTACAAGACCATCTGTTTGACCCCTTCGTAACCACCGCAAGAAATGATGGTAACACCGGCCTAGGCATGCACCTCGTACATCAGTGGGTGAGCGTGCTTGATGGTCGTATTGTGTTCACAACAAAGCAGAATGAAGGCACCGAATTTGTGATGACGTTTCCAGTTACTTCCGCACCACAACACGAGGTGCCCGATAACCAGGATTGATGCGCTGAAACTTTGTCTTTCGTATCAAAATGTTGCTAGACTTTGTAAGACTCCAACCGTACCAGCAACGTACCTTCCGGAATTCATCGGGATCCAGACACAGTGAGCACAATAAATTATGACTAAAAAAGCAGCCAAAGCGGCAGACCCCAGTTATCAGTTTGATGCAATCGTAATAGGCACGGGCCCTGGCGGCGAAGGTGTGGCGATGCAACTGGCCAAAGCAGGCAAAAAAGTCGCGGTAATCGAGCGATATGAAGCCGTTGGCGGTGGTTGTACGCACTGGGGAACCATTCCATCCAAAGCATTGCGTCACTCGGTTAGCCGTTTAATTGAATATAATACAACCTCATTATTTTCTGAAAATCAGGTTGCTCGCCATGTCACCTTTCAGGACATCATGAAACACGCAAGTGGTGTGGTGAAAAAGCAGTCTCGATTACGTACGTCGTTTTATGACAGAAACCGGGTTAGCTTGATCCACGGTGAAGCCAGTTTTGTTGACGCCCACACTTTGCAAATCATTCGCCCAGACGGGTCGAAAGACACGATTACTGCACATCAGATTGTTATCGCAACGGGTTCTCGCCCTTACACACCGAAAGACATCGATTTCGATCATCCGCGCATTTATAACTCCGATACCATTTTGTCACTCAAACATGAGCCACAGAACATCATCATTTATGGTGCCGGTGTAATCGGTTCTGAGTACGCCAGTATCTTCCGCGGTATGGGCGTAAAAGTCGACCTGGTCAACATGCGCGATCGATTGCTATCGTTTCTCGACGCCGAGATCTCTGACGCACTGAGCTACCACCTTTGGAACAACGGTGTTGTGATTCGACACACTGAGACCTACAAGTCGGTAGTGGGCCATGACGACTGTGTCGTGATGGAACTTGAATCAGGCAAGCGCATGAAAGCGGATTGCCTGTTGTTCGCTAACGGTCGAACAGGTAATACCGATATGCTTAACCTCGACGCGATTGGCCTTAAAGCCGACTCTCGCGGTCAGTTACGGGTAGACGAGAATTACCGCACTGACATTGAGAACGTATTCGCGGTAGGTGATGTTATCGGGTATCCCAGCCTGGCATCTGCGGCATACAACCAAGGACGTTCTGCAGCGGAAGCGATGCTTTCTGGCAAAGCAAACTCCGGGTTGGTTGAAGATATCCCTACCGGCATTTATACCATTCCAGAAATCAGTTCTGTAGGCAAAACTGAACAAGAGCTAACCGCAATGAAAGTGCCGTACGAAGTGGGACGCGCGCAGTTCAAACATCTGGCCAGAGCGCAGATTGCATCGACAACGGTTGGTAGTTTGAAGATTTTGTTCCATCGCGAAACCAAGGAACTGTTGGGTATTCACTGCTTTGGTGAACGTGCCTCAGAAATTGTACACATTGGCCAGGCCATTATGCAGCAGAAGAATGGTGGCAATACGCTGGACTATTTCGTTAATACTACCTTTAACTACCCTACCATGGCGGAAGCATACCGGGTAGCAGCCCTTAACGGTCTGAATCGTATTTTCTGATCTCAGCTTTAATCAGGCACAAAAAAACCGGCTTTATTGAGCCGGTTTTCTTTTATCTGGATAAATCTTACTGATTCATCGCAAGATTGTTTTTTGCCTGCAGTGCGTCTCTGTGCGCAACGATATCGATTTGCATTTTTTCAGCATCGAAAGTCATTGTTGCAATAGCATAGTCGCCAAAGTTTTCGCTCGCCTGCTCTGTTACTTGTTGTTGTGCATCGCGGTAACGAATGTTGTTGCTGATTTTATCAGACATACATTGGTTATTCATTTCGAAAGATTTCGCATCCATACATTCGAAAAGCTGGCTGTTACCAGACTCCGCATGCGCAACGCCAAACGACATTAAAAGCGACAGGCCAATAAGTGATTTACGCATGTGATTACTCCTGTGTTACAGTGGATACTACTGTTATGATTCAGCATACTGTAAAAACGTAAATTCGTCAAATTTGGATCACGCGAATATTACAGGAATATGACAAAGTGTCACATAAGCTAGAAAATCGATAAGAAGCCTGACAATCGTGCGCTTACGGTACCTTAACAGCCAGTTAGAGTTAGGAAAAAGCGTTATAATTTACACATTTATAACACTGCCAATTTCCTAAAAACAAGCGTCTATTGCGTTAATCCTACATTGAAATCTTGAGCAGATTAGCGATCCGGTCTTAAAAATACCAAATTATCCCGCCACTAAAGTATAAATACGCATACTGTTGAATTAAGCACCATACCTGTTTAGTGCGACGCGTTTTCAGCTTGTTTACTAAGCAAATACTGGTGTAAATCGTCGAACGGCATAGGCCGGGCAAACAGGTAACCCTGCGCTTCATCACAGCCCAGTTTTATCATGAAGCTGGCCTGCTCACGCTTCTCTACGCCTTCGGCTATTGTAATTAAACCGAGTTTGTTTCCTAGCGTTACGATTGTTTCAGCGATCACTGCGTTTTCTTTGGGCTTAAGATCCATAACAAATGAACGATCTACTTTTAGCCTATCTAAGGGCAGCTTCTGCAGATAACTCATGGAAGAAAAGCCGGTTCCAAAATCGTCAATGGCTGTGGCAACACCATAAGCTTTCAGTTCGGTAAGCGCGTCAATGACAATCTGCGGCTCATCCATTACCACACTCTCAGTAATTTCAAGCTCAAGGCGATGCGGCGCACAACCGTACTTAGTCAACGTTGCTTTGATTTGATCAACAAAATGACGATCACGGAACTGCGGAATAGATACATTGATCGCCATGCGTACCTTGTCAAAACCCAACTCTGTTAGCGAGTTAATACGCCTACAGGCTTCTTCTAACACCCAGTAGCCAATATCGACGATGAGACCGGAATATTCTGCCAAGGGAACAAACTCAGCCGGAGAAACATATCCGCCCTGCCCGTCAGGCCAGCGAAGTAAACCTTCCACACCGATAACCTCTTCGCTCACTAAATCGACCTGTGGCTGAAACCACAACTCCAGTAATCGAGCCTGAAAGTCGCTACGCAATTTTCTGATCATAGCTAATTGACGGGTAGTATTTCGCTCAAACTCTAATTGGTAATATTCGTAATTGTCTGACGTGCTCTTCTTAGCCCGATTAAGCGCTATGTTGGTACGTTTTAGAATTTCAATACCCGCACATTTCTGCGGACCCGAGCGATACATACCAATGGTGATATTTACCGGTAGCACGTTGTCTCCGGCGACGAAGCTTTCTGCGAACACCGCATTTATTGTCTGAGGCGAAACCTGCGTATCAGAACCAATTAATCCGAAGACATCGCCGCCAATACGGCTCTTAATAACTCGCTCATCAAAACTTGCTTCCAGACGTTCAGCGATGGCTTTGAGTAACTGGTTACCCGCTTCCTGACCCAAACCATCATTGATATCGGAGAAGTGGTTAATATCGATAAATGCCACACACAAATCGGCGGCCCCAAGGATAGAGGGGCGATCTAACAGGTTGATAAATTCATTGCGATTGGGCAAACGGGTTAGCCAATCTCGGAAAGCAGCATTGCGGAGTTCATGAAACAGGTTTACGTTTTCATAGCCCACCGAAATACTGGATAGAAAGACCTCAAGTAATTGGCGATCTACCGCTGTGAGCTCTTTGCTCATACTCATAAACACAGCGGCTTCAAACCCAGAACTGCTTAAATAGAGTATTGAGTTTCCGTCTTCAATAATGTGGCGCTTTAAGCGCAGGCAACGGCTGATGTTTTCGACAATAAGCGGATCGGAAATTACGTCAACTGGCTCATTGATATAGGATGCATAGTCGCCTGCGGCACCCAGAATATACACACCATTATCATCTCTATCGAGAACGGACCCGGCTCTTGCGCAAACCAACCCTTCTGCATCTAAACCAAGAAGCGAACTAATTTGCGTGACTACACCTTCACAAAACCCTTTAACCGAATGCTCTTCAAGCAAGTTCGCCGCAGACGCAACGATTTTCTGTAAACCTAACCGACTTTGGTTAATGGTGAGAATTTGTTGATATGAACGCAGCGAGGCATAAACGGTAGTCAGTAATTTGCTGCGCGTTAACTCCGTTTTAGTTTTGTAATCGTTAATGTCGTAATTGCGAATGACAAATTCTTCAGGGGCATAGCCCGGCTGCCCGGTACGCAGAATAATTCTTGGTTCAGACAGGCCTAGCTCCTCTCGCATGTATTGCACCACGAGGAAACCGGCATCGTCAGATTCCATAACCACATCAAGCAGAATAATCGCAATATCGCGGCCATTTTCTTTGAGGATTTGCTTGGCCTGCTCACCTGAGTAGGCATGCATGAAGTGCAACTTCCGTTCGCTAATGATCAAGTCGGCAAGTGCAAGCTTGGTTACCGTATGAATTTCTTCGTCGTCATCGACGATCAGAACATTCCATTCCTTATGAATTTGAGGCTCGAGCTCTGGATGCGCTCCCTCATCTAAAAAAACCAGTTCATCATTGTCGTAACTTGCCGATGACATTCATTATCCATCTTTTTTTACCACCTAACTTAAGCCTACTCGGTAGTTGCATATTTGCAAGTTTATGGGCGATTTGCTTAGTAAGAATGTGAAGCGTAAAGTTAATATTCGTCTTAACCTAATTCTTAGCTATGAAAGTCACTGATTCGGGTAATTCCTCCGCCGCTGTTCCCTTAAGTACAGCGACGCTAAAACAAGCGCCACAGAGCAGCGCATCAGAGAATGTGAAACGCAGCAGCTCTGCTTCGCGTTCTGCAACAGACAATGTTCAGCGCATCCAGTCGCTGTTCGCCAGAGTTGGGATTAGCCCCTCGATGATCATGCCGGATGAAGACACCCGGCAGCGAGCAATTAAACGTAGAAACGACATTCAGGCATTAGCAAAAATCCGTAATCTGCAAGCCGTAATGGAAGCGGCAATGGGGGTCAGCCTCACCGAGACAAGCGAAGAAATGGTGGACCCAGACTGGTTCTACGCCTTCTCGCAACTCGCTGAAAATATTTACTCACCCGCAATGCAGACCTTATGGGGCAAAATATTCGCGGTGGAAGTGAGTAAGCCGGGTTCATTCTCCCTGCGAAGTTTGGAAACGCTGAAGGCCCTTACTCAACGAGATGCTGCCATATTCTCAAGAGCAGCTTCGCTGTCTTGCGTTCGACAAGGCGACAGTGAACCCCGTATTCTCACCGGTTACCATCAGAAACCCGGATTCTGGGCGTTTCTCGGCCAGCGACAGCCCGAATCGCTGAATTTGGCCAGTTATGGTGTGAGTTATCCTGACTTACTGGCCCTTACCGATATGAAATTGATTTTTGCCAGTGAAATTGAAAGTGGTGAATTAGAACAAGGCCAGAGCATTAAATGGCGATGTGGCCAAGAAACGTTTCATCTTGTGCCAAACCGCCAAGGATTAGCATTGGTGTATTATAAGTTCACCAGTACAGGGGCTGAACTCGCTCGACTCATCTCCAGACAGAGCGCAGCGGCGTATGTAAATGCATTGAAAGAGCGCTTTAGTGGCCCTTTTACTATCGAATAGCCAATAAATGAAAGGCAATAAAAAAGCGACCGTAGAAAGGTCGCTTTTTTATTCGCTTAGAGAAGGTTAAATACCGTCACCAAATTCGTGCAATCCACACTCACGTTTCAGGCCAAAGAAGCGCGTATCTTGTTCGCTCATGCCTTCTTGTAATGACTGGGTAGTATGCCAGTCACCAATCGACACGTAGCCTTCGTCCCAAAGCGGGTGATACGGCAACTCATGCTCTTTCAGGTAGTAGTGCAAGTCTTTGTTAGACCAATCGATGATTGGATAAACCTTAAATTGTTTTCCTACCTTTTGCAGCACCGGCAATCTTTCGCGGGTGTCAGACTGGCTGCGGCGTAAACCCGCAAACCAAGTGCCCACTTCCAGATCTTTCAGCGCCCGTTGCATGGGCTCAACCTTATTCATGCGGTTGTATTTCTCAATCCCTTCAACACCCTGTTCCCAAAGTCGACCAAACCGTGCTTCCTGCCAGGCCGCAGACATCTCTGACTGGTACACTTTCAGGTTAAGGTTGAGTCTTTCCGTTAGTTCATCAATAAACTTGTAGGTTTCCGGAAACAGATAACCGGTATCGGTCAGCACTACCGGAATATCCGGCTTAGCTGACACCAGAAGTTTCAGCATAACGGCAGACTGCGCGCCGAAGCTAGAGGACATCATGGGTTTACCGGGCAGCATTTTCAGTGCCCAGGCAATACGGCCAGCCGCGTCCATGCCCTCCAGCTCTGCGTTAATGTCTGCAATCTCTGCTGCGCTGGTGTCCAGCGTCAGCTTCGATGTGGTGTCGGTCAGGATATCACTCATAGAAGTCTCTTGCTGAGTCAACCACAGGGGCAATGACGCCCGCGCGAATGACGAAGTCACCGAACGCTTCACCGCTTTCGCGTTCTTTTGCCCAACGGCCAATTAAGGTATCGAGTTCAGAAAAGATTTCGTCTTCACTGATATTTTCCTGATACATCTTAGGAATGCGGGTACCTTCACGATTACCGCCAAGGTGCAGGTTGTATTTACCCGGGCCTTTACCTACCAGGCCAATTTCAGCCAGCATGGCGCGACCACATCCATTCGGACAGCCGGTGATACGGAAAATAATGCTGTCGTCGGCTACGCCGTGAGATGCCAGTAACCCTTCCATACGGCCTACCGCTTCTGGTAGATAACGCTCTGCTTCTGCCATTGCCAGCGGACACGTTGGCAGTGATACGCAGGCCATGGAATCGAGTTTCTGATTCGATGTATCGTCTTCGATCAGTTTGTGATCACGGGCAATTTTTTCAATCGCCGCTTTCTGATCAGCAGGTACGCCCGCGATGATCAGGTTCTGGTTGGCGGTTAATCGGAAATCACCTTTGTGGATCTTGGCGATTTCAGCACAACCTGTCTTCAGCGGACGACCCGGGAAGTCCAGAATACGACCGTTCTCGATGAACAGTGTCAGGTGGTAGTTACCATCGATACCTTCAACCCAGCCGAAGCTGTCGCCACGGGTAGTAAATTCGTATGGACGTGATTCAGCAAAGCTCACACCAGCACGTTTTTCTACTTCGGCTTTGAAGTTATCAGCACCTACACGCTCAAGGGTGTATTTGGTTTTCGCATTTTTACGATTAACCCGGTTACCCCAGTCACGCTGTGTGGTGACAACAGCAGCGGCAACATCCAGCGTATTTTCCAGCGGGATAAAACCAAAGTCAGTCGCTTTACGCGGATACGTAGATTTATCACCGTGGGTCATAGCTAGACCACCGCCCACCAGCACGTTAAAGCCTACCAACTTGCCGTCTTCAGCAATGGCAACGAAGTTCAGATCGTTAGCGTGTAAGTCAACATCATTCTGCGGCGGAATGACCACGGTAGTTTTAAACTTACGTGGCAGATAGTTATCACCTAAGATCGGCTCAACCGGCTTCTCGGTGGTTTCTACTTTTTCGCCGTCCAGCCAGATTTCGGCATAAGCACGGGTTTTCGGCAGCAGATGCTCAGAAATTTTCTTCGCCCATTCGTAAGCTTCAGCATGCAACTGAGACTGAATCGGGTTACTGGTACACAACACGTTACGGTTTACGTCACCGGCAGTGGCGATAGAATCGATACCGGTTTTATTCAGCGTCTGGTGCATCAGTTTAATGTGTGGCTTAAGCACACCGTGGAACTGGAACGTTTGACGCGTTGTTAAGCGGATACTGCCGTACATGGTGTGCTCTTCAGCAAACTTGTCGATAACCAGCCATTGCTCAGGGGTCATCACACCGCCCGGAAGACGGGCACGCAGCATCACATTGTGCAGTGGTTCAAGCTTTTGCTTACCACGTTCTGCACGAATATCGCGGTCATCCTGCTGATACATACCGTGGAAACGGATCAGCTGGAAGTTATCTGCTGTGAAACCACCGGTTAAATCGTCTTTCAGATCTTGCTCGATAGTACCGCGCAGGTTATTACTTTCGCGTTTCAGGCGCTCGTTGTCAGCCAGTTTGCCTTCAACGATAAATGGCGATTTTTCGTTACTCATTAATAGACATCCTTCTGATAACGTTTGGCTTTGCGCAGGGCAACAATGTAGGCTTTGGCGTCTTCTTCAGACTTGCCACCGTGCTCCTGGATGATGGAAACCAGTGCAGCTTCAACATCTTTTGCCATGTGTGTTGCATCACCACACACATAGAAGTGAGCACCGGCTTCAAGCCACTCCCACACTTCTTTACCGTTTTCAGTTAAACGATGCTGAACATAAATTTTTTCTTTCTGATCGCGGGAGAATGCCAGCGTGATCTTGTCAACCAGACCAGATTTCACGTAGCCCTGCCACTCAACCTGATAGAGGAAATCCTGAGTGAAGTTAGGGTTGCCGAAGAACAGCCAGTTTTTACCTTCTGCGCCCTGGGCATCTCGTTCCTGCATGAATGCACGGAATGGCGCGATACCCGTACCCGGTCCCACCATGATCACAGGCGTATCGGTATTTTCAGGCAGACGGAAGTGATCATTCTTCTCGATATACACTTCAACTTCGGCGCCTTCCTCTAATCGTTCACAAAGGAAGCTAGATGCGCCACCCTGGTGACGTTTACCAAAGGCTTCGTAGTCAACGTGTGCCACGGTCAGATGCACTTCTTCTTCTACTTCATCCTGACTGGAGGCAATAGAGTAAAGACGCGGCGTTAACGGGCGGAACGCATCAGCAAATGCCTGAGCATCGATTTTCGCCGGGTGTTCACGCACGATGTCGATAAGCTGGCGTTCGGACAGATAAGTACGCAGTTGCGCTTTATCTTCCATCAGCGCAGCCAGACCTTCTGAGCCTGTTGCTTCCTGATACGCTTTTACAAACGTTGGATAGCTTAGTGTTAACTCCAGTTTACTGGTCAGCGCTTCAGATAATGAAACGGTGGTATCGCCCACTTTCACTTCTTCAGAGCCAGACAAACCTGTGAGTTCCAGGAATTCAGCAACCAGTTCGGCAGAATTCTTAAACCAGATACCCAGAGCATCACCGGCACGATACTGAATGCCTGAATCTTCCAGGCTGATTTCGATGTGACGGATATCTTTTACCGAATCTCGGCCAGTGATTTTCTGCGATTCAATCAACGTGGCTTTAAACGGTGACTTTTTGGTGTACATCTGTTCTGCGCCAGATGGTGCAGCAACGCCAGACTGAACAGTCACCACGTCATGAGTACCGGCAGACGCAAAATCGTCTTTCAGGGCCGCAACCAATTGCTCGCCCCAGGCTTTGGCAGCGTCTTCGTAATCGACGTCGCAATCAAGGCGAGGCACGATGGCCTTTCCGCCAAGCTTACCTAAACGCTCATCGAAGTCTTTACCGGTTTGGCAGAAGAACTCGTAGCTGCTGTCACCAAGACCCAGTACCGCGAACTTCAAGCCATCCAATTTAGGTGCTTTCTTGCCGCCAAGGAATTCATGGAATTCAATTGCATCATCAGGCGCATCACCTTCACCATGCGTACTCACGAATACCGCAACGTGCGTCTCGCCTTTAATACTACGCGGCTTATAGTCGGCCATACTGACTAGCTTACTGGTGTAACCCGCAGCTTCAGCCTGCGCCTGGAAACCTTTTGCCACGCCCATGGCGTTGCCGGTTTGCGAACCTACCAAAATAGTAAGCGTTGGTGTATTCGCCGGTGCAGCTGCTACCGGCGCCGCGGCTGCGGGAGCAACCGCTCCGCCCTGCGCTGCTGCCATACCAGCAACATAACCACTTACCCAGGTAAGCTGATCGCGGTTTAAGCCTGCAATGGCCTGCGTAATCGCATTCCACTGTTGCTCATTGAGCACCGCACCGGGTGCTCCGTTCTGATTAGAATTCACTGACATAGTTAATTAACCTTTTTAATATGCCGTCAAAGGTATCGATTTTTATTGAGAAGAGAAAAGAATAAATAACACTTTTTTATGCTCTAAAGTTTCTAAAACTGTGAAATTTACGCTCTCTGGAATATAAAAAGAGCCGTAAGCGATACTTACGGCTCTTATAGATTTGAAGATTTACCGCTGATGCAAAAAACATCAGCGGCATTTTAATCATCAGAAATGAATTTCTACACCTGCAAACGCACCATCGAACTCCATATCGGCGTATACGCCATCGAGATCATCAATATCGACAGACACATTGCGGTAGCCTGCCTGAATCGTCATATCCACCGCTAAGCTTTCAATAAATGAATAAGTCAGTGCAATTTGATAGTCGCTTAATGTGTGATCATCGAAAGACAGATAACTGCCTTCCGCATACGCGCCAAGACCGGTAAACGGTAAGCCTACCGCCACACGAGAATAGGCCATGGGAATGATACCGGAAAACGCCTGCTCACCTTGCGTTTGCGAGTCTGTGTCGGCAACGTAAAGCGTACCGTCAACGTACTTCGCGTTAACGCCAACATCGAAGCTCACCAAATCGTTGTCGAACAATTCATAGTAAAGAATGATGTCTGTGGTAGACATTTCTACTTGCGTGTAAATGTCGTTACCCACTGTATAGACATCACCATCGAAGGTGAATGTCGATGTAAGTGACGTATTGCCATCGCTATCGAGGGTAGTATAGCTCAGCTTAATATTCGGTACAAAAGGGAGCGGATGTTCAACGGCTGCGTAAAACGAAGAGTTCGCGTTGCTATCGAAGTTGAAATCTGCCATTGCGCTGCCATCGGAAAACGTACCGTCATCAGCAAAACCACCTGACGGGCTTGTATACCAGCCTTGACCACCCAGATACAATCCAGCAACGGTGTCCGCCATTACCGGTGATGCAGTAAAAGCCGTTGCGAGTGCTACAGCTACTATGCATTTTTTCATGAATTATCCTTGATTGAGAAGTTCAGTCAGTTCAATAAGCGCTGCATTAGCGCGAGAAATATAATTTGCCATGACCAGAGAATGATTAGCCATCATGCCAAATCCATTGCCGTTAAGAATCATTGGGCTCCACACAGTTTGCTGTGTCGCTTCCAGTTCACGAATGATCTGACGCAGGCTTACCAGTGCATTCTTATCTTCAAGTGTATCGGCAAATTCGATTTCTGCCGCTTTTAAGAAATGCAGCAACGCCCAGGTCGCGCCGCGGGCTTCGTAAAAGTTATCATCCAGTTTCCACCAGCTCGTCTGTACAACCCGTTCTGACACTGCCGGTGTAGACTGTCGGGCATTCTTGTCACCGGCCAAATCGGTGTTCATTTTGGATGACCCAACGCTTGCACTTAAGCGCTGAGAGTATGAACCTAAACGCTTTTCTACTTGTTTAAGCCACTCTCTAAGATTGTCGGCACGGGTATAAAACTGACTGTCACCAGCGGCCATATCGCCCAGTTCAGCGCGGTATTTATCCAGTGACTTAATCCCATTGCGATAGGAAGACTCTGCCGAAGGCAAAGCCCAGCTGCGACTATTTACGTTGAATTCAGGCTGCGCTTTAGTGAGATGTGGGTTTTCTATAGACTGTGATTGAGAGCGGCTAAAATCTTTGCGCATTGAGAGCGACAAATCTCTGATCATTTCCAGCGCGCCGTATTCCCAAGCGGGCATATTATCGAGGAACAACCCTGGTGGCATAACATCATTAGAGATATAACCGCCCGGCTTATCGAGCAATGTTTCTGTCACCACAATCATTGTGGTTGTCATGGTATAGCCAGGAATTTCAGTTTGTGAAGGACTTGGTGCTTGTTCAGCCACGGCTTGTCTAACATCAAACGTGTCAGGTTCAACACTCCAGTACACGCCTATTAACCAGAATATTAAAAACAGAACAACAACAGTACCAATAATGGTTCGGGTGTTCAGGTATTGTTTAATGCTCAATGTATAGATTCCTTCTCAATAACAAAGTGGGTGATGTTACTCATCACCCACTTTTAATTACCTTATGACTGCACTTTAGCATTCCAGCCATAATTTTTCGCCATGATTTGCGTAAGTTTTGCAGATCACGCCGTTTGTGGACGTTTCGTTCGCAACACTAACCACACAGCAAGAGCTACTAGCAGAAATGGCCAGAACGTTGCGACACCGGCAACCAATAACGCAGCGACACCAGCAACAGCGGCGATGGCAAGGGCGCCAAAAAGACTAAAGGCAACAATAACGCCGATAATTACAAATACAACGCCAACCGCCGAAGCTGCAGCAAAATTCTCAAAGGGTGACAACATTTCATCTCCCATCATTAAATGAATACCCCACCAATCGCTGAACAGATTACCAAAGGCATAAGTCAGCAATATGGCGATGATGATAGCTAAAAATGCATTTTTCATTATGACCACCGTGGTAACAGAAATGTGGCGGCGATATAGGCCATCAACACGGGTACACTAAGAATGAAGAGTCCAGCAACCGCAGCAGCACGAACCCAAACAGCATCAACAGACAGATAATTTGCAAGCCCTGCACATACACCGCTGATCATGCCGTTATTAATGTCGCGGTAAATGCGCTTATCAGTTTCTGGTAATTTCATTGTCTTCTCCTGGCGATAACGATGCGCCCTGCGAGGGCGCGTATAAATGGTTTTAGTAAGAAATTAGGCGGCGCGTTTTTTCTTCAGTGCCGCCAGTTCTTCTTCAATGACGTCGTTGGTTTCCAGCGCCTTGAACTCGTCTTCCAACGATGTAGCCGATGATGAACTACCTACCACATCATAGGCATCAACTTGCGCTTCCAGATGCTCAATACGCTGCTCATAGCTATCCATTCGCGCCATGGCGTTTTCTACCTGCGTACTGTGCGTTACGCCGCGCGCTTTAAGGCGAACACTGGCGTTGTCTTTTCGCGCCACCAAACTTTTCTGTTTCTGACGGGCCTCAGCCAGTTTCGCGTGTAGACGTTGCGTATCTTCTTGCACCGACGTGAGCATGTCGCTCACCTGCGTTTTCTGACTTTCGATAACGTCCAGTTTTTCTACATAACTATTTTTCTGTACCAGAGCGGCGCGCGCTAAATCGTCCTTGCCTTTATCCATGGCCAGTTCCGCTTTCGCCATCCAGTTGTCGATGTCTTTTTGCAGCGTGGCAGCCTGACGATCGAGATACTTCTGCTCGGCAATATATTTCGCCGCCACTGAACGCATCTCCACCATGGTTTCTTCCATTTCCTGAATGATTAGGCGAATCACTTTTTCCGGATCTTCCGCTTTATCCAGCATCGCGTTGATGTTTGATTGAATGATGTCTGACATGCGTGAGAACATTCCCATTGTCTTTCTCCTTTACCTGTTTCATGTTTGTTCGATTACAGAGAGACTATTACAATCGCTGTGCCAAATATTTAACCCACTGTATTAATTGACTTTTTCACTTATCACTTTATTTTTAAACGTGTTATCAAAACTGAGTACTGAATAATTTGGTTAAATTAACCACTGGAAATTAGCCAATCTGACGAACACTAAGGTATTAACAGGCATGGTATTAACTGACACGGCATTAAGTGACTTTGCAATAAGCTGAGCCGAAGCATGGTTAAAAGACAGAATAGGATGAATAGGGAAAACTTAGGAAACGGTAATACTAAAGGGTTGAGGATGGTGTTCGGTTTGTACTGATGTCATGGAGCGGATGACAGAACTGTGCAGATAAAAAAACAGGCAATCAATTATGATTGCCTGCATGGTCGTTCTTTTGCACTAGGTTGATGCTGTTTTCGCATCTTACAGCAAGCCATAAGCTTACTCTTCTTCAGATTCAGAATGTTCAGATTTTAATTGTGTCTCGCTTGCAGCCAGGTCAGTAACACTCACCGAACCTGCTTTTGTTTCATTCGACAAACTAAAGTTATAAGTCGCATTGGCAACAGATTGCTGCACGCCATTGCTGATTTCTTCAGTTGCCATAGTGACAGCTTGATCGATCATCCGGCTTAAGAATGACTCGATCGCACTTTCCTGCGCCATCGCTTGTGAACTAAACATCGCAGCTGACATCACGGCACTGGCTAAAATCATTTTCGCTTTCATCGTGTTTCCCTCTTGGTAACGTTGTAAATAGTGCCGTACTCACTGCGACGACAAGTTACCTAAGAGATAGCGAGAGACGTGCCAACTAAGAGAATTTATTTAACCATTTGAATTTTAATGAGTTTACAAAAAAGTCACGCCCACCTCAAAAGAACAAAAAACGAACAACACAACTAAGTGGTGAAAAAAACCAATGCAATTAGTCTATTCCACCACCCGGGAATCGTTAAAGGCTTTCGCATTGGCCTGTGCTTGCTCAACTTGCTCAAGCGCATTCATCAGAAGATTAGGATCACGCTCTTTACCGGTGCCATTCTGGCTTAAATAGCGACGCCAGATGCGCCCGCCAGCCTGCCCCTGAAACAACCCCAACATATGGCGGGCCACGTGCCAGGGTTTAAACCACTCATCGGTTTGACGCTCAATATATTGCTGCATGATGTGAACAATTTCGCTACGCGTTTTCGCCTGCGCTTCGTCACCGAAAACCACCTTATCAACGGATGACAGCAAGTAAGGGTTAGAATAAGCTTCCCGCCCCATCATCACACCATCAACCTTACCTAAGTGCTCAAGGGTATCATCGAGGGTTTTCACCCCACCGTTAATGCTAATGTTTAGTCCTGAATGTGTTTCTTTGAGTTGATACACACGGGGGTAATTCAGCGGCGGAATTTCACGGTTTTCCTTGGGGCTCAAACCCTGCAGCCAGGCTTTGCGGGCATGCACAATGAAAGTATCGCAGCCTGCATCGGCAACAATATCGACAAACCGGGCAAAGCCTTCGTACTCGTCCATATCATCAATACCAATACGGCATTTAACCGTTACCGGAATATCTACCGCCGCCTGCATGGCCTTTACACAGTCGGCAACCACTTCAGGTTGTGCCATCAGGCAAGCGCCGAAAGCACCGTTCTTTACCCGGTCTGACGGACAGCCAACATTAATGTTTACTTCATCGTAGCCACGGGCCTGCGCCATTTCAGAACACCGCGCCATATCGGAGGGATCGCATCCGCCTAGTTGCAGCGCCACAGGATGTTCTTCTTCGTTAAATGCCAGATAATCGCCTTTGCCGTAGATTAGCGCCCCCGTTGTAACCATCTCGGTATAAAGCAGACTGTGCTTTGTAATTTGGCGCAGGAAAAAGCGGCAATGTTGATCGGTCCAATCGAGCATTGGAGCGACTGAGAATCTTCTGTCGATAGTTGAATGAGCCATAGTTCTATTTAAATCTTTTACATCAGCCACTTATGGCATTCCTCAGAAAAATTTTGAAACGTCAAAGTTGAGCATTTCCACTGGATTTAGTCCCGTTTCTGGGAACATGGAGCCCAAATAGTGGAATTATTTTTCCTTTAGGCGCACTCGATAAATGGGTGAAAATCAGATGGCTAATATTAGCATAAGTAAAGGAATGAGAAAAAACGGTGTCTCATATACAGCAAGGGTCAGACAGAAAACGAACTAACTTGAACGGACCTTTCGAATTAATTGACGCTCTATAGAGGACTTCCAATCATTGATCCAACCGCTAAGACGGCTAGTGATAGCATAGAGCAAAGTGGTCGTGAGCATTTCTCATGAGAGTGTTTTAGGCCTCATCATTCAATAGCTCCCAGCCAAGGAAAATGTAAAAGTTCGTTTTTCAGAACCATTGCCATTGACTAAAATGGTTACAAATACCATACTATGCAGCAAGTGGATTGAGCATTCTCGGTCGGCGTCAAAACCTCGGTGGATTCATCGGGGTTTTTCGCTTTTTGGACTAGGGTAAATTCTCATCCCAACGCCTTCGAAAGCAGTTCCTAAGCTTTTTCTTCCCCCTTCGCAGTAAAACTTTTCTCGAAGGATATCAAAAGCCCTGTTTGCTTGTTCAGGCCTAAGTGTATGAAGCCCTATGGGCCTCGCGACCAGATCAGCTAGTTGTAACCCTGAAGACATGACTTTTTTGTCAGAAAAAATTATTTCGTAGGGAAGTTGCAGATTTTGTTTGTTGTTGCCATCGCAGATTCGACGAAACTCCAGTTCTAAATCTCGATCCTCCTTGTCGCCCCTGCACTCAACAACTATGTGCGTTTTCTTTTCGCTCTGGCCTTTCTCAGCAAGAAAACCATTCAGCGCTTTCATACACATGCCCAATGCTATGTAATACGCATTATCGTCTGGGTTGGAACGCAGTTCTCTTTTATCAATAGTTGCGCTTATTAAGATAAAATTAGCGACCTCGATTATTTCAGTCAGCTCATTAAGAAAGTGCTGGTGATGCTCCCTGCCTTTAAATATGTTAAAAGCGCCCTTTCGTCGCCTTATTTCGTTTTCATGAAGCACCACTTGGTCATGGCCGAAGTGGTTGAACTTAAACTTTTCTAAAGCAGGAACAATCACTTCACTGTAGTGGCGTTTGTGAAATACACAAAATGCCAGAACAAAAATGGGGTAATTTTCGTCAATACTCTGAAGGCTGTGATCACCACTTTCATCCACGTAAACGATGTATTTAGAAAAGTCACTTTCATCTAACGATTGTGGGTTGTGACTTTTCAGCTTTTTAAGGTTTTCTTCATCAATCTCAAAAAGCGGCAACTCATGCTGGACGGGCTGTTTTTCATCTGTCATTACCGAGTACCTAGTTCAGTCAATACAAACCAAAGGCAATTGAGAGCAAGATTGGCGGCTAGGCCATATAACCATTCGCCATGCGCTTTCAGTAATTCGAAATTGCTTGTAAATACCATACAACAGTCCCTGTTTTGTTTGTCCACCCCAAGGTCAGTGTACAATACACCGTTAAAATCATCTAACCTATTAGGCTCACTATGGTTTTAAGCGCAAAGATATATTTGCAATACGGTTTCTCAGAGAAGAGTAATCAACAATATTCAGGTTTGATTTTGAATTATCTAGGCTTTCTTTCACTGAATCCAATTCGTTAAGAAAAGTTCTTAGAACTACCTTTCTAATCCCTACGGCCTTCGATAAAGCTCTGTTAGCAATATTTATTCTCACGCCACAGATTGGTCTGCTCAATTGATCTTCCAATCGCGCAACTCTATTCCGTAACCCTCCAATCACTGAAGAATCTGAAAATTCTTTTGGAAATACTTAAATGCTGAGAGTTCTGCTGTGCGCCGTCACTAGGTGCTTTGCTCTTCGATGTGCCGAAGCTCTGCTTTCGTTCATCTTTAAATTTCGCACGAAGCTTTTTGAATTCGACGATGAATTGGGAATTGATTGGATGTTCAAGTTTAGTATTATCAACGGCCTGCTTTTCATTTTTAGTCTCAGATTTTACGTCCACCTTGTCTAAAACTGCGGGTCGCCTGGGGATGCATTGATGAGACTTAGCCGGCTTTGAAAATGTTGTACTTGCAGAGCTTACATTACTAGGCGAAGTCTGCTCCTGAGTTTTCTAAAGTCCCGATTTGTCAGGTATTTAATGATCCGCGATTTTATCAGACGCGAACAACTGGGTAATGTGAAATCTCCAATGTTATTTTTTCTGCAAACGGCGGCTCAGCTTGCCATGTCATATTTAAAATAACCTTAAAATATCAACATAATGATTAGCTTATGTCGATTGTATCAACATATAAATTCTTTATGTTGAAAAGACCTCGATATTTCGACACGTAATAGACTTATGTCGATGCTTTCGACATATAAAGAAGTTATGTCGATATGATTTGAAATAATCGATACGCAATTAGATTGTGTATGGAAAAAGCCAAAAGCGAGCCATATGCCTAATTATGTGCTGTTGCCATTGTTGATAATGGTCCTCGCCATCACGCAGGGCGAGCAGAACCTTCTCACTCTTACTATATTCCTACTTTGCACTGCCACTTTTGTCCGCATCAATACTGGCCTGAATTAATGGCGTGATGGTTGAGCCCTGTATCACGATGGAAAAAATCACCACAATGTAAGTCACCACCAGCATCAGACTGTGTAAGTCCACATCATTTATCATAAACTCACGACGCGGAATAGATGCCGCCATAGCCAGTGCAAGTCCTCCTCTCAGGCCACCCCAGGTAAGGATTTTTATCGCATTTCTATCGTAATCCCGTACTTTCTTAAATACGCTATAAGGCACGCCAACGCTGATAAAACGGGCAAGGAGCACTAGCGGAATAGCAGCCAAACCGATAAAGATTTCCAGCTTGGTAATGGGTAACGTAACAATCAGTAGGCCAATCACCAGGAATAAAAGCGAATTCAGGTAACCGTCTATGCCGTGCCAAAAGCTTTGTATGTGATGCACGTTATCGGAGTGGTTTTTCACCGCTGACTGCGTACGAGTTACATTTCCGATAAAGATTCCGCTAACGACCATGGCCAGCGCACCAGAGACATCCATTAAGTTAGCGGTAGCAAAGCCTGCCGTAGGAATGCAAAAAGTGATGAGCAGTCGCAGGTTGCCATCTCTTGAGTTCAGAATTAAAAAGTGGCCCATATAGGCCAGTACGAAACCAAACAGGATCCCTCCTCCGGCTTCAAAGAAGAATAATTCAGAAATGCCTGAAACCGTAGGTGCAACACCTGAGAACGCTACCGCGAACAAGGTTTTAAACAGCACGAGTCCTACCCCATCATTGAATAAAGACTCCCCCTCAACCTGAATAGATATCCGCTCAGGAGCCTGCATTTTTTTGATGATCGCAAGCACGGCTATGGGGTCTGTGGGACTGATTAACGCACCAAATAACAAACAATAAATGAGCGGTATACTCACCCCACATATTGTCAGTAAATACCAGCCTACCCAGCCGATTAAAAACGTAGAAGCTAGCGTAGAAAAGATGACCAGCGCAGTTATTTCCCATCGCTGCTGACGCATGGCAGCCAGATTAATTTCCAGTGCGCCCGCAAATAATAACAGCCCCAACATGCCATTGAGTAGCAGCTCTGTGAAGTCAATCTGACCGAATGTATCAGACAACATTTGCGCGGTTTCGTTACCGGCCAGCTTAATTGCCAAAATAAGTACCAGCGACAGCACGACTGCGCCACTGGTAATAGCAATAGTGGTTTGCATTTTAAGAATGTATTGATTACTGAAAGCAATAAGCACAGCGGCGGCGGAAAGAAAGCACAGTAAATACCAGGTGCTGATCATAGAAGTCCTTACATAGCGAATTGGACAAAATTAGCTTCTCAGGATTCAGCATAATGCCTATTGCAGGCGTCAAAGCTATCGCTTGGGTATCTCAGACTGATTGCGAAATTCGAAAGAGGCGTAACTTATGTCGGAAGTGATTACATGTTGCGCCTTTACAACATCACTGGCTATCAGCTTAAGATTACTGACTCAATTTTCTCGCTAACTGACGCTTTAATGCCAACCATTCGGACAAAGCACTCGTCAGTCTAGTGACACTGTCTGACACTATTAACTCAATTGCAGCTTGAGCTTTTCATAAATTATAAAACGTAAAATTGCAGACACCCGATATAAGGGACACGCGTTTAAAGCATTTTCACTTCTCGCTGCGGGAACGGTATTTCGATATTAGCCTGCTGCAGACCATCATGAATGGCCTTATTTAATGCATAGCGAATTTCGAAATGGCGGGTAGTCAGCGCCCATACACGTACGCCGAAATTGATACTGCTGTCGCCAAAATTATCGACACCAATGGCTGGGTTCTTTTCAGAGGAGATACCGTCTACCGTAGCCACCGCTTTCTCAAGCACACTGATAACTTCATCAACATTACTGGAATAGGCCACGCCCACTTCCAATTCGATAAGCATTTGTTCGGCGGAATTATGCAGTATCTCCCCCACGATGAGTTTATTGGGGATTTGAATATGAACATTATCTTCATTGATAAGGATGGTGTAAGGCAACATGACTTTATCGACCACACCCGAAACACCCTGTACCTGAATCGTATCGCCTAACACAAAAGGACGGGTGATTATGATGGTAAAACCGGCGGCATAATTCGCCAACATGCCCTGTATTGCCAGACCGGCACCGAGGCCGACCGCACCAATTGCCGCGATGAAAGGTGTAACACTGATCCCGATGTTACCGAGCGCAATGATAATAACCATTGCCAGGATGAGAATTTTACAAGCCCCGCCGGTAAAGCGGCTTAGCGTGATGTCAATTTCACGCCCAATCATCAGGTTTTCAACGAGAGTACCGATTTTGGCTGCAACCCACCAGCCAACCAGTAATATGATGATTGCACCTACGATTTGAAAACTGTAGGTAACGGCAAATTCTACAAGTGTGTCGTAAATTGCCTGCGCTTGTTGTAATTCTGCTTCCATGTTGACTTCTGGTTAACGCTTTAAAAGTTTAAGAATAACCAACAAAATACCGAACAACAACATAGCCATCGGTCGTATCTGGCGTTTGTTACTCACTACCCGTCTTTAAGAGAGCTCACCTGTTTTTTTAAACCAATGCAGCTGAGTATGTTTACATAGCTCCAGGTTAGATTGCCTGCACTGAGCATTTCACCACTCTGATAATGAAACTGTTCAGACATGCTATCGTTTTCACCACAGTGAAATTGAACGCGGCGAAGAAAAGCATCACCTAAACCAATGAGCCCATGAATGACCTTCCTGAACCCAACAGAATCCATAAGGTAACGTTCACCCTCATTAATCTCGCATTGGCTTTCACCGTAAGACATTGCCAATCGCAAAAACGGAAGATTGAGTCGGGTAACCTGAAGCGCCTGCTTTTCAGAAAAAAGTAGTGCCGCTTGATAGCAAATGCCTGCCATTGTCCCGGTACATAAAAACCAAGGATTGCCCGTTTCCACCCCGTCTGTGCCACTGTAGCGATCTTCTGGGTAACGTCCGATACCCGGTGCTAAGGTTTCGCTATGTGATGAGTGCCGCGTTTTGTTTACTGCAAAGAGTGAGTCAAATGTCTGGTAAAGTGCATAAGCGGTCGCTAAAACTTTATCATCGGTTGCAGTTAAATAAGATGCAGAAGCGGATAGCGACTGGAATACCCCCAGCAAAACGGCGATATCCAACCCAGAAGTCTTGTAATCTAAACCACCGTTTCGATTTAACGTAGCCAAATAGTAACCCGCGTCCTCACACCAAAATTCAGCCATAGCGGCTTTTATTGCCTCGGCTTGTTCAACATAGCGCCCTTGCGCCGCTTCGTCTCCAAGCTTAGCGGCCAATTCCGCCCCTTCGCATAGTGCTACGTGCTGCAGAATACGAGTGTAAAAATGGTCCCCTTTCACTTCTTCCCACACATCGAAGCAGCAGTCCTGCCAGTGAGCCGCAATAAACTCAAGATCGGTTTTGATTACACCGCCATTTGCTTGGTAGAGCAGCGAGAGGTCATCAACGGTTTGTCCTTTTGAAAGACAATAGTGCGCCCAGCGCGTCAGCGTGAGTGCTCGCTGAGCGGGTCCATCATTTTGCGGCCGGCCCCACTCTTCCTCATATGCATCGCCATCGACATAGAACTTGGGTTCACCAACATGACCGCTGGGATTAGGGGTTTGTTGGTTAAGCACTGAAAACTCGATATAGTCTTTCATCATCTGCTCGAACTTCGCGCTCATACCGAAAGCATGCGTTTGCGCTAATCTCACTACCTCCCCCATCGTTCGTGCCGAATCTCGGGTCCAGTGATAGTAGTAATCGGGATTGGAGCGAGATGGCGAGGCAACAACGGCACCCGGCTTGCCATCTGCTGGCGATATATTCGCTAATATGCCGTACAACATATTTTGTTCGGCGTGGTTGAGCCATTGTTCGAAAGTTGGCAATTTATGGTCTTGAGACGGTGTCGATGCTTGCATTTCTGAAGTGTTCATCGGGGGTTCCGAGTTTAACGAGTTGATGGTTTATACCCTCAGGACACCGCGACGATCAGCTAATCACGACCAGATGAGTTGAATCGCTTAATCATTCCGACCACTCAATCTCCGCAGAGCCTTCCTATCACAATATTCCATAGTGCACTCGGCGTAAGTGACCTCCCACTTTTACACATCACTGTAATAATTTTCTCGAAAACGCCGGTAAAGCCAGAGTGGATATTCTGCCGACACAGAGATAACACATTGAAGTAGCGTAATAAGTCAGTGAATTCTTGCCTGGGCATACTCCTTGCTGCCTTAAGTATGAAGTACCTCTTTCGTTCCACGAACTCTTTTCAGAAGGTATCCCATGAACTTAAATATCGACGGGCGAATTGCCCTTATCAGTGGTGCATCAGGTGGTCTTGGCCTTGCATCTGCGAAATGTCTGGCTGAAGAAGGTGTGCGTCTGTTTCTCACCGACATGAACGAAGAAGCACTTCGCGCGGCGGTGGATGAACTCCACGAATCTGTTGTCGGCTTTTATAAAGCCGACCTGACCGACGAAAGTGATATCAACACGTTGGCTGACAAAGTAAAAGCCGTTGGCGGTGCAGATATTCTGGTACATCTGGCAGGGATTACTGGAGCCAAGGGCGACCCGTTAACGATGAAAGATGAAGACTGGATGGAATGCTGGAATATTAACTTTATGTCTGCGGTAAGGGTATGTCGGGCTATCGTACCTGGCATGGTTGAAAAAGGCTGGGGACGGGTTGTGCTCACCGTATCCGAAAACGCTGTTCAACCTTATCCAGACGAAGCCGTGTACAACGCATCCAAAGCCGCCTTACTCAGTTATACCAAAGCGTTGTCACTTCCCTATGGCCCGAAAGGTGTTTTGGTTAATGCAGTTATGCCCGCCTTCATCGAGAGTCCAATGACCGATGGCATGATGGAAAAGCTGTCTGAAGAACTCGGCGTGTCACAGGAAGAAGCGGTTGAACATTTTCTCGAAAAAGAACGTCCGTACCTCACGCTCAAACGCCGGGGCCGCGCTGACGAAGTAGCGGCGGCGGTAGCATTGCTTTGTTCTGACCGAACCACTTTCACCAACGGTTCTGCCTGGCGGGTAGATGGTGGCGCTGTCGCGGCAATTAATACTTAATAGGAGATAAATATGTCAGATTCTAAAGTGTCCCACCTTCCCGACCCTGAATACATTAACGATGACTATGTCGGCGCAGGAAAATTGAAAGGTAAACGCGTGTTAATCTCCGGTGGCGACAGTGGTATTGGTCGAGCTGCCGCGCTGCACATGGCCCGGGAAGGTGCCAAAGTGGCTATTATTTATCACTCGGCTGAAGACAAGGCTGCCGAGACCAAGCAGGCCATTGAAGCTGAAGGTGTAGCTGTGTTGGTAATACAAGGTAACACCGGCGATAGCGCCGACTGCGATCGCGCGGTTGAAAAGGTCGTTTCTTCCTGGGGCGGAATCGATATTCTGGTGAATAATGCGGGATTTCAGAAGGCCTACCATAACCTTGAAGAAGTAAGCGACGAAGATTGGACGGCCCACTTTGATGTGAACATGGCAGGTATGTTTTACCTAAGTCGTGCCGCACTTCGCCACATGCAATCGGGTTCTGCCATCGTTAACACCGGCTCGATAAATGGTTATGTCGGCAATAAGGCTTTATTGCCTTATTCATCTACAAAAGGAGCAATCTCAGCATTTACTCGCTCGCTAGCCAAGCAATATATGGACAAAGGCATTCGAGTTAATGAAGTTGCACCAGGCCCCGTCGCTACTGATATTCAATCTGTATTCGAAGACTTCGACGAAGACATGTTAAAGAATATGGCGGCCCCGATTGGCAGAGTAGGACAACCTCGGGAACTCGGCCCTGCCTATGTATTTCTCGCCAGCCAGGATGGGGCATTCATCACCGGTCAAACGCTTCACGTAAACGGTGGCATGATGGTTGGCGCCTAAAAACTTAAGCTTAATCACCAGTAAATTCTTTACAAGCGCCCGTTGTTAATAACGGGCTTTTTTTTAGCTGGCTCAGTGGCAAACTTTTCTCACGCCAAACCTCTTACTTGTCATCTCCCAATTTAATTCTTGTCTTTATTCTCTCGCGTTCCTATTTTTTCCGAGCAATTCAACTACATTCCCTGTACACTCCTGCAAACAAAAATGAAAATCATTCTTATTTAGATTAAATTATCCCCACTTAGGACTCTCATGAAATACTCTTCCTTGTCGGTAGCCGTACTCAGCGCCCTTGTCTGCACTTTTCACGCTACAGCCTCATCCACAGATGACGTTGAAAAAATTGAAGTAACGGGTCGTGCCCAGCAATTCTATTTAGACAGCCAGACTCGCATTGGTACCAAAACCGATGCTGACATCATGGAAATCCCTTTGTCTGTACAGGTACTCACACGCCAACTCATTGCCGACCAGGCTGCTCGCGACATCACTGACATGTACCGCTCAATTGCGGGGGTCAGTGAATTCAGTTACTCAGGTGTTACCTTTCGGGGATTCCGCGATGATGCCAATGTGTTCTACGACGGCGTACGTGGCGACCCCTTCTCCGGCTTTAGCGTACCGCAATTGTTTAATGTTGAGCGTGTGGAAGTACTTAAAGGCCCGGCTGCAGCGCTTTACGGCGGTGGCGAGCCAGGCGGTATGATCAACTATGTTAGCCGTAAGCCTTCATTCAACGAATACCGCAATGTTACGGTAACTGGCGGAAACTTCTCGCTGGCAGGAGCATCAACAGAACTCACTGGTGCTGTTAATGAATCAGTTGCCTATCGCTTTGGCGCTTTTTACGAGACTCAAGACAGCTTCCGTAGTAATGCCGATTCGGAAAACATTGAGCTGGCTGGCGGCGCCCTGTTTGTATTGGGGAACAACACAGAATTGACCACCACCTACGACTACATTGTGCAGAACCTGGGTGGCAATCGCCTTCGCGGCGTTCCGGTAGATGATGATGGTAACTTTTTGGTCGACCGCAGTTATAACGCCAATGAAAAAGGGGATTACCAGGATCTTGAAGCACTGGTATTGCAAGCCAACCTTGAGCACGACTTTAGCGATAACCTCACTTTCAATGGTACCTTGCGGTATTTAGATAACGAACGAAATCAGGGATATCACGAGTCAAGAAGCTGGATTGACGTTAATGGCGATGGCGTTGCTGACATCAATGACGAGACGATTCGTCGGGAGTATCGCAAACAGCTTCGTGCAAACGACGAACTAAGCCTTACCCTGGATTTTGTTTATGACTTTGAGGCTGCAGGTATTGCGCATCAACTTCTGTTCGGTGGCGATTGGCAACATGTCAAAACCGACTACGACTATTTCCGCGCTCGCTACGAAGCAGATGGTGTGGCGAATCTCAACATTTTTACCCTTAACTATGGCGAAACAGACCCAACGACTTACAACCTGACAGACATGAATCGAGATGGATTGGAGCGTCAGCGGGCCAGTTTTTACGTTCAGGATAAAATGCAGTTCAGCGATAACTGGGCACTCATGTTAGGCGCACGGTTTGATTATTTCGATGAGCAGAGCATGGATACCGACACGGCCTACAACGACAGTGATGTTACACCGAGAGCAGGACTCATTTACACGCCAACAGACGAAACAACGGTTTACCTGAATTATTCCGAGAGCTTTAACCCGGTAGATCCTTCTCAGTATGAAGAGTCTGTCGCCGATCCGCTTTCACCAGAAACCGGTAACCAGGTTGAGCTGGGTCTGAAACAATCCTGGTTAAATGGCAGCATCATGACCACCGCCGCCATCTATCAAATTGATAAAGAAAATCTGGTTATCAATAACCCGGACTTTATTGACGGTGAAAACAACGATATTGAACCCGCCCTTATCAACTTCGGCCTGGTAGAAAGTCAAGGTGCAGAATTTACCCTGGTAGGCGACATCACCGACAACATAAGTATTACGGCTAACTACGCCTACAACGATACTTTGCTGGAAGAAGGCACGATTAGCAATACCTACGATGGACGCCGTTTTGCTAACACCCCTCGCCACCAAGCCGGATTCTGGGCGCGATATAATATTGCGGTGATCGACTCAGCATTCGCCATGGGCGTAGACTACGTGAGCGAACAAGTTAGCCTAAATGGTCAGCGGGTTAAACCATTCACCATTTTTGACGCCAGCTGGACCACACGTTGGGACAACGTACTGCTAAGTGTTAACGTTAAAAACCTGTTTGATAAAGTTTATGCCGTAAGCGGATTCAGTGAGCGTAACGGGCACTTTCCTGGCGAGCCTCGTGAGGTGGTTGTTCAGCTAAGCTATGACTTCTAAAGCTTATAAATGAATAAACAACGCTGGTATCGATGGCACAGCCTGGCGGGTCTTCCGCTGGCTGTGTTGTTGTGCTTCATTATGCTAACCGGCACCTTGGCTGTGATGTCACACGAGCTTGACTGGCTGACTAATCCGGCCGTTCGGGCACAACCATCGAACACGCCACTAAACTGGCCTCAGTACTACCGCGCTGCCCTCTCATCTTCTGACGGTAACCGCATTTATCAACTAGCAGCACCGCTACATGATGGCTTTGCCGCAGATACGCTGCTGTATGATGAAAATAACCAGCGCTATCACGCCTATATCGACCCGGTTACTTATGCGCATAACGGGAATGGCACCTGGTTCAACTGGCAAACTCTGTTACGACGAATTCACCGTCATTTAATGATGCCGCTGAATATTGGTTTACCGATTGTTAGCCTCACCGCGTTTCCGCTTTTGCTCTCGCTCGTTTCAGGTTTGATCCTGCACCCCAAATGGTGGAAAGGGCTGTGGAGATTGCCCCGAAAGCAAAATTCACGGGTATTCTGGGGAGATTTCCATCGCTTCAGCGGGTTATGGAGCAGTTGGCTACTTGTGGTGATTAGCATTACCGGCATTTGGTATTTTGCTGAAAAATACGGTTTGGGCGCGACTTATCCGAAAGATGGCAGCGTTATTAGCGAACACGCCAAGCATAATCCTGTTCGTGTTTCTCCTGAAATCTTCGACAAGCTCATTACTACAGTGCAGCGCGAGCGACCCGAGTTGGAGATAAAATCCGTCTTTTTTCCCATCAAAGCAGGCCAGCCTGTACGCGTTGAAGGCCAAACAAGCACGCTGTTAGTGCGTAACCGCGCAGACAACATGGTATTCGACCCCGAATCCGGTAATTTGCTTTCCCAGCGCATCGCCGGTGATCTGTCGTTTCACGTTAGGATCTCTGAAGCTGCTGACCCGTTACATTTCGGTGTTTGGGGCGGTTATTGGAGCAAAACGCTGTATTTTTTCTTTGGCTTATTGCTAACCAGCCTATCGGTTACCGGAACGATTATTTACGCCCACCGGGTAACGAAATGGCGACGCAATGAAACGCCTGGGTTACTTTCTGTGATTGGTATTGGCTTTCGTGGCAGCAGAAAAACAGGCTTACTCAGTGCCGTATTGCTACTGATATGTTTAGCATTGACACTCGAAACATTGCTTGCCTGAATTTATTGTCTGAAAAACAATAAAGACGATTTATTCGATTTGTACGGCAAGCGACTTCCCCCCAGCATTGGGCATCCGCTAGGATAAACACGCACCAATGAAAAAGACTCCATAATAAAAATCATAACGATAACAATAAAAGGAAATGAACATGCATTTCACCCAACGTTTGTCCGACAGAGAAAAACCTCAAATGCCTGGCCGGAACTTGCTTCTCGCCAGCATCACCGCCCTGATGTCCACTGCGGCCTGCGCTGAAGCGCTACCGGATACCTTGCAATACGAAGATACTTTTAACCTCGAATATGCCGCGTCACCTTTTTTCAGTCACGACGGCAACTCCGTTTTCTACGAACGTCGCTCCATGGACATCATGAAAGACCGAACGCACAGCACATTGTGGCAGGTGTCTGTAGACGGAAAACGCCATCGTCCGGTACTGGCCAACAATGCCAACGTGCGTGCTGCCACACTGTCACCCGACGGCAATATGCTGGCTTACGTTTCGGACCAAAACGGCAGTAACCAGATTTACGTGCGCTACCAGGACACCGGCCAAATCGCAAAGCTAACGACGGTTGAGTTTATGCCAGGTAACTTAACGTGGTCTCACGATGGTAAGCATGTTGCGTTTACTTTATTCACCCCGACCCACGACAAGCCGCTTTTCACTGGCATGCCGAAAAAGCCTAAAGGCGCAGAATGGGCCGAAACCGCCAAAGTCATTGATACCACCAGCTATCGCTCAGACGGTCGCGGCTATTTGCCTGCTGGCTTTAACCAAATTTATATCCTTCCGGTATCCGGCGGCACACCTCGTCAATTAACAACGGGGGCGTTTCCTAATGACGGTAAACTCGACTTCAGCGCCGATGATAAGCGCATCTTTTTCTCAGCCAACCGCAATACAGATTACTCGCTAGAGCCACTTACCAGCGACATATTCTCAGTAGATGTAAACTCAACCGAAGTCACTGCTGTAACCTCGTTGCCTGGCCCTGAGTCGTCGCCCACATTAAGTCCAAACGGAAAATACCTGGCGTTTAATCAGGTTGAAGATAATAAAATGAGTTATCAGAACGGCGACATTACCGTGCTGGAACTGAAGTCAGGCACAGTCACGCGACTTACTTCATCGCTGGATCGGTCGGTTCAGCAGTTTGAATGGAACAGCGACAGTGACGGGCTGGTATTTTCATACCTCGACCATGGTCAAACGCGTTTGGCTGAAGTAAATCTAAAAGGCAAGATTACAACGCTTAAAGCAACGCTTGGCGGGCAATCTCTGGGCCGCCCTTATACCTCTGGTCAATTCGCAGTTGCAGACAATGGCACAATCGCGTTTACCACCGACGATCCGCTGCGCCCTGCCGACATTGCTGTTACCACAAAACGTGGTACGTCTACCCTCACAGATCTTAACAGTGATGCACTGGCGCACCTTAAACTGGCGAACGTAGAAACGATGCCAGTTAAATCGTCTGTTGATGGTCGCGACATTGATGCCTGGATTGCGCTACCGCCGAACTTTGATAAAGCAAAATCCTACCCGTTAATTCTGGAAATTCACGGCGGGCCGCACGCGGCATATGGCCCCCACTTTGCCATGGAAATACAGCTGATGGCGGCACAGGGCTACGTGGTGGTATGGTCTAACCCTCGCGGCAGTTCATCCTACGGCGCCGACTTCGGCAACCTCATCCACCACAACTATCCGTCAGAAGATTACAACGATTTGATGGATGTGGTTGATACCGCGATTGGCAAAGGCTTTATTGACGAGAAAAATCTGTTCATTACCGGCGGCTCTGGTGGTGGCGTGTTAACGGCCTGGTCGGTAGGAAAAACAAACCGTTTTGCAGCGGCAGTGGTAGCAAAACCCGTGATCAATTGGATTAGTTTTGGCCTGACAGCCGATGCGTATCCTTACTTCACCGAATATTGGATGCCGGGCAAACCCTGGGAAGCATTCGACCACCTGTGGGCACATTCACCGCTGTCTCTGGTAGGCAATGTAAAAACGCCCACCATGCTGCTTACCGGCGAGTCGGATTACCGCACGCCGATTAGTGAATCGGAACAGTTTTATCAAGCGCTACGCCTGCAAGGAGTGGATGCCGCCATGGTACGCATTCCGGGTGCTTCACACGGCATTGCATCAAAGCCTTCTCGTCTAATTCAGAAAGTGGGCAACATTATGGCGTGGTTTGAAAAATATCGTACCAAAGCAGAATAACTAGCAGTCAGCTAATTTCGCCCTGAAATGCATCAGCCCGGCAGAAGCCGGGCTGTTTTATATTCTTTAAAGTGGCTGTGGCTCAGAGAACAAGAAGCCTTGGCTGTAATCAATTCCCAGTTCCAGTAACTTGTCTTGCACCGCCTGCGAATGCACAAACTCGGCAATTGATTTAATACCACTGTTTTTGCAGAAATATGCAAATGCTTTCACGATTTCATAGCTTTTACTGTCGGTATCGATTTGTTTGATATAGCGGGCATCAATTTTCAGATAATCGATTTCCAACTCCAAAATGCGTTCAAAGTTAGAATACTCGGTGCCGAAATCATCGATTGCCAATTTAAAACCGATGCGTTTTAAATCGCGTAATTGCTTAAGATGATTGTTCTTACTGGAGCTACTTATCCCTTCGAGCACTTCAAGAATAACGCGTTCGGGTGCCACACTGTAGGTGTTACAAAGTTCATTTAGAAAATTTGAAAGGTACTGCCCGTTCAAATCATGCTCAGTAATATTCACCGAGAAGATGTAGTCCTTTTTACTCATTATTCTGAACGCTTGACGGGCTATTTGTTGAGTGATTAAAGGTAACATCCCGGCAACCTGCGCCGCTTCAATAAAGCTGTAGGGCGAAATAACCTTGCCGTCATGGATGATGCGCGCGAGGGCTTCAAAGTGGGTTATTCGTCCATTGTGGTTGTTGCGTATTCCTTGGAAGAACGGTACCAGCAACTCGTTATTCAGAGCGGTATGAATAAGGTTGTTCGCCTCGACAAAAACATGGCGCTGTGAAGCAACCCGTTGTCCGCATTCCTGCTCCAGTACCACACAACTGAATTTACCTTGGGCTTGGCTTTGTCTGAGTGCCGAAGAAGACAAACGCAGTAAATCAGCATCCCCTATACAGCCCCCAAAAGACAGTGAAATATAAACACTCACGTCCCCCGCCGTTACCTGTGAAAACGAAAAATGTTGATGAAGCGCCCGGGCAATTTCTACCAGATCGGTGGGCTGATTAAAGAGCAACACAAACTTTCCAGCATCAATACCCACGTAGCAATCGGCCTCGACTAACTTCATGATCTGACTGGCCGTTTCTCTTATCAAACCGTCGCACGCATCGAAGCCATACGCTTCATTAAAATAGCGCAGGCCATCAAGTCGAATGGCTAACATCCATTTCTTGCCGCCCCTGGCCAGTTCTTTTGATAATAAGGCTTTATTCGACAGGCCGCTCAGTTGGTCGGTGCTGGCAAGGTAATGATTCTCAGCCTGCGTTTTCTTTAACTCGGTTAAGTCGGTATATATGGCAGTGTAATGATGGGTTCTACCACTCTCGTCTTTAACCTGGTTTACCGACGACCATTGCTCAAGAATACGTCCGTCAGCATGACGGTTTTTGATCTCGCCACGCCAGTTACCTCGGGTGGTTACTTGCTCCCAGAAAGCCTGGAAAAAACCGGCATCATGTTCACCACTTGAGATGAGTGAAGGGTTCTTACCCAATGCCTGTTCACGGGAATAGCCAAACATTTCGCAAAAGGCATCATTCACTTCCACGATTTTGTGCGCTGCGTCGGTGACAATCATAGCTTCTGAAGAATAGCGGAATATCGATGACAACATATCCAGCGAACGGTCTTGAATACGCCGTTCTAATTCTGCCGCCACTCGATAGGCTGCCATTTCAAACAGCAGCACAATTTCGTCCATGTCATCGATGGGCCTTTTGTTTAGGGCAACAATAATGCCCAGCACCTCGCCCTGGGAACTGTGCAAAGGCACACCGATATAACTTTCAGCGCCATAGTCGATAACCATTTGATCTTTCGGGAACATGCCTTGCACATTGGCGGGAAAGCAGCATATCTGATCATGAGACACGAGATGACAAGGTGTATCTGCCAGCGAATAAGTCATGTCTGGCTGAATAATGCCGTTATCGCAAACTGCCAGCGTTGAACAGGTGTTCATTTCATTGTGAACTTCGCCCACCATGATGTAATCGCATTCACAAATTTCGGCCAAGCCCAAAACGATGTGATTGAAATACGCTTGCCCACGGGTCTGGCCTACATATTCTGAAAATCGACGAAGCTTGGAAGTTAAATCATGCATGGGTTAAAGAATCATTCCGTAGAGAAATTTGTGGCGAGATTTGACACAATACTCGCGCAGATAAAAATGTCATTCAACAAGGCCTAATCCTTTAAAGCACTCGTCGGATGTTTCATTTATAACGATAAAAATCGCGCACGATAGCATAAGCGATTCGTTGTTAGTTGACCTGTATCAAGCTTTTACATGAGTCAAAAGGACACATCGATTACCTTGATAAAATCGCCGGTGAATGACCAGATGAAAGCCTGAAAAGCCCATTTCGTTGCTTTTTTGCAACAGGTATATTTCTCTCAACGTCTTTTAGAAATAGCAATCTAGTTGTATTGCCAGAAATGACTAAGATGATGTTTTGGCTGCTATAAACAGAAAACCCGCTCAGTAACGAAATTCTTGTGCTTTAGTAATCGGTAAAAGCGTATTTTTCTGCGATCAATTTTGCCTGTTTAACCGTATACTGGTTTCAAATAAGAAATCGACTGCTGCTTGTATGGCATACCCGGGTTAGGTAAATTTAAATTACAGCAGTTTCCCCGCTTTTTCAGAGAGATTCATGGCAGCCACAAAAGATTTACGCAGAACAAAAACACTTCTGTTTGATATCCTGCGCCCTGAAGCAGGTTTTTTCCAATTGGCCATTGGCTACGGCCTGATGATCGGCTTGCTCACCCTGGCCGTTCCGTTTGCAGTACAAACATTAATTAACACTGTGGTGTACACAGCCTCTATCAGTGCAGTACTGGTTATAAGTGGCATCTTGTTTTGCACGCTTTTGCTTTACGGGTTGTTCAGCGCCCTTCGCACCCGGGTTATGGAATACTACGAGCGCCGTATTTACAGCCGGTTAACGGCTGATTTAGTGTTAAAAACCATTCAGGCCCCACATCAGTTCTTTGAGGGGCGGAAAAACACCACCATCACGCACCGTTATTTTGAAGTGATGACCTTTCAAAAAAATATGCCTTCTTTGATGGTCGATGGCTTTGCATTGCTCTTACAAATGCTGGTGGGTTTAACATTGGTTTCGTTTTATCACCCGTTTTTATTCGCCTTCAACGTGATCATTGTGATCATGATGTACCTCATTTGGCGCACCTTGAGCACGCAAGCAAAGACCACGGCTATCGACTTATCCGACTCTAAATACGCCACAGCGAAATGGCTGAGTGATATTTCTTCTGCGCATGTGTTTTTCAAATCCAGACGTCACATTGAACATGCCGCCGATAAAACGGAATCTGTGATTAACCGGTATGTGAGCTGCCATTCCGACCACTTTACCTTTACCTTCTCACAAACCGTGCTGTTCCTTATTATCTATGCGCTAGCAAATTCAGCACTGCTTGGTCTAGGTGGCATTCTGGTGGTTCAGGAGCAATTATCGGTGGGTCAACTGGTTGCCGCCGAGCTCATTATGTCGGCAGTCTTCCTCGGTATTTCCCGTTTCAGTGTGTATTTGAATTTGTATTACGAATTGTATGGCGCCGCTGAAAAATTGAATGCGGTACTGAGTTTGCCGCAAGAAGAAGTGCATTCTTCAGGCCAGAAACTGAATGGTCACAATGCGCTGAGTTTTCAGCAAACCGTATTAACACAAGCCGATGAATCGGTATTGCTGGACATGGCGCTGAAAGAAAATGGTAAGTACTTCGTCATTACCTCACAGGCGTGGCAGCAACGTAAATTGATGACTGTGCTTAAGCGCTATGAATCCCCCGATACGGGATGGATTGAGTTGGGTGGTCTTTCTCTCTCCGATTATCAGACCAGTGATTTGCGACAGGCCATCGCGATGGTTGATCGTTCTCTTATTATTGAATGTTCAATTCTGGAATATTTGCGGCTAGATGCCAGCGACATAAGCGAAAAAGAAATATACGAAGTATTCAGGCACCTTCAATTGCAAAGTACATTAAAACGGCTTGAGGACGGGCTGCAAACGCAGCTTTCTCAGCTTGGTCATCCGTTGCAGCCGATGGAGTTTTTATTATTAAAAACCGCTGCAGCCATACTGTCTAAACCGGGTGTGATTGTGTTGAACCAGCATTTTGATGCCATTCCTGAAGCCATTCGCGGGATTATCCTGCGCTACCTCGATACCTTGCCGGTTACGGTGCTTTATTTCACCAGTAATCCAGACAGAACCGTATTCGACGGTACCGTTGTGCTGTCTGAAGACTCATCGCTGATAACCCATCTACCGGAATCAAGCCAAGGAGACAGCCATGAGTAACGATCAGCATCTCTTCATGAGCAAGATGTCGACATTACAGGCGCAGCAGGTGCCCACCTGGTACAAGAAGGTAGCTTGGTCATTGTTCCTCATCGTGTTTGTTGCTGCCGCAATTCTCTATTTTGCGCCATGGCAACAAACCGCTTACGGCACCGGCGTTATCAGTACTCTGAACCCTGCCGATCGGGCGCAGCCTATCTCAGCGTTGGTACCGGGCCAAATTAAAACCTGGCATGTTCGCGAAGGACAGAAGGTGAAAGAAGGCGACCCCATTGTGACGCTGGTCGATACTGACAAAGCGCTGGTTGAACGGTTACAGGCTCAGGTTAAAGCAGCAGAACTGGAGTTAGAAGCCGATTTGATGGCCGTAGAGAATGCGAAGTCCAACCTTGCGAGACAAAAGCGCTTGCATGCGGAAGGGCTGGTTTCCGTGCGCGACATTGAAGTAACTGAAAACACGCTACAGGAGCGTCTTGCTGCCGCAGCACAGTCGGAGCAAGATCTAAACTCCATCAAATCATCCCTTGCCAGACAATCAACACAAACTAAATATGCGCCTCAAGATGGTACGGTCACCCGCTTACATTCAGGTGGTGTATCTACCCTTGTAAGCTCTGGCGCAGTGCTTAGTTACTTCATTCCCGATGGCGTAGAACGCATGGTTCGGGTGAAAGTAAATGGCCTTAACGCGCCGCTGGTAACGGAAGGCCGCCGGGTAAGATTACAATTTGAAGGCTGGCCGATATTTCAGTTTAGCGGTTGGCCGGGAACGTCAATTGGTACCTTTGGCGGGCGAGTGGCCATCGTTGAACCCGTTGCCGACCCGAACGGCCTATTTAATGTTTGGATTAAACCTGAATCTGGCAGTAAGCCGTGGCCTAGTGAAACCTTTGCACGTCTCGACAGCCGGGTAAACGCCTGGATCTTGTTAGAGGAAGTCAGCTTAGGTTATGAGCTTTGGCGACAACTTAATAATTTCCCGCCGGAAAACGTGCGAACCGGCACCGAACAAACAGTGACAAAGTAGTAACGATGAGTAAGCGCTTCTCTCTAGTAATTGGGCTTTCAGCATTTTTGGTCAGTCACGGTGTGTTGGCCAATGAGCCTGTTACCGCCGAAAAAGTATTGCAGTCGATCTTAACCAACCACCCAAAGTTGTTGGAATTAGAGGCCAAAAATGGCCAGCGTCTGCAGGATATGGCTTACGCTGAAGCTGCTTTCGATATTCAACTGGAACAAGACACTGCGCTGCGCACCAGCGGCTATTACAGCGGCGATTACTTGTCTCAACGGGTAGTGAACCCACTTGGTGCTGCAAACGCCAAGTTCAAAGCAGAATACCGCATCGGTAACGGCGATTTTCCCTATTACGAGCGCGAATATGAAACCTTATCCGGTGGTGAGGTAAATATTGGTTTTGCCATGTCGTTATTGAAAAACCGGGAAACCGATAAAAAACGTATGGCAATAGAAGATGCCAAAGTGGGGCTTGCTCAGTGGGATGCAGAAGCGACATTGGCACTCAACGAACTCGTGTACAACGGACTTTCCGCTTATTTGGACTGGTACGAATGTCACCTTAATGAACAAATTTACGCTGCACTGGTTCAAACAACAAAACGTCGCGGTAACGCCATTGATACCCGGGTACGGGAAGGCGATTTAGCCCGCATTACCCAAACAGAATTTGAAGTAACGGTAATGCAGCGTGAATTGGCGTTACAGGCAGCCAGCCGCAAAGCCGCTCAAGCCAGAGAGAAATTAGCTTACTACTATCGCGACAATCAATTTCAGCCCATAAACAGCGCGCAGCTGAATGAAGTGCCAGATGCTATCGCTTGGCCATGGCAAGCGGGAAGCGTTAACCCAGCATCGTTAAACGGGCTTATTCCGCGACATCCGGCGCTACAAAGCCTTCGTGCAGAGTGGCAACTGGCCAAAAACAAATACCGGCTGGCAGAAAATGCGCTTCTGCCTACCTTGGATATCGAAGCAAAAATAGCGCGAGACATCGGCAACGGCCCAGAAAATCTCACTGGCACAGAAAGCAAAGTGGGATTGCAGTTCTCCATGCCTTTAGGCCGTCGTCAGGCAAAAGCTGAAGCCAGCAAAGCGTCATTAAAACTTCGCGAAATTGATGCTGTTATTCAAGCTACAGAAGATGCTCTCAAGCGCGATATGGCCGTTGGCTTGCAAGCCCTGCAATATGGTCAGAATATGTTGGTTCTACAGCAGAAGCAGGCAGCACTAAGCGAAGCACTGTTCAGCCAGGAGCGGAAGCGATTTGAAATGGGCGACAGCGACTTGTTCCTACTCAATAGCCGGGAATCCCAGGCAATTTCTGCCAGATTAGATGCGGTAAAAGCAGAAATAGAAATCATGCGGGTAGTGTTAGCGGTGTATTTTCAAACGGGGCTGCTTGCCGACCCCTCTCTCATTACAGACATGTAAAAAGCAGCCACCCCGAAGGGTGGCTTCCTCGTATCGATGACGGGCACTGCCAGCGATACAGAAATGCCGAGGGTACGCAGCATTTCCTGCGTGCTGAAACACAGCACTATTCAGCCACATCGGGTTAGTTAAGGGATAAACCGACACCAGACTAAATGCGTCTTAACAGTGCACTACCTTTTCACTCCCCTGAAACGACGAGTTCAGGCGATCTGCACTGGGCTATAGTAAAAATATCCGCAAAAAAGACATCGATGTCAACATGGTTGCAACATTTTTTTAACGAAAGCATTTGCTATTTAGCATGTGGTTATGTCATAAACAGACATATGCACCGGTCTAGCTGGTATCAGGGTACAGTGCACTGGCAGTAAAAGTGGCGAGTTACAACGCAACGTTGTTAAATTATTATTCGCTAAAAACATGACATCGAAAGACAGTTAAAGCACCGTTCTGTCTTTATCCACATGGAGATACTAATGCGTAAGATTTTAATCAGCCTCGCCCCATTATTGCTGGCTTTTCAGGCTTATGGTTCGTTACTGCCTATCCCTGTACCGGAAGAAAAAAAGGTCCGGGTATTTGTAGTGACAGATGCAAAAAATGAAGCTGACGATCAGTTCGCCATTGTGCATGCCTTGTTGTCGCCAAAACTAGAAGTCAAAGGCATTATTTCATCTCAGTTTGAGAACACATCTCTGCAAATGGGTCGGCCGGCAGGTTCAATGAAAGCGGGACTCATAGAAATCAATCACATCCTCTCGCTGATGGATATGAGTGAAGACGTTGCCGTTTACAGAGGCTTAGACCTCGCCCTTGAGTCCGCAAATGGGATTGAAAACGAAGCCGCCAGAGCAATTATTACTGAAGCAAAGAAAGACGACCCTCGACCGCTATTTGTCATTTCTTTTGGTCCCCTTACCGACATGGCTAACGCGCTGCTGCTAGCACCAGAAATCGGTGAAAAGGTCACTTCGGTGTGGATTGGTGGTGGCGATTATCCGAAAGGTGGTTGGGAATACAACCTTTCCAACGACCCCGTCGCTGCAAACGCAGTGTTTGCATCCAATGTAACCAACTGGCAAATTCCCAGAGCCGTGTATACCACTATGCGAACAAGCCTTGCTGAACTAACCGTTAAGGTTGCGCCCTACGGAAAAATTGGTGAGTATCTGGTTCAGCAGATGCACGAGTTCAATGCCTGGGCATCGGCCAGATTCCCCGATATTAACTGGCCGAAGGGCGAATCCTGGAGTTTAGGCGATAATCCTGCTGTTACAGTGCTTCTTGATGAACACGAATACGGCTATCGAGAACAAAGCGGCATACAATTCGCGAAAGAGAGTTTCGAGTATGTGCAGCATGATGAATTGAAATCGTTTCGCGTATATACCTTTGTTGACCCTCGCTTTACCCTGGAAGATATGTTTAGCAAAATTCAACTGTTCGACCAGTTAGACAAGCAGTCGCGGAAATAATCAGCTACACCTGAATAATGAACTTACACACAAACATATTAAATTTTGAGCCGATTGGGCTTACAATTGCAACGAATAAGAATAATTTATGAGGGAGTTGTGTGTGCTCCCATTGCCCTGCTATTGGAAAGTGAACAATGAGTAAAGCAACAATTGGCGACGTGGCAAAGGCCGCGGGTGTTTCGAAGAAAACTGTTTCCCGGGTATTAAATAACGAGCCCGGTGTTCGTAAAACCACCCAAGATGCCGTTAATGCCGCCATCAAAAGTCTGGATTACGTACCAAATCTGAACGCCAGACGTTTACGCACTAATCAATCTTACCTGATTGGTGTGCTTTACATTGACTATCCAAGCAACTTTTACGGCAGCCTCATTCTTAACGGAGCCATAAAAGCCTGCGATAAACTTGGTTACGACTTGCTCATACGCCCTTTTGAAAGCGGCTACGATGCACAGATGATTTCCGCAGCACTGAAGCACATGGTTGAGCGGTCTAATGTCGACGGTTTCATTGTTGTGCCACCGTTGTGTGAAGACGAATCGGTTATTCAAGCGCTGGAAGAAACCGAAACTCCCATCGTAAAAATTGCCTCTTTAAATCAAGACAGTCATATCTCTATTCACAGCGACGAAAAGGCAGGCGCTCAGCTAGCGATTGAGCATTTGGTCAATCTTGGGCATAGCAAAATAGGCTTCCTGAATTATCTGGTGGGTCACGCTGCCGGTAAATGGCGCTATGAAGGGTATAAAGAGGCGCTCGAAATGCACGGTATCGAAGAGAATGCCAACCATGTGTGTCAGTTTCGTTATGGCGAAACCACCCTGGAACAAGCCTGTAGAAAGATGCTGAGCCAAGCCGACAGACCCACTGCCATTTTTACAGCTAACGATGCATCTGCAGCAGTGGTTTATCGTATTGCATCCCAACTTAAACTGCGTATTCCTTACGATTTGAGTGTGGTGGGCTTCGATGACGACCCCGCTGCGATGAATCTTTGGCCACCGTTGACGACTGTCAGTCAACCAGTTGCAGAACTGGGTTATAATGCCGCTACCATTCTGATAGAGCAGTGCATTCGTCATAAAGCGAAAGCCGCACTGCCACTGTCGCTACCCGAGCTGGTGATTCGAAACTCCACCGGCCCATTACCGGAATAAGTGTGCCATTACGATCTGAGAGCCAGCTAGAAACAGCGCTTCAAAGAAGAAAACGACATCAACATATTACCAGTTGGGTGATGGTATTCAGTGTACTGTTACTCATTGGTGTATTTACTTACACAGCACTGAATTTTGATGCGTTATACGACCCGTACCGCAGTGTGTACCCTCGACTGAGTACGGTTTTTTCGCCATTAAATATGGTGGTGATCACCGTGCTTGCCTCGTTAAATGGCTTCAGTATTTACAAACTTCGTCATGCGAAGGCACAGCTCGCACTCAGTGCCTACATGCTAGTGGCGGACATGAAAGCAAATAATGAATCCCATCCCGCGTTTCTGAATGATTTTCTTAAAGCCGCAGGGCTGCCACTAAACTATTCGCTTTCTATGGTAAAGAAAATGAACATGCGACATTTTATGTCATCTTCAGGGGCAATTACTCGCGCTATTCGCCGACATGAAAAAGAATGGATTGCACTTAGCAAACAGGCTTGAGTGGAGAAATGAAGGCGTGTAAAGCGCTGTCACAACGTAAGCTGTGACAGCAAATGTCATCAGCTAAGTCCCAGATGGCTTGCATGAAATTGCAGGTGCTCGTCAATAAACGAAGTAATGAAGAAATAGCTGTGGTCGTAGCCCTCATGCATATTTAGAGTAAGCTGCGTGTCACTCTTTTGCGCAGCGTTTATAAGCGCCTGAGGCTTCAATTGCTCTTCAAGAAACTGATCTGCTCTGCCCTGCTCTACCAGCAGCGGAATATAATGCTGCTTTTGCGCTAGTAATACTGAAGCATCGTACTCACTCCAGGCCGACTCATCGTTACCAAGATAACCGCCAAGGGCTTTCTTACCCCACGGGCAATCTGACGGATTTGAAATCGGGCTGAATGCCGATACCGATACATACTGCTCAGGATTCCGTAAACCAATTACCAGTGCGCCATGGCCGCCCATGGAATGCCCGCTTATGGCTTTTTCACCGGTTACTGGCAGATTAGCTTCCACAAGTGCAGGCAGCTCTTTAGTGATGTAATCATACATCTGGTAATGCGAACTCCACGGTGCCTGTGTCGCATTCACATAGAAACCAGCTCCTAGGCCCATGTCGTAAGCCTGATTGTCATCGTCTGCTACTCCCTCTCCCCGAGGGCTGGTGTCGGGCGCAACAATCGCCATACCAAGTTCTGCCGCCATTTTCATTGCGCCGGCTTTCTGCATAAAGTTTTCGTCTGTGCAGGTAAGTCCAGACAACCAATACAGCACGGGTACTGGGTTTTCTTTGCTGGCAAATGGCGGTAAATACACCGCGAAAGTCATTTCGCAGTTTGTGGTTTCTGCTGCGTGACGGTAACGACAATGACGTCCACCGAATGCGCGATTCTCACTAATAAGTTGCATAAATTTCTCTATATTGCGGCTAAATATTGCTAAATCCCGATTTCACAGTAAAGGGTGTAATGGATTTTAAATCAACATCGTTTACACTAACGGCCAAATTTCAGAGGTAAATAACAATGCTTAAAACGGTTGGCTATAATCTGCGTGGCACTGTGTCAGTGCTTGGCTACTTTTTCAATACTGTTTTCTGGTTTATCCCGATTTTTATCTTATCGCTGCTCAAGCTACCGCCAATTGCACTTTGGCGCCGCGTGGTTTCGTACCCACTGGACGCGTGTGCAACCGCGTGGATAGGTGTGAACAACCTGAACCAGCGCCTGCTGGGCAGTACGAAATGGACGGTAAACGGAATTAGCACACTAAAACCAGACGACTGGTACCTGGTCGTGGCCAATCATCAGTCTTGGGTAGATATTCTGGTTCTCCAACGGATTTTCAACCGCAAAATTCCATTTTTGAAGTTTTTCCTGAAACAAGAACTCATCTGGGTCCCTGTACTTGGCCTCGCCTGGTGGGCGCTCGACTTTCCGTTTATGCGTCGTTACAGCAAATCGTTCCTGACGAAAAATCCGCATCTAAAAGGCAAAGATATGGAAACCACCCGGAAAGCTTGCGAGAAGTTCAAATCCAAGCCTGTCAGCATCATGAATTTCGTTGAAGGAACGCGGTTTACAGTAGCCAAACATCAGCGTCAACAATCTCCTTTCACGCATTTGTTGAAGCCGAAAGCCGGTGGCATCGCATTTGTGCTTAGTGCCATGGGCGAGCAGTTACATAAACTCATAGATGTCACCATAGATTACCCCGGCGGTGTGCCTAGCTACTGGGACTTTGTCTGCGGCAAGGTGAAAGAAATTCGTGTAAATGTGGCGGTAACGCCCATTAAAGAAATCATTGAAGGCGGCTTTTTTAACGACACGTATTTTTCTGATCCGGCGCAAAAAGCGCGATTCCAACAGTGGCTGAATGAGCGCTGGAAAGCAAAGGATGCCCACCTTGACGCATTAAACTCAACGCAGGCTCCGCTATGAGAAAGTTGTTAGGTCCTCTAATATTTCTCATTCACACACCGCTTCAGATCTTAAACCTGGCTTTCTGGGCGTCGATCATCATCCTATGCGGCTTATTGAAACTGGTATTGCCGTTCCCGGCGATTCGTACACTTTTAATCGGTATTATGCACCCAGCCATGCAAGCGTTTGGGGCGTGCAGTGTGCTGCTGATTAAACTTTTTAATCCGGTCACGGTAGATGTGCGTATCGATGGCACCTTATCGCCACGCAATTGGTATCTACTGATATCAAATCACCTGAGTTATCTGGATATTGTTCTTCTGATTAATCTATCGAAAGGTCGTATTCCCCCGCCCAAATTTTTCCTCAAAAAAGAGCTTATCTGGCTACCTTTTGTCGGTTTGGGTGCATGGGCTCTGGAAATGCCTTTTATGCGGCGATATTCGCGCAGTTACCTGGAAAAATACCCTCATCGAAAGGGCCAGGATATTGAAACAACCCGACGCTCTTGCGAAAAGTATAAGGCACAACCAACAACCGTAATCAATTTCGTTGAAGGCACGCGTTTTACTGCCGTGAAACATAAAAGTAAAAAAAGTCAGTTTGCTCATTTATTGCCACCAAAAGCAGGGGGAATCGCATTTACTCTTGCTACCATGGGCCACCTTTTTACTAACTTGCTGGATATCTCGTTGTTGTATCCTGGCGACGTCAAACACCCAATGATGGCGATGTTGAGCGGTCAGATGCGGCGAATCATCATCGACGTCAATGTACTCGATGTGCCGGAGGCAGTCCGGGGGGATTATTTCAGCGATGACGCATTCCGTGGCCGGTTTCAAACCTGGCTTAACGAATTGTGGTCAGAAAAAGACACCCGAATTCACCAGTTACTGGAGCCCTGAACGTGCAAATTGCATCTTCGATCAGAGAAATCTTCGTCCATACTGTTAAGGACATTTTTCCCGACCTCACCACAGACACGATTCTCTACAACAGTCTTGGTATCATAGCGATATTCTTAGTCGCACTCACGTTCTATGTTATCAGTCGCGTGATCCTGAAAGTGCAGGTGGCGATGTTGGTGAAGAAAAGCCGCAACAGTTGGGATGACGCACTGTACAGCCACGGTTTCTTCCGGCGACTCACTCACCTGGTGCCCGCACTGGTCATCTTTTTGCTCACACCCGTACTGATAAACGAAGACAATCTGATATACGGCTTCATGCTTAAAGCTTCTCTGCTTTACATGATGCTCACCGCCCTACTCGGTATTTTTGCTTTATTAAATACCGTGCAAGACGTCTACAACGCGTCTTACCTGGCGAAGCGCGCTTCAATCACCGGTTTTATTCAAGTTGCTAAACTCGCTTTTTCAGTGATTGTGCTTTTACTGTGTATTTCACTGGTGGTGAACAAAAGCCCGCTCATCATCATGTCAGGCTTAACCGCACTGGCTGCGGTGTTGCTGTTAATTTTCCGCGATACCATTTTAGGGTTTGTAGCGGGGATCCAAATCGCTGCCAACCGTATGTTTAATACCGGAGACTGGATTCAAATTACCAAGTTTGAAGTAGACGGTGAGATCCTTGAAATTGGTCTGACAAACGTGAAGGTTCAGAACTGGGATAAGACCATTTCCACATTACCGAGTTATTCACTGACCACAGAAGCGGTAAAAAACTGGCGTGGCATGCAGGAGTCTGGCGGTAGACGCATCAAACGTGCGGTGTATATCGATATTCATTCGGTAAAACTGTGCGATGCAGACATGCTGGATCGATTTCGCCATATTCGTTACATCACTGAGTACATCGACAACAAAGTCAGTGAATTGCAGGCATATCACAAAGACAGTTCCATCGATGAAACCGATTTATTGAACAAACGCAGTATGACGAATATCGGTACATTCAGGGCCTATCTTGAATCGTACCTGAAAAAGCACAAAGACATTAATCAGTCGCTTTACCTGATGGTTCGCCAACTGCCACCGAATGAACTCGGATTACCACTGGAAATCTATTGTTTCAGTAGCAAGAAAGAGTGGGTGCAGTATGAGAAAGTTCAGGCTGATATTTTCGACCACATTCTGGCTATGATGCCCATGTTCGGATTACGCGCGTACCAACGCGACAGCCACTTAATGAATTGGGACCCGTTCGCCAATGCGCCCCATCCTGGCATTCAACACAAAGCCGATGTGACAGAATCGGACAATGAAACAGAAAAAAGTAGCGAACGATAACTTGCTAACTGTCAGATACAAAAAACGGCGCTTTCTGCGCCGTTTTTGATATGCGAAATATTCAGAGTATGGCGTAAGCCATCAATACACAGACCACCAGCCCAGATACGCCAAAAAAGCCATACTCCACTTTTTCCTGCATGCCCTCAGCACCGGCTTTGGCTGTCATAAAGCCCATGATGATGCTGGCTAAACCCAGTGCAAATGCCATCACACATGCACCGAAACCTACTGCTGTAATCCACTCGCTCATATTCTCAAACCCTTAGATTCATTTCGTTACAACTCTGCGCTACTCAGAGCATTAACGAAAGGCATAAACTGAACACTTATTATGCATCAAATTTTACTTATTGCGTAATCTAAATGCACTGCTAACCCGGTTATTTGATCTTGGTCAATTACGCTAATTAGTTCGTAATTTCGCTAATTTTCAGTTAACGAATAACCTATTCACCCCGACAAAAACAACCTAATTCATTGAATTAGAATGAAAATTAAAATTGGCCTCAGCATTGCTATCTCTAGCGCAACACACAGTAAAACTCATAGCCTCACGGCACCATAGATATTTGAAAGGATGACACCATGAAGAAACTTGCTGCTATTGCCATTGCCACTGCATTAACCACAACCCCGGCGTTTGCCGATATCGGGGCAGGCAGCTGCGATATCAGCATGCAGGGCGACGTGAGCTGGCAAAAAGGCGTGTTAACACTGAATACGCCTGACGACCAGGAAATTGTCATTACCCCAGCCCATCACCTTTCGCTGAATGGTCAAACGGTTTCACTGAACAACAGCCAGCAGCAATACGTCACCAGCTATTATCAGCAAATTGAAATGGCCGTACCGATGACGCTGAACATCACCTACGATGCCCTGGAGTTAGCTGGCGGCGCCATCAATGAAGCATTCGGCGAATTACTGGGAGCCGATAACGGACTTGTTGAAGATCTGGATGAAATGTTTACCGATCTGCGCACCGAAATGAACACTCACTTCTATGACGAAGACGGAGAAATGCGCATTTCCAGTGAAGATTTCGACGATAACGGGTGGGTTTCTGAGCGCTGGGAAGACAAGTACGAAGAAAAAGTTGAAGATATCATCGCCAACTCAACGGGTCGTCTGCTCATCGCTGTAGGTAAGGCCATGCTGGCAGGCGACGACGATTTTGAAGAATTCGAGCAGCATATGGAAAACTGGGAAGAAGACTTCGAGCAACGGGTTGAAGCCAAGTCTTCTGCTATCGAGGCCCGTGCAGACGAACTGTGTGAAATACTGAAAAAAGCAGACTACGCAGAAAACAAAATGCAGAAGCATATTCCAGGCCTCGAAAGCCTGAACATGCTGACCATTGAACGCGGTGAAGAAATGCTGATGTAGTGGTTATTGTTGGCCAGGCAGCCTGCGAGCGATTTAATGCGTTTGTTTGCTGCCGACATTTACCATTGCTGGATGCAATGACAATTACTGCGAAATGTCTTGTACAAACGATACCTTATTACCTTCGGGGTCTGAAACCTCAGCCAACTTAATTACCCCAGGATATTCAATTATGTCGCCGATGGGTAAGCCGTTTGACTCGCAAAAATGGTGATGCTTATCAATATCAGTAACTGTGATAACAACGGATGTGGAGCCCGCTTTTTCAGGGTCAACCGACAACTGAATCCATGCACCTTCCAATAATTGCCATTCTGCAACACCATCCATTGGTATAATGTCGGGCTCCCTCTCAAACAAGCGAGTGTAAAAGTCGAGAGCTCTATCGAACTCCTTCACTGGTAAAACAGAAATAACACCATTGATATTTTTTGTAGTCATATCATTTCCTTATAAATGACTGATAGTACGATGTGTAAACTGGGAAGCTAATGTACCCCACGCCGCGGATGAAAAACTCAAGAATCGCATCTTTGAAAATCAATCTGAGAGCGTTTAAGAGAAAACGGCCAGTGCTTTCTGCTACCTCTTCCATCCTGACTACCCTAATTCGTTCTTATGATAATTAGTATTTCATCGTTGTCGAAACAACTTGGCATATAACCCCCACAAAAGGAAAGTAATACATGGGTAAAATCCAAGCGAAGCGACAGAGCCCCTATGTTACTGTCCCAGTGAGCCTATGAGCCTGTTCGCTCTAAAGCCTGCTGCTCTAACCGCTCCGCTAACCATACTTTGATGATTGATTGACGAGTCACTCCTATTCGATTCGCCTCCCGATCTAATGACTCGATCATCCACGTTGGAAAATCAACGTTAATACGTTTTTGCTTTTGTAATGGGCGATTGCTTTTTGAAAGATCTAAATGTTGAAGAATTTCTTCTCCATCCTCAAAACTCTTATCAAATTCGCTAGCTTTCATACAACGTCACCTCCACTTTTCTTGCCCGCCGTACAAATATGATTCGGATATTATAACCACGATAAGTGATTACAGCAGTCCAGTGCTTTTTGCCAATAAGACCTATAACAACGAATCTTGGTTCATCTTCAGTTTTCGCGGGAATCTCTACTAACATAGAATCATCCCAAAGCTTTTGAGCCTCGAGAAAATCTATCCCGTGCTTTATGAGATTAGATTGGCTTTTTTGTTCATCAAATTCGAAATGCTGCATGATTAAAAAATATACCTTTTTTAATCACCTTACAATGTGTTTAATGTGAGGTTCAGCTAACAGCACTCAGCACTCTTTTACTGGATTGGCGATCTCCAATGGGCTGTTTGTCAGCACAGTCAGCGCCTCGGCTACTGAGGTACCGGCATCGTACAGGCTAGCTTGTTTACGGATGCGACGCTGCATTTCCTGTTTAACGGAAGCTGGTTCTAAAACCTGCAGTGAGTCTGCAAACATCGACAAATAGTTGGCAATGTAGAAGCAATCGTCATTGTCACTTTGAAAATGCTTTGGCATAACAATCTGCGCCGACAGTTGCCACACTGTGGCATTCACCTTGCTGACCTGCCACTGTGTTCCCTGTTGGGATTCAGTCAAAATATCCTTAACCCAGCCGTGACAGCGAATCACCAGTTTGCGTTGGTGCTGATAGTCAGTAAGTTTTACGGCAATAAAATCTGTGTCGGTTACGCTAACGACATTTTGCATTTTCCTAAGAGCAAAATGCTTTAAGCGCTGGTCTGCATGCACCAGCCCCAGAACCTGGATCTGGCCAGACAAAAAGCGAAGTTTTTGTGGTGATATCAATAAGTCGCCGCTGTAGCCAGAGTGAATTGAATCATAGGAGAAGGTAATATTCTGCTGCTTGACGATGGCCTCGAACACCACATTAACCGCATCGGTATCAAACACCGGAGCGCTATCGTTACCACCTGGCATCGACAATCCAAAGGGTGAAAAATCCAGAATATCCGACAGATTAATCCCCTGATATTTGAGTTTACGCTCTGCAAGCAGGAAGTCTTCATCTAACTGACTGAACAGGCTCTTCGGTAAAATAGCAGCAACATGTTGTTTGAGGAAATTCAGCGCAAATGCTCTGGGCGTAGTAATGGTAAATTTCTCGATAAAGTCGAGCTGACTGTCAGCGTCACTCCAGTAGTAATAAGTCGGGCAACCATTGGCAGCCAGACGAATTAAGCCCGTTTGCTCGACATCATCGGCCGATTCGTCACTAATGCGTTTACACAGTCTCTCAACATCTTTCTTAAAAGCATCATCACTTTGCTCTTGCCGACGATATCCCCAAAGCTGCGCAACCACATCACTGACGCGGGTTTTCCTGTCACCACCGACACCAATAAAAGATGCAGCTTCGGTAATCATATCAAAGCGTTCTGATTCCGTTCTTAACCTAGCGTTCTTGTCATATTGTCTGTGCATGTAACTTCCCCTAGCCAGACACCATTTGTCCGGGCCGGTGTGTATTCTAGCACTCAAGTCATCAAATGGGAGTTGTTATGGAATATATCAAAGATAATCGCGGCGTCGCCATTGGCATGCTTCAACACGATTACCAGGGCGTGCAGCGTATTTATGCGCTGAATCCAACCCGTCTGCTCGGCTGGTATGATCCGGCAAGTGACAAAACCATCTGTGCCAGTTCAGGCAGTTGGATTGGTCATGGCAATCAGGTCATGTTGTTGCTCGGTGATGCCCTGTGATCACAAAAGCATATAGGGCGCTCTTTATCTCGCGTCCCACCCAATGCCAAGGTTGGAGGAATTAATGAAAACATACACAACATCTGAAAATAACAATCAGGCCCTTAGCGGAATACAGCAACAGGTTCATGAATGGATCTGCACTGTCGGTGTCACCTACTTTGACGAACTGACAAACTTATCCAACCTCATCGAAGAAGTCGGGGAAGTGGCACGACTGATTGGCCGTGAATATGGTCAGCAATCCTTTAAACCTGGGGAGCGGCCTGCCTGTGTAAAAACCGCAATTGCTGACGAACTGTCTGACGTAATGTTTATTCTGGTGTGTCTGGCGAATCAGATCGATATCGACCTGAGTGACGCCTTTGCCCGCAACATGGACAAGAAAACACGCCGCGATAGTGACAGACATAAATCTAACAGCAAGCTCACCAGTAGGACTCAGCATGAAAGCGACTAATCCCGGACTTCAGGCTCTGGCCCTGTTCGACAATCCAGCCATGTTTTCCGATAAGCAAGTGCACGCAAAAATAAGGCACTTAATTAATGCCTTAATCGATGGCGAGCAGCAGGTTGAACGCTTATCGCATGGCTCATTGTTATTGCTGGAACATTTGCTTGCCGGCGCGGTTGAAGCCGTGTCAGCTGCACGGCAAAAAGAAACCGATAATGAGGAACTTGAATCCGTCTACCGGGGATTACTGCTGCTAACAGACGATGTTAATCAGGCTAAATTGGCCGTGTCGCAGCACCACTAAAAATTAAAACTTAACCAAGACAATAAATGTCCAGCCTCTGTATTACTCTGCAGTCTGTGCTGTCTAACAGGAATTAAGGTAATGATGATAAATACAGTAAAACAACTAATGGATGCATTTCATCAACAAAAAACTACCCTGCCCTATGTCACGCTAAAAAGCGATGGCAGCTACGCTGGCTGGGTCTCGGATTTTCGTTTCAGGTTTCACGGACAGAAAGACAATCTCAGGCTGGATCTCAATCATGAGAATGACAGGTTTTTGCTGTATGTATTGGCGGTGGTATGGTCACGCTCTGGCCCTTGGGAAAACTCAGCGTTTTTTGTTGCTCACCTGAAATTCAACAAGCTCGATAATCCACTGTTGTGGCTGAAGAAAGAATTTGTGCGTCAGCAGCGAGAGTCGCGCTTAACCGATGCAGCGGCTATTTTGCAAAATATCGAATCACCGTCGAGCAGAAAGAAAATTTCGTTTCGCGCCGATATTTTCAATAGTATTGCCATCCTCGCCACTCGCTGGACAGAGATTGAAAAATCTTTAGCGGATTGCGCAGCAAGCGGTGACTACATACCGTTTGTTTATCTATTGCGCAACATTGACGGCCTTGGAACCAATGGCAAGAAAATGATGATTAAAATCCCACTCATTTTACGGGAATTCCGCTGCCAGCAAATTTACTCCAACATACCCGGCGAGTACTGCTGCGTACCCGATAACCGTGTAAAAGTGGCCGCTAAAGCACTTAGCGATATGAAGCTGTCTTCAGCTTATCCGGGATTGCCCAACTTATTGAAAGCATCAGCACAAATCTATGCCGTATACGGCGATTTATACGATTTACCTCTGTTTGCATCTAACGATTTGCACACCAGCTAGGCCGTCACTGAAAATCGCTGGCAGAAAAAGCCTCGCAAACAAGTGCGGGGCTTTGTTTTTATCATTGGGTTTCCTTTTAATGCGTAAGTTGGTTAAGAACATCGCCTTATCGACTACTGAATTAAAATAACAAAGTACACAAACGCGATCATGCTGGAAATTATTGGGCAAGACGGTTTTAATGTAGTCTCCATTTTCACCATTGAGCGAGCTGAACAATGCCACTGGCATCTGCATCACAAGACGTTTCACCATCCGGCATCACCCTGTGTGGCTGTGGGTGGTTGGGTAAACACTTTGCCCGTTCGGCATCTTCTATGAAAATACTCGGTACAACCCGCTCTGAAAATAACGTCCCAGAACTCAAAGATCTTGGCGTGTCGCCTTTTCTCTATGCTCTTGGAGACGACCCACTGGAACTGGCAACGCAAAGTGGTAACAACGCCGTGATCCTGAACATTCCGCCTGGCCGCAGGAAAACGCTGGATGAGTCCTTTGTTACCAATATGAAGCAACTCATGAGCAGTCTTTTGAACGCGGGGGCCAGTAAGCTTATTTTTATCAGTACCACATCGGTATTTGGTGATGCCGAGGGAGAGCTAGACACAACTGCGGCGGTATCTCCCGTTACTGACTCAGGCAAGGCTCACTGTGAACTGGAAAAGTTTCTGATTGAAATGGAAAGGCCAAATATTCATGTGTTGCGATTGTCAGGCTTAGTTGGCCCAGACCGGCACCCTGCAAAGTACCTGGCAGGGAAGGAACTGAACAAAGGTGAGCAAGCGATAAACCTGGTACATATTGATGATGTGGTGTGCGCCCTTCACGCCATTTTAGCGTGCGGTTCGAACCAGCCCGGCGCCCTCATGCAACTATGCGCTATTAACCACCCTCGTCGTGACGAGTATTACACCTGGGCGTGTGAAAAACTGGGTTTGGAAGCGCCGGTATTTACTGCAAATGGCAGCAAAGGTACGGGTGGTAAAAAAATTCTGAGTGAGATGTACTGGAACATGCTGGGGCTGAAACCGAAGTTTGCCAGCCCCTACGATATGCTTTAACCAGCCTTAAAAGAAAAGGCTGTGGCCGAAGTATTTCAAGGCAACGGTATTGATGAATACCGCCAGTAGGATAACCGGAATGAACGTACCTACTGAAAAATCCACATACTTCTCGAAGAAGCTACCTTTGTAATTTTCAGCGCCTTCATCCAGCGCTTTATTAAAGTTAACTTTCTTCCATTTGTAGATCACGAAAATACAAATCAGGAAGCCGTTCAGCGGTAAAATGGTGTCGTAAAACACATCATAAATAACGTCGAAGAACGACTTACTCTGCCCGGCATAGCTCACAAAACTCGACAAGAATGCGTTATAACCAAACGATAACGCCGACAGCACTGCCAGTACCACCATCATGAGGCCAAGAATGAACAGGGCTTTCTTCCGCCCCATGTCCTTCTCGTCCATCAGCGCCGCCACTGGCACTTCAAAAATAGAAACCAGTGATGTAATAGCGGCGAAGAAAACTTGCAGGAAGAACACCGCTGCCACGATACTCGCGCCGGTGTAACCGAACGAATCTTGCAGTGCGAGGAAAATTTGCGGCAGGAAGCTGAATATCATGCCGATAGACGATTCGCTCAATTGGCTAGGATCGGTATTCGGGTCGAAAGAGAAAATCGCAGGCAGAATCATCAGACCGGCAATAAAAGCGACCGCCGTGTCGGTGAGTGCCACCAGCTTTGCTGAGCCCGGAACATCGGAACGATTATCAATGTAGCTGCCATAAGTAATCATGATACCCATACCCAATGACAGCGAGAAGAATGCCTGGGAGAGCGCACCGTTTATCACGCCGGCGTTAATTTTGTCGAAATCTGGGATAAGGTAAAATTCAACGCCCTTCATGGCGTTATCTTGAGTTAAAACGAATATCACCAATGCCACCAGCATGGCAAATAGTGTGGGCATGAGCACTTTCGCGGCTTTCTCGATACCGTCTTTCACCCCGCCTTGCAGGATCAGATATACCACCGCCAATACGCCGGCCATATAAATAAAAATTCTCTCGCTTTTAATAAAGTTACCGAACGTTTCAGGTTCGGCGAGTACCGCTAAATCGCCGGTGACAATCTCGTACAGGTAACCAAAAATCCATACCGTAATAACCAGATAAAATACGGCAATCATGAATGGCGTAATAACGGATAGCCAACCCGCGAGTTTCCAGCCCGTCGAATTACCGCTGATAACACGATACGCGCCCAATGGGTCTTTCTTGGCATGACGCCCAACCGACATTTCTGCCAACATGACAGGTAAACAGATCGCCACAACAAAAATGGCGTACATCAATAAAAACGCGCCGCCACCGTTTTTAGCAGCGCCAACTGGAAACCCAACCAGGTTACCAATACCGACTGCCGATCCGGCTGCTGCCAGAATAAATCCGATGCGCGATCCGAACTGTTCTCTCGCCCCGCTCATATCATCTTTCCTCTTCACTTATTGTTATAATCGGGTGGTGATGATTTTTTGTGTTGTTTTGTTTACCACACGTGTTACGGCCGTTTTTAATAATTTTATGGCCTCACCTTCCCCACACTGCTTACACTCGCAAGTTTTTGGCAAGTTCGCAAACAGTAACGGCGAATAGTATCAGCGTCCCTGTGTAAAGTCTCGCATCAGTCAGCTGGAATGGCCTGTTTACGCGGGGTGTGGCGAATATTTACGCTACCAGTCGATAGGCTTATGTTGCCAATCTGTAAAGTAGGGAGAGTGAGCGGGCGTGACGTTATCGAGAAACGCCATTAATTGCTCTGCGGTAAATTGGGGAGTAAACAGTTTGCCTTTGGGGACATTGGCCTGGAAAGGTTGAGATAACCCGCTATCGACGGTGCCGGGATGATAACTAACTAGTGCAGTGCCCTTATTACGTCTGGCATATTCCACGGCAGCGGTTTTTAGCATCATGTTTAACGCGGCCTTAGAGGCCCGATAGCCATACCAACCGCCGAGCTGATTGTCCGATATACTGCCAACCCGTGCACTCAGACAGGTTATCGAGCTATGCTCATCTGCCATGCATCCCACCAGATTTTTCACCCAAAGGGTGGGAATAATGGTGTTTACCGCAAAATAGGCCATGAGTTTATCGGCAGATAAATCTTCCAGCTTTTTCTCTGGCTGTAAATTTACCCCGTCGACATCGCCGTGCAATACGCCAACGGTGCATACCACTCGTTGAAATTGCACGCCTTGGGATTTCAATTCTTGTAACCACGCACCAACAGCTTTATCGTCGCCGGTATCCATCGCGATGGCCCGCACATTTTGTGCAGTCTCAGGGGTGACAGAGGCATAGCGAGCCACAGCGTATATTGTGTCTTCAGGAAAACGGGAAGCAAGCGCCGCAGTGAGGGCCTGACCAATGGCGCCGCCTGCACCTATTACCATATGAGCTATTGTCATTTCGAATCCTCTGGAAGATGGCAGGAGCCGCTGTCGCAGGTTCGTCGTTTGCCTGTCAATAAATATGAAATGGTGTAACGATGTTTAGCAAACCAGTTATAGCCCATATCAGCAATGGGTCTAATAATCGGCCAACGCAATGGGGCGTACAACCAGCCTTTGCCAACGGCCTGCCAAACAGCATGGGTTGCATCTAAACCCGTGACAAACTCACCATTATCTCGTTGTGCATGAATGCGACTATTAAGCGCTTGCCAGTCTAACGATGGGTAGCGTTCTGTAAAACCCGGCTGATTGATATCAACCAACTCAATACGGTTATGGTGGTCTCGTTTCTTCAGGTGCGCCATTTCAGCGCAGCATAATGGACAATAACTATCGTAGAAAATAATCATTCATTTCCTCCGCATCCCGGAAAGCCCAGGGTAGATGAATTACGATTAGTTTAAACGGGCCTGCCTTTGCGGGGATTAAAAAACCGTAACAATAGGTTGAAGTTGAGAACGATAGTAACCACATTATAGCAATTGAAATGTACAGGAGCTTAGTATGGCGTCTATTGAAACAGCAACCCTCGGCGGCGGTTGCTTCTGGTGTATTGAATCGGCCTTTAATAGTGTTGACGGTGTGGAAAGTGCTATTTCTGGTTATGCCGGCGGTCACGTCGAAAACCCAAGCTATGAAGCGGTGTGCAAAAAAGATACAGGGCATGCAGAAGTAGTTCGCGTTGAGTTTGATAAAGACAAAATCAGCTACCGGGAAATTCTCGAAATTTTCTTTGCCTTGCATAATCCCACTCAGGTAGACAGACAAGGCAACGATGTGGGACCTCAATATCGCAGTGCGATTTTCTTCCATTCAGAAGCGCAGAAACTTGAAGCGCTGAAGATCATTGCTGAAATCAATGAAGAGCAGATTTGGCCAGATCCGGTTGTTACCGAAGTCACTGAAATTAACAACTACTACCCCGCTGAAGATTACCATCAGAATTATTTTAAGAATAATCCGCAAAATCAATATTGCGCAATGGTGGTGGCGCCCAAGCTGGCGAAATTCAAAAAAACCTTTGCTGAGCGCCTACGCTGAGCGAATAGTTATAATTATTAACGTGGTTCATCCACGTCGACAAAACCACCGGTTTTCTTACGATTTAATCACCCCCAATTATTGTGTGTAAAATCGTCTGAACCGGTGGTTTTTTGTTTGCACTATTTACACAGTCACAGCGGCGCAACGCGCTTTTACAGGTACGAAAAAGACATTACAAATCATTCATTCTTCTCGCAGCCAGCGCTATAAAAGGGCTTCAGCGAATTAAGGTGCAGTGCGGTATACCCTTTGCAATATTCCTAGTAACTTTCAAGACTGCACGGACCACACGGGTGGCGCAGTCATCATTTATGAACTGGAGAATTTTATGAGCACAAGTAACGTCGCTACATTTACTGCACCGGGTATGAAGAATGAATCTGCTGAACAGGCTATTGCCGTTTTACAACAGCGCCTGGTAGCCCTACTCGACCTGCAACTGACTCTGAAGCATATCCATTGGAACGTGGTTGGCCCTAACTTCATTGGCGTACACGAAATGCTGGACCCACAAGTAGATGGCGTTCGCGACATGACAGATACCATTGCTGAGCGTATCGCTACTTTAGGTGGTGTGCCAGAAGGTACGCCGCAAGCTATCGTAAGCAAGCGTACTTGGGACGATTATAAACTGGGTAAAGATCTGGTGATGAATCACTTAGCCGCGCTGGATAAAGTGTACAACGGTGTAAATTCGGATCACCGTGCCGCTATTGAGAAGCTTGAAGATCTAGATGCTGTTTCAGAAGATATGGTAACGGGTCAGTTAGCCGACCTGGAACAATATCAGTGGTTCGTCCGCGCTCACCTCGAGTCAGCTAACGGCGACCTGAGCCAGTAATATCCTTCAAGTAAGGTAGTACTGAATTAAAGTATTACTACACTGGAAAAAAATGGGCGCCCAGTGGAGGGCGAACAGGTTGGATTTTGTTTAAAAGCCATTACCTCGCGGTAATGGCTTTTTTATTTTATGCAGTAATTAGCTCAAACGGAAAACGCAAACAGTACTGAATTTCACGATTATTCAAACCATTGTGGATTAATTGGCGTGGAGAACAACAATGGCGCCATGGATTCATAATTTTCCCGATTTGATTCACAGCGAATATTCTTCAGATAATTTTCTTTCCACGGATCGTTAATCATCCACAACGTGTCTGCCAGTACCGCGATTCCTTCAATCGAGGCGTTGTCCATTATCTCCGTGACCTCACACCCTTCTACACTGTTGTCTGCAGGGGCGATAAAATTCAGCAGCACACGCTTCGGAGCTTTGTCTGCAGCCGTAGAAATAACCCATAGTTCATTGTCATTTCTGGCCGCTGCCAACAGGTAACCGTCTCCAGAATCTGTCGTGTAATAGGTCATGCCATTTACAGGGTGATTTCCGCTGTCAAATTGAGGCAAGTTTAGCCCGGGGTCTGTCACCGGGGCATAATCAGTGGTTTTCCAGAACGCATCGGTGAGCGCAAGCGAAAATACCCGTGGCTGGCCATTTGCGTCTTTTTCCAGTCCCAGATAAAGCTGGTTGTTTGGCCCTATTGCGAGCCCCTCTATGCCATCATTCGGGTAATCCCCCACACCAAGCTCTATTGCAAATTGGAGTGGTCTGACGCCGGTCATGGTGGTGCCAAATTCGTTTTGCTCAAGTCGCACAAGTAGCGAGGGATAATCTGTAGAGCCTGAATTCTGATAACGTTTCTGACAACGGGTCGAAAGCGCGCCTGTTCTGGTAGCATCTTCCGTTACGGTATAAAACACGCCGGGCTGAATGGGATCAGCAACAAGGGCTTCCAAATCCGGCTCATCTGCCAAATAACCAGCAAAGCAACTGCGACGCACCACGGTACCTAAGCGCATCTTTTCTGATTCACTTTCCACCGTTGATGATTCAGGGTTAATAAAATGCAATCGGCGTTGCAATTCCGCATTAGCACTGGCATCAGAAAGTGTGACCAATTTATCTTCGAACACGGTTAAACCCGAAGTTTGAGGGTCTGACATCACCTCATCATTACCGCCTTTTATCCAGTTACCCGCAACTTGCAACGATACCGGTTTTTGCTCAGGCTCAATCATCGGCGGTTGCTCGCTGCATGCTGTTAACAGCAATACGGCAACGCCTGTAGCACCTGAAATCTTAGTCATGTCGGTTCCTTGGTATTCTGCAGTTTTTATGTCAGCAATGGCGAAAAGCGCTTAATACAACGTGTGCGTGCAGCGCATAACTCGCTGACATTCAACCGGCGTTCACGGCACTTATTGTGCACCATGATATAAAATCCGCGGTTGTGTCAGCAACAATATGAAACACAAGCAATGGTCCAAATGCTACAAGATACGGTAACATACGTTGCTGAAAGTACTTTTACTCTATTCACAGGAGCTTCTTCCCGCTATGTCGTCACTGCCACTGGTGATCGCCGGACCACTTTTACGTCATACTCATCAGAATGGTTTTGTATTGTGGTTAGTTACCCGCGAACGCACCGCGATTAACGTAACGTTGAATGGCGAAAGTACACCCACTCAATCACACGCCATTCAAGCGGGCGAACACGCTTTTGTTACATTACTTGAAGTGAGTGTCGAAGACGGACTTGAAGAAGCAACACGCTACCACTACGGGCTCGAATTCAACAACGATGCGCTCAACAGTGAATGGCGCAACGAGTGTGAAGAACTGCTATTTGCACAACAGCAATCACTGAGTTTTGTCTGGCAGTCAACGCTCACCAATGTTCTGCATGGCTCTTGTCGAAAACCCCATCATCATGAAACCGATGCGCTGATCCGGGTTCACGACCTTATTCAATCTGAGTTTGATGGAAATGCACAACGGCCAGACATGCTGTTGCTCACCGGCGATCAGGTTTATAGTGACGATGTAGCCGGGCCCATGCTAATGGCTATACAGCAAGTTATCACAGAACTCGGGCTTTTTGGTGAAGCCTTAGAGGGGGCCGTGGTTTCTCACAGTGATGAACTGCCAGATCATGATTTGAATTTCTATCGTCGTGACGACCTGCTGCCCAAAATTGCCATGAACACCGCGTTGTCGAAACTGTTTTTTGGTGCCAAGAAAAAGCCGGTGTTCACATCGGTAAACGCCAAGAATCACCTCATCACTTTCGCCGAAATTTTTGCCATGTACCTACTGGTTTGGTCACCGGTTATGTGGCGGCGCGTCACCATTCGTAGCAATCAAATTCAGGAAGCCTTTCGCGCTCAGTTTGATCAGGAACAACAAGTTCTAAACGGCTTTATCGAAACGCTTCCGCAAATACGCCGTGCTATGGCACATATACCTGTGTACATGATTTTTGATGACCACGACGTCACAGACGACTGGAATCTTACCCGGGGTTGGGAAGAGGAAGTATATGGACATCCGCTATCTCGACGGATGGTAGGTAATGCGTTAATGGGCTATTGGCTTTGTCAGGGCTGGGGCAACCAGCCGGATAAATTCCGCACAATCAGCGAGCAAGCCGTTAATGTGTTTACATCAACCGGCCTTCAGCAGCATGATGATTTCATCAACACGTTGTTCGATTTCAGCGAATGGCACTATACCCTTGAAACATCACCTCCGGTTTATGTCATGGATACCCGCACCCAGCGCTGGCGTTCGGAGTCCAGCCTGAATAAACCCAGTGGCCTGATGGACTGGGAAATGCTGTGTGAGTTTCAGCAGGCGCTGATTGGCAAAGAAGCGGTGATTGTGGTGTCGGCAGCGCCCATTTACGGGGTAAAAGCCATAGAGGCGATTCAGAAAGTTTTCACTTTTTTCGGCAAAGCCCTCACCGTAGATGCTGAAAACTGGATGGCGCACAAAGGCACCGCGAATGTCATTTTGAACATTTTTCGCCATTATCGTACGCCGCCTGAATTCATCATCCTTTCTGGCGATGTGCATTATTCATTTGTATACGATGTGCGCCTGCGTTTTCAACGTAACAGCCCGCATATTACCCAATTCACGTGTAGTGGCATTAAGAACGCCTTTCCTGACGGCTTATTAAGCTGGCTGGAACGCATCAACCGCTGGCTTTATGGACACAAGTCGCCACTCAACATATTTACCCGGCGACGGAATATGTCGGTGCGCTCCCGTCCACCCGCAGGTTTGCACGGCAAAACACTGCTTAATCAATCTGCCATCGGACAACTTGTTTTACACGAGAACGACACCACTGTAGTGTGCAAAGCATTGTGTAGTAATGGCGATACGGTAGAATTCCCGCCCCGAAAAGAGGATTAGAGGTAAAACAATGAGTGATTCAGCCCTGTCTATCGGTTTGTTCTATGGCTCCACCACCTGTTATACAGAAATGGCCGCAGAGAAAATCGAAGCACAGTTAAATGAGATTTTTGATGCTCCGGTAGTCAGCGTTTTCAACATCAAAGATACTGCACTCAGTCAGGCTGAAAATTTTGATATTCTCATTTTTGGTATCTCAACCTGGGACTTTGGTGAGTTACAGGAAGATTGGGAGTCCAGTTGGGAAGACGTATATAAACTGAACCTGAAAGATAAAACCGTGGCTTTATTTGGGCTTGGCGATCAGTACGGTTACGCCGACTGGTTTCAGGATGCGCTGGGAATGCTGCACGACGCTTTATCGACAACAGGTTGTCAGTTTATTGGATTATGGCCCAATCAGGGTTATGAGTTCGCCGCATCCAAAGGTCTCACAGAAGATAAAAGTCACTTTGTTGGCCTAAGCCTCGACGACGAGAACCAGTACGATTTATCGGAACAGCGCATCAGCGACTGGTGCCATCAGCTTCTCGATGAACTCGCCTGATAAAACACAAACCAGTCGCCTGCATCGCGAGTTCTACCGCAACGGCCCTTCTCACCGGGATGGGGCCGATGTTAGTTTCAACGATATCCGAAAACTGTTTAATTTTTCCAGTATCACCATTGGGAAATGGGTTACCGCTCAAGAGCAGCAACTCGCAGCGAATTTGTTTTTTGATGCACTTTACGATCTGATCGAAATATTACAGATCAACGAACAAGTGATCTCACTCAATGGGTCTTTGTCGCTGGCTTTTGGCAGCGGTGGTCAAAAGCACGCTAGCGCGCACTATAACAGCGCTAAACGCCAACTAGCACTGGCTAAGAATGCCGGCGGGGGCGCGCTGGCCCATGAGTGGTTTCATGCCTTTGATCACTATATTGCATCTCATGTTTTCGATGATCTACCGAGCGGATCATTTGCTTCTAAAGCCTGGCTCGACAACGCCACAATGCGCCCGCATGCCTTAAACAGTAAGCTTTGCGAGTGTTTTCAATTGATGTTTCTGAACGATCAAAATTCGCCGAATGATTACCTTTTGCGATCAATAGAGGCTGATCGCGCGTTAAAAATGTATTACTATGCAATGCCACAAGAAATGGCAGCGCGGGCTTTTGAAGCTTGCATTCAGGACAATCCCCTGAAAAATGCTTTTCTGGTGCAGGGTACAAAAAAGTCAGCTGAGGCTAGACTTGGGATTTATCCTCATGGTAATTTGAGACAACAGCTTAATGATTCGTTAATGTTGTATTTTTACCAGTTGGGGGTTGCCCTGACCAAAAAATCATCGCAATAAGAATATACAGTGATGATTTTGGCTAAAAAGCCATCAACAAGTGTTAGGAATGGTGTCTGTTTATTACAAAACACTACCAGTTTTTGTAACAAACAGTATACTAGGGTGCTCGAACTTAAAGAGAAGAATGACTACGAGATGAAAAGAAAAAAGCATACCAGTGGCGATGACGAGGCTCAGATTGACATGACTCCCATGTTGGACATCGTGTTCATCATGTTGATCTTCTTCATTGTAACCACCTCTTTCGTTAAAGAAAAAGGTCTGGACGTTAACCGTCCTGATGAAAATCAGTCTAACAACAATCAGCCATCAAAATCGCTGTCTATTCGTATTGATGCAAACGGCATTATTACTATGGGTGGCCGTGAAGTTGACGTACGTCGTGTTGTTGCAAACGCGCAAACGTTCCTGGCTGAAAACAACACAGATTCAGCGGCTATCCAAGCAGACAAAGACACCGAGCACGGTCTCGTTGTTGAAGTAATGAACCAGGTTAAAATCGCAGGCATCGATAAAGTATCTGTTCTGGTGAAAGACTCTTAAGTCAACAATACTTCTTTTCTATTATAAAACGCGGCGCTTGCCGCGTTTTTTGTTTCTAAGCCTCATAAACCGAATCCTTTTGTTATTCGCCTGATTAACGTACAATAAATTCTCATTTTTGATTAATTCATCACCAGGCGTCGTTAACTGGTCAGCATGTTCTTCTAACCTGCGGAGTCTTCATGATCAATCTGCGTTTAAAACATCTCGCTATCGGGTTGCTGTTCTGCAGTCCTCTTTCTTACGCTTCTCCCTTGTATTTAAACGAAGCATTTAACTTTAATGCCTATATCATTGAAGACATGACTGCCGAGCATTCTGATGTTGAAGGTCAGCTTGCTGTGGGAGGGAATTTCTCCGCTCAGGATTACAGCGTTGGTTTACAGTCAGCAGACAATGGCCAGAATATTCTTACTGTCGGCGGTGACGTGTATCTGCGGGACGCGAGGATTTATAACGGCGATGCCGTTGCCGGTGGCAATATCGACATCGACGCCTCTGTTGGCTTGTACAATGAAGACCAAACCAATAATAGCCACACTTTTTATCAGGATAGCAGTTTTGATTTCTCCACCGTCAGTGCCGACTTACTCAGCACGTCGTCGCTGTGGGGAGCAATGACAGATACCGCAACAACAGCAATTACCGGCAACGGTACAGATGTGTGGAGCATCAGCTTTAACGGAAACAGCGACTTCAATGTTTTCTCCATCGATGCAGACACGTTGTCAGCATCAGACAAAAGTATTTATCTTAATGTTGCTTCCGACAGCCTGAATATTATTAATGTATTTGGTGACACTGTAGATTTGTTTAATACCGGCTTCTTTGGTGCAGATGGTATGCAAATCCGCGACAATCAACCGGGTGTGTATCGCAGCAATGGCTTGTTCGCCAATAACGTGTTGTTTAATTTCGTAGACGCAACGTCGCTTTCACTTAATGCGATTGCGTTTAAAGGCAGTATTCTGGCACCGCTGGCAGACACCGTTTTTTATGACGGCCAAATAGACGGGAATTTCATCGTAAAAAGTCTGAGCTCGCCTGTAGGTGAATTCACCGGGCAAATTAATGACTACCGTTTTGGTGATTTGTCTTTCAATGTGGATGAACCAGGCGGCGCACTGTTTATCGTAATGCTTGTGGCATTGGGTATTCGTCAAACGCTGCTAAAAAAGAAAGTCCTTTAACGCCGGTTTCGAGCCAAACAATGTATCACTGGTAACGCCGCGACGTGGTGCGGCGTACCACCGCAATTCAATACCTGCAAACGTAGCCTGATAAGCCACAGCGTGAGAACGGCTAATGTAACCCGCCACAGACCAGTGACTTGCAAACTGATACTGCCCCTCTACGAAGATGTCAGCACTTATCCCTTTTTGATTGGAAGGTGATACTTCACCAAATGTCTCGGGGCTTAAGGGAAAACGTGCGCCTCCCTCTTCATACACCGAAGACCAACCCAGGCTTAACCGACTACGAATTTGCCATTGTTGCGCTTCAGCACTAAGTAACTCTGCACTCGCACCAGCACTAACGAAACGTTGAGGACTAAAATATCCACCCTGTCCCAATGTAAAATCGCTCAGGTCGTGGTCGTATTTTTGCCAGCTGATATAAGGCCCAACACGTAAATAATCGAGTCGCTCGCTGTCAATATTATCTAACAGGTCGCGGCTCATATCCATGCGAAGCGAATAAGTGCCATTATCTTTCACCCCTTCACCCTCTAACGCAGCGAAGTTAAAACTGGATGACACCGCCCAGCGGTCATTAAGTGTAAGCACACCGAGTCCTTTCATACCGGTTTGCAGAACTCCGCCCCAGGCAGTTGTAAAGGGATTCTCTCCACGCCAATGCGTGCCGGTTTGACTCAGCATGCTGTCTTTACGCCGCTGACGATAGCCCATAATTGAAAGTTGCCAGTTTGGCTGAAAGTAGGTGCCGCCAAGTGCACCGGTAAAACGGGTTGAAACAGGTTGATTAAATAGCAAATATCCCAGGTTGGCATAACCAGTCCAATCCTTCGCCTGACGTGTCACATCCACTTCAATGCCCTGGCCAGTTTGCATGGTATCGCCAGTAAAAGTTGTGCCAACAGCGCCACCACCAAAGAATGTACCTTCAGCGCCAGTACCAGAGAAAAGTCGCTCGTGACGAACCGATAAATCAATTTTAATGTCGTCAACAACGGTAGACATGCCGGCGTATCCGGCCTGTTCATCCAGGTGTCCAAGGCCACGCAACCCGTTACGATGACGAGTTGTCAGGCCAACGTAAGCTTGCAAATTACTGTCGACAGTCGCTTTGGCTCGGGTGATCCCTGTACGATTGGCTAGATCAAACTGTTTTCTCCCCCACGCCAGCTCACCATGCTGGGAAGCAATAAATTCCGCAACAAAAGGATATTCTGCCGCCAGTGGCCCAAGCGCTTCGGCATCGTAGTTGTACGCATGAATCAACGCGTTTTGTGACTCTTTATCGTCAGGAGCCTGCTTCAGTAAATCGCCAAATACCACTCTGGCTTTACTGAACTGTTCATCGTTGGCTAGTGACCAACCGTAGAGTTGATTGAGTGCTGGGGTCATCCCACCCCGCTCGTCAAGCTGCTCGGCAATGGCGATGCTGCCAGTATAATCTGCATTTTCGTAGCGGGTGACTAGCTGTGTTGCCAGCGCACTATTGCACCAATTTTCGACCTCAGGATTACCGGTAGTGGAACATGCCAGTGTCGATGCTTCATCGTTACGATGCAACTCTGCCAACGACAAAACCCTTCCTAAGCGTTCATCAATCACGCTGAACAACATGTTGGCCTTGTCCATGGCGTTATTGTCAAAAGCGTCCCAGGCGGCACCACGCAGTAACGGCTGGGTTTGAACAGGGTATGCAGAGAAAAGCTTCTCTAGAGCCACCCGATCATTCTGAGCGATGGCATTAAACACTAGCGCATCAATCGCCGCCCCGATGGCATCATTACGTGCCTTACTACTATTATCGCTAACTTCACTGAACAGATCCCGAGCACGCTCAAAGTGCTGGCGAGCCATATTTATCCAACCCATCAACAGCAAGGCATCGTCGTTACGCTCTGTCAGTGCAAAGCCTTCCGCCCGATCAATGAGGTCGCTGGACACGGTCTGCCATTGGCTGTCATTCATATTAGCCAATTGCCCCATCAGCAAAGACATTTCATCAGGCTTATTCTGTGGATTCGATGCTTCAGACATCGGCGGCGCTATTGGCTTGGCTGGCGCAGGTGGACGATTCAGCGCTTCCAAAGCTTCAGAAAGTGCTTCATCGGGTGTCCATTGGGGATATTTCTGTTTAAGACGTTGAAATTCTGCGTTGGCTAAATCAGTTTGTTCATGCCTGATGTGGTACCACACACCGGTAAGATCAGGGGCAGACGATGTGAGCAATGCGGGTGCTGTTAACGCAAAAGGCGTTGGCGCGGCAAGCGCAACGGCGATGGCAAAAGAAAGACTAATCTTAGCCTTCATCAAAGCCTCCGTCTTTCAACGCAACCAGACTTAGCATCACCAAACTGGCAGAGTAGTAATCCAGTTTATCGGTAATGACAAAACTGTTGTTGGCGTCGGTGTTATTTTGAGGCTGCTGGTACAAGGCCGCCGTGGCTTTATTAACGGCAATCATGCCGGCGGTCATGCCGTATTCAGCTGTTTCCCCCGTCGCCAGATTACGGGTAGCCGGGGCAGCACCATTGTTCCAATAAGATAGAAAAGGTTGAGCGACAGATTTATCAACATTCTGCCAGGCTAGTTGCAGTGGAATACGACAGGCATTGAAGCCAAACTCTGCATTCACCACATTTTCAATTGAAATTCCGTCGGAGGTAACACGAAGCCAATCGGGAGTTAGTGACCACTGTGCATTTGCTTGGGTTATCAGACTAATACCGGATACTGCGAGATCATCCCAACTCTCATCACCAGTGGCATCAGCAGCCGCATGCAGAGCAGGAAAGATCCAGTAGGATAAGTTGATCTGCACATCTCCATTGGGATAAGTGAATCCCTGCTCGCCTGGCAACAGCAGTACATAATCATTTTTAGCGACCACCACTGCGCTTCGCATAGCAGCGAGAATCGCCAATGCTGACTTACGATAGTGTTCTTCCTGCCATTTGTCCGCGGCCCGTAATAACGACCAGGCGATAAGCAGATCACCATCGGAGGCATTGTTAGGATCGTCTACACAAGTGCGGTCTGCCGCGGCACAAGGTACATAGCGCCAACTAAACAGTTTATCGGCTCGCTGTAAGGTATCTGCTGTCCACTTCCATATTTCGTCGAAATGCGCTTTATCACCGGCAGTCACCGCGAACAACATACCGTACCCCTGCCCTTCACTGTGCGACACGTTTTCATTACCGGTATCAACAATGCGGCCATTGTCATAAAAAGCCGAGTGGAAATGTTTCCAGGCAACCGAAAAGTTATCTTTTCTTACCGGAGCACAACCGTTAATCATTACTATCATTACCAGTGCAACAATCGCTTTGCGAAACATTACCAATTTTCCTGAATCTTCTTATTCCGACGACGCAACAGCAGTAAGGCTAACGCTGCACAAACGATAACCACAATGACCAGTGCCATCAGCCAAATCCACGGATGATTCGACAGCCACATCCGCGTTTGCAACCAGGAATCCTCAAATTCCCCCACCACGTAAACATCGGCTACCTGCATAACCAGTTCTGGCTGTTCGCTGTTATCCCAGGCGACAAAGTCACCTGCCAATTGCCCCCAGATAGCCGGAGAAGTTAAGTCCTGCATTCTGTCGGCTAACAGTTCGGCATTTTCAGCAGCCATCATGAATACCGTACCGGTTCGTTGCCCCTGAGGATTTTTCTGCGCCACCAGCACGCCCATATTTCCCAGAGTACTTTGTTGCACAGTTGCGCCGTGCATAATGAAACCGGGTTTGCGTTCTTCTGAGGCATCCCGCAGTCGGTTGTGTAGCAAGTTCTGTATGCGATACGGCCATTGTTTGGTGTTCGCCAGATTTGCAGAGAATGGTTCAGCGTAACCATTCGGCACGGTTTGCGGTGTCATTAGCACGAAGGCCGTGTCGGTGGTTGTTTCAGGCACACCGCTAACGATATGTAAATCAGGAATGAGCGTATTCACCGTTTGCGCCAATTTACCGCTAAGCGTTAATGCCGCACCGCGCATAGCCTCTTCGGTAATGTAAATATCGGCGCTTTGACCAGAAACAGTTGCCATGGGATAAGCCGCATCGGCAAATAAGGTGAGATCAGGCTGACGGGCAACATGTCCGGCTTTGGGTAACTCTATGCGACTGCTAGGCAGCAACTGAAAGTGCAGGTGACGGCCAACCACATCGTCACACACCACATCAGTGATAGGCGCGCGCATGGCTACATCGAATTCAATGGCGTTGGTACCGCCCTTCAGGTGTCTTGCCGGCACGTTTAACTGATACTGGCTAAATGACTCACCGTAAGGGTTCGTCAGCGGCAAACCATGCACCAACTCGCCATTAATCAGCACATTCATCATCGACCCCTGACCAAACGCAGCACCATAGGCGAAATTCAGTAGCAGCGTGACCGAGGCATTTTCAGGCACATAGAAATCGGCGGGCAAGGAGAACTGAATGCGTTTGGTTGTCGATGTTTCCCCGCGGTATTCCGCACCACCGTCTCCCATATCGGCCAGCGAATAGCTCTCGCCGGGTGTCAAGGTATCGGCTTTCAGCAAGGCATCATCACTGCTCGCCCGCACGTCATCAACCACCACTGAAGCATCCTGGTTCAGACCATCGTCCATCAGGGCCAATGCTTTTGCGGCCAGCATTACCTGCTCGCTGTTGGTCCCTGACACAATTAACCGGTGGGATGCCGGCACGCGTATTTCATCGTCAACTTCGATAGCAGGTGTGGTTTCAACCCCCAAATATGCCCCACTGATCTGGTTATACGTCTGCTCAGAAAGATTTTCCCGGAGCGATGATACCGTTCCCACCAGTACGTGAAGCTTGCCTGAGTCTTGTTCTGTCAGATAATGGCTACTGCGTGCTAATTCGGCGAGCTGTTCTTCAGACCAAGGAACTGATGGCGCTGGGATTTCAGAGACATCACTTAAAATATCATGCTTAATGGCTAATTGCTGATAGTCGGCACGAAGTGCCAGCGCCTGTGCAACCACAGGCAACGCATCGGATAAAATGCCTTGCTCGGCATTGCCTGAGGTATAGAGTGTTACGGCTTGCTGACGACCAATGCCGGCATTAAACATGTCGCTGATATCGCCAACAACAGTAGGGCCACTTCCCGGCTGCGTTGTCACAGAAATCACCGAACGGAATAAATCAATTTCGCTCCATAATTCCGGGGCCGCATTGTCGACACATTGATTGGCATAGTGCTGAGCCACCACGAAGGTTAGCGTGTTATATCCCTCTCGCCAAAGTTCAGCGGGAATATCGACCTGCGGACGAAAATTCGGCAATTGAGGGTCTAAGGCCTGTTGAAATATGGTGGCGTTATTGAATCGAATAGCCATTACCGAACGCTGTTTGAGCAAGGCGATTGAGCTAACTGCACGCATATCCAGCGTGGCTTTTTCTACTTCCAAGCCTCCGGCCAACGGAACAGAAAGGTCAAACTCTGCCATCGCCCCCTCCAGTCGCAATGTGCTGTCACCGGCATAAAGTTCAGATAATCTGACCGTATGGGTCTGTTGCGCCTGAACCTGAAAAACTGAAGCGATAAAAACCAGTAAAAAGAAAAATCGCTGTGCCATTAAGTGCCTTCCTTCGCTGTTCGCAATTTCCGCCACAAACGGCGGCTTTGCAGATAAAAATGTTGAATTGCAGGGCTGATACTTACGCTGACTACATGCTTCACACCAAACCAATAAGAAATAGGTCTTGTTCGACGCCGCTGAAAACTTTGCCAACGGCGGCTATCGCCTAATACAAAGCGGATAACATTCCCGATGTGCTGCGTATCACGGTTGAATTGAATACGTACTTGCTGCCGTTGAGGTGATACATCTAATATACTGGCGGGCAATAGAACAGGCTCAATATCGCCTTCTCGCTGCGTGCGCAAAGACACCTGACTTTGCAATGCACTCAAATCACCAGCAATTTGTGCTCTCGCGCCGCCTAAAGATAAGTCCATGAGATGGCCGGGCCACGCCTTGCCATCAGCATCCACCAAACTGACCTCGTCGTTGGCAGGAAGTCTTGCCTGCTCGCGAACCTGTTTGCGTTCAACCAATACGCCTAACACACTAATCAACAAAATAAAGTTGAAACAATTCCAGGCCAGAACTACGGCTGTAAGCTCCCGGGTTAGCGGCTCATATATCATCTTAAGTATGCCCGCCGCCATTGCAACGGTCACCAGAATTAATAATGAATAGAAAACCCCAGACAACGGCGAAATAAAGGTACGAGTCAAATTCTCCCCTTTGGGCGTAACGACGAACGACGGCGCTCTAGGGTTTCTAAATACTCTCATGAGCGCTCTTAAGGTAAAAATACACTGCAGAATTTCATAAAGTTCGGATACCAACGGCCATCGGGTTTTACCGAACAACATGGTCGACAGCATGTAGGTAGCCATAACGTGGGGCACGGTGTAAGCAAAAATATCTGCCATGGACGCGTGATACACCTGAAGGTCAAACACCAGATAAGCCAGCGGCATGAGCAAAAAGATGATCCGCGCGAAGGGAAACAGCCAGAACAAAATGGAACTCATATAGCCAATTCGCTGGTGCCAACTCAACTGACGTTCCATGAAGGGCTTTTTGAGTAGCAGGATTTGTGTCATTCCCTGCGCCCAGCGCATACGCTGTGTGACAAAAGCATCGAAGGTTTCTGGTGCTAATCCGCTCACCATGGGTCGATCTACGTACACAGACTCATATCCTAAAGCGTGCAGATCGAACGCAGTTTCAGCATCTTCGGTGATGGAGTCACCCGACAAACCACCGACTTCCATTAAGTGCGCGCGACGAAGCACCGCTGCAGAACCACAGAAAAACGACGAAGACCAAAAATCCAATCCGCGTTGAATGGTGCCGTAAAACATATCGTTTTCTGATGGCATGCGGCTGAAGGCGGAAAAGTAATTACGCTCAACAGGGTCCGGATTTGCCATGAAGTGTGGCGTTTGTACCAGAAAGACTTTCTCGTTTTCCACCAGCCAGGGCACGGTGTGATCCAGAAAATCTCTTGTCGGCACATGATCTGCATCAAGAATCACTACCAATTCGCCGTTGGTTTCGAGCAAGGTGTCGTTGATGTTGCCCGCTTTTGCATGGTGGTTCAGTTTGCGGGTGTGATAGTGCACGCCAAGCCGCTCGCATAGGGCACTTAACTCAGCCTTGCGGGCTTTCGCGGCAGCAGCCCCCTGCGCATCTGATTGCGTTATCTTCTGCTCGGTGCTGCCATCGTCGAGCAGGTGTATGGCCAACTTACTTTCCGGGTAGTCAAGCATCAGCGCGGCCCGAAGCGTGATCTCAAGCAGGTGTGCATCTTCATTATAGGTTGGAATAAGTACATCCACGGTGGGTAACGCACTATCAGGCAAGTCGCGAATCGTTTTCAGAGGCCGACTCAAAGGCAAAGCGTTAACCATGCATCCCATAATATGGGTAATACCTGCGTAAATCTCTGCCAGAAACAGCAACCAAACTGCTATCAGAGAAAATATATCCACCGCGGTAAGTGTATAAAGTCCGCGCCACATCAGGTATCGAACAGTGAGCGCTAATCCCAGAAACATGGCCACCATACGAAACCACTGTTGGTAGCGATGATAGGCTTTTGATTCCTGCGAGCATAGATGAACGATGATCAGGATCACCATAGACGCCAGCAATTGTGAGCCGGAGTCCATCGGAATCAATAATAAAAAGGTGAGTAAGGATAATCCGGCAACAAATAGTAGGCTGAGCCCCCAGGAACGGACACCGCTTTCTCTAACTTGAGACAATTTAGTGCTCCAGTATGGGAACCTGAGTAACTGCTGCGTAATTCCCGCGGTTAATTAACACCAGATGACTGTCAGTAATTTCCACTTCATGATTACTGACGTAAAACCGTCGTGATAGTGCATCGCGATGTTTGCGTTGTTGCTTCACCCAAACATAGCAAAATGGTTGAAAAATCATACCCATGGCAAATGCAATGAATCCACCAGCGAACATCCACTCAGAGGTTACGGGCGCCACAAATAATGAAAAACTGAGCATCGAAAAGCCAGCGACGACAACAACCATCCATGCTGCCATCAGGCGCTTAGCTTTTTGTAGTGATTTTTCGGCATCGCGAAATAAGCAAAGCCGTTGCTGCCAAAGAGTTCTAAGCTGCGATACCGTGTTGCCTAAAAAGCCTTCTGTCGAGGCTTCTGCGTTATTCATTCCAAAAGTATCTTCAGCCGAACCTTCCTGCAGCGGAAAGTTATCGAACGACATAATTGGAGGCTCCCACCCTTTAAAATGTTCCAGCAGTGCCGGAATTGGGAAATTCTAATAATGACCGTTACATATATCAATCTATAACATTGAACATGACTGTTCAATAATCAGTCAGAACTTTAAATAGAATTCCTGGCACAAGTGACGGAATGCTGGCGTATATTCGCCGGCTACATCCCTGATCACCAGATCTGTAGTGGATAGTGCATTTTTCGTGCACATTTGCAGAGGGGTGAATTTAAGCGCTACCAGATAAGGCATTTTGTTGGTAACAGCGCTCACGGAAAGACGGGCCACAAGCCCGAGCCCCGCGCTTTTGGCGACATCTGTGACGTGAGCTTCTCGTTCGATGGGATAGAGGCAATAAAACACACCACAGTCAGATAATTGGCGTTTTACGACGTCCATGAGTGTCTGCGGTAACAGACTATTTTCTAACCTGGCGGCTGCCCGGGATGACGTAAGGGAATCATAAGCGTTCGACGTATCGTTTATCGATGCAAAATAAGGTGGGTTGGAAATAATGCAATCAAATTGCTCGGGTAGAGCTAGCTTCGCAACATCGCCTGACAACACATTCATTCTCGCTGCCCACGGGCTGTCAGCAAAGTTCTCACCAGCCTGCGCGCAGGCAACACTATCGAGCTCAACCGCCGTAACGTGAGCCTGAGATTGAGATTTCTGCGCCATCATCAGTGCCAGTATTCCGCTACCGGTACCAATATCGAGAATGCGCGTGCTGTTACCGGGGTCTGCCCAGCTGCCAAGGATCATGCTATCGGTATTCACCTTCATTGCGCAGTTATCCTGCTTTACGGTGAATTGTTTACAGCGAAACCCACGGCTCATCTCTGTTTATTCCATTTATTCAAAATGTTGCAGGGTAATCATTTTATGCGCGACTTCGGCAGCCGTCACAGGGCGATACTTTTTAAGCGGCCCCACCATGAGTTTCCCCAGCATGGGCGCCAAAGCTTGCATGATATCTTCAGCAGGTCGCGATTCTGCTCTTTCGCCCAACAATAAAGATGGCCTAACGGCTGCTGCATTAGGTAATTGCGGCATACGCATCAGCGCATTTTCCAGCTCGCCTTTTACCCGCAAATAAAAGTTAGCGCTTTTTGCATCGGCCCCCACAGAAGAGATCCAAACAAAACTTTCCGCGCGCTGAGCACGGGTTAACTGGGCCGCAATGTGCACGTATTCAAAATCAACCTTTCGAAACGCCGCTTTCGAACCTGCGATTTTCATCGTGGTCCCCAAACAGCAGTACACGTGACTCACACTGAAATAGCCCTGGTAGTCCTGCAATGCGCCGAAATCGATAACAATGGGATTCAGCTTTCCCGCTGGATCGCTGAATAAACTCGCAGGTAAAGGACGACGAACCAGCAGGGTAATACTGGTGTAGCGAGGATCGACAAGTAACTGGCGAACCAACGCCTTTCCCACTAATCCTGTCGCACCCAGCACCAAAGCAGTTTTATTGCCATGCACCTTATGTCATCCTCTATAATCACAACAAATAATAACTAGCATCTAAGACAAAGCCGAAGATAACAAATGAAAAAAACTTTATTACTGGGAGCCCTCATGCTCAGTTCACTGGCTCATGCCAAAGATCTTACCATCGAACGAATTTACGATTCGCCCTCATTGGAAGGCAGTGCGCCGCGCTCGCTGAAAGTCTCTCCTGACGGCCAACGCGTAACCTTCCTACGCGGCAAGGAAACCGATTACGACCAACTGGATTTGTGGGAATACCACATTAATTCAGGCGAAACCCGCATGTTATTCGACTCAGCCACCCTGGCACAAGGCGATGGCGAACTGTCTGATGAAGAAAAAGCCCGTCGTGAGCGCATGCGTCTTTCTGGAAGTGGTATTGTAAGCTACCAGTGGTCAGCCGATGGTAAAGCCCTGCTGTTCCCGCTTGGTGGCGATGTATTCTATCATCAGTTGGGTAAAGAAGGGGCCAAGCAACTGCTTGATACCGACGCATTTGAAACCGACATCACCTTGTCGCCCAAGGGCAATTACATTGCCTATATCCGCGACCAGAACCTGTATGTAAAACACATTGCTACCGGCAAGGAAACTGCCATAACTCAAGGCGGTGGCGGTAATATTAAGTATGGTATGGCCGAATTCGTGGCCCAGGAAGAGATGAGCCGGATGACTGGCTACTGGTGGTCGCCGGATGAAAGCTATATTGCGTTCACCCGTGTGGATGAATCACCGGTTGAAGTGATCACCCGTTCCGAGATTTATGCCGACAACATCAAAACCATTGAACAGAAATATCCTTCTGCCGGTACACCAAACGTAGAAATCACGTTAGCCGTTCAAAACATTGGGAGTGGCGAGCGTCAGTGGATTGATTTGGGTAAAAACAAAGATATCTATCTGGCCCGTGGTAACTGGATGCCAGACTCAAATGTGTTTACCTATCAGTGGCAAAGCCGTGACCAACAGCAACTCGAACTGCGCGCTTACGATCTGTCTAGCAAGAAACAAAAAGTGTTGCTGAAAGAAAGCAGCGACACCTGGGTGAACCTGAATGACGACCTGCGTTTTCTGAGCGACAGCAACCAGTTTATCTGGGCGTCTGAGCGCGATGGCTTTAAACATCTTTATTTGTACAACAATGACGGCTCACAGGTTCGCCAACTAACCAAAGGCGACTGGGTGGTTGACGATGTGGTTGCAGTAGATAAGAAAGCTGGCGAAGTTTACTTCACCGGCCGTAAAGATACGCCGCTGGAGCGTCATCTGTATCGCGTACCACTGGCCGGTGGCGACATCACCCGTATTTCTCAGGAAGACGGCTTCCATAACATCACCTTCTCGTCAGATGCTTCCATCTATGTAGATAGCATGTCGACGATTAATCATCCTGCGCAGGTAAGCCTGCATAAGGCCGATGGCGAACAGCTTACCTGGCTGGAAGAAAACGCCATTGATGAGAATCATCCGCTGGCGCCATACATGGACAGCTGGACAAAACCTGAATTTGGCAGCTTCAAAGCTGATGATGGCGCAGAGCTTTTCTATCGCCTTTACAAGCCTGAAAACCTTGAAAAGAAACATCCGGTTATTGTTTACCTTTACGGTGGTCCGCACGCCCAAGTGGTCACAAATAGCTGGGCGGGCAACCGTGGACTGTTGATGCAGTACTGGGTTGACCAGGGCTACGTGGTATTCAGCATCGATAACCGTGGTTCTAACTATCGCGGTAAAGCCTTTGAAGACCCGATTTTCAAGAAAATGGGCTCTATTGAAGTACAGGATCAAGTTGCGGGTGTGAAATTCCTGCGTACGTTACCTTACGTAGATGCAGACCGCATCGGCGTTCATGGCCACAGCTACGGCGGCTACATGACGCTAATGACCATGTTCCAGGCCGGTGAATATTTTGCCGCTGGCGTTTCCGGCGCGCCGGTCACTGACTGGCGTCTATACGATACCCACTACACTGAACGTTATATGGGTAACCCGAAAACCGACGACGATGCCTATACAGCATCAAGCGTGTTCCCTTACGCGAAAGATCTAAAAGGTGATCTGCTGATTTATCACGGCATGGCCGATGACAACGTTCTGTTTACTCACAGCACCAAGCTGTACAAACATTTACAGGACATGGCAATTCCGTTTGAAACCATGGATTACCCGGGTAAAAAACACAGTATTCGTGGTAAGCAAACCGGCATTCATTTGTACAAAACAATCACTAATTTCTTCAATCGGAATCTGCATCCTGAAAAAGACTAAACTAAAAACGGGCTGCTAAATTGCAGCCCGTTTCTCTATTTTCGCTTTTCTCATCAGCCAAACAATCGATTTGCTAACTGATGTTGCACACCTTGCGCGGCGTTTTTACTCAGTTCAACTTCAATCGCCTGGTCCTGCCCGGAAACCCAAATTTTAAGCTCAGAGTCAGTGTCGAAATGGCCTGCCGTTTCTACCACAAACTGGGTAATAGACTTATAAGGAATAGAGTGATAATTCACTTTGCGGCCTGTGAGTCCTTGCTTGTCAATCAGGATGAGTCGACCTGAAGTAAAGACAATCAGGTCTCTCACCAGTTTGTAAGCACTTACCACAGTTTCGTTATCTCCAAGTACGGGGGATAACTCTTCACCAACCGCCTGCGGGTCGGTCTCGCTGGCATTGCCGAGTAACGCATCAAATAAACCCATGTGCTCTCCTTTTTCTGTTCACGCACGAAGTCGGCTTACATTATCACGGCTTTGTAATCTGTTCATTAACGGTAATGGCTTCCCAAGTGCGAAACCCTGCCCGAAATCCACATTCAATGCTTTAAGCGCCTTGCAGGTAGCGTCGTCGGTAACAAATTCGGCGATAGTTTGCTTGCCCATACTCTGCGCGATGGCATTGATGGCTTTTACTGTTTCATGATCAATACTGTCGCTCGCCATGTTTTTCACAAACGAACCGTCTATTTTGACGAAATCCACATCCAGATTTTTCAGATAAGTGAACGAAGACATGCCCGCACCAAAATCATCCAAAGCAAACAGGCAGCCTTTTTCTCGCAAGGTATGAATAAAGTGTTTCGCTGCACTGATATTGGTTACTGCCGCGGTTTCGGTTATTTCAAAACAAATCTTATGCGCAGGCACTTTCGACGTCATCACTCGCTTGACGATATGGTCGAGTTTTGCCGGGTCGCCCAACGTTAAACCAGACAAGTTTATGGCGACCTTACCAAGATGTTCCAAATGGTCAGGATAAGCTTCGAGCGTGGTCAGCGTCTGGTCGACAACCCAGCCGTCTATTAAATTCATCAAGCCGTGACGCTCTGCTAACGGAATGAACAGCCCAGGACTGATTAATCCGCCCTGTCCATCGGGTAAACGCAGCAAAATCTCATAGTGTTGCAGGTCAGCCTCAACCGAGGTCATTGGCACAATTGACTGACTATAGAGCTCAAATTTATGTTCCCGCAGCGCCCTGTGGACAATTTGCAAGACGTTACTTTCACTGTGCGCATCCGGCAAATTATTCAGCGAATCCACCACGATATAACGATTCCGCCCTTGATATTTAGCCTGATAGCAAGCGTTGTCAGCCGCTTTAATTAGTTCAGCAGCGGAGCCACTTTCCTGGTCGATAGCAATCACGCCAATACTGGCGCCAACATAGAAAAGACGATCTTCGTGAATGAATCGGTAACTCGCTATGGCCTCTAAGATGATATCCAGCTTTGCCGTTGCCTGAGTGATTGTCTGGCCAGCAAAAATAATACAGAACTCATCACCACCAATTCGCGCCAGCAAATCAGTAGGTTCAAGGTGAGACGCAAAAAGCTCGGCCACTTCCTTGAGCAATTTGTCACCCGCCGGATGCCCGCAACTGTCGTTTACCAGTTTAAAGCGGTCCATATCGATAAAACACATTACGCCGGTCTTCTCGCCTTGCTTGACCTGCTCAAGTAACGTTTTTAGTTCGCTGTCGAAAGCGTAGCGGTTTAACAGACCCGTAAGCTGATCGTGACTGGCCTGCCAACTGACTTCTTTCTGTAACACCTGCTCAGTAGTGACATCGCGAAAGGTCATTGCCAACGTTTTGTCCGCCTTAACCATTTGCACTTTCAAGGATTCAGAAGGTACCGACGCACATTCAACCTTAAGGAAGCCTTCAAATGGCTCGCCAGTAAATACCACCTTTCGCCCGGCCTCGGTGAGCGATTCATGACCCAACAAACGCATGTGTTCATGAAGCGTAGCAGATACGGCCTCATCCTGAAGATAGGGAAACATTGTAAAGCTCATGCGATTGGCTTCGAGGAGCACGAACTCGCCATTGCGCAACTGATAAATTAACAGCGCATCCAGCGCCGCATCACTGGCTGTACGGTAAAGTTGCTGACTTTGCGTTAAATTCATCGCGCCTTTGAGTTGCTTATGGAAGGTCCAACTCACTAGCAACGACATCAATACTCCAACAACGCCAATTAAAAACCCGGGGTTAAATGTTGCGGGACGACTCTGAATACGTAAAGACCACTGACGGCCAAGAAACTGAATATCTGAGATAGATATTACAGAGCCATCTTCCACAAAATCCCCTGCTTCCAGTACATGACTGTTTTTATCCAGCAACATGAAATTAAACTGAGGGCCGACGAGTTCCCCCATGATCACATTTAACGTTTCGCTGATATCGAAGGTAGCCACAACGAAACCCAGTTCGGGTTGCTGACTACTGATGGCCCTGCCGTATATCAAAAAGTAATGGCCGGTTTTGTCAGAGCGACGCAGTACACTTTGAAATTGTTCTGAAGGGCTAAGCGAAGGTAGCCCAGCCCGGATTGGAATGCCGCCATGATTTGCCAGTTGCGACACACTTTGCGCATGATTTCTTGGCAGCGAAATCCAGCGCACAACACCATTTTTATCGACCAGAGACAAAGACGTGTAACCATGCTGAATGTTCATCAGCGATACAGCCTGCACATTAAACCAATCAATTTCATTTGGGGAGAATGCCGGCCAGGCCTGCATTAGGTTGATCATGGCCTGTCGGCGCTCGGTGGAAAACAGCTCCAGACTATTCACCACCTGCTTAGCCAGGGAACTCGCTTTGGATACACGAGACGTGCGATCGTCATTCACCAGATACACACCTGCAGAAATGAACAACATACTGAGCAGCAGAAATAAAATTACCGGAAGTAAGTAAACCCTGCTTTGTTTTTGTTGTTGCATGACATGACGGCTCGACGATGTAAGTGCTTGCTAAAATACGTCAGAAGTATGAATTTTTTATTAATTCACAGCCCTGGCGGAAAAAGTGATAACGTATATCGCAACAACGCTACCTACTTCGGAGAATTTTGTGTCAGCAATTCAACTACCTGAATTTAGTGATGTTCAGGCTGCATCAGCGCGAATAAAAGGCAAGGTGCTTCGCACGCCACTTTTGGAATCTTCACTGTTGAACCGCTGGTTGGGCCAGCGCATTTTATTCAAAGTTGAATGTCTGCAAACCACGGGCGCCTTTAAACTGCGCGGCGCGATGAATTTTCTAAGCAAGTTGGCCGAACAAGGCGCATTGCCCGAAAAAATCGTAGCCAACAGTTCAGGCAATCATGCTCAGGCGGTGGCATTTGCAGCGTCGCAATTCGGTATACCGGCGTGTATTTATTCAACCGAGAACATCTCTGCTGTAAAAGCCGCGGCGACCAAAAGTTATGGGGCAGAGCTAAAGCTGTTTCCCACCCGCCCGCAGGCTGATGCGGCTGTGGCAGAGGCGGCAAAAGAAGCGGGGACAATTTGGATCCCGCCCTTCGATCATCCAGATATTATCGCTGGGCAAGGTACCGCTTGTATGGAAGCCATTGAGGATGCAGGAAAGGTCGATGCTGTTTTTGCGCCGTGCGGTGGTGGCGGCCTGATATCGGGAACGTTACTTGCCACCCGTGGACTCGCGCCAAACGCAAAAGTGATAGGTGCAGAACCGCAAGCAGCTAACGACGCCTCCCGTTCATTGCAAAGTGGCATAATTGAATCGCTTCCCGGCCCGGCAAACACGCTGGCAGATGGTGCAGCAACGCCCTCTGTCGGTTTGCACACATTCCCCTTGCTGCAGCAATTAGACGATTTCTACGAAGTGGATGAAGTTCAAATTGCTTACTGGACGCAATGGCTCCAGCATCTGCTCAAAATCCATGTGGAGCCCACCAGCGCCCTTTCCATGTCTGCAGTGGTATCGTGGTCGCTAGAAGTGCCGCCGGGTCAAACTGCGGTTGTTATTCTTACTGGCGGAAACATTAGTCAACAAAGCATGCATAAAATCTGGAGCACGGATTATTTGCTTCAGCCCCCTAACCTCACAGAACAAGAACAGGAACAATAATGAAAAATAAAAATACCTGGCGGATAAGTGTGTTGTCGCTGCTGTTTTCAGCATCCACAGCACTGGCCGATACCACACTGGTAAAAAACGTGTCGGGCTACACCCTTGATGATAGTGGTAAGCTAATATCGTTTTCCTCAATTCTTATTGAGGATGGCAAGGTTAAAACCCTTGATCCAACGAGCATGCGCGCTGATGCGGTAGTCGATGGCGATGGTAATGTAATGTTGCCCGGCTTGATAGATGCCCATGGGCACTTGCTGGGCCTCGGCAGCAGTTTGTTAGAAGTGGATGTACGAGATAGTCGAAGTGCTGCAGATGCTGCCAAGAAAGCCGCAGCCTATGCCTTTGCCCATCAGAAGCAAGCGTGGATCTTCGGCAGCGGCTGGAACCAGGAAGTCTGGCCGGATCGCAGCTTCCCTACCGCAGCGATTTTGGATGCTGAAATCAGCAACCGTCCCGTATGGCTGACCCGGGTAGATGCGCATGCAGGATGGGCTAACACCAAAGCACTGGAATTAGCAGGCATTACCAAAGATACGCCCGATCCAGTGGGCGGAAAAATCGTCCGCGATAGCGATGGCAACCCTTCCGGGGTACTCATTGACAACGCCATCGGATTAATGGAAAAGGTGATGCCCAAGGCAGGAGCGGCGTTATACCAGCAGCAACTTGATGCGACAGGACAACACTTATTGTCTGTGGGGGTAACGGCTATGCACGATGCTGGTGTGCCCCATTCCGTGTATGATTTCTACCTCGCTCGGGCTGCAGAGCAGACACTACCGGTGCGCATTTATGCCATGATCAGCGCCACCGACGACGACCTTGATAGCATGTTAGATAACGGACCGGTTCGCAGTGCTGACGACTTCCTCTTCATTCGTAGCGTAAAAGCGTACGGCGACGGCGCACTGGGCAGTCGCGGCGCCGCATTATTAGCACCTTATAGCGATGACCCACACCAATCCGGTTTGTTGCTCACTCAGCCTGAAGAAATGGCGCCTCTTTTCTCAAAAGTACTCGGCGCGGGGTTTCAGCTTAACTTTCATGCCATCGGCGATCGTGCTAACAGGATGGCGCTAGACCAGTTTGAAACCACAATGAAGAAATTCCCGAACCGTGATTTCAGAAACCGTATCGAACATGCACAGGTTATTCACCCTGACGACCTCTCTCGCTTTGCTGAACTTAATGTACTGCCTTCTATGCAGCCGACTCACGCGACCAGCGATAAAAACATGGCTGAAGACCGTTTAGGTAAAGATCGCATGGAAGGTGCCTATGCATGGAAAACGCTGCTCAATTCAGGCATTCCTATTCCGCTGGGCTCAGACTTCCCGGTAGAACTGGCAAACCCATTCTACGGTTTGCATGCAGCGGTTACCCGACAAGATCGCAACAATCAGCCGGTTGCAGGCTGGTATGCCCATGAAGCCATGACAGTTGAACAGGCTTTCCGGGGCTTCACGCTGGATGCCGCTTATGCCGCACACATGGAAGACACTCTTGGCTCATTAACGCCGGGGAAATGGGCGGATTTCATTCTTGTCGATCAGGATATTTTTGATATTCCAGCACAAGATATCTGGAAAACCCAGGTACTGGAAACCTGGAGTGCAGGTATTCAGGTGTTTAAAGAAAAGAACCCGAGATTACCTGAATAAACAAAGTGGGTTCAGTGTTGTATTTTGAACACTGAACCCACTGTTCAAACTACAAAGATGGCAGTAGCGGAGACAATACATACGCTACGATATTGCGGTATTTTCCTGCCGACACGAATTGCGCTTCATCAGCATCAAGCCCCACTCGCCGTGAAACCACTTCACCATTGCGAAGAATATAATTCACTTTTAGGGTAACCGCTGAGCCTGTAGCCCGGGTAGTACCAGGTATTACCGATTGTTTTTGTTCTGTATTTTCCCACACTGCAAGACCATTAACCCGCTCAATATTTTCTCTGTAAGGATGAATAAAAGCCACGCCCTGAACGTCAGGGTCTGATTCAAACAGGTCAGAGGCAGTTTTTTTAATGGCGTAATTCAACACCCCAGTATCAAGCATTCCAGTCGCAGAACTATACAATCCACCTTGTGAACCAGCAGCATTATAAAGGTGCTGCTGGGTCTCTGCCTGGTGGTTTTGTAATTGCTTCTTAGCCAGAAATTCAGCGGAATCAGCAATGAACTGCCGGGTATAAGGTGAGAACGCGTCAGTAAACGCGGGCGGCAGCATAACAAAGTGCACCCCGTCAGGTTGGCTTTCATCAACGGGCAGTTCGATTGCCGGAGACGTTATCCTGGGATCAAAGAATATTGGCTCCAGCGTATTACATCCGGTTATCCCCAGCAGAAGCATGCCGGCAATGATTAGGTTTTTCATTACTTCTTGCGCTGCTTAATATTAGCGAGATGCGTGAACGCGAGATCCAGTGCGTTCGCCAATTGAGCTTCATCATCAAAGAGGTATTCGGCCGTTTTCATTTTGGCGTTGCCGTCATCATCAAAGCGGGCCAGCAACTCAATACCACCGCCGACAAAAGACAGATCTTTATACTCGGTGTCTTTAAAACTCAGGTAAATGTAAGCACCTGGGAGGTGCCCGGTTTTCTCAACGAAGAAAGATCCGAGCACATCACCGGCATCGACTCCATCCTCCAGAAAGTCCTCTGATTGTCCATACCAGTCTGCGGTGTAGCCCAGCAGGAAGTTATTTGAGAAGTGAGCCTGCGTAATATCAATACCGGCAAACAGAAAGATATCAACATTGAGTTTTTCCTTCGTTTCTTTCAATGCCTGATTATACAACTGGTCATACAGTGCTTCATTTAACTGTCCCGTATTTGAATTATAAAGGTCAGGGGTTTCTTTCTTCAGTTCTTTCAGGCGTGTATAAAAACTGCTGGCGTCCACGGTTTTAAAGCCCGCCTTTTCCAGTTCTGTTTCAATGCGTGGCTTATAAAATTGTTTTAGTTTTGGGGCAAAGTACTCAAGGCCTTCAGGCACATCAAAACTTACCAGACCAACCGTCTGATAATTAGTAACAAGACTTTTAGTGTTCAGGTAATCGGGGGTAGATTTACAGCCGGAAACGGCAAATAGCACAAGAATAAAAACCAGTAGTTTGTTCATGCAATACATCCATGTGAAGGAGATTTCGTACTACGTCCGGCACTTTGCACTGAAATGTTATGTTCTCAGCGACTATGCTGAACAGCGAAAATTGAGATTATCAACTCAAAACTCTTTTTACAATTGCTTTACAACGGTAAAAAGATGATTTCCATCCCCACTATGCAATGGTATTTACTGACATCTACAATGTTGCGATAAGTTATTTATTATTAACATCGAGTAGGGTGAGGCATCACCGCCTCATCCCTCTCACAGAACCGTACGTACGGGCCTCGTATACGGCTCCTGTACAGTTTATCCAGCGTAATTGCTGGGCACATTTCCCGTTCTAACGTCTTCCAGATTCACCAGTCCAAGTTCGTTAAACCAGCTGTTTGGCATCGCGTAGCTTGCCAGTGGGCTTCTTGCGCTGCGCCAACTCGTCATGCTCATGGACGCGAACTTGCCTTTGTAGCCCCGCTGTCGTAGCCAGCGATGCAGGCGGCTCGCCTTTTTCCATAACTTCAGTTGAACACTGCGCAGTCTGCGTCTCAGCCAACTCGCGATTTGCTTGAATGCCCTGCTGGCATTGGCAATCCTGAAGTACTGGCTGAACCCTCTTAGCAGTGGATTCAGTCTGTTGATGACATGTGACAACGGTTTTCCCCCGTTGCGTTTTGTCATCTCCTTTAGCTTCATTTTGAACAATGCCAGTTTCTTCGCTTGGATTCGGGTATATTTCGTCCCGATTTCCACACCAAGGAACCTGACACCCGCATCACTGTGTGTGATGTGGGTTTTCTCTGTGTTCACGGTCAGCTTCAGTTTACCTTCAAGGATTTGGGTCGCTTGTCGTTGCGCATTCTCTGCCGCTGAACGACTGCGACACAAGATAAGAATATCATCAGCGTAGCGCACTATGCGGTGGCCACGTTGCATCATCTCCTTATCAAACGCATCCAGATAGATGTTCGCTATCAAGGGGCTGATTACCCCACCTTGCGGACTCCCTGTGTCTGTCTGCTGCCAATGGCCTTCAACCATCACCCCACTTGTTAAGAACTGGCTGATTAAGCGCAGCACGCTACCATCACGCACCCGCCGTTTAATGCTTTCTATGAT
>NZ_MDHN01000044.1 GCF_001757105.1 Alteromonas confluentis
AATTAAATTCACGCACAGCTAGTAGACAGCGTTTACGGTGTGGACTACCAGGGTATCTAATCCTGTTCGCTACCCACACTTTCGCACATGAGCGTCAGTCTTTGGCCAGGGAGTCGCCTTCGCCACTGATGTTCCTCCAGATATCTACGCATTTCACCGCTACACCTGGAATTCCACTCCCCTCTCCAAGACTCTAGTCTGCCAGTTCTAAATGACCATCCCAGGTTGAGCCCGGGGCTTTCACATCTAGCTTAACAAACCGCCTGCGTGCGCTTTACGCCCAGTAATTCCGATTAACGCTCGCACCCTCCGTATTACCGCGGCTGCTGGCACGGAGTTAGCCGGTGCTTCTTCTGTTGTTAACGTCACAGCTGGCAGGTATTAACTACCAACCTTTCCTCACAACTGAAAGTGCTTTACAACCCGAAGGCCTTCTTCACACACGCGGCATGGCTGCATCAGGGTTTCCCCCATTGTGCAATATTCCCCACTGCTGCCTCCCGTAGGAGTCTGGGCCGTGTCTCAGTCCCAGTGTGGCTGATCTTCCTCTCAGAACAGCTAGAGATCGTCGCCTTGGTGAGCCTTTACCTCACCAACTAGCTAATCTCACTTGGGCCTCTCTTTGCGCCGGAGCTAAAAGCCCCGTTTGGTTCGAAAACATTATGCGGTATTAGCAGTCGTTTCCAACTGTTATCCCCCTCGCAAAGGCAAGTTCCCAAGCATTACTCACCCGTCCGCCACTCGTCAGCGATGTGCAAGCACATCCTGCTACCGTTCGACTTGCATGTGTTAGGCCTGCCGCCAGCGTTCAATCTGAGCCATGATCAAACTCTTCAATTAAATATATCGAAAAACTTTTATGAATCGTCGGTTGACACTCTTAACGAGTGCCCACACAGATTGTCTTGTTATACATTTTTAAAGAACAATGCTAAGCGCTTATATAAAAGCCTTGCTTAGCTGCTTCAGTGGTTTCCCCTGAAGCGGGATGCGTATATTACGCTTTCTAATCTCAGAGTCAACACGTTTTTTGAATTAATTTTCAAATCGTCGTCTCATTCCTTTTTCATAACAAGACCGTGCTCTGAAACCCGTTGCATCACCAGTATGCTCAGGTCACCTTGGTTCGTTGATGGCCGGAGCTGCTGCTCACAACAATCAAAAAACGTAGGCTTTCACTTATAAACGCAAAAAGCCCGCTCAGATGAGCGGGCTTCTTCGTAATTGGGAGCCTGACGGTGTGCTACTCTCACATGGGGAAACCCC
>NZ_MDHN01000045.1 GCF_001757105.1 Alteromonas confluentis
TCTCGTACAGATGCTTCTGGTTTATCACCAGAGACGGTGTCAGGCTTCCCCAGTTACTGCACTGGCTCCCTGTTAGAAATCCCACCCTCAAGCACAATACAGGACTGACCGAGTATCGGGCTTCACGCTATTTTGCACGCTTACCCTCCTGCATTGCCGAATCAGGTTCACTTTCGTTGTGTACTTCTAACTTCCTATGGCTTCCTTCAGACCCTGCCGTTAGCCAGCAACGCCCTTGCCATTCGGATTATCTTCCCCTCAGTCAGGGTGATTCAGGCTTCTTTCAACCTGACGGGTTTGCCAGCTTCGCTGGGCAAACAAACAAAAACACCGCCTGATAGGCGGTGTTTTCTAGAATGTGGCGGAGAGAGAGGGATTCGAACCCCCGGAAGGTTTGACCCTTCGCCTGATTTCAAGTCAGGTGCATTCAGCCGGACTCTGCCATCTCTCCGTAAGTGGTGCGTATCTTAATGATATTTTTATGGCTGTAAAGGGATAATTTTAAAAAACTGTTTAAGCGCTTATGTTTTAAACAAACTGGTCTGGATTTACCCCAACTTGCGTATTAATTAAACGTAAGATGTTACAAGGGGTGTCTTTGATGTGGAAAGCACTTGAAATATTGAACCAAAACCCATACAAATGACCTAAGATTACATCACCATATTTTTTTGGTTTTTAACGATATCCTTCTGGAGGAAACAATGGATCAACGTTCGATGTATGCAGGTGCATCTCAACAGTCAGTATTGCAAACCAATAAGGTACTTCGCAATACTTATATGCTGCTTGCCATGACCCTGGCTTTCAGTGCTGTTTGTGCCGGCATTGCCATGGCAGTAGGTATTTCACCTATTATGTCTCTGGTAATGACCATCGGCGCTTTCATCACTTTATTCGTAGTTCAGAAAAAAGCGGATTCTGCTTCCGGTATTTACTGGGTATTTGCTTTCACCGGCTTGATGGGTGCATCTTTGGGTTACACATTGCAGTTTTATCTCGCAATGGGTGGTCCGGGCCTTATCATGCAGGCTTTAGGTGCAACAGCACTGGTATTCTTCGCGCTTTCTGGTTATGCACTCACCACTAAGAAAGACTTCTCATTCCTGGGCGGTTTTCTGATTGTTGGTTTGGTTGTGGCCATAGTTGCTGGTATCGCTAACATATTCTTTATGGTACCTGCGGTTTCACTGGCAATTAGTGCAGCAATTGTTTTCATTATGTCTGGTTTCATTCTGTTCGATACCAGCCGTATTGTTAACGGTGGCGAAACTAACTACATTCGTGCAACAGTATCGATGTACCTGAACATCTACAACCTGTTCACAGCAATTCTGCATCTGTTAGGTGCGTTCGGTAGCGACGACTAATCGTTACCCGTGAGTCTGGAGAAAACACCCCAAACGGGGTGTTTTTTTATTTCTATGTCTAATTACACTGTCCTTGTTACATCAGCGCCTTATGACGACCAGGGAGTGTCTACTGCCCTTGCCTTCTGTCATCAGCTTTTGGCTGATGGACATCATATAGACCAAATATTTTTTTATCAGCGTGGGATTTATAATGCGATGCCCGCAATGGCCCCGCCGAATGATGAAACCAATTATTTCACGGCATGGAAAACACTAAATCAGAACCATAATGTCACATTACGGGTTTGTATGACCGCTGGCGAAAAGCGCGGTGTAAATGCAAATGACATTGTACCGTTTGAACAAACGGGTCTGGGTGAATTTTTTGCCGATTTACACAACAGCAAACATCTGGTGCAATTCTAATGGCTAAACTATTGATTAGATTGACCAGCGCACCTTATGGTACCAGCGATGCATCTGACGGATTGGATTTTGCACTTGCCGCTACGAACTACGGTCATGAGGTAGTGATAATATTCGAAGGCAATGGTCTGTATCAGCTATTGCCGCAAAAGAAAGTCAACGGGGTTAAAGATCAAAGCAAGCGACTTAAATCATTACCGTTTTTCGATATTGAAGAATGCTATTACGCGCAAAGCGATATAGAACGCCAGGGCATGAGTACACAAAGCTATTCATTAGATATCGTATCAGACTTAGCTGAGCCTCTCGACGATGCAGGAATTATCTTTCTTGTCGAACAAGCCGATCACGTGGTGACATTTTAATGATAGTAACGATTAATACGGCCACAGAAACCACGCAAATGTATCGCTACCTCGCTGCAGCGAATGTGGCAGGATCACCGGTGATATTGTTAGAAGATGGCGTGTATCAGGTATATAAACTTGCCAGTTTGTGCTCAACACTGAAAGTACGTCAGCTCGACGCCGAACAACGTGGTGTGCAAGTAGAAGACGCAGCCTTGATAACAGACAGTGAAATTGTAGTGCTTATAGAGCAATACGGTAAACAGGTAGTAGTGAAATGAGTGACACCCATTTTTTAGAGTATAACGGCGCGCAAATAGCGGTAGACAAAAACGGCTATCTTTTGGACCACACACAATGGGACGAAGGCATGGCGCCGCTTTTAGCTGAACAAGAAAATATTGAACTAACGGATGCGCACTGGGAAGTGGTGCGATTCGTTCGCGCATTTTATCTGGAATACGACACCAGCCCAGCTATTCGCGCACTGGTGAAAGCCATTGCTGCCGAGCACGGACCAGAAAAAGGCAATAGCCGCTATCTACAGCGCCTCTTTAAGAAAGGACCCGCAAAGCAGGCTACTAAACTGGCGGGACTGCCGAAACCGGCAAAGTGTTTATAATTTTCTATCAGACACAAAAAAGCGGAGTTAATTGCTCCGCTTTTTTTACAGCTGCCAGAAATTATCAGGAAGGTTTAATTTCTGTTACGCCAGCCATGTAAGGAACCAATACTTCCGGGACTTTCACACTGCCGTCAGCTTGCTGGTAGTTTTCAAGAACCGCTACCAATGTACGCCCTACCGCTAAGCCAGAACCGTTTAATGTGTGCAGCAATTCTGGTTTATTTGTTTCAGGGTTACGGTAACGTGCTTGCATTCTGCGCGCCTGGAAATCCAGCATGTTTGAGCAAGATGAAATCTCGCGATAAGTATCCTGCGCCGGTAGCCACACTTCCAAATCGTAGGTTTTGCACGAACCAAAGCCCATATCGCCAGTACACAACAAAACTTTGCGGTATGGCAGACCCAATTTCTGCAGGATCACTTCAGCATGACCGGTTAGTTCTTCCAGCGCATTAAAGGAATCTTCAGGCTTCACCAGTTGCACAAGCTCAACTTTCTCGAATTGATGCTGACGAATTAGCCCGCGAGTATCGCGACCATACGAACCGGCTTCACTGCGGAAACAAGGTGTATGTGCAGTCATTTTTACCGGCAATTGCTTCGCATCAAAGATTTCGTCACGGGCAATGTTAGTCAATGGTACTTCGGCAGTTGGGATCAAAGAAAGCCCCTGTCCTTCTTCCGTAGCGGGTTTGGTGTGGAAAAGATCTTCACCGAATTTTGGCAGTTGCCCAGTACCGTACAAGCTGTCATGGTTTACCAGGTAAGGTACATACATTTCCTGATAGCCGTGTTCGCCGGTGTGGGTGTCTAACATGAATTGCGCGAGTGCACGGTGTAAACGCGCCACCTGGCCACGCATTACCACAAAGCGGCTTCCTGTGAGTTTAGTTGCCACTTCGAAGTCGGCGCCCTTACCCAAACCTTCCGCGACATCAACATGGTCTTTTACTTCAAAATCGAAAGAAGCAGGTGTGCCCCACTTGGTAATTTCAACATTGTCGTTTTCGTCTTTACCTGCAGGAACAGAAGCATCCGGTAAGTTAGGAATGCCCTGTGTCAATGCACTGATCTCGCTAAGTAATGCATCAAGTTCGGCTTTTGCGGCATCCAGATCATCGCCTAACTGCCCGACTTCAGCCAACAGTGGTGCGATGTCTTGACCCTGTGCTTTAGCTTTACCGATAGATTTACTACGAACATTACGCTCGTTTTGCAATTCCTGCGTTTTGGTCTGTAAACCCTTACGCTTCTCTTCCAGTGCGTTAAATGCATCTACGTCCAGCGTGAAACCACGCTCTGCAAGACGCTTCGCGGTGTTATCGATGTCTGCGCGAAGTAACTTTGGATCTAACATGTAATTCTTTTTATCCTTTCATCATTGCTATGGCTGCCCAGCCTGCTAACAGGCAAAGGCAGACATTCAGTAACACATTGGCAACAGCTTTCATGATCAGGCCGTTTTCCAGTAGTGTCAGCGTTTCAATTGAAAACGTGGAGAAGGTGGTAAAGGCGCCTAATAAGCCCACACCAATAAGCGCCCGATACGGTGATTCCACCAGTTCGTGCCGCTCTATGAATCCATATAAAAGTGCCAGGCTGAAAGAGCCCACCACATTGACGGTGAGTGTACCAAACGGTAACGCTTTTCCAAACCAGGAATCGATGTTTGAACTAACAAAATAGCGCAAGCAGGCCCCCATGGCACCGCCAGCGGCAATATAACAGTAAAGTACAATCCCTGTTGGCATTGTGTTATCCCTTTTTATTCCATGCTTGTTGATTGAGTGCGTCGAGAAAATCCCGCTTCGCTTTTAGTTTTTGTTCCAGCCCACGCTCGGAAGGCTCGTAGAACCGATTCCCAGCAAGTTCAGGTGGCAGATACACTTCACCCGCCGCAAAAGCGTTTGGCTCGTTATGGGCATACCGGTACTCATCACCGTGGCCGAGCTCTTTTAGCAGTGCGGTTGGGGCATTTCGCAGATGAATGGGAACAGGATAATCAGGCGCTTTTGCGGCTAACTGCTTCGCCTGCGAGAACGCCATATAGACCGCATTGCTCTTTGGTGCCAGAGCACAATACACCGCAGCCTGAGCAATAGCCCGTTCACCCTCTGCGGGTCCAACACGATGATAACAGTCCCATGCGGTCACGCAAATGTGCAAGGCTCTGGGGTCGGCGTTGCCGATATCTTCAGACGCAATCGCCAGCAACCGTCTTGCTACGTACAGTGCATCGCCGCCACCATTGAGAATTCTGGCGTACCAATACAACGCGGCATCAGGATCAGAGCCCCTTACCGATTTATGAAAAGCAGAAATGAGATCATAAAACGCATCACCGCCTTTATCATAGGCTGCGACTTTTTCACCTACCGCTTGTTCAATGTCGGCAAGGACGATTTCGTCACCTTCAGCAAAATCACTGGCTAATTCGAGATACGTGAGCAATCTACGTCCATCCCCAGCACATAAACCAACCAGCGCACTGCGCGCTTCATCTGTAAGCGACAACCCGCGACTGCCAAGACCTTTCTCGGTGTCGTGTAATGCGCGTTCTAGCAAACGATTCAGCGCCTCATCGTCAAGTGCTTTGAGTACATATACCCGGGTTCGGGACAGTAACGCATTATTCAGTTCGAACGATGGGTTTTCGGTGGTAGCACCAATGAAAGTCACCACACCAGATTCAACAAAAGGCAAAAAGGCATCTTGTTGGCTCTTATTGAAGCGATGTACTTCATCGACAAACAACAGGGTTCGCTGACCATGACGCTTATCTATCTCTGCCTGTTCCATGGCAGCACGTACATCTTTCACACCCGCCGTCACTGCTGACAACCTCACAACTTTTGCATGAGTATATTGGGCAATCATTTCCGCCAAGGTGGTTTTGCCGGTGCCTGGCGGTCCCCACAAGATCATCGAGTGACACTGTCCCGCCTCGAGCATTTTTCTCAGCGGTTTACCCTCGCCTAATAAATGCTGCTGGCCTGCATATTCATCAATGCTGACAGGGCGCATCCGCGCCGCAAGCGGCGCGTAATCATCCTGGGAAAATAAACTCACCGCTGGTCGTCAACTATGTAAGAATCAGAAAAAGAAGGCGTAAAGGCATCGGCTGCCAGTGGAAATTGGGTCTCAACGGCACTGAATTTCAGACTGCTGATTTGCTCCTGCGCATCTAGCGTGGTTAAACCGACTAAGGCGTCATCACTGAAAATAAGGGTAAGTTCACGAATCTGTCCTTCCTGATTCACCGGCGTAACAAAGTACTCGTCACTAGCCGCATCCGCTTTTCTCACCACAAACTTTGACCAAGTTTCATCGTCCGTAGCAGTGATCAACATAATAGGGTTATCTTTAACCGCTTTTTTCTGATCGATAATCGTGACTTGCTCGACGAAAGGGTCGATATTCCAAACGGTTTCACCATCGGCCACCAAGGTATTTTCGTCGGGTGATACCGTTTCCCAGCGTAATTTATCCGGACGGGCAAGCACAATATTTCCATTGGCTTCATGAACCACATTACCTTCGGTGTCAGTAATGGTTTGTTTGAACATCGCTTTATACTGACTGATATGTGAGAGCAAGGTGCGCAATTCGGTGGTTGCCTGATCATCAGCCAACGCTACAGATGAAAAACTAAGAGAACATACCATTGCCGATAATGCTAAAACCTGACGCATATTAATTACTCCTTCGGTGCAGGTGGTGCCAGAACTTCCCGGTTACCGTTGTGGCCCGGTGAAGATACGACACCGTTTGCTTCCATTTGTTCTACCAGGCGGGCTGCGCGATTGTAACCAATTCTGAATTTTCGCTGCACTGAGGATACACTGGCACGTCGTGTTTCAGTAACAAATGCAACGGCTTCATCGAAGAAAGCATCGTATTCCTCATCGGTATTCTCTGACGCCTCACCGGGTAACAGAATTTCGGCTGACGATTCACCGTTTAGAATTTCATCGATGTAATTGGGTTTACCGCGCTTCTGCCAGTCGCTAACCACCGCGTGTACTTCATGATCGTCAACAAATGCACCATGCACCCGGGTAGGAACTGGGCTGCCTGGCGGCAAATACAGCATATCACCCATGCCGAGAAGGGCTTCTGCGCCCTGTTGGTCAAGGATAGTGCGGGAATCAATTTTACTGGATACCTGGAACGCAATACGGGTAGGAATATTGGCCTTAATCAGACCAGTAATAACGTCTACCGATGGGCGTTGAGTCGCAAGGATAAGATGTATTCCCGCAGCACGGGCTTTCTGTGCAATCCGGGCGATTAGTTCTTCTACTTTTTTGCCGACAATCATCATCATATCAGCGAATTCGTCCACCACCACGACAATCGCAGGCAATTTCTCGAGGTCAGGCGCTTCCTGCTCCATACTGTCTTCGGTACGCCACAGTGGATCTTTAATCGGCTCGCCGTCTTCAATGGCTTGCAGCACTTTGGCGTTATAACCTTTGAGGTTACGTACGCCCAGCGCAGACATTAGCTTGTAACGACGCTCCATTTCGCCCACACACCAACGCAAGGCATTGGCGGCTTCTTTCATGTCGGTAACCACTTCAGCAAGCAAATGCGGAATGCCTTCATATACCGAAAGCTCGAGCATTTTCGGGTCAATCATTATCATGCGTACATCTTCTGGCTTAGACTTATACAGCAAGCTCAGAATCATCACGTTCACGCCTACCGATTTACCTGAACCCGTGGTACCGGCTACCAGCAAATGTGGCATTTTCGCAAGATCAACCACCACAGGTTTTCCGCTGATATCCGCACCTAATACCATGGTTAGCGCCGATTTATTACTCTGGAAAGCGTCGCAGGTGATCACTTCTTTTAAGCTTACCATCTCGCGCTTTTTGTTCGGTAACTCAAGACCAATAACCGACTTACCAGGAATAACTTCCACCACGCGTACTGACATTGCAGACATAGCACGGGCTAAGTCTTTTGAAAGACCTGTAATCTTACTGACTTTCACACCAGGTGCTAAATCAAGTTCGAATCGGGTAATCACCGGGCCTGGATAAACACCTACCACGTTCGCTTCAATGTTAAAGTCTTTCAATTTGTCTTCAACCAGGCGGGAAAGCATGTCCATTTCCTCCTGGGTAATGGGGTTTTCTTTCCGATTCGGGCGATCCAACAGTTCAAATGAAGGCATGGGACCAAGTGCAGCAATTTCCGCTTTTTCTGCTTTTTTTGCAGCTACGGCCTCTGCCAACGTGGTAGGCGCTTTCGGCTTTTGCGAAGCAGGCGCAGTGCCCGACGTTTCAGGCTGTTGGGCAGCCGTTTGTTCTTCTGTCCACGGTGGCGTATTGATACCACTTTCCGTACTTGTGTTGTCGGTTTCTGAGACATCATCAAACGCAGAGAAAGTGGGTTCCGATTTTTCTACTTCGGGCTCTGATGAGGCTTTCTCTTTTGCTGGCATGACTTTTTCTTTTAAGCTGCTAAAAGAAAATCCTGAAGATTTGCTATCTTTGGTATCACCTTTGTCGCTGCTGCCTTCATTCAGGGTATATTCGGGTTCTTCTTCGTCAGCAAACACTTCATCTGGAATACTAAAAGAAGGTTCATCCCTGTTTGAACTGCCATATGTACGGCCGGTTGAAGTTTTCGTGGGCTTTTCATCTTCTGCAGGAGGCGCAGCCCTCAACGTTGTCACATCGAGAGAATCGTCACTCCCCTGCCCCGCTGATTTTTCTGGAGAAGAAAGCGCAAGACGTGGCATTTCAAGACCAATAAGCTGCTGCGGTACCGTGATCGTTTTGCGTCCAAACCATATGGTGGCACTTCCCAGACCATCGATTATATCCAACCAGCTGATGCCGGTTAGCAAGGTAAAACCGGTGCAGGAAAAACAAAGCAACAAAAGAATGGTACCGGCAGTATTAAAATACGGAATGAGCGCTGAACTAATGACATCACCCACAAAGCCGCCGGCAGAAAAGTTATACAAATCGTTGAAATTAATGCTGGCGATGCCTGTTACGCCCAACGCAATCAGCAAGCCGCCGATGATACGCAATCCGATAGTAAGATAATCGAACTCATCAAGATCTTTCACATGCTGGAAAAGAAACCAGCCAATGAAGGCAAAACAGAAAGGTAATAAATAGGCCAGCCAACCAAAGCTAAACAATAAAAGATCGGCAACCCATGCCCCGGTAGCACCAACCCAGTTGTGTACATCGAGTTGCAGCCCGGCCTGACTCCATCCCGGATCGCCGGGATGAAAGGAGGCTAATGCTAGTAGAATGAAGAAAGCGAACACACTGGCGACAATCATGCCGGCCTCGAGTAATCGCTGAACACCTGTTAAACGCGCCATAAACCCTAATCACTAATATCAGCCAGGCGTTTGTGTAAAGGCATATCCCTGCACACGGAAGACAACGCCGGCCTGTTTGAAACATTCATTATTATTTGCAACCCTGCTGAATCATGGCTGAATACAACCTGAAATTCCCTCGTTTCAACAGGTGTTTTTATAGCAAAAGCCTACCATAAAGGTAGCTTAGTTACCTATTTTAATCTGTCTACGGTACATCTGCATGACGACTTTCTAATCGAATTTTACCGACTCACCATTCATTTAAGGTTTATCCGTAAAGAGGTAGTGCTTTTCACTTCCTCCATCACCACGTAAGTGCGAGATTCACTCACGCCAGGAAGCCGCAATAATGTATCGCCAAGTAATTTTCGATAACTCGACATATCAGCCACTCTGGCTTTCAATAAAAAATCGAAGTCGCCAGAAACAAGGTGACATTCCTGGATGTCTTCCTGATCTTGAACGGCAGCAGAAAATTCTGCAAATATATCCACTGAAGTCTTTGTTAAGGTAATCTCAACAAACACCAACATAGCTGCGCCTAGCTTCTCAGGATCGAGGGTTGCATGATAGCCCTTAACGTACCCCTGCGCCTCTAGCCGCTTGACTCTTTCCAAACACGGACTCGGACTCAACCCCACTGATTTTGCCAATTCAACGTTAGAAATCCTGCCGTCTTTTTGAAGTTGAATGAGTATATTCCTGTCTATTCGGTCAAGGTGTTTTGGCGTTTTTACCAGCATATTATATTCCGTGATCTCCCTTTAACTCAGAATATAACATGGCATCTCAGAAATCTTCAGCACAAACTTCGTTTTTTCATCACGTATACTGCGGCACTTCAAAACACAATAAAACAGCAATGATTGAGGGTTCTATGTTAGTAGGTGTACCAAAAGAAATTAAAAACCATGAGTACCGTGTTGGCCTGACGCCAGCCGCCGTGAAAGAGTTTGTTACAAACGGTCATAGTGTCGTTGTGGAAAACAACGCAGGTACAGCGATTGGATTTACTGATGAAATGTATATCGCTGCTGGTGCACATATCGCTGCAACAGCGGAAGAAATTTTTGCCGAAGCAGAAATGATCGTAAAAGTGAAAGAGCCGCAGCCAAACGAATGTAAGATGCTGAGAAAAGGCCAAACCCTGTACACTTACCTTCACCTTGCCCCAGACCCAGTGCAAACAGAGCTTCTCATTGCCTCAGGCGCAACGTGCATTGCTTACGAAACAGTGACTGATGATCGTGGTGGCCTGCCTCTGCTAGCACCAATGAGTGAAGTTGCAGGTCGTATGTCTGTTCAAGCGGGTGCGCACTACCTTGAGAAAGCGCATGGCGGTAGTGGTACGTTACTCGGCGGTGTACCAGGCGTAGCGCCAGGAAAAGTATTAGTTATCGGTGGCGGCGTGGTTGGTATTAACGCGGCGAAAATGGCAGTGGGTATGGGTGCAGATGTCACTATTCTGGATCGCTCTCTACCTCGTTTACGTCAGATTGACGATATCTTTAATGGTCAGGTAAAAACAGTATTCTCAACAGTAGACGCTATCGAGCAATATTCTTCAAAAGCGGATTTAGTGGTTGGCGCGGTACTTATTCCGGGTGCGGCAGCCCCTAAACTGCTGAACGAAGAACACATCAAAGCGATGAAGCCAGGCTCAGTCGTAGTTGACGTTGCAATTGACCAGGGCGGTTGTTTTGCGACCTCTAAGGCAACCACTCACCAAGATCCTGTGTACATTATCGATGACGTAGTTCATTACTGTGTAGCAAATATGCCTGGCGGTGTTGCTCGTACGTCAACTATGGCGCTGAACAATGCAACTCTGCCGTTTGGACTGGCATTGGCCAACAAAGGGCCTAAGCAAGCCATGCTCGACGACAAACATTTGTTGAACGGACTGAACGTTCACGAAGGTAAAGTGACTTACAAAGCCGTAGTTGATGCTTTAGGTGAACAGCTGGGCCTCACCTACACGCCAGCAGAAGAAGCGTTGAAATAATCAGTAGTAGTTACTGAAAAAGCCCCGCTGTGTGCGAACACAGCGGGGCTTTTGTTTTATAAACCACAATATATTTTAAAGTGATGCGTTTACTTCTTTTAATACGGTAATGGGCTCGGCGGCCTGGGTAATAGGACGGCCCATTACAAGGTAACTCACGCCGGCTTCCATCGCATCGACGGGTGTCATCACACGTTTTTGGTCGCCAACATCACTGCCCGCAGGACGAATACCCGGCGTGACCAACAAGAAAGGTGCCTTCATGGTTTTCCGTAGAAGCACGGCTTCTTGTGCCGAACAAACAACACCATCCAGGCCCGCTTCAAAAGTGAGCGCCGCAAGCTTTTCAACCTGCTGGGCAGGTGTTACACCAGGAACAACGCGTTGAAGTTGTGCTTCATCCATACTGGTTAAAACTGTTACGGCGATCAGTTTGGTTTGTGGATGAGAGCTGGATTCAATGGCCAGTTTCGCTGCTTTCATCATTTCCAGGCCGCCACTTGCATGGACATTTACCATCCACACGCCCATTTCTGCTGCCGCTTTACATGCTTTGGCAACCGTATTCGGAATGTCGTGGAATTTGAGATCAAGAAAGATATCAAAGCCTTTATTCTGAAGCTTTTTAACCAGTTCTGGGCCGAATAAGGTAAACATTTCCTTACCGATTTTCAGCCGGCACAGGCTTGGGTCTAGCTGGTCAACAAATGCCAGGGCATTGTCTGCATTGTCGTAATCGAGAGCGACGATGACTTTAGGATCTTGCATGAGAGATTTATTCTCCGTCTAAGCCTTTGATGGGTTTTACTACATTCCATTTCTTACAGGATGGGCATAGCCAATACAGTTTTCTTCCGGAAAACCCGCAACTTACACAGCGATACTTGGGACGCTGCTTAATCTGTTCTTCAACCAAACCTTTCAACAAACGTAAACTATCTGCGGATTCAGTATCGTTGATTTGGTCTATATAAAGCCCCATGAGGGTTTTGAACCCTTTCATGGTAGGACGCTTGCGCAATTGATCAAGCAAATATTGGGCGGCTTCAGATGTTTTACCCTGGTGAATTTTAATATCGACCATGGCGAGATAAGACGTTGCACATTCTTGCCAATGTGAAGCCAATGCTTTCTCGAAACCATCCCAATCTCCGGTTTCGTTAGCGATAACTTCTAAGCTAGGTACCGCTTCACTAAACCAGTTCAGGTCGTGTTCGGCAACTTGAATAAAATAGGCATTCGCATCGGAATATCGTTTTTGGTCTAATGCAATATGCCCCAGCATGAGCCAAGGACGTACAGCATGCTCATCAGCGTTTACCGCTTTTTGAAGCAATATCAGTGCGTCGCCCTGCTGACCATTGCTCTGTTCTATTTGTGCCTGCTCGCAATAAAAATGGGCAAGCCGTTCACTCACATCATCTGTATCGCCATGGCATTCCACCATACGCTCAGCAAGCTCGATGGCGCGCTCCCATTCTTTGGTTGTCTGATAAATGCTGAATAATTGTTGCTGAGCGACCTGATAGTGCCTATCGCTATTCAATAATTGCAGATAAGCGCCTTCTGCACGTTCCAGAAAACCGGCCTGCATGTAATCTTTGCCCAACTCTTTAAGCGCGTTTTCTTGCTGTGTACCCTGAATTTCCTCTTTTGAAACCAGGTTTTGATGAATTTTGATGGCGCGATCTATTTCACCGCGATGCCGGAAAAAGTTCCCCATGGCGATGTGAGTCTCCACCGTATCGCTATTGAGGTTGATCATCTTGATGAGTGTATCGACAGCCTTATCAGGCTGATCGGATAATAGAAAATTGAGGCCTTTATAATAATGACGAGATAATATGCTCGATTGTTTCCGCTGCGCTTGACGCACACTGTTGCGGCCCATTATCCAACCGTAGCCGGCCGCAACAGGCAAAAGAAGAAACAACAATTCCAGCATATTTTATTCTTTCGTCGCCTTGCGTAACCGGCCCCGCACCGCAACGAGCTGAACACGCAAGCTCAGCCAGCTAAGAAGCATCATGAGTAACCCTATCAGGATCCCAATGGACAACGTAACAGCGATTAACGTAGACATTCGCAATTCAGACTGCGCTATCAAATAATTTACGGTCACTAGCGTTTCGTTCTGGGAGCCAATGGCGAACGCCATCACTAACAGGAAAACGATAACAAGAAGTGTGATTATTCCTTTCAACGTAAAAACCTTTGTTTTTCAACTAAGCAAAAGGATAGCAAATTGAAGGAAAACATAATATCAGAATCAGTAAAAATCTACGTTATGCTGTCGCCGCAGCCTGCTTTTGCTCAGCTTTAGCTTTGACCGGACGCAATTTTGCGCGCATCACTGCGCTGTGAAGAGCAGATTCGCTAGTCAAATACAATACATGACTATAAGAGGTCTGCATTACGCTGAAGCGATCGTACATGGGTTTATCGATACGAGAAAGCTGAGCGAGACGCTTTTTAGACATCGCTGTTTCGTGGTTTTGGCATCGTGTAACGTCAACCCTGGTTACGCATAACTCAATTTTATTTTCAGTTAAATGGTTATGCACCTGCTTTCTTAAAGCACCGAAGAAATATTCTTGTTCTGGTAGATAAACCAGCTTGCTATCGGTTTTACGGACGCAATGGACAACATTTGATGAGGTTACTTTTCCCTCGAACATTTCCGATAGCAAACGAGACTTAGGCTTATCGGCGTTTTTATCGGCAAAAAAACCATGCATAGGGACCACATTTTCGATAACAGAAAATGGATATAAATCGCTGCATTCACTAGTCTGATAAAGTGTCTTCAGACGGTTGATTAAATAGCGGTTATTTATACACAAAATGCTGGCAGAGGGATGATGACGAACAGCCAGTTCCCAGGCAAATCGGTGGTTTCTTCGCTGGATTACCGTTAAATCGCGAGATTTAAAGTAGCTGATATTTTTATTTACAAACTGACTAATGCCTGCAGATACTGTATCTCGTTTTGCAGGCAGCTTTAGCCGTATGACCTTTTTGCAAGGCGAAACACCTACAACGCGGTAACGCTGAGACTTGAGTTTGAACTCGGGCACGGAAACCTTCAGTTCTTTCTCAGCTGACGATAATGGTTCAGGCAACTCAATGCACATGCCAGTGGGCGAGATGTCTTTTACGAAAACCTGTTGTGATTTTAGCAAACCCGTTTTAATTGCCCCTTCCTTCTCTAGCAAATATCGGGTTTCGGCACGCCGGTTAAGTTGCTCATCAAAAAGCAGCGAGATTTTCGCCTTCGCGGTGTCTTGCAAAAACTCATCGGGGATAGCTGGCATCGGCAGTCGCTGACTCAGAGCCAGACCGGTCAAACTCTCCGTCGCATTACGATAAAACATGACATGAGAAATCTGCATTAACTGCTCGTTTTCGTTCGAGACAATGTCATGTATGGCAAACGCTTTTTGCTTATCTACGTTACCAACCGGCTGCAAGCGACAGTGTGCGCAATACATTGAGTTATTTGCATTGAGCAGGTGAATAACTTGGGCGATTATGCCAGCTGATTCGAGCTCGCGAATTGTCGCGGCAATTCTTACTTCGCCCTGCTTTGTTTGTATTAACCCTGTAATAACAAATGACTCTGAGTACCTTGCCATCTCAGCCATTATTCTTTTGATAAACTTTGGACGAGTGAGATCTTGAGTGGCAGGTATTCCGCCACTAAACTGCTCGTTCGCAGCCGTGAAAAGCACCGAGAGCGGTGTTACACCTTGCTTATTCACTTGCAAAAATACCGGAACCCAAGGGCTATTATCGAGAATACGATCACGCTCAAGATCTTGCATGGCTCGTTCACTTTCCAGTTCACGCTGTAAAGGCTGTTGGAACGAAGCCATGTTCACATATTTTTTTAGTGCTGCCAGTATTTTGGGTTCGGTACTAGGATGAAGTCGAAAGTGTGTTTCGTATTTTTCGGTATGCTTATTGAATTTAATCGCACTCACCATGTATCTGACAGTCTGCTCTTTGGGTATGCCTGGTACTTCTGGCAAATGAAAACTAAAAACCTCTTTAGAGCTAACTTTCGGCGGGCGCTTACTCTCAAGCGACATACTGTTACTGGCGAACGAAGATACTGTACAGCTACGCCCTTTTTCAAACTCAAGTGAAGAGACGGGAAAATGGGGTGTTATTGCAAGTGCATCACCAAAATTAATGTCATCTAATGTCTGACTTTCTATCGTGAACGCATCAACGATTTTTTTATGGTTTTCTTTTTTAAGGTGATCTTTATAAAAATCAGAATTAGTAATGGATTCAAAAACACCAACAGTATAGCGCTCACGATATAACTCGGACTCTTTTTGCAGAATTCGCGCCCCCACTTTATCAAGCCGCATTTCGATTCCAAAATGAGAAAACTTGAAAACAGGAAATTGTGCAAAGGAGGAATTGTCGGCTGGCGCGTCAGTTAGCGACGTGAGTCTGATGACTTCTTCTTTAATTGTTTTGCGTATAGAAGCAGAAACGCGACCCGTAAACTTGTTCAGGCCTTCGAGCAGTCTGTTATCTTGCTCGTAAGGAATAAGCGCTCTAATGAGCGGCTGATACTGTTTTATGACCTGTTGTTCTTCGGAAGCTGGCATTGTTTTTGTTATTACAGCAAAAAAGTATTAATTAGCACCTTTCTAATATATCGATTATGAGATCGTGGTCAAGTTTTAATCTTATAAATTAGACTTATTGATAAAGATGGTCTACCGCGCTCTTTTTATGCTAATGACGGGATGTGGGAATGCGTGGTTATGCGATTGCAGAATGAAAAAAGAGCAGAAATAAAAAAAGCCGCAGAATGCGGCTTTTTAGAATTAAGCGTTTATGGCGCTATCTACCCGTTCACGTAATTCTTTACCGGGTTTAAAGTGTGGAACGTATTTACCATCAAGTTTAACGGTATCTCCGGTTTTAGGGTTACGCCCAACACGCGGAGCACGGTAATGCAGTGAAAAACTACCAAAACCACGAATTTCGATGCGCTCACCCTTTTGCAGAGTTTGCGCCATCTGTTCCAGAATTTCTTTAATCGCCAGCTCTAAATCTTTTGCCGGGATATGTCGCGCCTGGTCCGCGAGCCGTTCAATCAGTTCCGACTTGGTCATCTAAAACCTCTCTCGTAAAAACATTATGGTACAGCTACTACGGAACGGGTGTGGGTTTAGCACACCCGTATTTGCATTATTCGCCTTTAGCAGCTTTAAATGCTTCTGCCATCGCGTTTGCGAAGCCAGCGTCTTCCTGCTGGTTAACTTTATCGATAGCTTCTTTTTCGTCAGCCTGATCTTTCGCTTTAACAGACAGGTTAACAGTGCGGTTTTTACGGTCTACGCCCATAAATTTCGCTTCGATGCTTTCGCCTACGCTAACAACTTCAGAAGCATCTTCTACACGGTCACGTGACAAGTCAGCAACACGGATGTAGCCGTCAACTTCTTCAGACAGGTTAACTGTAACGCCTTTCGCGTCAACAGCAGTAACTGTACCGTTAACGATAGCACCTTTCTTGTTATCTGTCAGATACTTGTTGAAAGGATCTTCTTCGATTTGCTTAACGCCAAGAGAGATACGCTCACGCTCTGGGTCGACTTGCAGAACAACGGCAGAGATTTCGTCGCCCTTCTTGAATTCACGAACTGCGTCTTCGCCAGTTTTGTTCCAGCTAATGTCAGACAGATGAACCAGACCATCGATGCCGCCGTCAAGGCCGATGAAGATACCGAAGTCAGTGATTGACTTGATCTTACCAGACACTTTGTCGCCTTTCTCGTGAGACTTCGCGAACTCTTCCCAAGGGTTAGCAATACACTGCTTCAGACCCAGAGAAATACGACGACGCTCTTCGTCAATTTCCAGAACCATAACTTCTACAGTGTCGCCTAAGCTAACAACTTTAGATGGGTGGATGTTCTTATTAGTCCAATCCATTTCAGAAACGTGAACCAGACCTTCTACGCCGTCTTCGATTTCTACGAAGCAACCGTAGTCAGTCAGGTTAGTTACCTGACCAGAGATCTTAGTGCTTTCTGGGTAACGCTGAGAAATGTCGTGCCATGGATCGTTGCCCATTTGCTTCATGCCCAGAGATACACGTTGCTTGTCTTTGTCGAACTTCAGAACTTTAACGTTGATTTCGTCACCAACGTTTACGATTTCACTTGGGTGCTTAACGCGCTTCCAAGCCATATCGGTGATGTGCAGAAGACCATCTACGCCACCCAGATCTACGAACGCACCGTAATCAGTCAGGTTCTTAACGATACCCTTGATTTCGTGACCTTCTTCCAGGTTAGCCAGCAGAGTTTCACGTTCTGCGCTGCTTTCTGCTTCGATAACTGCACGACGAGAAACAACTACGTTGTTACGCTTCGCATCAAGCTTGATTACTTTAAATTCAAGCTCTTTACCTTCCAGGTGAGTAGTGTCGCGTACTGGACGTACGTCAACCAGAGAACCTGGCAGGAACGCGCGTACACTGTTAACTTCAACAGTGAAACCGCCTTTAACTTTACCGTTGATAACGCCTTTGATAGTGGCTTTATCTTCGTAAGCTTTTTCCAGCTCAACCCAAGCTTCATGGCGCTTAGCTTTTTCACGAGACAGGATAGTTTCACCGAAACCGTCTTCTACCGCGTCGAGTGCTACGTCTACAGAATCGCCAACAGCGATTTCTAATTCGCCTTCAGCATTTTTGAATTGATCAGCTGGGATAGCACTTTCTGATTTCAGGCCTGCATCAACAAGAACGATGTCTTTGTCGATAGAAACTACGGTACCTTTAACAATCGAACCAGGGCGTGTTTCTAATTCCTGGAGGCTTTCTTCAAAAAGTTGTGCAAAATTTTCAGTCATAAGTTCAGTTAATTTATTCAGTTTAAAACCACATTACAGTCCGGCTAACGTGGGGTTACTAACAAAAGTCGTCACATCCTGTGTCGACATATCACAAAAAACGGAAATACAAATAAAGGTAACGCTGTTTATCAACGTACCTTTGTTCTTACAATTTCCATCGCTTTTTCAAACACCTGGGTAATATCCAGATGCGTGGAATCTATTACTACTGCATCTTCTGCCGGTACCAATGGCGCTACTGCGCGTTGGGTGTCTCGTTCGTCCCTAGCTTTGATATCGGTTAAAAGGCGCGCAATGTTAACATCCATGCCCTTATCTTTCAACTGACTATATCTACGCTCCGCGCGGGCTTCGGCGCTGGCAGTCAGAAAAAGTTTTACCTGTGCATCAGGAAATACAACAGTACCCATATCGCGACCATCTGCGACCAGTCCAGGTTCTTGCTGAAACGCTCGTTGACGTCGAAGCAATGCCTCGCGAACACGAGGTAATGCTGCTACCTGTGAGGCAACCGCCCCAACCTGCTCGGTACGGATATCGTCTGTGACATCCTCGCCCTCAAGGATGATGCGACTGCTTTCGCCGTCGGTCTCGAAACTCACATCAAGACCGGTTGCCAACGGCACAATAGAAGGCTCATCGTCTACCGGGATATCGTGATGTAGTGCGGCTACAGCCAGCACGCGATATATAGCACCACTGTCGAGAAAGTGCCATTGAAGTTCTTTTGCAAGCAAACTGCTCAGGGTTCCTTTACCAGCTCCACTCGGTCCGTCAACCGTGACGACGGGGATCAGTTGCATAGCTGCTCCAGTTATAAAAAGGTTATAAAATCGCGCGCAATTATACGCGCCCTGAGTAGATTAGCAATGCCACCTTCCAGGAAGATGGCATTGCGATTCAGGGCGTTTAGTTAAAATGACAGAAGATGTAGAACATTTAGTGACAGATTGTTGCGAATCTGTCGAAGTAGTCAGGGAACGTTTTTGCTGTGCAGCCAGGATCGTTGATAGTCACAGGCGTATCACTAAGCGCAACGAGTGAGAAACACATGGCAACGCGGTGATCGTTGTAAGTATCAATGGCTGCGTGGTTCAGCGTCGTTGTTGGCCATACTGTTATGTAATCATGGCCCTCTTCTACCTTTGCACCTAACTTTTCAAGTTCTGTTGCCATCGCATTCAGGCGATCTGTTTCTTTTACCCGCCAGTTATAGATGTTACGAATGGACGTCGGCCCTTCTGCGAAAAGCGCGGTAGTAGCAATGGTCATCGCTGCATCTGGGATATGGTTCATATCGAGGTCGACACCTTTCAGCGGTGCACCAGTCACAGTGATAGATTCATCATCCCACTCCACCTTAGCGCCCATAGCCTCAAGCACATCAGCAAAGCGAATGTCACCCTGTATACTTTTGCTACCAATCCCCGTGACTTTTACCGTCCCGCCCTTAATCGCGCCTGCAGCAAGGAAATAAGACGCTGACGACGCATCGCCCTCAACCATAAAACGTCCTGGCGCTTTATAAGTTTGATTGCCCTTCACTTCAAAACTCGCGTAATCGTTGTTAACCACGTCAATACCAAATTTCGCCATGGTATCTAAGGTAATATCGATATACGGCTTAGAAACAAGCTCACCTTTAATTTTGATCAACGTATCAGATGCAAAGAGCGGCGCGGCCATCAGAATCGCGGTAAGAAACTGACTGGAAACACTCCCGTCCACCGACACTTCATCTGCCGATAAACTACCGCCGGCAATACGCAGAGGTGGGTACCCCTTGTTTTTCAGATAGGTAACATCTGCACCGGCTTCAAGTAATGCATCAACAAGATCGCCAATCGGGCGTTCTTCCATGCGCGGCTCGCCAGTAAGGGTAACCAACACATCACTGGCTGCCAGTACCGCACAAAGCGGACGCATCGCGGTACCCGCGTTACCTAAAAATAACTCTGTTTCGCCGGTCACTTTAAATTTACCGCCGATACCCTGCACTTTGCATTCGGTTTTACTGTCGCTCAGTTCATAACGCACACCTAGCTTTTCCAGTGCCACGAGCATGTGACGAATATCGTCGCTGTCCAGCAAATTGGTGAGTGTCGTTTCACCATCAGCCAAAGCAGCAAGTAACAAGGCGCGATTAGACAGGCTTTTCGAACCAGGGACGTTTACTTCACCGTCAATACGGGAAATCGGTTGTAAGGTTAACTGCTCCATAACTTACCCGTTTTCCTTTTCAAACTGTTTCATAAATTCAACCAGCGCAGCAACACCTTCCACTGACATGGCGTTATAAATACTGGCACGCATACCACCTACAGAACGATGGCCTTTCAGCGCTTTCAGGCCAGCAGCATCAGATTGTTCAAGGAACTTCTGGTTCAGCGAGTCATCAGCTAAGTGAAAAGGTACGTTCATGATAGAGCGGTTATCAGGATGTACTGGGTTGCTGTAGAAGTCACTACCATCAATAGCTCCATATAACAGCGCCGCTTTTGCTTCGTTGCGCTGCTGCATGGCAGTTAAACCACCATTGCTTTTCAGCCATTTGAATACCAGACCAGCCAAATACCATGAGAATGTCGGCGGTGTGTTATACATGGAGTCATGTTTCGCCATCAGTTCATAATCGAAAATTGATGGTGTTTCCTTACGGGCTTTACCAATCAGGTCATCACGAACAATTAACACTGACAAACCTGATGGACCGATATTTTTTTGCGCGCCAGCATAGATGATACCGTGTGCAGACACATCGAGGGGTTTTGACAAAATGCAAGAGGACATGTCTGAAACCAGTGGTACGTTTCCAGATTCTGGTAACCAGTCAAAGGCAACACCATCTACTGTTTCGTTAGGGCAAAAATGCAGGTAGGCAGCTGATTGGTCAACGTCAGCTTCCGTCACTTTAGCCACAGCCTGCAGGCCATCTACTTCAATGGTTTCCCCAATGACTTTGGCGTTGTTGTATTTGGCAGCTTCGGCAACGGCACCTTTAGACCATGAACCGGTAACCATGTGTAAAGACGTGTCTGAAGAAGTCGAAATGTTAAGCGGTACAGAGGCAAACTGTCCACGGCCACCGCCGTGTGCGAATAACACTTTATAATTTTCAGGCACATTGAGAAGATCGCGCAGATCTTGCTCTGCCGTAGCGGCAACCTCGATAAAGTCTTTACCGCGGTGGCTCACTTCCATTACTGAACAGCCTGAATCACGCCAGTTAAGGAATTCCGCCTGTGCTTGTTGCATGACCTCTGCAGGCAGCATGGCTGGACCTGCACTGAAGTTAAATACGTTACTCATAGATTTTTTCAACACCTGTAAACACAACAAGCGGCAAAAGCCGCTTGTTGAATAAGAGTTAAAACGCGTTTTTTACAAAGCGCGTAGACTTATTCTTCTGTCGTTGGCTTATCGCTGTCAGAAACAGCGGCATCATCGGTTGCTGATGCTTCAGCGTCTGCGGTGTTCTCTTCACCGTCTTCAAGATCGATGTCTTCGTCGATCACTTCTTCAATGCGTTGCAGCCCAACTACTTTCTCTTCTTCAGCGGTACGAATAAGACGTACACCCTGGGTGTTACGGCCTACCGTTGAGACTTCACTCACACGCGTACGCACCAGCGTACCCATGTCGCTGATCAACATGATTTCGTCAGACTCATCTACCTGAACTGCGCCAACCACTTTGCCGTTACGCTCGGACACCTTGATAGATACCACGCCTTGAGTCGCTCGACTCTTCGCTGGGTAATCTTCAAGCGGTGTGCGCTTACCGTATCCGTTTTCTGTGGCTGTCAGAATAGCGCCATCACCCTGTGGAACAATCAGTGACACAACGCGCTGGCCTTCTTGCAGTTTGATACCGCGAACACCCGTTGCAGTTCGGCCCATAGGACGTAGTGCCTGGAGTTCTTCACCGGTTTCAGGATCACGCTTGATTTCACCAGTTTCTGAATCGCGGAGTTTTTCGTTAAAACGAACCACTTTACCTTCATCAGAGAACAGCATGATGTCGTCATCACCATGGGTGATCGCGACACCAATCAATTCGTCACCGTCGTTCAGGTTAACGGCAATAATACCACTGGATCGCGGACGGGAATACAGGCTAAGGTCAGTCTTTTTCACGGTACCGTTAGCGGTAGCCATGAGTACGAATTTACCTTCCTCGAATTCTTTAATCGGCAGAATGGCTGTAATACGCTCGTCATTCTCCAGCGGAAGAATATTAACGATGGGTTTACCCCGCGCATTACGGCTGGCGAACGGCAATTGATATACCTTCAACCAGTACAGGCGACCGCGGGTAGAGAAACACAGAATGTGGTCATGGGTATTGGCTACCAGTAGACGCTCGATGAAATCTTCATCTTTCATCTTGGTCGCTGACTTACCTTTACCACCGCGGCGCTGCGCTTCATATTCACTGAGTTTTTGATATTTCACATAACCTTCACGGGAAAGCGTCACTACTACGTCTTCCTGTTCGATGAGATCTTCAATATCAATGTCATGACTGGCTGCGGTGATTTCTGTACGACGTTCATCACCGAATTCATCACGGATTTTTTCAAGTTCTTCGCGAATCACTTCCATCAGGCGCTCAGGGCTTCGCAGGATATGCAGAAGCTCAGCAATGATCGCCAGCAATTCTTTGTATTCGTCGAGAATTTTCTCGTGTTCCAGACCTGTCAGCTTGTGCAGACGCAGATCAAGAATGGCCTGAGCCTGTTGCTCGGTGAGGAAGTATTTGCCGTCGCGGATACCGAATTCTGGTGTTAACCAGTCAGGACGCGCTGCATCATCGCCCGCGCGTTCCAGCATGTCTGCCACGTCGCCCAGGTTCCAACCCTGTGCAACCAAGGCTTTCTTGGCTTCAGACGGACTTGGCGAGGCTTTAATAAGCTCAATGATAGGATCGATGTTGGTCAGCGCAATCGCCAGACCTTCAAGGATGTGCGCGCGATCACGGGCTTTACGGAGTTCGTAAACCGTACGGCGGGTTACCACTTCACGACGGTGAAGGATAAACGCCTCAAGCATTTCCTTGAGGTTGAAAACTTTAGGCTGGCCGTTATCCAGCGCCACCATGTTAATACCGAATACCGTTTGTAACTGGGTATTGGCATAAAGGTGGTTCAGCAGCACTTCCGCCGATTCGTTGCGCTTAACTTCCACAACAATACGCATACCGTCTTTGTCAGACTCATCGCGCAGCGCCGAAATGCCTTCAATACGTTTTTCTTTCACCAGCTCGGCGATTTTTTCAATCAGACGGGCTTTGTTGACCTGATACGGGATCTCGTTAACAACGATGGTTTCTTTACCATTACTGTCAGTTTCGATTTCCGCCTTGGCGCGCATATAAATCTTGCCACGGCCAGTACGGTACGCATCATCAATACCTTTACGGCCACTAATCATAGCGGCAGTCGGGAAGTCAGGGCCCGGAATGTATTGCATCAAATCTTCGATAGTGACCGAAGGATCTTCTATTAAAGCAATACAGCCGTTGATAACTTCGGTCAGGTTGTGTGGCGGAATGTTAGTCGCCATACCTACCGCGATACCAGAAGAACCATTTACCAGCAGGTTAGGTACTTTGGTTGGCAGTACGTCAGGAATTTGTTCTGTACCGTCGTAGTTCGGTACGAAATCAACGGTTTCTTTATCCAGATCTGCCAATAACTCGTGGGCGATCTTGGCCATACGCACTTCGGTATAACGCATTGCAGCGGCAGAGTCGCCGTCTACAGAACCGAAGTTCCCCTGCCCGTCGACGAGCATGTAACGCAGCGAGAAAGGTTGTGCCATACGTACAATGGTGTCGTATACCGCACTGTCACCGTGAGGGTGATATTTACCGATTACATCACCGACCACACGGGCTGATTTTTTGTATGGTTTATTGAAGTCGTTTTTGAGTTCGTTCATCGCGAAGAGTACACGACGGTGAACCGGCTTGAGGCCGTCTCTTACGTCAGGCAATGCACGCCCAACAATAACGCTCATCGCATAATCGAGATAAGAGTTCTTCAGCTCTTCCTCAATATTTATGGGCAGAATTTCTTTAGCGTTATCAGTCATAAACTGCTATGTCCCTTGATTCAAGTTCAAGCGTATCCAATATCACGCACCACCAGGTGTTGAAACCTGGTAATAAATGCAGCTAAGAACAGCGCTTTCTTATTATGGGTTTATCTTGAGGAGCCGGTTGACCCGCTCATAACCTCCTCAGGTAATCATTGAGTGTATCACTGGATGACAGATTTATGTAGCGCTTAATCAGTGCAATCAGGACAGTTGTGCCTGAGCGTCTACTTTTCGTTCAGTTAACGATGTTTCACCGACAAAACATGCCTTTTCACTACCGGTTGATGTAACCTATTACGCTGATTGTTTTCTTTCTTTTATTTTCCTTAATAACGGTACAGAGCGTTTTCATGAGCAACGTCGACGAGCAAGAAATTGCCAAATTCAGTGAGCTGGCCTCGCGCTGGTGGGACACGGAGAGTGAGTTCAAACCACTGCATTTAATTAACCCTTTACGTTTGGACTTCGTTCAGCAACATTGTGACGGCCTGTTTGGTAAAAAGGTGGTCGATGTGGGCTGCGGCGGAGGCATTCTTGCAGAATCCATGGCAAAACTGGGTGCAGAAGTCTCTGGTATTGATTTGGCCCAGGCGTCCCTTGAAGTTGCGAAACTTCACGGTCTTGAATCTGGTGTGAGTGTTGATTATCAATGTATCAGCGCAGAAGAGTTCGCCGCCCAGCATCAAGGCGAATTTGATGTTGTGACCTGTATGGAAATGCTTGAACACGTACCCGACCCTGCCTCTATTGTTGCAGCGTGTGCGCGTCTGGTTAAACCAGGAGGCCATGTTTTTCTGTCCACATTAAACCGCAACGTCAAATCCTGGTTGATGGGTATCGTGGGCGCAGAATACATTTTGAATCTGGTACCGAAAGGTACTCATCAGCACGCCCGCTTTCTTAAGCCTTCAGAATTAATGGCAATGACCGATAAGGTAGATCTGCTGCCACGAAACACCACTGGCTTGCATATGGATCCCTTAAGCCGTCAATTTTATCTTTCAGATAAAAACGTCGACGTTAACTACATCGTTCATACGCAAAAAGCTGACTAGAAAACACAACATGTAGTGCCGATGAACATAATCTGCGCTACATGTCGTATTTGTGAGCAGTCATACTCGTTGCGGTTAAAATTTTTTAATTGCAGATCAAAAAAGTAAAAAACGGTTGCATTTGGCTGATTTGCCATTTGATTGCCTGTATTTGGTTAGTCTTCACTAACCATTTTTATTGCCTAGTTTGATCGCTGGATTTACCACCAGATATTGGGTTGCATTAACACGTAAACCTCACTATCTTGTGTCTTGTCCGACGGGTGTTTTATAACGAAAAGTGAGTAACAAAACACAGGATCCCGCCAGGCAGTAGGGATCTCTGCTGGATCAGGCTTTCAGAGCTAAATTACGTCAAATAATTACAGTGAAAACGGGTATTCATCCCGTCATTCATGCGCTAACAAACTAACGGCCAGTACAAATGAACAATAACTTGTATGTCACTAAACGCAATGGCGAAAAAGAAGCTATTGAGTTAGATAAGATCCACAAAGTCATTACGTGGGCAGCAGAAGGACTCAACAATGTTTCTGTTTCCCAGGTAGAACTCAAAGCCCAGATCCAGTTTTACGACGGTATTAAAACCGGCGAGATCCACGAAACCCTGATCAAATCAGCGGCCGATCTTATTTCTACTGATGCACCAGATTACCAATATCTTGCTGCGCGTCTCGCTATTTTCCACTTACGTAAAAAAGCATACGGCCAGTTTGAGCCGCCAAAACTTTTCGACCACGTGAAGAAAATGGTTGAGCAAGGTAAGTACGACGAACATTTGCTGTCTGACTATAGCCAGGCAGAATTCGAAGCCATGGATGATTTCCTTGATCACTGGCGTGATATGACTTTCAGTTATGCTGCTGTTAAGCAATTGGAAGGCAAGTACCTGGTTCAGAACCGCGTTACCGGCGATATCTACGAAAGTGCGCAGTTCCTTTACGTACTGGTTGCGGCATGTTTGTTTGCAGACTACCCGAAAGAGACCCGTCTTGATTATGTCCGTCGTTTCTACGATGCAACGTCAACATTTAAGATTTCTCTGCCAACACCTATTATGTCTGGTGTGCGTACGCCTACCCGCCAGTTCAGTTCATGCGTACTGATTGAAACTGGCGATAGCCTTGATTCTATCAACGCCACAGCCAGTGCCATTGTGAAATACGTGAGCCAGCGTGCCGGTATCGGCGTAAATGCGGGTCGTATCCGCGCACTGGGAAGCCCAATTCGCGGTGGTGAAGCATTCCATACTGGTTGTATACCATTCTACAAGTATTTCCAAACGGCAGTGAAAAGCTGCTCTCAGGGTGGTGTTCGTGGTGGCGCAGCTACCCTGTTCTACCCACTCTGGCACATGGAAGTAGAATCTCTGCTGGTACTTAAAAATAACCGTGGTGTCGAAGAAAACCGTGTACGTCACCTCGACTATGGTGTTCAGTTCAACAAGCTCATGTATCAGCGCATGATGAAAGATGGCTACATTACTTTGTTCAGCCCGTCTGACGTGCCGGGCCTTTATGATGCTTTCTTCGCTGATCAGAACAAGTTCGAAGAACTGTACATTAAATACGAACAGGACGACTCCATTCGCAAGAAGCAAATTAAAGCCATGGAACTGTTTAGCCTGTTCATGCAAGAACGTGCTTCTACGGGTCGTATTTACCTGCAAAACGTTGACCATTGTAATACGCATAGCCCATTTGATCCGGCTGTTGCTCCTGTGCGTCAAAGTAACCTGTGTCTTGAAATCGCCCTGCCGACCAAACCACTGGAACACGTGAACGATGAAAACGGTGAAATTGCCCTGTGTACACTGTCTGCGTTTAACTTAGGTGCGATTAAATCGGTAGATGAATTTGAAGAACTGTCTGACCTTGCCGTACGTGCACTCGACAGTTTGCTGGATTACCAGGACTATCCTGTTCCAGCGGCATATCACGCAACGATGAACCGTCGTACACTGGGTATAGGCGTAATTAACTTCGCTTACTATCTGGCGAAAAATGGCGTTAAGTACTCTGACTTCAGTGCAAATCCGTTGATTCACCGCACATTCGAAGCCATGCAGTATCACCTGCTCAAAGCCTCTGTGAATTTGGCAAAAGAGAAAGGTGCGTGTCCGAAATTTAACGAGACGACTTACGCCAAAGGCATTCTGCCTATCGATACTTACAAGAAGGATCTCGACGCCATTTGTAACGAACCGTTGCACATGGATTGGGAAGGCCTGCGTGCAGAGATGATGGAGCACGGTCTGCGTAACTCTACCTTGTCTGCGCTGATGCCGTCTGAGACGTCTTCTCAGATTTCTAACGCGACAAACGGTATTGAACCACCACGTGGTCACATCTCAATTAAGTCGAGCAAAGACGGCGTGCTTAAGCAGGTTGTACCTGAGTATGAAAACCTGAAAGATGCCTACGAGCTGCTGTGGGATATTCCTTCGAACGACGGTTACCTGCAACTGGTGGGTATTATGCAGAAGTTTATCGACCAGACAATCTCTGCCAACACCAGCTATGACCCGGGCAAATACGAAAGCGGTAAAGTACCGATGAAGCTGTTGCTGAAAGATCTATTGACAGCATACAAGCTAGGTGTAAAAACCCTGTACTATCACAATACCCGTGATGGCAACACAGACACCAGTTCTATGGAAGTTAAGCAGAGCCAAACTCAGCCCCAGAACCAACAAGCACAAACTGCTGTCATCGAAGAAGATGACGACTGTGCCGGCGGTGCATGTAAAATCTAACGGTATTAGCCAGGACGCATGTCCTGGCATTCGCTTTCTAACCGGTAATAAATCGAGCTAAATTGCAGTTATGAAATATACAACGTTTAATCAACAAAGCGTCAATCCTCTCGTAGAACCTATGTTTTTCGGTAACCCTGTTAACGTGGCCCGTTACGATCAACAAAAACACAGCATCTTCGAGAAGTTGATTGAAAAGCAAATCAGTTTCTTCTGGCGTCCTGAAGAAGTCGATGTAACTCGTGACCGCGTGGACTTTCAGAAGCTGACTGAACCAGAGCAGCATATTTTTATTTCAAATTTGAAATATCAAACGCTGCTCGACTCAGTTCAAGGCCGTAGTCCTAATATCGCATTTCTGCCCATCGTTTCATTACCGGAACTGGAAACCTGGATCGAAACCTGGTCTTTCTTTGAGACTATTCACTCGCGTTCTTACACGCACATTCTGCGTAATCTGTTTTCTGATCCCAGTTCAATATTTGAAGACATTGTGGTTAATGAGCAGATCAAACGCCGTGCCGCAGATATCTCCCGTTATTACGACGACCTCATCTTCCACACTCAGCTTTGGCAAACCCAGGGCGAAGGCGTTCACACTGTCGATGGTGAAGTGTACGAAGTGAATATGCGTGTACTGAAGAAGAAAATGTACTTGTGTATGAACTCGGTTAACGCGTTGGAAGCTGTGCGATTCTATGTGTCATTTGCTTGTACCTTTGCGTTTGCTGAACGAGAACTAATGGAAGGTAATGCGAAAATCATCCGTCTTATTGCTCGTGATGAGAACCTGCATTTGTCCTCCACACAGCATATTCTTAACCTGTGGGCCCGAGGCAAAGATGATCCTGAAATGGCTGAAATTGCCGCAGAGTGTCATGAAGAAGCACGTCAAATCTTTATCAGTGCTGTAGAGCAGGAAAAGGAATGGGCAGATTACCTGTTCAAAAACGGCTCAATGATTGGCATGAATAAAGAAATTCTGTGTCAGTATGTGGAATACATCGCGAATCAGCGAATGACTGCCATTGGCTTCGAAGCGCCGTATGAAGTAAAGAGTAATCCACTTCCCTGGATGAACAATTACCTCAATTCCGATAACGTTCAGGTAGCACCTCAGGAATCTGAAATCAGCTCCTATCTGGTAGGACAAATCGACTCTTCCGTAAGTGAAGACGATTTCGCCGATTTCGAACTGTAAGCTTCCCATCGCGAATGGGAAAACCCGACACCACACTTCGCATCGACGTTGTCGATGTGGGGTGTGTTGATGCCATTTCCGATAAGACTCTGCTTGAATGTTTAGAACATGCTGGCGTGGAATGTCACTTTAATTGTCGTGATGGATTTTGTGGTGCCTGCCGCACAAAGCTAATTAGTGGTGAAGTCAGTTATACTGTCGATCCCCTCGCCTTCATCGATGACGATGAAATTCTTCCCTGTTGCTGCAAGCCTCTGACCAATTTGAAAATTGACGTACCACTTTAATCGAAAAAAAGCCCGCAATTGGCTGACCAATGCGGGCTTTTTTGATTAATGGCAGCAAAGATTATTAGCAATCCTTGTCTTCTAAGTCCATTTTCTCTTTCATTTTTTCGCAATTGTCTTCAATGGCGTTGCCTGCGTCATCAGCCCAGTCTTCTGCCTTATCCGCCGCATCTTCAGCAAAATCTTCAGTTTTATCCGCTAAGTCTGACGCGGCATTTTTTGCGTCATCCATCATTTCACTGGCTGCACCTTTCATTTTGCTCATTGATTCTTCAGTTTGCTCTTGCTTCTCTTCACTACAAGCACCCAGTACACAGGTAAACAAACCGATACAGGCAATCGTTGATAACTGTTTTACTATTTTCACAGGAATTTCCTTTTACTCGTTAAAATTAAACAGAAACCGCTCGTGGCTCCTGCCGTTAAAATACGTTTCGTTAAAATGATTACTTGTCAGCCCGACTCTGAAACTTACGTTCTTCAGTATTGATTTTGATCCACTCACCAGTACTGATGTACTCAGGGACTTGTACGACTAAACCCGTAGAAAGTTTGGCCGGCTTGGTACGCGAAGTCGCTGATGCACCTTTGATTGACGGATCGGTTTCAACTACTTCCAACTCCACACTCATTGGTAAGTCCAACGCTACTGGCACTTCACTCACAACCAATACTTGAATACCGTCTGTTTCTTCATTAATAAATAATGCTTCATCAGCGATGCTGTCTTTATTCAGATGATAAGGTGTGTAATCTTCCTTATCCATAAACACATATTCTTCGCCATCGATATACGAAAACATGGCTGGGCGTCGAACTAAATCGGCCATTTCCAGCATGTCGGAGTCCTTAAAGGTCTCATCGTACTTGGCACCACTTACTACGTCGTACATGCGCATACGATAGATACTGCCACCGGCACGGCCCTGTGGCACGGAACGCTCTATGTCACGAACAATACAGGTCTTTCCATCGAAAATAATCGTATTATTCTTTTTTATTTCACTTGCCTTAGGCATGGCGATTTCCTGTAAATGAGAGTCAGGCGAAAATACCTGATAAACAATTCCAGTTGGTATTTTCCGCCATTTCGCTTTGCTTAGAAAGCAGTTTTATTATTATCAATCCTTAATACTGTTTTAACCACATTGGATTTTCAATATTACACATTGATAGCAGAAATTAATCAGAAATATTTTTGCCTGAATGGTCAAATTCTGGCATCGTCTACGCCCGTTATTTAAGGAAATCTGTTTATGACCTGGGCCGTCTTGTCCGTTTTTATCCCAACATTCTTCTTTGTGTCTGTTACACCGGGTATGTGTATGACAATGGCCATGACATTGGGAATGAGTATTGGTGTTAAGCGTGCACTGTGGATGATGCTCGGCGAATTAATTGGGGTTGGTTTAGTCGCCACGCTCTCTGCAATCGGCGTAGCGGCATTACTATTAAATTATCCTACTTTATTTTCTGTTCTCAAACTCATTGGTGCTGCCTATTTGGCTTATACCGGTATTCAAATGTGGCTGTCCCGCGGAAAAATGGCCCTTACATCAGAAGAAACCCAGCCCGCAAGTCGTACAGCGTTAATCTCTCAAGGATTTATCACCGCCATCGCCAACCCCAAGGGATGGGCATTTTTTGTCGCATTATTGCCTCCGTTTCTTAAATCGGAGCAACCGTTGGCCGAGCAACTCATAACGTTAGTCGCCATAATCCTCACGTTAGAATTTAGCTGTTTATTAATTTATGCGTCAGGTGGCCGTTCGCTACGAACGTTACTGCTGCAGAGCGGTAATGTGCGTGTGATGAACAGAATTGCCGGCAGCTTAATGATTGGCGTAGGTGCCTGGTTAGCGCTTAGCTAGTTCTTTTATCTAACTGATAAACCTGCTTAATTATGTGTGCGGATACCTGTAAACGTGTCTGCATAACTGTCACACCGGTTTTCAGATTGCTCACAGAAAAACATTAATCTACGATTAAAGTTCCTGAATTATTACGAAATTATCATGTTGAAAACAAATCGTTATGCCCAGGGCTTTACCCTCATAGAACTCATTATTGTTATTATTATTCTTGGTGTTCTTGCCGTTACTGCAGCGCCTCGCTTCATTGACCTATCTGACGATGCCAATGATGCTGTAACGAATTCAATGATGGCGGGTTTCAAATCTGGCCTGACCTTGATGAATGCGAAGTATATGATCAGACGCACATCGCCCATTATGATCAATGGCCAGTCTGTGACGTTCTCTGATAATGGCTGGCCGAAAGGCTCGACAAACGACAGCGCGGGTTGTGCTGAATTATGGTCAAATGTGTTTGCTGATCCGCAGCCTGTAAACGTAATGAATGATTTCGGTTCAGCAATGACAGCAGGTTGGAATACGGTTTACTATGCTGATTCCAGTGCTGAAGTGTGCGCGTACTTGAAAAGTAGTTCCGCAGGAACGCTTTCTGGCTATTCCGCCCCTTATTTCGTTTACTTTATTAGCGATACTAATTATCCCGCGTATGGCTATGAAGGTAGTCCCGGCCAGGTGAAAATGTACAATTTGTAACCCCACTTGCTCAGAAAGCGTGAATCAAGGCATGTCAATTTACGCTTCTTTTGCTTTTAATGACTAACACGATACCACCGATTATCGCCAAACTGGCAAGTACGATGCGTATTGTGATTGTTTCGTTAAGGAACAACCATCCCATAAAAGTGGCGATTACCGGTACACTGAGTTGTAACGTAGCTGCATTGGTGGCTTTTAGCTCGGGCAACACAAAGTACCACAGCGCATAGCCCAACCCCGAGGCGATGGCGCCCGAAAGCACGCCATAAATGATGCCTGGATCTGACATGGAAAAAGGTTCAGCCATCACCAAGAACAAGACAACTGCAAAAGGTGTCGTACGCAAGAAATTCCCTGACGTCATCAAAAGCGGCGCCGCAACCCCCTTGCCCAAAATGGAATAAACGCCCCAACTCACGCCCGCCAGGATCATAAGTGAGGCAGACACGAGCGGTGGCGCAGTAACACCTGGCAATACCAGATATACCAGCCCGCAAAACGCGATGAGAAAGCCTGCTGATTGCGCCATTGAAAACCGTTCACCGCGGAAGAAGCCAATTCCAATCATGGTAATTTGTACCGCACCAAATAGCAGCAGTGCTCCCGTGCCCGTTGTTACATGTTGGTAAGCGAATGAAAAACCCGCTGCATAGCAAAACAGTGCAATAGCGCCTGCCCAGCTACCCTGCCTTGCCGGCTTGTGCCCTTTGAATTGGATAAATAGACTGAGAATAAGTGCACCGCTGAGCAACCTAACAAATGTGAATGTTGCGGGACCAATGTCGGTCTCGACCAGCGCCATACGACAGAGTAAAGAATTAGCGGCGAACGCTATCATGGCAAGACAGGCAAACAGGTATGTGGATACTGGCATGTAAATCTCCCTGATATTTTACTCACCTTCCCACGAAGAAATTATAATGACAATGCTACTAAGGCACTGTTTGCTAAAAAATTGTAAAAATAAAAAAAGCACCCGAAGGTGCTTTTTTTCAAAATTGCTTTTATTAAAGTGTCAGGCCTAAACGCTCAGCAACTTCGATATAGGTTTCAACAACTGAACCTAACCCTTGACGGAAACGGTCTTTGTCCATTTTCTTACGGGTTTCTTTATCCCATAAGCGACAACCATCCGGGCTGAATTCATCGCCGAGAATAATGTTGCCATCGGCGTCGAGGCCAAACTCAAGTTTGTAGTCGACCAGAATCATACCGCCTTCATCGAACAATGCTTTAAGCACATCGTTCACAGCGAATGTTAAGCGCTTCATTTCAGCGATTTGCGCTTCAGTGGCCCAACCGAAGGCTGTGATGTGGTAATCGTTGACCATAGGGTCATGCAGCGCATCATTTTTGAGGAAGAACTCAAAAATTGGCTTATCATTCAGCATTAACCCTTCTTCAACACCCAGACGGCGAACCAGTGAACCCGCTGCAACATTTCTTACAACACATTCAACCGGGATCATATCCAGTTTCTTAACCAAAGAGTCGGTGTCAGACAGCAGAGCTTCTACCTGGGTAGAGATACCCGCTTCTTCCAGCTTGGTCATGATGAAGTGATTAAACTTGTTGTTCACCTCGCCCTTACGGTCGAGTTGCTCAATCTTTTCACCGTCAAATGCCGATGTGTCATTTCTGAACTCAAGGATCAGTTTTTCACTGTCGTCAGTGAGATATACCGTTTTCGCTTTACCGCGGTACAGTTCTTCGCGCTTTTCCATCATCAATCTCGAAATTTAGATATCCAGGTTATCTTCTGTCATTACACGAGCAAATTGGTCGTATAAGTCAGCAACCTGATTAGGTTCAAACGGTTCACTCTCATCGTTCATGAAAGTAATGCTCGTTTTGTTTTCGCCAATGGCCTGAACTTTCAAACGATACTCACCCTTTTCAAGCAGATCTTTATCGTCAGAAAATAGTCCACTCCACCAACCGCTGTCTTCATCATTATAGGAAACAAACAGCAGTCCAGTTGATTTGTCTAAATCTTTAACGTCGAAGCCCATCTTACGTAAAACGAGTAACATTCTGGGCCACGCAATATCGTATTGTGCATCAACAACATAGGCTGGCGCGCCATCGCCGTCGAAGCCCATTTCGATGTTCAAACCACTACGGATTTGCGCAATACGTTTGCTTTCGTCTAATTTAATCTGATACTCGTAGTGACCAAGCACTTCATTAAGAATACCAATCTCTTCACGGCGTTCTGTCATTTCGTTGATCGATGCAAGTGTTTCGGCATCACCAGACGAAGACTTCATTTTGTAGTCATCTAAGCTAGCGCTTAACGCTGCAGAGCGACCATGCGCTTTTACGTCGAGTTGGAAAACAAATCGGCGAGAAACTTCCGATGTTTTAGCATCAGAAAAATCGTACCAGGAGTCATCAGAAACGATACGCTCTACCGTCCAGTCGGTCACCAGTTTTCCTGCTGCTTTATCGAAGCTTTCGACACCTATTTGCTTTTCTTCTAAAAAGCTCAGTACGGTGTCCCAAATAGCATCTTCTAACGGCTTGCTGTCGTCGACCTGATCAAAAACCACAACGGCTGAATCGCTGCCTTCTTCAACTCGTGAACCAGCAACGAGGGGCAAAACCAGTGCGGGTGATTGCACTGAGAGACTACGTCCAATCAAATTGTTGTCTGCACCGTCACCGACATTAGGTAACTCATACTGCTGACTAAATTCAGGTGAATCGAGCCCTTCAGGCACTTTTACAGAAGCGCGTTGGGATACGTCAAGATAGTCGTAACTGCCTGAAGCCGTTTGATAATCTTGTTGGCTTGAACAACCTGCCAGGGCCAATACAGACAGGCCACTTAGCAAAGCCAGTGTGTTTTTCATCGGAAATCCTTCTTAACCAGAAATCAATGCGTGTTTTTTTAGTAGTTCTTCGAGTGCTTTTTGGCTCGCAAGTTCCGGTAAAACCATCGGTAATCGTAATTCGGCGCTATTTATTAGCCCCATTTTGTATAAAGCCCACTTTGGCATGACAGGATTGGGTTCGATAAACATGCCGTTATGAAGCGATGCAATACTAGCATTAATTGCACGACATTCCTCTGCATTTCCTGCCAGACCCGCTTCACACATTTTTGAAATGGCGCCAGGTACCACGTTGGCTGTCACCGAAATAACACCGTGGCCGCCCTGACACAAAAATTCTGCACTGGTACCATCGTCGCCGCTTAACAGCACAAAGTCATCGGGTACTAACGCCTGAGTAGCTTTAAGACGCTCTAAATTGCCGGTGGCATCTTTCAGACCAACAATTTTCTTGTGAGAAGCCAGTTCTGCAACAGTTTCAGGCAGCATATCGGCAACGGTACGACCAGGTACGTTATAAAGCAGTACCGGTAAGTCAGTCGCATCGGCAATCGCATTAAAGTGCGCCACCATGCCACGTTGCTGTGGTTTGTTGTAGTAAGGTACAACGCTGAGGAAACCGTCAATTCCCAGACCCGCCATTTGTTCACTAAGGAAAATAGCTTCGTCGGTGGCGTTTGCACCACTGCCTGCTATCACCGGGATACGACCCGCAGTAACAGCAACGGTTTGTTTGACTACTTCAATATGTTCTTCAAATGGCAACGTCGCAGATTCACCGGTAGTACCCACTGAAACAATACCATGTGTGCCCTGCTCGATATGAAACTCTACAAGTTTCTCAAGCGCAGGATAATCTATCTCACCAGTCTGAGTCATTGGTGTGATTAGCGCAACGTAACTGCCTTTAAACATATTATCTCCCACATTTTGTGAGCGCACATGGTAATGAGGTAAAGGGGTAAAAACAAGTTATCGCGCGGGCTTTTTAGCAGGAAATCGCCATCGTTATCCTAAATACTGAATATTTTACGAAAGCCGTATTGTAAAACCCATAATATTGATGGTTTTCTGGGCAAGCGTTCATCAACGATTCTTTACCACTGCGGACAAGAAACTGGCATCGAAATTTTAGGATGTGTTACCATTCAAATGGTTAACAGAATAATAAGCCACCACATGAATCATCAACTCATTGTCACTATTCTTGGTACAGATCGCAGCGGTATTCTCAGTGAAATTGCCGATACGGTTTCCGATGCTCACTGTAATATCCTCGATAGTCGGCAAGCTATTTATGGCAAAGAATTTTCACTGACGATGATAATTGAAGGGTCGCATCAAGCTATTACCCGCGCCGAACTGGCTATTCCGCCGGTTTGCCAACGTCTTGATTTGCTCTCGATGATGAAGCGTACAAGTCATCATGAAAAACAGAATCTCGACCACCTTTATGATGTTGAATACAGTGGTGTAGACAGTCACGGACTTTTACGGTCTGTTACCCGCTTTTTTGCAGAAAGAAATGTGTCTATCAGCGCGTTCAGACAGCGTACATTCACCAATAAGGAAAGTGGTCAGGAAATGATGCGCTGTAAGTTTATTGTCAACACACCAGATACTCTTGATATTGCCCTTTTGAGACAAGAAGCTGACGAATTGTTTTCTTCCATTGGTCTCACCGGCAGTATTACCAGGAAAGATTAATCCGCTAGATTTAAGGAGCGTTATGAATACCTTGGCGGCCGGCGATAAAGCGCCAGCATTTACTTTACCCGATCAAGACAATAACCCGGTAAACCTCACTGACTTTGCCGGAAAAAAAGTCTTAGTTTATTTTTACCCTAAGGCGATGACACCCGGTTGTACTGTTCAAGCGCAAAATCTGCGTGATAGCAAAACCGCGCTGGATGATAAAAACGTGGTGGTATTAGGAATAAGCCCTGATGCGGTTAAACGTTTGCCAAAATTTATTGAAAAAGAAGGCCTTAACTTTACCTTATTGTCTGATGAAGACCACGCCGTTGCAGATGCGTTTGGCGTATGGGGGCCGAAGAAGTTTATGGGCAAGGAATATGATGGCATTCACCGTTTAAGCTTCCTCATTGATGAACATGGTACGGTTGAACATGTTTTCAATAAGTTTAAGACAAAAGATCACCATCAGGTCGTGTTGGATTACCTCGAAGGTTAAACTTAACTTAACCCTAGTCACATCACAAAAATCCCCCGAATTCGGGGGATTTTTTTATGTTTTTATTGCTCCGGCAATATCACTTCCGGGCCTGACCAGGCAGTAATAACGGCTTTCACTAGCGTTGCCAGAGGTATGGCGAAAAACACGCCCCAGAATCCCCACAGACCACCAAAGAAAAGCACCGCAACAATAATGTAAAGAGGATGCAGGCTCACCGCTTCAGAGAACAATAACGGCACTAACAAGTTACCGTCCAGTGCCTGAATAATACCGTAAGCGATCATCAGGTAATAAAAGTCCGGGGTTAGCCCCCACTGAAATAAGGCAACGACGGCCACAGGGATGGTTACCACGGCAGCACCAATGTATGGGATCAGTACAGACAAGCCGACTAAAACCCCTAGCAGAATTGAATAGCGTAAATCCATTAACGCAAAGGTGACGCAGGACACCGCGCCGACAATAACAATTTCGATTACCTTACCGCGTATGTAGTTAGCAATCTGTGTGTTCATTTCATGTCCCACCTGGGTGATGAGACGCCGCTCCGCTGGGAGCAGATTGGAGATACTGTCAAGAAAGAACATTTTGTCTTTGAGCATGAAAAATACCATTAACGGTACCAGTATCATGTATACCAAGAGTGCGGCCACATTGCCCAGCGAACTGACCGATGCAGACAGGACTGTCTGCCCGAACTCCACCATGTGATCGTTAAACCCTTCCATCATTTGTTGAATTTGATACACCTGAACGTAGTCTGGGTAGCGATCGGGTAAACGCAATATCCACTCCTGCGCGTTTTGCCAAATGAGCGGCGTTTCCTGAATCAAATTCACGCTTTGCTTACTGATAGTCGGCACTAATCCAACCAATAACAAAATGGTAATCGCCACAAAGGCGACCATTACCAAACTACATGCCAGGGTTCTCCCCACCCCCACATTTACCAACCGTGTAACGGGCCAATCAAGCAGGTAGGCAATCACAGCCGCCACCAAAACAGGCATAATCAGGCCACCCCAGACAACCAAAACGGTGGCAGATAATAGGATCAAGATGAGCAGCATTGCTGCATCAGGATCGGAGAATTTTCGGCGGTACCAGCGGCCGAATACACTGAATAAACTCATAAATTCTGCTCAACAGGAACAAAAAGGAATCGCATCATAGGAGATATCAACCGTCGCCTGCAAGGGCAGACCATTGATGTTGCACACTAAGTGCGGGATTTATCGCTATATTATACATACCGACTTATAGCATTAACCGGTATTGTACGGCACAATAGTTAAATATTGCGATGGATAATTGAAACTTATCTATCCGGTCACCACTCTATGTGTTAACGCTTTGGTGGTACTCTACAGTAAAAGGTTCGATGAGATATTTAGCGCGCAACGGAATGAAGTTAGGTCTGTTTCTTCTGGCAATGAGTTTTTCAGTTATTGCACAGGAGAGTAAATTCAATGATCGTAATGCCCTGCCTGAGATTGGCGTGGTAGCCTCTGACGTTCTTTCTTTAGATAAAGAGATGCTGATTGGTGATGCGGTTATGCGACAAATGCGTGGCGGCGCCCCTGTTATAGGCGATCCTGTACTTGATGAATATCTACAGGATTTAGGTAATCGTCTGGTTATTGAAGCCGAGAACACGAAATTTCCATTCGAATTCTTTTGGGTGAATAACGACGCCATCAACGCTTTTGCCTTTTACGGCGGTCATATCGGTGTACATACCGGTCTCATTCACAATGCGAAGAATGAAAGCGAACTGGCTTCTGTTTTGGCCCACGAAATTTCACACGTTACCCAACGTCACCTTGCCAGACATATTCAAGCCCAACAGCGGGCTGCGCCAATTGCCATTGCGAGTATGCTTGGCGGTGTGTTGTTAGCCATGGCCGACCCGCAAGCAGGCATGGCAGCAATTTCTGCTGGGCAAGCCACGTCAGCGCAGATGTCTATCGACTATACCCGTTCCAATGAGCAGGAAGCTGACCGTATTGGCATAGGAATGTTAGCCCGCGCCGGTTTTGATCCAGAAGCGGCTGCTACATTTTTCCAAACCTTAACGGCGCAGTACCGCATGGTATCCAGACCGCCTGCACGATTAATGTCTCACCCACTCACCGAAACCCGGGTTGCCGATGCGCGAGCCCGAGCAAGGGACTTTCCTCGAGTACACATACGCGAAAGCCTCTCATTTCATTTAGCCAAAGCGCGCGTCATGTCTCGTTACACGTTCGATAAAAACTACAGCTTGGATTACTATCAAGACGTAGTGCGCAAAAAAGACTACGTGATGAAAGAAGCCGCTGAATACGGCCTTGCTCTCGCCTACCTGCGAAATGAAAAGGTGGTAGAAGCGAAAGAAATTATCGATACGTTACTGGCGGCTAACCCGGAAAACCTGTTTTATCTTGATGCAGCAACGGATATTTCGCTGGCACAACACAAAGCCGATGAAGCCGTGGCAAGGTTAAAACCTCATCTTGCACGCACGCCGCGTAATCAAGTACTCGCACTAAATCAGGCGAATGCGATGATTGCCGCCGGCGACAATGATGACGCCATTATTATTTTAAAAGACTTCCTGCTGGTACACCCAGACTACGAAATTGCGTATCAATTGCTGACAGAAGCTTATAAAAATGAGAAAGACTTTCAAGGTATGCATCAAAGCAAAGCTGAGTTGATGGTATTGAATGGCGCTTATAAGCCGGCCATTGATGAATTGCAGTTTGCTTACAATTTTACTGCTGATAAACACCTTGCAAAGCAACGGATACGCGCCCGCATCAAACAGCTACGAGAACAACAAGAACGGCTAGAGCGCTTGTAGCTTAGTGCTCGTCTGCAGAGTGCGCGCCCTCAACTTCTTGCCTTAAGTGATTTAGCCGCTCGCGCAGGGCCGTTTCGGTTTGCTCCCCGTAAAGCGTTTGGGCTACCTCACCCGAAGGCGATATGAGGTAGGTAGCAGGTAAATAGCCAGGGAAAGCCATAGGTAGCGTAAAGTCGTCGCTAGTATTTAACACGTCGAATTCAACGTTTAAATCATTCACCAATTGCTGCAGTGCTTGTTGACTCCCCCCGTCATAACTCACACCAATAATCTGTACGTCATTTTCAAGAGAACGATACAGCCTATTGAGGGCCGGTATTTCGCGTAAACAAGGCGCACACCAGGGAGCAAAGAAATTCACCACTTTCCAATTTTCGCTTTGCCAACGGATCGGCTCTCCCGTTAGGGTTTTAGCATCAGCCTGCATAGAATGATTAACCACAATACCTGCCGTCATCGCCAACAGGCAAAGGAAGGCAACCACAAATAAAAAAACCGTTTTTTTTACGCTATTTTTGTTTTCGGTCATGTGAATATCCAACCTATCCTTGCTAGAATTCCTGATAACGAAACTATAACACAAACAAAGTGATGCCAATGTCTACCATTCAGATCCTTCACAATCCGCGCTGTTCCAAAAGCCGTCAAACTCTGACTTTATTACAGGAGAATGGCATTGAGCCAGAGGTCATTGAATACCTCAAAAATCCCCTCAGCAAAACTGAACTTGAAGCGTTGGCGGAAAAACTGGGCGTAAATTCTCCCCTTGAAATGATGCGCACTAAAGAAGCTGAATTCAAAGAACAGGGCCTCAAAGCAACGGATATCACAGCAGACCAGCTTTTTTCTGCGATGGCAGATACGCCTAAGTTGTTAGAACGGCCAGTAGTGATCAATGGTAATAAAGCCCGCATTGGTCGTCCCCCTGAAGCTGTGCTGGAAATTCTCTAATGACAAAAATTCTGGTGCTGTATTATTCCCGGAACGGTAGCACTAAATTGCTCGCCAACCAGATAGCGAAAGGCGTAGAAAGCACCGGTGCCGAGGCCATGCTACGCACTGTTCCGCCGATACCTGATTATTTGTCGACCCAACCTGCAGTACCCGAGTCTGGTGCGCCTTTTGTGAGTCAGCAAGATCTCAGCAACTGTGATGGGTTGGCACTGGGCAGCCCTACCCGCTTTGGCAATATGGCTGCACCGTTAAAGCACTTTCTCGACAGTACCAGTCAGGCATGGCTGAAAGGCACACTTATTAATAAGCCCGGTTGTGTTTTTACTTCCACCGGCAGCATGCACGGTGGACAGGAAACCACCCTGCTTACCATGATGCTACCTTTGTTGCATCACGGCATGGTGTTGTGTGGTTTACCGTACTCTGAAGCCGCTCTCCATGACACAGAAACCGGTGGCTCTCCCTACGGCGCAACACATGTAGCGACCAATCACCAACAAGCCTTGTCAGAACATGAAAAACAACTGGCATTCGCACAGGGTAAAAGGCTAGCCCTACTTGCGAATCAATTGAAAGGAAGTTAGCCATGGCACCTATGTCATCGAAAACCCGGACATTTCGCTACCTTGCGTTAAGCTGTCACTTAATGCTGCTGGCTTGGGTAACACTGTGGCAGTTCACGCTGGTTAATGAACGGGTATACAGCACAACATTCATTGCCATTGTATATATTCTGCCTTTATTGCTGCCGCTGCGCGGTGTAATTGCAGGCAAACCCTACACCCATGCCTGGGCCAACTTCATTGTCCTATTCTATGTCATTCATGGGTTCACTGCGGGTTACGCGGCACCAGATGAGCTCGCCTACGCGGTAATCGAACTGGTACTCGCCACCGGTATGTTTATTGGTTGCAGTGCCTTTGCCCGTATGCGAGGCCGCGAGTTAGGAATGGGTTTGAAGAAATTAAAAGATGTGATGCAGGAAGAAAAAGACCGTTTCGAAAACCACTCTTAATTTTCTATTCCCAGCTCTCGTTTTATCATCGCAACCGAGAGCTTTTTCTGCTCCTGCAAAGAGCGGGTATCTAATCTCGCCAGCAAATTCATCAGCGTAGGTAAATCACGCTCACAATGGTTCATTAAGAACATTAACGCTTGTTTTGAGAAGCCCATTCCACGTTGTGCGGCACGATGTTTCAAAATGGCCAAGCGATTGTCGTCACTCAGTGCGTGGAGTTGATACGTTATACCCCAGCTTAGTCTCGAACGTAAATCAGGTAATTGAAAGGCAGGATGATTCGGGCCCATGGCCGAAGCCCACAATAAAACCGATGTGTGATGATCGACCACCCGGTTGATAAAGTGGAATAACGCCTCTTCCCATTCGGCAATACCCGCAATGGCATCAATATTGTCGAGACACACATAAGGTAATAGCTCTAAGCCATCGAAGATAATTGGCGTCCACTCTTTGTGATCACGGAGGTTAAGATAGATATGCGATGTGTTACGTGCAGCAAGCTGATGACAAACCGCATAAAGCAAGTGGCTTTTTCCTTTACCATGCGCACCAATGATGCCTACCGCAGCGAGAGGATTATTATCAAGGGAACTGAAAGCCGGGTTAATGCGCCATTCACTACCGCTTTGACTCAAAGCTCTAAGAAAATCTGCCAGGTCCTGATTATCACCGCCGACATAACTTCCGAACGTTTCATCTACGGGCAGAGAGACTGGAAGCGGTAACTGCATAGCGGACTTATTCGTTCCAGTAGAAATTCTGCCCTTCCAATCTATTTCCTGCCGCATCTGTAACAGGTTTTAGTCTGGAGTCGAGCTTGATGACTTTGTAAAAGTCATCTGGCCGGGACCGTAAGGTCAGTGAAAATGTGGCAACAGAGCCTTCTTGTTCAATCAAAGAAACGGCTTTCACGATACTCATTTGCGCCATGTACTCTCGTGCATGCACATACTTTTCTAATGAGTCCACATTGGCGACCGAAATAGTCAGCAGATCTTCGGTAATGTTCTCTTCAGTGGTGTTTACCGAAAAATGCTTGCCGAGAAAATCGCTGTAATCTTCCAGAAAAAGCGCGGCCAGTTCTGCCGGGTCATCTGCGTATACGCTGCCAAAATTGATATCAGTATTGTCGATAACTACCCAATCCAATGCGTAAGCGCCATCCTGACTCTGATTCCCCATTTCCTCAAATTCGCTGCGGGAAAATGCTGGCGCTTTTGACGCCTGTACCAAATCGTCGACCAAATACGTATTTAAGTCTTGTAAACCGTTATTGGAAAAAGCGGGGCGATAACTGTCATATTTGAGTTTTCTGACCTGTTCCTGGGTCTTTTTTGCTTCTTCGATATCAGGAACGGCATTTTCTTCTACTTTATAAAGACGTGCCCCTACAATGTAGTCTGGCTGGTAACGCGCTGATGCTTCTTTGAGACTAACGGCAAACCGCCCCCATACATCGTAAACACTAATACTTAAGCTATCATCAAGGTCCATTAACGGGAACACCACCGGCACACCGCGCTCCGTGGCGACTTCACGTAATGCTTCAGTAATGTCGTTGGCAGTACCGTCACTGATAATCTCGCGATTTGAATTATCATCCTGGGTTGCCAACCATATAAGGGTATCTGGGCGACGCTGGCCCCAGATGGGTAATCCAGCCTCACGCAATTCCTGAGTAACGGTTTGCGAATCAAATTCGCCCACATAAAACAGTTCGCCGTTATTCATTTCGAATCGATAGGCCCGCAAGTAGCGTTGTGGCTCGGATAGCATAGTTCTCACCGATGCCTGTTTCAGCGCATCCCTTTGACCGGTAATTTTCACAACCACTTGTTCAAGGGCGGTTCTCGTTGCAGCGCGCTGCGTGCGGGAAGATTGATTTTCCACTGCCACACTGGCTTCGTTGACGGATACGGTTGTACTGGCAATACAACTCACACTAGCCACTGAGGTAAAGACCAATACGCAGGCTGGAATAAAGCGAAGAATAATACGTTGAAAAAACATGAAGATTTAGCGTCGCTCCGGGAAAGTGAAAGCTCATGAACTAAAGAAATCGTATTGTGAGTTATTTGACAGAATTTTTCACCACTAAAATGTAAAACTTTGACAGCAACTGGTTTTGCCACAACAATTTCGTAACCCGTCGCTGTTGGACTTACCGCAACTTGCTGGTAGAATCCGCGTCTTTCAAACCACCGCACCAGGGCCATACTCGTGAGCGAAAATAAACAGTCACTTAGCTATAAAGATGCAGGCGTAGATATCGATGCCGGAAATCAATTGGTTGAACGAATCAAATCCGTTACCAAACGGACTAGCCGTCCAGAAGTTCGTGGCGGTTTAGGTGGCTTTGGCGCACTGTGCGAGTTACCGGCAAAATATAAGCGCCCGTTACTGGTTTCTGGTACCGATGGTGTGGGCACTAAATTACGTGTAGCCATGGATGCCAAGCGTCATGACGGCGTGGGTATCGACCTGGTGGCCATGTGCGTTAATGACCTGATTGTACAAGGTGCTGAACCCTTGTTCTTCCTCGATTACTATGCAACAGGTAAGTTAGATGTTGATGTTGCTGCAGACGTGGTTACCGGTATCGGTGAAGGTTGTGTGCAAGCAGGCTGCGCATTAATTGGTGGTGAAACCGCTGAAATGCCTGGCATGTACCACGACGGCGACTACGACATTGCGGGTTTCTGTGTGGGCGTGGTGGAAGCCGACAACGTTATCGACGGCACGGGTGTTAAACCCGGTCAGAAAATTATTGCGTTAGGCTCATCTGGTCCTCACTCAAATGGTTATTCGTTAATCAGAAAAATTATTGAAGTAAGTGGCGCAGACGTCAATGCAGATCTCGACGGCAAGCCGTTAATTGATCACCTTCTGGCCCCTACCCGCATCTACGTAAAATCCGTATTGGCACTGCTTGAAAAAGTAAAAGTAGAAGCGATTTCACATATTACCGGTGGTGGTTTCTGGGAAAACATTCCGCGCGTTTTGCCTGACGATGCCAAAGTGGTTGTCGAGGAAAACAGCTGGGAATGGCCAGTAGTGTTTGACTGGCTGCAGGAAAACGGCAATGTTACCCGTCATGAAATGTATCGTACCTTTAACTGCGGTGTAGGTCTGATTATCGTAGTTGACGAGAAAGACGTAGACGAAACCATTGAGATCCTGACCGCTGGTGGCGAAAAAGCCTGGTTGCTGGGTCACATTGAACCACGTAATGACGGTGAGCAGGTAGAGATCAACTAATGTCTGCAGCAAAGCCACGCATTTGCGTACTGATTTCCGGAAACGGTTCTAACCTTCAGGCAATGATAGATGCCGTTGAAGGTGGCCAGTTAAATGCTGAAATTGTGGCGGTTATTTCAAACCGCCCTGGCGTTTTCGGCCTGGAGCGCGCTGAGAAAGCAGGTATACCTGCACATTGTCTCGACCACAAAGATTACCCGGTACGTGATGAATTTGACGCAAAACTGCAATCACTGATTGATAGTGTAAAACCTGATGCTGTTGTACTGGCAGGATTTATGCGCATTCTGACTGCAGAATTTGTCGAACATTTTTCCGGTAAACTATTGAACATTCATCCATCTTTGTTGCCAAAGTTCAAAGGGTTAAATACCCATCAACGTGCTATAGATAACGGCGACAGCGAACACGGTGTCAGCGTTCATTTTGTTACCCCGGAACTCGATGGTGGTCCGGTCATCATTCAAAGCCGTGTACCGGTGTTTGAAGATGACGCCGCTAGCGATTTGGCTGAACGGGTGCAAGAGCAGGAACGCCGCATTTACCCACTCGTATTACAGTGGTTTGTAGCCGGTAGACTGACGATGAAGGACAATAAGGCTGTACTTGATGATCACATTCTTCCGCCACAAGGCTACGCCAGCGAATAATCGTATTTCTTTCACTGTATCGTTGTTTATGCTGCTGATGACATCATCAGCAGCATTTGCTGACGATGGTCCGGTCATCCCACCGTTTGAAGCAGAGTACACCGCTTATAAATGGGGTGGCGATGTAGGCAATGTCTCTATCAAACTTGAATATCTGAAAGATGAGCAGTATGCCCTCACCTATCATTCAGATGTGTCAAAGTTTTTCCTCTCTGACGAACGTTTCGAACACTCCGTTTTCTTCGCCTCTGAGCAATTTATTCACCCGTTTTCTTACTACTACAAGCGCACTGGAACCGGGCCCGATAAAGAGCTTGAAGTAAAGTTTGCCAGTTATCCGGAAAAGCAAATTGAAATTAAAGGCGGTGAAACGCTGCCTTGGAATGGCGAAACTGATAACCAACTCTACCGTATCGACTTAGCCCGAAAATTGGCAGCCGGTGAAACTGAAGTCAGTTATGACTTCGTCAACTATCGCGGCGAACTCAAAAATTACGACATTAAAGTCACTGGCAATGAAACCCTCGATTTACCTTACGGCAAACTCGCGACCATTAAAGTTAAATTACTTCGCGACCACAGCAGTTCTCGGGAAACCTTTGCTTGGTTTGCCCCCTCGTTGGATTATAACCTTGTCCGCTTGCAGCAATTCAAAGATGGTGACGAACAGGGCGATATTCGTCTAAAAAGCTACCGTCACCTTTAATTGACTGACTTCTTTTATTATTCATCTCTCGTTCCTTGACCTTTTTTCGTTGAGGGATTAGCTTAAGGTCATTAGTCTGGTCTGACCTCATAGTAATGCTTTCTAAAAGCATTACATTCTCATACGGTAAAGGAGCTTAATATGGGTGAACTCGTCTGGTTATTGGTTTTCCTGCTGACGGCCAGTGTCGCAGCATATAAACGGATGACGTTGTCTAACACTGTTTCACTTTTAGCCGGCGTGATGGTACTCGGTACCTTATTCGGTAGTATTGGTTTTTTCAGTTGGTTGGTTTTTCTTATTGTCGCCGTACCACTTTCAATCCCGGATATTCGTCGACCTTACATCACTAAACCCATACTCGCTTTCTATAAAAAAGTCAGTCCTGAGATGTCAGCCACTGAGCAGGAAGCGATTGATGCCGGCACTGTCTGGTGGGATGGTGAACTGTTTTCTGGTAAACCCAATTGGGACAAGCTTCATGCCATTCCTAAAGGGCGACTAACACCAGAGGAGCGGGCGTTCCTTGATGGGCCTGTAGATCGGGTCTGTCACATGGTTAACGAATGGCAAATTAACCATCAGAATGCTGATTTGTCGCCAGAGATCTGGGCCTACCTGAAAGAGCACAAATTCTTCGCCATGATCATTAAGAAGAAATACGGTGGCCTCGAATTTTCTGCTTTTGCCCAATCAAGAGTAATTCAGAAGTTAGCAGGCTGCTCAGCCGTGTTATCAAGCACGGTAGGCGTACCAAATTCACTGGGTCCCGGCGAACTGTTACAGCACTATGGTACACCAGAGCAGCAAGATCATTACCTGCCGCGGCTGGCAAATGGTGATGAAATTCCCTGCTTCGCATTAACAGGCCCGGAAGCCGGCTCCGACGCCGGTGCGATTCCAGACGTAGGCATCGTTTGCAAAGGGGAATGGGAAGGCAAAGAAGTGCTTGGTATGCGCCTGACATTTAACAAACGCTACATTACCCTGGCACCGGTTGCCACCGTGGTAGGCTTGGCGTTTAAACTAGAAGACCCTGATAGTTTGTTAGAGCATGATGCCTCAGGTATCACCTGCGCCTTGATCCCACGAGATACCAAAGGGCTTGAAATTGGGCGCCGTCACTTTCCATTGAATACCCCTTTCCAGAATGGTCCCGTCAAAGGCAATGACATCTTTGTGCCGCTTGATTTTATAATCGGTGGTCCGCGAATGGCTGGTAAAGGTTGGCGAATGCTTATGGAATGCTTGTCTGTTGGACGCTGCATCACGTTACCCTCTACCGGTGCAGGTGGCGCGAAGTCTGTCGCCCTAGCGACCGGCGCTTATGCCCGTATTCGTCGTCAATTCCGTATTCCTGTGGGGAAAATGGAAGGCGTTGAAGAAATGCTGGCGAGGATTGGTGGTAACGCTTACCTCATGGATGCAGTAACACGCTTTTCCACTGTTGGCGTTGATTTAGGCGAAAAGCCCTCAGTCATTTCAGCCATTGCCAAATATCACTTAACCGAAAAGATGCGCCAGGTGATTAATGACGCCATGGATGTTCACGGGGGTAAAGGCATCATGCTCGGCCCGAACAACTACCTTGGTCGTGGTTACCAGGGGGCGCCCATTTCCATTACGGTTGAAGGGGCCAACATTCTTACCCGCAACATGATGATATTTGGTCAGGGTGCTATGCGTTGTCACCCTTATGTGCTGGCCGAAATCCAAGCCGCAGGCCTAGAGGACAAACGAGAGCAGTTACGCGCCTTTGATAAAGCCGTATTTGGCCACATCGGCTTTGCCATTGCTAACAAGGTACGTAGCTTCTGGTTCTCCATAACTGGCGGTATTTTCCATCGTGCCCCGTTTAACGATAACACCGCGCGCTACTATCAGTTGTTACAAGGCTACAGTGCTAACCTTGCCTTTCTGACCGACATTTCCATGGGAATGCTCGGCGGCGATCTGAAACGTCGAGAGCGACTCTCTGCCCGTCTTGGTGATATTCTCAGTGGATTGTATCTGGCCAGTGCCACGCTCAAGCGTTTCGACGAAGACGGCCGCTTGTTTGAAGATGCGCCAATGATGCATTGGGCGATGCAAAATACATTGTTTGATATTGAAGAAGCCCTCGATAACTTTATCGCAAACTTCCCCAGTAAACCCATGTCTGTGGCAATGCGGCTTCTGGTATTGCCTTTCGGACGTCTTTGTAAGCGACCTGATGACAAACTGGAACACAAGATTGCCACTGTACTACAAACACCTGGTACAGCCCGCAGTCGATTAGGCGACGGTCAATATTTAACACGAGAAGAAGGCAACCTGTTTGGCGACCTCGAACAAACCCTTGACGATATTCTCGAAGCGGAACCTATTTTTGAACGCATAAGTAAGCAGAAAAAAGCCCGCCTCTCTTTTACCAACCTCGATGCTCTGGCGGATGAAGCCTTGGCTGCAGACTGGATTGATGAAGAAGAAGCTGCGCTGCTGAAGCGCGCTGAAGCGGGTCGACTACGCACGATAAATGTGGATGACTTCGACAACGAAGAATTGGTGGCGAAAATCAATACATTGTAATGTCGTTTTCCAGATACAAAAATGCCGCTTTAATAGAAAGCGGCATTTTTTTGTACAACAGTAAAGGTTAACTAAACTGCAGTTTATCCATGAGCAGTACGGCTTGAGTACGGGTGTTAATCTCAAGTTTACGTAGAATGGCACTAATGTGCGCCTTAATGGTGGCTTCAGTCACATTCATTTCATGGGCGATTTGTTTGTTCATCAAGCCAGCGCGTAAGAAACTTAACACCTGAATTTGCTTTGGCGTGAGTTCGCGGAATCGCTTCAGGAGAATGGTCAACTCTTCATCTACGTTCTGCAAATCTTCTTTCATTTCTTCAGGCACCCAATTCTCACCGCTTTTAATAGTGACAATGGCAGATGCAATTTCTTTCGTTGGTGAGGATTTAGGAATAAAGCCTTCCGCCCCAAGCCCCATAACCTGTGCAACCACATCAATAGATTCGTTGGCTGAGATGACTGCAACGGGTAAATCTGGATATTCATCTTTTACTGTGATCAATCCGTTGAAATATTCACCACCAGGCATGTTCAAATCTAACAACAATAAATCAATCTGCCTGTTTGCAGCCAGTACAGACATCATTGCCTCAAGACTGCCAGCTTCGAGAATTTCAGCATCTTTAAAGTACGGCTCAAGGGCGGCGCTAAGTGCTTCTCTAAACAGTGGATGATCGTCTGCGACTAAAATACGGGTCATAAATGCGTGCTCGATCTTTTATAGAAATTTGCTAATCTGTATAGACTAATACTTTAGGCTAAGGATATAAAGTCAATTTAGCGCACACGGCTTGATTATTCATAATAATTTTCCTTTTATGTGAAAAAATTCTGCCAATCCTTTAAAATCGCCGCCTGTTTTTTCAATTTTTCCATCCGGACAGCTTCTGTGCAAAAGTCAGACACTATATTTGCGAATCACATGACCCAGGTCAGTGACTTCCGTTTCGATGAACATGTTGCCGATGTTTTCCCCGACATGATTCAGCGCTCGGTACCGGGCTATCAAACCATTCTTCATACTATTGGCGAACTAGCCCGGGAACGGGTAACGAATAACAGCAACGTGTATGATTTGGGTTGTTCATTAGGCGCTGCCAGTTTATCTGTGGCCAGAAGCACCGAGCACGTTAAGTGCAATATCATTGGTATAGATAATTCCCAGGCCATGGTTGAGCGATGCGAACGTGTGGTCTCCAGCTTTAACTTGCCTAATCCGGTTTCCATTCGTTGTGAATCAGCACTGGAAACTACCATTGAAAACGCCTCAATGGTGATCATGAACTTCACGCTCCAGTTTATTCCGCCTGCCGAACGAGAAGGATTACTTGCGACTATTTTCGCAGGCCTCAACCCCGGCGGTATTTTGGTGCTTTCAGAAAAAATTCAGCATCCGAGTGAAGCCGGCAATCATCTGCTTATTGATTTGCACCATCAATTTAAACGCAATAATGGTTACAGCGAATTAGAAGTGAGCCAAAAGCGAGCTGCTTTAGAAAACGTCATGCTTACCGACACCTTTAAGGTTCACGAAGACCGCCTCAAAGGCGTAGGCTTTACTGATGTTGTAATGTGGTTCAAGTGTTTTAACTTTACTTCCATGGTGGCGATTAAAGCCCCCCAGGAGTCTGGCAATGAATAAGCTTGCCGATCGCTGGTTCAAAGATTGTTACGAACAGGTATTACACTCGCCGCTGTCACATTGGCTAGAGACATTGCCTGCCCAAATTGCTCACTGGCAGAAAAACGATTTACATGGTGAGTTCAATAAATGGTGTAAGTTGCTGGAAAAGTTACCTGATGTACCTGCTGGTAATGTTGACTTACTCGACTCGGTAACGATTGGCGATGCCAACAGCGTAACAGACTATCAACAAAAGCAAATTGAAGGGTTGCTAAAGCAATTCATGCCATGGCGAAAAGGCCCCTTCCATCTGCACGGTATTCATATCGACACTGAGTGGCGTTCAGACTGGAAATGGGATCGCGTGCTACCGCACATTAGTCCATTACAAAATCGCTACGTACTCGATGTGGGTTGTGGCAGTGGTTATCATATGTGGCGGATGCTGGGTCAAGGCGCGTCAGGAGTGTATGGTATCGACCCCTCGCAATTGTTTTTGATTCAATTTCAGGCGATTAAACATTACTGTCAAAATTCAGCTATTCATTTCCTGCCGCTAGGTATCGAACAAATGCAGCCAGTGAAAGCCTTTGATACCGTATTTTCAATGGGTGTGCTATACCATAGAAAGGATCCAATGCTGTTTCTTACTCAACTGAAAGATCAGTTACGTAAAGGCGGTGAACTGGTACTCGAAACGTTGGTGGTAGACGGTGATGAGCAAGCGGTGCTGTTGGCCGGTGAACGCTATGCGCAAATGCGTAACGTGTGGTTCTTACCGAGTGTGAATGCGCTCACCGTATGGCTTGAGCGACTCGGTTTTGAAAATATCCGCGTTGCCGATATCAATACCACCTCACTGGAAGAGCAGCGAACCACCGAATGGATGACCTCTCAGTCTTTGGTCGATTTCCTCGACCCTGAAGACAATAGTAAGACCATTGAAGGCTATCCTGCACCACAACGTGCCGTTTTAGTCGCCACGAAAAAGTAGCTTTTACGCCAACATGGTGACCTATGTTGGCATAATTGTTGTAGTTACTACTCTCATAAGATTGTGCTGAGATGCACGCCACATAGGTAGTAACATGGATATTACGGGCTTTCTGACCGAACACCAATTACCGGACAGCTATCGCACCACTGCACTAAAGTGGTTCATGCCGCTCGCAGAGGAAATTGCAGAGCACCAAAAGAGTGCAAACAAACCTTTCTTTGTTGGCGTTAATGGCTGTCAGGGTTCAGGAAAATCCACCTTATGTGATTTTCTGGTTCATTATTTTACTTCTAAAAACCTCACCGCCGTGACGGTGTCTCTCGACGACTTCTACCTTTCAAAACAATCGCGCGTTGAGTTAGCTGAATCTGTTCACCCGTTGCTTAAGACCCGGGGCGTACCTGGCACCCACAACACGCCACTCGCATTGCAAACATTTACCGCATTAGGTGAAACGGAAGACGTTGCCCTCCCCCGTTTCAATAAAGCCATTAACGACCCTTTCCCATCGGCGCAGTGGCCGGTTATTCAAGCCCCCGTAGATATCGTGCTTATGGAAGGCTGGTGCTGGGGCGTAGATGCACAAGCGCCACAAGCACTAAACGAACCGGTTAACATCCTCGAGTCTGAGGAAGACCCAGACGGCACCTGGCGCAATTTTGTTAACGATAAAATTACTGACGAATATGAATCCTTATACCGATTTATGCAGTATTGGGTAATGTTGAAAGGTCCATCGTTTGAACACGTGTATAAATGGCGATGCGAGCAAGAACATAAACTTGCCGCAAAAACCGGGAAGCACAACGCTGGCATTATGTCTGATGAACAAATTCTACGCTTCATACAGCACTATCAACGACTTACCGAACATGCATTTGCCACACTGCCAGATAAATGTAATCAGGTATTTGAACTCGACGAAAACCGAATAATAAAAGACGTAATCAGGAAGTAGTAATGAGCAACGCTAAAACGCTAATTTTCACTGATATGGACGGCACGCTGCTGGATCACAACACTTACAGTTTTGCCGCCGCCGAACCCACGCTAAAAAAACTGGAAGGCGCAAACATTCCGGTGATCCCAACCACCAGCAAGACATTTGTTGAATTATTGGCGCTACGCCAAACATTGAGTCTGAACGGACCGTTTATCGTCGAAAATGGCGCTGCGGCCTATATTCCTCATGGTTTTTTTAAGAAGAAGCCAGCAGGTACGGTTTGGCAAGATGGGTTTTGGTGCAAATCCTTCACTTCATCAAAAATGTACTGGCTGAAGTTACTTGAAAAAGTGAAACCGGATTTTCAGGATGAGTTCACCCATTTCAGTGAAATGACCATTGAAGATATTTGCGAAGCTACCGGCCTCGACGCCGCCGATGCCACCCGTGCAGCGCAGCGTCAATTTGGTGAACCGGTTTTATGGAAAGGTTCTGATGAACGCAAAGAAGCATTCATCAAATCGGTAACCGAGCGAGGCGCCTACCCTCTCGAAGGCGGACGCTTTATTCACATTTCCGGCGACTGCAATAAAGGTGCAGCTTTGGAATGGTTTGTTGATGAGTACCGTCGACAAAGTAACGAAGACGTATCCAGCATAGCGCTGGGTGACGGCAAAAATGATATTGCGATGCTGGAGGCGGCGAATATAGCGGTAAGAATCGCTTCTCCCAGCCATCCACCACCACCATTACAAAAAGAAGAAAATGTATATACCAGTACCCTACATGGCCCCGAAGGCTGGACTGAAGTATTGACCCAATTACTTTTTAAATAGGACACGGAGAACACATGGCTGATTTTTATCAAAATGGCGTAGTGACCACGTTACACAACTTATCTAGACGCCCCACAGAGGAACTTGAGGCTGAACTTTTACGATTTTCGCAGAAGCGCCCAATGGCTCTTATTTTACCTTCGCTGTATTCTGAGCTTGAAGGTGAGGCACTCCCTAACATCGTTACCGAACTGACCCAAGTTCCTTATCTTTCTGAAATCGTCATTGGTTTGGACCGCGCCGATAAAGAACAATACAAGTCTGCACTGAAGTTCTTTGAAAAGCTTCCACAGCATCACCGTGTTTTATGGAATGATGGCCCCCGTTTAAAAGCCATCGATGAAGAATTATCTGCTCTTAACCTGGCACCTAAAGAGCTCGGCAAAGGCAGAAACGTATGGTATTGCATGGGTTACATTCTGGCATCTAACCGCTCAGAATCTGTTGCGCTGCACGATTGCGACATTGTGACTTATACCCGCGATTTACTTGCGCGCCTGATTTATCCGGTGGCTAACCCACAATTCAACTATGAATTTTGTAAAGGCTACTATGCCCGTGTTGCTAACGGAAAAATCAATGGTCGGGTTTCGCGACTGCTGGTTACCCCATTATTGCGCGCGCTTAAGCGTACACTAGGCGATCACGAATACCTCGAATTCATGGACAGCTTCCGTTATCCGCTGGCAGGTGAATTTTCTTTCCGTCGCGATGTATTGAGCGATATTCGAATTCCAAGCGACTGGGGTCTGGAAGTGGGTGTACTTTCTGAAATGCACAGAAACTATAACCATAACCGTTTGTGTCAGGCAGACATTGCTGATAACTACGATCACAAACACCAGGATCTGTCTTTCAATAACGACCAGGGCGGCCTGTCCAAAATGTCTATCGACATTACCAAGGCACTGTTCCGCAAACTAGCGACACAGGGCTTTACGTTCAGTAACGAAATGTTCCGTTCGATTAAAGCAACATATTACCGTATTGCACTGGATTTCGTTGAAACCTACCACAACGATGCGGTAATGAACGGCCTTACGTTGGATATTCACAACGAAGAAAAAGCCGTTGAATTATTCGCCAGTAACATCATGAAAGCAGGCACTAGCTTCCTGGAAAATCCGATGGAAACACCGTTTATTCCAAGCTGGAACCGTGTCACCAGTGCGGTACCAGATATTCTTGACCGCCTGCTGGAGGCTGTTGAAGCAGACACCGCTGAACTACTAGGGTAACGCATGACGACAAGTTGGGATCAATTACACGAAAAGGTTTGTAATCAATTACAGGCTATTTATGCGGATGTGCATCTGGAAATCCCGGTTGGTGAACTGGCCACGGAACTATTAGCAACCATGCGCCTGAAGGCTGACGAAGATATCGTTCAGCCAACACCATACTGCAATTACTGGGATGAAGAAGACATCATTATGATCACCTATGGCGATAGTGTGATCAGTGAAGGTGAACAGCCATTGTTCACGCTCGATAGATTTCTCCATACCTACTGTAAGAACACAATCAACAAAGTACACATGTTGCCGTTCTTCCCCTATAGCTCAGATGATGGTTTTTCCGTTATCGACTACTCCAGTGTGAATGAATCACTTGGAGATTGGGGTGATATCGAGCGATTGGCTAAACACTACGGACTGATGTTCGATTTAGTGATTAACCATTGCTCAGCTCGCAGTGCCTGGTTTGAGAATTTCCAGAAAGGAGAAGGGATCGGTAGCGATTTCTTCTTCACCGCTGATCCCAGTGATGATTTGTCAATGGTTACCCGGCCCCGGGTTTCTCCTCTATTACGAGAAACCCAAACAGCCACTGGTACGCAATATGTTTGGTGTACCTTCAGTCATGATCAGGTTGATTTTGATTTCCGCAATCCTAAGGTGCTCCTGGCGTTTGTGGAAATCATTCGCCAGTACCTGGATAAAGGCGCGAAATTGTTCCGTTTGGATGCTGTCGCTTTCCTATGGAAAATAATCGGCACCTCATGTATTAATTTGTTTCAAACTCACGAGTGCATTCGTTTGCTTCGTACGCTAATTGAACATGCCGACCCGACCGTCATCATCATTACCGAAACTAACATTCCAAACCGGGAAAACCTCACCTATTTCGGTAATGCTAATGAAGCCCATGCCATCTACAATTTTTCGCTGCCACCTTTGCTGGTAAATACCTTGGTTACCGGAAATTGTGCCTACTTGAAGAACTGGATGATGAGCATGCCGCCGGCGCAAAACGGCACCACTTATTTTAATTTTATTGCGTCTCACGACGGCATTGGTTTGCGTCCTGCTGAAGGCTTACTCGATGACGAAGAAATTTCTACACTGGTTCACACCATGCAGAATTTCGGCGGAAAAGTGTCCTGGCGGGCATCTGATCACGGTCAGCAAAAGCCATACGAGATTAACATCACGTTGTTTGATGCTCTGCAAGGTACCACGGCGGGGCCAGACAAATGGCAGATAGACCGCTTTATCTGTGCGCATGCCATCATGCTTGGTATGGAAGGTATTCCAGGACTTTACATTCATAGTTTGCTGGGTACCAGTAACGATTATGAAAAGGTTGCCAACACTGGGCAAAACCGCTCTATTAATCGTCATCGCTGGAATTTTGAAGAACTCGCTGCCCTGCTCGATTCGCCCTACTCCCAGCATCACAAGGTGCTAACACGCATTTCGCAGTTAATTCGTATTCGTAAAGCACAACCGGCCTTTCACCCGAACGCCACACAGTTTACTTTACAACTCGGTGACACCTTGTTCGGCTTCTGGCGCCAGAGTCTTGATCGCCGGCAGAGTGTGTTCTGTGTAAGTAATGTGACGAACGAAGAACAGTCTATTTTGCTGTCGAGTATAAACTTGATTGGTACCGATAAATGGATGGACCTCATCACCCGTGATGAGCTTGAAGATGTGGGTGGCTTCCTGCAGCTTAAACCCTACCAAACAGTGTGGATTTCAAATATGGAGTTTGAAGACTAACACTGCTATCTACCCCGAAAAACCAGCACCTTCCAGCACATGTTGTTGTGGGTGTTGGTTTTTTTATTTTGTTAAGCAATAATTCCTTTTTTCACCTGCGGTATACACATAATGACTATCTCGACTTCTGCCCCCAATGGTTGGCTTCCCCTGGAAGATGCACTTCATAACGCGCTGTCACACGTTCAACCTGTAGTAGAAGCTGAAGCCGTAATGGTTGGCGATGCATTACACCGGGTGGTAAGTGAAGATGTGGTTGCTTGTGTAAACGTGCCCCCTGCCGACAATTCGGCCATGGACGGATTTGCGCTGTACGCCAGTGATTCGCAGTCTGCACTGCCGTTACAGGTTGTAGATACGCAACTTGCCGGCATGCCGTTAAGAGAAGTGAAACTGGAAAAAGGTCAGGCGGTACGAATCATGACGGGCGCGCTGGTTCCCAATGGCGCTGATTGTGTTGTCATGCAGGAAAATACCACGCGTACTGACACTGATGTGGTCATTAATAAACCCGCCATGCCAGGTGAAAATATCCGCCGCGCCGGTGGCGACATTGCAACAGGCGCCACCGTTATAACAGCAGGCACCCAGCTCACCGCCAGTCACCTCGTTCTACTTGCTTCAATGGGCATTGCTTCTGTTCAGGTTTTCCGCAAACTTCGGGTGGGTATTATTGCCACAGGCGATGAACTAAAAACCGCCGGAGAAACGCTGGCTTCAGGTCAAATTTACGAATCCAACCGCACGGGTACCCGAGCACTGCTTGCCGCCGAACCGGTTGAGATCACAGATTTTGGTATTGTTGCAGATGATAAAACGGCGTTAAGCGAAGTGTTTACCAACGCTGCTCACACTCAGGATTTAGTGGTCAGTAGTGGTGGCGTATCGGTGGGTGATGCTGATTTTGTTAAAGAGCTGGTAGCAAGTCAGGGTGACATTGGGTTCTGGAAAATAGCCATAAAACCCGGAAAGCCCTTTGCGTTCGGCAGATTAGGTAATGCTGTATTCTGTGGCGTACCGGGTAATCCTGTATCTGCATTTGTGACCACCCAACAATTGGTACTGCCTATTATTAAGCGCATGGTGGGAGCGGCGTCAGAACAGGTTATCAAGCCCCTTACGATTAAGGCGACTCTCACGACATCTTTGCGTCGCAGAGCCGGTAGAAAGGAGTTTGTGCGAGCGCACATGCAAAAAAACGCTTATGGCGATTATGACGTGGTTCCGCTGGCCAAGCAAAGTTCAGGTGTAATGACCACGGTCACGCAAGCCAACTGTTACATCATTTTACCCGCAGAATGTTCTGAGATTCCTGAAGGTAATAGTGTTACTATTCAGCCGTTTTCATTGCTAGAGACCCAGTAACCTTCCATGCAAAGCTTCTTTTCCCCGCGTTTTGTTCTTGAGGGCAAACGCCTGATTAAACTCGCCTGGCCATTACTTATTGCGCAAATCACGCAAATGCTGATGGGCGTTATTGATACGATCATGGCAGGTAATTACAGTGCCATAGACATGGCAGCGGTGGCGCTGGGCTTCAGTATCATTATTCCGTTACAGTGTTTCATTCAGGGCCTGGGCCTTGCCATGCCCCCCATATTGTCTCGACTTCACGGTAAAGGAAATACTTCTGATGTAGCTAACGCCGCGCAACAGGCTGGTTATCTGCTATTAGCTTGTAGCCTGGTCATCATGTTGCTGTGGCCCTTTGTTGAGTCACTGGTAGCGCTGTTTCCAATGGACCCGCAACTGTTTGCCATTACAGTAGACTATGTACAGTTTGTGCTTCTCTCCATGCCCGCATTTGCCTTATATCAATGGCTGAGAAATTTCTGTGAGGGTCTGGGTACCACCAAGCCAACCATGATTATTACACTGGTTGGGCTGGCGTGTAATATGGTAGGTAATTACATTTTTATCTATGGTACCGGTCCCATTCCAGCATTTGGTGGCGCGGGTTGTGGCATAGCCACGGCAATCGTTATATACACCATGTTTTTTGCCACTGCGGTATATGTGGCGCTTTCAAGCAGACTCAAAAAATACCATTTGTTCACCCGTACCTATAAGCCTGAATTCACCATGATATGGCGAACCTTTAAGCTTGGTCTGCCGGTGGCAATGACACTGTTGTTTGAAGTCACACTCTTTGCCGCTGTTGCGCTGCTGTTAGCCCCTTTTGGTCCGAGTACCGTTGCCGCCCATCAAATTGCCCTGAATTTCAGCGCGATTATGTTTATGTTTCCTATGAGCCTGGGCATGGCGTTATCAATACGCGTAGGATACCGCGCTGGCCAGAATAATCTGACGCAAGCAAAAATGGTGGTGAAAAGCGGTCTGACTATCGGCCTGTTTGTCGCTGTACTCACTGCCAGTTTTACTGTTTTGGCTAAAAGTACCATTATCGCGCTCTATACACAGGATCAAGCCGTATTCGACCTCGCCAATTCGTTGCTGGTGTACGCCGCGCTATTTCAATTTTCCGACGCCATTCAGGTACTCTCAGCTAATGCGCTACGTGGGTATAAAGATACCACTGCCATGTCAATAATTACCTTTACAGCTTATTGGCTTGTTGGCATGCCCACCGGAATTATACTCGGCCGCACAGACTGGCTAACTGACGAACCCATGTCAGCTGCTGGATTCTGGATTGGTATTATTGTTGGTCTCAGCGCAGCAGCTGTATTACTTGGCGCTCGCGTTCGTTATATTCAGCGCCGACTTTCGTGATCAACGGGCGCCTTCCACTGATCGCCAATCACCGGGTCGTCATCTTCCAGCACTTCCCATGTGTAGACTTTTCGCACCGGTTTTGGGTCCTGCTTTCCAAATAATATTGCCGCGATTGCACCGCCTAATGCGCCAAAGAAATGTGCCTCGTAAGATATCTGCGGATCTCTGGGGAAGATAGACATCATCATGCCGCCATACAGGAAAAAAGCGATCATCATGAGTCCCACAGAGCGTTTATCTCTGCGCAATATGGCAACGACAAACAAGTAGAAAAACAATCCATGGGCAACACCACTGGCTCCCAGATGCATGGATGGACGACCGAATAGCCAAACGCCAATACCAGAGCCTAGCCAGGCAAACAGTAAGACTTTCATCCGGGTTTTTGGATAACCGTATATAAGCGCAGTTCCAAGAACTAAGAGTGGCAGTGTGTTATGGAAAAGGTGCTCGTATGAACTATGCACTAGTGGTGCAGTAACAATACCATGCAGTCCCGCCATCGATAGTGGCGTGATACCGAGTTCTCTTAAAGGTAAATGAAAAAGCACGCCAGCCGATTGGATTACCCAAAGCAAGGCAACGAATACTGTGCTTAATTTGATGGCCTGAATTAGCGCATCACGATTTAGTTTTCTGTTCATCCAGAAAATATAAGGGCACACAGCAATAAAACAATCGAACGCGCTACTTTGAAAATTAAACGAACAGATTGCGTGAAGACTAACGCCCTAATGCCTGCCAGTCAGCGGGCTCATCGATATCCATTGCGGCTTCTTTGAAAGGTACTGCAATACAGTGAGGCGCGGCGGCATTGAGTAATTTTGCAGCGCCCTTTTGCCCTGTCAAACCTGCAAGTGCATCTTCATCGCTAAGCGGGAATATGGCGGGTGACATACGCACGCCTTCAGCTTCACTGGCTATACGCGCGTTTGGAAATATACAAGCCTTGTCCACCAGCTCTCGCAAACCTTCTGTGGTGACAAGCGGTGTATCTGCTAACCCAACCATGAAGTGAGTAGGATAAAGCGAAGCGGGAGTTGAATCAGCCAGCGTCATTGCGGCTCTTATACCTGTACTGATGCTTCCGCCCATACCTGATTGCCAATCTTCATTTTTTGCGATTCGTATAGCATGACCTGTGGACAGTGCTTGACGAAGTTCATTGTCAAAACGCCCGGAAACAATGGTAATTGGTAAGGCAGATAGTGGCTGATACTGCGAAATAACGTAGTGCAAAAGGCTGTCACCGCTTGGATGCTCACTCAGCAACTTGTTACTGCCGTATCGACGCGCTTCCCCTGCTGCCAAAATAATAATCGCTAGTCTGACTGACATGGCCGCCCTTTGAGTGATGAACCAGACTTACCGTGCAACACAGCATGGGCTTGTGCCAGCATCGATAACGCGATTGATTCCGGAAGTTCTCCGCCGATGGCAATGCCCGCTGGCGCGTGTAACGTTAGCGGGAGTGACGATTCATTAAGATCGGCTTCAGATAACACGCGCTCTGCACGATGAGAAGGCCCTAAAAGTGCAAGGTACTTCAATGACGCCGGGGTATCATTTGCCAAAGCGGTGAGCGTATCACCGTCCATGCGTACCTGGTGGTGCATCACAATAAGCGCATCGAGTTGGTGAAACCATTCTGCCTGAGCAATGTCGCCGGCAGGTAAGTCGGTTGTACTGGTAGCCGTTTTGAAGTCGCCGGCACGGGCATAACGGGCCCTGCTGTCGTTCACAATAACGCGCCAGCCAAGGCGAGCCGCCATGTCACACAGGGGCATTGCGTCGACACCACCACCCGCAATACCAAGCGTTGGCGGAGGTAAAAGCTCACAACAGAAATCTTCCGGATTGCTCGGCTTTTCAGTGCTGACCAATCCCGCGGGCAGACCCGCTCTGGCTGGCTGCGAATACCAGATAGATTGTTGTTGCTGCAAGCTATCAAGCACGCTCTGTAAACCTATATAGTCATTGTCTGCATTTACCGGCTGGAGCAATAAGGTCACTTCGCCACCACAGCCAATGCCCAGACGCCAGGCGATATCGCCTTCTTCCTGCATATCATAAGTGACGATGCGGCTTTCACCGGTTTCCCAGCAACGCCTGGCCTGGTGCAATAAATCGCTTTCCAGACAACCGCCGGAAACCACACCTAATTGCGCGCCTTCCTGGCTAAAAAGCATCATCGCACCTGCCTTGCGGTAAGACGACCCTTCAGTGTTTATTATGGTGGCAAGTAACCAGTTACCTGCATCGCGCTGTCCGGCCCACGCCGACAACACATGGTAAATGTGGTGATTCATATACCTTCGCCTGATGTGCCTGATGTTCCGGCCTCGCTCGCTTTAGGAAGTACCTTAACCGAATGCCTGACCACCAGTGTTTCTGCTATTTTATCTTGAATAGATTGTCTGTTTGCATCCCAGAAAATCTGCAGGAAGCCAAGCATGCCTGTAGCAACACCTGCTCCATATCCGCCATATCGGCCGAAACTTTCCCATAATGTAGGAGGTCTGCCGTCGAGCCTGAGTACCCGTATACGGGTGATCCACTTTCCGGGAGTGCAGCCTTGCATGTATGCGGTAAACGCACTGTAGTAGAGTGCAGCCCAGCCAAGACCAAGCCCCAACTCACCTAAGAATGCTTGTCCATCATGGAGAAATTCGCTTAAGGATTCAAAGAAGTTTGCCTCGGATCCTGACTCATCTGCCTTTTCTAGCGGCTCTTCGCTGTCATCCAGAGTTGTATCGCTAATATGGCTGGCCTGGATCACTTTATAGTCGGAGGTGTCAGGCGGCCCGTCAAAGAGGGTAAAAACCATAAAACCCAAAAAGCAAGCTGCGCCTAGCCGCAAGAACTTACCTCTAGATGTGCTGCCCTTACCTTTAATCACGTTACTCCCTGCTCGCATAAACGTGAGCGCAGCCAATACACCCAGCACCACTGCATTGGCGTGAGAGATAAAGTACAACAGTACCAAATCGATACACTGCGCTGTGGCCCTTCGTGAAGGCGTAGCCAAAGGTTTACCGAGCAGCTCGGGCGATACCTGAAAGGCATACGGGGTAACGATCGTATTGTCTTCTTTTTCAGTACTAGACTGTGGTGAGGGTTCGTGAAGTGTGTTGTTTTCTTGTTTGTCTGCCATGTCGCAATCCTTGCCAATCGCATTTTTTAGTATTTATTCAAGTTTCAGCGCAAATAAAAATAACTTATATCGAAAAAGCACTTTTCATTTTGCAGAATGACACCAATTATATAACTGTACACAAAAACCTGTACGGGAAAGATGCTGAATCTACGATGATTCCCGTAAAAATTGTCTGCAGGTATTTTTAAACACTTAAGGAATAATAATGCAAGTATTTGACGACGCCTCTTTATCTATCGGCAACACGCCTCTGGTTAAACTTAATCGTGTTACTGGTGGTAACGTTTATGCCAAAATCGAATCGCGTAACCCGAGTTTCAGTGTTAAGTGCCGTATCGGCGCCAACATGATTTGGGATGCAGAATCACGTGGTGTACTCGGTCCAGGAAAAGAGATTGTTGAGCCTACCAGTGGTAACACCGGTATCGCACTTGCGTTTGTTGCCGCTTCACGTGGCTATAAACTGACATTAACCATGCCTAGCAGCATGAGTCTGGAACGCCGCAAACTGCTTAAAGCACTGGGTGCAAACCTGGTACTCACAGAAGCACCTAAAGGGATGAAAGGCGCAGTGGCAGCCGCTCAGGAAATCGTTGCATCAGATCCTGAGAAATATGTATTACTGCAACAGTTCGACAACCCAGCCAACCCGGCAATTCATGAGAAAACTACAGGTCCTGAAATCTGGAACGCCACCGATGGTAAAGTCGATGCGTTTGTTGCTGGTGTAGGTACCGGCGGTACTATTACAGGTGTTAGCCGTTACCTTAAAAACACCCAAGGTAAAGCCATTACCTCTATCGCGGTAGAACCTAAAGACTCTCCTGTCATTACACAGGCGAAAAATGGTGAAGAACTCACACCTGGGCCACACAAAATCCAAGGTATTGGTGCGGGCTTTATTCCAGGAAACCTGGACTTAGACTTAATTGATGAAGTTGAGCAAGTTTCCAACGAAGAATGTATGGAAATGACTCACCGCCTGATGAAAGAAGAAGGTATTTTGGCGGGTATTTCTTCGGGTGCGGCCGTGGTTGCAGCGAAGCGTTTTGCTGAAAAGCCAGAAAACAAAGACAAAATTGTGGTTGTTCTGTTAGCGAGCGGTACCGAACGTTACCTGAGTAGCCCATTGTTCGCAGGTGAATTCAGCGATCAAGAAGAAGTTCAGTAAGCATCTGTAAAATAAATAGAAAAGCGAGGTTCACACCTCGCTTTTTTTTTGTCATTATTTTCTGCTATTTTTACTTATAGCATTTATAGATACCGGAATTATCATGACAATCACACATTTCACCCTCAGTCGATTTACGATTATCAGTTTGCTGGTAATTGTGCTGTGCGCCTGTGGTGAAAAGAAAGAAGGGCTTGGTCGTTATGGCATGATGGATGAGAATACGCCTGATTATGCCGCCCTCACCTTTATGCAAAGTATTTACGAAGGTAAAAACATTTCAAAAGCCATAGAACTGAGTTCAGATAGCATGGCTAGAATGCTCAAGCGCTATCGCACTAATCGTAACGTACAACGTTACATTGTAAATTTGCGTTATGACACCGTTACCATAACCCCCCAAGGCGGCAATGGCGTAGGCCGTAGTGAGTTTTCAGAAAGCGCCAAGGTGACGTTATTTTTTAGCGGCATGTACGGCGATGATAAAGTGGAAGATTTACGCACAGTGAATATGATCCGAGAAGATGGCCAATGGAAGGTTGATCGTATCGCCCCGGATCATTTTATGTAATTACTGGCCGACGGCTACCCCTTCACGGCGCGGGTCGGCGCCACCAATAAGTTTTCCATCTTTCACCTGAATACCGTGCAGGCCGGAGTTGAGATCCATGATTTTCACATCGTGGCCTAACGCTTCAAGCGCCGGTTTCAGGCTTTCAGCCTGAGTGCCTGCTTCAAGGGCAGTATAATCATTGCGGTTAGTCATGCGCGGCAGATTAATTGCCTGTTGTATATCTAACCCAAAGTCCAATACGCCAAACAACGTCTGCGCCACGTAGTCAATAATACGGCTACCGCCGGGCGAACCCACAACCAGTTCCAGTTGATTCTTATCGTCGAACACCATGGTGGGGCTCATCGCACTGCGAGGCCGCTTACCAGGCTCTACCCGGTTAACAACCGGCCAGCCGTTGATATCTGGATTAAACGAAAAGTCGGTGAGCTGATTGTTTAGCAAGAATCCCTCGACCATCAAACCAGAACCAAACATAAATTCAATGCTGGTGGTAATGGAAATAGCATTGCCGTCTTTGTCAACAATGGAGAAATGGCTGGTATTGGGCTGCTCGCGGTTCATACCCAAATGCACATTTGCATTGGTATAAGGCTTACCGGCTTTCGCTTTCCGCCAAGATTTGTCAGCGCCAATGCTGTCTGCTCGTCGCTTCAAATACGGTGCATTAATAAGGGAAGCGAATGGAATATCATTAAAATCGCTGTCTGCAATATACATTTCGCGGTCAGCAAAGCTGAGTGCACTGGCTTGAGCAAACAAATTGGCAAACGCTGCACTGTCTGGGGTTAATGAAGCAATATCCTGCCCTTCGAGCAACTTCATGATTTGGTAAACATTCACGCCACCAGAACTGGGAGGCGCCATACCGCATACTTTATGATCGCGGTATTCACCACACACTGGCTTTTTCTCCAATGGCTTGTAACTGGCAATATCTTCCGGTGTGATTTGACCGGGATTAATAGACGCACTGTTTACCGTTTTAGCAATCTTTTCAGCCACAGGCCCTTCATAAAAGTAGTCGGCCCCGTCGTTGGCAATGCGTGTCAGCGTATCAGCCAGCGCTTTGTTTTTCTTAATCATGCCTTCCTTGAGAGGCTTGCCTGCCGGATAAAAATACGTCGCACTAGAAGGAAAGGTCTTTAGTCCCGGATGTTTTTCAAGGGCAACCAGGTGTGCTAAACGCGCAGAAACCCGAAATCCATTGGCGCTGGTATTAATGGCATCGTCGAATAACTCTTTCCATTCTAGTGTGCCAAATTTTTTCTGCGCCATTTCCAAAGCGCGAAGGGCGCCCGGTACCCCCACTGATTTACCGCCAACCACAGCCTCAATCCAGCTCATTGGCTTTTTGCCTTCATAAAACCAGTATGGAGACACGGCGGCAGGCGCAGTCTCGCGTCCATCGAACGTATGCAGCGTTTTGGTTTTATTATCCCAATACAGAATAAAGGCACCGCCGCCAATGCCCGAAGACTGTGGCTCCACCAGGGTTAACATGGCTTGAACGGCTACCGCAGCGTCGATGGCCGAACCACCTTTTTCAATAATATTTTTACCAGCCCAGGATGCATAAGGGTTTGCAGCAACAACCATATAATCTTCAGCAATATGGGCCTTTTTCTGCTCATAACCAGTAGCAGCCTCAGGCTCATTACGCTCTACCGCATAAGAAGTCGCGGTAAGTGAAACGGATAAACAAACGACTTTAATTGTCGTTGCAAGGATTCCCTGACTAAACTTCAATGTTCGATTTCCTCTGGGTTTATTTGAACTTGTCCCGGTTCACAGGACGCTTATTGATGAATGCATCGAAGGCTTCTTTGGCCGCTTCAGACCCAAGTGCTTCGAGAAAAATATCTAATTCAGTGCTGATCTGCTGTTGTATGGCATCTTGCTCGTTGTTCATAAGTAGCTTGGTTTGCTTCAATGCAAACGACGGCTTCTGCGCCAACTTCTTACACACGTTACTGACGTGCTCATCAAGTTGGTTTGCAGGCACAATGCCCGTCACCACACCATAATCACAGGCTTCCTGCGCCCCAAACGTTTCTCCAAGCATCAACCATTCACTGGCTTTACGCTTGCCCGCGATGCGCGGCAGAATGTAACTTGATGCATATTCAGGAACCAGTCCGAGGTTAATAAAAGGCAGGCAGAAAACACTTTCTGGCGCACTGTATACCAGGTCGCAATGTAACAATAAGGTAGTACCAATGCCAACAGCAACGCCATGAACTTGCGCTACAATGGGATTAGAGCATGCGCAAAGGGCGTTCATGAAAGCCACCACCTCAGCAACATTATCGCCTTCATTACGATGAGCAAAATCCGCTATATCGTTACCAGCCGTAAAACCGTCTCCCTCACCTTTCAGTAAAATCACTTTTACTTCGGGATCTTCCTCTGCAGCGATAAGTGCATCAGCGAGTTGCTGATACATTTCCCTTGTCAGAGCATTCTTTTTATCTGCACGATTAAAAATCAGTGTCAGTACGTGGTTTTCAAAATGACAAAGAATGGATTGCATTGGGTACACTCCCTTAAAAATTCAGGCAATTTGTAGTGAGTTTTCTGTATCATAGCGACTTAATGACAAAAACTACAAAACTCCATGACAGATAAATCCAAACAATTCGTTACTGCCTATGGTGGTCCTGTTCTTCTTGCGTTGATTGCACTGCTCGCACAGGCATTCGAACCCCTCTCAGGACAATGGCTTGCTTACGATCGCTACGCTGTCGAGGGTATGGAAACCTGGCGTCTCCTCACCGCGAACATCGTCCACACTAACTTTTATCATACGGTGCTGAATCTCACTGGTTTACTCCTGCTCAGCCTGCTTCATAGTCAGCACTACCGTATTATTCGCTTTTGGAAAGTGTTCTTGTGGTGCGCTGTACTCACCAGCGTGGGCATTTACTTTTTCTCCCCTGGCTTAATTTGGTATGCGGGTTTGTCCGGCGCCCTACATGGCATGTTTATCTGGGGCGCCTGTATGGACATTCGCGCCGGCATGAAGTCGGGCTTTCTGTTGTTGGCAGGTGTGCTTTTAAAGGTATGCTATGAACAAGTTTATGGGAGTTCTGACGAACTGGCGTCGCTGATAGATGCCACAGTGGCAGTCGATGCGCATCTGTACGGGGCGATAGCGGGGATCATCATTTTTGTGCTAATGATCATCCCCGCCCGCCGTTCGCGTTAATGACGAGTTAAGCGGGATCTGTCCAGGTATAAGCCGACAATCCAAGTTCATCAATCACTTGATTAATATGCGCTAAGGCTTCATCGCTAGGGCCAGGATAATCACCGGCAATGGCAACATTGCCCTGATAACCAATATCCTTTGTGCCCTGAGGCGAACTGAAGTACCCCGCAAGAACGAGTGCTCGTAAGCGGGCAAATGAACGAGCTGGGCGTTCAAACGCCGCTGGGGTCTGCGCATTTAGTGTCGCTATATCATCTAAGATCAAGCGTTGTTGCTCAAGTGCAAGTGCGCTATATGACACGCCACCTCTGATAACCGCCTCATCATTTAGCCAGGTTAAAAGCGGCAAAATCATCTCGCGGTCGCGCTGTTGAGAGGCGTAAGGCGCACTTACCCACTCATCAATCACGTCGGGTACTTTCACTTGTGTGGCAGAGGGATACTCCCCTTCTGCTGGTACAATTAAGTCAGACAAAATGGCCACAACGTTTAACTGATCAGCAGAAAGCGTGCGCGGCCAAATTTGCGATGGAGGAGAAATAAGATCAGGATCTTTTCCATATCCCGGTGCTGTTACTGGTTTGAGCGCTAACTCTGGCCAATGTCCGGCAGTTGCCCCAACCTGCTTGACTTGCCCTGCCCCTGATGAACATGCGTTGAGGCCTGGTAACGCCGCGCTCGCCGCCATGATGCCCATCCATTTCAATGTATCGCGACGTGTCATTGAAGGCGCGTAGGGTCGATTTTTGTTTGCATTATCACCCATCATTACATTGCTCCCTGCTTGATTTGCTTAGCCAGCCAGTCTGCGTTCCGCATCGCCAGTGTCATAATGGTCAACGTACAGTTCTTGTGAGGATTCGATGCAAATACGCCAGCATCCATGACAAACAAGTTGTCACAATCCCACGTTTGCCCCCACTGGTTGGTCACTGAGTTTGTTGGATCGTCACCCATTCGTGTCGTACCCACTTCGTGAATGATTTGCCCCCCTTTCAAAATCGCCTCTTCGGGATCAGGCAACGCGCCTACCTCGGCGCCCATGTTGGTGAGAATTTTCTTCGCCGTTTCCAAACCATGCCGAACCTGATTAATTTCATTTTCCGACCACTTCCAATGGAAGCGTGCAACCGGAATGCCCCATTTATCCGTCACGGTTTCGTCTATGTCCATGTAGCAATCGTCGTTGGGCAGCATTTCACCGCGAAGGGCGAAGCCAATATAGCTACCGTAAGCCGCGCGGGCTTCTTCCTTCACTTCCACACCATAGCCTTGAAAATCACCGGCTACCCAAGCGCCGGGTTCGCGAAAGCCACTCCCAATTTCAAAGTGATACCCACGTGGGAAATCAAGCTCACCTTTCGCTTGAGCATCGTGTTCCCACCAGGGAATAAACAGGTGGTTAGACGTATGCCCATCTTCATTGTAGCGAGGGCGATTACGCAACGCGGGAATATATGCGCCAAGATTGGCACCTGTTGAGTCCATCAGGTTTCGTCCAATCTGACCGCTTGAATTGGCCAGCCCGGCGGGGTGTTTATCAGAACGTGAATTCAACATAATGCGAGCAGATTCACAAGCACTGGCAGCCAATATAACCACAGGGGCATCCAGCTCAACATTTTCCCCACTGGATTTATTCACGTAAGATACGCCGATCACTTTTCCAGTGTCATCAGTGCGAACTTCTCGCACCATGGCGTCGGTGATGACAGTCAGGTTTCCGGTGGCTTTAGCTAAGGGAATAAGTGAAGTGGTTGTTTGAAAGGCCGCCCCAATTGAACAACCACGCCCACAAGAGGTGGCGTAAAGACACTTTTGCCGTATATCCTGAGCACGGGTTAGCACCGCACGGTGCATGGGTGCCATGCGAATGCCTTCTTTACCGGCAGCCGCCGCAACCAGTAATTCTGTTACTCGCGCTTTAGGTGGAGGCTGCAGTACGCCCGGCGCTGAGTCTGGCATATCCTCGTGACCTGTGTTGGCACCACACACCCCTACCAGGGTTTCTGTTTTGTCGTACCAGCTTGCAATATCCTGGTATTCGAAAGGCCAATCAGCACCATGACCATCACGGGTTTTGCCCTTGAAATCATGCTCTGAAAAACGCAGGGAAAAACGGCCCCAGTGATTTGTTCTGCCACCCAACATTCTGGCACGCCACCACATGAACTCGGTGTTTTCATCCATCGTGTATGGTTCATCTGGCACAGACCAGCCGCCGTCTACGGTGGCATCGTAGAAACCAAAATCTTTATCTTTATTGCCCGAGCCCAATAGCGGTGCATCGGCATTGCGATTGAACATAGGTGTTTCAGCACGGGGATTGTAATCGCGACCTGCCTCGAGCATTAAGACCTTGATACCCTGGCGCGTGAGCTCGTAAGCCGCCATAGCGCCACCCGCACCAGACCCCACAACCAGTACCTGGAAATCTGTATTCGCCATGATTACAGCTCCTTAATACGCATGTTTTTAAACCACACAACATTGCCGTGGTCTTGCAGGCCTAGATGCCCCGTTTCGTTAGTCGCAAAACCGTTCCAGTCTGCAAATTTACTCGCCGCTACCAGGTTATCCCAGGTCGAGGTGCCAATAACCACATTGGTGGTCATGACATCGTTTTGCCAAATTTGAAGTAACTTATCCTGCAGTTTTATCCGCACCGTGTTCCACTCACCAGCCGGTTTTAACGCAGATGGGTGTACGGCCACCATGTCGTACAGAGAACCTGAAAGATGAGTATCGATTTTATTATCGTGGGCTTTTTCGTTATCGAGGATTTGAATTTCTGGCGCATGCGAATAAATCATTTTTCCTTTTTCATCGGCCAAAATGAAAATCCCGCTGTTGCCGGCTTCACTGATTTTCCAATCGATATACAGGTCGAAATCGCCAAATGCCTGCTTACTGATGAGATCCCCTGCACCGGCCTTTTCCAATTTAAGTGCACCGTTTTCGACTACCCAACCTGGCTGAATGTCACTCTTTTGGTAATTACGCCATGCCGTAGGGTTTTTTCCATCGAACAACGATACCCAACCCTGCGCTTTTTGAGCAGCGGTGAGTTGGTTATCCTGTGCAAGCACCGCAGTCGTAGTGGTGGTACTGACTATCAATGCAGATAGAAGGGTCTTGAAACGATTCATGTTCGTTACCTGTTCGTTAAATTATTGTCGTTATAGTGTTTTTATCCTTCAACACTACGTTAACGCGAACAGGGGGTGGTGTATAGATGACAGAGGTGAAGAGGATAGCTGTCATCGACAACAGCTATCCTGGGTGCGGTGAATTACAGATTGGTCTCGAACAATTTGTAGATCCGACGGTATTCATCTAACCAAGAACTTGGTTGTACAAAACCATGAGGCTCTACGGGATAAATCGCGGTTTCAAAGTTCTGCTTCTCCAGCTCGATAAGGCGCTGTACCAAACGAACAGAATCCTGGAAAAACACATTGTCATCGACCATAGGAGATATGATCAGCAATGGATTCTGTAGACCTTCAGCAAAGTAGATGGGCGAGCTTCGTTCAAATGCAAGTGGATCGACATCTGGCGTATTGAGGATGTTAGCAGTATACGGGGCGTTATAGTGAGCCCAGTCAGTTACTGGACGTAACGCTGCACCGGCTGCAAACAAATCGGGATCGGTAAACATAGACATAAAAGTCAGGAACCCGCCATAGGAACCACCGTAAGTACCAATTCTTTCGCGGTCGACGTTGGCATTATCAACCAGCCAATTAACGCCATCGTTAAGATCTTCTACTTCGGGTTTACCCATTTGACGGTAAATCGCGGTGCGCCAGTCTCTGCCGTAACCTTTAGAGGAGCGGTAATCCATGTCCATCACCACATAGCCTTGCTGCACAAGCATGCTGTTAAACATGAATTCGCGGAAATATACCGACCATCCAAGGTGAGCATTTTGCAAATAACCAGCACCATGGTTAAACACCACGGCACGATTTTTCGCGCCTGCATTTTCGCTCATTGAAGCAGCGTCATTGGGCAAATAGACGCGGGCGTAAATGGGCTGGTCAGTATGGCTGGATGGAATGGCCACCACTTGTGGCGTTGCCCAAGGCATAGACAAGAACTCGTCGCTGATAGTATCGGTGATTTTTTTCGCTGCTGCAGTTTGTCCCACTTTCTTTATATAAAGCTCTGGTGGACGATTCACCTTACTGTGGGTTAACAACAATGTTTGTTGATCCGGACTTAACACATAATCCGTCATGCCGTTTAGCTCGGTAAGTGCTTCACTGGCACCGGTCTCTACATTCACGCGATAAATTTCGTAGATCCCTGGGTGCTTTTTGTTAGCACGGTAATAAATATACTTATCATTGTCAGACAAGGTAAGGTCTTCGACAACGAATTTACCCGCGGTTAACTGGCGTGCGGTTTGGCCTGGCTGCTGAACATATAGATGCGAATAACCGTCTTTTTCCGACTGATAATACAAGGTATTAGAATGATTCAACCAGCCCATTCTATTGTGGCTGTAGTTGACCCAAGCATCGTCATGAAGCCTTTCCTGAGTGACCAGCTTTGCGTTGTTAAAATCGACGGTAACAATCCATCGATCTTTGTTATCCCAGGCTTCCAGCATCAGCGCTAAACCGTTGCCGTCATTACTCCAACTCACAGACGGATTGTTGGCATCCCAGCTGCTCATCAGGGTAATGTCGCGAGGCAAACGATTTACCTGGTAGTTCTCGCCTTTGGCTTTGGCATTCTCTGCTTTTACTTCAGCCAGCACATCATCGTTATAGCCAGGCAGACCTACAAAAGACAGTTTCGTTTTCTTATTGGTTTTCAGGTCCACCAGCCAAGCATCGTGATTAGCCGACTTTACATCGGCCACCCGTGCCCGGGCCCGAACCGGTTTGATGCGCGCATCTTCCTGAATGTAGTGCGGCATGATGTCAGTATCATCACGATACGGCACATCCTTTGTTGTCACTACAACGGCATATTGGCCATTTGGCGATACCGATGCCGTGACCAACCGGTCACCTTTGTCAAAATAAACAGGCTCTGCGACAAAAGCCGGACTGACCTGCTTTAGGGTTTCGGTGCGGTCTGCTGAAGCCTGACGTTGCTTGCGCTTTTTATCAAGATAACGAATAAGCGAAAGCTGCTCTTCTGCGATGTAATCGTTCGGGGCACTGACTGCTTCGGGCTTATCAGCAAACTTCCATTCCAGAAGCTGTTCACGTTTACCACTCTCTAAATCAATAGCAACGATATGTGAACCTGCTGAGAACATCAGTCGACCATCGGTCATAAACCGTAACGCACGCAGTGACTCGCCGCCACGTACTAACTGTTCAAGCGGTTGGCCGTCGCGCTTCACAAACAAGCTATCGCCAACACGAAATGCGGTTACGGTACCGTTAGCATTGGTGGTCTTCTCATCGAAACGATAAAGATACTGCTCTGAAAGTGGTACTTGCTCAGCATTGGCAGGATTGTTAACAGACGCCGTATACACATCACGTAAATGGCTATTTTCACGCTCCTGTTCATAAACCAGTTTGCTGCCATCCAGGTTCCATCCAGGACGACTGGGTGAACGTCCCATCCACTGCGGATCAGACATGATTTTCTTGAGGGTAATCGTGCCGTCAGAATGCGTATCTTCAACCATTGGATTTACCACTGCAGCAGGTGCTGGCGATTGCACAGAGGTAGAAGTTGCAACAGGGTGTGTTTCGCTAGTCGTAGACGCACAACCAGAGAGCGAGCCACCTAAAGTAGCTGCAATTACGAGGCTTAACATTTTTTTCATTATAGATCTGTCTTTAGTATGTTATTTATAAGCAGGTTAATTATACGCAACAAGCCATGTTCGACAGCGGGATTCATCGAATTAACTTGTGAGATCATCCCAGCCTAACGGTGTAATGTCGGGTTAGTCAACCCAACCGCCACAGCGGTTTCCGCTTTGCTGAGACTGTGCGACACTTCCTTCACATCATTGAGGATATTATGAAAAAAACACTTTTGTTCGCCACGCTCGCCATGCTTTCAGGGACAGCGATTGCAGATTCCTGCCCCTCCGTACTTAAATTCGTAAAGCGAAAACTGAACTCTCAGGAAACCGTCAACCTCTGTGAAGAATACCAGGGCAAGGCGTTACTTATCGTAAACACTGCAAGTTATTGTGGCTTCACGCCACAGTTTGAAGGTCTTGAAGCAATGTATGATAAGTATAAAGATCAAAATTTCGCGATCCTTGGATTCCCCTCGCACGATTTTAACCAAGAAGCCGATGATGAAGGAAAAACCGCTGAATTATGTGAATTGACTTACGGTGTGAAGTTTCCCATGTTTGAACCTACCATTGTGACCGGCGATGATCAGGACCCACTCTATCGCATGTTAACCAATGCAACGGGTGAAGAGCCAAGCTGGAACTTCAATAAATACCTGGTAGATAAAAACGGGAAAATTGTTAAGCATTATGGCAGTCGCGTGAAACCTTCCGACGATGAACTGGTTGCCGATATCGAAGCGGCCATGTAATTCTCTTTGCATCGCCCATAAAAAAGCCCCGCAGAATCTGCGGGGCAATCAAGCACACTCAACTTGGAACACACTTTAGCGGTAACGTTATAAGCTGTTAAGCTCTCCCTTAACGTTAATTGCTAACTGCATTAATTTAGTCAATGGTATTATTCTTTAGTTCAATTTTTTCAGAAAAATTTTGAAATATTTTTTATTTAGAGCAGAATTATTTTTTAAGCAGTTGAAATAAATAGAAAATAAAAGATAAGAATTAAAAGAAGTGAAGCAAGCAGCGGACTATCAAACATCACCCGGTATCGAAGTTCGCCAAAACGCCAAACGAGAAAAACGACTATCCGCTTACTTGCTGAAATCAGCTTAACAGAGTTGTAGCAATATAGCTTCTAAAATAACCACATATTTACAAATCTGAGCAGTGAGGCGCGATTGTTTTATCACGCCACTGAATCAAATCGTTCTATTAAGAAAATTTGCTGAATGCCTGTTTAAAGTCATTAACCAGATCATCGGTCTCTTCAATACCAACAGACAGTCTAATCATGCCTTCGGAAATGCCCATCCTCTGGCGTTCTTCCAGTCCATTCTCATAAAAAATTGTTGAGGCAACGGGCAGCGCCAGTGTTCGATTGTCGCCAAGGTGCGTTGCACAAATCACCAACTCAAGGGCATTAATGAAATCGCGTGGACTGATACGGTCGACTAAATCTACGCTGAGTATTGCACCGTAGCCACCGTGCATGATTTCGCGGGCCACAAAGTGCTGAGGATGCTCAGATAAACCCGGATAATGCACTTTCTCGACTAACGGGTGATTATCCAGGAAAGTCGCCAACTTCATGGCGTTTTCACAGTTTCTGCTCATGCGTAACGCCAAGGTTTCCAGGCCTGTAGCAATGGTGACAGCAGACGCTGGCGCAAGAGTCGCCCCCATGTCGCGAAGCCCTTTCTTCTTCACCTGCATCAAGCCCCATTGCGCGGTATCTGCTACCTGGTAATTGGATTTGATATTTGGAAATTGTGTCCAGTCGTAATTACCCAAGTCGACCACTACGCCGCCAAGGACATTACCGTGACCAGAAACATATTTAGTCAGCGAAGAAATCACCATAGAGGCGCCGGCGGCTTTGGCATCAAACAGCGGCGGCGGTGTCATGGTGTTATCAAGAATAAATAACAGCGACTTTTCTTTACAGAATTGACCGATGGCGTGCACATCGGCCACCTGTGTTGCCGGGTTCGCAACCGTTTCGGAAAACACGGCGCGGGTATTCGGTTGATAAAGCGCTTTTACATCGTCTACTGATGTCACATCCGCAAAGCTAATCTGAATACCTAAATCGGCCATGGTGTCGGCGAAACAGCGGGTATTACCAAACAGGTACTGACTCATAATAATATGGTCACCGGCTTTTAAGAGAGACAATAGCGTCCCACTGATGGCTGCCATACCCGTTGCAAAGCACACCGCCCCTACACCGCCCTCAAGCTCATTAAGAATATTTTGCAATGATGCAATTGACGGCGAAGACGAACGAGAATAAACGTGGCCGAGTACTTTGCCCTGAAACACGTCAATGATGCCCTGCGCATCATCGAAGGCATAAAGTACAGAATTGGTGGTCGCCGTATGTACGGTTCCATCAGCTGGTTTGTTAAGCACACGGTCGGCATGGACCTGACGGGTAGTGAATCCCTGTTTATTCACGCTGAAACTCCACGTTTGAATGGTATTGGATTGTGCAGAATCACTTCGAAGATGATGAGTAGTGTCCGGGGGCAGAACGCAAACAGCACAAGTGACTATGCCAGTGGGACTGAATATTAACTTAATCAGCAGCTTTCGCCCAGTGTCAATTCAGCCTATGAGTGCAAGTATACGCTTACAGGTAAAAATACAGCATGTGATTAACCGTGCTATTTCAATATATTCGTCTATACATTATGTTTTATTCCAAATTGTCAGCATAAAAATTGTTATTAAGTCTCGTATTTTGCGCGGGCAGTGGCATAATGCCGTCCTCGCTTAATTATCACGCAACGTGAGGAACTATCGTGTTTGAAGTGTTACCCCAACTATCCCCAGATCCAATTCTTGGTTTATCCGCCTCTTTCCGTGAAGATACAAATCCGGCTAAGATTGATTTAGGTGTTGGCGTTTATAAAGATGAGCAAGGCAAAACTCCTATCATGTCTTCTGTGGCTAAGGCCCAGAATATTCTGTTAGAAAGAGAAACCACTAAAACCTATATCACGCCACAAGGTCATCAAGGTTTTATCGACGGCATGCTGAAACTGTTGCTGGGCGAAAACAGCAAAGTGATGATGGCTGACCGTGTAGCCGCTGTAATGGCACCAGGTGGTTGTGGCTCTTTGCGCATTCTTTCTGAACTACTTGCACGTTGCGGCGACAATCTGAAATGCTGGGTGAGCGACCCTACGTGGGCCAACCATATTCCACTGATTGGTTCAGCTGGCCTCGAAATTAAAACCTATCCGTATTTCGATAAAGAAGCCGCGGGTATCAATTTCGACGCAATGATGGAAACCCTGAAGCAAACGGGCAAAGGCGACATCGTGTTACTTCACGGTTGCTGCCACAACCCAACGGGTGCTGACTTAACTAACGCACAGTGGGACGAAATCCTGGTTCTGGCTCAAGAACGTGGTTTCCTGCCATTTATCGACGTTGCCTACCTTGGTTTTGGTGACGGCCTGGAAGAAGATGCTTACGGTATTCGTTTGCTGGCTGAAAACCTGCCAGAAGTTATCATTGCTGCATCGTGCTCAAAGAATTTTGGTCTGTACCGCGAGCGTACAGGTTTGGCTGCTATCGTGACTAACGACTCAGCAACCCGTAAAATTGCGCAAGGACAAATTCAGTCTGTAGCCCGTGCAATCTACTCTATGCCACCAAGCTGGGGCGGCGCTCTGGTCGATATCATTCTGGCTGACACGGCACTGAAAAACGAGTGGATGACAGAAGTAAATGAAATGCGCAACCGTATGTCTTCACTGCGCACGATGCTGGTAGATAAACTTACCGAAAATGGTGCAGATAAAGACTTCAGCTTCTTAAATACGCAGAAAGGGATGTTCTCTTACTTGTGTATTACCCCAGAGCAAGTGCGTGAGATTCGTGCGAAGCACGCGGTTTACTTTGTGGATTCAAGCCGAATTAACGTTGCAGGTATTAACCAAAACAACGTTGATACCCTGGCAAAAGCACTGATTTCTGTACTGTAATTTAAAACAGATACAAAAACGGAAAGGGTGACATTGTGTCACCCTTTTTTTTATGTTTAAAAATACTCTAACCCACTAAGTTCATCGTCTATTTCGGTGTGTCCGAAATCACGTGGGTGGATGGAGAATGCCCGTAGCCGGGTTTCCATTCTGCCAATAATTCCTGCAGCAAGGGATTCGAGATTGATAAAAGCGTCTTCCGTATTACTGGTTTTAAGTTCCTGCTGAACAATCTCTACCAGATCTTTTCTTAGGTTGGGCTTTAATTCACTGAACGATGGATTTTCAAACACTTTGCTTGCAACAGCTTCGCTCAATGCAAGACTTCCGGCCCGGCTTGAAAGAAAGGCATCGTGTAGATGATTTTTCATTTGCACAATGTCATGGTTCGATTCTTTAAGAGCATGCTCCTGCATCCAGGCCAGAAAACACATATTCAACGCGGGAAGCAATTTGGTGCCCAAATCAATAAGCAAACTCTGACTGACAAGCTCTGCAGATGCCACCTGCTTAACAAGCAATGAAACATGCTCCGCATTAAACATCACCCGCTCACCGAAGCAAAACACCGGGCCTTGTTTGCGCAGCGTGGTAAATACTTTTACTGTGGTTTCGTCGCAACCTTCAGCACGATTATCAAAATACAATGGCCGGTTTTGATGACGGAACTCCAGGCAAGCGTAAATGCCCCGCTCTTTCAAGGCCGACAAGGTAATGCGCGCAATATCGCTGACATCCTCAGCTTCATTGAGATGTGATAATAACCCCATTCCCATACTATAAAGTGCAGCCTGATTAACGGCTTGCCGGGAAGCGAGTTCTGTTTGTTCGTTACTCAGCTTTAATCGTTTTAGCGTTTCAGACTGACTTTGAATGGCCACCAGGGTTTCATGAAGCGGAACAACGTTGTATGGCTTAGTAAAATAGTAAGCCGCCCCCTGTTTGTACGCGTCTACCATGACTTCTTCGTCTTTAATGTGACTGACAACGACAACAGCAGGCGTGGTGATGGTATCTGGATCGGATTTCTCGGGTACCAGGCAGGCTGCCACCTCACCGCCAATTTCCCATTCACTCACCACAATCAAATAACTTTTTTGCTCAAGCATAGATTTAGCCTGAGCAAAGGAGTTTGCTATATCAACGGTGAAGATATCCGACAATGACAACTGATGTATTTCTGCCTGTATCTCATCGGGTTCGACGACGAGTAAATTCAACGGTGCCTCCGGTGCATTTTTGCCATATCAACTAAGGTATAGCTTCTGAAAAGCAATCTTGCACGGAATGCCCTGAAATAAAGGGAAAAAAGCTACCCGCCCCGTTGGGTCGAAGGCCAGGTAGCGGGGAAATTACGCCGCTAATACGCTTGGCGTAGCAGCTATTTGTCGGTAGGTTCGGGTGACCATTTTTTGAATTCGGCGGCAAGCCTCAACATGCTTGGCATCACGCTGGAAATAAACCTGCTCGATCACAGAACCGGATTCATCAATGAGAAAACTCGCTAGCCGGGCTTGTTTGTGAGGTAAAAACCACTGCAATAAACGTAACTGCTTTTCTTGTGGTGTCTGCAAAATCTTCTGCATAATGCAAAACGGCATTTTCACCGTGTTAACCCGAAAATCACCACCACAGAATGTGGTAAGTGATTGAGATTTATCTGCCCCTTCCTCGGTGCGAACACCAAAGGAATGGATTAAATTGTCGATAGTTTTTAGGCCTGTGTTCATAACACCTCCAAATACTGTACGGAAAAACAGTACTGTATAAACGAACACATATCAAGCAAATTGTATGAAAAAAGCCCGAATCGGGCTTTTTTTAAATTACTGCTGATCGACCGCTTGCGGGTCGCTCTGCTGATAATGACCCACATGCTGTTGTTTTTTGCGGCCGCGTAGCAAGTTCCGTATATCGTGCATCATCATGTACAGACAAGGCACTAGCAACAAGGTAATCACAGTGGCAAATAAGATACCGAATGCCAGCGATACCGCCATTGGGATAACAATTTGTGCCTGTAAGCTTTTTTCTGCCACGATGGGCATTAAGCCCATAAAGGTAGTCAGCGATGTTAATACAATGGCGCGGAAACGTTGTGTTCCGGCCTGAATGGCAGCATCAATCAATCGGTGCCCTTCTTGTCGTGCCCGGTTTACAAAATCAACCATAATAAGGCTGTCGTTTACCACTACGCCGGATAACGCAATAATGCCGCATATCGACAATACGCTCACCGCCAGGCCAAGTACCAGGTGACCAAAAATAGCGCCAACGATGCCAAATGGGATAACCGACATAATGATAAACGGCTGACTGTAAGACTTCAGAGGAATGGCTAACAGCGCATATATCGCAAACAGCGCGAATATAAGCCCCTGCGCAAGCCCCAGCATAGCGTCTGCTTCCTCTTTTGAGTTACCTTGTAATTTAAAATTCACCCGCGGATAGCGTTCAAGTAAATCCGGAACAATGGTCATTGTCACTTCACGGGTGATTTCACCCGGCTCAATGAGATCTTTATTCACTTTGGCGGTAACCGTAACCGATCGATTTCCATCAACCCGAAGAATCGAGTCGTACCCTTTGCCCAGGGAAATCTCGCCCACTTCTTCAAACGGAATATCATCGCCATTTGCCGCGCGTACACGCATTTCTTGCAAATGACTGATAGAGGAACGCTCTTCTTTGGGATAGCGCACCATCACCTTCACTTCTTCTTCATCACGCTGAATACGTTGCACCTCAGCGCCGTAGAAGCCGTATCTTACCTGCTGACCAAGTTGCTGCAGCGAAATACCCAACGCATCTGCCTGTGGTGTCAGTGATAGCTGAATTTCATCACTGCCCCCAGCAAAGGTATCGTTAATATCGGTTACACCTTCGAAAGTCGACAAACGCTGTTTTAACTCAGCACTGATAGACCGTAACGCGTCGATATTGGACGAAGTGAATTCAAAACTGAGGTCGGCACCGCCTCCGAACCCACCGCCAGCGCCGATATCCAGTGTTTTCATTCCAGGTATTTCAGGCAGCTCATCACGCCAGCGTTGATGGATCTCAAAGTCCTTCATTTCACGGCTTTCACCTTTCGTCAGTTCCACGAAGATCTCACCTCCTGTGGAACCGCTGTCAAATGCCACGGCATGTTTAACGATGGCCGCGCCGGTTTCGTCAGTGATGGTTTTATCCATACGGCTCATGGCTTCAAGTAACGTATTGAGGGTTTGGTCACGCTGCTGGATTGACGAACCAGGCTCAAGCTCGAAGGAAGCCTGCATAAAATCACTGGGAATATTGGGGAAAAACACAAACCGAACCAAACCACCTGCAAACAGACCAATGGTGAGGATCATCATTGCCACAAACACGGACAGCGTTAGATAACGATAATGGATAGCTTTGCGTAAAAACGGCGCATACTTTTTGTCGACAAAGGTTTTAATGCCTTCAGCAAAAAAGTCTCGGAAACGCTGGAAACGGTTCGCTTTTGCCGGATCGTAGGGCTTGAGCTTCATGTGCGCCAAGTGAGCCGGAAGAATAAGTTTGGATTCCAACAAAGAGAAAAGTAAACAAACAATTACCACCCATCCAATTGTATTCCAAATTACGCCCATTGGTCCGGATACCAGAACCATAGGGGTGAACGCAGCTACCGTGGTTAATACGCCGAAGGTGGCAGGCATTGCCACTTTCTTCACGCCGATAATTACGTTCTCGGTAGAGTGCCCTTTTTTATCTATTTCCGAATACGCTGATTCCCCCATGATAATGGCATCATCTACCACAATCCCGAGCACCAGAATAAAGGCAAACAGACTCAACATATTGATAGAGACATCTACAGCGTCTGTAGGCATCACAAGCAACGTGCCTAAGAAGCACACGGGTAGCCCCCATATCACCCAGAACGCCAGTTTAATTTTCAGGAACAACGACAGAACGATAAACACCAGTAAGGCGCCGAAGAACATGTTCGACAACATCATGTTTAAGCGGTCTGCTAAATAAAACGAACTGTCGCCCCACGAATCAGCTGAAATATTCCCCGGAAAGCTGTCGCGGTTTTCGTCAAGGTATTGATTAACCTGTTTGGAAATTTCAAGTGCGTTTTGATCGCCCACGGCACGAACGCGAATATGCACCGCATCTTTGTGATCAAACTCAGAGAACTGATTGTCTTCAACAAAACCGTCGTTGATCTCAGCCACATCACCTAAGGTCACCCGACTGCCGTTACTGTCGGTGAGCAGAATAATACGGGCGAATTCGTCGCCGCGGTAAGCCTGCCCTTTGGTGCGCAGCAGAATGTCGCCATTTTCAGTTTTTATCGAACCCCCAGGTAAATCAACACTGGAAGCACGTACCACGTTAACGACTTCTGAAAATGTCAGACTATATTTTTGCAACGCAACTTCAGACAGTTCAATTGACACTTCATAGTCACGGGCACCTTCAACAGATACGCTGGAAATACCCGGCAGATTTGCAATGTCATCACGCATGCTTTTAGCGAATTCTTTTAACTCACGCTCGCTGGCATCGCCGTACACCGACACCCATATAACGTCCTGCTGAATTTTTTGCCGGTATACGACGGGTTTTTCAGTATTGTTAGGAAAACTAGGAATGGCGTCGACGAGCACTTTTACCTCATCCATCACATCCTGTACGTCGTAGTCGTCTTCCACCTCAATACTTACCGTGCCCATGCCTTCCACGGCGGTTGAGTTAATCTGCTTAATACCTTCAACTTCTTTGATGGCTTCTTCAATCTTAAGGATGACGCCCTCTTCCACTTCCTGTGGGGCGGCCCCCAGATAAGGTACGCGAACGTTAATCACATTAATTTCAAACGCCGGAAAAACCTGTTTTTGAATTGAAAGGGCTGAAAAAATGCCGCCGATGATCAGTATGATCATCAACAGGTTCGCCGCTACACTGTTTCTTGCGAACCAGGCAATGACGCCTTTTTGCGTGTCGACTCTACTCATCGCTACCACCTGTAACATTCAGTTCAATAGAGTCAGCATCGGTATCGTCTTCCTGTTGTAGTTCTTCGCCAGAAATTCTCACTTTCATGCCTTCATAAGGGTTTGGCACTACACTGAATACCACTTTTGGCTGTTCGGGTAACCCGTCGTTGATATACACATGTTTAGCGGTAGCACGAATCACTTCAACGTCGTTTATTTGCAGCGTGTTCTCATCAGAAACAGTGAGAATAGAATTGTCCAGTCGTAAGACACTGCGAGGAAGCACATAAAGGGGTTGTGACTGGGTTCCTGTTATCTCTGCCTCAGCAAACTGGCCAAAACGCAGTGTGGCGCGGGCAGGATCTTTATTCATATTGTACGGATCGTTGATCTGAGCCACGGCATAAATAACCCGGCTACCTGAATCGAGAATACCTTCGGTACGCACTAATTTAGCTTGCCAGTGTTGTCGTTGTCCTGCCACTTTAGCTGAAAGCACAACCGCAGTGTTATTGGCCAGTTCAGCTTGCAAATCAATATACGCCAACTCAGATTCCGTAATCGGTAAACGCACTTCCGCCACATCAGTGGAATACAACGTACCGACTTCGCTCCCCGATGAGACAAATTGTCCCAGGTCGATATTGCGAGCAATCACAATACCATTGTATGGGGCCTTAATTTCAGTTCTGTCGAGATTACGGCGTGCTCTTTCGAGTTTGGCTTCTGCGGCTTTCACATTCGCCTGCTCGCTGGCAAGTTGCGGTTTCCGTAAGCCCAATTCCGGTGGTACCTTAGAGTTCACCGAACGCCACTCCGTTTCAGCCACCTTGCCGCGGGCTATCTCTTCCTGCAAAGCAGCCACAGCTTGCGCCAATTCGGCTTCAGCGAGTTTTAATTCGGTTTCATAATCGGTTTGTTCCAGTACCGCCAGTACATCCCCTTTCTTAAACATGCCACCCACTTCAAACACGTCTGCAAGCGACACAACCTGACCACTTACCTGGGCACTGATTCGCGTCTGGTTTTTTGGCACCACATTACCCTGTGAACTCACCACAAAAGCGGTTGCCTCACGATTTACTACTTGTGCTTCTACCAGAAAATCTTTGGTCACCACCTCTTTTTGCTCAGGTGGCTTTTTCGATGCAATGAAAATGATGGCCAACAATACGGCGATTAAAAGTACTAATAATGGCCCGATAGATCTGACCCAACCGCTTTTAGACATGGTGCTTCCTTTATGGGATATCGTTTTGACAGGTAAAGACCCATTCTGAAGAAGAATGCAAATTACCCTTATAATAATGATGGCGCTAAGTGTAACCGCCTTCCGTAAAGCTGACTGCCTTTAGATTGTTAAATTTTATTTCTAAATCTATAAACCTGTTACAAATAATGTATAGCCTATAAATGACGTTTTAACGCATGGGTTCAGCCTGTCGCTCGCCGCTAAAAAACGTTATATAGCTGATGCGGTTAAAATATCTGCAAAACACCTTGAACTGTTGATATTTTAGACTTAAGTTGTATAGGTATTAGTCGTTTAGCACGAGGGATCTCATGAGTCTAAAAAAACAGTATTTGAAATCTAAACCAGCTTGCAAAGTCACTTTCAGATTAAATGCCAATGAAGCCAAGGAAGCAGAAACCGCGAAGCTTATCGGCGACTTCAACGAATGGGATTTAGAAGTCGCGCCTATGAAGAAACTGAAAAATGGTGACTTTACGCAAACGGTAACGTTGGAATCGGACAGCGAATATCAATTCCGCTATCTGTTAGACGGTGATGTTTGGGAAAATGATTGGGAAGCAGATGCTTATACTCCCTCCCCGGTGTCTCTCGAAGAAAACTCAGTGGTCAGAGTCTAGCTACAATTTATCCCGAGTAAGGCTCCTAATCATGCAGGAGCCTTACCGCATTCATTGGATAAACGCCGTTTAGAGTGCTTTTTCCAATTCCGGCAAAATATCAAATAAATCCCCCACCAAACCATAATCAGCGACCTGAAAAATCGGGGCTTCTTCGTCTTTATTTATTGCAACAATGACTTTGGAATCTTTCATCCCAGCCAAATGCTGAATGGCGCCTGAAATTCCCACTGCAATGTACAAATCAGGCGCAACGATCTTCCCGGTTTGACCCACCTGCATATCATTTGCCACAAAGCCTGCATCTACCGCAGCTCTCGACGCGCCTATGGCCGCACCCAGTTTGTCAGCGATGGCTTCCAACAGCTTAAAGTTTTCACCATTTTGCATACCCCGACCACCGGAAATAATCACGTTGGCAGCGGTCAATTCAGGCCTTTCCGACTTAGCGATTTCGGCACTGATAAACGTCGATTTATCTTTGCTTGCTGGCACAGCCACCGACTCAACGGGCGCGCTGTTACCTTCCACCACACCTTCGAATGCCGATGTGCGCACCGTAATAACGTGCTGAGTTTCATCTGACTCAACGGTAGCAATAGCATTGCCAGCGTAAACTGGACGAACAAACCGGTTAGGCGCTTCGATGGCGATAATGTCGGAAATCTGCGCAACATCGAGTAAAGCAGCCACCCTTGGCATAATATTTTTACCTGTAGTGGTTGCAGCGGCCAGAACATGACTGTACTCGCCTGCCAACGTCACTATCAATGCGGCGACCTCTTCTGCCAGTTGGTGACCTAGTGATGCCCCGTCTGCTAACAATACCTTCGCGGTAGATTCAAGTTTAGCCGCTGCATCTGCTACATTTGCACAGTTTTCACCCGCAACAAGAATATGAATCTCGCCGCCCAACTTTGTGGCAGCCGATACCAGTCTTGCGGTTTCCGGCTTCAGGCTCTGGTTATCATGTTCAGCAATAATCAGTGTTTTCATGAGATCACCTTCGCTTCATTTTTAAGTTTATCCACCAGTTCTGCCACGTCCGCCACTTTAATTCCGGCACTGCGTTGCGCCGGTGGCGTTACCTTTATGGTTTTTACTTTGGATTCCAGTGAAACACCAAACTCATCGGCCTCAATGGTATCCAAGGGTTTACGCTTGGCCTTCATAATATTCGGCAACGTGGCATAACGGGGTTCGTTCAGTCGCAGATCGGTGGTAACCACAGCAGGCAAATTCAGACGTAGTGTTTGCAACCCGCCGTCGACTTCACGGGTTACGCTTATTTGGTCATTTTCTACAGAGACTTCAGAGGCAAAAGTGCCTTGCGGCATATCTGCCAACGCAGCCAGCATTTGTCCGGTTTGGTTATTGTCTGAATCAATGCTTTGTTTACCCAAAATAACCAATCCAGGTTGTTCTTTTTCTACCACCTTATTGAGTAATTTTGCGACCTGTAAGCTATCAAGGCTCAGCTCGGTGTTAACATGAATACCCCGGTCTGCCCCAAGCGCCAGTGCCGTTCTTATCTGCTCATGACAGGCTTTTGTTCCAATGGAAACCACCACAACTTCAGCAGCCATGCCTTTTTCTTTCAGGCGTATCGCTTCTTCTACCGCAATTTCACAAAATGGATTCATCGCCATTTTAGCATTGGTCAGATCAACCCCGGATTCATCTGCTTTAACACGCACCTTTACGTTGTAGTCCACAACGCGCTTTACGGGAACGAGTATTTTCATTTTACACCCCATTCTGTCGGTTAATTTATTGCCAAATAACATGTGGGCTTTTTCTTCTTCGTCGACAAGGGATAGTGCACTGTCAGCATTTGTTACCACTTGTCGAAGAAAGCCTTCTTTCTGTTACCTGACTTTATCTTTACGTTAACGTAAACTTAGCATGCAATTTACTTTCTGTTGACGTAAACGTCAACCTGATTACAAAAATCAAGCAATGCGGAGGAGTCATGGAAAGAGAATCGATGGAATTTGACGTTGTTATCGTTGGTGCTGGCCCAGCAGGCCTTTCTGCTGCGTGCAGATTGATGCAGCAAGCTTCTTCTTTAGCTGAGCCTCTGACGGTGTGCGTAGTTGAGAAAGGTTCTGAAGTAGGCGCACATATTCTTTCCGGTGCTGTATTTGAAACAACGGCGTTAGACGAGCTTTTTCCTGACTGGAAAGAAAAAAATGCACCGCTGCATGTGCAGGTAACGGAAGATGATATCTATTATCTTCGCGATAAGCAGCGAAGTCATAAAATTCCCAATAGCCTTGTTCCACGCACGATGCATAACCCTGGTAACTACATTGTATCTATGGGTAATGTTTGTAGGTGGCTGGCAGAACAAGCAGAAACCTTAGGCGCTGAAATTTTCCCGGGCTTTCCTGCAGCAGACATTTTGTATGATGACAATGGCGCTGTGGCCGGTGTGATTACCGGTGACATGGGCGTGGCCAGTGACGGTAGCCATAAGGAAGGCTTTATGCCCGGCATGGAACTACGAGCAAAATATACCCTGTTTGCTGAAGGTTGTCGGGGACATCTGGGGAAACAATTAATTGAAAAATTCAGCTTAGATAAAGATAGCCAGCCTCAACACTACGCCCTCGGATTTAAAGAAGTATGGGATATAGATCCTGCACTGCATCAACCTGGAAAAGTCATTCATACCACGGGTTGGCCACTTTCAGACGCCACTGGCGGCGGCTATTTATACCATGCCGAAGATAATCAGGTATTTGTCGGATTAATTGTAGACCTTAATTACACGAATCCAACGTTAAGTCCTTTCGATGAATTCCAACAGTTAAAACATCACCCCGTTTTTAAACGCTATCTCGAAAATGGAAAAAGGGTTTCTTATGGCGCCAGGGCCATTACAAAAGGTGGTTTTAATTCCTTACCAGAAATGGCTTTTCCTGGCGGTATGCTGGTGGGGTGTAACGCGGGTACTTTGAACTTTTCTAAAATAAAAGGAAATCATACCGCGATGAAATCCGGCATGCTCGCCGCGGACACCCTAATTAAACAAATGACTCAAAGCTCTCAACAGTCGTTAGAAGCAGAATTTAGCCAGCAATTTAAACAAAGCTGGTTATTTAATGAACTACATAGTTCAAGAAACTTTGGTGCTGCAATTCACAAATATGGTGCAATCTGGGGCGGCGCATTTAATACATTTGAACAAAATGTATTGAATGGTAATTCAAAATTTGAAATTGCCGACGGGAAAGCGGATTACGTTTCTATGCAAAGTATTCAAGAGTGCGTACTTCACACGTATCCTAAACCTGATGGCATTCTTAGTTTCGATAAGCTTTCATCGGTGTACTTGTCGAATACAAATCATGAAGAAAATCAGCCTTGTCACCTTAAACTCAGCGATAAATTAATTCCAATCAATGTGAATTTGCCAAAGTTTGACGAGCCAGCACAACGCTATTGCCCTGCGGGGGTTTATGAAATAGTAGAAAATGGCACGGGCAAAAGTTTACAAATAAATGCACAGAACTGTATTCACTGCAAAACCTGCGACATTAAAGATCCTTCACAAAATATTCAATGGGTAACACCTGAAGGGGGTGGCGGGCCAAACTATCCGAATATGTAAACGCTCTTAAATAGTGATCTATCTCATTTTTTGTAAGTATTTATCGAATTAAATAAAAAAAGCAGTGATACGCTGCTTTTTTTAGACTAAAATTTAAATACCCGTTTAATTACATAGAAAACTAACACAAGGTTGATTAATGAGCGACTTTTTAGAAATTTTAACTCACGGAAGACGTTTACAAGGTGCAGTAAAGGATTTAAGCACAGCCGAATTAGAATCTGTACAGGAAAAATTAACCAACATTATCGAGAAGCGTAAAGAAAAAGATCTCGAAGAACAGAAAGAGCAGCAAGAAAAACTGCAAAAAATTGCAGACATTCAGAAGCAACTCCAAGAAGCTGGCCTTGATGTTAGTGATTTAGAATCCGCACCTGCAGAAAAGAAATCTACTGGTAAGAAACGTCCTGTTAAATACACGCTAACAGACAGCGATGGTAAAGAGCACCCATGGACAGGTATCGGACGTATGCCTCGCGTATACAAAGACGCCCTTGAAAGCGGTAAATCTCTCGAAGATTACGCGATTTAATTTCTAAGTTTACATTAATTTACAAAGGCGACATTGGTCGCCTTTTTTAGGTTATGACATGCCCTCCCCGCTAAATTACTCTTATTTTGAAAAAAACGATTCCGATGTACTTTTAGTCGTTATTCACGGTCTATTTGGCACCATGGATAATTTGTCTGTGGTAAGACGCCATTTTGTCGACTCCATGAATGTACTCACCATCGACCTGCTTGATCACGGTGAATCCAAACACATTGATAATTTTTCACTCGACGCCTGTGTGGATGCGCTACTTCCCCTTATTCAACAATACAAAAAATCGAAAGTGGCTATAGTTGGCCATTCTCTTGGCGGTAAAGTGGCCATGCGGTTTGCACTGCGTTATCCCGATGAGCTGGATTCGCTGATCGTTGCAGATATCGCTCCTGTGACTTACAAACCGCGACATGACGACATATTCAAAGGGCTGAATTCGGTTGATCTCGGCGCAGTAAGCAAACGCTCTGATGCAGATGCTGCAATGAAACCCCTTATCCCGGAAGCAGGCGTACGACAGTTCCTGTTAAAAAGCCTGTATCAAAACGAGCAGAAAAACTGGCAGTGGCGATTTAACCTTGCTGGTCTGGAAGCTAATTATCAGGAAATTATTGGCTGGCAGACTATTGATGCCGTATTTGATAAGCCAACATTGTTTATCAAAGCGGGTAATTCAGATTACATCGATATGAATATGCAAGGCACAATTGCTGATTATTTCCCTAATGCACGTGCTCACATTATTGAAGGTGTGGGACACTGGCTGCACTCTGAAAAGCCAGATGCATTCAATCGAATTATTGAAAAACAGTTGGCGCGCCCATAACAACTGATATAGCGCAAAAATGTCATTCATTTCACTGCGAGTGAGATAAATTGTGTGCTATAGTTTGCGCCGATTTTGGACTAAGTAAAACTATGCTTGCTGAAAATTACGAAACCATCGAATCCATCATGTTCACTCTGGGCCTGATTGGCCTGTTTCTGTTAATGGGCTACGCCGTTCATGATGTTTTGAAAAGTAATGATGTACCGTTGATTGGTCGCGTGGTGGCCTACGGAGTACTTGGCCTGGGTGCACTGGGTTTCGTTGCCAAAGGTATCATTGAGTTGTTCTTCCTGAGCACTGGCGTGTAATTTCACAAGACATATCGGACAGAGGTTAATTATGGCAAGTGTTGGCTTGTTTTTCGGTAGCGACACAGGAAATACCGAACACGTTGCGAAAATGATTCAAAAAGAATTAGGTAAAAACCTGATTGATGTTCAGGATATCGCAAAAAGTACCAAAGAACAGATCGCAGAGTTTGATTTGCTTATTTTCGGCATTCCAACCTGGTATTACGGCGAAGCCCAATGCGACTGGGATGATTTCTTCCCTGAACTGGAAGAGATTGATTTCAATGACAAACTAGTTGCGATTTTTGGTTGCGGAGACCAGGAAGACTACGCAGAATATTTCCTGGATGCCATGGGCATGGTACGCGATATCGTAGAACCACGTGGTGCTATTCTGGTTGGTCAGTGGCCTACTGAAGGTTACGACTTTGAAGCCTCCAAGGGCATGGCAGACGATGATCATTTCGTTGGCTTAGGTATCGATGAAGATCGTCAGCCTGAACTCACTGAAGAGCGTGTTCGCGCCTGGTGTAAGCAGCTTCACGAAGAATTATGTTTAGCTGAATTGGCTTAAAGCAGATACATTTTTAAAGAAAACGGGCTTCAGCCCGTTTTTTTGTACCTGTGCTAAATTGTTTTAGGTTAAACCTTAAAGCGCTCAATTACCGCCCTTAAGCCCTCCATTTGTTTGTCTACACGGCCACTCGACTCATTGGCCTGGCGTGTGCTTTGCGCACTTTCGTCTGCCAATTTAACAATCGCATCAAGATTGCCTGCCACCGCCGTTAGTAATGCGTTCTGCGCATGGGTATCTTGCACAAAAGATTTATTGAAAGCCTGTAGCTTAGCGATAACATCGCTAATGTCGTTCACTTGCTGATAAACCTGCTCACTCACCGACACGCCCTGTTCGGCTTTTTCTTTACTGATGTTAATGGCTGTTACCGCGTTTTGTGCATCACGCTGTAAACTACCAATCATACTCTCAATTTCTTCGGTAGAGTTCTGGGTACGGTTAGCCAGAGTCCGTACTTCGTCAGCAACCACCGCAAAGCCACGCCCCTGCTCACCTGCCCGTGCTGCTTCAATGGCAGCATTCAGCGCCAGCAAGTTTGTTTGTTCTGCAATGGTTTTAATGACATCAAGAATAGAGCCGATATTTTTACTGTTTTCTTCAAGACGACCGATAATAGTTGCAGATTCCAGCGCCTGCGCAGATTGTTCCGCAACCTGCTGACGATTTTGCTTCACCATATCAGAGGTTGCCGTTGCTTGTTCGGCCACGCCATTTAACTCATTTAGCGCTTGTTCAATCATCGCCAGGTTTTTCTGACTGGTTTCACGGACATTATCGGTGTCTGCCGACGTTTGGTGCACCCGATCTCGCTGTTGATCCACCAGCGACAAACTGCGTTCGCCCATTTTCATGCTTTCCTGAGCAACGCTAAGTACGGCACGCTCTTTATCCTGAATGTTGCCGATAAGTTCTCGCAGAGCATCAGCCAAGCTGTTTACCTTTGCAGCGAGATCAGCAAATTCATCGTTACCATCTTGTGCCAGACGATAAGATAAATCTCCCTGACTCAAGCGCCCGAGTCCAGCGTTAATTCGACCTAATGGCCCCGCGATACTCTTTCTTACAGTTAACGTAAGTATGACTGCTGCCAACAGGCCAATACCGCACACAATGAGAGTATCGAGCAAACTATCCTGAACCGTGTCGAGAATAAGGTTTTGTCCTTCGAGGGTTTCTGCAGACACTTCATCATAGAGCGTATTAATTGTCGCCATGGCGTCGGTAAAGGCAGTATTGGCAATAAGTCTGCTATTTGCTGCAAGCTCGATCCGCGCTATTTTATTTTCTTGCAACGCAATAATGCCATTGTCACCTTCAATAAATTGCACCACTTCGGCATATTCAGACTGAAATTTCTCTACAATGCCGTCTGTATCCATGCCGTCGGCTGAGCGTAAAAAGTACGCTTTATCGACATCCAGATTGCTCAGTTGATAATTGAGGTCTGATATTAATTTAGCGGACTGGTTTGGTTTAACCGATTCAACAAGTTCACCCACTAACGCACTAAGGGTGATGAGCTTATTATCGATGTTCGTCCCCAGGCCTGCTAGCGCATCAAAACCAGGCTGGTCCGACTCAAGAAAGCTTAAATCCATCATCAACGCACCAGCTTCATTGATGTGCGCCTGGGCACTGGTTAGTTTCTCAGCCAAAGAAAACTGGTCTTCTTTGCTCTCTTCCAGGGCAGCATACATTTTCATGCTTTCACTAATAAACAACTGAGTGGACTCTACAGCCTGTGCAGCTTCCTGATTATTCGAGAAGTGCGTGTCGAACACCGACATCTCTTCAGCCAATACTTCACTCAGTGCAGCGAATTCCGCGTGGTTTTCTTTGAGCGCTGTGGCTTCTTCGGTGAAATAACCGTTTACCGATATGTTGGCCAAAAGCTGGCTATCGGTTTTAAGCGACATCATACTCGTTTGCAGCGGCATTTTTTCTGCTACCACGGCACGGGCAGATTGCCGAATGTCGGTTAAACCCAGGTAAGCAAGCAAGCTGGTAATAAGGAGCAGGCAGCCAAATAAAGCAAAACCCAATGTGATTTTTTGAACTACTGTTAAGCGCATTAGACGGTCTCAACCCTTTGTAATCATGAAATCAATGCATTGCACTGATAATCTTAATTTATATTGTTATTTTTGCGTAATTCAGTCGAAAATTAACATCGCCTTTTGACATGCACAGTGACTGAATAACAAGAGGTCATACCTGTCCTTAAGATTAACCTTATTAATCTGATAATGAAATAACATGTTTTAGTTTTGTTAATATACTGAGAGAAATCGTTTTACTCTCTCATCGTTATCACTGGTCAAAAAATGAATAATGCGCAACAACAAGCGCAAATAAATGTGAAGAATTCGTCGGCATGTACTTTCAAATGAAAACAAAGTACCTATAATGAGCGATTAAATAAAAGTGCGTATAGAAGTGGTTATCTATGGATCAAAATAAAGAACTGAAAAAAGCGGGCCTTAAGGTTACGCTTCCTCGTTTAAAAATTCTGCAGATACTGCAGGAACCGGCTAATCAGCATATCAGCGCTGAAGACGTGTATAAGATCCTGATCGATCAGGGCGAAGAAATTGGTCTGGCTACCGTGTATCGCGTCCTTAACCAATTCGACGATGCGGGCATTCTTAACCGTCACCATTTTGAAGGCGGTAAGTCAGTTTTCGAAATCAGCCATAAAGAACACCACGACCATCTCGTTTGCCTGAAGTGTGGCAAGGTTATTGAGTTTGAAGACGAGGTTATTGAACAACGTCAGATCGAAATTGCTGAACGTAACAACATCAAACTAACGCATCACAGCCTCTATCTCTACGGTGAATGTAAAGACGGCACCTGTGACAAAACAGAATAAGAAAAAAGCCTGCTTTGAAGCAGGCTTTTTTTTACAACTCAAATTTGTGGCGATTAAACACGCGAATAGCTTGTAGCCAAACATCCCCGACTTTGCCGCTGCCTACCGGTTTGTCATCTACCGATGTCACAGGCGCGATTTCTTTGCTTGAACTGGTTAGCCAAACCTCATCGGCATTATCCAGTAAGGCTTTCGTTATGGGCTTCTGCTGCACCTCTATTCCCTCAAGCTTGAGGCTGTCGATCACCAATTTACGGGTGATACCCGGTAAAATTTGATTATCGAGAGGTGGCGTCATAATTACGCCGTCTTTTACGACAAATACATTGCACGCACTTGCTTCGGTAACTTCGCCTCTGTGGTTCAGTAAGATTATTTCCTGCTTTCCGGCACTTTTTCCTTGCTGAAAATGCATTACGTTACCTAGCAAAGAGGTCGATTTAATATTGCAGCGTTGCCAGCGTTTATCTTCACCGGTGATCACGGAAAAAACAGACACTTTGTTTATGTCTTCAACTGGCGGCGCAGCTGTAGCAAAAGCAAAGGCAAACACCGTTGGCGGAATATCTTCCGGATATCCATGCGCCCTATTCATCACGGTGCCACGGGACACCTGAATATAAATACCAACAGAGTCAGACTGAAGATGTTGTGCGTTTTTCTGCACCAGCGCTGATACCAGTTCACGCCATTCTGTTTCGGATTTAGGATTGGTAATCGATAACGCATCAAGACCATCTTGCAGTCGAGATAGATGTGCGCCCATCCCAACAGGCTTGCCGCCAAGAGTGGGAATTACTTCATAGATACCGTCGCCAAAGAGAAAACCACGGTCCATAGGAGATATTCTGGCTTCTTCCAGTGGAAGATACGAATCGTTTAAAAAAGCCGTTGTCATCAGTAACACTTATTCCTGAAAAAATCGTTTAATCTTAGTTTCTTTGAGAAGCCAGGTACTTCTGGCATTGTTTGCATCGACAGGTGTAAAAGCAAGTTCACTCCCTGCCACGGCCTGGGCTAATCGCGGGATGTCGTAACTGGCAACAACACCAATTTTGGGATAACCCCCCAGGGTTTGCCGATCGGCGAGCATTATAATTGGCTGACCATCGGATGGCACCTGTACAGAACCGAAATTAATCCCCTCTGAGCGCATTGCCGTTAACGAACTTGGCACAGCGGCCCCCGACAACCGCATGCCCATACGGTCGCTTTGCGGCGTAACGGTATAAGCAGATGAATAGAAGGTTGCTTGCGTCACGGTGTCAAAGGCAAGATGCTGATAACCCGGAATAATGTCGACAGGCGTGGTTAATGAAAAATCAGGGCGCAAGGAATACGGAATTTTTCTGGTCGGTGCTACCGCTCTTGCCTTCATCGACAAGTCATCTCCCGCCTTCAGCGGCGAACCATCCCCTTTTAGCCCACCCAGTTTTTCTCGCATTACGGTACAAGCCGAACCTGCCACTGTGGGTACCTGCCAATCCGCCGACACCGCAAGATAATAGCGCTGCCCTATTTGCTCAGCCGATATTTGAATAGTTTGCCCCGGTTTTACCGTTACCGTTTGCCAGGTGGGAAATTCACCGCCATCGATGGTGAGGTGAACATCGGGCCCGCATAAGGCAATGGTAGCCGCCATATTAAAACGAAAAGCGGCATTCCCCACAATTTCGATGGCTGCGGTGTCGATAGCATTACCACACAACCACTGAGCGAACCGAAAACTCACGGGATCCAACGGACCAGACCCAGAAAAACCCTGATCCTGCATACCAATTCGACCGCCATCCACCAGCAGACTCACAATTCCAGGGCTGATTACGTTAAGCGACGTCATGCTTGTATATCCCACTGTCGAAATGTGTCTTCGTCGATACCATAAAACGATACCGTATCGCCCATGTTTAATAACGCCGGTTGCTCTGCCCCAGGGCGAAACATGGCTACCGGCGTAAGTCCGAGTAGCTGCCATCCACCGGGCGAGCGCTGCGGGTAAACCGCACTTTGTTTATCGGCCAGGGCCACAGCACCAACAGGAACGGCGGTACGAGGCGATTGTCGTCGGGGCACGTTTAAGCTATCCGCACTGTCACCCAGGTAAGCAAAACCTGGCGCAAACCCCACCGCGTAAACACGATATGTGGTGGCAGTATGGGTATTGATAATGCCATCTTTACTGAGGCCGGTTAAACGAGCAATATCTTCCAAATCATTGGCTTCAGGCGCGCCGTACCACACAGGAATACGGTGGTGCTTACCGGCAATGACATTATCCTGGCGAACCGGTAATTGGTGAATAAATTGATACACACCATGATCATCAATAGCGTATGGATCGAAGATGACGAGCAGAGAATCAAACGACGGTATGGCTTCACGAAGCCAAATTGGCGAGGCGGCTTTCAATGCCTGATGACAATTCGACACTCTGGCACTGGTTGCCTGAATATCGTTGTCTGAAAAGTATAATATCAGTCCATCCAACCCGGCATGCTCAATACGGCTGACGGCATTAAATGGCTGCATCATTTAGCATCGTCCTGAAGGTTTTTACCATTTCCACAGCGCCGGTTGAATCGCCGTGTACACATAACGTATCGACTTCTAACAGTAGCTGGCGGCCACTTTCTGTTGTCACCGTGCCTTCGGCAAGTAGTTGACGCACCTGTGCTTCAGCTTGTTGCGTGTTAAGCACGGCCCCCGCGAGTCGCCGAGACATCAGATAGCCATCATCGGTATAGCGACGATCGGCAAACGCTTCAAACATCAACGGTAGTGAAAACTGCGCCGCTTCTTCACGCAACAGATTTGCCGTAGGGTGCGCTTGAATCATCAATGCCAACTTGCCGTTGCCGATTTCAGCCACCGCCTCCATCACGGTCTGACGGATGCGCTTGTCTTGCATCAAATCATTATACAATGCGCCGTGGGGCTTAACGTAGCGCACGGTTTCACCTTCACACACTGCCATGCCGCTCAAGGCCGCCACCTGATACTGAATGCAGGCTTTGAGTTCTGTATCGGACATGGCCATTGAGCGTCGGCCAAAACCTTGTAAATCAGGATAAGAAGGGTGCGCACCAATGGTGACACCAGCGCTAACTGCGGCTTTAATTGCCTGTTTCATAACAACGGGATCGCCGGCATGAAAGCCACAGGCAATATTGGCCTGGTCGATATAATTCATTACCGAGGCATCTACCGGCATGGTCCAGGCCCCAAAACTCTCACCCAAATCGCAATTCAACTTCATAATGGTTTAGCTAACTCCGACAATTCGTTATCATACTACCTGTATTTACTTTTACAGTCAGTCCCTGATGATAGACATTGGAAAAATCAATCCTTTACGCGTTGCCGAAGAATTACCCTTTGGCTTTCACCTCACTACCGGTGACGACAACGATCCCCTTGTTCTGCTTTCTCACGAGAAAGCCGCAAATTTAGATCAGCCAGTTAAGCCAGGAGACGAGCTTAATGTGTTCGTTGGTTTGGATGAAACCGGCAATCTCGAAGCCTGGCCCAATGCCCCTATAGCGAATGTAGGCGATACGGTGGTACTTAAGGCCGTTGGTGCGACACATTTTGGCGGCTTCTTTGACTGGGGCGCCGACCGTGATTTGCTGGTGCCATCAGGGATGCAGGAAACGCCGGTAAATGAAGGCATGCATTATGTAGTGCATATTTATATTGATGAAAGTACTAACCGTATTTTAGGTGCCACCAAGCTGCATCGATTCCTGAAGGAAAGTGCGCCCTATTTGAAAGCCGGCGATGCGATTAATTGCATTGTTTACGGAAAAACCGAACTCGGCTTTAAGGTTGTCATCGAGAAGCAATATCTTGGACTTATTTTTCACAGTGATGCCTACAAGAAATTGCGCATCGGCCAGGAATTGGAAGCGTTTGTCAAAACGGTACGTGAAGACGGCAAAATTGATGTTGCCCTACAGCGCACCGATAAAGCCGGTCGTAAAACGTTGGAAGAAGCCATTCTCGACGACTTAGAAGCGCATGGCGGCGTTTCTACGCTAACCGACAAAAGTAAACCAGAGGAAATTTATTCACATTTTAATGTGAGTAAGGCCGCTTATAAAAAGGCGCTGGGGGCACTGTATAAACAGCGTCGTATTTCCATTGATAAAACTGCCATTAGACTGAACAAATAAGGTTAAGGACAAGGTATAAATGAAAGCAAAAGTTATCTGGGACAACGACCTTACGTTTACCGGTACAACAGATTCCGGATACAAAACGGTGATGGATGGCAATGGCCAGGCTATTTCCCCCATGGAATCGGTGTTGATTGCGGCGGGAAGTTGTTCAAGTATTGATGTTGTGGATATTTTAAAGAAAGGCCGTTTTGAAATTGAGCACTGTGAATGTGAGCTCAATGCGGAACGGGCTGAAAATCCGCCTCGCGTATTCACTAAAATTCACGCTCACTATAAAGTGAAAGGCACCGGTATTACCGATAAAGCCGTTGCTCGTGCCGTACAGTTGTCAGCAGAAAAATACTGTTCTGTGATGCTTATGCTGGCCGGCAATGTGGACATTGAAACCAGCTACGAAATTCTCAGCTAGAAAACGAATACCAAACATGTGAAGACGCCGCTCTGGCGTCTTCGTTTTATTTTCTCAATCGCTTAATTCCATTAGGGAAACCAGATTTTGACCTGGATATTTCTTACCCTGGGCGCAGTCCTTTTTCAAACGTTCAGAAATGCCTTCCAAAGCAAGCTCGGTGCAAAAGTAAATACCTCCGGCGTCACCCTCGCCCGCTTTCTTTTTGCTCCACCTATCGCGCTTGTATATCTTCTCGGCCTGTATCAGTTTTATTCGGTATCGGTACCTTCATTTTCAATGAAGTTCATTGGGTTTGTTTGTATATCTGCAGTGATGCAAATTGTCGCCACCTTCTTAATGGTGACGCTATTTAAGCAAAAAAACTTTGCTGTAGGCGCCGGGCTGGCAAAGAGTGAAGCATTGGTGGCAGCAGTGCTTGGTACGCTGTTTTTCGGTAGCCAGCTCTCGCTACTCGGCTGGGTTGGAATTGTTGTCGGCGCTGTTGCTGTTTTTGTATTAAGTGGTGCAACCCGAAAGGGTGAACTAAGCATTAAAACGGCGCTAATTGGTCTTGCCTGTGGCGGTAGCTTCGCCCTTACCTCTTTGTATGTCCGTGAAGCCGCTCAATTACTCGACGTACCGTTTCCGGTTAGCGCCGCCTGGGTGTTGTTATGGGTGTTGTGTGTGCAAACCGCACTACTGGCCGGCTACATCGCGGTAAAAGAACCCGAAGTGTTTGGCCAACTTCGCCGTCAATTACCGCTCACGCTGGCTGCCAGTACAACCAGTTGCTTTGGTTCTATGTGCTGGTTCAGTGCCATGAGTATTCAGTATGTGGCTTATGTGAAAACACTCGGTCAGGTTGAAGTGCTCACCACCATGTTGATATCCGCATGGATGCTTAAAACTCCGGTTAAACGGAACGAAATAGCCGGCTTGCTGTTAATCTCGGCAGCGGCCATTTGTGTCATGTGGACCTAACCGTTGCTTCGCCTAATGCCGCCATATAACAATGGCGGCATTCACCATTAAATAGTTATTCAGACCACATTTAGCGACTCTTCAAATTCACCATATCTTACAAATAAAAATAACATACTGATTTAAAACATATTATTTCGTTTTCCACACCTTGGCATGCACGATGCTCATAACCGCCTATAACTAATAACAGTTCACCTTGCGGGTTTTGACCATGGAAACGAAGAAAACACATCTGTTAGCCGCCTCTCTTACTCTAGGGATGCTCACCTCACTACTCACTGGCTGCGGCGATGCTGGCGCCGTAGACGATAAGAAAAAAGACGTTATTGTTGTTAGCATTCCGGTGGAAACCACCACCATTACGCGGGGTGTCATTTCTTCAAATTACGCCACCACAGCGATCCTCGAAGCCAAGGAAGAAGCGTTTGTGGTCGCCAGAGCAGCCGGGATCATTGAACACATTTTGGTTGAAGAAGGCGATTACGTCGAGAAAGGCCAGGTGCTGGCGCAACTCGATAAACGTCGATATGAATTGAACCTCGAAAAGGCTCGGGCTGATCTAGCTGGTATCGAGCAGGAACTGGCGAAAATTAACAAGGTTTACTCCCGTAAACTGGTGAGTGATGATGCATTTCAAAAGCTCACGGCACAGTATCAATCTGCACGCGCCAATGTAGAGTTAGCCGAATTGGATTTAAAAGAAACCACCATTACCGCACCGATCAGCGGCTACATTGCAGAGCGCAATGCGAAGGTGGGGAACCTCACCGAATCATTCCAACGTGAACGCATGTTCCACATTGTTCAGCAAAAAGCCCTACAAGGTATTGTTTATCTGCCAGAAAGCGAGCTCTCTCGTATTAAAAAAGCACAAGCCGCTACCCTTACAATTCCTGCCCTGGCGAATGAAACCGTGACCGCCCGGGTAGAACGGATCAGTCCGGTCATCGATGCCACCACCGGCACATTTAAAGTGACGCTAACCGTTGCCAACGACAATGAACAATTAAAGGCTGGCATGTTCTCCGAAGTTGCGCTGAATTATGACACCCGTTCAGATACACCATTGTTACCGCGCCAGGCATTAATCAGTATTGATAATCAAAGCACTGTGTTCGTGGTGCGCGAAGGAAAAGCGCTAAAAGTACCCGTTACCTTGGGTTTCGAAAACAGCGATATGGTTGAAATTACCAGCGGCCTGGTAGGCAGCGAGACCGTGGTTACCGTCGGTCACCAGAACCTCAAGGACCAAACCCCAGTTGAAGTTGTAAACAGCTGATTTTATTTTAAAAGGACTGTTTACTATGAATATCGTAAAACTGGCGGTTAACCGCCCGGTAGCTATCGCCATGTTCACCGCAGCCATCTTACTTTTTGGTATGGTGTCGTTGAGCAGGCTCTCCGTTAACCTACTCCCTGAACTCTCCTACCCAACCTTAACCATTCGCACAGATTACGAAGGCGCAGCGCCTGCCGAGTTGGAACAATTGGTAAGCAAACCCATTGAAGAAGCGGTCGGCGTGGTGAAAGGCGTAAAAGATGTGCGCTCCATTTCCCGGGCTGGGCAATCGGATGTCGTTTTACAGTTCAGTTGGGGTACCGACATGGACTTTGCAGCGCTTGAAGTACGTGAAAAGCTCGACATTCTGCAATTGCCCCTGGATGTTGAGAAACCCCGCCTGTTGAAATTCAATCCAGGCATGGACCCGGTGATGAAGCTCGGTTTGTCACTCAATGAAAATGCCGCAAGCAGCAATACTGAACAGCGAATTAGTCAGATGAAAACGTTACGACTTTTTGCTGAAGAACAAATTAAACGCAAACTGGAGTCGGTTGAAGGTGTCGCATCAGTTCGCTTAGGTGGCGGACTGGAAAATGAAGTTCAGGTACTGGTAGACCCTCGTAAAGCCAGTCAGCTGGGCGTAAGCATGAGTCAGATCATCACCCGTTTACAGGAAGAAAATGTGAATGCCGCCGGTGGGCGTCTAAACGCGAGTTCGCAGGCCTTCCTGGTAAGAACACTGAACGAATTCGACAGCCTTAACGATATTGGAAACGTGTTTATCAGCCAGTTCGAGGGCCGTAATGTTCAACTTAAAGACGTGGCAAGCATCCAAAACAATTACAAAGAGCGAGATGCTATCACCCGTTTTAACGGTGTTGAAGGTACTGAAATTGCCATTTACAAAGAAGGCGATGCCAACTCCGTAGATGTGGCCCGCAGTGTTAATCAAGAGCTCGCTTCTCTGCATGACGCTTTGCCACAGAATTACCATCTGGACACTATCTATAACCAAAGTACCTTCATAAAGCAGGCTATCGATGATGTAAAAACATCAGCGATTATCGGTGGCTTACTCGCCATGCTTGTCATCTACCTGTTCCTGCGAGATTTCTGGACCACCCTGATCATTTCCGTATCGATCCCTGTTTCAGTTATTGCCACTTTCAATTTAATGTACGGTAACGATATCAGTCTGAACATCATGAGCTTGGGTGGTATTGCCTTGGCAGTGGGCCTGCTGGTTGACAACAGTATAGTGGTACTCGAAAACATCGACCGTCACCGTAAATCTCAACCGGGTGACAATGCCCGGGCTGCCGAGCGAGGCACCCGGGAAGTAGCAGGTGCTATCGTTGCTTCAACCCTCACAACCATGGCCGTTTTCGTACCATTGATTTTTGTAGAGGGCGTGGCCGGTCAGTTGTTTAGCGACCAAGCGATGACGGTGTCATTTGCTCTCGCTGCGTCTTTGATTGTCGCATTAACCTTGATCCCAGCGCTGGCAGCCCGTTCACGAAATACTTCGCCCGCCCACGGTGATACCTTTGAAACACCACCAAAGCCGCCACGACAGGGTTTTGTCGCCTGGGCAGTATTTGCGCTAACCTTGCCGTTTCGTGTGGTATTTGTTTATTTACCCTATGTACTAATGACACTTTGCCTGGGCCTTTGGCGGGTAACATCGATGGTACTGGGGTTTATATTTCGACCGCTCACCGCTTTTGTGGCAATAGGCTTTTCTTTACTTGAACGTACTTACGATAACGTTATTCGTGCGGCACTCAAGAAACCTGTTTCAGTGCTTGGCATTGCTGCCCTGCTCACCGGTTCATCCTTACTGCTGATCCCTGGCATTGGCGTAGAGCTTATACCTAAGATGTCGCAAGGTGAATTTTACGCAGAAGTAAATTTACCGGCTGGCTCCCGGGTTGAACGAACCGATGCGCTCTTGGCAGAACTAGCTGAGGTGACAAATGCACAACCCCATGTGGCACGTACGTATTCTCTTGCTGGAACCGGTAGTTTGTTAAGTGCGGCGCCCTCGCAAGGCGGCGATCATTGGGGACAGTTAAACGTAGTGATGCAGCCAGGCAGCAGTCAAACAGACATTGATGCCGTTAAACAAAATATGCGTGCGTTTTTGGCGTCTAAAGCGGGTGTACAAAGTAAGTTTGGCGAGCCAGAACTCTTCAGTTTTGCCGCTCCATTGCAAATACAGCTTCAGGGGTATGAACTGTCACAATTGCAACGTTACAGTCAGTTAATCATGGACAGACTAGAACAAGATTCGCGATTTACCGATATTACAACGACATTGCAGTCTGGTAACCCAGAACTCAAGATTGCCTTTAATGAAGCTCGCCTGGCCAGATTAGAGCTCGATGCAAAAGCGGTATCTGATGTTATTGCTGCTCAGGTTGGCGGCACGGTGGCAACACAATACAGTCTTGAAGATCGAAAAATCGATGTATTGGTTCGCAACCAGCAGCGACAGCGGGATAACGTTGACGACGTACGCAATATCATTGTTAATCCTGACAGTGATTATCCAGTACCGCTCTCTGCTGTAGCCGATGTGTTCATGAGCACCGGTCCGGGGGAAATTACCCGCGTGGGTCAACAACGAGTGGTGCTAATTAGCGCTAACCTGGCCTATGGCGATCTGGCTGAAGCCGTTAGCCAGGCTGAAGATCTCCTCGCTACAGTGTCACTGCCACTATCCATGAAAGCCAAAGTAGCCGGTCAAAGCGAAGACATGGAAGAAAGCTTTGCCTCACTGCAATTTGCTCTCGCGCTGGCAGTATTCATGGTTTACCTGGTTATGGCCTCCCAGTTTGAGTCGCTTTTACACCCGTTACTTATTTTGTTTTCAGTACCTTTAGCCGGTGCCGGCTCCCTGTTCGGATTGTGGATCACAGGAACCAATGTATCCGTAGTGGTGTTTATCGGTTTAATCATGCTATGCGGCATTGTGGTAAACAACGCCATTGTGTTGGTGGACAAAATTAACCAGTCGCGGGCAGCAGGCATGCAGAAACAAGCAGCCATTATCGACGCAGGCAAAAGCCGATTGCGCCCCATCATTATGACCACCCTCACCACCGTACTGGGGCTATTACCCATGGCTATTGGTTTTGGTGATGGCGCGGAAGTGCGCACACCAATGGCTGTAACGGTCATTTTTGGACTGGTGTTTGCCACCCTGCTCACACTGGTGTTAATTCCAGTTTTGTATCAATTGTTTGATACCAAAACGTTCCGTACGACAAACACAGAACTGGCGAACGAAAGCGGAGAGCGTACTTATGGATAAGCAAGAAGTGCCGTCGCCGCGCAGTTCAGGAGCGGGTTTAGCCAGGTTTGCCCTGAGTCATCCGGTCACCGTGTGTATGTGCTTTTTATCAATGCTGATTTTCGGTGCAGTGGCGTCACGTTTACTGCCACTGGAAAAATTCCCGGGTATTGATATTCCACAAATCGTTGTGGAAGTCCCCTACGAAGATGCCACCCCCGCTGAAGTTGAGCGCATGATCACTCGCCCGCTTGAGGAGGTACTCGCTACCATGTCGGGTATCAAGCGCATACAGGCCACATCTTATGAAAACCGTGCCCAGGTGTTCATTGAATTCGACTGGGATGAGAACATCAAAGCCAAGAGCATTGAGGCCCGGGAGAAAATTGATACCATCCGCAACACGTTACCAGATGACGTTGAACGTATTCTGGTGTTTAAATTCAACACCAATGATATGCCCGTTTTTCAGTTACGGGTGTCCAGTGAGCGAGATTTGAGTAACGCTTACGATTTATTAGATCGCAATCTTAAAAAACCATTAGAACGCGTGCCCGGCGTATCCAAAGTGGAACTCTATGGTGTACTGAAAAAGCAAATCGTGATCCACCTGAATCCCACCAAATTGACTGCTATGAACATCGATACGCCAGCATTAGTGCAGCGCTTGCGTCAGGCTAATTTTTCAGCCAGCGCAGGTGCCCTCGGCACAGAAAATAAAGTGTTGGTGAATCCCATGGGCGAATTCACCCACATTGACGACTTCAAGAACTTTATCGTGCGTCCCGGCGTGAAGTTAAAGGACATTGCCGACGTTGGCCTAGAAAGTCCTGAACGCGACGAAGGTCGTCATCTTGATCGCACTTATGCCGTTGGCTTTAACATTTATCGCGAATCCGGAAGCAACCTGGTTGAAGTGGCCGACAGCGTGATGGCGGTCATTAAGAAAGCAGAAACGGACCCAGAATTTAACGGTATCAACTTATTTGTCATGGAAGATACTGCTAAAAGCGTGAGCTCCTCCCTTGGCGATCTCATTGCCGCCGGATTGCTAGGTGCGCTACTATCGGTGATTGTTTTGTATGCCTTTCTCAGACAGCTGTCTTCTACGCTTATCGTCGTGCTCTCTGTGCCCTTTTCAATTTGTATCACCCTTGGCCTCATGTACCTCATGGGTTACACGTTAAACATACTGTCACTGATGGGATTAATGCTGGCCGTGGGCATGCTGGTAGACAATGCCGTTGTCGTCACCGAGAGTATTTTTCAGGCTCGTCAAACCGACAGCAACGCGCTGCGCGCAACACAAACCGGCATAAACCGGGTTAGCCTGGCAGTTATCGCGGGTACCGCCACCACCGCTATTGTGTTCTTGCCAAATATTGTTGGCGTAAAAATCGACATCACGATTTTCCTCGAACACGTGGCCATTGCGATTTGTATTTCTCTGTTTGCTTCGCTGTTGTTGTCGCAAACATTGATCCCGTTACTGGTCTCAAAAATAAAAGTGCCGGAACAAAAAAGCTTGAGCCAACCTGGTTACATTACCCGCTACGGCAACGTACTTAGATGGTCGTTGAAGCACCAAAAAGTCACCGGTTTAATTGCCATGATTATTTTGCTCAGTACGGCGATCCCCATGGGGGCTGTTAGTGGTGACGATGAAGGTAACGACGACGAAGACGGATTCTGGCTGAACTACCACATTACCCAGAATTACAGTTTGGAAGAAGTAGAACGCACCGTGGTTAAGATGGAAGAGTTTCTGTATAGCCACCAGCAGGAATACCATATCAAGCAGGTTTATAGTTATTTCGAAGCGGGGCACGCCACCTCCCGTATCACCCTGGAAGATGAACTGCCGGTCCCGGCGTCAGCCATTAAAGACATGATCCGCGAAGACATGCCAAAGTTTGCTCGTGCTCGCCCGTCTTTTCAATGGAACAGCGGTGGTGGCGGTGGTGTTCGATTGACGTTATTAGGTGATTCCACTACCCGCCTGCGTGAACTGGCTGACAATATCGTTCCCGTGCTCGCATCTATCGATGGTTTAGACGATGTGAAAGCCGACGTCGGGGCAGTAAAACAGGAATATCAAATTAAGGTTAACAGTGAAAAAGCCTGGCGTTTGGGCATAAAACCCCGAGATGTTGCCAGTCTTATCAGCACGGCATTACGTGGCAGTAATCTGCGAACGTTCCGCTACGGCGACAGTGGTGAAATAGGCGTTCAGTTGAAGTTTGGTGAACCTGAAGCAGCGTCGTTGCAAACATTAAAAAGCGTTGTGATCAGCCAACAAGATGGTCGCCCGATAACCCTTGATATGGTGGCGAATATTACCATGAAGCCTCAACTTTCAGAGATCCGCCGTTTTTATCGCCAAACCGCCCTTTCCATTGGCGCAAACCTCAGTGAAGAACTCACCGTTGAAGAAGCGCGCGAACGTATTGAAAATGCCATGCAATATATTGTCATGCCTACCGGCTATCAGTGGACGTTAGATGGCAGTTTTCGCCGGCAAGACGAAGCCACGGCGGTGATGCAGATGAACATGCTGTTGGCCATCTGCATGATTTATATTGTTATGGCTGCCCTGTTTGAATCCATTTTGTTACCTACAGCGGTAATCACGTCATTGTTATTCTCGTTTACCGGCGTTTTCTGGGCCTTTTTGATTACAGGCACCGCCATGTCGGTAATGGGAATGATTGGCATGCTAATCCTAATGGGCATTGTGGTGAACAATGGCATTGTGCTGGTAGACCGTATCAATCAGCTAGTGGTTCAGGGTGTGTCTTTATATGAAGCGGTTATTGAGGGTTGCATGACACGTATTCGCCCGGTGTTAATGACAGTAGCCACAACGATTTTAGGATTGATTCCGCTCGCTGTAGGTACCACTAGAATTGGTGGCGATGGCCCCGCTTATTCACCGATGGCGATAGCAATCATTGGGGGTTTGGTGTTTTCAACGCTTACCAGCTTAATTCTGGTTCCACTCACGTATGTGGCGCTATTGCGTATGCGATATCAAGTGGACAAGATGCTAAGAAGTAGCAAATTGAAAGTGGACAGATTGCTGAGCGCTAAGTCCGGGTAGGGAAGATTGCGGTGCTATTGAGCAGGGCGAATATCCAACGGAGGCATGGTATTCACCCTGTTCTTTAGCCAACCCACAATTAGCTACGTGAAACCAGGAACTCGTGTACGTCTGATGCATCACGTTTTACTGAGAAATCAACCAGGTTTTCACCGTTACAAGTCAGACCGTCTTCAGCAGTAACCATACGCAGAACTTCACGCTCAGTTGCAGCGATACGTCCAACGTTACGGCTCAGGTTAACGCGCAGTGCACGAACGTCGTTAGTTGCAACAGCTTTACAGAAACCAGCAAATTGAGTGTCACCTACAAAACGGTATTCTTTGTCAGCAGCAAGTGCAGGCGAAGATACAGCAGCAACAGTTAATACAGCAGCGATAGATTTTACGATAGCTTTCATAGTTATTTCCTCAGAAGTTTTGGCGAACTTGTTGTTATTGCCTTGAGAACCCTGTGCCCTCTCGACGTTTATAGTTATCCTACAAAATGCGCGTTAATGCTGTTGTATTATTGTTTCAGGTGGGTAACAGGTTAGTAAAACCTAATGTGTGCGTTTATTCACATTTATAAGCGATTGAATTGGCAAGATAAATACAAAACACATATATTAAATAGGAATAATAAAAACAAATTAATGACAAATAAAATCTAAAAAATACGCTTGAAACGTCACTTTTTGCCGCCGCTAAACTGAAAGTTTAACAAAATTTAACGGGTTTTCTGGGGTCAAGGCCCTTTAATTAGCACCTAATTCTGTAATAAAACTACATTTCAACCCTACTTTTGACTAAGTAAAGTGGTATTTTTTTGAGTAATCTTGCGTTTCGTTCGCTATTAGCCTGGCTACATTTTGCGCTTTTTGTTACCTCATTTCGTTCTTTCAGCGCCATTAACTCCCCCCTCCCGATGAAAGCTATCTCAGTGATTTGCGGGTAAACAAATCAACGTGCAAACACTATTTTGCAATATCAGCATAAAATGATGATAAAGATAACAAAATCCACTTAACATCCCCCTGCTCTATGGGATACCCTGTTCGACCTTATTTCACGACTAATCGATACCGCAATGAAACCTGTAGAACGCTCTCATAAACTGGACAATGTATGTTATGACATTCGAGGTCCGATTGCTGCGCAAGCACGCAAAATGGAAGATGAGGGGCATCGCATTTTAAAACTGAATATTGGTAACCCAGCGCCTTTCGGCTTCGAAGCGCCAGACGATATTCTTAAAGATGTGATTTATAATCTGCCCACATCCCAGGGATACTCAGATTCTTCAGGTATTTATGCTGCCCGTGTAGCGGTAATGCAGTACTACCAGCAGATGAACATTCAGGACATTCGCATTAACGATATCTTTATCGGTAATGGGGTGAGTGAAATGATCATGATGTCCATGCAGGCGCTGTTGAATACCGGCGATGAAGTATTACTGCCTGCGCCTGATTATCCGCTGTGGACAGCTGCGGTAAGTTTGTCATCTGGTACGCCGGTACACTACCGCTGCGACGAAGAAGCGGATTGGTTCCCAGATATCGACGATATCAAAAGTAAGATAACCAGTCGTACCCGTGCCATTGTGTTGATTAACCCAAACAACCCCACTGGTGCGGTTTACGATAAAGCGCTGCTGCAACAAGTAGTCGATGTGGCGAAAGAGCACGGCCTGGTCATTTTCTCTGACGAGATCTACGACAAGATCCTTTACGATGGCTATAAGCATACCTGCATTGCGTCGCTAACCGACGAAGTATTCTTCGTTACCCTTGGCGGGTTGTCTAAAAACTATCGTGTTGCGGGTTTCCGTGCGGGTTGGTTGCTGGTAAGTGGCAATAAACGAGTCGCAAAGGATTATATTGAAGGGATCAGCATGCTCGCCTCTATGCGAATGTGTGCCAATGTGCCCTGCCAGAGTGCCATTCAAACGGCTTTAGGGGGTTACCAGAGTATTAATGATCTGGTACACGACGGTGGTCGCCTAAAAATGCAGCGTGACGTTGCTGCTAACATGCTTAACGATATTCCTGGCATTCACTGCGTGAAACCCAAAGGTGCCATGTATTGTTTCGCCCGGGTAAACGCGCAGAAATTTAACATCAGCAATGATGAGCAGATGATATTCGACCTGCTGAATGAAGAGAAAATCCTGTTAGTGCACGGTCGCGCCTTTAATCTGCAGGAAGGCTGCTATTTCCGCCTGGTGTTTCTGCCCCATGCAGATATTCTGCAACCCGCCCTCACCCGTATTGGTTCATTCTTTAAACACTATCGTCAGCACGGTCCGGCGGTATGATCGGTTAACGGGGAAAGTCAGTACCCGTTAACGTAACCTTCTTTACGGACAATCTGATATGAAAAAGCAAAGCACCTTCCTGGCCTGGATTTTACGCATGCCGCTGATCAAACGCTGGTCACTCATGCACACTGTGAAACAGGAAAACATTGCCGAGCACTCCCATCAGGTTGCCGTCATCGCGCATCTGCTGGCGGTGATCCGCAATGAACATTTCGGTGGTACCCTGAATCCAGACAGAGCGGCTACCGTCGCCCTGTATCATGAAGTATCAGAAACCAAGTTATCTGATATTAACCATGTAACCAAATATCATAATCCCCATATTACACGCGAGTTTAAGAAGCTCGAAGATGTGGCAGAACGAGAATGTATCGCCTCGTTGCCAGCCTCGCTGCAAAAGCACTTTTCCTCATTAGTAATACAACAGCAGGTTGATCCGGAATACAAAACACTGGTTAAAGCAGCCGATTTAATTTCTGCTTACCTCAAAGCCTGCGACGAAATTGCGTTTGGTAACCGTGAATTTATTCCCGTTCGTGACCGCCTCGACGGCATGTTGGCGCACTTTAAAGAAAAGCTGCCAGAGGTTCGGTTTCTGTTCGATACCTTCACCGATAACTGTTTAGTCAGCGTTGACGAACTGTCTCAGCAAGATATTTAAAACTTTTACTTTGCCGATTTGATAATGCATGTACAAACCGCCAGTTGGTGTAAATCGTCAATCAGTGGTATGTTTTAATTTTAGCCAATTGCCTGAAAAGCAGTGACAGGTCAGTGACATAATGCTGGATTTTTCTTCTCCCTGGTGTGAACGACGCCTTCCCCGTAGCCAATCTCGCGATGGTGATCATCGCAATCCTTATCAGCGTGACAAAGCACGGGTGTTACACTCTGCCGCATTCCGGCGTTTACAGGCAAAAACACAGGTTCTCGGTGCCGGTTTAAGTGACTTCTACCGAACCCGCCTCACTCATTCATTGGAAGCGGCGCAAATTGGTACCGGCATTACCGCTCAGTTACAAGGTAAGTTTCCGAAGCAAACGGAAGAATTACAACTGGACGCCAGCTTAATTGAAACCCTGTGTCTGGCTCATGATATTGGCCATCCGCCGTTTGGTCATGGTGGCGAAATCGCCCTGAATTACATGATGCACGACCACGGTGGATTCGAAGGGAACGGGCAAACGTTCCGCATCATTTGTGAACTCGAGCCGTACACTGAAAACCATGGTATGAATCTGTGTCGGCGCAGTGTACTTGGGCTGGTAAAGTATCCGAATTTTATCGACACCCTTACCAATCCAGCCTGTTTAGACACGCGGCCATCTTCATACCGACAATTACAGGCCTCACACTGGCATCCGCCAAAGGGTTTGTATCGCTGCGATCAGCCACTGTTTGACTGGTTATTGGAGCCCCTTGATCATAACGATTGCGAACAATTCATGGACTTCAGCCAATCGGATATTAATCACGGTAAAACCCGCTTTAAATCGTTTGATTGCTCAATAATGGAACTGGCTGACGACATCGCTTACGGCATTCATGATCTTGAAGATGCCATTGTGATGAAGATGGTAAGCCAAAGCGCCTTTATGGAAGCCGTTGCCGTGCCATTGAACAAACTTGGCGTACCTTGGCTTTCCGACAATATTTTATCGCTGACTGAGCGCTTATTCAGTAACACCCACCACAAGCGTAAAAATGCCATCGGCGCACTGGTGAACAGTTTTATCACCGCCATTGAAATTCGTAGCCTGGAGGCATTTAACCACCCTCTGCTGCGTTATCAGGCAGTAATGCCAGAAGACCACTTTGCTGCACTTGCACTTTTTAAAGACTTCGTTCTTAAATTTGTGATCCGCAAAACCGAAGTACAAATTCTTGAGTTTAAAGGGCAACAAACCGTGATGGAATTGTTCGAAGCATTTAGTGCTGAGCCAGAACGGTTATTACCAGACAACACCCGGGCGCGCTGGCAGAAAGCGCAACAAGTCGATAATGGTTTCAGAGTCATAGCGGATTACATTTCCGGCATGACTGACGATTTCGCAGCTCGTATGTATGCCAGTCTGTTTTTGCCCAACCAAACGGCGCAATTCGACGGATTCAACTAACCTCCCAGTAGACATATAAAAGCTTAGAAACAGCTTTTTATCCTGGGTGACATAAATTTAATTGAAATTTATCCGGTCTGTTTGTGGTCCATTGAGTATCAATGAGTAAATAGCACAACCAAAGGATTTCAGATGCCTCGCCTTTTCAATCCATCCGTGAAGCTTACCGACAACGACGTTACCGATGAGTCGGTATACGCTCAACGCCGACAGTTGCTGAAGTCTATGGGTTTCATCGGACTGGGTTCGTTGATGAGCCAACCCGCATCGGCTTTCGGCTGGTTTACCGACGACGATGAGGAAAAGTCAGTATTTCAAACTCGTGATCTCGATTATACCCGTAATAAAAAGTTCGCTATTGATGAAACGTTAACGCCGTATGACAAGGTCAGCTCGTTTAATAATTTCTATGAATTCGGCACCGACAAAGGTGATCCGGTTGAAAACGCACAAGGCTTTAATGTTGATCCCTGGTCGCTCACCATCGATGGTCTGGTAGAGCAACCGCTTACTCTGAACTATGAAGATCTCTACAGTAAGTTCGCGCTTGAGGAGAGAATTTATCGCATGCGCTGTGTGGAAGCCTGGTCGATGGTGATCCCATGGACGGGCTTTCAGTTAAGTAGCCTGCTTGCAGCCGCTAAGCCATTATCCAGTGCCAAATATGTGGCCTTCCAGACGTTGTACGATCCGAAACAAATGCCCGGTCAGAAAAGCCGCTTTGTCGGTGGTGGCATTGATTACCCCTATGTTGAAGGCTTACGTATCGATGAAGCTGCTCACCCGCTTACCATGTTATCGGTAGGTGTGTATGGTAAAACCCTTCCTCCGCAAAATGGCGCACCCATTAGGCTCGTTGTGCCATGGAAATACGGCTTTAAAAGCATCAAATCGGTGGTGAAAATTACGCTTACTGACAAAGAGCCTCCTACAACCTGGAAACGACTGGCACATCAGGAATACGGTTTCTACGCAAACGTGAATCCTGCGGTAGATCACCCTCGATGGAGTCAGGCCAGTGAAAGACGTATCACGACAGGTGGCTTGTTTAACCAGAAGCGTATACCAACGTTACCATTCAATGGTTATGAGGAAGTGGCAAGTTTGTATACCGGCATGGATTTAACCAGAAACTATTAATGAAAACGCTGTTTAACCGACCCGTCCGTTTAACCAAGTTGCAGGTTAACGGCATCAAGGCTTTTTATCACAGTCTGGCACTTGGCTATCTCGTTTGGCTATTCATGGCTGGTGTGAACGATAATCTTGGCGGCGACCCCGTTGAAGCATTGTTGCACTCAAGCGGCATTATTGCGTTGCTCATGTTGTTTTTCAGTCTTTGTCTCTCACATTTTGCTCGGCGCCTTCCCTGCGGCGATTTAATAAAATGTCGGCGAATGGCAGGCGTATATGTGTTTGTTTATGGACTGTTTCACCTGTTTACCTATATTGCGTTTGAATTGCAGTTTGATATGTCACTGGTGGCAGAGGAAATCGTTAGTCGGCCCTATATTCTTGTGGGCATGTTGGCACTGCTCATTCTGTTTGCTTTAACCATCACTTCCCCCATGATTGTGCGTAAAAGAATGCGACAGAAGTGGCAACCATTGCATAACTTAGTCTACCTCGCGCTGGTGCTTATTGTGCTCCATTATACCTGGTCGTTGAAAACGGCTTGGCAAGAACCTGTATACTACTGGATAGCCGCAGTAGTGCTCATCGCCTTACGATTTACGAAGCTAAAAAAGTTTTAAATAAAAACACCATTAAATCATAAACTTAATAAACACCGCACAACCTGCGGTGTTTTTTTATGCAAAAAAGACTTGCCCAATATACAAACACAAAGTACTGTATACCCATACACTGTATAAACAAACAGGCATTGTTATGGCACATTCAAATAACGTAGTTCAATTAAGTTTTGCATTCGATGGTGAACCTAAAGAAGTAACCCGCATACGCGGTTGGTCTTATCTACTTGCCGAATCTGTTGCGTTTAAAAAAGATGTTCCGCACACTATTCGCATGCAGAAGCCCGCCGAAGAACAAGTCCCAGCATGGATCTCCCGATTGATAACTTCTGGTCAATGTAAAACCATTTATGTTGAGAACTTAGCATTAGATGAAGCACAACGGGTTATTATTAAACAGTTATGCCAGCGTTATGCGGTTTCTGTGGTTAACCTGAAAGTCACTAATGAAGAAAATGGCCAGCAACGTAAGAACGTTGTTATGGGTCCTTGGTAATTATCCGCCTTGCATGTACACTCGCCCCAGATTCATCAGGAGTGTAAAACATGCTTTGTTACTGCAACAGTCAACGGGAATATAAGCAATGCTGCGGCCCATTATTAGACGATGGCATTGCCACACCTAACGCAGAACAATTAATGCGTTCCCGTTATAGCGCATACAAAGTTGGGCGATTTGATTATATTTTAGCGACATACAGCCGAGAAAAACGAAGCCAGCTAACCACTCAAGATCTACAGGCCAGTGCAGCCAATACGCATTGGTTACATCTCGATGTATGTCACGCAGACATAGACACAGTGGAATTCAAAGCTTGGTTCAGCGAAGGAAAGAAACTCGGACTCATGCACGAAACTTCATCTTTTGTGCAGGAAGATGGCCACTGGCGTTACCATACTGGTGAAATGCATAATGATACCGGCAGTGTAAAAATGGGCCGGAACGACCCATGTTTTTGTGGCAGTGGCAAGAAACACAAACAATGTTGCATGACTAAACTGCGGTAAACTTTTTAGTCGTCAGGTCCTAAAACGGTAAACAACAAATGGCGACGCATATCTTTTAATACGACTCCCTTTTTAAGTAGCATAGCGCTTAATCGTCGTTGCCAGTTTTTTAATTCCGGCTCCGCCGCTTTCAGCGCGTCCTCATTTTCAAACTGAAAACGCAATAACAGTGATCCTGGAAACTGGTGATATTCCACACTGAACCAGCATTGAACAAAACCCGCCAGAGCCGCTCGCCCTTCAGCTTCAATGGTGTCGCAGATGTCGCCAACTATAGCCTGTTGTTTTAACTGTACCGAAGAGAGTTTTTTCATTACATGTGCTTCTGAATGTCGACTTCCAAACTCTGGCTCGTTTCCGAACCATCAATGGTTAACCACATTTGGCCGTCTTGAATGGTAACCTGAATTTGCATTGAACGCTGAACAGCTTTAGCCAACTGCGCGGCCAAGCTTTCAGGCACAGTAAAGACCGATAAATTCTTCCGCATTTGCAGTTTGCTGCTCTCTTTTTTCCACCACACATCAAAGCTATTGTCTGCATAGGCATAAATCGTCATCTGTTGACTCTGATTACAGCCCTTCTTAATTCTCTGCTCCGACGGCTGACACAGCTCAATCCAAAGCTCGATTTCATCACTGTAGCTTTTCTGCCAGAGATCAGGCACATCGTCGTCAGAAAGCCCTTTTGTAAACTGCAGACGCTCGTGGGCATTAACAATAAAGGCAATCAGCCGCAGCATCATGCGCTCGTCGTTCTCGGAAGGATGTCGAGCAATGGTTAAGTTATGATCGTTATAGTAATTACGGTCCATATCGGTAATCGAAATGTCCGCTTTAAAGATGGTCGCTTTCAGTGCCATGGTATGTCCGAATAAGTGCTGATCCGGGCATCGTAATTGGTTGATATTTTGGCCCGGTAATGTCGCCGCGTATAGTATCAGTAAAACTCAAGAGGCGCTGTAGTCGATTTGTTTTGATGGGCTTCATTCAATTCTTACTTACAATATTTCAAAACGTAACTTCTGGAAAAGCTTGTTACAACAAACTGCTATTTCGTATCACTATTCGCAAGGTAATATGAATCTAAATAGCATAAGGGAGCGGCATTCTTGAGCAAAAAGATAGGTTTGACGTTATTCGCCAGTTTAGGCATCTGGCTATTATTAGCATTTCAGTTTTTCAACGGAGGAATACCCAGTCATTATATTCTTCATGATAAAAACATGCCTTCATTGACCAATGCTTGGGGAGCACTGTTAATTCCAGTACTCACATACATATGCACTGGTTTACACGAAAAGTACTCAGCTTCACCCTTTGATAAAAAAGTAATTGTCGGATGGATATCGGCGATATTAGTTGGCGTAATTGTATCAGTAGTGTTTCTTAACAATATTAAGCCACTGGTATCATGGCTTGGGCCGATATTGCTCGCTATATCTCTCATTGTGAGGATTTATCAACCGCAATATATACTTGGATTTGTATTCGGCATGATGGTAGCGTTTGGCTCAGTATTACCGACCGTATTTGTGTTAGTTCTTGCCTTATTGTCAGCGGCTGTACACCTAGTTTTATACCCCTTTATTAAAAAGGGGATAACTAGGTGACAATCGATGTTATCAACAATCTTCAAAAATTGAAAAAATGTCCGTTCTTTGTCTAAAGCTGTAAAATTTGGGCAGGTACTTGTCAGTCACTGATGCATACTATTGAGATGAAAAAATGACGATTTTAGTAGTAATGTACTCGCCTTTTGTAACTTGTAAATTGGCACATTGCCCTCATACTTCCACGTATGAAATATAAAGTACGCAATTTATTTTGGATAAAGCTGTTAACCTCATTTTGGTTGATAGCCGGTGCTTTTGCTTATCTGGAAACTCTTTATGTGGAATACCTAGAGCCAGACATACAACAAAATGCCGTAGAAGCGAGCTTTACACCGAAACATGTCGATTCTCTGAATGCGTCAAATGATAAGTCAGTTGATTTCGCGGAAAGCTTCTGGCAAATCGCAAATGTAGCATTATTTCTATTAACTGATAACTTTGCATTAAACCCGCCTGACTGGTTTCAAGAACACTTTCTAAATCAATCTATTAACCTCATTTCATTTCAATATTACCACTCTGCGCTGCCAGCTTAATCTCCTTACTTCCTTATTAAATTTTCAGCAATTTTAGGAGATTAACGAATGATAATTTCGTACGACCATTTATTAATATTATTTGTGTGCTTAGGCTTTGCCGCAGTTTTAGGTTTTTTTTATCTGATGTACAGATGGGCACGCAAGAAGAAAGGCGCTGCAATGGCTTTTGGCATGCTAGTGCAAATGTTATTGCCCGATCCAAAAGTGCAACAGACCATTGAAATAGTCACGGAATCAAAGCAAGAGCAAAAAAGTAAGTCTGGACAAATTCAAAAGCCAAAAGCAAATGACCGCCATCAAAACCGATCGGATCGTCAATAATAATAGATATTGTCGACTTAGTGTGGTTCAGCTCTCTTTCGCCAAATGACGTTAAAACTATCAAATTTCATTCCGGCTTGAATGTCCGTCATTTGTCTAAAGCAGTCATTGAGATTTCAATGGCTGCATTTCCGAAATTGGTCCAGACTGTGTGAAAACACACTTGCTTGTCGAAGGCGATGAATATCCATATTTTGAAATCGTCGAAGAAGATTTCGATCGCGATTTTCTACAACACCTGAATTTACCGGAGGCGAGTCAGATTGTCAGGGATTATCCTTCTCTGATGGCTTTTGTTAGTGCCTGCACGCCCATAATTGCCATCATTCTCTTCATGTTGTAAGCAAGAACATGGAGACTCATCTCGGTACTGACGTTTTTGAATCGTCTTGTCAGAAAGTGAGTTGCGCCCATCCACATTTTTATCGTCCCGAAAGGGTGCTCAACAGTTTGTTTTCGGATCACTGGTGTTTCGGGGGCGTTTGCTAGACGTTCCAGCATGGCTTCAGCTTCTGCCTCATGAATCCAGCGTTTCATTCGTCTTGGCTCGCGCTTTGAGGTGGTACACTGGTTCCGAATTTTACACTCCTTGCACGCGTTATGATTGAAGTAGACATCTAATTCCAAACCATCTTCGACGGTTCTCATTCTATTTATCATTTCTTCGCCAGCAGGGCAGGAATAGATATCTTTAGTGGGGTCGTATTTGAATTTGGAGCGATTGAAGATACCCTTTCTTTCCGAGCCAGAGGTATCTGTTTTAGGGACTAAAGTTTCAGCGCCAAGGTCCAGTGTCGCTTTGATATCCTGACGGCTGTAGTAGCCTTTATCTGCCAGAGAAGTGATATCTTTTCTATTTAATATTTCTTGCGTGAGTTTGGTCATCCTTGCTAGCTCGCCACGGTCGTTAGTATTTGTAACATCATGACAGACAATAAGATGATGCTTTGTATCAACCGCGCTTTGGATGTTATAGCAAACTTGGCGTTCCATATTTCTGGTTTTAAGCAATCTGGCATCGGGATCGGTTAGTGATACCTGTTTGTCTGGGTGCGCTTCTACTACCCGCTTCATTTCCTGTAATTCACCTAGCCTTTTCTTAAACCAAGCCAGTTTATCCTTCACCATTCTTACTCGATTATCTGGAACTTCTTTGCGGTCTACTTCGTCAAGCTCCAACAGATATTTAGAAATTTTCGCCTCAACGCGAGCAATCAGGTCATTGGCTTTCTTAGACGTAAAGTTATTCGTCTTACTGTTTACGGCTTTGAATTTACTACCGTCAATGGCGACAACGCCCTCACTGAACATATTCAGCTCTCGACATAAAATGACAAAATGACGGCAAGCCAACTTGATTCCTTCGCCGTTATCACGTCGGAAATCAGCGATAGTTTTAAAGTCCGGCGCTAAACGTTCCAATAACCACATGAGTTCAAGATTACGGTTGGTTTCTGTTTCCAGTCGACGAGAAGATTGAATACGGTTGAGATAGCCGTAGATATAAAGCTTTAATAAAGTGGCTGGGTGATAACCTGGGCGGCCCGTTGATTTAGCCTGAACACGTTCAAAACCTAATTCTTGCAAATCAAGTTCATTGACGAAAACGTCAACAATACGAACGGGGTTATCTTCACTGATAAAGTCATCCAAAATCTCTGGGAATAAAGTCGCTTGAATACGACATTCTCCTTTAATGTGATTCGTCATAATCAGTCATCAAAGTTCATTAACATGCTGATTATTATATCAATTAACTACCGAAACAATTAGATTACTTGATCATAATAAGCGGCTTTTTAGACCAAAAAGTGATCAGCGTTTTCACACAGCCTGGGTCAGAAGCGGACAT
>NZ_MDHN01000046.1 GCF_001757105.1 Alteromonas confluentis
TAAGTAGACCGCCTGGGGAGTACGGCCGCAAGGTTAAAACTCAAATGAATTGACGGGGGCCCGCACAAGCGGTGGAGCATGTGGTTTAATTCGAAGCAACGCGAAGAACCTTACCTACACTTGACATGCAGAGAATTTTCCAGAGATGGATTAGTGCCTTCGGGAACTCTGACACAGGTGCTGCATGGCTGTCGTCAGCTCGTGTCGTGAGATGTTGGGTTAAGTCCCGCAACGAGCGCAACCCTTGTCCTTAGTTGCCAGCATTTGGTTGGGCACTTTAAGGAGACTGCCGGTGACAAACCGGAGGAAGGTGGGGACGACGTCAAGTCATCATGGCCCTTACGTGTAGGGCTACACACGTGCTACAATGGTATTTACAGAGGGAAGCAAGACAGCGATGTGGAGCGGACCCCTTAAAGAATATCGTAGTCCGGATTGGAGTCTGCAACTCGACTCCATGAAGTCGGAATCGCTAGTAATCGCAGGTCAGCATACTGCGGTGAATACGTTCCCGGGCCTTGTACACACCGCCCGTCACACCATGGGAGTGGGATGCAAAAGAAGTAGTTAGTCTAACCTTCGGGAGGACGATTACCACTTTGTGTTTCATGACTGGGGTGAAGTCGTAACAAGGTAACCCTAGGGGAACCTGGGGTTGGATCACCTCCTTACCTTAAAAATCGTCAACTGCCTTTTAGCGTAGTGTTCACACAGATTGTTTTGTTAAACAAAAGAACGACCAAGTCTATATGGGGCTATAGCTCAGCTGGGAGAGCGCCTGATTTGCATTCAGGAGGTCAGCAGTTCGATCCTGCTTAGCTCCACCATCCTTAGGCTTGTAGCTCAGCTGGTTAGAGCGCACCCCTGATAAGGGTGAGGTCGGCAGTTCAAGTCTGCCCAAGCCTACCAAATCTTTCTCATACGGCGTCAGATAAAACCTCATGTGCTGGAACACACTACGGTTTCATCTTCCTTGTCTGAAAAAGATTGGATGTATTAAGTAAACACTTGGTCAGAAATAAACAAATCCTAATGAATTTTTACTCATCGAGTAAGTATTGATTAGGGTTTTTTTACTCTAAACCTGTTCTTTAACAATTTGGAAAGCTGATATTAGTAATCAATCAAATTGAGTAACTGAGAATATCGAAAAGATGTTCTTTCACGCTACTCTATCTGACAAATGATTAGACAGTCATGCATACAGCAGTGCTTTAATGCACACCTGACCCCGGATAAAAAGGCGGGGGTAGGCGCAGGAGAATCCATCCTTTTGAGTTGTCGCAACTCTTGGATAATCCTGTAATAGCTATTCACTCTCTCACTACTCATGTTGAGAAGAGGTAATAGCGACGCTTAAGGAAACTCAAGCGGAAGCTATTTAGGGTTGTATGGTTAAGTGACTAAGCGTATACGGTGGATGCCTTGGCAGTAAGAGGCGATGAAGGACGTGTAAGTCTGCGAAAAGCGGTGGCGAGTTGACAAAACGCATTTGAGCCATCGATGTCCGAATGGGGAAACCCACCCGCTTGCGGGTATCGTTAACTGAATACATAGGTTAACGAGGCAAACCCGGGGAACTGAAACATCTAAGTACCCGGAGGAAAAGAAATCAACCGAGATTCCCTGAGTAGCGGCGAGCGAAAGGGGACTAGCCGATATCTGTTGTGATAGTGGAATATTCTGGAAAGTTTAACGGTACAGGGTGATAGTCCCGTACACGAAGTTGCAACAGGTACATATTAAGTAGGTCGGGACACGTGTTATCTTGACTGAAGATGGGGGGACCATCCTCCAAGGCTAAATACTCCTTACTGACCGATAGTGAACCAGTACCGTGAGGGAAAGGCGAAAAGAACCCCTGTGAGGGGAGTGAAATAGAACCTGAAACCGTATACGTACAAGCAGTGGGAGCCCTTCGGGGTGACTGCGTACCTTTTGTATAATGGGTCAGCGACTTATATTTAGTAGCAAGGTTAAGCGAATAGCGGAGCCGTAGCGAAAGCGAGTGTTAACTGCGCGTTGAGTTGCTAGGTATAGACCCGAAACCCGGTGATCTAGCCATGGGCAGGTTGAAGGTTGAGTAACATCAACTGGAGGACCGAACCCACGCCTGTTGAAAAAGGCGGGGATGACTTGTGGCTGGGGGTGAAAGGCCAATCAAACCGGGAGATAGCTGGTTCTCCCCGAAATCTATTTAGGTAGAGCCTCGGACGAATTCCTTTGGGGGTAGAGCACTGTTAAGGCTAGGGGGTCATCCCGACTTACCAACCCTTTGCAAACTCCGAATACCAAAGAGAACTATCCGGGAGACACACGGCGGGTGCTAACGTCCGTCGTGAAGAGGGAAACAACCCAGACCGCCAGCTAAGGTCCCAAAATATTGCTAAGTGGGAAACGATGTGGGAAGGCTAAGACAGCTAGGAGGTTGGCTTAGAAGCAGCCACCCTTTAAAGAAAGCGTAATAGCTCACTAGTCGAGTCGGCCTGCGCGGAAGATGTAACGGGGCTAAGCAATATACCGAAGCTGCGGCAATGCGATTTATCGTATTGGGTAGGGGAGCGTTCTGTAAGCCGCTGAAGGTGAACTGTGAGGTTTGCTGGAGGTATCAGAAGTGCGAATGCTGACATGAGTAACGATAATGCGGGTGAAAAACCCGCACGCCGGAAGACCAAGGTTTCCTGTCCCATGCTAATCAGGGCAGGGTAAGTCGGCCCCTAAGGCGAGGCAGAAATGCGTAGTCGATGGGAAACGGGTTAATATTCCCGTACTTATATAATCAGTGATGGAGGGACGGAGAAGGCTAGACAAGCTTGGCGTTGGTTGTCCAAGTGAAAGTGAGTAGGCTGAGTGCTTAGGTAAATCCGGGTACTTAAGGCCGAGACACGAGACGAGCCACCACGGTGGTGAAGTTGTTGATGCCCTGCTTCCAGGAAAAGCTTCTAAACTTATGATTATGTGAACCGTACCCCAAACCGACACAGGTGGTCAGGTAGAGAATACTAAGGCGCTTGAGAGAACTCGGGTGAAGGAACTCGGCAAAATTGTACCGTAACTTCGGGAGAAGGTACGCCCCTGCGTGTGATAAGACTTGCTCTTTGAGCACACGGGGGCCGCAGTGACCAGGTGGCTGGGACTGTTTATTAAAAACACAGCACTCTGCTAAATCGAAAGATGACGTATAGGGTGTGACACCTGCCCGGTGCCGGAAGGTTAATTGATGGGGTTAGCGTAAGCGAAGCTCTTGATCGAAGCCCCGGTAAACGGCGGCCGTAACTATAACGGTCCTAAGGTAGCGAAATTCCTTGTCGGGTAAGTTCCGACCTGCACGAATGGTGTAACCATGGCCACGCTGTCTCCACCCGAGACTCAGTGAAATTGAAATCGCAGTGAAGATGCTGTGTACCCGCACCTAGACGGAAAGACCCCGTGAACCTTTACTACAGCTTGGCACTGAACATTGAACCTACTTGTGTAGGATAGGTGGGAGGCTTTGAAATATGGACGCCAGTTCATATGGAGCCGTCCTTGAAATACCACCCTGGTATGTTTGATGTTCTAACGTTGGTCCCTAATCGGGATTGCGGACAGTGTCTGGTGGGTAGTTTGACTGGGGCGGTCTCCTCCCAAATAGTAACGGAGGAGCACGAAGGTTAGCTAATCACGGTCGGACATCGTGAGGTTAGTGCAATGGCATAAGCTAGCTTAACTGCGAGACAGACACGTCGAGCAGGTACGAAAGTAGGTCATAGTGATCCGGTGGTTCTGTATGGAAGGGCCATCGCTCAACGGATAAAAGGTACTCCGGGGATAACAGGCTGATACCGCCCAAGAGTTCATATCGACGGCGGTGTTTGGCACCTCGATGTCGGCTCATCACATCCTGGGGCTGAAGTCGGTCCCAAGGGTATGGCTGTTCGCCATTTAAAGTGGTACGCGAGCTGGGTTTAGAACGTCGTGAGACAGTTCGGTCCCTATCTGGTGTGGGCGTTGGATGATTGAGGGGAGCTGCTCCTAGTACGAGAGGACCGGAGTGGACGAACCGCTGGTGTTCGGGTTGTTTTGCCAAAGGCATTGCCCGGTAGCTACGTTCGGAATCGATAACCGCTGAAAGCATCTAAGCGGGAAGCGAGCCCCAAGATGAGTCATCCCTGAACTTTAAGTTCTCTGAAGGGTTGTTGAAGACGACAACGTTGATAGGCAGGATGTGGAAGTGTTGCAAGGCATTAAGCTAACCTGTACTAATTGCCCGTGAGGCTTAACCATACAACGCCTAA